>NZ_ASRX01000045.1 GCF_000601485.1 Chondromyces apiculatus DSM 436
TCCCCCCGTCCCCCCTCCCCGCCGCCAGCCGCAGCGCCAGCGCGATCCGCACCTCGTCCCGGTGGTCTTCCCCCGCCTCCACCTTCTCTGGCCGCGGCGGCGGCTCCACCCCTGCCCGCGCCGCGCACGCCACCATCAGCGCCCGCACGTCGCCCCAGTCGCGCGCCATCCCCGCGTACCGCCGCGCCGCCCGGTCTCCCTGCGTCAGCGTGAGCATCTCCATCCCGCGCTTCGCCCCGTCCCCGAGACACAGCACCGACGCCACGGCCCCGCGCAGATCCTCGTCGCGCGGATCGAACTCCGCGTAGCGCGCCGCGAGCGCTCCGGCGCGCGTCAGATCCCCCTCCTGAAGCGCTGCCCGGAGCGCCGCCACCCGCACGTGCCACTCCCCCCACTGCTCCCCGAGCTGCATCAGCGTCCGCCGGTCCCCGATCTGGATCGCCTCCCGACCGAGCTTCGGCACCGGCGCCGTCGTCCCCAGCTCCTCGAAGCGCAGCCGCTGCGAGCCTGCCGACACCAGCCGCTCCGCGTTCTGCAGGCCCCCCGACGCCTCATCGAGCGCCCCCCGATCCGGCCGCCCCACCGCCGCGTCCATGTACGCCGCGAGCGCCACCCGCGCCTGCAGCTCCTCCCCGAGGAGGCTGCCTTCCTCGAACGACCACGGCAGCCGCGACGGCAACGAGAACCACCGCATCTCCTCCCCGCACGCCGGCAGCGCGGCTCCCCGCGGCGCCTCCACCGCCGCGAGGCACGACGAAGCCTTCTCCCGCCCGATCCCCACCATCCCCTTCGGCCCGAGAACGATCCCGGCGCCCAGCACCCCGACCACGAGCGCCCCCACCCCGAGCGCACGCCGGCCAGGCACGAACGAAGCAACGCGGCGCAGAGCGGCCTTCACCACCGGGCCCGGTTCTACCCGACCTCACCCCGAGAGCAAAAGCGCCGCAACGTGCAGCCCCTCGTTCTGCCGGTTGGTCGCCGCCTCCCCGCCTCCCCGCCTCGCCCCCGTGCCTCATCTCATGCTTCGGGGCCCAGCGTCGACCACGCCACCACCAGCCCGGCGGCGATCGACGCCGCGCCGGCCAGCGCCTGGAGCACGCGCACCTGCTCGGGAGAGCGCCGCGCCATGGACCGCAGCGGCAGCGCCACCAGCGCGGCCACGGCGGCCATCACCAGCAGCGACACGATCCCGAACACCACCACGAACACCAGCGCTTCCGAGCGCCCCGGGATGGTCGTCGCCACGAGCAGCGGGATCGCCGCCGTACCCGACGCCCCGTGCACCAGCCCCACGGCCAGCGGCCGCCGCCCCGGAGGCTGATGTCCCTCCTGCGCTGCGTCTCCCGCGTGTCCCGCGTGTCCCGCGTGTCCTTCGTGCCTCTCGTCCTCGTCGTGTCCCTCGCGTGCCCCTTGCGCCGCGCGCGCCGCCGCCGCTGCCTTGCGCGCCCGCTGGTAGGCGAACAGCGTCGCCGCGCCCAGGCCCACCAGCATCACGGCCACGGCCATGTCGAGCAGCATCGCCAGCGACTCGGGCACGTGGGCTCCCGTCGCCACCAGCGCGCCTCCGGCCACCACGATCACCAGCGAGTGCCCGAGCCCCCAGAGCGCACCCGTCTTTGCGGCGCCCAGCACCCCGCCCCCGCGCGACACGAAATTGCAGACGGCGGCCAGATGATCGGCCTCCAGCGCGTGCCGTGCGCCGATACCCAGGCCGAGGAGGGATGCCGCGACGAGGCTCATGCGGCGTATCCGTAGCACAGTCGCTGGAAACGGTGCTACCGGCGCCTCTGGCAGCGCTTCCCCGTACGCCCCTTGGAGCCTGGCCCACCTGCGCGGTCCGCGCTGGGGAGATCGGCTCTCAGCTCCCCCAAGGGGCGTTGCCGTCGCGCAGAGGCCCCTGGAAATCCAGCCCGCAGTCCACGCAGACGACGTGCTCGGTCAACCGCGTCCGCAGGAAGGGATTGGACCGCCGCCGGGGGGGCCCACCCACGCCGCCGCAGCGCGGACAGCGTCCGTCGGGCAGCGCTTCTGCGAGCACCAGATCAGGGGGCGGCGCACTGGACTTGCCCACCACGGAAGAGTGCCATGGCTCATCCGTCACGGAAAGATCGGCAAGACGCGCCGCGATGCGTCAGGGCCGCGCGTCGAGCGTCGGATCCGGCGCGCGCGCCGACGCGCCGAGCAGCGCCTTCTCCAGGTCGGCCACCTCGGACAGGTCTTCCACCGGGCTGACTTCCCAGTCGAGCCCTCGCGCCAGGTGCGGCGCGCTCGCCATGGCCAGCTCCCGCACCGAGGGCGCCTTCCCGGTCAGATCGCGCAGCGACGTCACCCCGTGATCGCGGATCCCGCACGGCACGATGAGCCGGAACGCATTCAGATCCACCTCCGCGTTCAGCGCGAAGCCGTGCATCGTCACCCAGCGCGACAGCCGCACCCCGATCGCCCCGAGCTTCGCCAGCTCGTGCGACCACGGCGCCCCCGCCCACTCCCCCGGCTTCTCCCGGTCAGCCCACACCCCGATCATCCCGTCGACCACGCCGCTCTCCACGCCGTGCTCGCGGGCGATGAGGATCATCACCTCGGAGAGCGAACGCACGTAGCGGCGCACGTCGCAGCGATCGGGCTTCAGGTCCAGGATCGGGTAGCCCACGAGCTGTCCGGGGCCGTGGAAGGTCACGTCGCCCCCGCGCGCGGTCACCTCCAGGTCCACCCCGCGCGCCGCGAGCGCCTCCGCGGAGAACAGCACGTTGTCCGGATCGGCCTTGCGCCCCAGGGTGATCACCGGCGCGTGCTCCAGGAGCAGGATCACGTCGCCGACCTGCTCGCTGGCGCGCGCCTCCACGAGCTTCTCTTGCAGCGCGTGCATCACCCCGTAGCGGCGACGACCGAGCCATACTGCCCGCGCGACCCGCGCCGCCCGTTCCGGAGACACCGCCCGTTCCGGAGCCTCGGTCACTCGGGCACCTTGCGGCCCTGCGACCGCTGGTCCTCACGCCACTCCTCGATGAAGCCCGTGAACGATCCCGAGAGGTCCGGGTCGAACTGGCTCCCGGAGCAGCGCTCGATCTCCGCGATGGCCACCTCGTGGGGCAGCGCGCGCCGGTAGGACCGGTCGCTGGTCATCGCGTCGTAGGTGTCGGCGACGGCGATGATCCGGGCGATGAGCGGGATCTCATTGCCGCGCATGCGGAGCGGGTAGCCCCGCCCGTCCCAGCGCTCATGGTGCAGGTGCACCCCGGGGATGAGCGGGTGCAGGAACTTGATGGGGTCGAGGATGTCGCGGCCGTAGATCGGGTGCCGCTTGAACACCTCGTACTCGTCGTTGGTCAGCTTCCCTGGCTTGTTCAGGTTGAGCACGCAGCCGATCTTGCCGATGTCGTGCATCAGCGCGCTCTGCCGCACGATCTCCACCTCGTGCGGCGGCATCCCGAGCTGCTTCGCCAGCATCACCGCGTAGACCGCCACCCGGTCGGAGTGCCCCGCGGTGTAGCGGTCCATCTTGTCGATCGCCTTGGCCAGGCCCTCGATGGTCTGCTGGAAGGTCGCCTGCAGGTCCTCGTAGAGCCGCGCGTTCTCGATCGCCGCCGCCGCGCGCGAGCCGATGATGCTGAGCAGCTTCCGCTGCCCCTCGTCGAAGCGCTTCGACGCCGTGAACGAGGCGACCGCGATGAAGCCCACGACGCGGCTCTTCACCCGGAGCGGCACCGCGGTCAGCGACGAGAGCGCCAGGTCCGGCGCCTCCTCGAAGAGCCTGAGGCCCCGCGCGCCCTGCTCCAGCAAGGACGCCTCCGCGCGCAGGTGCTCCAGGATCGCCGCGCTCGACAGCTTCCCCACCGCCGAGCCCTCGGGCAGCGTGCTCGCGCGGAGGTGCTGCCGCTCGACCAGGCTCCCCTCGCCGCCGTCGAGCCAGGTGGAGACCAGGTCGACCTTCATCTCGTTGAGGCAGCTATCGGCGACGGTCTCCAGCACCTGATCGAGCGAGAGGCTCGCCGCGATGGCCTCGCTCACCTTGTAGAGCGAGAGCGCCTCGCGCAGCCGCAGGTTCTCCGCCTGCATCCGCTTCTTCTCGATCCCGCGCTGCACGACGTGGATCACCTCGTCGAGCTTGAAGGGCTTGAGCACGTAGTCGTACGCGCCCCGCTTCATTGCGTCGATCGCGGTCTCCACCGTCCCGAAGCCGGTCATGATCACCGTCAGCGCGCTCGGCGAGGTCTTGGCGACCTCGTCAAGCAGCGCGATGCCGCCCATGCGCGGCATCTTCAGGTCGCTGATCACGAGATCGTAGTGACCCCTCTCCAGTTCGTTGACCGCCGCCTCGCCGTCCTCGGCCGTGCGGACCTCGTACCCCTCCATGCCCAGGAAGTCCGCCAGCATGTCGCGGATGACCTTCTCGTCATCCACGACCAGGATGCGGGGGCGTTCTTCCGTGTGCGCGGACACGGGCGGGAGCGTACCAGATCGATGTTGCAACGAAGGCTCAGTCGTCGTCACCGGTCGGGACGATCGGGTGTCGGAGCGTTCTCGGCGAATCGTCGAGATCAGGCACCCGGATCGAGATCGGCATGGGCACCCGGATCGACGGCGGGACCGGCTCCCCTTCCTCGGGGATGTAGTACCTGCTGCTCGGCACCGGCTCGTCCTGGACTGGCGACACGGCGCTCACCCGGTTCTCGCCGAGCGCGTGCTTCTGTTCCAGGAAGCGGATCACCGACGGCCCCGTCGAGCGCTGGAGCGCCGAGCGCAGATCGCCGGGGAGCGTGGACTCGATGATCAGCTTCACCCCGGTGCGCGGGTGGGTGATCTCGATGCGCACGAGGTGCACGAAGGACCTGTCGAGCCCGTGCTTCTCCTCGAAGTAACGGTTCGTCGGCACGTGCCCGTACCGCTCGTCGCCGAGCACCGGGTGCCCGATCGCCGCGAGGTGCCGCCGGATCTGGTGCGTCCTGCCGCCGTCGGGGATGACGCGGAGGATGGAGTGCCCCGACGCCACCGCCAGCCTGCGGTAGCGCGTGCGCGCCGAGTACACCCGGTTGCCCTCGCGCAGGTCGCGGGTGATCGCGCCCTTGCCGGGCGTCACGCCCTTCGCGGCCGCCACGTAGATGAGCCGCCCCGTGGTCGCCAGGGCCTCGCCCCAGCGCGCCAGCGCCTCCTCGTCGCGGGCCAGCATGCACAGGCCGCTCGTGCCGGGGTCGAGCGCGTGCACCACGTGGGGCACCTCGGCCACCCCCGGGATGCGCCCGCAGCGCGCCAGCAAGGAGCCCAGGTACTCCTGCTGCGGCCCCACCGGCTCGTGCGGGCCCTTCTCGACCACCAGCACCCCGTCGTCGTCGTAGATCACCCGCGGCTGCGGTGACGGCGTGCGCCGGAGCGCGACGATGGTCTCCACCTCCTCGGTGAGGGGGATCATGTCGAGCGGCGTCAGCTCCGTCGAGCTGTACCCGAGCCGGGTCAGGTGATCGAGATCGCGCGCCAGCGTGTCCGGATCGCACGAGACGTAGATCATCAGCGGCGCCGCCAGCCGCGCGATCGCCTCGCGCGCCGTCGGCGAGATCCCGCGCCGCGGCGGGTTCAGCACCACCGCGTGGAAGCGCTCCCCGGCGGCGGCGAGCTGCGCCACCACCTCGGACACGTCCCCGGTCCGCACCTCCATCAGCCCCGCGAGGCCCTGCGCCTCCGCGGCCGTGCGCGCGTTCGCCGCCGCCGGCGCGAACGACTCCACGCTGAGCACCCGGTGCCCGCCGTGCGCGAGCGCCAGCGCGATGGCCCCCGAGCCGCCGTACAGATCGAGCAGCCGCATCGGCTTGCGCTCGGTGATGGAGATCGGCCCCGGCTCGCCCTCGCTCCCGTCGGAGGTGGGCGCCTCGCGCTCGAGCGAGGTGATCTCGCGGAGCAGGATCGCGTGCACCCGCGCCGCCTGCTGCCGGTGCGCCTGCACGAACGAGCCGAACGCCGCGATGTGGTACGTCGGCCCGATCTGGTCGGGCACGTGCGACACGCCGTCGAGCAGGATCGTCTCCGGCCCGAGGATCTGCGGCGCCTCCGCGTCGTGGAAATTCGCGGCCACCCCGAGCACCCGGGGCAGGAGCGGCCGGATCGCGCGCCCCGCCTCGCGCAGCTCCTCGCGCGTCACCGCGCGCTCGCGCTGCAGCACGAAGGTGATCAGCACGTACGCCGGATCCTCCTCCGTCGCGCCGAGCTCCTTGTAGAGCGGCGAGGCCTGCGGCAGGTGCACCTCGCGCAGATCGATGGCGCGCAGCACCCCGCCCTTGGTCGGATCGTAGGGCAGGAGCAGCGGCTTCACCTCGGGAGGCGGCGCGGCGATGAGCTCGCGCAGGCGCGCCGTCACCACGGCGAGCGCGGGCGCGAGCACCCGGCAGCCGGGGATGTCGATCACCTCGTGGTGACCGGTCCGCCCGTAAAGGCCAATCGCGCCCGTCGGCGAGACGATGAGCTTGGCCCGGCCCCGGTAACCCACGATGGGGTCCGCGGGGATCACGGGCTGGGTGTAGAGCAGCTCCAGCGAGGGGTAGTGCGCGACCGCGCTGCGGACGCGTGCGCGCTTGGTCTCGAGCTGCAGCGCGTAGTCGTGCGCGATGTGCGGGCACCCCGCGCATTCGGCTGCGTGCTGGCACTCGACCAGCGTGCTCGGGATCTCCCCCGCCTTGAGTGTGCGTCGCACGGCCGCGGACATGATCCCGCCCGAGCCTTGCGTCCTAGGGCCTTCACCGAGGCCGTGCGGTCCTTCGAAACCTGCGCCGGAAGCCATTCCGGGGGAGCTTACAAGGGGTACAGCCCAGCGTCGAAGGAGGAAAATCGACGTGGTGGGACCTTTTCCGATCGGTGCCTCCCCGCACGCATTCCTCCGCACCCCCTGGCCCCGCACCCTTGACCTCCTGCCCCCGCATCCCTACCCCGCGCCGTTCCCACGTCGCTCCCCCACCTCGCCGGGCGTCTCGCCGGGCATCTCGCCGGGCGTTTCTGGCCGCGCGCCCCCCCGTGCCAGAGCATCTCCGCGGCGCCCACCCTGGCCAGCGCGTGCGCTAGGATGAGCCACCCTGCGTTCCTTCCTCGCCGTTTTCGCCGCGTTGGCCTGGTTTCTCGCCTTCGGCGGCTCCGCCTTGGCGGCCCCCGGGGACGCACAGGCCGGCCGGGGCATCGCGCTCGCCAAGCGGGGAGATTGTGTCCAGGCAGTCCCTCTCCTGGAGGAGTCCGAAGGAATCCGTCACCGCCCCAGCGCTGCGCTCGTGCTCGCAGACTGCCACGCCAAGCTCGGGGATCTGCTCCGGGCGAGTGAGCTGTATCACGCGCTCGCCAGCGAGACGCCGGGGCGCAAGTATCCCTGGTGGGACAACGCGGCCCTCCGCCAGGCCAAGAAGAAGGCGGCCGCCATCGACAAGCGGATCCCCACCGTCACCTTCGCCATCGCGGAGCGCTACGAGGAGCTGGAGATCGAGGTCGACGGCCGCCTCGTCCGCGACTCCACCCAGCCCGTCCAGATCCCCCCGGACCGCAAGATCACCGTGCTCGCGCGCGCCAAGGGGTTCGACGAGCAGAGCGCGGACCTCACCTTGCGCGAGGGCGAGCAGCGCATCGTCCAGATCCGCCTCGTCCGCCTCCCCCCGCCCGCGCCGAAGCCCACCCCCAGCGCCTCCGCCGGCCGCACCCGCGCGCCGAGCGGCCCGCCCTCCCTCTGGCTCGGCGGCGGCTACCAGGGCTTCGTGATCCCCACCTTCATGTTCGGCTTCTTCGGCGACGGCGGCCGCACCATGCTCGTGCCGGGCGGCAACCTCGCGCTCACCATCCCCACCTCCGGCCCCGAGATCACCGTCGCCGCCGCCTACGCGAGCTTCGGCCTCGGCGAGACCCCGTTCAAGCCCACCGGCGCGCCCGACACCGACTACGAGATCCTGGAGAGCGATCTGCAGGCCCTCCTCGCCACCGTCCACGTCGCGTGGGACATCCCCCTCGACGCGCGCGGCACCTTCCACGTCCGCGTCGGCGCCGGCCTCGGCATCGGCTGGAGCTTCCTCGGCGATCTCTACCGCACCCAGGCCTACCCCGAGCCCGGCGCCGAGAACGACCCCTACCGGTGGCGCAAGTGCCGCGGCCCCAACGATCCTCCCGGCACCTTCCTGCACTGCAACCAGCTCGATCACGACGCCGACCACTACTTCGGCTACGTCGAGCCGAGCTGGTTCGCCGGCGGCTACCGCCCCACCCTCTTCCCCTACCTCGCCCTGCCGGAGATCGGCCTCGCCATCCACCCGAGCAACGCCTTCGCCATCGACCTCACCGTCGGCGCCTCGCTGACCGGCATCCTCACCCGCGCCGGCATCCGCTTCGGGCTTTAGTCTCCACGAGGGGACTCGCGCCCCCTCGCCCCGCCGGGAGTGAGTCCCGTCGGGGCCCCACTCCCCGCGATCCACCTGCGCCCTCCAGCACGTAGTGCCGCTTCGGCCCTGACGTCCGTCGCCTCGGACAACGGCGCGCGCTGCGGCGTTCAGGTTCGGGCTCGTCGCACGGCCCGCGCCACCACCGCGGCCACCACCGCGAGCGCGCCGGCGATCACCGCGCGCACCGCCTGGCCACTGCCTGACCCGCGCTGCTCTCCCGGCGCGACGCTGCACCCGGGCGTCTGCGCGTCCCCGCAGAGCGGCGCGAACCCGTGCCTCGGGATGGGGTTGCAGCGCCCCGGATCCAGATCGGCCGGCGGGTACGCCGCGCAGATGCCCGCCACGTCGTCGGGCGAGAGATCCGGCCCGCCCACCTGCGACGGGTCGTACGACGGTTGCATGATCGCGGGCGGCTCGGAGTGGCCGAGGCCGAGGAAGTGCCCCGTCTCGTGGGTGAGCACCCAGGTCAGGTCGTAGCTGAACTCGCCGGAGAAATCGTACCCCGCGGTGTTGACCTCGATGTCAGCGTTGTACAGCTCTCCCGTGTTGGGATCGTAGCTGACCGTGGTGAGCGCGATGTTGTGCTGCCCTCCCTCGTGGGGCCACACGCCGTCGCGAAACACCATCAGGTTCGCGTTGCCCGCCTCCGAGTTGTACTCGACCTCGCCGCAGGTCACCGTCCCCATGTCCTGGATGGCGAGCCCCGGCGGCGCCCCTCCGCAGTCGGCCGACTGCCAGATGTAGAACGCGTCGGAGAGCGAGGCGCGCGCGTCCTCCAGCGGCACCTTCTCCGAGGCGTCCTCCTGCAGCGCGAACCCGATGCACGTCCGCTTCCACGCGAGCGGCGTGCACCCGGCGATCTCCTCGCCGTTGCAGGCATCCTGCCCCTTGCAGGTGGTCGTCCTGCAGAACGCCGCAGCCTCCCCCGCCGGGAGCGCCGGGATGGAGGCCAGCGCCGCAGCCAGCGCCGCGCACCACGTCCACCGCCCCCGCCCCGGCCGACGCATGGTCACCGCGCCAGATGGATGGGCCGCCCGAGCTTGCGCGAGAGCACCGCGTCCACCGCGCTCCACAGCTCCTCGCCGGTCTTCGGGGCCACCCAGCGCTCCTCGCCGTGGCGGTAGTCGAAGTGCCAGGCCGACCTGTCCGCGGCCATCCAGATCTGCCGCGCCGCCCGGTGGCTGTTGATCACGAACTTCACGCCGTCCTCGAACTCGATGGTGAGGATCCCGCCTTCGAGATCCGACTCGGGCCCGTCGGTGAGGTCCATGATCCGATCCTGCAGCTCCCGGAGCGTCCGGTCCGCGGCCGCCTCGTACACCTGCTCGGGAACCGAAGCATCGCTCATGACCTCGGGTTATACCCGCGCGTGCGCCCCAGGGGGAACAGCCTTCTCCCCCTCGACCCCGCCCGTTTCGCGGGCTACGCACCCCGGATGCGCGCCTACGGGACTGTCCTCTTCGACCTCGACGGCACCCTGATCGACTCGATCCGCCTCATCCTCGACAGCTTCCACCACACCCTCGCCGCCTTCGGCATGCCCCCGCGCGAGGAGGCCGAACTCTTGCGCGGCATCGGCACGCCCCTCGCCAAGATCATGTCCACCTGGGCCCCGGACGCGGCC
The DNA here is from genome assembly GCF_000601485.1 of Chondromyces apiculatus DSM 436. GTDB lineage: Bacteria > Myxococcota_A > Polyangia > Polyangiales > Polyangiaceae > Chondromyces > Chondromyces apiculatus. Next base: position 10,018 of record NZ_ASRX01000045.1, read on the forward strand.
ACCACCGAGGCCATGCTGGCCATCTACCGCGCCCACAACCTGGAGCACCACGACCGGATGATCCGCGCCTTCCCCGGCATCCCCGAGGCCCTCGACGCCTTCCGGGCGCAGGGCATCCGCCTCGGCGTGGTCACCAGCAAGAGCCGCCGCTTCGCGGAGATGGGCCTCAGGGCCACCGGCCTCGACGCCGCCTTCCCCGTGATGATCTGCGGCGACGAGGTGACCCACCCCAAACCCCACCGCGAGCCCGTCGACAAGGCCCTCGCCCTGCTCGGCGTCACCCCGGACGACGCCCTCTTCGTGGGCGACAGCCTCCACGATCTCCACGCGGGGCGGGCCGCAGCCGTCGACACCGGCGCCGCCCTCTGGGGCCCCTTCACCCGCGAGGATCTGGTGTCAGGCGCACCCACACACTGGCTGACCACCCCTGACGCTCTGCGCAAGGTCGTGCAGGGCGAACGCCTGTCCCGCACCCCCGGTTCCGAGTAAGATGCCCGAAACCGTGCCTTTTATGACGACCATCGCCGCCGCACCGCAGAGCCCAGCCCGATCTTTCAGTCCCTCGCCTCCCTCGCGCCCCTCGCGCCCCTCGCCTCCCTCGCCGACCCGCGCCCGGCCTGCCCGGGTGGCCCCCTCCCTCCGTACGTTCGGCAGGATGCTCGGGGTGGCCGCGGTGGCGCTCGGCCTGGTGCTCGGTGGCTCCGGGTGCTCGCTCATCGTCGAGAATGGCACGGAGCAGTGCGAGAACAACGGCGACTGCGCGGCCTTCGAGGGCGCCATCTGCTCCTCGGAGAAGATCTGCGTCTCGCTCGCCGAACTCGGCTGCGCCTCCAACTCGGACTGCGTCAACCGGTACGGCGCCGACTACGTCTGTGCCCCCGCGGGAGGCGACGCCCGCGCCTGCAAGAGCCTCGTCCTCAACGAGACCCAGTGCAGGCCCCTGGCGGGCACCCCGGCGACCAACGACGCCATCATCATCGGCTCCATCGGCCCCATCAGCGGCGACGACAGCGGCATCGGCATCCCCATCGAGAACGCCGCCCTCGTCGCCGTCAACGACTTCCGCGAGGCCGCGGCGCCCGGCGCCCGCCCCATGGTCCTCGTCGGATGCGACGACGCGAGCGACTCGAACGTCGCGCTCGCGTCGACCGACCACCTCCTCTCGGTAGGCAGCCCCGCCATCATCGGGGCGGCGTTCAGCGGCATCACCCTGGACATCGCGACCCGGACCGTCGAGGCCGGCACGCTCCTCATCTCGCCCTCGGCGACGGCGGTCGCCCTCAGCAACCTCGTCGACCAGACCCTCGTCTGGCGCACCGCGCCCCCCGACACCTACCAGGCCCAGGCCATCGCGCGGTACGTCGAGGGGGACCTCGCGACCTGGGTCGACCAGACCCCGCTCCGGGTGGCGATCCTCCACCACAGCGACGCCTACGGGAAGGACCTCGGCATCGCGCTCGAAGGCGAGCTGCTCCTGAACGGCTACCGCCCCACCCAGCCCCAGAACGCGGGCAACTACGTCCGCATCGACTACGGCGCGTCCGACGACACCTCGGATCGCAGCGCGGTGATCAACGAGATCCGCGCCCTCAACCCGCACATCGTCGTGATGGCCGGCTACTCGGAGGCCGTGGACTACCTCTTCGGCCCTCTCGAGAATGCCTACGAAGACGCCGGGACACCGCACACCTCCCGGCCCTTCTACGTGATGACGGACGGCGTGGTCGGCGATCGCCTGTCGGAAAGCATCGGCAACCTGGATCCGCTCCGCAAGCGGGTCTCCGGCACCACGCCGGGCCGGGCCCGCTCGAACCCGGTCTTCCAGGCCTTCACCACGCGGTACAAGGACGCGGGCTACTCCGCGACCGACGCCGAACTCTTCGGCTCCGCCGAGGCCTACGACGCGCTCTACGTGCTCGCATACTCCGCGGCCACCATCCCCGCCGAGACCCCCGTCACGGGGCTCCGCCTCTCCCAGGGCTTCCCGAGGCTCATCCCCCCCGAGAACAACACGCCCTTCACCCCGGTCAACGCGGGCATCGCCGCGATCCCCGACACCGTCGCGAGGCTCGGCAACGGGGAGCAGATCGACCTGACCGGCGCCTCGGGTCCCCTCGATTTCAACGGCAGCGGCGACGTGGCGGCCGACATCCAGATCTGGTGCCTCCGGCGCGAGGCGAACGGCAACACCGGAAGCACCGTCCTCTCTGGCCTCTACCTCGACGCCGCCGATCCCTCCGCGCTGAAGGGCGACCTCATCGCGGCCTGCGAGCCCCTGGCCCCAGCGGCCCCTTGAGCTGCTTGCGCAGCGCCTCCTGCTTGCGCGCGAGCTCCTGAGCCATCCGCTCCATCTCCACGAGCTCCGCCTCCTTCGCCGCGCGCGCCTCGGCCTCCGCCTGCGCCGCCGCCTCCGCGGTCACGGCCTCGGCGAGGCGGCGCTCCACCTCCACCACCGCCTCCTGCGCCGCCGCAAGCTCCGCCTGCAGGTCCTCCACCGAGTCGTCCTCGTCGTCGTCCGCGCCGCTCTCCTCCTCGGTGAGGAAGAACCGATCCGCGAAGTCGGCAGGCAGGTGCGGCATCTCGTGGGGCAGGCGCGCGAGCGCCCCGTGGACCTCCTTGCGGGCGCCGTTCAACCGATCGATCCACCGCCGTCGCGCGCCCACGTCGCGGAACTCCCGGTTGAGCTGCTTCGCGCCCTGCCACGCCGTCGCCGCCGCGTGGGCCTCGGTGAGCAACACATCAAGTTCGGGCGCGAGCGCGACGAGCGCCGGGTAAGCGCTCGTCGCGAGCGAGAGCTGCCACTTGCGCATCTGCACGAGCTGCTTGCCCAGCACGGGGCGGGTCAGCGCGTGCAGGGGCTTCTCGAAGTAGTGCCCTTGGAGCGCGCTCTTCCAGCTCTCGCCACCGATGGAGTGGAGGAGCTTCGAGAGCCGCGCCGCGAAGGCGTCGAGCCGTTCGTCGATCGCCACGACCTGCGCGCGCGTCTCGGTCATGTCCTCCATGTGCTGCAGCTCCGCCGCGAGCACCGCCCTGCCCTGCTCCTTGATCGCCGCGAACTGCGCCACGTGCGGCGCCCCGAGGGGATGGTTGCGGAGCTGGCAAAGGGTGAACGTCGGGTGCGGTAAAAGAGAGAGCATCGCCGAGCGCGCCTTGAGCGTCTTGAGGGCCATGGGAAAACCTCCAGCCTTTCCGGTGTGGCAGGAGAACGCCCCCTGCCGGTTGATTGTTCCAACCGAGGCACAACCTAGGCAGACCTCTTCCGGTCGTGAAGCGGAAGTTTGCGGCGCCAATGCAGTTCGGGGCGTGAGGATGTGGGGATGTGGGTCTCCCTCATCCGGTGTGCGGCGCCGGGTGCGTTGCTGCTGGGCACCTGCGCGCCGGGTGCAGCCGCGCGATCTTCCTTTCCGGACACCTTCAGGCCCGGCGCAGGGCGGGAACAAGCTCCGTCGGAGGCCGACCGGTCTTGTTCCAGGGCGGGAGTGCGCCGGTCGGAGACCGACCGGTCCTGTTCCCGGGAACAACCTTGGTAAGTCGGAGGCCGACCGGTCCTGTTCCCGGGAACAACCTTGGTAAGTCGGAGGCCGACCAAGGTTGTTCCTGGGAACAACCTTGGTAAGTCGGAGGCCGACCAAGGTTGTTCCGGAGCGGGACCGGGGCCGCGGGTCACCGACCAAGGCTGTTCCGGGCTGGAACAAGGCCGGTCGGTCTGCCCTAGGCCGTGCAGCGGCGGAACAACGCCGGTCGGCGCTCCCCGACCAAGGCAGTTCCCGGGGAACAACGCCGGTGGTCGGAGGCCGACCGGCGTGGTTCCGGACTGGAACAAGACCGGTCGGCGTCCAACGAAGGGAGTTCCGGGCTGGCGCAGGGGGAAAAGGGGCCCGGAGGACGCCGTCAGGGCGAGAGGACAGGGGCGGGAGGGAGGCGCGAGGGCGCGGCGCTCACCAGGCCCAGACGGAGAGCGTCACCAGTTCCAGGTCGCCGCTGTTGCCACTCTCGCCGTCGGCCACGCACACCTGCCAGGTCCCCGCGGCAGGATCGTCGAGGAGCGACGAGAACGGTTCCCCACTCTCCGGCGCTGGCTTGAAGCTGCAGAGCTGGTCGTCTTCACACACCACCTGGGCGACGCCGAGGTCCGCGCCCATCTCCTCTGCGGACACTGTCGCGCTCTCGGCGAAGCGAACAGGAAATCCACGCTTGAGGTTCGAGTCGTCAGCCTCGTTCGAGTCGAAAGCTGCGTCCACCGGGTCGTCCACCCCGGGTCGGCTCATCACGGTCGTCTCCTGACCGGAGGGGCTGATCAGCTTGATCACCAGATCGCCGAGCTTGTTGTGGTCGATCCCGACCTCGAGCTCGACGCGGCGCACGAGCACCTCGGGCGACGCCGCGACCGCGAGCGGCACGCAGGTCATCGAGGCCAGGGTGCCGTCGTAGCTCTCGTTGTCCTGGATGTCGCGGTCCAGATCCGGTCCCGCCACCACGATGATCGGCGGGACCGGCGTGCAAATGCTGGGCGGAGCGCTGCACGAGAAGCCCTCGTCCACCACGCAGTCGGTGCACCCATCGCCGTCATCCTCGTTGCCGTCCTCGCAGCTCTCGCCGCCACCGAGGACACCGTCGCCACAGATCGCCAGAGCGCCGCCGGCGCCGCCCTCACCGCCACTGCCCCCCGTGTGGGTCGCGCCGCCGCCACCCGCGTGCCCCTGACCGCCGCCACCGCCCTCACCCGTCGTGTCACCGCCATCCTCATCGGTGAGCGCTGTGCCCATCACGTCGAGGGTGCAGGACGCCGCAGAGGCCGTGACACCGCCGAGGAGCGCGAGACCGGCAGCGGCGATGAACCGTCGGGCAGGGGTGCGCATCCCGCCAGCGTATCAGGGAGCGCGCGACGGCAAGCGGCTCACTTCACCGGGCCCAGAGAGAGATCTCGGCCTGATCGAGCTCGCCGCTGTAGTTGCTGTTGCCGTCGGCCACGCACACCTTCCAGTCCCCTGCCGTGACCCTGTCCTTGAACGTCGCGAAGCCGTCCCCGGGTCCCTTGCCCGGCGCGGGCTTGTAGGTGCACGGGCTCCCCCCGTCCCTGCAGACCGCCTGCCCTGTACTGAGGTTTTCGCCCATGTCCTCCGCGGAGGCGGCAGCATCATCGGCGAAGCGGACGGGGTTCGACTTCCGGATGTTCGCATTGGCTCCGTTCGGCTCCGTGGCCGCGTCGACGGGTTCGTCCATGACCGGCCGGTTCATGACGGTGGTGACCTCGCCCTCGGGGTTGACGACCTTGATCACCAGGTCCCCCACCCAGTCGTGCTCGATGCCCACCAGCAGCTCGACGCGCTGGACGCGGAGCGCTTCGGCCGCCGTGACCGGGAGGGTGATGCAGGCCATCGAGTCGGGGCTGCCGTTGTAGCTCTCGTTGTCCGGGATGCCGATGTCGAGGCCCGTCAAGCCCGCGATGATGGGCGTGATGGGGACGCACTCACTGGGCTGGTTCTCGCAGGTGAAACGGTCGTCCATCACACACTGGGTGCAGCCGTCATTCTCGATCTCGTTGCCGTCGTCGCAGGTCTCCGGGGCCTCGATCACGCCGTTGCCGCAGACAGGATCGACGGGCACCTCGATCGAGCCCCCCGCTCCGCCCTCGCCAGCGCTTCCCTGTCCGCCCCCACCCGCGCTGCCGTCGCCCCCTGCGCCCCCCTCGCCCACCGTGGCGCCATCGGGCCCGGTGCCCATCACGTCGAGGGTGCAGGAGGCCGCAGAAGCCACGACGCCCGCGAGGAGCGCCAGGCCAACCGCGAGGAGAGACCTTCCGGCAAGAGTGCGCATGCCCGGAGCATACCAGGGTCCGCACGCACATTCCCCGCAGAGCCGCGCCGCTGCCTCTCCGCCATCAGGGAATCTTATCGGGATGATAAGCGCGCGCTGTCCTTCCCTTCCCCGTCCGTCCCTTGATTTCTCGGCCTGCATGTCCATGTTTCAGGTCCTCTGCAGCGGTGCCTCGCTCCCGTCAGGAGCCGGATCCGTCCAGAAGCCGCTCAACCTGAACGGGCCCACGCCCGGCAGGGCCCCGAGGCGCACATGCACGCCGCGGAGCGGTGGCAAAGCGGCTGTTCCATCGATATAAGGACCGCCCAGAAAAGGAGCCTGTCATGTTCACCTCTCGAGAAGGTCAGCGCGTCCCCGACGTGACCCTGCGCGTTCGTCAGGACGGCCAGTGGAAAGACATCACCACGAAGGAGCTGTTCGGCGGGAAGACCGTGGTGGTCTTCGCCCTGCCCGGCGCCTTCACCCCCACCTGCTCGACGGCCCACGTGCCCCGCTACAACGAGCTGTTCCCCGGCTTCAAGGCCAAGGGCGTGGACGAGATCGTGTGCGTGTCCGTGAACGATTCGTTCGTGATGGACGCCTGGAAGCAAGACCAGAAGGCCGACCACATCACCTTCGTGCCCGACGGCAACGGGGTGTTCTCCGACGCCATGGGCATGCTCGTGGACAAGGCAAACCTCGGCTTCGGGAAGCGCTCCTGGCGCTACTCGATGCTGGTCCGCGACGGGGTGATCGAGAAGCAGTTCATCGAGCCCGAGGTGGAAGGCGACCCCTACGAGGTCTCCGACGCCGACACGATGTACAAGTACATCGGCGGCCAGCAGCAGCACGACGTGCTGCTCTTCACGAAGCCAGGCTGCAGCCACTGCGCCCGCGCCAAGCGCCTGCTCGAGGAGAACCACCTGACCTACGCCGAGCTGCCCAGCTCCCCCCGCATCCTGCGCGCCCTCCCCGGCGCCCACACGACCCCCCAGGTGTTCGTCGACGGCAAGCACCTCGGCGGCGCCGACGAACTGGAGCAGTGGCTGAAGAGCAACACCTCCGCCAAGGCCTCCTGAGGTACTGCGGTACTGCGTACGGCGAATCAGGGGCCTCGCGGCCCCTAGTACTGCGTACGGCGAATCAGGGGCCTCTGAGCCCCTAGTACTGCGTACGGCGAATCAGGGGCCTCTGGGCCCATAGTACTGCGTACGGCGAATCAGGGGCCTCTGGGCCCCTACGCTCCCGATGGTCGCTACCCCCGATGCTCTCCAGGGCGCCTCGCCAGGGAGCAGCGGGGGCGAACACGGACGTGAGGGGCGCGTGACCCGCACGCCTCGCTGACGACTCTCCTCCCCTCCCCTCAGACACAGACGCTGGAAGCTGCACGCAGCAGCGTTGCCGATCAGGACGTGGTGCTCAGGCGCGCCTGGGGAACGTGGCGATGGTGAGGCCCGCGCCGTCGGCCGGAAGCTCGCGCGCGCCGACGAGGGAGCCCGAGGCATAGCGCCAGCCGGTGCCGTCGTGGCGGAAGTCGGAGAGCTCGACGAAGGAGACGTCGCGGCCGCGCTCGAAGAGCTTGGCGAGGAAGAGGACCTGCGCGGTGCCGGCAGCGTCGTCAGGCACCGAGGCGTCGAGGAGGGTGAGGCCCATGTAGCGGAGCTGGTTGCCCTGCAAGGCGCGCGCGTAGGCGGCAGGGCCCTCGGCGCGGTCCTCGTGCTGCGCGTCGAGGGTGCGGAGGAGGTACGCGGCATCCTTGAGGGCGAAGGCGGCGTAGCGGGTGCGGACGAGGGTGCTGGGATCCGGCGGCTCGGCCCCGGCATGGTAGGAGGCGCAGCAGTCGCGGTAGGCGCGGCCGGAGGTGCAGGGACAGAGCTTCGGCTTGGCCACGGTGCGGTGCTTCCCCTCCCCTCCCCTTCGCGGTTGATGGCACGCCCGGCAGGATTCGAACCTGCGACCCGCGGCTTAGAAGGCCGCTGCTCTATCCAGCTGAGCTACGGGCGCGTGAGCACGAGGGCCCCCTCGTACCGCAAGACGGCGCCAGAATCGAGAGGACAGGTGGTGCGACAAGCGCGTGGACAGGGCGATGAGCCGGGGTTCACGAGATGACCGGGAAAGCGTCGCGAGCGACCCGCGGCCAGGAAGGCCGACCGAGGGATCCTCTTGGATTTCGAGGGAGGCAGACCGACGACGCGGGGCGCGCAGCAGCTTTCCCGGTCAGCTCGTCAAGGCAGGGCGGCGCGGGTGACCTGGTCGCCGGTGCGGCCATAGCGGCGCTGGCGGCGGCTGAAGGCAGCGAGGGCCTGGTCGAGCACCGGCTCGTCGAAGTCGGGCCAGAGGACGTCGGAGAAGAACAGCTCGGCGTAGGCAGACTCGAAGAGGAGGAAGTCGCTGAGGCGCTTCTCGCCGCCCGTGCGGATGATGAGATCGGGGTCGGGCAGCTCGCTCGTGGTGAGGAAGCCGCGCAGGGAGGCTTCGTTGATCTCCTCGGGGATGACAAGGCCCGCCTGGGCGCGCGCGGCGAGGGCGCGCATCGCGTTCACCATGTCGCGGCGGCCGCCATAGCTGAGGGCAAGGGCGAGGGTCATGGCCTTGCCATCACGGGTCGCCTCGACCATCTGCTCCACGGCGCGGCGGGTGGGAGTGGGCAGGTCGTCGAGGTCGCCGATGACCTGCACGGCGACGCCGCGGCGGACGCACTCCTCGACCTCGGTCTGCGCGAACTCCAGGCAGACGCGCATCAGGCCGTCAATTTCTTCCTTGGGGCGCGACCAGTTGGCGACGCTGAAGGCGTAGAGGGTGAGGTTCTGGATGCCCCGCTCCCTGCACGCGCGCACCGAGAGGCGCACCGCCTTCAGGCCCTCCTCGTGACCCCTCGTGCGTGGAAACTCGCGGGTGGTCGCCCAGCGGCCATTTCCATCGAGGATGATCGCGATGTGCCTGGGAAGGTTGGGATGAGCCATGGATATTTCCTTCTGAGAGGTCGACCCCACTGTGCACCAGAACCAGGCAGCGCGTGCGCTCCCACGATGATGGCATCGTGGAGGTTTCGTGGAGACGGAGAACGGGGGCCCACCAGGACGGCTCCGTGCAGTCTTTGTGAAGGGTGCCACTGTCGGTACACGGGGCCCAGCAAATCCGAGCGGAAACCGGAGGAAAGCGGCGTGAACACCGCCGCAGAGACGCGGCTGGGCGGGAGGTGGAGGCGGCAATCCAGGGGGACCTGGTGGGGGGGCGCGCACACTTGCCTGCATGGCCAGGGAGTGCCCGTAAGGTCCACGTCGCCTGGACGGCCGGCGGCCCCACCCGAGGGAGGGCCGAGGCCTCCGGGACCCAGGCCGTCCGGGGTCGCCGGCCACCGTGTGCCGAGGTCCATGCGCCCCGTTGAGCGGGTGGCTGGCCCGAGTTAGGGGCCTGACCGATGCGTGCACATTTCATCCTCTACGTTCGAGATCCTGCTGCGAGCCGCGACTTCTACGAGAGCGTCCTCCAGAGGGCGCCGTCGCTCGATGTGCCTGGAATGACGGAGTTCGAGCTCGGTCCAGGCATGGTCGTCGGCCTCATGCCCGAGGCCGGAATCAAGCGCCTGCTCGGTCCCGAGGTCGACCCGTCCAGGCTCCACGGCCCGGGACGCGCAGAGATCTACCTCGTCGTGCAAGATCCCGCTGGCCACCATGCGCGCGCCCTCGCCGCGGGGGCGCGCGAGCTGAGCCCACTTGCGCTGCGAGGCTGGGGGCACCGCGCCGCGTACAGCGTCGACGCGGATGGATACGTGCTCGCGTTCGCAACGCCCGTCGCCTGAACGCCGCCCGCGTGAGGTGCGCGCGGTGTCGCCGTCGCCGCGTGAGCCCTCTGGCCGACCTTTAAATGGAGGGGAGGAGGAGGGAGAAGGAGACGGTGGGGGGGCCGCGCTCGATGCACTCGATGGAGCCGCTGTGGGCTTCGGCGATGGCGCGGACGATGGCGAGGCCGAGGCCGGTGCCGCCCTTGTCGGCGCGGGTGGTCACGAAGCGGCGGAACATGCGGGGGGCGACGCGGCGGTTGATCTCGCCGGGGTTGCGCACGGTGAGGGCGACGTTGCCGCCCACGCGGGTCAGCTCGATCTGGATGGTCTGCTCGGGCTCGCCATGGGTGCTGGCGTTGTCGAGCAGGTTGTCGAGGGCGCGGCTGATCCAGCGGGCGTCGCCGCGGACGCGGGCGTCGGCGGTGATGGAGAGGGTCACCTGGCTGCCGCGCTCGCGGGCCCGGGCAGCGGCGGACTCGGCGACGGGGCCGAGGTCGACGATCTCCATCTCCTCGACGCCGCGCGCCTCGATCCGGGCGAGGGAGAGCAGGTCGCCGAGCAAGGCCTCGATGCGGGCGGTGGACTCCTGGATGCGGGCCACGAAGCGGCCTGCCTCCTCGCGGTCGTCGAGGGCGCCGCCTTCGAGCACCTCGGCGCTGGCGCGGATGGCGGCGACGGGGTTCTTGAGTTCGTGGGAGAGGTCGGCGGCGAAGGTCTCCACGAAGGGGCGGCCCTCCAGCTCGCGGCGCATGGAGTCGATGGCGCGGGCGAGGCGCTGCACCTCGCGGCCATGGGCGGGGGGCGGGGAGGCGCGGCGCTCGCCCTCGCTGACGCGCACGGCGAAGTCGGTGAGCACCTCGATGGGCGCGGCGATGGCGCGGCCGATGAGCAGCGACGACACCGCGGCGGCGGCGGCGAGCACGGTGCTCAGGACCAGGATGGGGGGCGCGAAGTCGGCGACCATGCGCTCGACGACGATGGTCGGCTTGACGACGCGCACGGCGCCCACCTGGGTGCCGCGGACGATGACCGGGACCGTGACGAAGACGTTGCCGGGCTCGCCGGGGGAAGGGCCGCTCGCGCGCACGGTGCGGCCCTCCGGATCCAGCAAGGCGATGTTGAGGACCACGTCGAGGCCGCGGGTGTCGACGCTGCGCACGTCGTCGAGACGGACGCCGCGGGACTCCATCTCGGTGGCGACGAGGGCGGCGAAGACCGTGGCCTCGTCGCGCGCGGAGCCCTCGGCGAGGAAGCGGGCGCGGGCCTCGATGCGGTCGATCACCAGGACGCCGAGGCCCACCGCGAAGGCGCCGATGACGCCGCCGAGGGCGATGAAGATCTGCATGCGTACGCTCATCCCGGCGGTGCGGGCGCGCACCAGGCGCGAGACGAACGAGGAGACCAGGAGGATGAGGGCGATCGCGGCGACGGCCGTGATGACGAGCCGGATCATCCCTCGCCCTTGCCGCCGCCCGCGCCGCCACCCGCGCCGCCACCCGCGCCGCCACCCGCGCCCTCGGAGCCCGCGTCGGAGGCGTCGGGGGACGGTTTGTCGGTGACCCGGTAGCCGACGCCGCGCACGGTCTCGATGAGGCCCGCGTCGCCGCCCGCCTCGACGACCTTCTTGCGCAGCGCCTTGACGTGCGAGTCGATGGTGCGGTCGGTGATGGCGAAGCCGTCGCCCCAGACGCGGTCGATGAGCTGCGGCCTGGTGAAGACGCGGCCCGGGGCGGCGAGCATGCAGGAGAGGAGGTCGAACTCGACGCGGGTGAGGTCGACGAGCTGGCCGTGGACGTGGGCGCGGCGGGTGGACTCGTCGACCTGGAGCGGCAAGGAGCGCGCGTCGGGGAAGGCATGGACGCCGAGAGTGCCGGGAGCGGCGAGAGTGCCAGGAGCGGCGAGAGTGCCGGGAGCGGCGAGAGTGCCAGGAGCCTGCGCGGTGGCCGCGCTGCCAGCCGCGTGGCCGGCGGCGCGGCGGAGGACGGCGCGGACGCGGGCGACGACCTCGCGGGGAGAGAAGGGCTTGGTCACGTAGTCGTCGGCGCCGGTCTCCAGCGCGGCCACCCGGTCGGCGACGTCGTCGCGGCTGGAGAGGACGATGATCGCCGCGGTGGCGCCGCTCCTGCGGGCGAGGCTGAGCAGCTCGAAGCCGCTGCCGTCAGGGAGGGTGAGGTCGAGGATGACGAGGTCGGCCCACGCAAGCTCGCGCTCGGCGTCGGCGAGGGTGGTCACCACGGTGGTGGTGAAGCCGTCGCGCCGCAGAAAAAAGGCGATGGACTCGGCGATCGCCGGCTCATCCTCGACCACCAGGACCTTGGCCATCGGCGCGAGCCTAGTCGAGCCGAGGGGCGGTGGGCTACTGGACGAAGATGCGGGCCGAGAGGCCGCTGATCCAGGGTGCGCAGCATCAGCCGGCGACGGCGGCGTCGGTGATCTCGCGCAGGACGCCGAGCAGCAGCTCGTAGCCGCCGGGGTTCGGTTGCACGCCCGCGAGGTGCACGACGAGGCCGCCGCGCGCGCGCAGCTCGATATGGCCCTGGAAGCCGCGGTCGTGCAGGAGGCGGCGGAGGCGCGGGTGGAAGGCGCCGGCGGCCACCTCGGGGGACGAGGCGAAGGTGGCGGCGCCGGCGTCCCACGCGGGATCACCGAGGGTGACCGGGATGGGCGGCGGGCCTTCGAGGAACACCACGCGGGTGAGGAAGTGCTCGCCGAGGCGCGCGGCGGCGCGGCGGGTGATGCCCGGGTGCACGGCGAAGCCAAGGAGCGTGCGTTCGAGGGGCGCCTCGCCTTCGGGGGCGTACCAGGGCTCGGCGATGCAGAGGTGCCTGCTCCCGGAGGCCGTCCAGGTGCAGGCGTTGTAGTAGGCGCTCGGCGGGGTGATGGTGGCGTACGGCTCCCACTGCCGGAACCACGCCTCGTCGGGGTGCGCGGTGAAGGAGAGGCGGCGCGAGGCGGCCCAGTGCGCGAGGATCTCGGTTCCCGGCGGCAGCGGCATGGGATCTCGAGATGTACCGCGTCTCCAGCCGGGCGCGATGCCTCATCGCCGGGATGGCGCGATGCCCCAGCGCGCGGATGGCGCGATGCCCCAGCGCGCGGACGGCGTGATGCCCCAGCGCGGGGCCAGCGCGGGGAGCAGAGCGCGGGGGCGATCGCGAAGGTGAGGGTGGATGACGCTTGCCTCCGGGGCTTCGCGTCTGGTCCCCTCGTCGATCATGCAGCAGCCTCCTGGGTATCCGCCGCCGCCCGGAGGCGGCCATGGACCGCCGCCGGGCGGTGGGTATGGACCGCCGCCGGCCGGAGGGCCGCCAGGCCCAGGGGGCTACGGGCCGCCAGGCGCGGGACCGCCAGGCGCGGGACCGCCAGGCGGGGGGAGCTACGGACCGCCGGGCGGTGGGTATGGACCTCCTCCAGGAGGACCGCCGGGCGGTGGATACGGGCCGCCGCCAGGAGGACCGCCGGGCGGTGGGTACGGGCCACCGGGAGGACCGCCGGGCGGTGGGTACGGGCCACCGGGAGGACCGCCGGGCGGTGGGTATGGACCGCCGGGCGGTGGGTATGGGCCGCCTCCGGGCGGTGGGTATGGGCCGCCGGGCGGTGGGTATGGGCCGCCGGGGGGCGGGTTCGGGCCGCCGAAGAAGGATGGCCCGTCGATCGCGGTGTTCGCGCTCATCGGGCTCATCGCCTTCGGCGTGCTCGGGCTCGGGAGCTGCCTCGTGTGCTTCTACGTGGGCGGGAAGAGCGCGAGCACGGCGCCGGAGACCATGCCGTCCGCGGAGCCGTCCACCACCAAGGCGCCGGGCAGCGAGCCGGTGTGGATCACGAGCGATCACCCGTACGTGAAGTTCATCGCGCCGCCCGGGTGGACGCGCTCGCTCAAGGGGGACTGGGGCGTGTTCCGCGCGCCGGACGGTCAGGCGGTCTTCGCGTTCACCACCTTCGATCAGCCCGGGGAGTCGACGGCGCGGCTGAGCAAGGCGGCGTGGGCGCTCGGGGTCACCGACATCGGCTGGGGATCGCCGGCCGGAGGGACGATCGGCAAGGAAGGGTTCAAGGCGCGCATGGGCGAGGGCTCGTGCAACTTCAACGGGCCCGGCGGCTACATCTGGTACGCGACCGTGAACGCGGGCTCCTCGGACCAGATCCTGCTCATCTACACGGTGAGCGCGCGGGGCGACAAGACGCACAAGGACGCGGCGCTCACCGCGGTGCACTCGCTGCAGCGGCGCCCCTAATCCTCCGGTCTCCGAGCCCGCCCAGGGCTCTTTGCGCGACGCGCACGCGAAGCCTCAGGGGTAGCGACCCTCGGGAGCGTAGGGGCCGCAAGGCCCCTGATTCAGGGTACGCAGTCCCGCGGTGAAGCGGCGTTTCAACGTGGCCGGGCCGTGTCGACCGGACTGGCACTACATGATCCCTGCCGAGCGGCGGTTGCCCGAGGCGCCAGGCCTGGTGGAGCAGCGGGGCTACTTCGTGGTCCACGCGCCGCGGCAGACCGGGAAGACGACGGCGCTGCGCGCGCTCGCGGAGCGGCTCACGCGCTCGGGGCGCTACGCGGGGCTGCTCTTCTCCTGCGAGGCGGCGGAGGTGGCGGGGGATGATTACGGCGCGGCCGAGCAGCTCCTCCTCGCGGACATGCAGCGCAAGGCGGAGTCGACGCTGCCCGAGGAGCTGCGACCCCCGCCGGCGCCTGCCTCGCCGCCGGGGGCGGTGCTGGGGGGCGCGCTCGCGGCGTGGGCGCGTCGGTGTCCCCGGCCGCTGGTGTTGATCTTCGACGAGATCGACGCACTTCGCGGCCAGAGCCTGATGAGCGTGCTGCGGCAGCTCCGCGCAGGGTACGACGAGCGCCCGGCGGCGTTTCCCTCGTCGGTGATCCTGTGCGGGCTGCGCGACGTGCGGGACGACAAGGCGGCGAGCGGAGGGGATCCGGTCCGGCTCGGGACCTCGAGCCCCTTCAACGTCAAGCTCAGCTCCCTGCGCATCGGCGACTTCACGCCGGAGGAGCTGCGGGAGCTCTACGCGCAGCACACGGCCGACGAGGGGGTGGGCTTCACGGACGCGGCGCTCGCGCGCGCCTGGGAGGTCAGCGCGGGCCAGCCCTGGCTGGTCAACGCGCTGGGCCGCGAGATGACGGAGAACATGCCGGTCCCGGAGGACCGTACCTTCGGTGTCGAGCAGGTGGAGCGGGCCAGGGATCGGCTGATCCTGGAGCGGGCCACGCACCTCGACTCGCTCGCGCACCGGCTCGCGGAGCCGCGGGTGCGGCGGATCATCGAGCCCGTGCTCGCCGGCACCTACGAGGGGGGCGGTCATGCGTACGAGGACGATCCGTCGTACGTGCGGGACCTGGGGCTCGTCGCCGCGGACGCGCCGCCGCGCATCGCGAACCCGATCTACCGCGAGGTCGTGGTGCGGGTACTGGCGTCGTCGGCCGAGTCGAAGCTTCAGGCGCCGCCGAAGGGCGCGTTCCGCTTGCAGGATGGGAGGCTCGCGTTCCGGAGGCTCCTGCGCGCGTTTGCGGCGTTCTGGCGGGAGCACGGGGAGGTGCTCGCGGCGGGGATGCCGTACCCGGAGGTGGCGCCGCAGCTCGTGCTGATGGCGTTCCTGCACCGGGTGATCAACGGCGGCGGGTTCATCGAGCGGGAGTACGGCGTGGGGCGCGGACGCATGGACCTGCTGGTGCGGTTCCCCTACACGCGGCCCGACGGGTCAAGCGGCGTGCAGCGGCGGGCCATGGAGCTGAAGGTGTGGAGGCGGGGGCAGAAGGACCCGCGCGCGCAGGGCCTCGCGCAGCTCGACGAGTACCTGACGCGGCTCGGGCTGCTCCGGGGGATGCTGGTGATCTTCGACGCGCGGGGAAAGCTCGCGCGCCGCACGCCGCGCTTCGAGGAGGCGACGACCGCAGGCGGGAGGGCGGTCACCATCCTCCGAGCCTGAAACTGGAGGGGTGCGCCGTCTTACTCCATACGGCCGGGGACATTGTCCGCTTCCCGAGGCGACGGGCGTCAGGCCCGAAGGGGCAGAGCGCTCCGGGAACCGCGCGTGGATCGCGGCGTGGGGGGCCCTGACGAGCTTTGCTCGGCGGGGGGCGGGCGCGAGCCCCTGCCGTGTGACTTAGAAGCGGCCGAAGATGGAGACGCCGCCGAAGCCGTAGCCGACGGAGGGGGAGAGCGAGATCGACGCGGCGGGAGGGGGCGGCGCGGTGGGCGCGGGGACTGTGGCGGGAGCGGCGCCGGGGGGCGCGGCGGGCGACCCGGAAGGAGCCGGGGATGCGGGATCCGCAGGTGTCACCGCGTCGCTGCCTGCGTCGCTGCCCGCGTCGGGGTCGGGCGTGTTGCGGTAGACGGGCACGGGCTTGTTGAAGAGGAAGTGCCAGGCGAGGCCGCCGCCGATGGCCAGGGCGCCCACGCCCATCACCACGGCGCCCGCGGCGACCTGGCTGCGTCCGCTGTTGCCGCGATCGGCGATCTGCGGCTCGCAGTTGGTGCGGTCGGGGCACTCCCGCTCCGCGGCGGCGATGGAGGAGAAGCCGATGGGGAGCATGATCCCCCCGATGGCCAGCGCGGCCCCGCCAGCGCCCGCGATGACGAGCGGGGCGTAGCCGTAGGGCTCCACCATCTCCGGCTTGGGCGGCGGCGGCTTGGGCGGCGGGGGCTTGACCGTGGGCCGCTGCGGCGGGCGGGCCTCCTGCTCGGCGCGGAGGGCGGCCTTGAGGTTCTGCACGCGCTCCTGGATGGTGATCGCGTCGGAGGCGTCCGGGGCGCGCGTCAGGTAGGACTCCAGCGTCTCGATGGCTGCGGTCCGGTCACCCTTTCGCTCGTAGGCGCTGGCGATGTTGATCAGCACCCCGTGCGCGGTGCAGTCGAACTCGTAGGCGTCTTTCCAGTACCGGATCGCGCGGTCGTAATCCGCGCGCTCGTAGAACTGGATCGCCGCCTTGTGAGCACCCTTGGCGCCCTCGAGATCCGCCTCCGTCGGCGTGCGGGCGCAGACGGTGTCCTCACTGCTCGGCGCGACGGGCAGGTTTGGCTCTTGCGCAAGGGCCCACCCGGTCGCGAGGAGCACCCCGGCGCCGATACCGACCCGAAAAGCGCGCAGCACCCGCATGCGTTCCACCTCCAAAGGAGCGGCGGCAGCATACTGATGCGCTCCCGAACCCGCGAGGAAATCGTGTAGCCGACGGAACAAAGGGCGAAGACAGGGGCGTAGCGGGGAAACAGCGGGTGATCCGGGGGTGTGCGCCGAGGGGGTATGCGCTGAGGGAGTATGCGCCGAGGGAGTATGCGCCGAAGGGGGTGTGGAGGAGGTGAAAGCCGGAGGGGAGCAGAAGCCTGGCGGGCGAGGCGCGACTGGCAGGCCGCCTGGCCCCGGGTTCTGGTAGGCTGCGCGGCGTGATGCTCCCTGAGAAGAAGCAGATTCTCGTCGTGGACGACGAGGCGAACCTCCGCCGGGTGCTCGCCGCCCAGCTCAGCCGGGATGGCTACGAGGTCCACACCGCAGAGGACGGTGAGGCGGGGCTCGCCTTCCTCAAGGAGCACCACATCGATCTGGTGCTCACCGACCTGCGGATGCCGAAGGTGGACGGCATGGACCTGCTCCGCGCCTCGCTGCGCGACGATCCGAGCCGCCCGGTGGTGATGATCACCGCTTACGGGACCGTCGACAACGCGGTGGAGGCGCTGAAGACCGGGGCCTTCGACTACATCACCAAGCCCGCCGATCAGGACGAGGTGCGGATGGTGGTGAAGAAGGCGCTCCGGACGCGGGATCTCGAGCGCGCCGACGCCACGCGCGACACGCGCGACCTGTCCACGCTGGCGACCCGACCGGAGCTGACCCGCTTCGGGATCATCGGCGAGAGCCAGGCCATCCAGGATCTCTACGCCATCCTGGAGCGGGTGGCCGACACCCCGACGACGGTGCTCATCGCGGGCGAGAGCGGCACGGGCAAGGAGCTGGTGGCGCGGGCGCTGCACGACAACTCGAGCCGCCGGGAGAGGCCGTTCATCAAGGTGAACTGCGCCGCCATCCCCAAGGACCTGATGGAGTCGGAGCTGTTCGGCTACGAGCGGGGCGCGTTCACGGGCGCGGTGGGCTCGAAGCCCGGGCGCTTCGAGCTGGCCTCGGGCGGGACCCTGTTCCTCGACGAGATTGGCGAGATCCCGAACGAGATGCAGGTGAAGCTCCTGCGCGTGCTGCAGGAGAGCGAGTTCGAACGGGTGGGCGGGATCAAGACCATCCGCGTGGACGTGCGCCTCGTCGCGGCGACGAACCGGGACCTGAAGCGGGAGATCGCGGCGGGCACCTTCCGGGAAGACCTCTTCTACCGGCTCAACGTGGTGCCGATCACCCTGCCCGCGCTGCGGGAGCGGAAGAGCGACATCCCCCACCTCGCGGCGCACTTCATCGCCAAGTTCAACGCGCGGCTGAAGAAGAACGTGGAGGGCATCGAGGGCGAGACGCTGGAGCGGCTCACCTCCTACGAGTGGCCCGGCAACATCCGGGAGCTGGAGAACGTGATCGAGCGGGCGGTGCTCTTCGCCGACGGGGCGCGGCTCCGGGTGGAGGATCTGCCGGAGGACGTGCGCATCGGCAGGCCGCAAGCCGCAGTGAGCGCGGCGCTGTCGCCAGCCGGAGCGGCGCAGGACGCGGGCTCTCAGGGGAATGGCCCCGACAGCGGGTCCGGGGCGGCGGCCGGAGGCTCGCCCGACAAGCGCGGGACCGAGGGGCTGAAGGAGCAGGTGAAGGCCGCGATGAGCAAGCTCGAACGCGATCTCATCGAGCGCGCGCTCCAGCAGACGGGCGGCAACGTCACCCACGCGGCCCGGCTCCTCAAGATCTCGCGCAAGGGTCTGCAGCTCAAGATGAAGGAGCTGAACCTGCGCGAGCGCGATCCGGACTGAGGGATGGGGCGAACACTCGCGGGCCTCGCGCTCGACACCACGCTCGCCACCACGCTCGCCCTGACGCCCGCCGCCTGCACCCGCGGCGGGGGGCCGAGCGGAGATCCAGACGCGGCGCCCCCCTGGGACGTGGCTGTCCCCGATCCCGAGCCGCGGCCAGGCATGGCGTGGATCCCGGGGGGCGTGCTGCTCGCCGGCACCGCCCCCGATCGCATCCCGCGCATCGCCGACGAGGAGATGGCTGGCGAGCAGGTGGTGATGCAGGGGTTCTACATGGACCTCTACCCCTACCCGAACGAGGTGGGGGCCATCCCCACCACGGCCGTGTCGCTGGCGGAGGGCCGCGCGCTCTGCGAGGCACAAGGCAAGCGGCTCTGCTCGGAGCTGGAGCTGGAGCGCGCCTGCAAGGGCCCGTCGAACACGGTCTACGAGTACGGGGATGCCTACAAGTCGGCGCTGTGCGGCACGGGTCAGGCGAAGAGCCTGATCCCGAACGGCTACAACGGCGCCTGCGTGAGCGGGTTCGGGGTCTACGATCTGCACGGGGGCGTGTGGACGTGGACGTCGAGCGCGTGGCAGCGGGGCAACGCGAAGCCCGGCCTCGTCACCCAGCGCGGCGGCAACGGGCTCGCCGGAGATCTCATCGGCCGCTGCGCACACGGGCGCGGGATGCGGCCCGAGGCGAAGCGCGCCGACACGGGGGTGCGCTGCTGCGCGGGCGAGCCGAACACCTTCGAGGTGGTGCTGGCGGTGACCCGGGGGCAGCCGCTGCGCTTGAACACGCCGCTCGACGAGAAGCTCGCCGGACAGCTCGCGGCGCTGGCGACCCCCGAGGCGCTCGCGACGAGCGGATCCCCCGGAGTGCCGGCCACGGAGGTGCCGTTCGCGGTGGAGCGGATCTGGGTGTGGCACCCGCTCGGGAACGAGGAGATCTTGCTCGGCGGCGGCTGCGCGCACCCTCCTGGCCAGAAGGGGCGCTGCGGCATCGTGGCGGCGCGGATGCGGTTCGACAGGCCCGTGCTGCTGTCGTTCGTGCCCTCCGACTGGTGGACGCCGACGCTCGGCGAGGCGGACTCGGCCCGTGAGCTGTACCTCTACGGCGGCGACCACGAGGGCGCGTTCCGGCGGCGGGTGAGCTACGAGTGGGGCCGGCTCGGGCTCGCCGACAAGGAGCGGAAGAGGAAGCGGAAGGGAACGCGGGAGCCGACGTTCGACTGAGGGGGGTGGGAAGGCGTGAATGAGGGCGAGAGCGTGGGAGAGGGGTGACGCTCAGCGGGTGAGCATCAGGAGGTTGCCGTCGGGGTCGCTGACGTAGGCGACGCGCTCGCCCCAGGGCTGGTCGCGGGGTTCGAGGACGATGGGGACGCCGGAGGCGCGGAGGTGGGCGACGGTCGCGTCGACATCGTCGACATAGACACACAGCTCGATGCGGTGGCCCTGGGCGGGGCGTAGGGGCATGCCGTGGAGCGGGGGCTCCGCGCCGATGGCGCCGAGGCCGAGCTCGGACTCGCCGAGCTTCATCACGAGGAAGACGGGATCGCCACTGTCGGGGAAGCGGTAGGTCTCGGTGCCTCCAAGGAGGTCCCGGTAGAAGTGGACCGAGCGCGAGAAGTCCGCGGCGGAGAGCATGGGGAAGAGGCGGCGAACGGCGCGCGGCATGGGCGGCAAGGTATCAGGCTGTGAGGCGGGTGGTCAGCGGGGCTCACGGCCCGAAGAGGAGGAAGCACCCACGCGCGCGAGCTTCGCTTCGAGGCGGTTCACCGGGATCATCCGCGACATCCCCTCGGCGCCCGAGGTCGCGCAGCACGCCGAGCGCTTCTTCGTGCTTGCCCGCGGCAATCAGGGCTTTGACATGCATGGCAGGTGACGGAGCGGTCGCGGGGTCCGCCTGCACGGGCGGTCGTGCGCGGAGGCCCGGGGTCATGTCACTGCGGGCTCGGGGGGACGATGAACGCGATCTCGCGGGGTGTGCCGAGCAGGAGCTCGTTCTGGTTGGTGCCCACGCGGGCCTTCACGGAGAGGGTCGCTTTGAACACCTGGGGCATCGCCTGCTGCGGCAAGGTGGTGTTCGACTTCGGGACCACCTGGAAGCAGATCTTCTGGCCGGGGACGACGCCTCGGGCACTTTCGTTCACGCCATCGGGCTGGTGCACGAGGCCCTTGGGGCCGGTCCAGAAGTCGGCGAGCTGTTCGAGGGCGTTGAGCGCGAGGCAAGGCACGCCCGGCTCGGCCTCGTCGTTGCCGCCAGAGGCGTTCACCCGGACCGTCTCGATGAAGCTGTCCACGGCGTCCACGGAGCTGCCGTCGGGCGCGGCGAGCACGCGCAGGTCGAGCTTGATGCCGCGGAGGAGGGCCTGCACGCCGGAGACGACGCTGGTGGAGACGCCGCTGCCGTTCGTGGTCACGTCGAAGACGAGGCGGCAGGTGCCGCCCGGGTTCGCGGCGCTGGCAGGTCCGTCGGGCGTGGCGACGAAGGTGCCGCCGAGGCCCGTCGCGCACTGGGCGCCGCCGAAGACGGAGGGGGGGACGTAGGAGCCGGTCTGGTCGGCGAGGTAGGCGAGATCCTCGTAGGGATCGGCGCCGGTGCGCACGCCGTCGGAGACCGAGATCCCGACGAAGCGGGCGCCGCGCGCGTTCATCTCGGTGATGAGGGTGTCGATGGTGGGCGTGGGGAACGGCGGCTGGTCGTTGAAGGGGTAGGGGTCGTGGAGGACCGTGGGGTTCGAGGCGCGGCGGCCGTTGTGGAAGGAGGCGTCGGTGATGAGCACCAGGATGGGCAGCGCGCTCGGGCGGAAGTGGAGCGATCCGTAGCGGCCCGGAGGGGCGACGGAGGGGGTCATCTGGCCGGAGTCCCAGATGAGGTACTGGCCGGTGAGGGCGCGCTGCATGGCGGCGACCTGGGACTCGGGGAAGTCGCGCCCGTCGTGCACGTTGAGCGCCTGCACGGCGGCGAGGTTGTTCGAGAGCGTGGTGCTGACGTGGCCCGTGGTGCCGGCGACGTAGAAGGGCAGGTCCTGGCCGGGGGTGCCGGAGGTGCCGGTCGGGAAGTCGTCGAAGCCGGCGACGCCCACCGCGAGGTCCGGGATGTCCTGGTAGAGCTGCTGGATGATGGTCGCCATGCCCGCCTTGAGGTTGGCGATCTCGCCGCCCATGGTGGCGGTGGTGTCGACGAGGAAGGCGACGTCACCCTGGCTGAGGCGGGTGCGCAGCGGGATGATGCGGGTGAGCGGCTCCGCGGGGAGCAGGTAGGGGAGCACGAAGTACGACTTGCCGAGGGTCGCCGGCGTCTCCTGAGGGTCGGCGGGATCGGAGGCCAGGGTGACCTCGATGAAGTCGCTCGTGCCGTCGCCGTCGGTGTCGACGATCGTGGGGCTGGTCTCGCCCGGATCGAGGGTGCAGGAGCCGTTGAGATCCTCGGCGCTGTCGGGGAGGCCGTCGCCGTCGGCGTCGACGTCGAGGTGGTTGAACCTGCCGTCGTTGTCGGTGTCGGGCGGCGGGTCCGCGAGGGTGTGCCCGGGCAGGACCTCGCAGGCGTCGGGGATGCCGTCGCCGTCGCTGTCGCTGTCGCGGAAGGCGGGGACGCCGTCGCCGTCCGGATCCGTCACGCCCTCGAAGAGGTCGGCGATGCCGTCGCCGTCGCTGTCGAGGTCGTCGAGGTCGGGGGTGCCGTCGCTGTCGGTGTCGACGCGGGCGCCGGTGTCGAGCTCCACGGTGTCCGGGAGCGAGTCGCCGTCGTTGTCGGGGTCAGCGTAGTCGGGGATGCCGTCGCCGTCGGTGTCGGCGGGGTTCGGGGCAGCGCGGGCGGGGTCGTAGGCCTGCCCGTCGGGGTAGACCTCCTGTCGATCGGGCAGCCCGTTGCTGTCGCTGTCGGTGTCCTGGAAGTCGGGCGTGCCGTCGCCGTCGGAGTCCTGGGGGAAGGCGCACCCGAGCGAGGCAGTCTGGCCCTCGATGGCGTCGGGGATCGTGTCGCCGTCGCTGTCGAGGTCCTCGGCGTCGGGGATGCCGTCACCGTCGGTGTCACCGGTGCCTTCGACCGCGTCCGAGATGCCGTCGCCGTCGGCATCGGGTGGGCACGGAGAAGGCAGGGCCTGTCCACCCTCGCCCCCTTGCCCCGCGCCACCCGCGGCCCCTGCGCCGCCCTCGCCGCCGGTGCCGGGGCCGCCTCCGCTGGAGGAGATCGACGAGGTCGGCGTGACCTGCGCTCCATCGCCCCCGGGTGAACAGCTCGCGCTCAGCGCACCAGCCACCGTCAACGCGATGACCCACGTTCTTTGCTGTATGGCCATCGAGGATCCCACATTAGCCTTGCGCCCCGCTGCTTGGAAGGGCAGCGCATGGGTCGACGCATGGATGGCAGCAGCCTGAACAGAGTCGGACCTGCAGAGGCGGCTGCACGGCGGCGGAGGATGCGCGCCCTCGTGTCCCTCTGCCGGGAGCGGCTGCGCCGGGCCCCCGGGGCGCGGTTCGGGACGGCGGCCGTGGTGGCGATCGCGTTCGGGTTCGGGATGGTGCTGGCCTTCGTGCAGCAGGACGGGGGCGCGGCTGCCGCCCTCGACGGGATGCTGCGCTCGGCGACGCGGTGGATGGCGTGGGTGGGAGGCGGGGCGATCGCGCTCGCGGCAGCCCACGACCGCGCGGCCGTCGACCGGCGCGACGGCATCGAGGCTCTGGCAGCCGTGCGCGGCGCGCGCGGGGGCGCCCTGCACGCGGCGCGGGCGCTCTCGGCGATGCAGATGATCGCGCTCGTGATCGGGGTGCCCGCGCTGGTGCTCGCGGTGGTCGGTGCCGGGCTCTCGGGATCCATGCCGGCGGGGCTCCGGGTGCTCGGGGTGGGCGTGGGGCTCGCGGTCTTCGCGGGGGCGGCGGGCGTGGCGCTGGGAGGGCTGGCTGCGGTGAGCGGGCGCGTCGCAGGCGCGCGGGGGCGCCTTGTGCTCGTGGCGCTGGTGCTGGTCCCCTGGGCTCTTGCGGATCTCGCGGGCAACGCTCGGTGGTCGATCCCGGGGGCGCTCGACACGTTCCTGTTCCTCGTCACCGGAGGCATGGCGTGACCTCGCGAGAGCCCTCGACGTCGCCTGAAGACGATCTGCCGGAAGAAGAGGCCTCGCAGGGGGACGCTGCGCAAGGGAGCGCCCCGCGCGATGACCTCTCGCGCGATGACCTCTCGCAGGGAGACGCCGCGCAAGGCGCCGTCGCCGCGCAGGAGGCAGAGGCACCGCCGCCTCTGGCTGCCGTGACACCGCCGCTCGTGCGGCTCGAACGGGTGGTGGCCAGCGACGATGCAGGTCCGCACGGAGACGCGCGAGGCCGCCTCCACCACGCAGAGGCAGCGTTCGCGCCGGGCGTGCACATGATCCTGGGCACGCCCGAGGACGGCACGCTGGCCCTCGCCCACGTCCTCTCGGGCCGAACCCGGCCGTCCAGCGGGCGCGTGCGCGTCGGCGGACACGACCCTGCGCGCCACGCGAAGACCCGCGCGCGCCTCGGAGCCCTCCTCGGGGCCCCGGAGCTGCCCGACACGCGCACGGTCGCTGCGGTCGTGGAGATGGCGCAGCGGGCGCGGGGCGAGGCGCGACCCTCCGCAGCAGCGCTCCTCGATGGACGGGGCCTCGGGCGCCTCCTCGCACGGCGGCCGGTGTCGCTGTCGTTCGCCGAGGCGCGGGCGGTGGAGCTCGCCCTCGCCCTGAGCACGCCGGAGCCGCTGTGCGTGGTCCTCGTGGAGCCCTTCGCCGAGGTGACCTCCCTCGACGCCGCCGCCCTGCGGGTGGAGCTGCACGCGCTGGCGGAGAAGGGCGCGTGCGTGTTGGTGCTGACCTCGTCACGGACCGATGCGTGGGCGCTCGGGGATCACGTCCACCAGCTCGATCGGGGCGTGCTGCTCCCCGCGCTACCGGCGGGACGCGGCGGCGAGATCGTGGTGCAGGTGGAGGAGCCACGCCCGGGTGAAGAGGCCGCAGGAGGCGGTGTCCGCGCCCTCGCCACGGCGCTGACCGAGGTTCCTGGCCTGCAGGCCGTCGCCTGGGAAGAAGCCCAGCGCGCGCCTCAGGTGCCCTCCGGGGGCGACACCCCTCACCCGACTCCCCCGGCGCCAACCCTTGCGCTCTCCACGTTGCGGGTGCGCGCGGCCGATCTCGATGCGGCGTCGCTCTCCATCCTCGACGCGGCGACCCGCGCTGGCGTGGTCCTCGCCTCCATCCGCACCGCGACACCGCCACCCACGCGGCGGCAGGTGGGGCGGACAGTGCAGCCCGGAGGTGGGCGATGAGCGCAGCCGGAGCGGTGCTGGCGGGGTTCACCACGGCGGGGCGGCGCCTCCTCGGGCGACGCGCGCTGGTGGCGGTCGTGCTCGGGGTCGCGCTCACGGCGACGAGCGCGGTGATCGAGCGGTCCACGGCGCCGGCCGGGGCCACGGACCGGGCGCTCACGGCGACCTTCCGCCTGGTGATCCCCCTCGTCGCCTTCGCGCTCACCGCCGACGCCGCAGACCGCGCGCGCCTGCGGGATGCAGCCTGGCCAGCAGCGCGCTTCGGCCTCGGGCGGGGCGGGGTGGCGCTCGGGATGGTGCTGGCCGCGGTGATGGGCGCTGCAGCCGTCTCCGGGCTGGTCGCGGTGCTGGCAGTGCTCGCGGCCCACGGTCCGGGCTCCCCACCGCTCGCCCGGGACGCCCTCGTGAGCAGCTACGTCGGGGCGCTCGCGGGCGCTGCGTACGGCGGCTGGTTCTCGCTCGGGAGCACCTTCCTGCGCCGCGGTCGAGGACGGGTCGTGCCCCTCGCCCTCGATCTGCTCTTCGGTGGGTCCGCGGGCGTGCTCGGGGCCATGCTGCCCCGGAGCCACGCGACGAACCTGATCGGCGGGGAAGCGCCGCTCGGGCTCGCGCAGCAAGGGAGCGCCGGGATCCTGGTGGGCATGGCGCTCGTGCTGGGGCTCCTCGCAGCCTTCCGGACGCGCGACTAGCCCAGCGCCGCCCCACTCACGCGGTGGGCGTGCCAGACTCGGAGCATGGATGAGGTCCACGTCAACGTGTACATCCACGCGCCCGTCGCGCGGGTCTTCGAGATCGTGAGCGACCACGAGAGCTTCATGCGCGCCGAAGATGGCACCCGCACCAAGCTCGTCCGCCCGGGGACTGCGGAGCGCAACGGCTTGGGCGCCCTCCGCGAAGTGCAGGTCCGCTCTGGGATCCGCGGCCTCGAAGAGATCACGGCTTTCGAACGGCCATCCTCGTTCGCATATCGGCTCCGCGAGACCACGTTGCCGATCCGGCACCACGGCGGGCTTCTCCGCTTCATCCCGCGCGGAGAGGGCACCCAGGTGGACTGGTCGTCACGCTTCGAGGTCACCCTGCCCCTCGTGGCTCGCCCCGTCGAGATCCTGACCCGGCAGATCACCAAGGTGGCTTTCAGCGAGATGCTCTTTGTGGCCAAGGCGCGGCTCGAGGCGGAGCCTCGTTAGGTCTACGCCCCCGACCTCGCGGCCCGTCGGCTCATGGGCGCCTTGGCAGTGGCCCCTGGTTTCTGCACAGATCCGCCTCTCCAGGAGCCCGGGACGAATCCGGAGAGCGCCGCATCGGGCGCTCCGCGCGACGAGCACCCTTCCCTGTCCGCGCCGCGCGGGTCACCATGGCCTCCGTGGCCGAGCTGAACCTCGATCCTGCCGCCTCGCGGCTGCGCCTCCGCACCCGCGCCGCAGGCGTCCTCGCCCGCCTCGCGCACGACCTGGAGATCACGGCCAAGGGGATGCGCGCGCAAGCGCACCTCGATGGGGAGGCCTGGACCGCCGAGGTCTTCATCACCGTGGCGGACCTGGAGGTCGCGGGCACGCTGCGTGGCGACAGGCTGGATCCGGGCGGCTTGTCGACGAGCGACCGCCGCGAGATCGAGCGGCGGCTGCGGGTCGACGCGCTGCGGAGCACCGGGGAGGTGCGCATCCAGGCCAGCGGGAAGACGCGCGCGCGCGCCGAGGGCCGGGTGGAGATCCAGGGCGCCACGGCGACGTTCTCCGCGGCGCTCACCACCCGCGAGGACGCGCGCGGCGCGGTCACCGTCTCGGGCACCTGCATCCTCTCCCTCAAGGCGCTCAAGATTGCCGAGATCAAGGGCCCGCTCGGGGCCTTCAAGATCCGCGACGAGGTCGAGGTGCTCTTCGACCTCACCCTGCGGCCGAACGCGTAGCGCCTCTCGTCACTCGCCGCCGGGCGGAGGCGCGGCAGCGGGGGCCTTCACCTCCTCCGGCGCTGCCCCGCCGCGTCCGCAGGGGCCGTGCACCTGGTAGGGCTGGCCCTTGAGGCGCCTGGCAGCCGTCACCCCGCGCGTGGTCAGGTAGGCCTTGTTGAACTGCACGAGCTGGTCGGGCGCGAGGTACGGGTTCTTGAGCCCTCCGAGCCCCACGAGCGCGAGCACCTGCTCGGCGACGCTCACGGGGCAGCCCTCCAGGCGCAGGTAGTCGTCGTTCCGGGAGAGCGCGAGCTTGCCGGTCACCTTCACCATCTTCGCGAAGATGTCGTCGTGCTTCGCGGTGTAGGGATCGCGCTCGCTGCGGTCGCGGTACACGCTCTCCACGCGGATCAGCTTCCCGTTGAGGTTCCCCTTCCAGTTCGTGCAGTCCCCGATGAAGACCACCTTCTCGCCGGGCCTGGCGTCGATGGGCCCCTCGTAGGCGCCGAAGACCACGTGGAGCCGCGGCAGCTTCTCGTCGCACTGGGCGTCGTACTGCCGGAGCACCTCGATGGCCTCCTCGATCGCGCCCGGACACCCTCCCCAGCAGTAGTCGGTGTGCTCCGCCTCGGGAGGAGGGCCGGCGTAGGCGGTGATGTGGGTCCCCTCGAAGTACTTCTCCACCCGGATCAGCCCGACCTTGAACCCGCGGGCCTTGAGCTGGGCTTCCTCCAGCGACACGTCGCCCGAGATGTCGATGTCCTCCAGCTCGATGGGGCCGAACCCCGCCTCGTGGGCGAGCCGGATGTGCTCCACGGTCATGGGATCGATGCCGAGGATCCAGCAGCAGACGGCGTCGAAGGCGACCTGGTTGTTGCCGAGGATGACCAGGCCGAGGTCCACCGGGACGGGGGTCAGCATGCGGCCCTCACCGGCGGTGATGGCGTCGATGGCGATCAGCTCCGGCTGGATGATGAACTGGAGGTCGCGGATCTTCTCGTTGAGGCGGTGGTCGTGATCGATGAGGCGGTGCCGGTCGTCCTGGATCCCGATGTACGCCTTGATGGAGAAGGTGACCGTGGTCCAGGGGTGCGACTTGAACTTGGGGCAGTTGACGAAGAAGTCGGCCTTGGCGACGGGCTCCGGGGTGAAGAGGTAGTCGCGGAGCCTGCCCTCGTGCTCGAGACGGATCTCGCGCTGGGGCTCCTCCTCGAAGTGGTAGTGCTTGAGCCCGAGGCGCTTGAACATCGGGTAGTAGCCAGCGCCCTCGAAGGCCATCCGGGTGGGGATGGTGATCCCGCAGCGCTCGCCGACCGCCAGCTCGGTGACCTGCCCATCGTCCCTGTCGCGCAGGGCTTTGACGACGCCCTCCAGGAACTCCGGCCGCGTGTACGCATGCGGGAAGAACTGTCCCGAGGCGACCGTGTTGGGCTTGATCAGGGTGCGGCCACGGGGGCGGAGGTCCATCTCCTCCATGCCCTCGCGGACGATGCGGCGGATGCGCTCGACGTCGTACGTCGGACAGCGGCGGATGATGACCCGAGGACGTCGTACGATCTGCATAGAGCACGATCGTAAGAGGGCCCGAGAGGGGCGGCAATGCCCGGTAGGCGCGGGAATGCCCCTACGGCCTCAGGACGACCGCGCGTTTCGACTCACTGCATCATGCGCATCATGCGCATCACGGCGCCTGGGACCCGACGAGCGCTGCCAGCTCGGTGCGCAGCTCCCGGTTCGCATCGATGAGCCTCCCCTCGATCACGAACCAGGTGCCGCCCTCTTCCTTCCGGCAGCGCGCCACCTTCACCTTGAGGGGCTTTCGGCTCCCCACCGTCAGCGTGCCCTCGAACGGTGTCCCCGGCGCTGCAGCCTTGCTCGACCGCACGCGCACGAGGTCGTCGTTGACCTCCAGCAGATCGCCCTCGCCGCCCCGCGTCCATGCCACCTGCGCCACGGATCACCCTCGCCGCGAGCGCGCCATCGCTGCCCGCGCCTCTCGCTCGGCGTCCTTTTCCTTGAGGCTCTCGCGCTTGTCGACGGCCTTCTTGCCCTTCGCGAGCGCCAGCTCCACCTTGGCGCGGCCTTCCTTGAAGTACATCCGCGTCGCCACCACGGTCATGCCGTCACGGGCGAGGGCTTCCTTGATGTCGTCGATCTCGTTCCTGTGGAGCAGCAGCTTGCGTGGCCGCTTCGCCACGTGCCCGAAGGCCGAGCCCGGCATCTCCGGAATGTTCACGCCCCGCAGCCAGGCCTCACCGCTGTCGATGGAGCACCAGGAGTCCGTCAGGTCGGCGGGCGCGGAGCGCAGCATCTTCACCTCGCTGCCGATGAGCGCGATGCCTGCCTCGTAACGGGCCCCCAGCTCGTACTCGAAGCTCGCCCGCTTGTTGCGGACGATGAGCTTTTCGCCGGGAGCCTCCTTTTCTTTCTTCGTTCCACGACCCACGTTGCCGCCGTAGCGCGCGACCTGTCCGGCGTCCACCCCACCAGGCAGCCCCCGACGCGCCCGGCAGTCCGGAGAGTGCTGAAGCAGACCGCACCTTCCGGATGACCGCTGAAACTTTCGGGCGCGATCTTTCGCCCGAACGGCGCTAATCAACCCCCCGCCCGCCACCATGGCAAAGGCCACGGCGCGGCAGCTCGCTCGACTCCTCTTATGCACCCCATCCGACTTCGCGGCGCGCGCACCCACAACCTCCAGGGCATCGACCTCGATTTTCACCCCGGCGAGCTCTGCGCCATCACCGGCGTCTCCGGCGCCGGCAAGTCCTCCCTGGCGATCGATACCCTCTACGCCGAGGGACAGCGCCGCTTCGTCGAGAGCTTCAGCCCCTACGCGCGCCAGTTCCTGGAGCGCCTCGAACGTCCCCCCATCGACAAGCTCGATCCGGTCGCTGCCGGCGTCGCCGTCGATCGCCGCGCCCCCGTGAAGAGCTCGCGCTCCACGGTGGCCACCATGGCCGACCTGGAGCCGTACCTCTCGGCGCTGTTCGCGCGGGAGGCGATCCCGGTGTGCCCGGACTGCCAGGTCCCCGCGGAGCGCACCAACCCCGTGGCCGCCGCGGAGCGCGTCGCCACCTCCCACGAGGGCACCCCGGCGCTCGTCACCTACCGCGTGCCCGTGCTCAGCCCCGAGGCCTACCTCGACGTGCGCGAGTCGCTCGCTGCCAGCGGTTACCGCCGCGTCCTGGTGCGCGGCGAGGCCCGCGACGTCGACGAGGTCGCGCCCTCCGAGGCCCTGGCCGGGGGCACCGCGGTCGACGTCGTCGTCGATCGGCTGCGCCTCGGCGAACGTGACCGCCGCCGCCTCGGCGCCGCGATCGAGGAAGCCTGGCGGCACGGGGGAGGGACCGCCGCGCTGCACCTCGTGAGGGGCACCGCAGGGGGGACGACGGAGGCCACGCAACCCGCGCAGGCCACGCAAGACGCGCAAGACGCGCAAGACGCGCAAGACGCGCAAGACGCGCACACGGCACAGACCGCGCCAGCCAGCACCAGCGCGACCCCGGAGTCACCCGCCGGCGAGGTGAAGAAGCGCGGCAGGAAGGCCAGGACGGCGTTCGACGATGCCTCGGTCGCCGTGACGAAGACCGCGAAGTCCGCCAAGGCCACCAGGACTGCACCGAAGGCTGCGCCGCACGCAGAGCCGACCAGCACCGGGCTCTCGCGCATCCCCGTCGTCCGCGGGCTCTCCTGCCCCTCCTGCGCCCGCACCTTCGAGCCCCCGCGCCCCGGCCTGTTCTCGTACCAGAGCCCCGCGGGCGCCTGCCCCGCGTGCCGGGGCTTCGGCCGCACCATCGGCATCGACTGGAACAAGGTCATCCCCGAGCCGCAGCGCTCCCTCGACAACGGCGCCATCCGCCCCTGGTCCGGCAAGTCCACCACCTGGGAGCGCAAGGTCCTCAAGAAGTACTGCGAGCGCCAGGGCATCCCCCTCGATCGCCCCTGGTCCGAGCTGACCCAGGAGCAGCGCGACAAGGTCCTCGACGGCGAGGGCTCCTGGCACGGCGGCAAGTACCCGGGCGTGAGGGCGTGGTTCAAGTGGCTGGAGACGCGCACGTACAAGATGCACGTGCGGGTCCTCCTCGCCCGCTACCGCGCCTACGATCCGTGCGAGACCTGCGGGGGCAAGCGCCTCTCCCCCGAGTCCCTCCTCTACCGCGTCTCGGGCCTCGACCTGGCCACCTGGCACGCACTCGAGCTGCGTGACGCCCGCGCCCGCCTCGACGCGCTCACCGCGACCTCCACCCAGGGCGAGCTGGCCCGCCGCGAGCTCGCGGCGCGGCTCGCCTACCTCGAACGGGTCGGCCTCGGCTACCTCACCCTCGATCGCCAGGCCCGCACCCTCTCCGGCGGCGAGGCCCAGCGCGTCTCGCTCACCGCCGCCCTCGGCACGTCCCTCACGGGCGCCCTCTTCGTCCTCGACGAGCCCACCGTCGGCCTCCACCCGAGCGACATCCCCCCGCTCCTCGGCTGCATGCGCGAGCTCGCCGACAGCGGCAACGCGGTGCTCGTCATCGAGCACGAGCCCCTCGTCATCGAGGCCAGCGACCGCGTCGTCGAGCTGGGCCCCGAGGCCGGCCGCAAGGGGGGTCGCGTGGTCCACGACGGCTCGCCCGAGGACCGCCCGCGCCTCCCGCCCCCGGCCGCGACCGCCCCCGCGCGGCGCCCCTTCGGCGAGGCGGTCACCATCGTCGGCGCGCGCGCCAACAACCTCCGCGACATCACCGCGCGCATCCCCCTCGGCTGCGTCGTCGCGGTCACCGGCCCGAGCGGCTCCGGCAAGAGCACCCTGGTCGAGGAGATCCTCTACCGCCACATCGCCCGCGCCCGCGGCTACAAGGACGTCGATGCGCCGGGCGACTACACCCGCGTCGAGAACACCGCGGGGATCCGCGCCGTCACCCTCGTCGATCAATCCCCCCTCGGCCGCACCTCCCGCGGCAACCCCGCCACGTACAGCGGCGCCTGGAACCGCATCCGCGCCCTCTTCGGCCAGGCCCCCGGCGCCGTGGAGCGCAAGCTCACCCCCAGCCACTTCTCGTTCAACGTCGCCCTGGGCCGATGCGAAGCGTGCGCCGGCGAGGGCAGCGAGACCATCGAGATGCAGTTCCTCGCCGACGTGGCGGTCACCTGCCCGAGCTGCAAGGGCCGCCGCTTCCAGGACGTGGTCCTGGAGGTCAAGCTCGACGGCCGCTCCGTGGCCGACGTCCTCGCCCTGACCATCGACGAGGCCCTGGAGGTCTTCGCGGGCGACGGCGCCATCCAGCGCGCCCTCCGCCCCCTGCGGCAGCTCGGCCTCGGCTACCTCGGCCTCGGCCAGCCCCTCTCCACCCTCTCCGGCGGTGAAGCGCAGCGCCTCAAGGTGGCCCGTGCCCTCGCCGACGCCTGCGTGGGCGCCCTGTTCCTCCTCGACGAGCCGAGCGCCGGCCTCCACCCGAGCGAGGTCGCGCGCCTCAACGCCGCCCTGAGCGCGCTCGTCACGGCGGGCGCCAGCGTGATCGTCGTCGACCATGACCTCGACGTGATCGGCGCCGCCGACTGGCTCCTCGACATCGGCCCCGGCGCGGGCACCGAGGGCGGCGCGATCGTCGCCGAGGGCACCCCGGAGGACGTGGCCCGCACCGACACCCGCACCGGCAAGGCCTTGGCGCGCTGGTTCTGGCAGGGCCAGGGCCCAAGAGGGGGCTCCGCCCCCTACGCTCCCGATGGTCGCTACCCCGCAGAACGCGAGAGAGCGCCAGAGGCGAAGCAGAGCGACGAGAGGAAGAGCGCAACCATCAACGGGAGCACCTCAAAGCGCGCACGACGTGTCTCCGGTGCCACGGAGACCAACCCTGCTGCTGGCGAGACGTCTCCGCAGGGTAGCGACCATCGGGAGCGTAGGGGGCGGAGCCCCCTCTTGGGCCCTGGCCCTGCCAGCCCTGCCAGCCCTGCCAGCCCTGCCAGCCCTGCCAGCCCTGCCAGAGAGATCACCGTGACCGGCGCTCGCGAGCACAACCTCCACGAGGTCTCGGTCTCCATTCCCCACGGCAAGCTCGTGGTGGTCACTGGCCCGAGCGGCTCCGGCAAGAGCACCCTCGCGTTCGACGTGGTCTTCGCCGAGGGGCAGCGCCGCTTCCTGGAAACCCTCACGCCCTACGCGCGCCAGTTCCTTCCCACCCTTCCGCGCCCTGACGTCGACCGCGTCGCCGGTGTCCCGCCGTCGATTGCCCTCGAACAGCGCAGCACCCGCTCCGGTGCCAACTCCACTGTCGCCACGGTCACCGAGATCGCCCACTACCTGCGCCTCCTCTACGCCAAGGTCGGCGACGCCCACTGCCCGCGCTGCGACATCCCCATCCAGGGCCGCGCTCCCGACGAGGTCTACGACAGCCTCCGCGCCCTCCGTGGCAAGCGCACCCTCCTCGCGCCGGCCGTCGTCGCCCGCAAGGGCACCTACCTCGACGTCTTCACCGCGGCTGCGCGCGCCGGCATCCAGCGCGCCATCGCCGACGGCGTGGCGTGCTCGACCGACGTCCCGCCCAAGCTCGACAAGCGCAAGGAGCACACCATCGACCTGGTGATGTACGAGGGACGCCTTGCCGATCTCGACCGGCCCCTCTTCGAGAGCGCCCTCCGCTTCGGCAAGGGGGCGGTGAAGGTGCTCGACGCCAAGGGCGACACCCAGCTCCACTCCACCTCCCGCTCCTGCCCGCGGTGCGGCGAGAGCGTCCCCGAGCTGGACCCCCGCTGGTTCTCCTTCAACACCAAGCAGGGCCGCTGCGAGTCGTGCGAAGGCACGGGCGTCTCCGGTCACGCCGACGATGCCCTGGAGACCCCCGAGCCCTGCGAGGTGTGCGAGGGCTCCCGCCTCGCCCCCATCCCCCGCGCCGTCCGCCTCGCCGGCCAGCGCTACCACGAAGCGGCGGCGCACTCCGTGGAAGACGCCGCCGCATGGGCCCGCACCCTCACGTTCACCGGCGACCGCGCCCTCATCGCCGAGGCCCCGCACAAGGAGCTGTGCCGCCGCCTCGACTTCGTGAGCGAGGTCGGCCTCGACTACCTCACCCTCGACCGCCCCGCGGGTACCCTCTCCGGCGGCGAGATGCAGCGCCTCCGCCTCGCCGCCCAGCTCGGCAGCGGCCTCACCGGCGCCCTCTACGTGCTCGACGAGCCCACCATCGGCCTGCACCCGCGCGACACCCAGCGCCTCCTCGGCAACCTCCGCAAGCTCGCCGACACGGGCAGCACCATCCTCATGGTCGAGCACGACGCCGACACCATCCGCGCCGCCGATCACCTCATCGACCTCGGTCCTTCCGGAGGCCGCAGCGGCGGCCGCATCGTCGCCGCCGGCCCCCCCGCTGAGGTCCTCGCCACCCCTGCCTCCCCCACCGGCCGCGCCCTCGCCGCCGAGGCCACCCTCGCCTCTCCCGCGCGCCCGCCGCGCCCCCCGGCCGACGCCCACATCGAGCTCACCGGCGCCCGCGCCCACAACCTGCGCGTCGACCGCCTCCACATCCCCGTCGGCCGGATGACCGTCGTCGCCGGCGTGAGCGGCTCCGGCAAGAGCACCCTCGTCCAGAAGGTCCTCTACCCGGCCATCCGCCGCGGCCTCGGCCTCGAAGCCCCCGAGCCCGGCCCCCACGAGGCCCTGCGCATCCCCCGCGGCCTCACCCGCGCCCTCGCCGTCGACCAGTCGCCCATCGGCCGCACCTCGCGCTCGGTCCCCGCCACCTTCCTCGGCATCTGGGACGAGATCCGCCGCATCTTCGCCGCCACCCCGGACGCCCAGGTGCGCGGCTACGACGCCGGACGCTTCTCGTTCAACACCGCCAAGGGAGGCCGCTGCCCCACCTGTGAAGGCCAGGGCGTGATCAGCCACGAGATGGCCTTCCTCCCCGACGCCGTCACCGTCTGCGAGGCCTGCCGCGGCGGCCGCTTCGAGCCGGCCACCCTCGACGTCCACTACAACGGCCGCAGCATCGGCGACGTCCTCGCCATGAGCGCCGAGGAGGCCGTGGAGCTGTTCGCGAACCACATGAAGATCCGCGCTCCGCTCGCGACCATGTGCGATCTCGGCGTCGGGTACCTCCACCTCGGCCAGGGCAGCCACACCCTGTCTGGCGGCGAGGCGCAGCGCCTCAAGCTTGCCACCGAGCTGACCGCCGGCATCCGCCCCAAGCCCACCCTCTACGTGCTCGACGAGCCCACGACGGGCCTCCACCTTGCCGACGTGGCGCGCCTGCTCGACGTGCTGGACCGTCTCGTCGATCGCGGCGACACGCTGGTCGTGGTCGAGCACCACCCGGCCGTGATCGCGCGCGCCGACCACATCGTGGAGCTGGGGCCGGAGGGAGGGTCGGGGGGCGGGCAGCTCGTGGCCGAGGGGACACCGCGGGAGGTCGCGAAAAAGAAGACGGCGACCGGGAAGGTGCTGAAGGAGCTGCTCGGCAGGGTGGCCTGAGGCCTCTTCCGCCGCTCTCCCGCCCCTCCTATTCTCGTCCCACCCGCATGCCCGAAGCTCCCCGGCTCACCCCTCGCCCCTTCGGTTCCACCGGCCTCCACGCCACCCCGCTGGGGCTCGCCTGCAACTACGGCATCGACGCCGACGGCGTGGAGCGCGCCTTCCACGACCACGGCATCAACCTCTTCTTCGTCACGCCCCGCATGGCTCCCGGCATCGAGGGCATCCGCCGCCTCATCCGCGCCGGGCACCGCGACCGCATCGTCCTCGCCACCACCCCCAGCGTCCCCTTCGGCTTCCGCACCGAGGCCGCGTGGAAGGCGTGCGTGAAGGCCCTCGACGTCGACGTCATCGACGTCTTCCTCCTCGGCTGGGTGCGCGGACGCTGGCACATCGGCGGCCGCACCTGGCCTGCCATGCAGCGCCTCAAGGAGCAGGGGAAGGTCCGCGCGCTCGGCATCAGCGCGCACGATCGGCCCCTCGCCCGCGCCCTCCTCGACGAGTACCCCCTCGACGTCCTGATGTGCCGCTACAACGCCGCCCACCGCGGCGCCGAGCGCGAGATCTTCGCGACCCTCGGCGCGCAGCGCCCCGCCATCCTCTCCTACACCGCCACGCGCTGGGGCGGCCTGCTCAAGCCGAAGGACGGGCTGGGTCCCATGACGGCGCCGGAGTGCTACCGCTTCGCGCTCGGCCACCCGGCGGTGGACACGACCCTCTGCGGGGCGGGCTCGCTCGCCGAGCTGCGCGAGAACGTCGCGGGGGTGCTGGAGGGTCCTCTTCACGAGCAGCGGCTGGAAGAGGTGCGTCGCTTCGGTGACGCCGTGCGCGCCACCGCCACCAGCCGCCTGGGCTTTGCCGGCGGCTGAGCGCGTCGATCAGGCTTGCCCGACGGGCTGCGAGGCCGCGTCGGCGGCCACCCGCAGCAGGCGCTCGTCGGTGGCCTTCAGGTCCGTGCGGATGGCGTCCAGCCGCGCGGGCAGCACGTCGAGGGGGGGCGGCAGCTCGGGCCCGGACCCGAGCCGCCCGAGGCGCGCCTCCAGATCTGCAACGTACGCGCGCGCTTCGCCGTGGGCGTTGCGTGCGGCGGACAGCGCCTGGAGGCGCCAGCCTGGCGTCCCTGCGGCCTCCGCGCTCGCCAGCCAGGTCCTCGTGGCGTCGAGCTTCTGCCCGGCGCTGCGCAGGGCGGCGAAGATGGCGTCCAGGTAACTGGTCTCCTGTGTCGTCTCGGTCGGCGTTTCGGAACTCACGCCTCACTCTACCTCGCGCAGCCTCGCCCGTCCCGGGTCAGCACGCCGATGTCCTCCGGACAGCCGCGCGCCCCCCGCCCGGGGCATCGTGGACGACCACCGGTCCCAGCTTTGCCGCGTCGCATCGGACCTCCGCCCCCCGCGGCGCAGCGCTACAGTGCCTCCCTCCCCGGACCGCTCGTGGCAAGGCCTCCCCTCCCCTGCACCCTGACGCCCCACGCGCCCCGCCGCGCCACCCTGACGCCCCACGCGCCTCGCCGCGCCACCCTGACGCCCCACGCGCCCAGCCGCGTCCCGTTGCCGCTCCGGCATCACCGTGCCGCGGGGTCGTGCGCGCTCGCCACGGCCCTCCACCTCGCCACGGCCCTCCACCTCGCTGCAGGCTGCGCCGTCTCCCCGGAGGCACGCCCCACCACGACGCCCCACCCACCTCCGGAGCGCCCTGCCGTCGCGCGCCCGGGCGCCCTCGCCCCCGAGTCTCCCTGCCGCGCGCCCCTCGATGCCCGCGACTTCGGCGCCGGACGTGGCGCCCCGGAGGGTGATGCCCCCGCCCTCCAGCGCGCCATCCGCGCGGCCAGCGCCCACCCTGAGCCCTGCGTCTACCTGCCCCCTGGCACGTACGTCGTCCGCCGCGCCCCGGGGCAGCCGCTCCTCGACGTCCCCATCCGCCCCGAGGTGGACGGCCTCACCTTCCACGGGGCGCCCGACGGCACCTCCCGCATCGTCCTCGAAGCCGACACCTTCGCCATCCTGGTCAACAAGGGCGACCGCGCGCCCCTCCAGCCCGTCCAGGGCCTCACCCTCCGCCACCTCACCATCGAGGTCACCGGCGGCCATGGCCTCAGCGACGCGAGCGCCATCCAGCTCAACCACTGCCCCGACGTTCACGTCGACGACATCCGCATCCGCATGGACGCCCGCGCCCAGGTCGCGCGCGGCCTCAAGATGTCGGGCCTCGCCACCTCGCAGGGCACGAGCGGCCTGCTCGAGCACCTCCACGTCGATGGCGTGAGCAAGGCAGGCATCTACCTCGCGAGCGGCACCCACCACCTCACCGTCCGCAGCTCCGAGACCCTCCACGCCTGGAACACCCCACCCATCAACGCCCCGCCTCCGGGCCTCTCCATCTCCGACGCGCACGACATCACGGTCATCGACCACCACGCCCACCACAACCGCGGCGCAGGGTTGCTCATCGGCGTCAACGGCGCCCCACCAGTCCGCGTCCCTGGCCTGCCCGCCACCGCGTATGGCGCCTACTACCCGGCCGCACAGGCGCACGGCCCGGCCACCCGCATCCGCGTCCTCGGCGGCTCGTTCTCGGACAACGGCGACGAGGGCGGCACCGGCGTCGTCATCGGCAGCGCCTACCCCGAGGTCCCCCGCGACATCACCCTCACCGACGTGCTCGCGCGCGACAACCGCGGCACCGGCATCCTCATCGAGGCCGGGGAAGCGATCACCCTCGACGGCGCGGTCGTCACCGGCAACGGCGCCCAGGGCATCCTCGTGCGCGACGTGGTGCTCCCGGGGCATGCGCCAGGCGCTCCCAGGACGGCCGGCATTCGCCTCCTCAACGCCCTGATCCACGACAACGGCCGCGCGGTCCGCGTCGACGTCGGTGGCCTGGAGATCCGCGGCGGTGTGGAGCGCGTCACCTTGAGCGGCGGGATCATCGCCGCTGGCGACGCGGGTTCGCACCAGCGGATGGGGGTACGCATCGTCCCGGAAGGCGAGCGCGCCTGCCGCGGGTTCATCACCGAGGGCCTGCCGCGCATCGCGGCCCCGGTGCTGTTCGAGGGTGCCGGCGTTCCCTAGAGATCCATCGCGCAACAGATCCAGCGCGCAACGTGGATGGTTTGCGCAGGAGGTCGCCGATCATGCCACCAGACGAGGATCCCCCAGCCCGGAGAGCATCGCCCCGCGAGGCATCGATGGACCCCCGCATCCGCGGGTCTGCGCCGCGCAGTCCATCGGCAGCCGTACCCGCTATCCTCGACCTTTTCCCTCCGTCCCCGGTGACATCGTCGCTGGCACGAGAGGTGAAAAGAACCAGCGGCGCTGCCCTTCGTCCAAAGGGCGACACTGCACAACCACGACCCCGAGGAGGACGCATGCCCTGTCGGAAGGAGATCCTGGAAGCTCTCAAGGAGGCTTTCGACCGGTGGCAGAGCGACAGGCGCGTCGGCTGTTACACCACCGGCTACGGCGATCGACTCACGCCGGGCGAGGAGGAGGCCACCATGAGCGACTTCGAGGGCGCAGCCAGCGAGTTCGGATCCGAGGTGACCTCGAAGCTCGGCCCTGCCTACCTGGTGCGCATCGCCCGCTCCTCGTCCGGAGCGGACCACAACGAGTGGAGCATCCTCATCGAGCGGTTCGGCGACTCCAGGCCATCGCTCAACTTCCACATGCGCATCAAGTAGCGACGCTGCGCATCAAGGTGCGACCCCGCTACTTCGCCGACCAGCGCGTCCCCTGCGGCGAGTCTTCCACCTCGACGCCCGCCTCGATGAGCAGCTTCCGGATCATGTCGCCCTTGGCGAAGTCCTTCGCCTTGCGCGCCTCGGTCCGCATCGTCAGCAGTTTGTCCACCACCCCGTCGCCGCCTCGCCCGGCCGCGGCCGCGGTCGTCGGGGGCACCGCGTAGTCCACGCACAGCTCCGGGTACAGCTCGGGGCGCGCCACCTCCACCCCGAACACCGCGAGGTGCGCCGTGAGGCAGCGGTAGGCGGGCAGGAGGTCGGCAGCGTCTGTGCGCGACTCCACGCCTGCCGCGTAGAGCTTGTTCACGTAGTCGAACATCGCCGCCATCGCCTCGGGCGCGTTCAGGTCGTCGTCCATCGCCGCCGCGAACTTCTCGATGAACTTCTCGCTCAGCTCCGCGAAGGCCCCCGAGGTGAACGTGTGCCGCAGCCGCGCCGCCCGGTGCTCCGGCTCCCGCTGGCTCGAATAATCCCCGAGCGGCAGCGCCGCCCCCGTGCACGAGGCGGTGACGAGCTTCTCCGCGAGCACGTCCACGAGCCGCTTGATCCGCGCGTACCCGGCGGCCGCCTGCTCCAGCAGATCCCAGCCGAACGGCAGCTTCGTCCGGTAGTGGTGCGTCGCGTAGAACCACCGCACCTCGTCGGCGGTGTGGCGCGCGAGCAGGTCCGGCACCCCCACCACGTTGCCCAGGCTCTTGCTCATCTTCACCCCGCGCAGATCGAGGTGCTCCGGGTGCAGCCAGTAGCGCACCCAGGGGTGCCCGCAGAGCGGCTCGCTCTGGGCCACCTCGTTCTCGTGGTGCGGGAAGAGGTTGTCGATGCCGCCCCCGTGCACGTCGAAGTGCTCGCCGAGCAGCGCCGTGCTCATCGCCGAGCACTCGATGTGCCACCCGGGCCGGCCCGAAGGCCACGCTTCGTGCCCCGTCGACCACGCGGGCTTGCCGGGCTCCGAGGGCTTCCACAGGGTGAAGTCCGCCGGGTGCCGCTTGCGCGCCACGTCCTCCTCCACCCGACCGCTCGCGCCCACCTCCAGCTCGTCCACCGCGCGCCGCGACAGCTCGCCGTACCGCGGGAACGAGCTCACGGAGTAGAACACCTCGCCATCCTGCACGTAGGCGTGCCCCTTCTCGATGAGCCGCGCCACCATGGACACCTGCTCCTCGATGAAGTCCGTGGCCCGCGTGTACGCCGCATAGTCCTTGATGCACAGCGCCCGGCAGTCGCGCCGGAATCCGGCGATCATCCGCTCTGCGAGATCCACGCACCCGAGGCCCCCCTCACCCCCGGCGATGATCCGGTCGTCGATGTCCGTGTAGTTGATGACCCCGATCACGTGGTAGCCGCGGTACTCCATCCACCGCCGGAACGTGTCCCAGAAGCAGTAGGTGCGGGCGTGACCGATGTGCATCGGCGCGTACACGGTCAAGCCGCAGACGTACATGCGCACCACCTTGGGCTGGGCGGTGACGAACAGCTCCTGCTGTCGGGTGGCGGTGTTGAAGATGCGCAAGGCCATCGAGCAGCTCTCCTAGGATGCGGGGCAAGGGAAAGGTCGTGGCTAGATACCACGGTCGGTGTCCCTGGGAAAAAGGGGGCAGCAAGCAGGCGAGACGGGGGGAGCGGAATTCCGACTTGTCCGGCAGGTGAGTTGGGATGCAAATACCCGCCGGCTTCCGCGCCAGGGAAGCCCCTCCCCATGACGGCCCTCCTCGAAGCCTCGTTCGTGCGCGTGCAGGGCCAGCACGACCGCATCTACGTCCACCGCGGCGACGGGAGTGAGGTCTCCTGGACCTTCCCGAGCGCCGGGCACTTTCTCCCCCACGACCTCTTCCATCTGGTCGCCGAGGGCGCCTTCGGCCTGCGCCACGGCTTCTGGGGCCGCGTGGGCGACGGCATCGACCCGGCGCGCATCAACGACGAGGCCAACCGCAGCACCTCCTCCCCAAGGGCACCCTGAAGCTCGCCTTCCGCCTCGACGACCCGCGCCAGAGCATCAAAACCTGGCGCGCCAGGTTCCAGCTCTCCTGAGCCCTGCCGGAACCTGGCCCTCTTCTGCCCAGATTCGACGTGGCCCATCACCCGATCGGCCCACCCCGTGCGTCTCACCCCTCCGCGGTCCGCCGGTGCCCTACCCTCGACGCGCCGACCCCCGCCCCGGAGGCTTTTCATGGATCCCGAGCAGCGCTCCCCATCCCCCAGCACCACGCCGCACGTCCTCGCCCGCATCGGCGCCCTGATCCTCTCGCTCGGCACGGCCGGGCTCCTCGTCGCCCAGGCCGGCCTCGGCGGATGCACCAGTACCACCACCGCGGATCCCGAGCCGAGGAGCGCATCCCCTGCCCCCTCACCTACCCCTGCCGATCCCATCCTCCCCGCGCCGTCCCCCGCGAACGCCGCCCAGCAGCCCTCGGGCGCGCAGCTCCCCGGCGCGCAGCCCGCCCAGCCCGCTGCCTCCCAGACGCCACCGCCTCCAAGCTTCTTCCCCGGCTCCAAGTCCGGCGTCTTCCCCGTGCCGGATCCCGGCTTCGGCACCGCCGGCACCAGGCCCACCTCCGAGCCCGCGGTCACCGTCACCCGCCCTCAGGGCACGCCGTGACCTCCGCCGCGCACCTCGCGTGGGCCACGCTCACCAGCCTCGCCGTGCTCGCGCTCGTCTTCGTGCCCCTCGAACGTGCCTTCCCGGCCCGTCCCGGCCAGCGCCTGCGCCGCCCCGCCATTGCTGTCGACCTCTGCTTCTTCCTCGGTCAGCGCCTCGTCTTCGCGGCCCTCGTCACCGCCGCCCTCACCACCGTCGCCGGCGCCCTCGACCTCCAGGCCCTCGCCCGGCTCCGCGCCTCCGTCGACGCCTGGCCCCTCGCGCTCCAGGCCCTCGCCGCGCTCGTCCTCGGCGACCTCGTCGTCTACTGGTTCCACCGCGCCTGCCACCGCGTCGACCTGCTCTGGCGCTTCCACGCCGTGCACCACAGCGTCGAGCACCTCGACTGGCTCGCCGCCCACCGCGAGCACCCCCTCGACGGCTTCCTCACCCAGCTCTGCCTCAACCTGCCGGGCGTCGTCCTCGGCCTCCCCTTCGAGGCCATGGGCGCGCTGGTGGTCCTGCGCAGCCTCTGGGCGATCTTCATCCATGCCAACGTGCGCCTCCCCCTCGGTCCGCTGCGCTGGATCCTGGGCGCCCCCGAGCTTCACCACTGGCACCACGCCCGGGTCGAGCGCACCGCGCACAACTTCGCGAACCTCGCCCCCTACCTCGACCGCATCTTCGGCACCTACCACTGCCCCGAGGACCCGGAGACCTACCCGCTCGGCCTCACCGAGCCCTGGCCCCGCGGCTACCTCGCGCAGCTCGCCCACCCCTTTCTCCCGCAGGGGCGCGCCAGGGATCTCGCCGCTCACCCCCAGAGCTGCTTCACCAGCGTCGCCACGGCCCGCTCCACGTCCGGCTGCTGCCCCACAGGGACGTCCAGGAACGTGAGCGCCTCGCCCATCTCCGCGCTCCCGAACGCCCGCACCACCCAGCTCGCGGCGCCGAACTCCATCGCCTGCATCCCCACCATCACCCCGCGCGGGAACGTGGCGTCCGTGACCAGCGCGAGCTTGTGCGCGCCAGGCCCCAGCGCCTTCAGGACCTCGGCCATGCGCCCCCGCTGCGCGACGGTGGGCGTCGCCCCCCCGCTCACCACCAGGCTCCGCGCCCGCGGCGTGCCCTGGTGAACGCGCATGGAGAAGGCCAGGTACGCGTTCCAGGCCTCGTCCGACGCGATCTCCTTCTGGACGAGCACCGAGACACCTGCCTCGGACGTGAACGCGAGGACGTCACCCGCCATGCGCGCACGCTACCACGCGCCGCGCGCATGACGCAGAGTTCGCGAGGGGTTCAGGGCGCGCCGCGCGCGATCCCGTGCACCGGCCTCTCCTTCACGGTGAGGCGTCGAACCACGCGACCACCGCGTCGGGCGCCTCGGGGATCCACTCGTGCCCTGCCGTGGTGTGCACCACGGTCGAGACCACGTGGCCCGCGTCTTCGAGCGCGTCGCGGTACGGGTACATCGTCCAGATCGGCACTGTCGCGTCGATCGCGCCGTGCAGGAAGAGCGTCGGCGGATGGTCCGCCGGCAAGGTCTGGGGCACTGCGCACAGCGGCCCCGAGCAGGTCGCGTACGAGGCCGACTGGATCGCGAGCGCCTTGAAGCGCCCGGGATAGCTCACCGCCATCCGGCTCGTCATGTACCCGCCGCTCGAGATCCCCGTGGCGTAGAGCCGGTCCGGATCGAGCTGCCCGAACGTGCCCGCCTCGATGGCGTCGAAGATGGCGAGCATGAACCGGTCGTCCGGCGACCCCGACCAGGCCACGCTCCAGGGCGGCACGTTCGTGTCCCAGAACGTGTTGCCCCCGAGGTGCGCCTCCGGTGCGACCACGGCGTACCCGGCGTCGAGCAGCTTCTTCAGGGTGAGCGTCTGGTAGTACGCGCCGAAGGGATGGAGCCGCGAGGCGTCGAAGCTCAGCTCCGAGGAGAACAGCGAGCCCTGGAACATGAACACCACCGGCCACCCCCCGGCAGGCGGGGTGCCGAGCGGCGTCTGGTAGTGGACCTTGCGCTGGATCGCGGGCGCCGTGGTGACGTAGAGCGTCTGCCTCGCGCAGGTGACCTTGAGCGCGCTCTGCGAGCAGCGAGACGCGGCGAGGGCGCCGCTGGAAGCCGCCTCCGCGACCTCCTCTCCGGGAGCCACCACCGGGGCCAGCGCGAGCAGCGCGACGAGAGCATGAGCCTTCTTCATCGGGATACCTTCCTTCTCTTCCAGAGATCCGGGACCTGGAAAGAACCTGTTTCTGATGCTCCGGTATCCGCTCCCCGCGTCTGCCGCCAGCGGCGAGCGTCACGCGCTCCACGTTCGGATCTCGACGCCGCCCACGACAGCGCAACCTCCGCAGAAGATTCCTTCGATCCAGGAGAGACGCTCGACGCAGTGGAGAAATCCAGACCAGCGCCGCGCTTCACCCGCCTGCGTGCTCGGATAGCTGCTTCACAGGCGCGAACGGCGCCGCGACGCGCCGCACGTCCCTCGTTCAGAGGCAGCGGGCGTGCGTGCAACCCTGGTGCTTCTTCGCGTGGAGCGCGGGTTGCTCTTCCCTGCAGCGCGCCAGCGCGTCAGGGAAACCGTCGCGCTGG
Source organism: Chondromyces apiculatus DSM 436 (assembly GCF_000601485.1). Lineage (GTDB taxonomy): Bacteria > Myxococcota_A > Polyangia > Polyangiales > Polyangiaceae > Chondromyces > Chondromyces apiculatus. Next base: position 53,998 of record NZ_ASRX01000045.1, read on the forward strand.
CGCGAAGAACGAGGCGCTCTGCACACCACGGCCCGTTCAGGAGCCGCCGAACAGAGCGCCTGCGGAGCAGGGGAGGAAGTCATGTCACGTCTCGCTTCAGCAGTTCGACACGCGTCTCTCGCCTTCACCGCCGCCGTCGGCCTGTGCGCCTCGACGGCGTGCGTCGGCAGCAACGACGATCTCGGAGGAGCCGACCAGGTGGGCTCCGACGAGAGCCTCGTCGAGGGCGCCGGAGCAGACTCCGGCGGGCACACCGAAGGCGGAGGCACAGGTGGACCTGGCACCACCTTCTTCGGCTCCGATCACGAGATCGCCTGGCTCATGGATACCTTCGCCGCCGCGGAGCTGGGGCACTGCCAGACGGCACAGAACCTCGTCGGAGGGGGCGAGGTGCTCGGCTTCTCCGGGCGGATGATCCACTACTACACCGGCGCCGCCGCGCGGTACGACGCGCTGTTCACCCAGATCGGTGTGACCCCGGCCGGCAGCGCCCACTGCCACGAGTTCATGGACGACGCCGAGCTCCTGTTCACCGGCGTGGGCGCGACCTCGGGCAGCACCTACGCGCACGCGTACCTCGACGGCCAGATCGCCCTCCACCTCGCCATGCTCGACCTCATCGACACCCACATGCTCCCGCACGTGCACGACGACATGCTCCGCGGTGAGGTGACCGGGATGCGCTGGGCGATGCTGCGCCACCGCATCGACGCCGAGTTCATCGTCTGCACCATGGGCGGCACCTCCATGGAGGTGTGCGGACAGCACGCGGCAGCCTCCTGGGCCGCCGATCCCATGGCCGCGGAGCACTACCCCGGCGGCTACGACGGCAACGGCCACGGTGGCAACGGCTACGGCGGCGGCTACGGCGGCGGCGGCTACGACGGCGGCAACGGCCACGGCGGCAACGGCCACGGCTGCACGCCCTGAGCCGCTCCACAGAGAGGGAGGCGGCGCCTCTTCAGCCGCCTCTCTGATCCTCGGCGCGCTGCCCACGGCATCGCACACCTGGCGCGAAGACTCACCGCATCACCCCGGCGTCGACACTGCAACTTCCAGTTGCGATGCCCGCCGCCCGGGCTACACCTCAGGCCCTGTTTCAAGCTGCGTCGCGCGACGGGGGCTCTCCGCGCGAACGCTCCGAACCCCAGAGCCGAGCAGGACGCGCATGACCTCGATGCCCGACGCTTCACCCCGCTCCTTCACCTTCCTGTTGACCAGCTCGAGCGCGACGGGACACTTCCTGCGCGTCCTCGACATCGCGCAGCAGCTCTCCTCCCGCGGCCACCGGGTGCTGTTCCTCGCGAGGTCCAGCGCTGCCGACGAGGTGAAGCGCGCCGGCGCCGAGCACATCCCCTACACCGAGTACCTCGACATGCACGACCGCATCGCCGCCCTGCGGAGGGTGGAGCCGCCGTCGTGGTTCCCGAAGGTCCCCCTCGGCATCGCGGTCGCCAGCGGCATGCTCCGGGGCAACGGCGCGCCGCTCGCCCGCGAGGTCGAGCCCATCCTGCGCCGCGAGAAGGTGGACTGCGTGGTCCACGACTTCTTCGAGTACGGCGCCGGCTGGGCCGCCGAGCGCGCCGGCATCCCCTTCGCGAGCGCCGGCAACATGGGCACCTCCCTCACCCGCGACGAGCTTCCCCTTCTCTTCGGCCTCGTCCCCCCCTTCAAGCACGTCGCCCGCATCCCCGCGCTGGCCCACGCGCTCATGGACAAGTTCCTCCCCGTCCGCGCCGACCGCGAGGCCCTCGGCCTTCCCCCCTACCGCGAGCGCGTCTCCGCCATGGCGCAGGCCATGGTGTCCCCATGCTCCACCTCGTCACCGCCCACCGCGGCTTCGCCGGCCAGGTGCCCCTGCGCGACCGCCAGGTCTTCATCGGCCCGACCACCTTCAACAAGCCCGCCGCCCCGCACACGGACACGCCGCACCTCGCCCCTGGCACCGTCGTCGTCAGCACCACCACCACCGGCAGGGATGGCGGCCTGTTCCGGCGCGTGCTCGAAGCCATGGCCCCCCTCGACGTCCCCGTCCTCGCCACCGCCGCGAGCGCCGAGGACATCCCGGCGGGCCTCCGCCCCACCATCCGCATCGAGCAGTACGTCCCCCACGACCTGGTGTTCCCCGAGGCCCGGGCGCTGATCACCCACGGCGGCTGGGGCACGGTGGGCCGCGCCCTCCTCCACGGCCTCCCGATGCTGGTCATCCCGCTCTTCGGCGATCAGCCTCTCAACGCCGTGCTCGTCGAGGGCGCTGGCCTCGGTCGCCACCTCCCGCTCTCCAAGGCCACCCCCGACACCATCCGCGCCGAGCTGCGCACCCTGCTCGCCGACGACGCCATGCGCGACCGCGCCCGCCGCGCCGCCGCCGAGATCCGTCAGCTCAAAGAAGAGCGCGCCGCCGCCATCGCTCTGGAGCGCCTCGTCGCCACGCACAGAGCGCGCCTCACCCGCGAGAGCCGCGGCGAGCCTGGCGTACAGCCCGCCGTGTCCCACGCTGCCTGAGTCACCGCGCCCAGCCGTGTCCCACGCTGCCTGAGTCACCCGGCTGGACGCCGGAGCAGGACTCCTGGACGCCCGCACATGGAGGGTTCCGCGGCTGCGCGGCATGCTGCCTTCACCTCGCAGCCAGGAGACGTTGCTCATGGAGACCCCCCAAGCTTCCCGCACGGCAGCCGCCGTGCTCGACGATCACCTCGCGTTCATTGCCACCGACACCGAGCGCTGGCTCGCCCTGTTCGCGGACGATGCCGTCGTCGAGTTCCCCTATGCCCCCGCTCTCGGCGTGACCGGCCGGATGGTGGGCAAGGCCGCCATCCGGAGCTACTTCGTCGAGGCCCTGAAGAACTTCGACGGCCTCACCCTGTCCCAGGTCACGCGCCACCTGCTGCAGGACCCCGACACGGTCGTGGCCGAGGTGCACGGATCGGCGCGGCTCATCGCCACGGGGCGCCCTTACGAGCAGGACTACGTGATGGTGCTGCGGACGCGCGCAGGAAAGATCGTGCACTACCGGGAGTACTGGAACCCTACCCCGGCGCTGAAGGCGTTTGGCGGATGGGTGTGACGGACGCTGTCGGGGTGCCCTCGGGGCGCTGACCCGCAGCTCCACGCCTTGCGGCGACGGAGGGCTTCCCTGAAGGAGGTCTCCTCGTTCGAGCCTCGCCGGCTTCCTGCAGGAGACTCGAAGGCCTCCTCAGCGCCCCCTTTCAGCCTGTCTCGTAGGAGGAACCAGCGCCTCTGCAAGGAGCCCTCGTCACGTCCAATAGGAAGCGCTGGAGGCTCCTGCTGGAGGGTGCTCCGCCTCTCGCTGGAGGGTCTCGGGTCTCTCCGAGTGAGTTCCCTGGTTCCTCGTGGTGGGTCCGGAGTTTCCTCCAGGAGCCTCCACGGTCTCCATCGCGACACCCTCGGGTCTCCAGCAGGAAGCCTCGGAGCCTCTCGGAGAGAGGGGTAGACCTCCTCGACGAGTCACTCGGGTGTCTCCGGCACGAGGCTCCCGGGCCTCCGGTTGGAGGTTCTCGGCTTTCCTGCAGGAGAGGGGTCGATCTCCTGCGAGAGGTTTCCCGGTCTCCGCCAGGACACTGCCCTCGCTCGGCTGGAGGCTCCCGGGCCTCCTCCAGGAGCCCTCCATCACTCTCGCTGGAGGCTCCGGCCCCTCCTCGACGACGCCCCGTTGTCTCCTGCCGGAGGTCCCCCGGCCTCCTTCAGGAGCCCTCCCTGCCTCCTGCTGGAGGCTCCTGGGCCTCTCGTTTCGGCCCGCCAGAACGGCTCAGCGCGGCCCGGGCCACCGGCGCTCGCGCTTCAGTGCAGCGCGCAGGGCTTCCAGCTCACCGATGTCCATGGCCTGCACGGCGGCTTCCTGCTCGGCGGAGAGCACGAGGCCGTAGGCTTCGTAGAGGTCCACCAGCGCAGCGCGCAGGCTCTCGGCGCGGCCCTGCTCAAGGCCCTTGGCCATCGCCTGGGCCTGCACCGCTTCCAGGCTCTCGTAGCCCCGGCGCTGGAGCAGGTTGCGCAGGGTGATCTCGTGCGCGGCTTCCCGGTCGTAGAGCGCCTCCACGGGCACCGGGTTCCGGAGCACGCCGGGCGCCACGAGCTGCTCGCCGGGGTGGAGCACGCGCGCGGGCCGCACGATGCGCCGGGCACCGGAGGGCTCCGACGCGGCGGGCTCGTACACCTCGACACGCCGCTTGCCATGAAGGCGGACCACCCAGACCCAGCGGGTACCGGCGTCGAGCAGCTCCAGGATCTTCTGCTGGAGGTCGGCCTCGTCCTGCCCGCGGTCGGCGTACTCCACGGCGAGGGACGGTGCCTCGGTGGCCCAGCCGGGGTCGCTGGAGACGTTGCCGATCGACACGTCGGGAGCGCGGAGCAGGTCGGGGCGCGGGGAGAAGCCGGTGTCCACCCCGGCGGACTCCACGGCGGGATCGCTGTCGAGCACCGTGCCGCCCATCAGGTTGCCGCGGCTGCCGCGCCGGCCCGTGGGGAGGACCTCGATGAGACGACCTCCGGAGATCTCGTAAGGGTCTCCGGACCGGATCTGATCAGCGGTCACGGGGTGACGGGGCGGGGCAGTCATCTTGTCGTTCCTCATACTGATTTATTCCGGACTGACCCGCTTGTCGATTTGCGAAAGCGACGAGGAAGCGCCATGCGGACGCGACATTCGCGCTTCCAGAGCGACACGCAGTGCACGACGTGAATGCATTACGCGCGCATTGGCTGGTCCATGCGGCAATCGTGGCGCCTCACTTGCCCCCCCGATCGGCGGCGGGTAGCTTCGTCCGATGGGAGCGCCACCATGCAGGATGCGCGGGCCAAGTTCAGGGAGCTGACGCGGGTCTTCGATCCCATCTACAAGCCCTCGCAGGAGGCCGAGCGGGGGCCGGGGTCGTCGTACGTGCCGGAGGCGCACGAGCGGTACCGGGGGCAGCTCGAAGCGTCGCTGGATCTGAACGACGACGCCAAGCTGCTCGTGGCGGGGCAGCCGGGGTGCGGGAAGACGACGATGCTGCTCAACGTGACGCAGGCCCTGCGGCAGGAGGGGCGCATCGTCGCGTTCGTGGACCTGGAAGCGCAGACGGCCGTGCAGGATCTCGGCTCGGTCGAGATGTACCTGGCGGCCATGGCGGAGCTGCTCTCGGAGGCGAAGAAGTCGGCGGCGCCGCTGCCCGCGGGGGCGCTCGCGATGTGCAAGAGCTGGCTGGAGAGGCTGCAAGGGGACGGCGGGGTCGACGGCGATGCGCAGGGGCTCGCGGACACGCTGCGGCGGTTCCTCTCGGCGGCGCGGGAGAACCCGCTCCAGCGCGCGGAGCTGCGGACGCGGGCGCAGCACGGGGCGAACGATCCCCTGGAGGTGCTGAGCAGGCTGCTCGAAGCGCTGCGGCTGCAGCGGCCGGTGGTGATCCTCGACGGGCTCGACAAGCTGCCCCCGCAGCAGGCGCACGACACGTTCCTCAACGACAAGCGCAAGCCCATGGCGGAGGCGCCGGGCGTCGCGATCCTGACCATCCCGCTCTCGCTCGTGTACGAGCCGACGTTCAACGTGCTCAGCGAGCGGTACAACAACGCGGACAGCGCGGTCCTGCCGGCGGTGCGGCTCTGGGACTTCGACGGAGGGCGGCGGGAGCGGCAGCGCTCCGAGGCGGGCGTCGGGATCCTGCGGCGCATCGTGGAGGCGCGGGTGGATCCCATCGATCCGCGCATCGTGCTGCCAGGCGCGGTGGACCGGGCCATCGCGGGCTCGGGGGGGAACATCCGGGAGCTGGCCAGGCTGATGCAATCCAGCGTGGTGAAGGCGCACGTGCGGAAGGGGAGCTTCATCGAGCCGCAGGACGTGGAGGCGGCCATCGCGGATCAGCGGGAGTCGTTCCGGCGGGCGTACGATCCGCGGTTCTTGCCGGTGCTGGAGAAGGTGCGGCGGGAGTACCGGCTGGAAGGGCAAGGCGAGGTGACGAAGCAGCTCCTCTACGGGCTCTGGGTGATCGAGTACCGGAACGGGATCGCCTGGTACAGCTTGCCGGACCCGGTGGAGCAGCTCCTGCAACAACTGGAGCGGGCGCGCTGATGGCTTCCGAGCGCTGGTTCGAGGAGCTCGCGGCGCGGCTCGACCTCGCCCAGGGGTCGGCGAGCCTCCTGGTGGTCGTGGCCGAGAGCGAGGCGGTGCTGGAGGGGGCGCGGAGCGCGCTCGTGGCCCTCCTGTCGGCGGTGCCGATCAAGGTGGGCGATCTCGGGGAGTGCGCGCCGAACGCGGGGCCAGGGCGGTGGGCGGAGCTGTCGCAGGGGCTCGCGGCGGAGGTGCACCTGCTCGCGGCAGCACCTCCCGCCCCGTTCGGGGTGGCGGCGTTCGCGGGGCTCGTGAACGCGGAGCGGGAGCTGCTCCGGCGGCTGTCAGGGCCGCTCCTCCTGCTGATCTCGCGCACGACGGAGCAGGTGCTGCGGCAGCGGGCGCCGGACTTCCTCACCTGGGCCTCGCAGGTGGTGGAGCTGCCGCGGGCGGAGGAGCTGTCGGCCATGTCCCGCAAGCTCGCGAGCCGCACCCGGCGCGCGGGGGACCCGCAGGACGCCGGGCAAGACACGGGGAACACCGGGGGCACAAGCAAGATCCCCCCGCGGCCGCCGCCGGAGGAGCCGATCCGGTTCCTGCACCTGTCGGACCTGCACCTGCGGCCGCAGCGGTTGAAGCGCTACGATCAGGACCGGGTGCTGCGGGGGCTCTTGCAGTTCCTCGAGGCGGACCGGGCGCGGTTCCCGCTCGATCTCGTGTTCCTGACCGGGGATCTGGCGCACGGAGGGAAGGCCGACGAGTACGCGCTCGCGGGCGAGTTCCTGCGCGAACTCATCGACGTCACCGGCGTCGCGCCAGCGCGGGTGTTCGTGGTGCCCGGAAACCACGACGTGGATCGCGACGTGGGGCGCTGGCTGCTCCGCACGCTCTCCAGCGACGAGGAGGCCGTGCGGTTCTTCATGGAGGAGGAGAGCCGGCGGTTCCACGCGCAGAAGCTCGACGCCTACCGGAAGAGCATGCAGGCGCTGCTCGGCGCGGACCGGCCCATGGGGCTCGGGGTGGGGGCCGAGGCGGTGGAGGTCGTGCAGCTCCGGGGGGCGCGGATCGCGGTGGCCTCGTTCAACACCGCGTGGTTCGCGCAGGCCGACGACGATCAGGGGCGGCTCTGGCTCGGCGAGCCGAGCATCGACGGGGCAGAGGGGCGGATCGCGGACGAGGGGGCGAGCTTCGCGATCGCGCTGATGCACCACCCCTTCGACGAGCTGCACGAGAGCGAGCGGTGGATGGTGGAGCGCCGGAGCGAGCGGGTCTTCGATCTGCTGCTGCGCGGGCACCTGCACCAGGAGCGCACCCGCGCGATCGCCTCGCAGCGCGGGGGGTTCGTGGAGGTCGCCGCGCCCGCGGCCTACCAGGGGAGCCAGTGGGGGAACGGCTGCTTCCTCGGCGAGATCCGGCCGCGCGAGAGGAGCGTCAGGCTCCGGCCCTACACCTACGCCTCGGGCGCCGATCCCTGGGTGCTCGACCCCAAGGTGTTCCCGGACAGCGCCGACGAGGGCTACTGCCACACCTTCCAGGTCCCCGAGAAGAAGCGGCTGCGGAGCACGGTGGGCGAGAGCCTGCGCAAGGCCGCGGTGGCGACCGTGCTCGCGGCGCCCCCGGCAGCGCGCAAGGAGCTGGAGGCGCAGCTCGACATGCTCTCGCCCCCGGGGAGAGCGGCCGGGGACACGACGGAGCGGGTCACCAAGGAGGTGTACGAGACGCTGCGCGCGGCGACGGTGCAGGCGCTCCTCAAGGGCCAGCAGGGCGGCGCCAGCGGCGAGATCGTGCAGATCCCCAGGTCCGATCCCCAGTTTCTGGAGAAGTCCCTCCTGCAGGCGGCGCGCTGGGCGCGCGTCTCGGCGGCCGCGAGCGGGCTGCTGAACAGCGTGACGAGCCACACGCTGGAGCACATGTTCTGCTCGGCGCTGGAGGCGGTGCTGGAGGGGCCGGTGCAGGTCCTGTCGCTCTCCCAGAGCGAGGGCCCCGACGTGCTGATCGGGAGCGACAGCGAGGCGCCGGAGCGACGCGCGGTGATCGAGCTCCGGCTGGAGGTGCGCGGCGACGTGATGCGCGCGGCGCTCGCGCAGCTCGACGCCCAGCTCACGGCGTTCCCCGGCGTGCATGCCGCGCTGGTGATGTCGGAGGTCTCCCTGGCGGAGGCATCCGCCGCCAGCGTGGAGCGGGTGACGACCCCAGATGGGCACGAGGTCCTGCTCTTGCGGATGTGACGCGGCGCGATGCGCGCGGGATTCCTCTGCGCGGTGGTCCGCCTGAGAGGTGCTCCGTGATAGGCGTGCTCCATGGAAGTGATCGCGATCCTGCTCGGGATCGGTCTGACGGGGGTCTTCCTGCTCTCGCCCTTCATCGCCCTGGCGATGGCGTCGGGCGCGAAGGCGCGCGCCGAGGGACTGGAGCGCCGGGTGCTCTCGCTGGAGGCGGACCTCCAGCAGCTTCGGGACTACGCCTGGAGGTCTGACGTCGCGCTGCGGCGGGTGACCCAGATCGCCGACGCCATGATGGACCCCGCGGGCACCGCCTTGCCTGCCCCAGGCGTGGTCCCATCGGGAGCACCACCAGAAGCGCCGCCAGAAGCGCCGCCAGAAGCGCCGCCAGGAGGGCCAGTCCCCTGGGCGCCCCTCGCCGCGATGCCCGGCGCGGCAGCTCCAGGAGCCCCCGGGACGGCGCAGCAACCGGCAGGGACGGCGCAGCTTCCTGGCACCGGCGGTGTGCTCGAAGGCGCCCAGCCACCCGGAGGGGCGCAGCTTCCCGAGGGAGCTGTGTCTCCGGAAGGCGCGGCACCGCCCGCGCACGGAGCGCTCCCCGACGGCGCCGCAGGACCTGCTGGCGCGCAGCTTCCGGATGGCACCCAGCTCCCCGCGGACGCGCAGCTCCCGGATGGCACCCAGCTCCCGGGAGGAGCGCTGCCTCCCGGGGCTCCCCTGCCCTCTGGCGTCGAGGGTCCGCTTCCGCAGGGGGACCCTCTCGACGAGGTCGACATGGCAGCGGCGACGGCCGCGGGGCCCTCGCTGGAGGAGCAGCTCGGGCTCACCTGGCTCACGCGGGTGGGCGCGGCGGTGTTCCTGCTCGGGGCGCTCTTCTTCTTCAAGTACGCGGTCGACAACCAGTGGATCGGGCCCGCAGGGAGGGTCGCCGTGGGCGTCGCGGCGGGGGTCGGGCTCCTCGTCGCGTCGGAGGTGCTGCGGCCGAAGACGCGGCCCGCGTTCGTCCACATCCTGACCGGGATCGGCATCTCGGTGCTGGTCGCGTCGGTGTGGTCGAGCGTGGCGCTCTACCACCTCGTGCCGCAGGGGGCGGCGTTCGCGGCAGCGAGCCTGGTGCTGGTGCTCGGCGCGGCGCTCTCGCTGCGGCACCGGGCCGAGCCGATCCTGGTGCTGGTGCTGCTCGCGGGGCTCCTGAACCCGGTGGTGCTGTCGACGGGGGAAGACCGGCCGCTCGCGCTGTTCGCGTACCTCTTCCTGCTCACGTCGATCACCCTCGGGGTGTCGTTCAAGGCCCGGTTCAAGGTGGTGCCGGTGCTCTCGGTCGCGGGCGTGGTGGTGCTCTTCCTCGGCTGGTACGAGCGGTTCTTCGACGTGCACCCCCCGGACGCGTTCGGCTTCGATCTGCCGGGAGGGAATGTCGGGGGGGCGTACCACGCGCTGTCAGCGCGGGTCGTGCCGATCGCGGCGGTGCTGCTGTTCGGCGCGCAGTGGTCGGCGCTCGCGCTGAAGCTCCGGGAGCGGGGCGAGGCGGGCGATACCAGCGCGGCCAGCGCGGCGCGCAACTTCGCGCTGGCCGCGCTGGTGCTGACCCATGCGGGGGCGGCGCTCCTCCTGTTCGATCACCCGCGGGTGGTCGCGGTGGCGGCGATCGGGCTCGGGATCGGGGCGATCGCGCTCCTGCGCGCGGTGAAGGCGACGCAGTTCCTGGCAGTGCCGATGGCGGCAGCGTTCATGGCCTTCCTGTCGGTGAGCCACGGGGTGCCGGTGGACGAGCGGGTGCTCCTCGTGGCGCTGCTCGGCGGGTGGACCGCGGTGTACGTGGGCGGCTTCTTGCTGGGTCCCGGGCGGGAGGCGATGGTGACGCCAGCGGGCGCCATCGCGAGCACGGTCGGCGCAGGGCTGTTCGTGATCCTGGCCGGGGTGCAGCTCGTCGCGGCGCGGCCGACGCTGTTCGTATTTCTGGTGGCGCTCTCGGCAGCGCTCGTGGCGCTGATCGCGGCGAGCGCGGGGAAGCGGTGGCTGCAGCTCGCCGCGGTGATGTTCACGGTGGTGGCGGTGGCGATCGCCTCGGGGTTCACGCGGCGCAACGCGGCGGGCTCCGGGCAGGTGGACGCGGTGTTCCTCGCCGCGGTGGCGGTGTGGGCGCTCGTGCACCTCGTCGCCGTGGTGGACGACGTGGTGCGTCGCGGGAAGGAGGTCACCTGGGAGATGATGATCACCGCCTCCCTCGGCCCCCTCGGCTTCCTGATGGCGGCGCTGACGACCACCGGAAGCGACATGCCCACGCTGCGGGCGCTGCTCACCGCGGCGGCTGGCAGCACCGATCTGGCGGTGGGTGTCTTGCTCCTGCGCGCGAAGCAGGAAGCCTGGGCGCAGAGGGCACGCAGGGAGGCGCGCAAGGCGGCACCCGAGGCGGCACCCGAGGCGGCTCCCGAGGTGGCTTCCGGGGCGGCTTCCGAGGCGGCTCCCGAGGCGGCTCCCGAGGCGTGGCCCCAGACGGGGGTCGAGGCGCACGCGCGGGTATCGCTCCTCTTCGGGCAGGCGCTCGGCATGTTCGCGGCGGCGATCGCGTTCGGTTTGAGCGGGGCGACGGTGACCGTGCTCTGGGCGGCGCTCGCGTGCGTGGCGGCGACGGTGGGGGCGCGCTCGCGCGAGGTGATGTGGCTGCCGTTCGCAGGCATGCTCTTCATCGCGGCGCTGATCCGGCTGCTCGGGGTCGACGTGGAGGAGGCGAGGCGGGTGGTGAACCTGTACTTCGCGACGCAGGGACGCGAAGGGATGATGGCGCTCCCGGTGCTGTTCAATGCCCGCGCGGTGGCGCTCGCGGGGACGTCGGCGGCGATGCTGGTCTCGGCGTGGCAGCTCGCGGGGGCGGCGCGGGAGAAAGACGCGGACGAGCGGTGGCGGGTAGCCTGCGTGATGGCGGTGCTCGGTGGACACGCGCTGTGGATCACGCTGGCGATCCTGGAGGCGCGCTCGGCGGTGCGGACGCTGCCCGCGCCTCCCGCGGTGCCCCTCGACGGGGCAGAGTGGGAAGTGTTCCGGAGCCATGTGGACAAGGCGATCGTGGACCAGGCCGGGAGGCTCTCGATGACGACGACGCTGGTGCTCGGGGCGGCGGCGACGGCGCTCCTCGCTGGAGGTTTCGCGGCGCGGAGCGCGCTGCACCGCTACCTGGGCCTCTCGCTGTTCCTGGCGACGGTCCTGAAGCTCGCGCTCTGGGATGTGTGGAGCGTGGAGCGGGGCTACCAGATCCTGCTGCTGACGGGCGTCGGCGCGCTGCTCGTGGCCGGCGGGTTCCTCTACGCGCGCTTCGGGCAGAGGCTCGTGGCGCTGATGAAGACGGGGGAAGTGGCGCCCCCGGCGAAGGCGAGGGCGAGCGCGAGGACGAACGCGAGAACGAGCGCGGGAGGGCCCGGGGCGCCGCGTCCCCCCGGGGCCGCGGTGGGAGGCTTGATCTTCCTTTCTCTCGGGGCGCTCGCGGGGCGCGCCGAGGCACAGCCGGTGACAGCGCTCGGGGTGTCGAAGCTCGCCTCGGTGAGGGCGGTCGGAGGCGTGGAGGCGGCGGGAGATCACCGGCTCTCGGTGGACGCGCCGCTCTACCGCGCGAGCCTGTCGGAGGGGTTGCTCAGCGATGTGAGGCTCGCGGGTCCGGACGGGAGGGAGGTGCCGTACGTGGTGCGCCCGGTGGCGGCGCCGCGGGCGGAGTCGCTCATCCCGGGGGAGCTGTCGGATCCGACCGTGGACGCGCAGGGGGCCTCGCAGGCGACGTTCAGGCTGCCAGCGGGATCGGTGCACTGCCGGGTGAAGCTCCGGGTGAGCTACGGCTCCTTCCTGCGGCAGGCACGGGTGGAGACGGGCGACAGGCGCGAGGCGCTGGGGACGGCGGCGGAAGGGCCGTACGTGTACCGGGTCGATCAGCCGGGGGGCTCCGTGGAGATGCTCGATATCCCCTACCCGCGCTCGGAGGCGCCGCTGGTGCGGGTGACCCTGCTGCCCGATCGGGCCGAGAACGCGGCCCGGCTCCGGATCGAGGGGGGATGGTTCTCGTGCCCGGGGACGACGACGACGGCGACGGAGACGCCGGTGGATCTGGTGCCGCTCGCGATCGAGGGGATGGCGCGCGACGAGCTGACGAAGACCACGGTGGTGACGCTGGACGCCGGGAGCGAAGAGGGGCGCGAGGGGGTGCCCATCGAGGCGCTGCGGCTCGACGTGGGGACGTCGGAGCTGAGCCGGCGGGTGGAGGTGACGGCGACGAGCTACCGGGAGGTGTGGCCCGCGGTGGGCGGGGGGATGGTGTACCGGATCGCGCCGCGCGCAGGGGTGACGCTGGAGTCGCTGCGGCTGCCGACGCAGGTGACGCGCAAGCGCTGGTTCCGGCTGACCATCCACGACGGCGACTCGGCGCCGCTCGATCTGCGGGGAGTGCAGGGCGAGGTGAGGTCGCGGGAGATCGTGTTCCGCGCCGCCCTGGCCGGAGAGCACCGGCTGTACGTGGGAGACAAGGTGGCGGAGAGGCCGCAGTACGACCTGGAGGACATCCTGGCGCGCGCGGAGCGGTCCGAGGCACCGAAGGAGGCGACGATGGGACCTGTCGCGGTGAACCCGCGCTTCGGGCAGGGAGAAGTGGCGCCGTCCTTGCCGGTGACGGAGCGCTACCGGGGCGTCATCGGTGTCCTGCTGGTGATCGTGCTCGGGGCGCTGTCGCTGTGGGCCGTGGTGCTCCTGCGCAAGCCACCGGAGGACGCGGAGGGCGGAGGAGGCTCGGCGTCGTGACGAGCCCCCGGGCCTTTCTCGCAGCGTTGACGCTCGGTGCCGTCCTGCTGTCGGTGGACAGCGCAAGGGCTCAGCAGGTGCAGACGGTGGAGCGGTGGTACGGCTGGCAGAACCTGATCGGAGCGGGCGTGTCGGGCGGCGTGATAGTGACCGGCACCACGACGAAGACCGACGCGGTGACGTTCGTGGGGCTCGGGGCCTTTGCGGTGAGCGGGCCGATCATCCACCTCGCGCACGGAAGGCCCGTCGCCGCAGGCGGGGCGCTGGCGCTCAACGTCCTCGTGCCTACCCTGACGACGCTCGCCGGAGGGGGCATCTGCCTTCTCGGCTGCGACGACTGGTCCCATGACACGCCGGATTTCATGCGCGCCGGGCTGGTGGCCGGCATGCTGTTCGCGACCGTGATGGATGTGGCCGTGCTCTCCCACGAGGAAGAGCGCACTTCCGTCGGCGTGGCGGCGCCAGGGTCCGAGATGCAGCCGGAGCGCTACACGCCACTCTTTCATGTCGGCGGTCGGTTCTGAGGTTCACGGCGTGCCGCTGGTCGCGCCAGGGCCTCTCCGATCAGCGCGCCGGCCCCGGCCGCGGCGGAAGCGGGGCTGCCTGCTGGCGAGGCGAGGCCCGGCCGAGCGCGTAGGGGAGCAGGCGGGCGATGTTGCGCGCGTCGTCGATGGCGCGGTGCTGGGTGCCCTCGAACCGGATGCCCACCCGGCGCAGGGCCTGGCCCACGCCGTACGCGCGCGCCTCGCCGAGCTGCTGGGAGAAGCGCTCCTTGAGGTTCAGGTGGGTGCTGCTGAGCGGGAGCTGGGCGTGGTGACGGTGGGCATCGCGCTCGAGCTGGTTCTTGTCGTAGCGGCCCCAGGAGCAGAAGCGGGCGTTGGTGCCGCGCACGAACTCCTTGAGCCTGGCGACGGCCGAAGGAAAGCGGGGAGCCGCGTCCACGTCGGCCTGGGTGATGCTGGTCAGCCCCGTGCAGAACTCGGTGAGCCGAGGGTGAAGGACGGGGCGGACGAAGGTCTGGAACTCGCGCGCTGGCGCGAGGGTCACGGCGTCGACGAGCACCGCGCCGATCTCGATGATCTCCATCTCGTCGCGGGGGAAGCTGTGCATGTCGCAGCAGGTGGCCTCGAGATCGATGACCAGGTAATGGGTGAAGTCAGGTGAAGTCATGTCGGTTGCCTCGTTGAAGGAGTGTGCGCGGAGGATGCGCCGTTCATGAGGCGCGCGCCCGGACATGAACCCGGACACGAGGGTGTAGCCGCGCCGCCCGGCTACACCTGGGCGGACTACCTGGAGCACCTCGTGGAGGCGCAGGGGTCGCTCGCGGCGGTGGCGCTCCGGCTGTCGTCGCTCGCGAGCACCCCCGAGGATCCGGGCTCGATCGAGCGCGCGCTCCGGCGGCTGCGGCGGCGCGGGCACCTCGACGGGGGTCTGCACGGGCGGCGGCTCGTGCGGGCGTTCGGGCTGCCGGTTGCGGTGGAGGCGCGGCTGAAGTGGATGGGCGTGTACCACAGCCGGTTCACCGATCTGCCGCGCTCCCTGTGCCTGGATCAGCTCCGGCTCTGGGACCGGCCGCCGGTGAGCGGAGCGCGGGCGCGGGTGTGGGTGGAGCTGGGGCTCTCCAGCGTGGCGCTACGCGGGCGCGACATGGCCACGGCAGGGGTGCACCTGCGGAGAGCCCGCGCGGTGCCCGGCGCGAGTCCTGCGGCGCGGGTCGAAGCGTGCCTGTGCGAGGCGTTCCTCGCGAGCAAGCAAGGAGAGAGGGCTCGGGCAGAGGCGGCGCTCGCGGAGGTGGGCCGCGTGCTTGGCGAGGAGGGCCCCACTGGCCTCGCGGGAACGGAGCGGGCTTGCCTGCAAGCACGGTGGGTCGATCAGCAGGCGTACTGGTTCAATCATCCACGAGAGGGTGAAGCGCCCGACCACGAAGGGGCACTGCGGCTGTACGAGGGCATCGCGGACGAGGAGGTGGACCCGTTCGTGAGCTACCGGCGGGACGCGGGGAAGGCCTACGCACGTTGGCGGCTCGGAGATCGCGGTGAGGCGATCCGCCTGGCGGAGTCGGCGTGCCGGCACGCAGGAGACGGAGGTTTCCTGAGGTTGCGGGTGATGGGGCTGCACCTGCTCGCGCGCATCCTG
Organism: Chondromyces apiculatus DSM 436; assembly: GCF_000601485.1. Classification (GTDB taxonomy): domain Bacteria; phylum Myxococcota_A; class Polyangia; order Polyangiales; family Polyangiaceae; genus Chondromyces; species Chondromyces apiculatus. The sequence goes on from NZ_ASRX01000045.1 coordinate 69,178, forward strand.
GGCGAGGTGGACGGGGCCTCGGCGCGGGCGCGGGCGCTCTCGATGGCACAGCGGCTGGAAGACGAGGAGCTGCTCGGCAGGATCACAGGACGCGCCTCTGCTTCTCAGGTCAGCTCCTGAGTCGCGGCCGGGCGCGGCCCAGGATAGGGTGGAAGGTCGAGATGAAGCGTCCCTGGACCTCCTTCACCGCGGTGCTGCTGGCAGGTCTGCTCTCCTCCGGAGCCGCGCAGGCGCAGGCGCAGGCGGAAGTCCCCACCGAGGAGCAGTGGTACGGCTGGCAGAACCTGATCGGGCTCGGCGCAGCCTACAGCCTCGTCGGTGTCGGCCTCGCCCTCGACGAGGACACGGAGTGGATCGCGGCTGTCGGGCTCGGCGTCTACGCGCTGAGCGGGCCGATCATCCACCTCGCGCACCAGAGGCCCACCGAGGGCGGCATGAGCCTGGGTCTCAACGTCGGCCTGCCGCTCGGCGGGGCCCTGCTCGGCGTGGGGATCGCCTGCGGCGTGGGGACCTGCAGGGGCTTGAGAGGCCCCCTCAAGGCCGCCGAGACCGCCATCATCCTCGGGGCAGTCGGCATGCTGACCGCGAACGTGATCGACGTGGCAGTGCTCTCGTTCGAGGAGGTCCCGGTCACCACGGGGGTCGCCCAGGGCGCTCTCGGCGCAGCTCCAGCGCAGTACCGGCCCGTCTTCCAGTACAGCGGGCGCTTCTAGCCACGACTGCGTGCCCTGCCCCGCCGTGTCGATGCGGTGACATCGCAGCGCGAGGTCTGCTGAGATAGCATTCAGGGCGATGAAGCTCGTGGAGCGCTCGTTCATCGCCGCGGCGGCGCTGGCTGCGCTGACCTTCACCGACGCCACACACGCCCAGGCGGAGGTGCGCACCGAGGAGCAGTGGTACGGCTGGCAGACCACGATCGGACTCGGTACGGCCTACAGCCTCGCGGGTGTCTGGCTGTTCACCGACGCGTTCGATGACAACAAGGTGTGGCCCCTGGGCACTGCCTTCGGGATCTACGCGCTCACCGGTCCGGCCGTGCATCTCGCCCACGGGCGCGGAGACGCCGCGGCGGGAAGCATTGGCCTCAACGTCGGCGCGCCGCTCGGTGCGGGCCTCCTCGCCGCCGGGCTCTACTGCGCGTTCGACGGGTGCAGCGGCACCTTCGAGGGTCTGGGAGCCATGGTGGTAGGCCTCGTGAGCGGGGTGGCAGGCATGGTGGCAGCGAACGTGATCGACGTGGCGGTGCTGTCGTTCGAGGAGGTCAAGGTCTCCCCGGGAGCTGCAAAGAGCGGTCTCGGCGCAGGCCCGGCGCAGTACGTGCCCATCTTCCAGTACGGCGGACGGTTCTAGTACTGCGTACCCCAGAGCAGGGACCCAGGGTCCCTACGCTCCCGATGGTCCCTACCCCCGTTGCTTCCCTCGAACGCCGAGCCGAGGACCCGGGACGCACTCGGGAAACAGAGCACTGGCCAGGGCTGCGTGCCCTGCCGCGCCATGTCGATGCGGTGACGTCGCAGCGCGAGGTCCGCTGCGATAGCGTGCAGGTCGATGAAGATCGTGGAGCGCTCGTTCGTCGCCGCCGCGGCGCTGGCTGCGCTGACCTTCACCGACGCCGCACACGCCCAGGCGGAGGTGCGCACCGAGGAGCAGTGGTACGGCTGGCAGACCACGATCGGACTCGGCACAGCCTACAGCCTCGCGGGTGTCGGGCTGTTCGTCGACGCGTTCGAAGACTACAGGGGGTGGTTCGTGGGCCCCGCCTTCGGGATCTACGCGCTCACCGGGCCAATCGTGCATCTCGCCCACGGGCGCGGAGGCGCCGCGGCTGGGAGCCTCGGCCTCAACCTCGGCGTGCCGCTCAGCGCAGGATTTCTCGGTGCCGGGATCTACTGCCTGATCGACGACTGTAACGGGAGCTATCGGGGCCTGGCAGCCGTGGTGGCAGGCATCGTGTTCGGGACGGCAGGCATGGTGGCGGCGAACGTGATCGACGTGGCGGTGCTGTCGTTCGAGGAGGTCGAGGTCTCCGCGGGATCTGCAAAGAGGAGTCTCGGCGTAGGCCCGGCGCAGTACGTGCCGATCTTCCAGTACGGCGGCCGGTTCTAGGGTCGGTGTAGCCTGGATGCGTGACGCCCGTCCGTAAGCTGCTCACCGCCACCGCGCTCGTCATGGCGCTGCTCGCACCTTGCAGAGCATCCGCACAGTCTCTGGGCATGGTCCCCCGCACCGAGCGAGAGCAGCAGTGGTACGGCTGGCAGAACTTGATCGGGCTCGGCGTGGGCTACGGGACGCTGGCCCTGGGTGAGGCGCTGGACAACGAGCTGGACGTCGCGCTCGTGGCCACGGGCGCCGGAGTGCTCGTGCTGAGCGGACCCGCGATTCACCTGGCCCACGAGAACCTGCCAGCCGCCGGGGCAAGCCTGGGGCTCAACCTGGGCCTGCCACTCGGCGGAGGCCTCCTCGGGATGGGCGTCATGTGCGCAACGAACAACTGCACCGGGTGGTTCGCAGAGCTCGGGGCGGCCGTGGGCGCGCTGGGGGGCGGGATCGCGGGGGCGCTGGCCGCGCACGTGGTCGACGCAGCAGCGCTGGCGTACGAGGAGACAGAGGTTCGTTCAGGTGCCGCGGCGGGCGCACTCACCTTCGACCAGGCCCAGATCACCCCTGTCTTCCAGCTCGGCGGACGATTTTAGGAAGCCCGCGCGATCCAGCCGTGGACCTGGAAGGCCCGGTAGAAGAGCGTCACGTCGTCGAAGCCCGCTTCCTGCAGGAGCGCCTCCTCGCGGGCGGGGGTGACGATGTGCATGACGTCACGCATGCCGCGGGCTGCCTGCGCGACGAGATCGGCAGGGGCACCGTTCATCCGGGCGAAGGCGCCGTAGAGGCGGAGCTGCGCCTCGAAGGCAGGGGAGTTCTTGTCGGCGCAGAAGTCGATGAGCAGGAACGATGCCCCCGCGGTGAGCCTGCGGCGAATGTGCCTGAGCACGTCGAGGCGGGTACCGTCGTCGGCGATGAAGCCGAAGGTGAGGAAGCAGGTGGCGGCGTCGAAGGGGTCCTCGGGCGCGTCGGGGACGTAGCCCTTCACGAGCTGCACGCGGTCGTCGAGGTGCGCAGCGCGCAGCTTGTCGGCGGCCTGGGCGAGCATCTGCTCGGAGGGGTCGACGCCGACGAACGTCCAGCCGGGGGAAGCCTTCGCGAAGACCGACAGCTCGACACCCCCCCCCGCGCCCAGCACCAGGATCCGCCCGCTGTCGCGGAGGCGGTCGCGCAAGAGGGTGGCCGCCATGGCGTGGCTCACATCGTAGCCAGGGACGAAGCGACGCGGTCCCTCGTCCTCGTAACGGGCGGCCGTCTCGCGGCTGTTGAACTCGAAAGGCTTCGTCATCGGCACTCCAGGGTGAGGTCTTCACCGGCAGTCGTAGCAACGACCCGGGCGCCTGTGGAGGGCAGGGTTTTCGCCCGGAGGGGAGAGGTTTTCGGTCCGCCTCCGCGAGCGCGCCCGCGCCACGCCGCGGGTTTCAGCGTGCAGGCTTCGGCGCGCAGGCTTCAGCGGGTTCGCTTCTGGGCAGCTTTGAGCACGTGCTCGGCAAGGAGGTAGCCGAACCCGGCGCGATGCAGGCGCACGATCAGCTCGTCGCGCGTGGTGCGCAGGGAGGCGGCGGTGGATTCCAGGTTCCAGCCATGGGCCGCGAGCTGCTTGAGCAGGTAAGCGCGCCGGGTCTGGGCGCCGGAGAGCCGGTAGGTGCGCGCGTACTGGACGGTCTGATCACGGCTCAGGATCAGCTCGCCAATGTGGTTCTCCTGCGCCGGATCCAGCTCGGTGAGGAAGCGCTGGAGCTGGAACGGGCCGGCCTTGTAGACGACATCCGTGGAGACGGGGCGGCCGATGAGGGTCCCGGCGTGGTCGGCGTGGAAGGTGGCGAGGTCCCTCCTGACGCGCGCGAGCTGCTGGCGCAGGTCGTCGAGCGAGGCGACGCGCGCCGGGTCGATGGGGGTGGTGAGCACGGGGCTCGGTCCGCTCCACTGAGCGGCCTGGATCAGGTCGATGGCGAAGCTGTCCTCCAGCAAGGTGCGGTGGAGGTCGCGGTAGTCGTCCGGGTGGGAGACGATGAAGGCCGAGGCGAGCGCGTCGCCGATGAAGAGCAGGACGCCGCACTGCCCCTCGTGGATCTCGAAGACGCGCAGCGCATCTTCCAGCGCAGGGACGCCGCGGCCCCCGACGGTGATCTCACTGCGGGGGCTGAGCCCGTGGGAGATGGCCTCCCGCGAGTACTCGGTCCAGGCGATCTCGGGGGCCTTGAAGTGGAGCGAGAGGAAGCCCTCGAAGGCGAGGTGCTGGGGCAAGAGGCGCAGGCGGTTCCCCTCCTCGCGCTTGGCCATGCGGTCGAGCAGCTTCACCCCGGGGATCTGGCCCGTGAGGCGCTTGCCGTCGGCGCCGCCGGCGAGGGTGGTGCCAAAGCTGCCGACCGGTGAGCCGTCGTCGGTCCAGCCGACCACGAGGGCGTGAGGCGCGTAGGTGGTGAGGTAGGCGCGACGTTCGCCGAGGTCAACGATGGTGAAGGGGTCCTCGTACGTGCGGCTGGCGAGGCGGAGATCGTCGCGCACCTCGTCGCGCAGGAGCGGGGTGAGGCGGACGTTGCCGAAGACCTGCGAGGGCGCCGCGCGGAGCCCTCGGAGGGAGAGCGCTGGAGGTGGAGGCGGCCTGGCTTTCACGCGGATGGAGATCAACGTACCCCGGGTCGGCGTCGGGAGGTGAAGGTGGACGTGGGCGCGCTGCGAGGTTCGAGGCGCGGCGTCCCCGCGCCCAGGGCGTTGTCTTCGCCGCTGAAGAGCGCAAGCATGCGCGCCGCGCGCCGCTGTCGTGCGCGCACGTGGCGCGGACGTCGCGCAAGGAGCCAGGCATGCCTCTCAATCACTACGTCACGCTCGGTCGTTCCGGACTCAGGGTGAGCCCCCTGTGCCTGGGCGCCATGACCTTCGGTGAAGATCTGGGCTGGGGCTCATCGGTCAAGGACTCGGAAGCCATCCTGGCCCGCTTCATGGAGCGGGGTGGCAACTTCATCGACACCGCCAACGCCTACACCAAGGGGCACTCGGAGAAGATCATCGGCGACTACCTGGGCAAGGACCGAGCGCGCCGGGACCGGGCGGTGATCGCGACCAAGTTCTTCGGGAACCTGTACCCGGGGGATCCCAATGGCGGCGGCGCAGGGCGCAAGGCAATCGTGGCGCAGTGCGAGCAGTCGCTGCGCCGGCTACAGACCGACTACATCGACCTCTACTGGCTGCACTGCTGGGACACGCACACGCCCATCGAGGAGACGCTCGCGGCGCTCGACACGCTCGTGAAGGACGGCAAGGTCCGCTACATCGGCTTCTCGGACACGCCCGCATGGAAGCTCGCGCAGGCGCAGACCATCGCGCTCCTCCGCGGGCTCACGCCCATCGTGGCGCTGCAGATCGAGTACTCGCTCCTGCAGCGCACGGTGGAGGGAGAGCTCATCCCGGCAGCGCTCGAGCTCGGGATGGGCGTGACGCCCTGGTCGCCGCTGAAGAGCGGTGCCCTCAGCGGGAAGTACACGCGCGAGAACGCAGGGAAGCAGAAGGCGGACCGCGGGGCGTGGGTGGAGTCGTCCCTGACCGAGGAGACGTACAAGGTGGTCGACGTCCTGCTGAAGACCGCGAAGGAGCTGGACACCACGCCAGCGCGGGTCGCCATCGCGTGGGTGCAAGCCCAGCCCGCCGTCGCCTCCACCATCATCGGGGCGCGGACGCTGCAGCAGCTCGACGACAACCTGGCAGCGCTCGACGTGAAGCTGCGCCCGGAGGACTTCACGGCGCTCGCGGCGGTGTCGAAGCCGAAGCTCAACTTCCCCGCCGAGTTCATGAACAACGCGACGATGTTCTCGCAGGGCGGGACGACGGTGAACGGGATCTCGGCGCACCCCTGGCCGTTCGCACCCAAGGACGACAGCGACCGGTACTGAACGGGGAGGCGAACGGACGCCCTGGCCCTCGCGCCGAGCGCGGCCAGGGCCTCGCTTCTTCAGTTCTTCGAGGCGCCCTCGAGCTGCTTCACGATGGCGAGCGCCTCGCTCACGTGCTTCGTCGCCTGGAGCTGCGACGAGAAGACGTGCCGCACGATCCCTTCCTTGTCGATCACGAAGGTGACCCGCCCTGGCAGGATGCCGAGCGTCGACTTGACGCCGTAGCTCTTCGCCGTCTGGCCCCCGGGATCGCTGAGCAAGGTCATGGGCAGGCCGTACTTCTTGGCGAACTGGCCGTGGGACTCGGCCGAGTCGCCGCTGATGCCGATCACCTCGGCGCCGGCCTCGGTGAAGTCGTCGTGGCTGTCGCGGAACGAGCACGACTCGGCGGTGCAGCCGGGGGTGTCGTCCTTCGGGTAGAAGAAGACCACGAGGGTCTTCTTGCCGAGGAAATCGGAGAGCTTCACGGTCTCCTGCTTCTGCGACTGAAGGCTGAACTCGGGGGCGCGATCGCCAACGGCGAGAGATGACTTTCCGAACATGGTGGCTCCGATGAGAGACGGTGGATGCTAGCACCCCGTCCCCGGCGTGCGTCCGGGGTCGTGCACCTGACGCCCGCGGCCGAGCATGTCGGCGACGCGGCCTTCGAGGTAGTGCTCCAGCTCGGAGAGCGGGGCGGTGCCCTCGGCGAAGCGCGCGAAGCCGAGCACGGTCGGGAGATCCTCGGCGTCGCGCAGGCCCACGGTGGGAACGGCAGGGCCGAGGCCCCGCGGGGCGTAGCGCTCGCTGTCGAACACCGGGTTGAGGTGGACGATGGAGGTGCGCCGCGCGGGGTCGAGGCGGGCACGGAAGGCATGGGCCAGGTCGCCGGCGGTGCCCGGAGGGTCGTTCTCGAAGCCGTCGGAGACGATGACGATCACCTCGGCCCCCCAGGCGAGGGCATCGAGCAGGGGACCTGCGAGGTCCGTCTGTCCGCGCGGGGTGACGAGCACCTCGTCGGGCGTGGGCACGGTCCAGAAGGCGCGGTACTCGCGCGCGGCGACGCGGAGCAGGGCGCTGACGCCGAGGGCGACGGCGAGGGGGCGACGGCGCTTGTCGGTGGAGCCCGAGGAGGAGTGGCTGCGATCGAGCACCGCGGCGACACGGCCGAGGGGCGCCGGGGCGCGGCGCAGGGCGCGGGTGGCAGCGCGGGTGAGGGCAGCGTCCAGCTCCTCGCGGCGGGCGCGGCGCTCCTCCTGGGAGAGCGAGAGGAGGTACACGGCGAGGCGGGTGAGCGGGGCGCGGCCGATGTCGAAGGCGAGCGTGACCCCCTCGCGCGCAGCGGTGCGCTGGAGCCGGAGCTGCTCGCCGGCCGTCATCTGGGGAGCCGCGCGGCGGAGGGTTTCCTCGCGGGAGAGGCCCCGCGCGGCGGCGATGCCCTCGGCCACGGTGAAGGGAAGGTCGAAGATGGCGCCCTGCGCGTAGCGGGCCTGCCTCCATCGCTCGAAGAGCGGGGTGACGTAGGCGCCGCGCCGTCGCGGCGTGAACAGGAAGGCCCCCATCTCGCCAGGGAGGCGGAGGTGCGCGTGCGCCGCGAGGACGCGGACGTGGTCGCGGTACTTCACGGCATCGAAGGTGGGATCGGGGCGGGCGGCGAGGTAGTCGCGAACGACGGCGCGCGCGCGGCGGTTGTTGACGCGGCGGTCGCGCAGGTGGCGCAGGATCTTGAGGGCGCGCTGCGGGGGTAGCTCGCGGAGGGCGGCGGCGATGAGGCGCCCCTCCTCGGCGCGCCCGGCGGGGCCGCGGCCATGAGCCCCCTGCTGGAGGAGGTTCACCAGGATCAGGCCCTGGTTGAAGTGGTTGATGCCCGCGGCGAGCGTGCGCGCGTAGAGGCGGCGGTAATTGCCGAGGATGTACTCGTGGAGGAACTCGATGGAGACGGCCTGGCCGCCCGCGGTGCCGTAAAACTCCGCCTGGCCGGTGCAGACGAAGCAGGCATTGATGAACATGACCAGGTCCTCGCGCTCGACACGCTCCGTGTCGAAGCGCAGGCGGCGCTGCGCGGCGGGCAGGGTGGTCATGCAGAAGAGAGCCGCCCGAGGAGTGGTGGAGTGATCAGCTAGATCGCAGCTTCATAGGCTGATTTTCGGAAATCACCCCGAGTCCCACAGGCGGCAGGGCAGCGTACCACGGCCCCCGCGACGGAGGGTCGGCGAGGAGCGCGATCAGGGCGTCGCGGGGGAGCGCGTGAGGTCGTGCTCCGGGTTACGCACGGCGCGGAACGCAGGATCGTCGCCGCGACGGCGGCAGAGGGGATGATCGAGGTAGCGGCCGAGGTGGTAGCCGTGAACCCAGGTGAGCATGGCGTGGACCTGGCCGAGGCCGCGCAGGCGCGCTCCGAGCGAGGCGATGGGCTCGCCGCCGCGCAGGCACGCCTCGTCGACGCGGTGCTGCGCGGTCATCTGGTAGAGCGCCGCGGCGTCGCGCGCGCGGCAGGCGGGGAGGTAGCGCGAGGGCTCGCGCTCCCAGAGGATGCGGCCGGCGAAAGTGGAGATGAGGCCGTCGTCGACGTCCTTCTGCAGGTCGGCGAGCGCGTCGGCGCGCTGGATGTGGAAACCCCAGTCCTGGATGGCTTCCTCTTCGTCCTCGGTGAGGGGGCGCGAGACGTCGTCGGGAAGCGCGCCGATGAGGGCGACCATCAAGAACCAGGCGCCGCTAATGCGCCGGGTCACGCCAGCGACCTCGGCGAGGCTCACCTCACCCGGATGGCTGCTCAGGGTGACGACGGCATCGATCTGCGTGCGCCACCCCTCGGCGATGACCGAGAGGACGTGGTGGAGACGCACGCGGCTCTCGGCAATCTGGGCGAGGCGCCTGCCGACCGACGCGGCATACGCGCAGCGAGGCTCGGCGGTGGCGGCGAGGCCAGAGCCCAGCGAGGCGAGGCTCGGCGCGAGGAACGCCTCGGTGCGGGCGCGGACCGCGCGGCGGCGCTCACGCATGCCGCCATGGAAGTCGCGGCGATCGATGATCTCGTCGTCGATCTTGGCGAGCAGCGAGAGCGCAGCGGCGCAGGCGCCCACCTGCTCCGCGTGCTTGCGGCCGCCGAGGGCCTCGTAGGTCAGCACCGCGAGCTGCCCGAGCGCCGCGCCGTGCAGCCTGCTCCTCGGCGTGACGCGGCCCTCGGGATCCGCGGCATCGAGGGAGGGGCCGAGCACCGAGAGGTACCCGCTGCCCGCCGAAAGAAGACGTCCTTGCCAGTCCGCAGAATCCAGGTGGCTCATGGAACGCATCACCGTCCTTCGCGCTCGGCGCACCCTAGTGAAATCGTCGGTGGCGGCAAGAGGGCAGCGCGCTCGCCATGAAAGGAGACGAGTCTTTCGCTTGCGGCTGGCAGCCGGGATCGGCGATATGGCGCACATGCTCCGCCACCGCGCCATCACGTTTGTTGCTCTTGCCGCCCTCGCCGGGTGCGCTCCTCCCGGACCTCCCGCGACACCTGCCACGCCTGCGCCGAGCCCGTCCGCGGCGCCACAGCCCACGCCGTCCGCCGCCACTCCTGCTCCCGCCGCAGCAACGCCTGCGGCACCGGCCTACGCAGGGCACGGCGCCGAGAGCATCAAGCCCGAGGTGCTCGCCAAGTATGCGGCGCGTCCGCTGCCCCAGGCGCTCTCGCGCCGCATCGAGGCGCTCTTCGACGTGCGGGCGCCCGGCGCCGGTGAGGTGTCTCCAGACGGGAAGGCGTTCTACTTCACCTGGACGATCACCGGCACCCGGCAAGTGTTCCGCCTCGACGGAGCGATGCGCTTCCCGATCCAGCTCTCCGGCGGCGAGGACGCGACGGTCATCGCCGACGTCATGCCCGACGGCCGCACCCTGGTCCTGATGCGCGACCGCAAGGGCGAGGAGTACCCCGGCCTGTACCTGCAGGACGTGAAGGGCGGAGCGCTCGTGGAGATCCAGCACAAGCCGCGGGTGCAGACCATCTTCGAGCTGGTCTCGGAGGACGGTCGCTACGTGTACTACCGCGCCAACGACGTGAAGCCGACCTCGTATGCCATCTACCGCTACGACGTCGCAGCGAAGAAGCGCGAGGTGGTCTTCGACCAGGAGGGTATCTGGCGGCTCACCGACATCGGCAAGGACGGACGCCTCCTCCTCGGCCGCGACGTGGGCGCGAACATGACCGAGGTGTTCGAGTACGAGCCGGCGACGAAGAAGCTGACCCCGGTGCTCGGGCAAGGCGAGCGCGAGGAGCACGAGGCCATGTACGGGGCCGCCGGGGAGATCCTGGTGCTCACGCCCAAGCTCGGGGAGTACCGCCGGCTGTACCGGTGGAAGGGCGGAAAGCTCGAGCCCATCACCCCCGAGCTGAAGCACGACGTGGAGGACTTCAAGATCGACCAGGCGAAGACGCGCATCTACTACCACGTCAACGAGGATGGCTACACGCGCCTCAAGGTCCTCGACGCGCGCACCCAGAAGGAGATCGCGCTCCCGACGTTGCCCGCTGCCGATCACGTGCGCGTGGTCTCGGCCACGCCGAACGGCAAGTTCGCGACCATCTCGGTAGACACCGGCCGCGCCCCCCCCGTGAGCTACGTGCTCGACTGGCAGACGAAGAAGCTGACGCAGTGGCACGCGCCGAGCACCCCGGAGATCGACACCAGCACGTTCGCCGTGGGGACGCTGGAGTCGTACCCGGCGCGGGACGGGACGAAGATCCCCATGTTCGTGCACCGGCCCCCTGCCTGCGCGAAGGGCGGCGCGGCCGCTGGAGCCGGCACCTCGGCGAGCGGGGGCAATCCCTGTCCGGTCATCGTGCTCTTTCACGGCGGACCGGAGGGGCAGGCACGCCCTGGCTTCAGCCCGCGCGTGCAGATCCTGGTGGATGCGGGCTTCGTGGTGGCAGAGCCCAACGTGCGCGGCAGCGATGGCTACGGACGCACCTGGATCCACGCCGACGATGGGCCGAAGCGCATGAACGTCCTCACCGACATCGAGGACGCGTCGAAGTACATCCGGGCCAACTGGGGGAGCGGTGGGCGCGCCCCGAAGGTCGGGATCTTCGGCGGCAGCTACGGCGGCTACTCGACGCTCGTCGGGATGACCATGTTCGCCGGCGCCTACGACGCCGGGGTCTCAGTGGTCGGCATCAGCAACCTGCTCACCTTCCTGCAGAACACCGCGCCCTACCGGCGGGTGCTGCGCATCTCCGAGTATGGCGATCCGGAGAAGGACCGTGAGGCGCTGCTCAAGCTGTCGCCGATCACGTACCTCGATCGGGTGAAGGCGCCGCTGCTCATCATCCAGGGCGCCACGGACCCGCGCGTCCCCGCGGGCGAATCGATCCAGATGCACGAGGCGCTCGAGGCGAAGAAGATCCCCTCGGAGCTGATCATCTTCGCTGACGAGGGTCACGGCGCCCAGAAGCGCGACAACCAGGTGCTCCAGTACGGTCACGTGGTGCGCTTCTTCCGGGAGCACCTCCGCGGCGAGCGCGTCGACTGATACAACCAGCCGGGCCCTCGTCCGCCTCCCGAGGCGACAGGTATCAGGCCCGAAGCGACAGAACACTTCGGGGACCTGGTCACTGCCTGTCCCAGGCTTGGATCATCCCCGGTCCATCCCTTCCGCCCTCCTCGTCCCGCCCCTCCCGCAAGTTCGCGAGATCGCTGGGAAGCCCTCTTCGCAGGGCATGGCACCCTTCTTGATCCCCTGAGGGTCGATCATGACCCCGATCGTGCCCTCCTCACGCCGGAACGCACCGCCTCTCGCGGGGGATCGGCAGGCTCGCGGCTGGCGTCAGGGGAGCCGCCCGGAGGCGTCTGCGCCGTCTCTGAGGCTCTCGGGGCAGGCTCCGCGTCCGGTCGGCGCCGGCGAGTTCAAGGGTTCCTCGCGCTACGAGCTGCTCCTCAAGCTCGCCTCCGGCGGGAGCGCTTCGGTGTACGTCGGAAGAGTCACCGGCTCCGCGGGCTTCTCGCGGCTCGTCGCGGTCAAGCGGGCGCACCCCCACCTGTCGCACGATCCGGCCGTGCGCAAGATGATGGGGACCGAGGCGCGCCTGGCCTCGGGCTTGAACCACGCCAACGTCGTCGCCGTGCAGGATGTGGAGCGCGTCGGCTCCGAGCTGCTCCTCATCCTCGACTACGTGGAGGGCGCGTCGCTCTCGGAGCTCCTGTCCGCTGGCACGCATGCCGACAAGCCGCTGCCGGCGCGCGTGGCGATGCGCATCGCGATCGACGCCTGCACCGGCCTCGCCGCGGTCCACGAGATCGAAGGGCGCGACGGCATGCCCATCGGATTCCTCCATCGCGACGTGTCACCGCAGAACATCCTGGTCGGGCTCGATGGGACCACCCGCATCACGGACTTCGGCCTGGCCAAGCACATCTGCAACGACGCCAGCAAGGCGTCGGGCATGCTCCAGGGGAAGCTCGCCTACCTCGCCCCCGAGATCATCGATCGCGCGACGTTCAGCGTGCAGAGCGATCTCTTCGCAATGGCCGTGGTGGTGTGGGAATCGATGGCGCGGCGTCGGCTCTTCCAGGGCGACACGTGGGCCGACACGGTGCGCAAGGTGGGCCTCGTGCAGCCGCCGCCGCTGTCGGCGATCGTCCCCGGGCTGGACACGCGCATCGACCGGATCATGGCGCGCGCACTCGACAAGGAAGCCGCGCAGCGCCACGCCACGGTGCGGGCTTTCGTGCAGGAGCTGGAGGCGCTGGGCGCGGAGCGACACCTGATCGCGACGAACTCGGAGGTGTCGGCTTACGTGGAGTCGGTGGTCGGCGAGTCCCTGCGGCGGCGCCGGGCCTTGATCCGGCCTTTCCAGCCCGTGGACGGCGAGGAGCTGATGACCACCCAGGACTTCCACGCCTTGCCGTGTCCCCTGCGGTCCTCGGGGGAGGCGCCCGCCATCCCGCCACGCCCCACACCGCCGCCGGTGTTCGCGCGCGCCGCTGCATCGCACGTCGCGGAGGTGCAGCCGCCCTCCTCGGGCATCACGCCTCCTTCTGCGCCGGCCTTCGGGCATCTGCCGCGCACCACCCCTCCCCCGGCGCGCGGACCGCTGCCGCGCACCACCCCTCCGCCCGCCCTCGGGTCGTTGCCGCGCACCACGCCTCCGCCCTCTCTGGGGCCGCTCCCGCACACCACGCCTCCGCCAGCTCCAGACATGCCTCAGGCGCCCTGGCGCACCGCGCCCCCGCTATCCACGTTGCCGAGCTGGGCGCCTCCCTCCCCCGCGGGCACCATCAAGCCGAGGCGCGAGCTGGCGACATCTCCGCTGTCGATGTCCGTGCTCTCGGCGATCCCGCGGGCTCCAGCACTGCCTGACGATCTGCTGGGCGCCATCCCTGTCGTGGCCGAGCTCGACGACGAGGAGAGCACCATGAACACCACGCCTCTGCCCGCGATGCAGGTGCCGGTCCTGGCCGCACCGCTCCCACCAGCACCGCCGCCACGGCACGAGGTGCCGCTCTTCCCGGCCGGCCATCGCTCCAGGCAGCATGCGCCGCCCGCCGTGGTGAGCGGATCGCTGCTTCGTCGACCTCTCCGTCAGGCAAGCCCACCCCAGGACGTGGACGCCTGGGCCAGCATCGAGGTGGAAGAAGATCTCGCCGAGGACATGGACGAGGACGATCTGAAGGCCACCGCGGTGCAGCAGAGTCCATGGGCGACGTCATCGTCGGACCCGCTCTCCCCCTGGGTACCTCCCACGGTGCCTCCGGCTCGACCTCGCGCAGCGCGCCGTGGCGCGGGCGCGATCATCGCTGCGAGCGTCACCATGGTGGTGGGTGCGGGTCTGGCCATGGCTGCGCTGCACGGACCGCTGGATCTGCGCGCGCTCCCCGGGTGGGCGGCACAGCTCGCAGGGGGACGGGGCGGGATGACGGAGCAGGGCGTGCAGCAACCAGGGGCAGGCGCCCCCGCTGCGGCTGGACGGCCTGCGTCGGCGGGAGCGCCTGTGGCAGCGAAGTCCGCCGCTCGCGTCGAGCAAGGCCAAGCAGGGGCAGTGCGCAACGGCGCGGCTGCCGCAGGAAAGCAGGGCGCCTTGGTTCCGCAAGGGGGCGTCGCTGCCGCTCCGACCGCACCGACCCCTGTGCTGACACCGGAAGGGCTGCCGGACGCCGTTCCTGGCGCAACCAGGAAGAACACGTCCTCGGGACGCGCAGGGCGAGCGCTGACGCCGGATGCCCTTCCAGACGTGAAGCGCCGCGGCCGCTGAGCGAAGGCTTCACGAGCCCAAGAGGCGGGCGTCGCACGCGCAGGTGGAGCCGCTGGCTCCCTCTTCCTTCGGCAGTCCTGCATTTCGCTTTGCAATTCGCGAAGGGAGGGACGCGCGGCGGAGGTCCGCTCCTGACTTGCAGCTTCGCCGGGAAGTCGGCACGCTCGCTCCTTGAGAGCAGCGCGGGCACTGCCGGGAGATAGCTGTGAGTCGGAGATCGCTGTGGAGAAGGGGGAGCTTCGGGGGTCTGGTCTGCACAGCTTTGGCAGTTCCCTCTTGCGGATGGCTGCTGGAATTGGACGAGTTCGAAGATACTCCTCCTGCACATGGAGGAGAGGGAGGGAGTGCCGGAGGGGGTACATGCTCACCCGGTGTGGAAGCGACTTGCTACGAAGGCCCTCCGGGGACCGAGGAGCTCGGAATCTGTCGGCCAGGAACGACGACGTGCGACATTGATGGGATCTACGGGGCGTGCGAGGGACAGGTGATACCCGCGCTGGAGACTTGCGCGGATCCTGGCGATGAGAACTGTGACGGGAAAGATTGCCTGCTCTGGGCGCACACCTTCGGAGATGTCACCGAGCAAGGAGTGAGCGACGTCGCTGTCGACCAGAGCGGCAATACCTATGTCGCGGGGAGCTTCCGTGGAACGCTCACGTTCGGCTCGAATAATCCACTTCTGGAAGAGGACTTTCGCAACATCTACCTCGCGAAGCTCGATGCTCGTGGAATCCCGGTATGGAGCAAGCGATTCGGGGCTCCTTTCGTAACGGTCAGTGGCCTGTCCATCGACTCTATGGGCAACGTCGTCATGACAGGTGCCTTCTCGCAAGCCATCTCCTTCGACGAGCAGACCCTGACTACCAGTGAGTCAGCCTATTCTGCCGCTTTTATCACCAAACTCAGCCCCGACGGCGATGTTCACTGGAGTGTCGCCTACGAGAATGGCGAGCAAGACACCCGGATCACGAGGCCAGCCATTGGTGAGCAGGATGAGGTGTACGTATTCGGCGAGGGCAGTTGCGAGGATCTCTGCGGGCTCCCTGCCGAGCGACTGTGGCTTCGCAAGTACGACGCCGGTGGGGCCGTCACGTGGTCCAAGAACTTCCCCTACTCCGAGTCCATACGAGAGCGGTATGCAGGCCGAGTTGTCATCGATGGCGAGAACCAGGTCATCATCACTGGGGCTTTCGGAGGCAGCTACGGCGATCCATCGATCAACTTCGGCGGCAGCGACATGGTGACCAGCGGCGACTCAGACGCGTTCGTCGTCAAATTCTCCGATCAGGGAGAATTCGTACGGCAGGGGCAGTTTGCCGGTGATGGCGATCAGCGGGGCACGGATCTCGTCGTGGATGATGAACGCAACATCATCATCGCTGGCGAGAATGCAGGTGTCGTGTTTTTCAACGGTCAGCCTTCCACGAGCGCCGGATTGACCGACATTTTCATCGTCAAATTGACGCCAGAAGGTCACGTCATCTGGCGCAAGTCCTACGGAAGCTCCGCGGCAGAGACCTCAGCCCTGCTGAGCGTAGGTACCTATGGCAGCATCGTGTTTGCTGTGCAGATCTCGGAGCCAGTGAATTTCGGTGCTGGCCCCATCGGCGGCTCTGGTGGGACAGATCTCGCCTTCGTGAAGCTCGCACCAGACGGATCCCACGTATGGAGCAAGGCCGTCGGTGATTCCGCAGATCAGAAGGTGCGAGCGGTTGCCTCTGTTGCTGGCGGAGAGACCGTCATCGCCGCCGAGATGGCTGGCGGGTTCAGCTTGGGTGGCTACAGCGGTCATGCCGTGGGTGGCAGCGACATCTTCGTGATGCGAATTGGCCAGTAAAAACCAAGAGCATCCTCCCACACAGCGTGCACCTTGAGGTCCAAGCCGTACAGCGCGTGGCGCGCGATGTGAGAGGACGGGTCCAACGCAGGCGGCCAGCATCGAGATCTGCTGGCCACCTCATGTCGCTACCCGTCGGTCAAGGATTGCAGGTCGTCGTGGTGCCGCAGTCGGTGCTCGGCGGGACGAAATCAGCGCACTTGTCAGCGGGGAAGAGCTTCCACGAGCAGAAGTCGATGGCGCTGAACCCCTCGATGGAATCGAAGGCCTGGGTCTCGGAGAACATCGCATCCTTGTGACATACGTCGGTCGTGAGCGGTCGGTACCACGCCTTCCTCGTCACTTCGAGGCTAGGAATACCAGCCCCCAAGCCGACGTAGAGGTAGGTGCCTCCCGAGGGAGCGGGAACGCGCGTCACGTCCTGGATCTGGACTTTGACGCCAGCCCACATGTTGTGGAATGCCGCGTCGGTCGGCGACGACAACTTGGCCTGGTCCTCTGCCGACAGCAGGTGCGGCTCGGGCACGGTCGCAGTCCCGACGACCGTGACTTTGCTGACCTTCGCCAGCTGGCGCTGCGGAATCTGACTGGGGTTGTTTCCGGGCGGCTGAGTAGCGCAGGTAGTCAGCAGGAACGAGTCGCTCTCTCCGACCACATCGAGCACGTCGCCGGGTGCTACGTCATCGGGGAAAGCGTCCCCGGCAGGCGCCTGCCCGAGGATTGGACAATAGTCCTGGCCCTGTTCGTTGGTGACGGCATTGGTTCCGTAGGAGAGCGCGAGAATGCCGGAGTAAGCCGCGGTCTCCGTGAGGCCCGGTGCCGAGAGGAAGATGCCCCACAGGCAAGAACCGGAGCTGCCCTTCGACACAAGGAACTTCCAGCTCATCGCGACCGCGCCACGCACGGTGACGTCGACGCCTGCCGGGATCACGCCGCTCGCGATGTCCTGGATCGTTGCATCGGGCGGGTCGGGCTGGGTAGTGCCGCCGCCGCCACCCTCGTTGCCGCCGCCCACGTTCCCCGTCCCGCCGGTTCCGGGCGTGCCGCCTCCGTCGCTCGTCGACGTGGAGGTGGTTCCTGCACCGCTCCCGCCGGTTCCACCAGGGCCGCCAGGACCGCTGCTGCTGCTCTCGGCCTGACATCCGGCCATGACCGAGGCGAGGATCGCCGAGGAGAAGAGCACGCCCATACCAAGGAGCCCGAACTGACGATGCTGCATGGGAACCTCCGGATCAGCGTGCAGAGCCGAACAAGCCGGGCCGCGCGCTTCAAGGAATGAAGCCAGAACCGTCGGACGATCACGTGAAGAGCGCCTCGCGGATGGCGACACCACCCTACCACAGCTCACCGTGATCGACCTTCGTTTAGAGGCGTCTATCGGGTGACGTGCACGTGTCAGCGTGCGGCCGCGTAGAAATCGTTGCACCTCCTGCATTCGCGGAGCTCGCCGCTCTCTGAGCGCCGTATGCGGACGAACCGAGGGCGGGCTCACGCAGCGCCTCGGGCAGCAGGTGTTGCTGTCGCGCCCGGTCGAGGGCGGGTGGTTGCGCCTCGCCTCAGGGCCGAAGCTGGAAACGGTGCGCGGTCAGGTGTTCGCGCCCAGGCCGAAGCCGTCGTGGAGCGCGCGCACGGCAAGCTCGGCGTACTTCGTGGCGAGGAGGCAGGAGATCTTGATCTCACTCGTGGAGATGGCCTCGATGTTGATCCTCTCCGCGGCGAGCAGCTCGAACATCCGGGCCGCGACGCCGGCGTGGGAGCGCATGCCGAGGCCCACGATGGAGACCTTGACGATGTCCTCGTCGTAGCGCACTTCGCGGGCACCCACTGCGGCCGTGAGGCTCTCCATGATGTGCTGGGCGCGGGGGAGGTCGGCCTTGGTGACGGTGAAGGTCACGTCCGTCGTACGGATCGAGCCCTCGTCGCTCCCGGGCTGGATGGCGTGCACCGACGGGCTCTGGATGATCATGTCGACGCTGATGTTCTCCCGGGCCAGCGCGCCGAAGGTCTGCGCGACGATGCCAGGGCGATCGGCGACGCCGACGAGCATCACCCTCGCCTCGTTGCGATCGAGCGCGACGCCCGTCACGGTCACCTTCTCCAGCGACTGTTCCTCGCCGATCACCCAGGTCCCGGGTGCATCCGAGAATGATGAGCGCACGTGCACTGGAACCCCGTATTTCATCGCAACCTCCACGCTCCTGATCTGCAGGACCTTCGCGCCCAGGGACGCGAGCTCGAGCATCTCTTCGTAGCTGATGCGCTCGATCTTCTTCGCCGTCGGGCAGATGTTCGGGTCCGTGGTGTAGACACCATCCACGTCGGTGTAGATCTCGCACGCGGCGCCGACCGCTGCCGCGACGGCGACGGCGCTGGTGTCACTGCCCCCGCGACCCAGGGTGGTGATGTTGCCGGCGTCGTCGACGCCCTGGAAACCGGCGACGACGGCGATCGTCCCCTGGCCGAGCGTGTCGTGGAGCCGCTGGGCGTCGATGGCCTTGATCCGGGCCTTGGAGAAGGCACTGTCGGTGAGGATCTTGAGCTGATGGCCCAGCAGGCTGCGGGCCTTGCCCCCCTGGGCCTGGATCGCGAGCGCCATCAGCGCGGCGGAGACCTGCTCGCCCGTGGAGGCGAGGGAGTCGACCTCGCGGGCGTCGGGGAGAGGCGAGATCTCTCCAGCGAGCGCGAGGAGGCGGTTCGTCTCCCCGGCCATGGCGCTGACGATCACCACCACGTCGTTGCCGGCGCGCTGGGTCGCGAGGGCCCGGGCTGCCGCGCTGCGGATCCGGTCGATGGAGCCGACCGAAGTCCCGCCGAACTTCTGAACGATGAGGGGCACGAGGCGCCTCGACTAGCCTCAGCCGCGAGCCCGGTCAAGAGACGCCGCAAAGTGAAGGGGGCGGAACGAAGCGTGCGTGGACCTGCCTTCAGCACCTGGTAAGCTCGGGACTTTCCAGCTACCTAGGTCGCCATCATGAGTTCTCCCGACGATCTGGTGCGCGACTGGCCGCGTCCCTACGGCTTCGAGAACGTGGAGATCGGGGGGGTGGACGGCACGCGGCTGCGGCTGGTCGTGGGGGGACCGCGCGCTGGGCGGCCGGTGGTGCTGCTTCATGGCGCGCCGCAGCTCTCGTATGCCTGGCGGCGGGTGATGGCGCTGCTCAAGGAGCGCTACCGGGTGATCGCGCCGGACCTGCGCGGATACGGCGCGAGCGCTCTTTCCCTGAGCAGACGCTACGACGTCGCGACGCTGGCAGGAGACCTCCAGGTCACCGTCGACTGGGCGCGGAGCCGGTACACCGAGGCGCTCGCCGGCAGGGCTGGTGGGCCGCGCGTGAGCCGCTCTATCCCGCCAGGTGTCTCGCCGGACGGAGACACCCGGGTGCTGCTCGCCGGCCACGACTGGGGAGGTACGCTCGCCTGGATCCTGGCCGCACGTCGGCCCCAAGATCTGCGGCACCTCGTGGTGATCAACGCGCCGCACCCGGGCGCGATCAAGGAGTATCTCCACCCCTCGCAGCTCGTTCGTGCGTGGCACGTCGCCCTCTTCCAGGTCCCCTTCGTCGACAAGCTCATCGAGCGGACCCACGCCTCGCTCTTTCTGTGGATGATGTCCTCGTCCGCGCCGCCAGGAACCTTCGACCCGGCAGACCTCGCGTTCTATCGGGGTGCCTTCGCGCGTCCAGGCAGAGCCAGCGCGGTAGTCGAGGGATACCGCCAGCTCCTCTGGGGGCGACGGCCGGAGTTTGCAGCGATGATGGAACGGCTCGTCGTGCCCACGACCCTGATCTGGGGCGAGGCGGACCATGTCCTGCGCCCGGCACTCGCCGACGCGGCAGGGCGCTTCGTCGAGCGGCTCGAGGTGCGCAGGCTGCCGGGCGTGAGCCACTGGGTACCCGAGGAGCGGCCCGAGGCGGTCGCCCAGGCGATCCTGGATGGCGATGGCGCCGAGGGGACAGAGGGAAGTGTCACGATTCCCGGTGGATAGGACGGGGAAGAGGAGGAGCTTCCCCCGCCGGCTCGATGGCTCTCCGCCGGTGACAGACGCGGAATAAACGCCTTCGGCCGTGCCTTCATGCCGGCGCCGCATGTTGACAGAGATCCGTCCACCGCTAGGATGGCGCGGCCCATGACCTGGATAATGGAAGATCCAGTGAAATGGGTGCCGTGACAGGGTGAAGCAGGAGTCCCTGCCTCGCTCTCCGGTGGTATCAAGCGAGCCCGAAAGGGATGTGCGCGACGCTGCCGGACACGGTGGAGACGGGTCGCGGACACGGTGCATGCCCGGGTATACCGGGCCACTGCTGGGGGCAGACGCAACGTTCTTCGGAGGAGCAATCGCTCTTCCGGAACTCAAAGGAGGTCGATCTTGACGGGCGATGTGATGATCGAGGCAAGCGCGCTGACCAAACGATACGGGGCAGTCCGCGCGCTCGACAAGGTGAGCTTCGAGGTCCATCGCGGCGAGGTCGTCGGGTTCCTCGGCCCCAACGGGGCGGGGAAGTCGACGACCATGCGCATCCTCACCTGCTTCATCTCCGCGTCCTCCGGCGCCGCGCGGGTGCACGGGTACGACGTGTTCGATGAGCCGCTCGAGGTGCGGCGCAAGCTCGGCTATCTGCCGCAGCGTGCGCCGCTCTACGGTGAGATGAGCGTGTGGGAATACCTCTCGTTCGTGGCCGACATGCGCAACCTGGATCGCTCGGTGTTCCGCAAGCGGATGAAGGGGGTCGTCGAGGTGTGTGGCCTGGCGCAATCGCTGGGTCGCGACATCCGCACCCTCTCGCACGGCTACCGGCAACGGGTGGGGCTGGCGCAGGCGCTCGTCCACGATCCGCCGATCCTCATCCTCGACGAACCGACGAGCGATCTCGATCCCAACGAGAAGGCGGAGGTCATCCGCTACATCAAGGAGATCGGCAAGGAGCGCACGATCCTGCTGTCGACGCACAACCTCAGCGAGGTCGAGACCGCGTGCGCCCGGGCGATCATCGTGTCGAAGGGGCGGGTCGTGGCCGACGGCAACCTCGACGACGTCCGCGCGAGGAGCGGGAAGGTCCGCTACGTGATCACCGTCCACGAGCAGAAGCTCTTCGAGGGCGGTGAGGGAAACCGGGCGGGGTCGCGCAAGCCGCCGTCGGCCGAGGAGGTGCAGGAGGCGCTCCGGAAGCTCCCGGGCGTGACGAGCGTCTCGGAGCTGCCCACCGACGACCGGGCGCATAGCTTCCAGCTCCTCGGAGCGCTGGGACAGGACATCCGGCCCGAGCTCTTCGCGCTCATCGTGCAGAAGGGCTGGCTCCTCCTGGAGATGCGGCGTGACTCGCAGAGCCTCGAGGACGTGTTCAAGGCGCTCACCAAGGGTGACGAGCGTCGTGACCGCGGGCGCCCGCTCGTCGATGAAGACGAAGAGGGAGACGACGACGCGGCCGACGATGAGGAGACCGATGAGGACGGTAGCGAGGACGGCGCCGACGAAGACGACGGCGCGGACGAGGAGGCCGAGGAAGGCCCCCGAGCGAAGAACGACAAGAAGGGCTGAACCGTGAGCACCACCCTGACAATCGCGAAGCGGGAGTTCCGCTCCTACTTCGATTCACCTCTGGCCTACGTGGTCGTGTGCCTGTGCCTCGTCGTGCTGGGCGTCTTCTTCTTCCTGGTGGGGGGCACCTTCCTGGGGGGCACCTTCTGGGACGTCGGACGCGCCTCGCTCACGAGGATGTTCGAGATCGTGCCGATCCTCCTGGCATTCATCGTTCCCGTGGTGACGATGCGCCTCCTCGCCGAGGAGAAGCGCAGCGGGACGCTGGAGATGCTGATCACCCTGCCCGTGAAGGACCACGAGGTGATCCTCGGCAAGTTCATCGGGGCCTACAGCCTCATGCTGGTGCTCCTCGCGGCGACGGCGCTCTACCCGGTCCTGATGTTCTTCAAGCCGTGGCACCTCGGCGCGCTCGACAGCGGCCCGGTGATCTCCGGATACATCGGGCTCGCGCTCTACGCCGCTGCGGTGACCGCGATCGGGCTCCTGCTCTCCGCGCTGACCGAGAGCCAGTTCCTCGCTCTCCTGATGACCTGGTTCGTCCTGTTCTTCCTGCAGTTCATCGGCGGCCTCGCTGATCTGGCCAGTGAATGGTTTGGCACGACCGTGCGCAACGGCCTCTACCTTCTCAGCTTCGGGAAGCGCCTCGAGCCGTTCGCTCGCGGCAAGATCGCGATCCAGGACGTCGTTTATTTCGTGTCGATCACCATCGGCTGCCTGATGGCAGCCTTCAGGGCGCTCGAGCGCCGGAAGTGGGCGTAGGCAACCGCCATGGAACGAAAGACCAGAGCCGCGACACAGACCGGCATCTACCTGCTCCTCGTGGCCCTCATCCTGGCGGCGGCAAACGTCCTGTCCTTCAGCGTCTCCAAGCGCTTCGACATGACGAACAACGAGCGCTTCACCCTCTCGAAGGGTTCAGCGCGGCTCGTGGCCGAGGGGCTCAAGCAGGAGCTCCACATGGATGTCTACGTCATCCGGGGGCTGCCGAAGTTCGAGGCGTTCATCCGCGACCTCCAGGACATGCTCCGCGAGTACGAGCGGGCGGGCAACGGCAAGGTCCGGTACACGATCATCGAGGCCAAGACCGACGAGCAGCGCAACGCCGCCAAGGAGGCAGGCCTGCGGGAGATGACCGTCGGCGAGGGCAGCGAGACGGGCCAGGACCAGATGAACATCTCCCGTGGGTACATGGGGATCGCGTTCAAGTATGGCAGCGAGAAGGACGCGATAGAGACGCTGCACCCCGACTACGCGCAAGGCCTCGAGTTCTGGATCACCAACAAGATCCGCGAGATCCGCGACCGCGCCGACAACATCGACCAGAAGTTCGGCGTGGTCACCGGCAAGGACGAGATCAAGCTGACGGACCAGAACCTGGTCCCCACCCGTCCGGGCGCCGGCGGCGCCTCGCTCCGGCCGATCATCGAGCAGAACTTCCCGTTCTACAAGTTCGAGGACGTCGACCTGCAAGGCGGTGAATCCGAGATCAACAAGGAGCTCGCGGGGATCATCATCACCCAGCCAGCCAAGGAGTTCACCGACAAGGAGCTGCGCCGGATCGACCAGTTTCTGATGCTCGGCAACAAGTCCCTGGTGGTGGCTGCGGGCGCGGTGAACCTCAAGGCGTCCGATCCGTCGATGAAGGCGACGCTCAACACCTGGGGTCTCGAGAAGCTGCTCGATGGCTACGGCGTGGAGATGAAGAAGGAAGCGATCCTCGACTGGGGCCGCTCCATCGCCTTCCCGGTCCCGACCCAGACCGGGCAGGTCCTCTACTTCCGCGCGCCCGGCATCCTGCAGCTCCAGGAGGACACTCGCTTCGAGCCGAACGAGCAGCTCCTCGACACCTCGTTCGCCGGCTTCTTCCGCATCCCGGAGCTGGCGTTCCCCTTCCCCTCGCCGCTCGTCCCGCACCCGGAGAAGCAGCCTGAAGCTCAGGTCAAGGTGCTCGCGCGGACGTCGCCCAACACCACGGTCTCCACGGACGAGACCCTGGAGATGAAGATCAGCCCGGAGTGGCGTCCCAAGGGTGAGTACGCGCAGCGCGCCATCGCCATCTCGGTCGAGGGCAAGCTGAAGAGCGCCTACGGCGGTCAAGAGGGCGAAGGCGTGTCCGCGCCCGCCCAGTCCGCGGAGCCCAGCCGGGTGCTGGTGATCGGCGCCGCGCAGTTCTTCGCGAACCCCTTCGCGCGGGCAGGCAACCCGCCCCCCATGCCGCCGCAGATGGCGATGATGGGCGGCGTCGGCGGCGACGAAAACCTGCAGACGATCGCCGATCCTTACGCGCGCCGCTACCTGATGAACACGGTGCTGGCGTTCAAGAACATCCTCGACTGGATGAGCGGCGACAGCACGCTGCTCGCTGCCACGGCGAAGCTGTCCGGCGAGCCCAATCTCACCTACTCCGACGTCCAGCGGCCCAAGGAGGAGCCGACGGACAACGAGGAGGTCCGCCTGAAGAAGGAGGAGGAGTACCAGAAGGAGCGCAGCAAGGTGCAGAAGAGCATCTCCGCGAGCCTGACCCTCCTGCCAGCCGTGCTGTTCGCGGCGTTCGGAGTCTTCCGCTGGCGGCGCCGCGAGAGCGCGCGCGACCGCATCTCTCTTGACTGAGCCTTCGTGCGCTCGGGGCAGCCGCGGCTCCGCGGCGGCCCTGAGCCTCACCCGGTAGAGCCATGAAGACCGAGCATCGAATTTATATCGCCCTCGCGCTCCTCGCCCTTCTCGGCGTCGGGCTGTTCTTCTCCCAGAAAAACCAGAAGGAGGAGTCGGCCCAGCACTCGGTATCCGCGGCGACCGCCGATCTACCCAAGATCGGCGTCCCCAAGGACGACATCGAGAAGATCACGAAGCTCGAGATCAAGAACGCCGACAAGAGCGATGTCACCCTCGAGAAGAAGGGCGACACCTGGGAGGTGGTCAAGCCGGTGGCTGCCAAGGCGAACGCCACCAACATCCGCAGCCTCCTCGACAACCTCAAGGAGCTGAAGACCAAGGAGCCGATCGACCGCACCGGGGCCACCTACGAGCAGTACGAGCTCACGGATGCGAAAGCGGTCCACGTCGTCGCCTACAAGGGCGCCGAGAAGGCCGCGGACCTGTACTTCGGGAAGAGCGGCTCGCGCGGCCAGATGGTGCGCCTCGGCGGCCAGGACGGCGTGTGGATCGCGGGCGGCTACTCGAGCTACCTCTACACGCGAGAAGCCAAGAACTGGCGCGAGACCTCGATCCTGAAGTTCGAGGACGCGAACGCGATCCAGGTCGAGATCGAGAACAAGAACGGCAAGTTCAGCTTCTCGAAGAACGAGGAAAAGTGGTCCGGCACCTTCGCCCCGCGTGACAAGAAGGGGAAGCTGGAGGCCGCTGGCAAGAAGTGGGAGAAGTTCGAAGAGAGCAAGGTCAAGGATCTGCTCCGCGCCTACAAGAACCTGAACGCCGAGGACTTCGGCGACGAGAAGTCCGAGACCGGCCTCGACAACCCGGTGGAGAACGGCGGCGTGGTGCGGGTGGTCCTGAAGGACAACGCGGGCGACTACACGATCAAGGTGGGGAAGACCTCGAAGGGGTCGAGCCGCTTTGCCGTGAAGGAAGGCGGAGATGGGACCACCTACGTGCTCTCCTCGTGGTCGGCCGACTGGGCAGTGGCCGAACCCAAGAAGTTCGAGAAGTCCGACGAGAAGAAGGGTGAGCCGCCTCCCCCCGAGGAGGGCCACGGCGACATCCATCCCGAGGAAATGATGATGGGAGAGTGAGCGCTCCTCGCGGAGCCTCAGGAGCTTCTAGCTCCGAAGAGGCGCCGCCTCGGGTGACTGGTCTCCTCGCGGAAGCTCGCGGGAGGACTCGTGCACGCCGGGGCGGCGCCTCTGGCCTTTTGTGCTTCGTCGTGCCGGCCTTGAAATCGTGCTAATCGGGCGACGTCATGAAAGCTTCGTACGCTTGGATCTCATCCCTGGTCCCCGGCCTCGACGTGGAGCCCCAGGAGCTCGCCGAGCGGTTCACCCAGGCGGGGCTGGAGGTGGAAGCGCTCGCTGAGTTCGGCGCCGGGACTGCGGATGTCGTCGTCGCGCAGGTCCGCAAGGTGGAACCCCACCCGTCCCGCCCCAAGCTCCGGCTGGTCACCGTGGATCGCGGACACGGTGTCGAGCAGCGCCTCGTCTGCGGAGCCCCCAACGTCCCCGACCCGGGAGGCCTGGTCGCGCTCGCGCCTCTCGGTGCGAAGGTGCCAGCGCTCGGTGGAGCGCTCACCGCGCGCGAGATCGGCGGCGTGCGCAGTGAAGGGATGCTCTGCTCCGAGATGGAGCTCGGGCTCACCGGGAGCGCAAAGAAGAAGGAAGGCCAGGCCGACCCAGGCATCCTCGTGCTCCCGCCCGGAACCAGCGCACCGGGAACGCCCCTGCGAACCGCGCTCACCGGTTGTCATGACGTCATCTTCGAGATCGGCCTGACGCCCAACCGGCCCGATGGCCTGGGGCACATCGGCCTGGCCCGTGAAGCGGCTGCGCTCTTCGGGGTTCCCTTCGAGGTGCCACGGCCAGGGCCTCCGGCCCGCATCCTCGACGGAGAAGCCATCACCCGGCACGTCAGCGTCGCTGTCCAGGATCCGGAGCGCTGCCCCTGGTACGGCGCGGCCATGGTCGCCGAGGTCACCATCGGGCCTTCGCCGAGCTGGGTCCGCTACCGCCTGGAGAGCCTCGGGATCCGGTCCATCTCCAACGTCGTCGACATCACCAACCTGCTGCTCCTCGAGTTCGGCCACCCCACGCATGCCTTCGATCTGGACCGGGTGCGCGGGAGCCGGATCGTCGTCCGACGCGCGCGCGCCGGTGAGACGCTCCAGACGCTGGACGGGATATCCCGCAAGCTGGATGCGGACGATCTCGTGATCGCCGACGGGGAAGCGGCTGTCGCCCTCGCCGGTGTCATGGGTGGTGGAGAGAGCGAGATTCACGACGCCACGCGCCGTGTGCTCCTTGAGTGCGCCTACTTTGCGCCCCGCGGTGTCCGCCGTGCTTCCCGCCGCCACGGCCTCCACACCGAGGCCAGTCACCGGTTCGAGCGGGGCGTGAACATCGAGGACACGCCCCACGTGCTCGCGCGGGGCGTCGAGCTTCTCACGCGCCTCGGCGGAGGCGCCGCCGTTCCCGGCGTCCTGCTGGAAGGTCCTGGCCCCGGCCCACGTCGCTCCATCCGTCTCCGCTCCGAGAGGATGAACCAGTTGCTCGGGACCAGGGTCCCCTTCAACGAGGCACTGCAGATCCTGACTCGGCTCGGCTGCACACCTCACCTTCAAGAACCCACGCTGCACAGCGCCGCCGCGCCCCGCTCCCCCTATGCCGAGGTGCTCGCGCCTCCTCACCGGCCCGATCTCAGCCTCGAAGCGGATCTCATCGAGGAGGTGATCCGGGTCCGCGGGCTCGACACCTTGCCGAGCACGCTCCCGGTGATGCGGCCGCAGCTCCCCCGGACGACGGGTCACCTGGAGACCCGCGTCCGTCATGTCGCCGCGGAACTCGGGCTGAGCGAGGCCATCACGTACGGATTCGTCGCGCCCAGAGACATCGAAGCACTCGGGCTACCTGCCGATGGTCTGCGCCTCCTCAACCCGCTCAGCGAAGAGCGCAGCATGATGCGCACGACGCTGCTCCCCGGACTGCTGGAGGTGCTCCGGCGCTCGCGGAGGCGTGGCGTGCCGGACGTGCGGATGTTCACCGCGGCCTCCCGGATCATCCCCGCCCCGAAGGCCTCTGGAGGGTCCGGTTTGCCCGATGAGATCCCGTCCTTCGCCGCAGTCCTCGCGGGCTTCAGGCGCCCTCCCCTGGCGCCTCCCGTCCCGCTCGACATCTACGACGCCAAGGGCGTGGCGGTGGAGCTCCTGGAGCGGGTGACCCGGCGGAACGCGGAGGTCGCGCACCAGGCTGCAGAGGAGCGCTCCCCCTACCTGCACCCGCGCGGAGCGGGACAGCTCTCCATCGACGGCAAGATCGTGGGCGCGTTCGGATTGCTCCATCCGGATGTGATCGAGGCGCTGGATCTGGGCGGTCCGGCGTTCGTGGTGGAGGTCGACCTGCGGGTCCTCGAAGGCATCGGGATCCGCACCCCCCGCTACCGAGGCATCCCCATGCTGCCGGCCGCCACGCGCGACATCGCCTTGGTCGTACCCGACGAGTTCGGCTCCGGCGTGGTGAGCAAGGCGATCCACGAGGCAGCGGGTGACCTCTGTGAGTCGGTGACCATCTTCGATCTCTACCGAGGCGAGAACATCCCTGCCAACCACCGCTCCCTCGCGTTCCACGTGGTCTACCGGGATCCCCTGGCGACGACCGATCCTGACAGAGCACGCACCCTCACCGACGAGGAGGTCGATGCGCGCCACCGAGACGTGGTCAAGGTCGTGAATGACCGCTTCGGCGCCGTGCTGCGAGGGTGACACTCCCTACATGACGGAACGCTGCGCAGCGTCGAAAAGCGCGAACGTCTCTACACACCCCTGCCCGACAAAACGACGAATTTCCGACGCAGCGTCCGAAACGTCGCCCTCCGTCTCCCTTGCACACATCGCTCAAACCCTTTGAATCCCGCCAGTTGCGACTTTTTGTTTGATCTGGCCCGGCTTTCGCTTATGGCTGCGCTCGCAAGCGGCCGGTGGTCAGGATTTTCTGTACCGCAGGGGCGCGACGACATCCGTCACGCCCGATCTGGCCGCTCCGGGCCCTCTCCATGCGCACGCTCATCGACGTTCTTCGCGACAACGCGGTGCACGCGGACCGCTCCGTAACGTTCCTCCGTTCCAGCGGGGACGAGCACTCGGTCAGCTACCCTGACCTCTGGCTCGCGGCGCGGAAGCGCGCCCATGCGCTGAGGCAGCTAGGGCTCGGTCGCGGCGATCGGGTCGCGCTGATCCTCCCTGACCCGGACGAGTTCGTACTCACGTTCCTGGGCGCGCTCACGGCGGGGATCGTGGCCGTCCCGATGTACCCGCCCCAGACGCTGGCGAAGCTGGAGACCTACGGCGACACGGTGCGGCACGTCCTCGCCGCCTCCGGCGCCCGCGCGCTGGTCACGACCGACACGCTCCGCGGGATGCTGGAGGAGCACCTCATCGGGAGCAGTGACCGGGCCGCCGAGGCGTCGACCCAGATCGTCCTGGAGCGCTCGCTGCACGACGTGACGGGCTTCGATGCCGATGCCCCGTGGTCGGTGGAACTCGACGACATCGCTTTCCTGCAGTTCACGTCCGGCAGCACCTCTCGCCCCAAGGGGGTGATGGTGACGTTCCGCAACCTGGCCGTGAACAGCCACGCGATCATGTTCGACGGGCTGCGCTCGACCCCCGAGGATCGTGGGGTGAGCTGGCTGCCGCTCTACCACGACATGGGGCTCATCGGCTTCGTCATCGCCCCGCTGTACGCGCTGGTGCAGGTGATGTTCCTGCCGACGACGGCGTTCATCCGACGCCCCTCGATCTGGCTCGACGCGATCCACCGCTTCCGCGGGACCATCACCTTCGCTCCGAACTTCGCCTACGCGCTCGCAGCGCGGGCCGTCACGGAGACGCAAGCCGCCGGCTGGGATCTGTCCTGCATGCGCGCCCTCGGCTGCGGGGCTGAGCCCATCCAGGCGGACGTGCTCCGTACGTTCCTGACCCGGTTCGCGAAGAACGGTCTGCGCCCCGAGAGCATCCTGCCCTCGTACGGCATGGCCGAAGCGACCCTGGCGATCACGTTCAGCGACGTAGACTCCACACTCACCACGGACCGCGTCGACGTCCTCTCGATGCGTGCCGGGACCGCCAAGCCGGCAGCGGAAGGCACGGCCCTGGAACTCGTCTCCTGCGGCCGTCCCTTCCCCGGGCACGAGGTGGCCATCCTCTCGCCTGCTGGAAAGACGCTGGGCGAGCGCCAGGTCGGCGAGGTGTGCTTGCGTGGACCGAGCGTCACGCTCGGCTACTTCAACGACGCCTCCTCCACCCAGGACGCCTTCGGCACGGGCTGGCTGAAGACAGGGGATCTCGGCTACTTCGCGGAGGGCCAGCTCTACATCTGTGGTCGCGCCAAGGACTTGATCATCCTCAGCGGCAAGAACTACTACCCGCAGGACCTGGAGCGGGTCGTCTCCCGGGTCGACGGGATCCGCGACGGCCAGTGCGTGGCATTCTCTCGCCTCGACGCGCTCGGCGGCGAGCAGGCAGTCGTGGTCGCCGAGTGCCGCAAGAGGACGCCAGAGCTGGTGCAGGCAGTGATGCGCGCGGTGCGCGCGGAGGTCGGCGTGCAGCTCTCCGAGGTGGTGCTGATCAAGCGCGGGACGCTCGCCAAGACGTCGAGCGGCAAGGTGCGACGCCGCGAGATGAAGCAGAGGTTGGAGGCGGGTGAGCTGGAGCTCGCCGTCGCCGAGGACAGCGGTGGCGCGATGCCGCCGCACGTGGGGCCGCGGAGCGGGGCGACTGCCCCTCTCCTTGACGGAGCCGGCTGAGGAGGCAGGGATGGGTTCAACGAAGACCGAGGTCGAGGTCAGTTACGACGTCTCCAACGAGTTCTTCCGGCTCTGGCTGGATGAACGCATGAACTACACGAGCGCCGTCTACGAGTCGCCGGACCAGTCGCTGGAGGCCGCGCAACTCAACAAGCTCGGCATCCTCTCCGACTTCGCGAAGGTCGGCCCCGAGAAGAAGGTCCTCGACATCGGCTGCGGCTGGGGCGCGGCGCTCGAGTACGTGACGACCTCGCGGGGCGCCAAGCGGGCCGTGGGCATCACCCTCTCCACCGCTCAGTCCCAGGAAGTGAACGCCCGGAAGATCCCCGGCGCCGAGGTGGTCTGCACCGACTTCAGGAAGTGGGAGACCGACGAGCGGTTCGACAGCCTGATCAGCATCTGCATGATGGACCACCTCTGCTCGCCCGCGGAGGCGCGCCAGGGCAAGGCGGTGGACATCTACCGCGCCTTCTTCAAGCGCTGCTGGGACATGACCAACCCTGGAGCATGGTTCGGTCTCCAGACCATCCTGCGCAACCGCACGCCGCGCATGACCCCCTGGGGCGGCATGGAAGCGGGCACGAAGAAGGAACTTGAGGACATCTACTTCTGCACCCACACGATCTTCCCGGGCGGCCTGAACCCGCGCATGGAGGAGATCATCCAGGCCGTGAATCCGTGGTGGGAGGTGGTGACGGTGAAGACCCGCCGCCAGGACTACCAGCGCACCACCGGGGAGTGGCTGCGGCGCATGCGGCTCAATGAAACGCTCATTCGCTCCAAGTGGGGCGACAAGGTATTCGACGACTACGACAGATACCTCTCGACGTGCGTCAATGCCTTCGACAAGCATTACAGCTCTCTCGCTCAGTACGAACTCCGCAGGATCGATGGATAACGGGGCTCTCGACCCCAGAGGCGACGCCATGAAGGATGAAGCTGCTCTCCTGGATATGTTCAAGACCGTCGCTGCCCGCGTGGACAAGCGAGATTTTCCGAACGTGACGATGGACTCCGTCATCACCGACCTGGGCATCGATTCGCTCACGATGATGGAGATCATCGGTCAGATGGAGACCTCGCTGAAGATCATGATCCCCGACGAGGATCTCGTCGAGCTCTCGACCGTGGGCGATCTCTGCCGGAAGGTCGGCGAGCGCCTCGAGTCTGTCGCCTGATCCAGCCCCACGGCGCGCAAGGTCGCCAGAGTGAGCCCATGCGAAGGCGCGTTGCGATAACCGGCGTCGGCGTCGTCAGTCCCCTGGGCAACGACGTGGCGACCACCTGGCAGAACCTGCTGAATGGACGCTCGGGCGTCGACAAGATCCGTGATTTCCCCACGGACAAGCTCCGCAGCGACATCGCGGCGAGCGTGCGAGATTTCGACGCCGAGCGCTTCCTCTCTCCCAAGGAGGTCGAGATCTACGGCCGGGTCACGCACTTCAGCGTCGCCGCCGCCGCCGAAGCGCTCGCCCAGGCAGGCCTCGCCCCCGTCCACGACCCGGCCGCGAGCGACGACGAGGCGGCCTCGGAGGGCGTCCCCACCACCGATCGTGCGCGGTTCCGTTACGGATGCCTGATGTCCACGGGCATGGGCTCCGTCGACATCTTCGAGGAGCAGATCGCCCGCAGCGCCGCGCGCGGCCCCCGCGCCGTCTCCCCGTTCTTCATCCCCGGCGTCATGCCCAACAGCGCGACGGCCGTGATCTCCATCCGCTACGGCCTGATGGGTCCCTCCTACAGCCTGGCGAGCGCCTGCACCACGGGCACGCATTCCATCGCGACGTCGGCCCTGATGATCGAATCGGGCGACGCCGACATCATGGTGGCAGGGGGCGCAGAGGCAGCCACCCGACTCAACACCGTAGCCGGCTTCGGCAATGCCCGGGCGCTGGCGCGCGCCGTGGACGGCGACCCGACCCGGGCCAGCCGGCCCTTCGATCGCACCCGCCACGGCTTTGTGATGAGCGAAGGCGCGGGCGCGCTGGTCCTCGAAGAAGAGCAGCACGCCCTGCGACGCGGCGCGCGGCCCCTCGCCTACGTGACAGGGTTCGGGATGACCACGGACGCGACGCACCTCACCCGACCCGAGACCAACGGCGCCGGACTGGCGATGGCCCTGACGAGAGCCCTGGAGCGCGCCGAACTCCAGCCGGCGCTCGTCGGCTACATCAACCCCCACGCCACCTCGACGCCCCAGGGTGACGCTGCCGAGGTGCTGGCACTGCGCCAGGTCTTCGGAGAGCGGCTCTCGCAGATCCCCATCTCCGCGACCAAGTCGATGCTCGGACACATGCTCGGCGGCGCTGGTGCCGTGGAGACGATCGCCGTCGTGTGCTCCCTGCGCGACCAGGAGCTGCATCCGTCCATCAACCTCGACGAGCTGGATCCCGCCTTCTCCCTCGAGGTGGTCCGCACCCGACGCCCCGTGGACCTGCGCTACGCCGTGAAGCTGTCGGCAGGCTTCGGCGGCCACAACTGCGCGCTCGTCCTCGAACGCGCCTGACTCGGCGGCGCCCTCCCGGCCCTCGGGTCACCCCGAGCTGGGACCAGAGAAGCGCCTCACTCCTCGGTCATCTCGCATCGCCCCACTTCGCAGCTCCCCTCGGCGCCTGCCCCGGAGCAGGTACACGCCTGAACCGGCCCTGGCGCCCCCGACTGCGCGCAGCCCCTGGCCACCTCTCCGGAGCGCTCCCGGTCCTCGGCGCACACCTCCACGCTCCGCCGGACATCATCATCGAAGTCCGTGGTGAACGTGCACGTACACCGGAAGGGAGTCCCTCGGTCTGGCCGGCACGCTCCCGTGACCAGGAGGGCGCCAGCCAGGAGGCTTGCGGTGAGGAGAGGCGAGGGCGGCGGGCGCTTACGGCGCAGCGCTTCCTCCGGACTGGTCACCCTGACCGTCCGTGGGAGCCGCGTCCCCGGCGCGGTTGCGGATGTGGAACTCCACGCGCCGGTTCGTCTGCCGCCCGTTCGCCGTGTTGTTGTCGGCGATGGGTCGCTTCGGGCCGAAGCCTTGCGACGAGAGCCTGCCCGCCTCGATGCCGCCGCGCTCGTTCAGGTACTTGAGCACGGAGTTCGCACGGTCGGCCGAGAGCTTCTCGTTGAGCTGATCGGAGCCCCGGTTGTCGGTGTGTCCCTCGATGGCCAGGTGGAGGATCTCGGGGTTCACCTTGAGAAGCCGCACCACCTCGTCGAGGATGGGATAGCTGCCGGGCAGGATCACCGCGCTTCCCGTCGCGAACTGCACCTGCTTCAGGATCTGGATCTCGCTGGAGCCCGAGATCCGGCGGATGAACTGCGGGCACCCGTTCTTCGCCGGCTCCGGGCTCGGCTCTCCGGGCTCCTTCGGGCAGGCATCCTGGGCATCCGGGATCTTGTCCTCGTCGGCGTCGTCCTCCGGGCAGCCGTCCGTGTCGTCGATCTTGTCGAAGTCTTCCGGCTGATCCGGGCACTTGTCCACGTTGTCCGGGATGCCGTCCCCGTCGCGATCGGGCAGCGACGGGCAGCCGTCGTCCGTGTTCGGCGGCTTCCCGTCTTCGGGCTCCGTCGGGCACAGGTCGACGTCGTCGGGCAAGCCGTCCTTGTCCGTATCCGCGCCGTGATCGGAGAACTTCTGGCTCTTCCAGCGCTTGCCCGGAGACGGCGGATCCGTGTCGCGGATCCCGAACGAGTACCCGGCGAGGAGCACCCCGCGGAAGTCTGGCGCGTATCCCGCGGTGATCCGCGTCCCGCCACCGAGCCCCGCCCAGCCTTGCTTCTTCGCGCCGAAGTAGAGGCGTCCGTCGAGCATCCACTCGATGGGCGTGTTGGCTCCCGAGAAGAACGTGCCCTCCTCGATCCCGGTCGACCCGAAGATCTGCGCCCCCAGGCGGACCTGACCATCACGCAAGGGCACGTAGGCACCCACAGCGAACCGCCACTCCGACGAGGTGGTGAAGTCGATCAGCTCCTGCGACTTCCGGAAGTGCGGACCGGTGTTCAGCACCACGAAGAGCTTCTTGAAATCCAGCTCGCCGGACACCATGAACCCCACGGTCGTCTGCGTGTCGCTGCTGAACGAGTACCTGTCACCCGTCGGCGCCCAGACACTACCGTTCAGCCCGAGCTTGAAGAACCTGTCGTTCGTGCGGAAGACGATGAACCGCGCATCGAACCGCAGATCCATGAGCGCCGCCGTGCTCGGCGAGGCCTGGTCCGCCGTCTGCACCGCGACGAACGGGAGCGCCACCTGGAAGCCGAAGCGGTCGAACAGCTCGACGCCTGCGTTCAGGTACGTGATGAGCTGCGTGGAGACGGGCGTGCTCCCGGCCGGAGGGTCCTCGTCGAAGACGTTCTCGTTGCGCAGGGGGTTCAAGCCGAAGCCGACACCGAGCTGTCCATAGAACCGCGTCTCGGGCGACATCTGCGGACGCCAGAGCGCGATGCCATCGTCCGGCGAGCCGGCCATGTAGAGGCGATCCAGATAGAACGTCGCCTGCTGGGCGCTCGCCTCCGAGGAGTGCAGTGCGACCGCCCCGCCCGCCACGACGCCGAGCGCAGCGAGCATCCAGCGCGACGCGGACCGACGTCCTCGTGCACCGCTGGCCGGAGTCTCCTCCGCCTTCACCTGTCGACCCATCTTGCCCGGATCCTCCAAGACGCTTTCCCTTTTCTGACCAGCGCACCAGCGCACCCGCGCACAGTGCTCCGAGGGGGCCGCCCGCATGCGCCGTCAGGCAGTTTTCTCGCGCAGACAGTGGGTCATACGCGCAGCCGGAGGCTACACCAGCCACTCCGTGAGGGGCGAAAGAACATGGCTTCCCTCCCCTCTCGACTCCTCCCGGCCTGGTTCCACCCCTGAACCGATGGAACCCAGTGTTGACCCACCTCAACCCTTGTGCTTACTTGCGCGGCCCGCGGCTCCGTGAGCGCTCACGCCTCACCACGCGTTCTACTTCCGAGGAATTATTGCGATGAAGCGCACCTACCAGCCTCACAACACTCGCCGCGCCCGCACGCACGGCTTCCGTGCCCGCATGGCGACCTCCGGTGGCCGCAAGGTCATCAACAACCGGCGCCGCAAGGGCCGGGCTCGCCTCGTCCCGTCGATCTACCAGAAGTAACCGACCCCGATGGGGCGCCTCACGCGGGCGCAGCGCATCCGGAAGCGACCCGACTTCGTCCGTATTCAGGACGGCGGAGTTCGGGTCTCGACCCGACACTACCTCTGGCTGCTCGCTGCTGGAACGGATGCACAGGGGCTGGCGCGGCTCGGTGTCGTGGCGTCGCGTAAAGTCGGCGGTGCCATTGAACGGAATCGCGCAAAGCGGGTGCTCCGCGAGGTGTTCCGGCACAACACGTCGCTCTTCGCGAACGGGCTCGACGTCGTGGTGATCATCCGCTCCGGAGCGCACCTCCTCTCCTTCCAGCAAGCGCAGGCCGAGCTCCAGGCAATGGCTTCGCTCATCAGGCGTCGCGGCGAAGATGCGCTCAGGGCGGCTCACAGCGCCGCCGCGACCGCAGTACCGCCGGGGGCGCCACGTTCGGACCTTGCGCGCCGATAGTGGGCGCCCCAAGCTCTACCCGCGTGTTCGAGCCATGGTCGCCAAGCTTCTCCTCGCGCTGATCCGCGTCTACCAGATGACGCTCTCGAAGCTCATCCTGGCGACCCTGGGCCCGATCTGCCGCTTCGAGCCTTCCTGTTCCAGGTATGCCGCGGCGTGCATCGTGGGCCACGGAGCGCTGCGGGGAAGCTTGCTTTCGCTCAAGCGACTGTGTAGGTGTCACCCATTCCATCCCGGTGGGTTTGACCCCCCACCCCCCCCTCTTCCCCGCCGTGGTGTGGCGGTCCGGTCGATACCGGGTGAGGGCTCACGAGCCGAGGACGCGTCCAGCCACCGCGCCAGCGTGTGCTCTTGCAGAGCACCGCTTGCTTTCGTTGCCGCCGAGAGGGCGAACCCATAAATGGGCCCCCAGAAACTCCCCGCCCTCTCTCGACGTGTCCTGCTCCGGCGCGCGCGGCTGATTCACCTCTGGATGCAGGGCAGCACCGAGACACATCCTGGGTGACTCGCAGGATGACGGGACGATCCGAAGGATTTCATGGAACGCAGCAACCTGTTGAAGTGGCTGTTCATCGGCCTCGTCGCCCTGCTCTTCATCCAGTTCGGTCCGAAGCTCTTCGGAGAGAGCAAGGTCGAGCGGCAGCCGTTTGGCACCCTCCGCGATGACGTCCAGCCGCCGCAGCGAGGCGCAGAAGAGGTCTGCGTCATCGACGGCGAACGCTTCAAGGCCGAGCTGTCGAGCCGCGGAGGTTCCCTCCGCCACTTCTGGCTGACCCTGCCGAAGTACCAGGTCACCAGGGACGAGGGGGGCAAGGAGGTCACCCGCCCCATCGATCTGGTGAGCACCTCGGCCGAGTCGCGCATGCCCCTCCGGACCGATCTCCGCCAGATCGGAGACGCGCCGCACCAGGTCCCCTACAACGATCTCGACTGGAAGCTCACGGCCCAGGACGGCAAGCGCTGCACGTTCACGTACACCGACGCCACCTCCGAGCTGGTCAAGGACGTCGCCGCCACCGGCAAGCCTTACGAGCTCGCCGTCACGGTCAGCGTGAAGAACCTCGCCGCGGAGCCCCGCAAGCACCGCCTGGCGATCGAGCAGACCGCCTACCACGCCCAACACGAGACCACGGGCAGCTTCCTCCAGCCGACGACCGAGTGGGCCACGGAGACCGTGGCGTCCACGAACGAGCGCACCGACCGCCAGCTCCCCACCGACTTCGAGCCCAAGGACTTCGAGGACAAGGAGTTCACCTCCGAGAAGTGGCGCCGCACCCCGGGAGAAGGCCGCTTCAGCGCCGTATCGAGCAGCTACTTCAGCGCGATCGCGATCCCTCTCGAAGGTCCTCCCACCGCCGCCGAGACCCAGATCGAAGAGATCTGGGACTCTCGCCGCCACAAGAAGCAGTCGGATGATCCCAATCACGGGTTCGTCTACCGCGCCCGCATCGCGTACCCCGAAGCCGAGCTGGCCCCCCAGGGGACCACGACCTACAAGGCCCTCTCCTACGTGGGCCCCAAGGATCGCGAGCTCCTCGGGAACGTGGGCCACGGCGTCAGCGAGGTCATCAACCTCGGCTGGTTCTCCCCGATCGCCAAGATCCTCGTCTCGTACCTCTACGTCCTCTACCGCGCCGTCGGGAGCTGGGGATGGGCCATCGTCCTCTTGACGATCACCGTCCGCCTCCTCCTCTTCCCGCTGAGCCTCCAGCAGATCAAGAGCGCCGCCGCGATGCGGAAGCTCAAGCCGGAGATGGACGCGCTCAACGAGAAGTACAAGGACGACCCGGCCCAGCGCGGCGTCGCCCTCCAGGAACTCTGGCGCAAGAACAAGGTCGCGAACCCCCTCGTGGGCTGCTTCCCCGTGCTCGTCCAGATGCCGGTGTGGTTCGCCCTCTACACGGCGCTGCAGACGGCCGTTGAACTCTACCACACCCCCTTCGGGCCCTTCATCCGCGACCTGGCGTCGAGGGATCCCTACTTCGTCATCCCCGTCATCCTCGGCGCGTCGAGCTTCATCCAGCAGAAGATCATGCCGCCCCAGGGCGATCCGGCACAGCAGAAGATGATGCTGTACATGATGCCGGCCATCTTCACGGCGATGATGCTCTTCCTGCCGGCCGGTCTTGGCGTGTACATGCTCACGAATACCTGGCTCGGCATCAGCCAGCAGGTCCTGGTCGAACGCTACCTCAAGGCCCGCGATCACGCGCAGGGCAGTGGCGACATCCAGGTGAGAGAAAAGTCTTCGGGCGACGACGACAAGGCGACGCCCGCTCTTGGAAAGGGAAAGGCACGTGTCCGTGGATAGCAGTGCTGCGGAGAAAGACGCCGGATCCGTCGCGGGTGCGCCGCTCGGTGAGCCGGACGATGATCTCAACGAAACCCCCGGTGGCGACGAGCCGTTCGTCGAAGATGGACGCGCCGATATCGCGCTCGACTTCGTGATCGACGTGCTCGCCGCGATGGGGATGGATTGCACGGTCGATCTGCTCGAGAACGACGAGACCGATCCGCCCGAGGAAATCCGCATCGAGATCGAGGGCAAGG
Source organism: Chondromyces apiculatus DSM 436 (assembly GCF_000601485.1). GTDB lineage: Bacteria > Myxococcota_A > Polyangia > Polyangiales > Polyangiaceae > Chondromyces > Chondromyces apiculatus. The sequence continues at coordinate 107,312 of NZ_ASRX01000045.1, forward strand.
ACGCCGGCAGAGTGATTGGCAAGAAAGGCCAGACCCTGGCGGCGCTCCAGTTCCTCACCAATCGAATCATCAACCGACCCGGCACGAAGCGCCGGCACGTGATTATCGACGCCGAGGGCTACCGCGCGCGTCGTGAGGACACGCTCACCACCATGGCCCGCAGGCTCGGCAAGCAGGCCGTGGAAGAGGGCAAGATCATCACCTTCGAGCCGATGAGCCCGCAGGATCGAAGGGTGGTGCACCTCGCGCTCGCCAAGTTCCCGGGCGTGGTCACGAAGAGCGACGGCGAAGGAGATGCGCGCCGCGTCCAGATCATCCCCGTGAGGCGGTGAATGCAATCGCCCGCGTTGACACCCCCGGACCGCTGTGCATAATCCCGGCCCCTCGGACGGCGCCATGGGGTGGCGTACCACGTCCTCGTACTACCTCCCCCGGTTGGTTGAAGGTTGACCATGCAGACCTCGAACGTCCTCGCAAAGCTCGAAGCCCCGATGATCCGGGCCGCCGTCCCCGATTTCCGCGTCGGTGACACCATCCGCGTCCACTACCGCATCGTCGAAGGCGAGAAGGAGCGCATCCAGGCCTTTCAGGGCGTGGTTCTAAAGCGGCACCGCGCCGGCGTGCGGAGCACCTTCACCGTGCGCAAGGTGAGCTTCTCCATCGGCGTGGAGCGCATTTTCCTCCTCCACAGCCCCCGCATCGACAAGATCGAGATCGTCTCGCGCGGCCTCGTGCGTCGCTCGCGGCTCTTCTACCTCCGCAAGCTTTCCGGCAAGGCTGCCCGCGTTCGCGACGCCAAGGAGCAGTGATCCAGGGGCCACCCTCGCGTGGCCCCTCGGTCCCAGCTCTCCCGAACCAGCGCACCACGCCGCGATGCGCGGCTCGGAATCGCCCCTCCCGCATCCAGCCCTCTGCTGACATTCCGCAAGCCCTGCTGCCGTGGATCATGAACCCGGCACGGGTCGTCGGGCCTACTTCTTTTTGATCAGCGTCGTGGCGCCCACGGTATGCTCGCGCCGGCGGCGCCGGGGCGTCGCCAAACCCAAGAAGGATCTACATGCTCTGTCCGCGTTGCGGCGCTCCCGCGACCCCCGCCGACAAGTTCTGCGCCATCTGCGCTTCACCCCTCGGCGCCGCCGCGTCTCAAGGGTACGGTGCCCCGCCTCCTGCGGATCCCGGGTACGGACCTCCTGGCGGAGGCTTCGGCCCCCCGGCTCCCGGTTTCGCACCTCCCCCGCCCCCTCCGCCGCCGCCCGGCTTCGGCGCACCGCCCGGCTTCGGCGCTCCTCCCGCA
>NZ_ASRX01000046.1 GCF_000601485.1 Chondromyces apiculatus DSM 436
GGGGGGGAGGTGAGGGGGGGAGGTGAGGGGGGGCCTTAAGCTCGACGGGATGGGTGACCTCAGCGACAAGACGGTCGCCGTTCTCGGTGCCACGGGCGCTCAGGGGTCGGCGGTGGTGGATGCTCTGCTTCCACGGGGCGCCACGGTGAGGGCCCTCGTGCGCGATGAGGCCAGCGAGGGGGCGAGGAGGCTGGCGGCGCGGGGGGTGCGCCTGGTGCGCGGGGCTCTGGACGATGCGGCGGCGCTGGAGGCGCTGTTCGAGGGGGCGGATGGGGCATTCACGGTGCTCTTGCCGGGCAATGCGGAGGATCCCGGGCGGGAGATGCGGTGGGGCGCGACGGTGATGGGGGCGGCGGAGCGCGCGGGGGTGGGGCACGTGGTGCACTCTTCGGTCTCGGCGACAGGGTGGCGTGAGCGATTGCCGCAGCAGGCGGGGACGTTCGCGAAGGCGGCGGGGTACTGGGATGGCAAGGAGTGGGTCGAGGGCAGGCTGCGTGCGTCGACGATTGCCGTGGGCACGACTCTCAAGCCGGCCTACTTCATGGAGAACTTTCTGCCGCCGCGCGTTTCGGGGTGGAGACCACCCGGTTCGCGGCCTGGGCGGCGCGGCACTTCGGAGGCGGAGGGGGAAGGGAGCGGTCGCTGAATCCCCGTTCCACGAAGAGAGCGGGGTAGCGACCATCGGGAGCGTAGGGGCCGAGAGGCCCCTGATCCAGGGTACGCAGTACTCAGAGGATGGTGTCGAGCCAGGCGTCGATCTGGGACCAGCCAGTTTCGTTGGTGAGGTGGAAGTTGAAGTCGTGGCCGGTGTCGCGGAGGACTTCGACGGTGACGCTGGCCGCGGAGGTGTAATAGGCAGGCTCCTGGGGGGCGAGGCTGGCAGGGGCGTAGTCGTCGTACTGGCCGAGCTGGATGAGGACGGGGGCGGTGATGTTGTGGGCGCCCATGGTGACGGGATCGGCGAGGAGGGGGAGGCCGCTGGTGATTTCACCGCGGGGGACGAAGTCGCGGATCTGGCCATTGTCCCAGGCAATGATGTCAGGGTCGGCGCTGGGGGCGTAGTAGAAGTACTGGGCGCGGTGCTCGGGCTTCACGAAGCCGTAGGGGGCGCTGAGCATGTCGGCGAACATCTCGTCGGGGAAGGGGATGGTGTGGGGGGTGAGGGCCTGGCCGGTGACGATGAGGGCGTCGGCATTGTTGTGTTTGCCCTCGGCGACGATGGAGGTGATGCTGCCGAGGGAATGGCCTACCAGGGCGATCTGGGTGAAGCGGTGGGCGAAGGGGTTGTGGGTGGTGCGCATGGCGTCGAGGATCTGGTCGAGGTTGGAGACGGCGACGCCGATGTCGATGAGGTCGCCGTCGGGGCGGTCGCTGCGGCCAGCGCCGAGCTTGTCGATGGCGAGGACAGCGTAGCCAGCGTCGGCCATGTAGCGGGCGTAGGAGTAATCGTGGCCGTTGAGGGTGGGGGCGTCCCAGTAGGCATGGTTGTAGGTGGAGCCGTGGACGACGACCTGGAGGGGCTTCTGGCCAAGGCCATTGCGGTAATAGAGGAAGGCTTTGAGCTGCTGGGGCTGGCCGTGGAAGTCGACGGTGAATTCGGCTTCGTCGACGTGCATCATGCCGATGACAGGGCCGCTGGCGAGGGCAGGGGCGGCGGTGAGCGCCGAGGCGGCGGCGAGGGTGAGGGTGGCGGCGAGCATTGCGGGCTTGTTCATGGGGGCTCCTCCGAGAGAGCGCCAAGGGATTGCAGCGCTCCGGGATGGGGCGCTGGCCGGTTCGGGGAAGAGGGCATCGCAATGGGCGTACCGGAGGGGGACGTGGGGAGGGCGCGGGGAGAGCGTGAGGGGGACGCGGGGGGAGAGAGATGGGATCGGGGGAGGATTGCGCGAGGAGAGAGGGTGGGGGGCGGGGGATTGACTGGGTGAAGGGAGAGGGTGGAGGCGGGGGATTGCGCGAGCGGAGAGGGCGGGGGCGTGCGGGTCGCGCGGGCGGTGCTCAAGTTGCGCCAAGGCGGCGCGGTGGATGAGGGGGGCGGGGATGGGGGAGGGGAGAGGAAGAGGGAGAGAGCGGGCGGGGAGTCTTGGAACAGGAAAAGTTGCGTGAGCGGTTGACCGGGTGGGATCACGTAACCTAAGAAGGTGCGTGAGAGGTGAGGCGTGGGCTTCGCCTGCTGAAAGCCGAGGTTTGTCCGTGAGCGAACGAGCGCAGAATCATCCGTCGAGCGACACGTCCCGGTGGAATGTGATGGCGGTGAGCTACGAGCGGTGGGCAGAGCCGTTGACGGTGCACTTCGCGCGGGAGGCGCTGGGGCTGGCGGGGTGTCGGGCAGGGGAGCGGGTGCTCGATGTGGCGGCCGGGACGGGGGCGCTGGCGGTGGCGGCGGCCGAGGCGGGGGCGCTGGTGCTGGCGACCGATTTCTCGCCAGGGATGGTGGGGCGGTTGAAGGAGCGGCTGGCAGGGTTCGGGGGGTGCGAGGCGCGGGTGATGGATGGGCAGGCGCTGGAGGTGGAGGACGGGCGCTTCGATGCGAGCTTTTCGATGTTCGGGGTGATGATGTTTCCGGACTTCGAGCGGGGGCTTTCGGAGCTGGTGCGGGCGACGCGGGGCGGGGGGCAGGTGGTGGTGGGGGCATGGGTGGGGCAAGAGGGGGCAGGGCCGTCGCCGCTGCTGGGGCAGGCGCTCCGGAAGGTGTTTCCGGAGACGCCGCCGTCACCGCCGACGCCAGGAGGGATGGCAGTGCTGGGTACGGCAGCGGGGATGGAGGCAGCGCTGAGGAAGGCAGGGTGCACGGAGGTGGTGGTGCACGCGGTCGAGAGCACGTGGGGGGGGGCGTCGGTGGAGGGGGTGATGGGGGATGTCGAGGAGATGCTGGGGGTGATGCCGCAATTCGCGGGGCTGGATGGGGAGGGGCAGGGGCGGGTGAAGGGGGCGTTCCGGGAGCTGATTGCGCCATACGTGGGGGAGGATGGGGCGGTGCGGTTGCCGGTGCAGGCGAATGTGGGGGTGGGGCGGAAGGCAGGCTGAATGAGTGGCATTCAGAGGGCAGCATGGAGGGAGGATGGTTCGGCCTGGGTGCCAAGCTAACGAGGGGGGCGAGGTGCCATTACGGTGGGACGTCCGCGGTGATGGCGTGGACGCGGAAGAGGTAGGAGATGCGCGTTCACAACCGAGAGGGCTGAGGTTCAACAACGAGCATGGAGTCGCGTTGTTGATTGCTGCAGGAGAGTGGAAGGGGCCGGACTTTAGGCGTCAGGGCCGTACGGCCACCTGTACAGCGATTCATCCTCTTCCCCTTCATCGTCCTCGTCGCGTGGCTTTACCGGTTTCTTCACGCGCGGCTTACCCAGGTCGACGTATGGTGGTGCGAAGGTATAGAGCGCGACGCCCTCGTTGGATGTCTCCTGGTACTTTCCAGCGAGCGTCTGAGCGTCGGTCTTGTAGGAGAGTCTCATCTTCTTCAGATCAGCCGTGGTGACGAGCTGTCTGGCTACACGCAAGACGTCTTTCTCGTCCTCGAAGCACTCGGTATAGACGCAGATGATGTGCTGAACGGTGTCCCCTCGATTCGGGTAGAGCCTGTGCGTGGAGACCTTCGCATCAGAACCCAGGAGTCCAGCCCGTACGTCGGTGACTACGCGCGTCCAGACACGCTCAATCCAGGGGCAGTGGATCCGGAGGAGCCATTTGCCACTCTTCTGGAGGTCTCGCTCGACGTGCGGTTTCCGCCGAACCCGGACGCACGGACCTGTCCGGGCATCATCGCAGGGATTCTTCCGCATGGATCGGTCAACGGTCGGCGTGTGCGTTGGATTCCCGAGCGGCTCCGCCTTCGGGTGGCCTTCCCCGCAGGTTGTGTGCAGCGCTATGGCCCGCCCTGCGCGACGCTGGCTGCAGTCCGGCATCAGCCGATGAACGTGATCGGTATGTTCGGGCGCGGCATGTCATGCAGTGAGCCGCGGCCAGGACGCTGCTGTCCGTGATTGGAACGCCTGTGCATGCCGGGGCGCTGGCGCCAAACGTTGCTGGGTGAGGGGCCCACGGTGCGCGAGGGCGACCGGTCTCCGCCGTCTCGAGTATCCAGCGGCTGCGTGACGAACAGGTGCGCCGTGGATCGCACCCGCGTCGGGCGCGATGGGCATGGTGCAGGCGATGGTCAGCAGGCAACCGCACGTCCGAGGACTGGCCTGCTGGTCGAAGGTCCGACGCGCTGGTTCGACACTCTCTGTCGCGAGGCTCGACCGCGCGGTGTCGCGGGAGCTGCTGGAGCCACCTTCGGGACTTGAACCCGAGACCTACGGTTTACGAAACCGTTGCTCTACCACTGAGCTAAGGTGGCATGCTCCTTGAGGGAGCGGGCGGCAGACTAGCCGGTCAGGCAGATCTGTCAAGCCTATCGAGGAGCGGCGGGGACGATCGGGGGGGAGCGGAGCGGGGCGGGGCCAGGGGGCGGGGGTCGTTGGCCAGGAAGACGAGCGGAGGCCTGGTTCAGCGCTTGTCGGTGAAGCTGCCGGTCTGGAAGGGGCGGCGTTTGCCCTTGGGCCAGGAGATCTTGAGGAAGCGGTCGCCGTCGTCGGTCGAGAGTCGGGCGCGGAGGTCGGTGCCCTCGACGTAGGGGGTGAGGAGCTTGATGACGCCCGCCTCGGCAGAGGCTCTGGTCTGGGTGGCGTGGCGGCCCTTCTCGACGTCGATGGCGGTGAGCTTGGTCTTGCCTTCGCACTGGAGCCAGAACCAGGGCTCGAGGAGCTTGGTCTTGCAGCCGAGGGCGTCGGAGCCGGTGACGAGGGCTTCCTTCTGCGCGGTCCAGGCCTCGTCGGCAGGGGGTGGGGCGAGATCGGGGAGGTCGGGCACGCCCTTGGCGTCCTCGGTGGCCTGGGCCTGGTCGGCTTCGGCGCGGGCCTTGTCTTCGAGGGCTTTCCTGGCGTCGGCGTCGGCCTTGGTTCTGGCTTCGAGGGTGTCGCAGCGGGAGGTGTCGGTGCGGTCTTCGAGGGTGGGCCAGGGGCCGCCGTTCCAGAGGCGGTCGGCGAGGCTCTGGGCGGTGGCGGGGAGCTCGAGGGTGAAGGATTCGTTGCGGGTCCAGTCGGGGTGATCGGCGGGGCGGTAGATGAAGGAGGGCTTGGCCTTGGTGCCAGGGCGGAGGGAGACGATCACGGCGTCGGCTGCTCCGCTGGTCGTGGCGGCTTCGATTTCTTCAGGGGTGGCCATGCTGCCTCCGCCAGGAAGGGCGCGGTCGTAGCTGCCGAGGCTCTTGCCGTTCATGCGGGCGCCACTCATGGGGCACCAGAGCATCATCCACTCGCGGACTTCGATCATCTTGCAGGCGTAGATGGTGTCGCCGTCGTCGTGGCCCTCGTAGCCAAGGGTGGCGATGGGGGCGCGGCACCACTCGATGGGGGTGGGGCGCGCGGAGCGGGTGATGTTCGCGGCAGGAGGTGAGGCGGCGGCGGCACTCGATGCCGCGGGAGCGGCGGAGGAGGCGGAGGTCGGTGGTGAGGAGGGGGCGGCAGAAGGGAGGAGCGCGGAGGGCTGGGGCGCTGCGGTGATCGCGGAGGAGGCGGGTGGGGCAGGCTTCGGGTCGTCGCGGGTGCAGGACGCGAGGAGGGTGAGGGTGAGGGTGAGGGGGGTGAGGGTGAGGGGGGTGAGCAGTAACGAGGCGGCGGTGCGGGGGATGGTGGGGGAAGGCATGCGCGGCATTGTCGGGTGGGCGATCCGGCGTTGTCGAGGGGGAGCGGGGGGCTGATCAAGCCGTGGTGGGCGCATGGGTCGGGGGTGGTGGGGCAGGGGATGGGGTGCATGATGGGGAGGGAGGCGTGCGGGGATGAGCGGGTCCATCGAGCTGGCGGAGGAGGGGTGGCGCGAGGAGGGACGTGAGGGGGAGGGGAGCGGGGAGGAGGGGATGCGCGCGGAGGAGAAGGGCGAGGGAGGGGCGATCGAGGAAGGGATCGAGGAGGTCGAGGCGAGGATGCGCGCGGAGGAGGGGATGCGCGCGGAGGAGGGGAGGGGGGAGGCGTCCGTGCGGGTGCGCTTTGCGGCGGGGATCGTGGCGCTCGCGGCGGAGGCGTCGGTGGTCCGTTTGCCGGAGGATGCGATCGTGCGCTGGAGGGCGACGGCGAGGCGTCCGGAGGGGGAGGTGGTCGGGGTTGCGCAGCTCGTGCCCGGGGACTGTGTGGGGGTCGATCTGGGAGGGATGTGGGAGCAGGGGGTCGCGCTCGGGGTGACGGTGCGGCCGACGGGGGAGGGGCGCTGGGTCGTGGATGGGGACGTGCGGGACTACGGGGCCGTGGAGGAGGCGGAGCACGAGCACGGGGCGCTGGTGCGGGGGGAGGCGGTCGCGGTTGCGCCGCCGCGGGAGGATGGGCTTGCGCTCGGGGATCCGGTGACGCGCGAGGAGCTGGCGCGGGTGCTGCGCTGCGGGGTGGAGGAGGTGGAGGCGCAGGTGGCGGGGATGGCGCGGGCGACGTACCTGCGGTTCGTGGCGCGGGCGCTCGCGGGGCGCGCGGACATGGCCACGGCGGATGCGGAGGAGAGGCGCTGAGGGGATGCAGAGGGGGAGATCAGGGGACGCGGGCGAGGAAGGTGATGAGGGCCGCGGCGAGGGCTTCGGGCTGTGACCAGTGCATCATGTGGCCGGCGTCGGGGAGGTCGACGTGCTCGGAGGTCTGGAGGCAGGCGAAGCGCTCGGTTTCCTCGGCAGGGCGCCAGCCAGAGGGGCCGCCGGTGACGAGGAGGGTGGGGCAGGTGATGTTGCGCAGGAAGGCGGAGAAGGCGAGGCCGGAGAAGGGGGTGGGGGCGGTGGTGCGGTGGAGGGGGTCCCAGGTCCAGCGGTAGGTGCCGGTGTCGTCGCGGCGGGTGAGCTGGGTGGCGCGGACTTCGAGGACGTCGCGGGGGATGCGGGGGTGGAAGGCGGTGAGGCGCTTGATGGCTTCGTCGAGGGAGGCCATGGGGCGAGGGGTGCGGTCGCAGCGCTGGAGGTCGCGGAGCCAGCGCTCCATGCGGGGGACGGCGAGCTCGGGGTCGTTGTGGGTAGGGCCGATGCCTTCGAGGAGGGCGAGGCGGTGGACGCGCTGGGGGAACGTGCCGGTGTAGTAGGCGGCGATGGCGCCGCCCATGGAGTGCGCGACGATGCAGAGGCGCTCGGGGGCGAGGAGGTCGACGAGCGCGGCGACGTCGGCCACGTAGTCGGGGAAGTGGTAGTAGCCGCCAGCGCCGATCCAGCCGCTCTCGCCGAAGCCGCGGAGGTCGGGGAGGATGACGTGGTGGCCCGCGGCGGCGAGCGGTGTGGCGATGCGATCCCAGGTCGCGCCCGCGTCGAGGAAGCCGTGCAGGAGGAGGACGGTGAGGCCGGTGGGGGGCGCGGTGTCGTCGCGGAGGCGACGGACGAACAGGCGGATGCCGTTGACGTCGTGGTGATCGGAGGTGGCGCGCACGCGAGGTACGTACCAGCGCGCGCCAGGGGGAGCGAGCCGCTACTTGGGAGGTGCGGCAGGCGCGGGAGCCGGGGGCGTCGCGCCAGCAGGAGGTGCGGCAGGCGCGCCGTTCGCGGGGGGCGCGGCAGGATCGGTGGGCGCTGCGGGAGCTGCTCCTCCCGGGGTCGGGGCGGCGGAGTCGGGCGGCGCTGCGCCGGTGAGCGCGGCGGCGTCCTTCAGCACCTGGGTCGCGTGCACGCCAGGGTCGACGTCGGGGTAGACCTTGGCGACCTTGCCGTCGGGATCGATGAGGAAGGTGACGCGCTTGGCGACGCCGAGGCTCATGGGGACGCCGAAGGCGGCGATCCATGTCTGGTCCGGGTCCGATAGGATGGAGAACGGGAGCTTGTTCTCGCGGGCGAACGCTTCGTGCGACTCGCGGCTGTCGGTGGAGACGCCGAACACGACCACGTTCGAGGTCTTGTACTTGTCCCACACGTCACGGAAGGCGCACGCCTCCTCGGTGCAGCCAGGGGTACCGTCCTTCGGGTAGAAGTAGACCACCACGGCGCGTCCGCGCTGATCCGAGAGGCGCTGCAAGGCGCCATTCTGATCGGGAGCAAACAGGTCTGGCGCCGGTGAGCCGACGGGCAAGAGCCCTTCGCCACCATCGGGACGTTGCTGCGCAGAGCTGCATCCGGTCGCGACAACGAGTGCCGGTACGGAGGTGGTCAGAAGCAGAGCCAGGGGGATCCAAAGCCGTCGAGCCATCGGCGGCCCACACTAGCACAGAGAACCTGGGATTTTGTGGAGCGTGCGGGGGCTCGTTGGAACATGGCTTCCGGCCTGGGGGCCGTCCGGGTCGCCCCCCGCGTCCGGTCCGATGGTTTCCGATCAGGAGGCGCCTTCTGCTACCGTGCCGCGCGGAATGGCGATGGCGGCACACGGCAACGGAAGCGGCAACGGCGCGGGCCCCGTCCCCCGGGCAGAGGGGGGGGCCAGGGCGGGGGGAGCCTTGGAAGGGGGGGCTATGGCGGGGGGGGCTATGGCGAGGGGGGCCAGGTCAGGGCAGTACCCGGATTTCTCGGCGCCCGCCGTGGACCGGGTGATGGTGGAGGAGCGCGCGGCAGCCCTCGGGAAGCGGAGCCTGAAGAAGGAGGCCAAGGTCGCGGGGCTGAAGCTGGCCATCTCCATGATGGACCTGACGACCCTGGAAGGCCGGGACTCGTCGGGGAAAGTGCTCCAGCTCTGTCAGAAGGCCATGCGGCCCCACGAGCGGGCGGATGTGCCAGCCTGTGCGGCCGTGTGCGTCTATCCGACGCTGGTGCCGGTGGCGAAGAAGGCGCTGGCAGGGTCCGGGGTGAAGGTGGCGAGCGTGGCGACGGCATTCCCGAGCGGGCTGTCGCCGCTCTCGGTGAAGCTCGCGGACGTGCGGGAGGCGGTGGCGCTCGGCGCGGACGAGATCGACATGGTGATCGATCGGGGGGCGATGCTGGCCGGGAAGCACGGGTCGGTTTTCGACGAGATCGTGGCGGTCAAGGAGGCCTGCGGGGAGGCGCACCTCAAGGTGATCCTGGAGACGGGGGAGCTCGGGACTTACGACCGGGTACGGAAGGCGAGCCAGATCGCGATGCTGGCTGGCGCGGACTTCATCAAGACCTCGACGGGGAAGGTGACGCCCGCGGCGACGCCAGCGGTGACGCTGGTGATGCTGGAGGCGATCCGCGACTTCTACTACGCGACGGGGAAGCGCATCGGGATGAAGCCGGCAGGGGGGATTCGCACGGCGAAGCAGGCCCTTCACTACCTGGTGCTGGTGAAGGAGACGCTCGGCGATGCCTGGCTCAACGCCGATCTGTTCCGCTTCGGGGCCTCGACGCTGCTGAACGACGTGCTGATGCAGCTCGAGAAGGAGCGAACCGGCGCGTACCAGGGCGGCGATTACTTCAGCAAGGACTGAGCGATGAGCGACGACAGCAGCACGGCGAAGGCCGCAGCTTCCGGTGAGGGGAGCGCGCGCGGCCGCGGGACGGCGGGGAGCGGGAGCGAGGGGGGGCGGGAGCACGGCGCACAGGTCGCTGTGACGGCAGGCGGCGGGAGTGCGGTGAGCGCGGGAAGCAGCGGGGACCCGGCGCGGGCGGCGGCGCTCGCGTTCGGCGATGCGTGGACGTACGCGCCGTCGGTTGAGGCGCGCGATCATGTCAAGCTCGCGTCGCGCTACGAGCTGTTCGTGGGCGGGCGCTGGGTGGCGCCGTCGTCGGGGCGGTACTTCGAGACGCTGAACCCCGCGACGGAGGAGAAGCTCGCCGAGGTGGCGGAGGCGAGCGAGAAGGACGTGGACCTGGCGGTGCAGGCGGCGCGGTCGGCGTACGAGCGCTACTGGTCGAAGCTGCGTCCTCTCGATCGGGGCAAGTACATCTACCGCATCGCGCGGGCGCTGCAGGAGAAGGCGCGCGAGTTCGCGATCGTGGAGTCGCTGGATGGGGGGAAGCCCATCAAGGAGTCGCGCGACATCGATCTGCCGCTCGCGATCGCGCACTTCTTCTACTACGCGGGGTGGGCGGACAAGCTGGCGTACGCTTTCCCGGGGCAGAACCCGCGGGCGCTCGGGGTGGCGGGTCAGATCATTCCCTGGAACTTCCCGCTGCTGATGGCGGCGTGGAAGCTCGCGCCGGCGCTGGCGACGGGCAACACATGCGTGCTGAAGCCGGCGGAGACGACGCCGCTCACGTCGCTGTTGCTGGCGAAGGTCATCGAGGAGGCAGATCTGCCGCCCGGGGTGGTGAACATCGTCACCGGGGCGGGGGCGACGGGCGCGGCGCTGGCGCAGCACCAGGGCGTCGACAAGGTGGCGTTCACGGGGTCGACCGAGGTGGGCAAGCGCATCCAGCGGCAGCTCGCCGGGACGGGCAAGAAGCTCACGCTGGAGCTGGGCGGCAAGGCGGCGAACATCGTCTTCGAGGACGCGCCGCTCGATCAGGCGGTGGAGGGGATCATCGCGGGGATCTTCTTCAACCAGGGGCACGTGTGCTGCGCGGGGTCGCGCTTGCTCGTGGAGGAGGGGATCCACGAGGCGCTGGTGCGGAAGCTCCGGGACCGGATGGCGACGATGCGGGTCGGTGATCCGCTCGACAAGAACACGGATGTGGGCGCCATCAACTCGCGGGCGCAGCTCGATCGGATCGAGGAGCTGGTGGCGGCGGGGGAGCGCGAGGGGGCGACGCGCTACACGCTGGGCTGTCCGCTGCCGCAGCGCGGGTACTGGTTCGCGCCGACGTTCTTCACGGGGGTGTCGCAGTCGCACCGCATCGCGCGGGAGGAGATCTTCGGGCCGGTGCTGTCGGTGATGACCTTCCGTACGCCGGACGAGGCGATCGAGAAGGCGAACAACACGATGTACGGTCTGTCGGCAGGCGTGTGGACCGACAAGGGGGCGCGGAGCTTCTGGGTGGCACAGCGTCTGCGGGCAGGGGTGGTCTGGGCCAACACCTTCAACAAGTTCGATCCCAGCTCGCCGTTCGGTGGATACAAGGAGAGCGGCTTCGGCCGCGAGGGCGGGCGCCAAGGGCTGCTCGCATACCTCGAGGTGGAGTGATGGCGCGCGGGAGCAAGCAGGACGCAGGGCGGGGCGCACCGCAGGCTGCGGGCGAGGGCGAGGCGGCGGCGGGTGAGGCTTCGGCCTCGCAGGAGGGCGGCTTCGCGCAGCCGGCGCGGGTCGGCATTCGCAAGGCGTACAAGATGTTCGTCGGGGGCGCGTTCGTGCGCTCCGAGTCAGGGCGGTACACGCAGGTGCCGGAGCACGCAGGTGTGGCAGGCGAGAACCGGGAGAACGTGCCACGCGCGTCGCGCAAGGATGGGCGCGATGCGGTGAAGGTCGCGCACGAGGCGTGGGCAGGATGGGCCGGGCGGACGGCGCAGAACCGGGGGCAGATTCTGTACCGGCTCGGGGAGATGCTCGACGCGCGGCGGGGGGAGCTTTCGGGCTCGCTGGAGCGCGGTGGGGTTGCTGCAGGGGCGGCGCAGGCGGAGGTGGACGCGACGGTGGATCGGGCCATCGCGTACGCGGGGTGGACCGACAAGTACCAGAGCCTCTTCGCGAGCCTGAACCCGGTGGCTGGGCCTCACTTCAACTTCACGTCGCCGGAGTCGCTGGGGGTGGTGGTGATCGTGGCGCCGGAGCGGCCGGCGCTGCTCGGGCTGGCGGGCGCGATCCTGCCGGTGATCACGGCAGGCAATACCTGCGTGGTGCTCGCGAGCACGGCGGATCCGCGGACGGCGATCACGTTCGCCGAGGCGCTGGCGACGAGCGATCTGCCGGGAGGGGTGGTGAACATCCTCACCGGGAGCGTGGCCGAGGTGCTGCCGCACCTGGCGCGGCACGTGGAAGTGGCGGCGCTCGATCTGCACGGGCTGGAGCCGGCGCTCCGGAAGAGCGTGGAGGAGGATGCGTCCGGGAGCGTGAAGCGCGTGCACGCGCGGAAGCTCTCGGAGGAGGGGTGGTTCGACGCGGCAGCCACCGAGTCTCCGCGATGGATCGAGCGCTTCGTGGAGCTGAAGACGATCTGGCACCCCGCGGGTCAGTAGCGACGAGGGGACGGCTGCAGGGCTGAGGTGCGTCGCCTCGGGGAACGGGCAGCGTCCCCGGGGGCGGGTCTCAGCTTCCGAGGACCTGGCCCTCCCGGAGTGAGCGGCCAGCGACCAGCTCGGTGGCGCCGAGCGCTTTTCTTCCTTCCATCTGTGCGCGCACGATCGCGATCTCTCCGGAGGCGCACGCGACGCGCAGGCTGAAGCGATCGGCAGCGGTGACCGTGCCTGGAGCGGCTTCGGAGCCCGTTTCGTGCGCGACCTGGGTCGAGAGGATCTTGAGGAGCTTGCCGTCGACGGTGGTGAAGGCGCCTGGCCACGAGGTCATCCCGCGGACGTGGTTGTGGACCTCGCGCGCGGGGCGCTGCCAGATGATCCTGCCGTCTTCCTTGGTGAGGATGCGCGCGGCTGTTGCCTGCGCGTGATCCTGGGGCGTGGCCGTGATCTCTCCGCGCATGGCGCGCGGGACGTCCTCGCGCACCACCTCGGCCGCGAGCTGGGCGAGACGTACGGCGAGTTCGTCGGCGGTCTCGTCGGGGCCGAGGGGGATGCGGTGGACGGTGTAGACGGGGCCGGTGTCCATGCCTTCGTCCATCTGCATGAGCGAGATGCCCGTCTCGGGTACGCCGTGGGTCACGGCCCAGGTGATGGGGGCGGCGCCGCGGTAGTGGGGGAGGATGGAGGCGTGCAGGTTGAGGCAGCCGCGGCGCGGTGCTTCGAGGACACCGCGGGGGAGGATGCGGCCGTAGGCGATGACCAGGCCGATGTCGGCGTCACGCTCACGGAGCCACGCGGCGAAGTCAGGGGTGCGGACCTTCTCGGGCTGGAGGACGGTGAGCCCCAGCTCCTCCGCGCGTCGCTTCACGGGCGGTGGTTTGCGTTCGAGGCCACGGCCAGCAGGCCGATCGGGCTGGCAGACGACGCCCACCACGTCGGCGATCTGGACCAGCGCTTCGAGCGAAGGGACGGCGATCTCGGGAGTACCAAAGAAGACGGCGCGCACGGGGCGAGGTGTAGCAGACCTCGGGCCCAGAAGGCGCGCTCAGGGCAGCTTTTCGGAGTGCGCTCGGGTGTCCGCGCGCGGTGGCGTGCAGCAGCGGAAGCCGGTCTCGTAGAAGGCGAACTTCGGCTCGTGGGCGTCGTTGGTGCCGCGGCAGCCGGTCCATGGTTTGGCCCAGAACCCGCCCATCAGCGCGCCCGTCCAGCGGCGTCGTTTGCGGCTCGCTACCCACTCCTCGACGTTGCCCATGAGGTCGTAGACCCCGAACGAGGACACGCAGCCGTGGTACGCGCCGCTCAGCGCTCCCTGCCAGAGGCGCGCGAGTTCCGCCTCGGCCTGGTCGCCGCCAGAGGCGAGCTTCTCGGCGTTGAACTGGCGCCACCCCTTGCCGCTGTTGCACACGTTGCGGTCGGCCTTCCAGCCGTAGACCCAGGGGCGATGCTCGGGGCCCTCGCACGCGAGCTCCCACTCCTGCTCGGTGCAGACGCGCTTGCCACGCTCCGCGCACCAGCTCTCGGCGTCGTGGAAGGAGCGCATCACGAACGGCTTCGCTCCTCTGCGGTTCGGCGCTTCGAACTGGTCCATGCAGACGGCGATCTCGGTGCGTGACCCCTCCTCGGCGGTGAGCCCTTCCCAGTACTCGAAGCAGTGGGTGTCCCGGCTGCCGGGGCGCGGGTCCGTGCAGAGGTGCTGGACCTCGTCGAAGTGCGCACCCGTCACGAGGCGCATGTCCTCGGGGCAGGCCGAGGAAGGTCCCGGATCGAGGGAGGGGGCAGCGGGCACGGTGAGCAAAGCGATGGACAGCGCGCCGAGGCAGAGGAGGGGGTCGAGCATGCGTCTCGTTCGGTCTGGCGCCATGAATGGCGAGGACAGTCCCGGAGGCAACTGGCCGAGGGGGCGGTGGCCTTCGGGGAAGGCAGTATCCTACTCCGGCGAGCCCTGAGGGTGTCTCATGGCTGGAGGTGGAGACAGGCGGCCAGGGGGGCCCACCGGAGGGACTCTGGCGCCTCCACGATGTGTTGTTCGACCCTGGAGGCGCACGCATCGGGCCATGAACGTCGGGCTCCTGAGGGATGACGGGAAAAAATCGCGCGCCCTGTGGCATGCGGGATGCGTCATGTCTATGGTGAGTCACCGCGGGTTCCCGGTGCTACCCGCCTGGGATGAGCAGACCTCGCTTTTCGAAGCAGCCTGACTTCATCTCTCATCCGGAGCGCGCGCCGGACCCATCGCGCCGGTCAGGTGTCCACGAGGAGATCACCAATGTCCGAGAAGAAAAACCAGCCGCCGCGCTCCGAAGAGGAGGTCACCTTCGGTGATGAGCTGCCGGTCCTGCCCATCCGGAATGCAGTTCTCTTCCCAGGAGCTGTCGCTCCGTTCGACGTAGGTCGGGAGAAGTCCGTCGCGCTCGTCGAGGACGTCGACAACCTCCCTGGGCCGATCATCGCCATCTTCGCCCAGCGCGATCCGTCGACGGACGACCCCGGTGCGGAAGACCTCTACCCCGTCGGTTGTGCGGCGCGGGTGCTGAAGGCGCTCAAACACAGCTCCGGCAACTACTCGCTGATCTTGCAGGGGCTGACCCGTATCCGGCTGGACAGTGTGCTCGCCACGGCGCCGTACATGCGCGCGAAGATTCGTCGCATGGAGGAGCCCGCGACCGAGGACGTGGAGGCCGAGGCGCTGGCGATGAGCCTGCGCGACATCGCCAAGCAGGTCATCCAGCTCATGCCAGAGCTGCCGCGCGAGGCAGGCTCTCTCATTGATTCCATCCAGGCGCCTGGCGCGCTCGCCGATCTGGTGGCGGCCAACCTGGACGCTCCGGTCGAGGAGAAGGCCCAGCTCATCGAGACCATCGACGTGAAGGAGCGCATCCGCAAGGTGCTCCGCCTGCTGACGCGCCAGCTCGAGATCCTGAAGATGCGCGAGCGCATCAACTCCCAGATCAAGGAGGAGATGGGCAAGAACCAGCGCGAGTACGTGCTCCGGCAGCAGCTCAAGGCCATCAAGGAGGAGCTGGGGGAGGACGACGGCGATCAGGGCGATCTCGACGGGCTGGAAGATCGCATCTCCAAGGCGAACCTCCCCACCGAGGCGGAGACCGTCGCGAAGAAGCAGCTCAAGCGGCTGCGCACGATGCAGGTCGGGTCGGCCGAGTACACGGTGGTGCGGACCTACCTCGACTGGATCCTGGACGTCCCCTGGACGCAGTCGACGCCCGACAACCTGGACATCCCCAGCGTGCGCAAGGTGCTGGACGAGGACCACTACGGTCTTGAGAAGGTCAAGAAGCGCATCCTCGAGTACCTCGCCGTCCGCAAGCTGAAGCAGGACAAGAAGGGACCGATCCTGTGCCTGCTCGGACCTCCGGGTGTCGGCAAGACTTCGCTCGGGCGGAGCATCGCGCGCGCTCTCGGGCGGAAGTTCCACCGGGTCTCCCTCGGCGGCGTGCACGACGAGGCGGCCATCCGCGGCCACCGGCGCACCTACGTGGGCGCGCTGCCGGGCCAGATCATCCAGGGCATGAAGAAGTCGGGGATGATCAACCCGGTCTTCATGATGGATGAGGTCGACAAGATCGGGCACGACTTCCGCGGCGATCCCTCGGCGGCACTGCTGGAGGTGCTCGACCCGGAGCAGAACAACACGTTCGCGGATCACTACCTGGAGATCCCGTACGACCTGTCGAACGTGATGTTCGTGGCGACAGCGAACGTGGCCGATCCGATCCCGCCGCCTCTCCGCGACCGCATGGAGATCCTGGAGATCCCCGGGTACACGCGGCGCGAGAAGCTCGCCATCGCCAGGCAGCACCTGCTGCCGAAGCAGCTCTCGGAGCACGGGCTGACCGCCGAGCAGCTCGAGATCACCGACCGCGCGCTGGAGGAGATCATCGATCACTACACGCGCGAGGCAGGTGTCCGTTCGCTGGAGCGGCAGGTGGCCTCGGTCATCCGTGGGGTGGCGGTGAAGGTGGCCGAGGGCGATACGCAGCGGCGCCGCGTCGACAACGAGGACGATCTTCACGAGTTCCTCGGGGCGGCCAAGTACACGAGCGAGGTCGCAGAGCGCACCGCCGAGAGCGGCGTGGCGACGGGCCTGGCGTGGACCAGCGTCGGCGGAGAGATCCTCTTCATCGAGGCGACGCGGATGTACGGCACCGGGAAGCTGCAGCTCACGGGGCAGCTCGGTGACGTCATGAAGGAGTCCGCTCAGGCGGCGCTGTCGTTCGTCCGGAGCAACGCCTCGCGGTACGGGATCCCCAAGGACTTCCTCGAGAAGAGCGATCTGCACATCCACATCCCCGCGGGTGCGATGCCCAAGGATGGTCCGAGCGCTGGCGTGACGATCTTCACGGCGCTGGTCTCGCTGCTCACCGGCGTGACGGTGCGGCCCGACGTGGCGATGACCGGGGAGATCACGCTCCGCGGTCGGGTGCTGCCCATCGGCGGGCTCAAGGAGAAGGTGCTCGCGGCCCACCGCGCGGGCATCAAGCGGATCATCGTGCCCGAGCGCAACCGCGCCGACCTCGAGGAGGTTCCCAAGGAGGTCGTCGACGAGCTGCAGTTCTTCTTCGTGAGCCGCATGGAGCAGGTGCTCGAAGCGGCTCTCGACCGCATGCCGGAGCCGTCACCCGTGACCGAAGAGGTCAAGGAGGGCGACAAGAAGGACGGGGAAAAGGCAGCCGAGAAGAGCCCGATGGCGAGCAACTGACGCCACAGGCAGCCGCACTATCGCAGGGCGGGATGGGCGCACGACGCTCTCCCGCCCTGTGTGTTTTGTCGCGCCGCGCGTGCTGTGTCCACAGGTCGTGCCGCGCGTATCGTGAGCCCTTGTGGCTGAGGGGTCTGCCCCGCTAGCCTCACTCTGCGATGGCGATGCGGCCGTGTCCCAACTGTGCGTGGATGCTCAAGGATACGGACAGCGCGTGCTCCATGTGCGGCGCTGCAGTCCCTGGAGCTGCAGCACCCCCGCCCGCTCCTGCCGCAGCCGCAGGGGCTTACGCGCCACCAGGGCCGCCTGGGTTCGCGTCGGGTGGGGTCACTCCACCCCCGATGGGCGGTTATGGCGGCGGGACGCCGCCTCCCATGCAGCCTGGATTTTCGTCGGGGGGTGCGGGGTATCCTCCGCCTCAGGGCGGGGGCTACGGGGCAGCGCCTCAGCCCGCCGGGCCTGGTCCCGCGTTCACTTCGGCGGGGCAGGAAGCTTTCGCGGTGTCCCCGTGGGCCCGTGAAGTGCCGGCCGCGCCTCAGGCGGCTCCAGCGCCCGGGGTCGCCCTGGCGGCGCCCACGGCCGCTGGGACGCCTGCCATGGCGGCGCCCATCGGGGGCATGGGCATGAATCCGATGGTGCAGAACGCGCCTGCGCCAGGGGCACCGAGCATGGGGGCCCCGCAGACGCCGATGTTCGGCGCTCCACCCGTGCCGATGTCTCCGGGAGGGGGAGGGGGGCCCGCCATGCCTCCGCCGATGGTCACCGGAGGTGTCGTGGGGGGGCCGTCGGTGAGGCCTCCGCCGATGGGCGGTCTGGCACCCCCGCCGGTGGTGCCGCAAGGAGGGGGCATGGCGCCGCCGGGGATGGTGTCGCCACCCGGGATGGTGGCCATGCCAGGGGCCGTGGCGCCGCCGGGGATGATGTCGCCGCCTGGGATGATGTCGCCGCCTGGGATGATGTCGCCGCCTGGGATGGTGTCGCCGCCGGGAGCGGTGGGGCCCCCGCCGATGGTGCCTGGTGCCGTGGCAGGGCCGCCGATGGTGAGCAGCGCTGCTGTTGCCGCGGGCTCGCGCGTCCTCGTGGGTTTTCTGGTGACGTTCCAGAACGATCCCGGGGGCAGCTTCTGGCCGGTCTACAGCGGGCGTACCCAGTTGGGGCGCGCTGCTGCCGATGGGGGGCCAGACATTGCGCTCCCTGACGCGAGCGCGTCTTCGAGGCATGCGTCGATCCACGCTGACCCGGCGACCGGGCAAGCGTTCATCGAGGATGATGGGTCGCGGAACGGGACGTTTCTGAACGAGCAGCGGCTCTCGCCCGGCGATCGTCGTCAGGTGCGCGACAACGATCGCCTGCGGCTGGGGAGCACGACGTTTGTGGTGAAGCTGCTGGTGTCGTGAGGCGCGGGGGGGCGGGGGATCAGGGGTCGGGGTCGGGGTCGGGATCGGGGTCGGTCGCCGGCTCCGGTTTCTTGCAGCGCTTGAAGCCGCTCGTGGGATCATCCAAGCACTGCACGCCTTCGGAGGTGTCGCAGTCGTCGTCCGTTTCGCAGATCATGCCAGTGTCGCACCGCGGGCACGCGCGCGCGACGGGTGGGGCGCCGGGCTGGTTGTTCGGGGATTCACCCACGAATGGGCCGCCGCAGTCGAGGTCGGTCTCATAGTAGTTCTTCATCCCGTCGAAGCAGGGATCCTGGAACGGGATCGTGCAGTTGACATACTGGATGACCGTCGGCTCGGCGCCCTGGAGTTCACCTTCGTAAGGAGGGTAGGTGAGGCGGAGCCGGATCCAGCCTTCGTACGGTTTGATGTCCTCGATCCAGGGCGGTGCCGTCCCTCCCGCGTCGGAGTCAATCTCCGCGTGCGGCAGGAGCTGGTCGTAACCGTCGCACTTGACCGACTCGAAGCGGTTGAACCGGTACTGCTGTCCATCGGGGCAGGTGGTGAGGTAGATGTCCCGCCCTTCCTCGGTCGTGACCGAGAACTCGCCTCCAACGACGGCGTTCGGGTCTTTGCCCACCCCGCTCAGGCTGGTTTCCCCACTGAAGGCGTCCTTGCAGACAGGCGGGTCGTCGCTCGGATCTTCGGTGCAGGGATAGAACTTGAGGGAGAAGTTGAAGGCGCTGGTGATGGTCATCGAGGAGCAGGGCTCGTTGCGCGCGTCGAGCCGGGTCACCTGGAGGCCCTGCAGCGGGAACTCGGTCAACGCAGGGGCGGTGTCGAACCGCACCTGACCCGTCACCTCGCCCGTGTCGGGGTGCGTGAGCACGCAGGTGTCGAGCGTGTTGCGAGTGACGAAGCGTCCGCGGGGAGGGCTGAACTCTTCGTCGGCAGCAGAGGCATCGTCGTAGACCGCGCCACAGCGGGTGCGGACATCATCGAAGAGCGTGCGGTAGCAACCCTGGGGATCCCTCAGCCATCCGCAGATGTCGCTGAGATCGTTGCTCGAGCTGCAGCCGGGGGTGAGCACGGCGGCGGCCGCAAGGGTGAGCGGCAGGGCGGTAGTGGCAAGCAAGAGCGGACGACGGCGCATGGCGCGAGTCTACGCAAAGTCGTCCCTTCCTGGCCACAATCCGGGTGACGACGCGCTGCTCAGAACTGGAGGTAGGGGCCCGGCACCACGTAGGTGTCGTCGTTGCCGGCGTAGGTGAATACCCCCCAGCAGACCAGCTTGTACTTGATCGCGAACGCCAGCGCCTCGTCCAGGTCGGCCTTGGGCGCGAGCACCGCCAGGTTGGAGCGACGCACGCCCCACCAGCCCGGGCCGTGGAGCAGCAGGGAATCGTGAAGGTCGCGCGAGGCCGCCTCTCCGTTGTCGAGCACGGCCAGGCGCAGGCGTACGAAGCGCCGACCCGAGTCCTTGGAGTCGTTGGAGGCGGGGAAGTCGAACCAGTAGAGGTTTCCGCGGGCCTTTTTGGGCTGAACGCTCGCGCCGACACCCTCCAGAAAACGGGCAAGATCGTCTGGCGCGAGGGGCTGCGTCATGACGTGGGTCTCGATGCCCTTGCAGACGTCGGGCTTGATCTTGAACTGGCTGAGGGCCACCGACGGATCGGCTTCGTTTTCGGGGGTGAGGAGGTTCTGCCCCACCTCTCCCACGGGGAGGTTGTCGGGATAGTCCACCCCGGCGTCGATCCCGCTGCACCCCGCCGCTGCAACCGCAAGTGGAAGCGCCACCAGCGCCGTGAGCAGGTTGCGGTGTGTATGAAAAGCTACATGGTTCACGCGCTGCGACGGAGGGGCCGAAGGATGGCTGGTGCTGGGCATCGGGTTCATCAGGGTGGGGGGCCGCGGGGGCTTGGCAATGGAGCGCGCTCCGAACTGCCGGTGCCGCTCCGGAGAGGATACGCTCTCATCGCGGCCAAGGGATCATCCAACGTGGCGCACCCCGAGGGCAAACTCCTCGGGGGTCGCAGGCTCGGGAAGGATGCCGAGGTCGACCCGACCAGGGATCGCGCGGGCGCGATACCCCTGTCTGTCGCGAACATTTGGCTAGGCCAACCCCCCTGACCTAAAGTCACCGATGATGAAGCTCCCCGGCACGTCGATGCCCATGCGCTGCGCCGCCCGCCTCCTCTGTGCCGTGCCTGTCGCGCTGACCGTCGCGGCGGCCACCGGCTGCGGCGGGGCGCCCACCGCGCCCAAGCAAGACGAGGTGTTCTACCTGCACGGCGCCGGGATCATCGATCGCAACTTCAGCTACGAGACGTACTTCCCGCCCCTCGATCGCGCGCTCACGGAGCGCACGCCGCGCATGGTCGGCGTCGGGGTGCTCGACGGAGATGTGCGGCTGAGCAGGCCGATCGATTGGTACGTGCGTTCGGCGGACTACTCGCCGCAGAGCCGCTTCATCTCCTACCAGTCTCCACGGCAGTTCCTGTTCTCGATCTTCGAGCGCATCGATGATCCGCAGGACCCCTGGCCTGACCTGCTCCGTCGCTACGAGAAGGACCTGACCACGCAGGGGGCGCAGATCATCTCGGGTCGTACGCCCATCTCGACCGCCAATGCGCAGGGGCGCAGCTACTTCGTCAGGACGAAGGTCGCCGCGAAGCCGCCGTACGAGGCGTTCGCGCACGAGATCTTGGTGCGCAGCCACCACCGCATTCTGCTGGTGCAGGTCGTGCACCAGCAGAACATCGATGCGAGCGTCGACGAGATGATGTCGGCGCTCGGGAGCATGATCGTCTACTGACGAGAGGCTGCATCGGCGCTCTGTCGCTCCTCGGCGCTGGGGCGGCAGGCGAGGCGGCAGCGCATCCGAGAGCGCGTGCTCACATCGGCGGGGGCTCGCCGATGTCGTCGTCTTCTTCGTCTTCTCCACCTTCGGTGCGGCGCATCTGCTTGCCTTCGAGAGGCACGCTGATCTTGAACTGCTGGCCCACCGATCCTCCGAGCCAGGTGGTGCGCTTCAACGTGGAGGCGCGCTGAGAGCCGAGCTGATAGCGCGGGGCGTCCTCCGTTTTCACGTGGATCTCGAGCATCACGTCGTGGATGCCGGGGGTGAAGGTATCGATGACGCCCCGCAGGAGAGGCTGACGGCTCCCACCAGGCAGGAGCGAGAGGTAGTCGTCGTAGCCGACGGGGCCGATGATGATGTTGAAGCGCCCGGACCCGTCATACACGTACCGGCCGATGGTGAGGCTCTGTCCGAGCTGATGGTTCTGTACGCCGAGCTTGTTGCGGTTTGGCTTCTCGATCAGGGTCCACTGGCCGACGAACTGCTCGATCTGGATCCCCATCTCGCCGAACAGGTCCGTGAGGACGACCTCCAGACCCCGCGCAGAGCGCGACTTCGAGGCGAGGATCGGGGCGTAGCGAAGGAAGAGAAACCGATCGATCGGGGTCTGTCCTTGCCTGAAGCCGTCGACGCCCACGGAGCAGAACATGCGGCTCGTGAACGCGTCCGCGCCGCCCTTTCGGTACGTCACCGGGAGCCGGTATTTCGCCCAGGTGCGGTAGAACAGGGCGATGAGTCGGTGATGGAGGACGTCGAGCAGATCGCGTACTGGCTGCGGACCGCCCTGGTAATCACCGAGGGCGATGTCCTCGGCGAAGTACGTGGGCAGCGGTGACACGACGCCATGAAGGCCGAGGAACGTCACGCCGACGCGCGCTCGCTCGATGTCGTCTCCGTACTTGACCAGATCCAGCTCGGAGACGTCGCTCGAGGCAAACGTGAGCGAAGGGTCGCTGCGAAGCCGGATCTTCTCGGCGTGCGCAGGTCCCTCGCGCCCGACGGGAGGGGCAGCGGGGAACATGCGTTCGAGCAGGTAGATGAGGCGGAAGAACGACGAACGTCTAGCTTCCGCTCTGAGCCGCTCGAACGTGTTCAGATCAAGGTCAGGCTTCCGCTCTTCGGTTCCCATCGATACACCACGCGCGTGTTGGTTCCGGTAACCGTGAGCTGGGTGAACGAGTTGAGCGACACGTACGACGCGAGCATCTCGTTGATGATGCTCGCGAACAGGTACATGTCACCTTCACCCACGAATCCACCTTCGTCGAGTTCGAGGTCCGCCGCGACACCGCGCACCGGAGCACCTCGGTAGAGACGGTCGGTGGGGCGGACGCGGATCGACTTCATCGCCGCGAGCCGTAGCTGGTTGGCGCGCGCCGCCTGACGGTCGGTGACCGCCTGGAAATTGTAGAGATCCACCGTTGCACGGAGTACCTCGAGCTCCGCGATGGACCGGTAGCTCATGGCCATGTGCGCGAGGACCCTCCACTGCAGCTCGCGGCCTACTGGAGGCGGCAAGGGCGACGTGACGCCCGTCAGGTTGGTGAACGTCGCCACGGCGGGGGAGGTGGCGGTGGGAACGCGAAGATCACCTAGCTTGAGCTGCGATGGCAGCCTGCGGTTGGTGCAGGTCGCCTCGATGCTGATCACGTCGAACTCGGGGAGGGTGCCGGCGTCCTGGGGTGAGCCGAAGGACATGTAGATGTCGACGCCATCACCCACTGCCGCAGGTCGTAGGTGTGCCTGATAGAAGACCGCGCGCGATGCAGCGTCTTGATCGAGTTCGTGCTGGAAGTCGAAGAACGACGGGATCTCCACCCGCTGGCTGGTGCGCCGTGCGATGCCGACGACCTTGTCAACGCTGTAGATCTCGAACGCCTGGGGCGACGAGCCTGCTGGTCGGCACAGATATTCGTGCTTCGTGGACTCGGGTTTGATGGGGTCGCTGGTGTGATCGAAAAGGTTCACGACCGGCGCGCAGAAGAGCCGCAGGTTGTCCTTGGCCACGCGGGTCCCAGGGGGCAGACCGTCACGGAACTGCAGGAGAATTGCGAAGCGATCGGTGACGCGGTCGGGAGGCAGTGCTTCGAGGCCGGTGACGTCGAAGAAGGCGAATTTCTGCGGGAGGGTGAAGTACTCCTGAAGCAGTCGGAAGCCGGGATACACGGTCTTGGGATAAGGGATCAGCGCCTGCTCCTCCGTGAAGCCCACCATCTTGACGGACTTGGCAGGGAGCGTGGCGACGGTGGTGTCGCGTCCACTCGCATCCACCGCGGCGAGCGCGACGCTGTCGACGTGGGCGGCGATCCAGAGGCGCAGATCGTCCTGGAGGCGCCGCTCGCCGTGCAGGTAGAACCGGACTGAGCTGAGGGCGAGTGCGGGGAGCGCGACACCCCCAGTGACCTTGAGTTCGATGCGCAGCGTCTGCGCGAGCTGGGCACCCGTGTCGATGCGCACGTCCTCGACGGCGAGGGGCAGCAGCTCGACATCCTGCGTGGTGCGGAAGCGGCACGAGGTGCCATCCACGGGGACCGAGCCGACCTCTGCGCCGCGCGCGACGATGAGCCGCTCACGGACCACGTTCGGGAGCGGCGTGAACTCGACGATGGAGGTTGCCGGAAGCTGCCGAAGATAGTGGGGGAAGAGGAGCGCGGCGACCGAGTGGATGACTTCCGGCAGCTCGTCGTCGAGCTTCTGCCGGATCTTCCCCGTCAGGAACGCGACACCCTCAAGGAGTCGTTCAACATCCGGATCGCCGCCGCGCTCGGCGAGCATGGGCGCGATGCCCGGGTACGCGGCGGCAAATTCGCGGCCAATCTCGCGGAGATAGGTCAGCTCGTCCTGGTAGTATTTGTTGAACATCGGCTTGAGCCCGGGCCAGGTACGCTGGACGCCTAACCCATCTTGACGTTGCCACTGTGGTCCACCGAGGCTCCGAACCGGAGTTGCTGGCGGCGGCCATCAGGGAACTGAATCTGTGCCGTGATCTCGAATTCGAGGACCATTGATTGTGCAGCGTCGTTCCTCAGCTGTCGGACCTGCACATTCTTCAAGCGCGGCTCATACTGCTGGAGGCTGTTCTTTATGGAGCGCTGCAGCAGACCGATGGCGTCCGGAAACTCGTGCAGCACTTCCGAGACCTCCATGAGGCCGTAGTCCGGGCACGTGAGCGAGCTGCCCTGGCGCGTGTTCAGCATGTTCTTGAGATGCGCGGTGATCGCTGTCTCAAGGTCCTGATCGCGCCAGGTGTGGCGTTCGGTCGAATGGGGGTCTGCAGCGTGGATGATCCGGGTGAGGAGCGATGCGCCGGCCACGTTGAGAGCCTACTCGCTCTGCGCAGAGAGCGGAAGCCGAACAGCAGGGGCCCCGCCTGGCGCGTGCCGGTCGGCCGTCGTTCATGAGGCAACGCAGTCCGCGACGCACACGTGGATGGAGAAGGACTGCGTTGGACGGGCATCTGCCGGTTGGCCGTATCTTGCGGTCACAGAGAGCGGTCGTCGGAGTTCTGCTCTTTCGGTGCGCTGCGAAGAGTGACCCTCAGGAGCCGATTCTGAACCGTAAAATGCAAAACGGGCGGCCCTGAAGCCGCCCGTTTTACGGGTCATTCTGTTGACCTAGGCGTTCGATCAGACGTTCGGAGCAACCCAGCTGTCGGCCGCCATGATGCCGCCGTCGGTCCAGGTCCACTCGATCTTCTCGTACGTGAAGGCAACCTCCTCGTACTCGGCGAACTTCATGAGGTCCGGGTGCTTGTTGTTCGGCATCCGGAAGTTGATCGACGCGATGTTCGCGTTGGTGAGGCGCACGGTGTAGTGCTGCACCTCGGCGCCAG
>NZ_ASRX01000047.1 GCF_000601485.1 Chondromyces apiculatus DSM 436
ACCGCTGGCCGCATCGCGGGGGCTGATGATCTCGTGGCTGACCGCGATCACCATGATCGAGTCCTCACGGCCCTTCTGGATGACCGAGCCCTTGATGTCGCCCTGGGTCTGACCCTTCAACCGGAGGTATGCTGCGAGAGCCATGTCAGTGTGCCTTTTCCTTACTACGGTCTTTCGCCTGGACTCAGTCTACGCCCTATTGCGCGCTGGCAGATGAATCGCCGATTCAGGATTGGGGAGATTCGGTAACGGATGCTACCGGCCTCTGGACGTATCCAAAAGCGATGACGTACATCTCCCACTTTCGCGCGGGCGTCAAGCCCTTCCTCGCTCGCTCGTCCAGCCCATACATCACATCAATCGGCCATCGGTCGCAGGCGCCTGGAATGATTCAATACCGAGGCATGCTGCGACCTGTGCCGTCCGATCGGGTGAGGGAGGAACGGCCTGGGTGGGCTGGGTGGCCCGCGGGCTCCCGTATTGGCCTCAAGAGGCGAACAACTTCACGAATTCGCCCTTCCCACCCGGGCCGTGATACGAAGGGGCTGTGAGGCCCTCTCGCTTCGGCGTGTTTTCCCCGCTCTGCGTGCTCATCTTCATGCTTGCCGGATGTGGCTCCTACCCTGACCAGCCACAAGGCCAGGCGAAAACCCGGAAGCAGAGCCCGATCCCCGTCTGCACGACACCTCTCGAACCCGTCCAGCGAAGCGCGAGCGGTCGCTCGATTGTCCGTACGCTGGATCCGGAGCAGTGGGTGGGCGTGATCACCCCCGGGTACTCCGAGGAGCGGGGGCTCGGTCCCACGGATACGGACTGCACCGGGAACTATCTGTTCGCCAACGAGATGCTGCGTGGCGGCATCTCTGCGTCAGGGTGGCCTCGTCGGGTGACCCCGGAGGAGCTTGAGATATCGGCTGGCCCTGATGGGCTGCGGGTGATCTGGCTGCGCACCCTCAAATTCGAGAACGGCGATGAAGGCGGACCGCTGGCGCTCGTCCGTGCCGTCGACGATCGGGCCGAGGTCTACGGGATCGGGAGTCTGCGCGCTCCGCCCAAGGGGACGAGGATCACCCCGGTGCGCCTCGGGAGCGACAACCTGGTCGTGGTGGAGGCGAAGCAGTGCCCTGACCCGGATGACTGCCGGCAGCGAGGGCACTTCTATCTTGCGCGCCGCGGACGGTTGTTCGAGTCGGCGCAGGTGGATCTCGAGCGGACTGCCGTGCTGCCCTCCCTGAGCGAGCGGGGGCTCTACGCGAGGTACACGCTCCGCACGGACGTGACCTACAGACCGAACGGCATCCAGCTTCTCGAACAGATTCAGGTGCGCATCATCAAGTACGAAGAACAGAACAGAGACAGCGATCGGGAACTGCGCAAGGTGGAGTTCCAGCGATTCCTGCGCGTGGAGCGTGACACGCTGTTCTCGTCCAACGATCCTCTGTGGGAACGTGTCGTGGGTCAGGACTGAGGGACGTGGCTCGATGGGGGCCGGCCAAGGCTGGCCCTCCGTCATCTGTGCAGCGCTGCACGCCAGGCCTTAGCGGCTCGATGCTGCGCGTTCGTCGAGCAGGTGCTCTCGTGACACGCACTCATCGTGTCTGCTCTGAGGGAGAGCGTCCATGCCTGGGCTCGGTGCTCGGCCCCCCTCTTGTGAGCGGTAACTGTAAAGGATTCAGAGGAACCGTCGGGAGCACAGGGGCCGTTCAGCCCCGACTCTGAGCACGCAGCGCGCGGCGAAGACCGACGGCATCAAGCGTCTACCAGCAGAAGATGGAATTGCCATAGCCGCAATTGGGCCGCTGCAGCGCAGCGTAGGCAAGTCCGACGCCCAAGCCCACGAAGAAGCCAGGGAGTGCGCCGGCGGTGATTTGCAACCCATCTTCATAGGCCAGGGAATTGCCGGGCTCCACGGCGCGACCCACCGTGGTGAATATGGATGCCGTCAGAGGCACGGCGACGTTGCCGATGAATCCACCGACGTTGAAGCGGCTGCCCGAGTAGCGGAACGTATCCATCAAGAAAATGCCGAGTCCCGTCCCGGTGGCACCCCAGGACGCGAAAGCGTGCGTTGAAGGGCCGCCGAAGGTTTCGCAGCCAGAGTTGGACACGCTGGCGATGGTCTCGTCGACCGAGCACCCCGGACGCACCCCTTCGGCAGCGTTCTTGATGGGGACTTCGACCAGCGCCGTGGCCATCGCCATCGTGAGCGCTGGCGCCAGCATGGAGACGTGCCAGCGCCCCTTCCAGCCGACCGTGGCTTCCGGGTCACTGTAATAGACGCGCGGCATGAGAAACACGGAGGAGGTGCCGATGATCATGGCCACGTCAGACACCGTGCCCCAGTTCCCATCCCGCTGTACCGACGGTACCTGCGCGGCCGCTTCACGCGGAATGAAGAGGCACGCGGACACGGCCAGACAGCTCGCTGCAACAACTTTTGCGCTGATTCGCATTCGAGAAGCCTCGCGTTCGGCTGCGCCGCCCAGTGGGCGAGGGAGGCGCGAGCGGGTCAACAGACGCTTGCAATCCTGTGGAGTCGCTAGCGTTTGACCGGATTCACGTTGATGGAGAAACGACTCTTGTTCTTGCCAGCCGCCTCGCCGGCCGACGCATAGTCCTCGCCGGCTGTGGCAGCGTACGCGCGGGAGAACTGGGGGCCAAATATTATCAAGAAGGTCTCTTTGTCTTCCCCGGAGTAGTCACCGTGTCTGATCTCGTAGAGCTTCCAGAGTTCCTCGTACCGCGTGGAGAACAGGCCACCCTTCTTGCCCCGCTTTTCGAGCTCCTCCTCGATGGCCTTGGGCGAGAGTTTCACGAGGAGAGACTTGACCCCCTCCATGACACCGTTGAGCAGAGCCACCTGATGGCTCATGACGTCGACGAAGATGTCGTAGAGATGGCGCGCAGCATCCTGGCCTCCCGCCGGCGACAGCAGGAGCGCACCGAGTTCCTTGGCGTCTTTGGCTGTGGCCACGCGATCGTCCTGCGATGCTCGCTCCCGGGCGAGCACCTCTGCTTCGAACTCCTGATAACCATCCCGGAGGCTCACGAAGCATTTCATGAAGACCTCCATGGTGTCGCGTAGCCGTCGCGCGAAGGTCAAGACTCCGGCGACGTCCTCGGGAACCTTGGTCCCAGGAGCCAGACTGCGGGCCAGCTCCGCGAGTGCCACCAGAGCCGCGTCAGCAGGACGAAGCTCACCATGCGCATGGGAGTCGACGCCGTAGTACTGCGAGATCTTCTGGAAGTCGGCTTCGAGGGTGACGGCCTGATGTTCCTGGCACAGCCGGCGAAGGTAGTTCTGCCGGACGTCTGGCGGGAGACGCGCCAGATGTTCGTAGATGACCCGGTACACCGCGCCCCACGCTGCACGGTAAGCCTCGATGTAAGGGACGAGCTGTCGGATGTAAGCGTCTTCGGCACCCGGAGCGACCTGCTTGGAGCGCTGGGCCATCAACGCGGAGAGACCACTGCTCTCGACATTGTAGTCGAGGACGGTTCCCTCCTTGATCTCCTCTCGCTTCTTCGGCGCAGCGTCGACCGTGCTCAGACGGATCACGATCGGCCCGATCGTGATCTCCGGCGTCTGAGTGACATCCACGGGGGTGTCGCGATGGATGCGGTGCCCCGCGAACACGGTGCCGTTCGTCGAGCCGAGATCGCGAACGAAGATCTGGCGATCCCGGACGTCGAGCGCGGCATGGAACTGAGAGACGTAGGGCCGATCGATGTGGAGATCGTTCAGCTGGTTGCGGCCGATGCGGACTGGGAAGCGCTCGAACGTGTAGTCGTGCTTGTCGTTGGCCTGGGTGTCGATCACCCGGGCCATGAGCGCCACCGGCATGGCGTGGAGACTAGCAGACACCCTCCTCTTACTGGGAGGGGCCTCCGTCCGCACCGGCAAGAGCGATGCCCACCATGATGCCTCGAGGGCTTTGCAGTGCGTCATCAGAGGGGCCCGCGCATCGGGAGGGACTCTGGTGCTCTTCGTTACTTGGCATGGCGTGCTGTACCGGGGCAGACCCACCACCGCTTTATTGGCCCCTTGTCCTACATGGTGCGACGCTTGGACACACCATGAGCTTCATCCACAAGATCCCTCCCATGGTTTCGGCCCTGGCCTTTGGCTACGGCGTGGGGATGGCGGCGCCTGACGCGGCGATCACCCCGGTGCGGGCCGCGGTGACCTCGTACCAGGAGCAAGGAGCTACGGCTGGGGGAGTAGGGATGACGGCTCCGGGGCGCCGCACAGCTCGTGGAGCTACGGCGGGTCCGAAGGGGCGCGTTCCCGATGCTCCCGCTCCGGGAGTGACGGCACGTCTGGAATCGAACCAGCTCGAGAGACTCCGAGAGCTGGATCCGCGTGGCCGAGAAGAAGGAGCTGCGTGCTCGCTGGAACGTCCGACCTTCTCGCAGCCGCCCCGGTACGCCTCCGCTCCCGATGCGAACGTGGATGACGTCGAGGACCTCGATACGGCGAGTTCCGAAGCGCTGTCGCGGCTGCAGCTTCCGGACCTGCCCGTGACGATGACGCGCCGCACGATAAAGTACGTGCGCTTCTTCACGCGCACCGAACGGGGGCGCGGCATGTTCGAGGCCTGGCTCAAGCGAAGCGGCCGCTTCCAGGACATGGTCCAGCAAACGCTTCGTGAGTGGCGCTTGCCCGAGGATCTGATCTGGCTCGCCATGATCGAGAGCGGTTTCGATGCGCGAGCGCGCTCTCCGGCGGGTGCGGTTGGCCTGTGGCAGTTCATGCCAGCGACCGGTGAAGTGTACGGCCTCCAGCAGAACCGCTTCATGGATCAGCGCAAGAATCCGCAGCTCGCAACCCAGGCGGCGGCGCACCACCTCCGGGACCTCTTCCAGCGCTTCAGCGACTGGAACCTGGCGCTCGCTGCTTACAACATGGGCTACGAGCAGCTGCTTTCGGCGATCGACCGTTACGGCACGGCGGACTTCAACGAGCTCGCACGTCAGGGCGCGCTCCCTCAGGAGACGGCCGCCTACGTCCCCAAGATTGCTGCGGCAGCGCTGGTGGCCAACAACCTGGAGCGGTTCGGGTTCGATGGAGTGAAGCTGACTCGCCCGGTGGATGCAGCGGAGATCGCCGTCTCACCCGGCGTTCCGCTTCGCGCGCTTGCGAAAGCCGCAGGGGTGTCCACTGCGACCCTGCGCACGTTGAACCCGGATCTCTTGCAGGATCGGGTACCACCAGGTCGAGGAGACTACCTCGTGATGGTGCCTGCGGAGTCTCTTGCGAGGGCACAGGCGTCGTTGCCAGCGCTCCTCGACACAGAGCCGGTGGCGAACGACGTGTCCGTCCTGAACCCGGTCGACCTGCTGGGAGGCCGCGAGTTCCTGCAGCGTCCGAAGGAGGACGAGAGCCTGCTCTCGCTGCTGCCCAAGCCGAAGCGACGCTCCTTGAGGGACCCGCTCGACGTGCTGGGCCAGGATACGGGGGACCGCGGCGAAGACGACCAGGAGCTCGTCCCGAGGCGCAACGCGCGCAACCAACGACCTCTCGTGATGTACAAGGTGGGAGCAGGGGACACCCTCATCGGCGTGGCGCGTCAATTTGCGGTGGATGTGGAGGACCTCGCGCGCGAGAACGGGATGGAACCCGATTCGCGCCTGCGTGAAGGTGCGTTGCTCCGGCTGCGAGCGAGGCAGGATCTCATCGAGAAGCTCGGCAACGCGGTTGCGCCGGAGAAGGACAGCACGGCGGGGTCGGCCACACCGTCGAAGGAATCCAGCACGCCACGCCCCGAGCGGCCGACGCGCGCATCCACGGCGGGCACGCACGCCGACACGCCCACGCAGCCATCGACGCAAGGGCGCGCCGCCTCACCCGCGAAATCACGGGAGGATGCAGTGCGCAAAGAATCGAGGGACCGGAGCCGGAAAGGCCGCAGCTAGCCAGAAGGACCGCTGCCCGTCGGATCCCGGCGGGGAGCGATTGCGGAGTGGGCCGGCGGCGTCGACGGAGGGGCAGCCCCTCGGTTAGCATGCCGCGCATATGATGCTCGTCGGCACAAAGTCCATCGTCAAGCAGCTCACACGCAACTGCACCACCGCCCTGGAGACGGCCATCGGGCAGTGCGTCAATGCGCGTCACTACGAGGTCACGCTCGAGCATCTGATGCTCGCGTTGCTCGATGACGCCGGGTCGGATCTCGCATTCCTGGTCATGCACTACGATCTGGATCCGGCGCACCTCCGCGCCGCGCTGCAGCGCAGCCTGGAAGATCTGCGGAAGGGAAATGCAGGACGGCCGACGCTATCGCCGGTCATGCTTGAGTGGATGCAGGACGCCTGGGTCGTCGGCTCGATGGAGTACGGCTACCAGCGGCTCCGGAGCGGTCTGCTCTTCATGCGGCTCGTGGAACAGCCCACCCGCTATTCGGTGAGCGGGATCGGCGCCTACCTGGAGGGAATCTCCAGGGAGGACTTGAAGACGAACTTCCCGAAGATCGTTTCCGGTTCCAAGGAAGATGCAGAAGCGACCGCGGCCGCCGGGACGGCGGGCGCGCCGGGCGCAGGAAAGCTGCCTGCAGGAACTGCGAGTGCCTCGGCGGATTCGGCGCTGGCCAAGTTCTGCGTGGACTACACGGGGCGCGCCCGAGCAGGGCAGATCGACCCGATCTTCGGACGTGAGCGCGAGATCCGCCAGATCATCGACATTCTCGCCCGTCGTCGGAAGAACAACCCCATCATCGTCGGTGACGCCGGCGTCGGTAAGACCGCGCTCGTCGAGGGTCTCGCGCTGATGATCGTGGAGAGCACCGCGGAGAACCCCAGGGTTCCCCCGCTCCTCCAGGGCGTGGACATCTTCGGCCTCGACCTGGGCTTGCTCCAGGCCGGAGCAGGGGTGAAGGGCGAGTTCGAGAACCGGCTGAAGCAGGTCATCAACGAGGTGAAGTCGTCACCCAAGCCCATCATCCTCTTCATCGATGAAGCCCACACCATGATCGGTGCCGGCGGTTCGCAGGGGGGCGGAGACGCGGCGAACCTGCTCAAGCCAGCGCTCGCGCGCGGGGAGCTACGCACCATTGCTGCGACTACGTGGAGTGAATACAAGAAGTACTTCGAGAAGGATGCTGCGCTCGAGAGGCGCTTCCAGCCCGTGAAGGTGGATGAGCCGAACGAGCAGGTCGCCACCACCATGCTGCGCGGCCTTCGCCCCAAGTTCGAGCAGGCCCACAACGTGATCGTGCGCGATGAAGCCGTGACTGCGGCCGTGCGGCTGAGCGCGCGCTACATCAGCGGTCGCCAGCTACCCGACAAGGCCGTGGATCTCCTCGACACCTGCTCGGCGCGCGTGAAGGTCGCCCTGCAGCAGAAGCCCGCGCAGGTGGAGGATGCCGAGATCCTCATCGAGAACCTCGACACCGAGCTGAAGGCTCTGGAGCGCGACCACGACAAGGGCGCGCACGTGGATCAGGAGCACGTCGGTGAGCTCAAGGAGAAGCTCGCGAAAGCACGCGCCGACCTGGAGAAGGTGCGCGCGGAGTACGCGCGCGAGTCGGAGGGCGCCAAGCGCGTCGTCGAGGCTCGCAAGAAGATGGATGAGTCCAAGAGCGAAGAGGAGCGAGACGCCGCCCGTCGCGAGGTGGTCAAGGCGCTCGATGAGCTCACGGCCTCGCAGGGAGAGGTCCCCCTGCTCCGACCGGATGTCGACGAGGCCATGGTCGCCACCGTCGTCTCTGCCTGGACCGGGATCCCCGTCGGCAAGATGGTGCAGGACGACGTGAAGGCCCTGCTCGAAATGGAGGACCGGCTGCAGCGCCGGATCAAGGGTCAAGCCTTCGGGATCACCACCATCGCCAAGGAGCTCCGCGCCGCCCGCGCCGGCCTCAAGCCCCTGAACACGCCGCAGGGCGTGTTCCTCCTGGTCGGCCCCAGCGGCGTCGGCAAGACGGAGACTGCGCTCGGCATCGCCGACCTGATGTTCGGCGGCGAGCGGATGATGACCGTGATCAACATGTCCGAGTTCCAGGAGAAGCACACCGTCTCTCGGCTCATCGGCTCACCACCGGGCTACGTCGGCTACGGCGAGGGCGGCATGCTCACGGAGGCCGTGCGGCAGAGGCCCTACACCGTGGTGCTCCTCGACGAGGTGGAGAAGGCCGATCCGGACGTGTTGAACCTGTTCTACCAGGTCTTCGACAAGGGCATGCTCAGCGACGGCGAGGGGAGGCTCATCGACTTCAAGAACACCGTCGTCATCCTGACGAGCAACCTCGCCACCGACAAGATCACCAACCTGACCGTCGGGGCACGCGAAGACAACCCCGGGCGACAGCTCGATGCGGACCTCGGGTTCATCCAGGAGATCGTGGAGTCGGTCAAGCCGGCCCTATCGGCGCACTTCAAGCCGGCGCTGCTGGCGCGCATGACGATCGTGCCTTACCTGCCGATCTCTCCAGATGCGATGGGTGAGATCACGAGGCTCAAGCTCGATGGGCTGGTCGACAGACTCAGGAAGAGCCAGCGGATCGAGGCGACCTACACGGACGAGATGGTGGCGACCATTGCCAAGAGGTGCACGGAGGTGGACACGGGCGCCCGTAACATCGACCACATCCTGCGCGCGACGCTGCTCCCCCAGCTGTCCGTCGCGATCCTGGAGAAGATGTCGGAAGGACCGCTGCCCAAGCGCGTGCAGCTTGGCATCGACAGTTCCAGCCAGTTCACCATCCAGTTCTCCGACTGATGCCTCGCATGAGGCGGGAGGGTGGGACACCCCTGGTCACCGCCCTCCCGCCCCGTCCTCCACCTTTCGCCCGCCCTCTCCCACCACCCACCACCCGCCCCGCTCATGGCATGGCCCTGGAGGAATTCTCCTGGTGGGCGCCTCCGGTTCTGGCTGTTTGTATTCTCCTGCCCCCGGGAAAGTTGCGTGCTTCGTCTGAATCCGCTTACAACTGCCCTGGATGGTCGCGCGCACCATGATCGTAGAAGAGAAAAAAGCGGGCCGGCGCCGGCGTTCGCAGGTCGCAAGGCTCCTGGGGGTGACCGTGGGTCTGGGGCTCGGCGCAGGCAGCGCCATCTGGGCGATGGGGTGCGCGTCAGCGCCGCCTCCTGAGGTGCCAGAGCCCTGTGACGTTCAGATGGTCACCCTCAACCTGTACGCGGCGGACAACATCAACCCGAACGAGAATGGCAACCCGCGCCCGGTGGTGGTTCGCCTCTACCAGCTCAAGAGCGACGTCCGTCTTGAGAACGCGAAGTACGACGATGTCCTCTTGAAGGACAAAGACGTCCTCCAGGAGGACATCGCCAAGATGGACGAGGTGGAGGTCTTCCCGAACGACCTCGTCGAGGTCAAGTTCGAGCGCATCAAGGAAGCGAGCCACCTTGCGGGCGTGGCGCTGTTCCACAGCCCGAAGGGAAACAGCTGGAAGACCTTCTACGAGTTCCCCCTGCCCCCGGGGGAGGCCCAGTGCGGTGGCCGCGGGGATGACGCTGCCGCCCCGATGGCGGACCCTCGGGTCGCCTTCTTCGTCGAGTCGACCCGGATCGACAATGGTGCCCAGTTCGACGAGTCGATGTTCCCCGAAGCGACGGCCGTTCGGCGGCTGAACTTGCCCAAACGGGCCGCTGCCCCCGAACAGGCGGCTGCCACCCCCACACCCAGGTAACCGCCTCGACCTTTCCGCGGCGCGCCATGGGGCACTTCTGATAAGACTGTCGGGGCGACATGATCCACCCGCGCAAGCCTGTCTGGACCGAGGGGCTCTTCATGACCCCTCAACACCTGCAGCAGCAGGACCAGTATCACGAGGCGCTGCTGCACTCGCGTCTGCGTGCGATCGTTGCCTACGACTGGGGCGTCACCGGTGTCCAGTTCGATGAGCGTGCCCTCGCGGCTGGTCAGCTGAAGCTGACGAAGTGCCACGGCATCTTCTCGGACGGGACCGGATTCTTCGTCGGCGATCGCGGCGAGGACCAGGTCGAGGCGCGCCCGCTGGAAGGCGTGTTTCCTGCAGCCCTGGAGGCCCTGGACGTCTTCCTCGCGATGCCCAACCCGCGCGAGACGGCGGCCAACATCAGCCTCGATCCTGCCAAGGCTGGTCCGGCGCATCGCTTCGTGGCCTCGCAGTCGACCGTTCCTGACACGAACACCGGGCGCAACGACACCTCGATTGCGTGGGCCCGCGGCAACATGCGGCTCCTCTTCGGGACCGAGCCGCGCGATGCCTACCAGACGGTGAGGATCGCCCAGCTCGTCCGCGACCGGACGGGTTCCATCGTCCTCAAGCGCAACTTCATCCCTCCCATCCTTCATATCGGCGCTTCCGAGCACATCATGAACGGGATGAGGCGCGTGCTGTCGGCGCTGGTCGGCAAGCAGAAGTCGCTGGCAGAGGGGCGCCGCATGCGCACCGCAGCGTCGGTTGATTTTCAGTTCTCCGACACGGCCAAGTTCTGGATGTTGCACACGATGAACTCGTACATCCCGATCGTGTCGCATCTGGTCGACCACGGAGATGCGCACCCCGAGCAGTGCTACATCGTCCTCGGTTCGCTGATCGGTGAGCTGTGCACCTTCGCTGCGGACGGCGACCCCACCTCCATCACCAAGTTCAACTATCTGGAGCTGGGAGACGTCTTCGATCCCGTGTTCGAGCGTGCACTTGCACTCATCTCCGGTGTGCTCGCCGAGCAGTTCGTCATCGTCCCCATGGAGAAGCGGGAGGATGGCATGTACCTCGGCAAGTTCGAGGACCCCAAGCTGCCGCGCAGCAGCGAGATGTTCCTGGAGGCCAAGGGGGCGGACGAAGCCACCTTGCGGGAACGGCTGCCGCGCCTGCTCAAGGTCGGCTCCTGGACCCAGATCGGGTACATCCTCAACGCCGCCATGCCCGGCGTGCGCGTGGCGGTCGAGTACCGACCACCGGGCGCAATCCCGGTGAAGCCTGGCGTCGTCTATCTCCGCGTGGACCAATCTGGCGATTACTGGAACGACATTCTCGGCTCTGGCACGATCGCCATCTATCAGCCCATCGATCCACAGAAGGTCGACCTACGTCTGATTGCCGTTCCGGCCGGTCAGGGTCGGTGACGGCGGCGGGGGGGTCGGTGCCGTTCCTCCCGCCCGATGACGCAAGCGGCGCCGACGCGACCCCCATGGGGGAGTTGATTCCATGAGCAGCAGCCTCTCGCAGACGATGTACTGGGTGTGCTCCGACGTCCTGTCGCTGATCTTGCAGCTCCGTAGCTCACGAGATCTTCCGGCGCCGGACATCCTGCAGCGCCGCGTGCTCAACCTGTTCGAAACGATGATGCAGAACGGGAAAGAAGCGCGCATCCCGGAGCAGGACATGATCGACGCGAAGTTCGCCCTCGCGGCCTTCGCGGACGAGATCATCTACCACTCGAACTGGCCGGGTAAGACACAGTGGCTCCAGAACCCGCTCCAGTTTCAGTTCTTCCAGATCAACACGGCTGGTGACGGCTTCTTCACCAACCTGGACAACCTTCACGGGCAGCGTGGCCGAACCCACGTCGCGGAAATTTACTTCCTCTGCTTGGCCCTTGGCTTCCAGGGGAAATATCGTCTGCGGCAGCAGGAGGGCTTGAATGCGGTCGTCGAAGGGCTGGGGAACTACGTCGCTGTCGCCGAGGGGGGTGGAGACGCCCTGGCACCGAACGCCGAACGCAAGGACGGGGGCGGCGGCGCAGTGCGGCGAGAGCTGCCTTTCCTCGCCGTGGCGCTCGGCTTGCTGGTGGCAGCCGTGCTGATCGTCATCGTGCTCCGGCTCATCGTCAGCTCGAACGCGAGCAGCGTCGCCGAAGCCATAGAGAAGCTCCTGGGTACTGGGAAGTAAGGGGCGCCATCCGCCCTGGCGCTGAGGCTGTAGGAGACGTCCGATGTGGGTTTGGATCCTGAGCGCGCTCTTCCTGGCGGTGGTTTGGGCCGCATGGTTCGTGCTGCGTCCGCCGTCCGATGGGCCGCCCATCGAGATCTTTCCGACCTGGATGGCAGTTGCCGTCACCGCCGTGGTGGTGCTGCTCCTGGTGGGGCTCGTCGTCTATCGCAGGGTGCGGGCGGCGCGTGCCGCACGGGCACTTGAAAAGGCCATCGCGCAGCAGGCTCAGGAGCAAGCGCTCAACGCGAAGCCTGAGCGCAGGGCTGAGATTCAGGAGCTGCACCGGCAGGTTCAGAGCGGCATCGATTCGCTGAAGCGGTCGAAGCTCGGTACCGGTCGACGCGGCGCCGACGCGCTCTACTCGCTGCCCTGGTACGTGATGGTGGGGCCGCCCGGCGCAGGCAAGACGACCGCGCTGCGCCACTCCGGGCTGGTCTTCCCCTACCTGGATCCCGAAGGCGGCGGCGTTCGTGGCGTCGGCGGAACCCGCAACTGCGACTGGTGGTTCACCAACGAAGCCATTCTGCTCGACACCGCGGGTCGGTACACGACGGAGAGCGAGGACCACGACGAGTGGATGGCCTTCCTCGAAATGCTCCTCAAGTACCGGCAGGACATGCCGATCAACGGCGTGATCGTGGCGGTCAGCATCAGCGAGCTGCTCGACGCGAGCGAGGAGCAGATCGAGCAGGTCGCCAAGAAGGTCCGCGCCCGGATCGACGAGATGCAGCAGACGCTGCACATGACCCTGCCGGCATACATCCTCTTCACCAAGGTCGACCTCATCGCCGGCTTCGTCGAGTACATGGGCGACCTGAAGAAGAGTGAGCGCTCGCAGCCCTGGGGCGCGACCCTCCGCCTCGACGAGGACAAGCTCGATCCGGCCAAGCTCTTCGATCGCGAGTTCGACGTGCTCGTCGAGCGCCTGCACGACAGGGTCGTCAAGCGGATGATGAACGAGCGGAGCCGCGAGGTGAAGGAGCGGGTCTACCAGTTCCCCCTCGAGTTCGCCGCCGTGAAGCGGAACCTTTCGGACTTCCTCAAGGGCGCGTTCGCACCTGCCGCGGGAGCGTCACCGCTGCCGATCCTGCGGGGCTTCTACTTCACGAGCGGTGTGCAGGAGGGCCGTCCCCTCGACCGGGTCGTGGGCTCGATGGCGCGCGCCTTCGGCTTGCGGCCGGGTGGAGAGGAGGAGGGGGGCGTCAAGGAGTCGAAGAGCTTCTTCCTTCGTGACGTCTTCATGAACATCGTCTTCCCGGACCAGTCCCTCGCTGCACGAAGCGAGAAGGAGCTGGCACGGGTCCGGACGCAGAGGGTCCTGGTCCTGGCCGCTGCCGCGATCATCGCGATCCTCTTCCTCATCCCTGCGTTCATCTCCTTCTTCAACAACCGCGCTCTCGTCGCGGAGACTGGCCGCATCTCCGAGGAAGTCGCGGTGGTGAGCTGGAACGACGGCACCAACGCTGCGGACAAGATCGACAGGCTCGATCGGCTCCGCGGGCACGTGGAGCTGCTCGATCAGAACACGGAAGACACCCCCGTCACCCTCGGCTGGTTCATGTACCAGGGTGATGATCTCTTCAAGCCGACCCTGGACCAGTACAACGCCAGCCTGCGCGACGGCTTCGTCAGCCCCGTCAAGGCGCGCCTCGAAGAGAAGCTCGATCGCGTGCGCGAGGGCGAGTACCTGGATGGCTACAACGCGCTCCGCACGTACCTGCTCCTCAACGACAAGGTCCACATCCTGGAGCAGGACGAGGACAAGTGGCAGACCGGCCGTCTGACTCAGCTCTGGTCGGAGATCCTGAAGCCGTCGACGGACCTGTCGGAGGCTGATCTCAAGGCCAAGCTGGTCCGGCACACGGCCTACTACGTCGATCTGATGAAGCGGGGCATCCTGCCCAGCGAGCCGCTGAACGAGGCGCTCGTCCAGAAGGCGCGTGACGAGCTGCGGAAGATCGACCCCACCAGGCGCTACTACGACCAGTTCGTCACCGTCCTGCGTGACGAGAAGTTCGACGAGGCTGGCCCGAACACGTACGAGAACCTGAAGTACCCGCCCGTCGCGCTGAACTACATGTTCATCGATCGGCCCGAGGCCCTGACGAAGGTGCGGAGCGCGCAGCGAGAGCGGACCGGCAAGTGGTTCGAGATCGCCGGTCCGTACACTGCGAAGGGCTACGTTCAGGTGATCGAGTCCCTCAAGGAGGGCAGGAAGAAGCTCGAGCGCGAGCTGTGGGTGCTTCCGCTCACCGTCGAGGAGACGAAGCAGGGCGAGCGCATCCAGAAAGAGCTCGACCGTGTCCGGCAGGACTACGAGAACGAGTACATCAACCAGTGGGAGAGCTTCTTCCGCGACATCCAGGTGGAGATCCCGCCGACCAACAAGGATGCGATCGAGGAGTTCAAGATCCTCTCCACGCCGGACTGGCCCTACCGCCGCCTGCTGCAGCGCCTCGCGGACGAGACGCAGTTCCCGCAGGAGCAATCGGCAGCTCAGGACACGCTCTTCGCCGAGGGCGGCATCCTCACCCAGCTCAGGGACCGCGTGCAGCGCCGGATCGAAGGCCGAGCCCGCATGCGCCTGGATGGTCTGATGCCCGGGCAGCAGCGCCAGTACAACCCCATCCCCGAGAAGTTCGAGGCGATGGTGCAGTTCGGCGTGCCTGCCCAGCCTGAGGAGGGCAAGCCGCCGCCGCCTGCGCCGGGCCTCAACAAGTACATCGGTCTCCTCGAGCAGCTCGCCGGAGAGATGGGGAGCATCGAGGAAGGCCCGCCTGGCACGGATACGAACAAGGCGCGAGAGGCCTTCCAGGCAGCCGTCAAGGAGACCCAGGGGCTCCTGCTCTCGATGGATGAGACGGGGCAGCGTCTGATGACGCCGCTCCTCATGAATCCTCTGCGTCAGGCGTACCGGGCCATGGTCCGGCGCGCAGGCGGTGCTGCGAGCGGCCTGTGGGAAGTCGTGGTGTGGCCGCACTACCGCGACAAGCTGAAGGACCGTTATCCTTTCAATCTGGCCTCGTCGCGCGATGCGTCGTTCGAAGACACGGTGGCCTTCTTCAAGCCCAAGGAAGGCGTCCTCTGGGGCTTCTACGACACGTACCTGCGCGAGATGCACTACCAGGTCGGGCACGACTACTACCCGAAGCAGTACATGCAGGGGGGGACGCCTGCGGCGAAGCCGTTCACGCCCTTCAACACCAACCTGTACAACTGCCTGCGTCGCGCCGACGAGATCACGGACGCGATCTTCCCGGGTGGTGCCGAGGCGCCCAAGGTCACCTTCTACATCAACATGAAGACGGTGAGCCCGATCGTCAGCGAGGTCGTCTTCGAGGTCGACGGGCAGCAGCGGCTGTACCGGAACGAGAAGGAGTTCTGGCACACCTTCACCTGGCCAGGACCCGAACCCTCGGGCGCGAAGATCAGGGTGCGAGGCGCAGGTGGTCTGGACGAGGAGCTCACCCGTGAAGGGCCGTGGGGGATCTTCCGGTTGTTCGAGGCCGGGACCATCACGGCCGTGAAGGATAGCGACGAGTCCTTCACCGTGACCTGGCAGATGACCGCGCCGCCCGTGTCGGTGACGATGGAAGTGAAGCCCACGCGTGGCAATCACCCCTTCCCGGCGAGCTTCTTCCGGGCGACCAACTGTCCGCCGAGCATCGGCGACTGGTTCGGCAAGGGCTGAGGCAGACCAGGGAGCCTCCTATGTTCTGGCGTCGCAAGAAGGCTCCCGCTGCACCGCCGCAGATCGGATGTTTCGGCAAGCTTCCATCGACCGGTGATTTCATTCGCCTGAATGCGGGCGGCGAGGAACTCGCGCTCTTCGATCGATGGATGGGTGGCGCGATCGATTTCGCCCGCCGATCCATGGGACCGCAGTTCGATGCGTCCTACCAACCGGCGGTCGGCTTGTTCATCTTCAGGGGAGAGCCCAAGGGGGAAGACACCCCGTCGCGGGCTCTCGTGGGGGCGTGGGCTGCGAGCGGGGACAACGCGGGTCGGCTCTACCCCATGGTCGTCTTCGGTTCGTATGACTACGGCCAGCTCGCCGCCACGGGGCCAGCGCTGCCCATTGCCTTGTGGCCGCTGCTCACGGCCGCCTACGAGGTGGCCACCGCGGGCCGCATGCTGCCCGTCGACGCCTTCCTCGACCGCGTGTCACGCATCGCGCTACCCACGCTGGAGGATCCGGACGCCGCCAGCGCCGGCTACCGCGCCTGGCTCACCACGCAGAGCATGAAATCCCTCTGGGACGCGGGCTTCGGCACCGACGCCAGCCGCTTCTGGGTCCTGCAGATGATCCTCGAGTCCGTCGTGCCTTTCCGCGGCCAAGAGCTACCGAAGACGGGTCTCGCCCTCCGCTTGCCGCTCGGCGCAGGTAACGCCTATTCGGCTGCCGTGTGGATGGACGTGACCCTCCGTCTCTCCCGGTGGACGCGGACTTTGCCCAACGTCTTCTGGACGCCCCAGCAAGCCGCGCTCCTCCACCTCGGCCCACCGCACGTCGGGTCGTTCCGGGAGATGATCGCTCCCACGGGACAGGCCGAGTTCGTGGCCGATCTCTGCGGGCCACCCACCCTGGACGAGGCAGCCTCGCGGCGCGCGCTGGGTTCTCAACTCGACGGCCTGGTCGCCCGCACCGATCTGACCCTCGCCAGCTTCCTCGACGCCCTGGCCAGCCAGTAGATAGCCGCGACGAGGCCATCGCAAAACGCCTCCTCGACGCTTCAGGCTGCGGCTATGCTCGCGTCTCCATGGCGGCGGACGACGCGATCAACGCAGCACGATCCAACATCGAATCCATGCTGGAGCCCATCGACGGGGGCGTGGGCGTGGACGTCACGTACGACGAGGTCTTCGAGGCGCTCAAGAACGAAGTCGACAAGATCTCGTCGCTTGCAGGCGGCAAGGTCGACTGGGGAACGGTCATCAACAGCGCCAGCGAGCTCCTCTCCGAGAAGTCGAAGGACTTCCGGGTGGCTCTCTTCTACGCCACGGCCAAGGCCCAGACAGGAGGACCAGCAGGTCTCCTCGAAGGTCTGGTGCTGGTGCAGGAGCTCTGCAACGTCTTCTGGGAAACCATGTACCCGGCGCTCCGCCGCCCCAAGGCACGCGGAAACCTGTGCCCCTGGTTCGGTACCCAGGCGGTGGCGTCCATTCGCAGTTTCCAGCCCACGGCCAAGGACGCGGATGTCGTCAACGCGCTCGAGAAGGCGAGCCGGCAACTGGACAACGACCTGGCCGACAAGCTCGGTGAATCCTACGGAGGCATGAGCGACCTGCGCAGCTTCATGCGTGGGCTCGTCGCGGGCCTCCCCAAGGAAGCGCCACCGCCGCCGCCGCCGCCACCACCACCTCCTCCGCCGCCGCCGCCTCCTGTGCAGGCAGCGCCCCAGCCTGCCGCGGCAGCCCCCGCTCCGGCGCCCGCCGCCCCGGTGCAGGTCGTGGCGGCGCCTGCTCCTGTCGCGGCGGCACCGGCGGCCGCGCCTGGGCTGAGCGCCACCTCGATCACCGATGCGGATTCTGCCAACTCTGCCGTGAGGGAGTGCGCGCTCATCCTCCAGCGCGCCGGAGACGCGCTCCGCGTGGCGGATCCCAAGGACCCGACGGGCTACCGGCTCATGAGGTCCGCGCTGTGGATGGAGATGGTCGGAGATCCGTACGCCCCTGGTGGCGATGGCCGGACGATGCTGGAGGCGCCGCGCGAGCACGTCCTCCAGGCGCTCCCCTCGATGCTCGCCTCCGGCAGCTTCCAGGACATGCTCTCGGTGGCCGACGAGCTCGCCATCAACAACCCCTTCTGGCTCGATCCCCACCGCTACCTGGCAGCGGCGCTCGATGCTCTCGGGGAGGACTATGCGCTGGCGAAGCAAGCGGTGCTCTCGGAGGTCGCGTTGCTCCTGCAGCGGTTGCCGAACTTGCCGAGCATGTCGTTCAGCGACGGGACCCCCTTCGCCGACGAGGAGACGAAGAACTGGATCCAGTCGGAGGTCACCGCGAGTCTCGGCGGTGGTGGTGGTGGCGGGCCTGCGCGCGTGAAGAGCTACCTCGACAAGCCGCTCTCGGAAGCGCGTGGCCTGCTCGCCGCCGATCAACCTGCAGACGCGCTCGCAGTGCTGACGAAGGCGACGATGAATGCCCCCACGCCGCTCGATCGGTTTCGCACCAAGCTCGCGCTTGCCGAGATGTGCATCGACGTCCAGCAGCACCTCATCGCGCGCGCGCAGCTCGAGGAGCTGGAGCGGGTGGTCGAGCAGCACCACCTCATGGACTGGCAACCCGAGCTTTGTGCAACCCTCTATGCCGGCCTCTACACGGTGCACCGCGCGCTCAACCAGGGCTACGAGGTGACGCCCGAGGCACGGGACCGCGAGCAGCGCGTCCTGGAGCGCCTGTGTCAACTCGACGCGGCCGCTGCCTACAAGCTCCTGACTAGCTGACAAGCACGGAAATCATGCGCCGCGCGTCCGCATGAACCTGGACGCGATGTCGTCGCGTGCCGCCGCATACCCGTGAGGTGCCGGGAAGGTCGCGTCC
This sequence comes from Chondromyces apiculatus DSM 436, assembly GCF_000601485.1. Lineage (GTDB taxonomy): Bacteria > Myxococcota_A > Polyangia > Polyangiales > Polyangiaceae > Chondromyces > Chondromyces apiculatus. The sequence goes on from NZ_ASRX01000047.1 coordinate 18,417, forward strand.
TGCGCACGCACTGGCCATGGGTCGTCTTGGTTCGTGCGTGGCGCGAGGCGTCAGCGCATTGAAATGCGCTTGGATCATCTTCCCGCGCAGCATGCATTCTGAGATATGCTCGGGCGCCCTTCTCGGGATTGGGGGGGTGAAGCCGGATCGCCTGGCCAAGCCCCCGATTGAGGATCATGGCCGACGGCCGACGCGAGGCCGCTTCGGGAACAGCTCAGCACGAGGGGAAAGGAGCCTTCTGCGATGTCGTCGAAAGAGCAATCCGTAGCGCCCAAAGAGCGCGTCAACATCACGTACAAGCCGGCTACCGGGAACGCGAAAGAAGACGTTGAGCTCCCTCTGAAGCTCCTCATGCTCGGTGATTACACCGGGCGACCCGACCCGCGGCCCCTCGAGGACCGCAAGCCGATCAACGTCGACAAGGACAACTTCCAGAAGGTGATGAGCGAGCAGAAGCTCGCGCTCACCGCGAACGTGAAGAATCGCCTCTCCGAGAACGAGGACGACGAGCTCACGGTGAACCTGAAGTTCCGCCGCCTCAGCGACATGGAGCCCGAGGCGATCGCGAACCAGGTCCCGGAGCTCAAGAAGCTCCTCGACCTGCGCGCGGCGCTCACCGCGCTCAAGGGTCCGCTCGGCAACGAGAAGGCCTTCCGCAACAAGATCCAGCAGATTCTGAGCGATCCGGCCCAGCGCAACCGGCTTGTCACCGAGCTTGGCCTTCAGAAGGGAGAGGAGTGATCCATGGCCACTGAGACACAGGCGCAAGGAGCGAGCGGCGTCCAGACCCTCGAAGGGAACTCGCTGCTCGAAGAGATCCTCGCCGAGACCAAGATGACCCCGGGTGACGAGGCCTACGAGATCGCCAAGCGTGGCGTTCAGGCCTTCATCGCGGAGCTCGTCACGCCGAAGCGTGAGGGCGAGAAGATCGACAAGGCGCTCGTCGACGCGATGATCTCGGAGATCGACGCCAAGCTCTCCCGGCAGGTCGACGAGATCCTCCACAACCCGCACTTCCAGAAGCTTGAGAGCGCCTGGCGCGGGCTCAAGTTCCTCATCGATCGCACCGACTTCCGCGAGAACGTCAAGATCGAGCTTCTCAACTGCTCGAAGGAAGACCTCCTCAACGACTTCGAGGACGCCCCCGAGGTCGTGAAGAGCGGTCTGTACAAGACCGTGTACTCGGCGGAGTTCGGCCAGTTCGGTGGAAAGCCGTACGGCGCGATCGTGTCGAACTTCGAGTTCGGCCCGGGTCCTCAGGACATCGCCCTCCTGCAGAAGTGCGCGGCCGTGGCCACCATGGCGCACGCGCCCTTCCTCGCTGCGGCAGGTCCCCAGTTCTTCGGCCTCAAGGACTTCGTCAACCTGCCGAACCTGAAGGACCTGAAGGCCCTCTTCGAGGGGCCGCAGTACACCAAGTACAACTCGTTCCGCGAGACCGAGGACTCACGCTACGTGGGCCTCCTCATGCCGCGGTTCCTCCTCCGCCTGCCCTACGGCGTGAACACCGTCCCGGTGAAGGGCTTCAACTACGAGGAGGAGGTCGTCGGCAGCCACGACAGGTATCTGTGGGGCAACGCGACCTACGCGTTCGCCACGCGGCTCGCCGACAGCTTCGCCAAGTTCCGGTGGTGCCCGAACGTCATCGGCCCCCAGTCGGGCGGCGCGGTCGAGAACCTGCCGCTCCACCAGTACGAGGCGATGGGCGAGATCCAGACCAAGTGCCCGACCGAGATCTACATCACGGATCGTCGCGAGTTCGAGCTCTCCGAGGAGGGCTTCATCGCGCTGACCTTCCGCAAGGACTCGGACAACGCCTGCTTCTTCTCGGCCAACTCGGTGCAGAAGCCCAAGTACTTCGGCCAGAGCGAAGAGGGTCGCGCGGCGGAGCTCAACTACCGCCTCGGCACGCAGCTCCCGTACATGTTCATCATCTGCCGCCTCGCGCACTACCTGAAGGTGCTGCAGCGCGAGCAGATCGGTAGCTGGAAGGAGCGCGTCGATCTCGAGCGCGAGCTCAACGACTGGATCGGCCAGTACGTGGCGGACCAGGACGTCGTGTCGCCGGTCGTCCGCAGCCGCCGCCCGCTCCGCAAGGCCAAGATCATCGTCACCGAGGTCGAGGGCAACGCGGGCTGGTACAAGGTCGACATGCAGGTGCGCCCGCACTTCAAGTACATGGGCTCGTTCTTCACCCTGAGCCTCGTGGGCAAGCTCGACAAGGAGTAGCCCTCACCCGCGCGGGTGACGAAGCCCTCCTCTCCGGCTGGAGAGGGGGGCTTCGCGTTTTGTCGATGCTGGTTGGCCCCCCCGCCTGTGTCGCCCGCCGCGGCTCCCCCGACGGGGATCTCAGCCGAGCGGGATCTCGAAGCCGATCTCGTCGATGCCCACGCCGAGGAAGCGCCGCGGCCGCACCTGGACGTCGACCACTGTCCCGTCGCTCTCGGCGCGGGCCTTCACCGACAGCTCGACGCTTGCGGGCGCCGCATTGTCGAACAGCGCCCAGAGGGCGCCCTCGAGCACCGGCTGCACCTCGGCAGGGTCGCTCCCGGGAGGCAGCTTCGCGCACAGCGTCCGCACGAACTGCACGAGCCGTCCCACGAAGAGCTGGTCCACGAGCGAGACCCGCTCCAGCCGGTTTTCGGGCTCCGTCGTCGCGCTGTCGTACGTCCGCTTCTCCGGCGGTACGTAGGCCGTGGGCGCCGTGAGCAGGTAGACCGCGTCGCTGTTCGGCGCCGAGGCGAGCATCAGCACCCCGTGGCGGGCCAGCTCGCGCTGCGTATCCGTGGAGATGAACACCTCGGTCGGGATCGCCACCCCTTCGTCTCCCTCGTAGCCGCCCTTCACCTCGCGCACCTGCAAGTTCTCCACGAGGCCCCCGGTCCGCGCTCCCACGACCCGGCATGGCCACCCCGTCTCCCGGAAGCTCCCCAGGATGAGGGACGCCACCAGGTAGGCCGGAGAGAGCCACACGCACGCGGCTTCGTCCCGCGGCTCCTCCGTGATCACCGCCTCCCGCACCCGCGAGGTGCCCTTGTCATAGGGGCCCCTGGCGAGCGCGCGGTTCAGCGCGATGGTCACCCAGCGCATCGCGTGCTTCGCGGCGGCCGACCGCCAGGGCGCCTGCTCGGGTGCCTGGAACACCGACGCCTTGTTGTCCCGCCGCTCCACGTCCCCGAGGTCGTCGAGCCTGAGCAGCTTCGCTGTCCCGTTGACGATGGTCGGCATCGTGTAGGCCTCGGCGAGCGCCGCGATCGCTTCCAGCCGCGCGAAGGACGGCGCGCTGCCATCCACCTCGATGTCCACCACTGCCGCCGTGGCAGGCGGCTCCGAGCTCGCCGTCTCCTTGAGCAGCCGGCTCAACCCGCTCGCGGCGTCCTCTGGCCGCGACACCACCACCTCGATGCGCGTGCCGTGGTGCGACTTCGCCCGCTCCACGAGGAAGCTCAGGCTCCTCCACGCCGCCTCCAGCCGCTTCACCTCCGGGTGCTGCAGGATGGCGCCGAGCTGAGCACCCAGCGCCCGCTCCACCGCCGCGATGGCCTGCGACGGCTGCACGGGCTTGCCGGCCTTCGGACGGGCGCTCTGCACGACGGCATGGATCAGCTCCGAGATCCGGTTCCCCGGCGATGCCGACGCCGACCTCGGAGCGCTGCCAGCCTGCGCGGGGGCCGGCGCATCCCCGCCGCCGGTATCCCCGCCGCCCAGATCGACCAGGGAGAGCAGCGAGTCGAGCCCCGCGCCCTCCGGAGCTGCTGTGGGAGGGGATGCTGCGGCGGGGGAAGCTCCTCCTGCAGCTCTGGAGCCTGCCGCCGACGCACCTGACGGCAGCAAGCCCAGCACCTCCTCGGCGAACGGCGACCCGCTCCAGAGCCGGTGCAGCTCCGCGCGCGCCTGCTCCACGGTGATCGATCCGTCGCGCAGACGGTCCAGCGCGAGCCGCCCATCGAGCAGCCCCCGGAGCAGCGGCACCTCGGCGCACAGACCATCCGGCCGGAAGCTCTTCAGGCTCGTCGGCGCCAGGTCCACCCGCACGCTGCGCCCGTCAGCGAGCACGCTGGGGACCTCGATCGCGACCCGCGGCCGCAGCGTCGTGAAGAGCGCGTCGAAGCGGCTCGGATCGATCCGGATGGCGCTCCCTGGCGGGCTCGCTCCTGCGTTGTGCGGATCTCGCGGCACGAGATCGGCCACCACGATCAGCCGCAGAGGAAGCAGCGGTGCCTCGGTGCCTTTCCCCACCTCGTCACTGACGTTGAACTTCATCTGACCCGTGAGGAAGCCCTTGGTTTCACCCGCCATGGCACGCGAGGATAGGCGCCGACGGCCCTCCCGAGAAGCGCTAAGCTCCGCGCCAATGACACAGCCCGGTGATCCCTCGGAGCGCTCCCTGCATCCCGGCGCGGCCGAACCTCCCGCAGCTTCGGCGACGACCCGGCCCAGCGCGCCTCCTGGCCCGGAACGACGGCGCCTCCGCGGCGGAGCGCCGATCCAGATCGGCCTCCTCGGGTGCGGCACGGTCGGCGGCGGGGTGCTCCGCCTCCTCGCGGACAAGAGCGCGAACCTCGCCGCCCGCGCCGGTGCACCCCTGGTCGTCCGGCGCATCGCCGTCCGCGAGCTCGACAAGCAGCGCGTCCCCGAGTGCGATCCCTCCCTCCTCACCACCGATCCTGACGCCGTCGTCTCCGACCCCGAGATCGATCTCATCGTCGAGGTGATGGGTGGCGAGGAGCCGGCGCGCGAGCTGCTCGCCCGGGCCATGGATCGCGGCAAGGGCGTGGTCACGGCCAACAAGCTCCTCCTCGCGGCCCACGGCCCGGCGCTCCTCGCCCGCGCCGTGGAGCGCCGCGTCGACCTCGCCTTCGAGGGCGCGGCGGGGGGCGGCATCCCCATCGTCCGCAACCTCCGCGAGTCCTTCGCCTCCGACCGCGTCGAGCGCATCGTCGCCATCCTCAATGGCACCTGCAACTACATCCTCACCCGCATGCGCGAGGGCGGCGCCTCGTTCGCGGCGGCGCTCGCGGAGGCGCAGGAGCGCGGCTACGCCGAGGCCGACCCCACCCTCGACGTCGACGGCCACGACGCTGCCCACAAGCTCGTCGTCCTCGCCATGCTCGCTTTCGGCGCCCGGGTCGCCGAAGGCGAGGTCCCGGTCGAGGGCATCCGAGCCCTGGAGGAGGCCGACCACCGCCACGCCGACCGCTTCGGCTACGCCATCAAGCACCTCGCCATCGGGCGCGACCTCGGGGGCACCGTGGAGCTGCGGGTTCATCCCACCCTCATCCCCAGGCGCAGCGTGCTCGCCAACGTCTCCGGCGTGCTCAACGCGGTCCTCGTCGAGGGGCGCGCCCTCGGCCCCTCCCTGGTGTACGGCCGCGGCGCCGGCGACCTCCCCACCGCGGTGAGCGTCGTCGCCGACATCGTCGACGTCGCGCGCTCCATCGCCTCCGGCGTCGCCGGCATGCAGACCCGCGGCATCGCCCTCGCCGAGCGCCCCCTCCGCCCCCTCGCGGAGGTCGAGTCCCGCTACTACCTGCGCTTCACCGTCGCCGACCGCCCCGGCGTCATGGGGCGCCTCGCGGGGGCCCTGGGCGATGCCGGCGTCAGCATCGAGCACATCGTCCAGGAAGGCGAGCCGCAGCCCGGGGGCGCCTCGGTCGACGTGGTGATGGTCACCCACCGCGCGCGCGAAGGGAACGTGCGCGCTGCGCTCGCCGCCATCGACAGCGCCGCGATCCTCGATCGCCCGGCGCGCCTGCTCCGCATCGAGGCCGTGTGACCGCTCCCTCCGCTCCCTCCGCTCCCCTCGGCGTCTTCGACTCCGGCCTCGGCGGTCTCACCGTGGTGCGCGCGTTGCGCGCGTGCTGCCCCGCCGAGGACATCGTGTACCTCGGCGACACCGCCCGGGTGCCTTACGGACCTCGCTCCCCCGAGACCATCGTCCGCTACGCGCTCGGCTGCTCCCGCGTCCTCACGCGGCGCGGGGTCAAGGCCATCGTGGTCGCCTGCAACACCGTCAGCGCGGTCGCGCTCGACATGCTCCGCATCGAGCTCGACCTCCCTGTCCTCGGCGTCATCCTGCCGGGCGCCCGCGCCGCCGTGGCGGCCTCCTCCGGAGCCCCGGTCGGCGTGCTGGGGACTGCGGGCACCATCTCCTCTGGCGCGTATCCCCGCGCCATCGCCGCGCTCTCCACGCGCACCGAGATCATCGGCCAGCCGGCCCCGCTCCTCGTCTCTCTCGCCGAGGAGGGCTGGCTCGACGGCGAGGTCCCCCGCCTCGTGGCGCGCCGGTATCTCGAACCCGTGGTCCAGGCAGGGGCCCGCACCATCGTGCTCGGCTGCACCCACTTCCCCCTGCTCCGCGAGCCCATCGAGGCCGAGGCGACGGCGCTCGCCGGCCGCCCCCTGACCATCGTCGACAGCGCCTCGGCCACGGCCGACGAGGTGGCCGCCTTCCTCGTGGAGCGCGGCCTCGCCACCGCGCGCTCGGAGCGGGGCAAGCTCCATCTCATGGTCACCGACCGCCCCCGGAGCTTCTCCGACGTGGCGGCCCGCTTCCTGGGCGAGCCAGCCGAGGACGTCGAGGTCATCGACCTTTGAATGCGCGCGGCTTCTTCTCGCTCGATCTGCTCGACAACCGCTACCCCGCGCTGCACGGCCTGCGCGTGCTCGCGATCATCAGCGTCGTCCAGTACCACATCACCTGGATCTTCGCGACGCAGCAGCACCTGCAGCTCCCGCGGGGCTTCGTCGACGGCTCCCTCACCATCTTCTTCGGCATGGACCTCTTCTTCCTGCTGAGCGGCTTCCTCATCGGGTCGATCCTCCTTCGCTCGCTCCAGGACAGCGGCACCCAGAACATCCGCCGCTTCTACATCCGCCGCGTCTTCCGCACCTTCCCCTCGTACTACGTCGTGCTCACCACGCTCGCGCTCGCGCTCCCGCTCACGGCCGCCCAGCGCGAGAACCTCCCGTTCGAGTACATCTACGGGACCAACTTCCTCGAGCTCGATCCCCGGCACGTGGTCATGGTCTGGGGCTGGTCTCTCGCGCTCGAAGAGCAGTTCTACCTCACCGTCCCCGTGCTCTTCTTCGTGCTCCACCGGCTCCGGAGCGACCGCGCCCGCATCGGGCTGCTCTCGGCGTTCGGGATCTCCGCCCTCATCGTCCGCCTCGTCATCTACTTCCGGTACAGGCCCTGGAACGACTTCGACCTCTACGAGTCGCTCTACTTCCGCACCCACACCCGCTTCGACACCCTCGTCGCCGGGGTCCTCCTCGCCTTCGTGCACGCCCGCTACGGCGACCGCCTCAGCGCCTGGCTCACGGACCCGCTGCACCGCGCCCTGCTCGCCTTGCCTGCGCTCACGTGCCTGTGGCTCCTCCTGCGCCCCGAGCTCTTCGGCGCAGAGCACGTCCAGCTCATGCACATGTTCGCCTGGGGCACGATCACCAGCGTCATGTACTTCTGCGGCCTGCTCCTCCTGCTCCACGGCGACGGCTGGATTCACCGCGCGCTCTCCCGGCCGGTGTTCCGCAGGGTGGCCACGCTCGGCTACGGGGTGTACCTCGTGCACATCCCCATCATCGATTACGTGGTCGTGCCTGCCACCAAGGCTCTCCAGGCACAGCGCGTGTCCATGGCGCTCCTCTGGCCGGCCTCCCTCGCGGTCACCATCCTCATCTCGCTCGCGATCGGCTACGTCATGCACGTGCTCATCGAGAAGCCGTCGCTCTGGATCCGCCAGCGGCTCGCCGCCTGAGCCTCATTCACACGGCAGGGGCTCGCGCCCCCGCCCCCCGCCGAGCAAAGCTCTTCGGGGCCCCCCACTCCGCGATCCACCCGTAATTTCCAGCGCGCTTTGCCGCTTCGGGCCTGACGCCCGTCGCCTCGGGAAGCGGACAGTGCCCCCGGCCGTATGTATCAGGGATCGAACGGCTTCCCGAGCCCCACGGCGGGGGGCTGGATCTCGTCGAAGCGCGTCTTCTTCTCCACGCCCCACGTGTAGGCGTCCAGATCGCGGTCGGCCTCGACGCGCACGACGCGCGGTCCCTCGGAGCCTCGCTTCAGGATCGTGATCCGCATCCCGGCCACGGCCACCGTCCCTTCGCGCGCGGCCTCGGTGTCCTCGGTGCGGTAGAGGTTGCCGGGGCCCGCGGGGTAGATGCTCTGGTCCTCCGGGACCACCAGCTCCAGCGTGCGCGGCCCTCGCCGGAGCGAGAGCACGTGGCCCGTGTGGGCGAGGATGTTCCAGCGCTTCGGCCTCACCACCTCTGGCGGCAGCGCGAAGGGCAGGAAGAACGCGCCGCCCGCAGTGCGCATCACCATGGTCTCGCCCTCGGGGTCGCCGTCGAGGCCCTTCGCGAACGCCTGAGCCGAGGCCTCGAAGCGCGCTGAAGAGCGCTGATAGAAGCGCCCGACGAGCCACGAGGTCACCGGCGCGTGCACGAGGTGGAAGAAGCCCAGGGCGAGCGCCACGAAGCCCACCAGCTCTCCGAGCCGCGGCTGCTCCACCGTCCTGAACCAGGCCTGATCGAGCACGAGCGCCACCGCCGCGGCCGTGCCCACCATGGAGGCCCCGAGCAGGCGTGGCGAGGGCTGTACCGCGAGCACGGGCACCAGGGCGAGCAGCGAGCCCCCGAGGAGCCACCACGCGCTCGCTCTTCGCGCGGCGTCGAGCCCCGCGAACGCTCGCCGCATGCCCACGAAGAGCAGCGCCGCGGCGGGGATGAAGCACAAGGTGAGCAGCCACGCCGGGGTCTTTTGATCGAGCGTCTCGCCGTCGAGCGAGAACCACCCCTCGGCGAGCAGCGTGACCGCGCGCCGGGGTGCGTGGCGCAGGTACGCGAGCGGCGCGCCGAAGGGGTCCGTGTAGAAGCCCGATCCCGCCGTCCCGTACCCGAGGCGCGCGCGCAGCGTGAGGTAGACGGCCGCGGGGACGCCGAACGACAGGAGCCCGACCGCGCGCCGCTTCACCGGCACCTCGCGCGCCAGCACGGCGAGGGCGAGCATGTACCCTGCGGCGCTGAAGGCGTACTCACCGCCGAGCAGCGAGAGCGAGGAGAAGCCTGCCGCGAGCGCCACCTCGCGCGCGCGGCCTGCCTCGTGGAAGCGGAGCATCGCCGCCAGCGCGAGCAACCCGAAGGTGAGCGAGATGAACGCCTCGCGGTTGGCGAGCCATGCGAGGGGGAGGGCGTGGCAAGGCGCGAGCGCGAAGATCACCGTCGCCAGCGTCGCGACCCGCGCCGTGAGCACGCGCAGGAAGAGCGCGCGCGTCGCGAGCACCGCAGCGGCCCACCAGCAGAGTGAGTGCAGGTGAAGGGGGAAAGGATCACCACCGAGGAGGCGGTGATCGGCCCAGATGAGAATGCTGGAGAGCGGACGGAAGAAGCGGATCTTGATCTGCGGATCCGTCCACCAGGGCAGCACGCCATGATCGAGCAGCGTCGCGCGATCCTGCTCTGCGACGAACGTGTAGAGATCGAAGGGGCTCCTCGACACGGGGAACGTCCCCTTCAGGATCGAGGCGTGCAGGTAATCGTCGAGCAGGTAGCGGGACCGGATGGCAGGAAAGAAAAGGATCAAGCCTGCCACCAGGATGAGCATGGGGACGAGCCACGATCGCGGCGTGCGGGGTGCGTCCGTCATGCCCGCGCGTGATGGCTCGCTCTCGCCGCGCTGCGTTGGCGTGGTCGTCACAGCGGCATGATCAGGTGCAGACGTCATCCGAAAGGCGCCGCAGGAGGTTGTTGTCCCACCGCGTACATTCGCCTATCCTCATCACAACTGCAGAACGCTGGCCAGGTCGAACCGTGAAACTAACCCGTCCTTTCGCCACGATTGCGCTCGTCACCGCCACCTTCCTCGTCGCCTGTGCTTCGGGCAGCGAGGACCTCTTCTCCGATGTCGACGACACGAGCGGAGAAGGAGAGGGTGGTGCTGGCGGTGAGGGCGGCGCTGCCGGAACGGGCGGGGCGGGGACCACGACCACCACCAGCTCGGGTCCCGTCGATACGTGTGCGCCGTCGTGCACGCAGGACAGCGACTGCGCGACGACGTGCGCTGCGGTGCCGAACACGCAGGCCAACTGCTGCGACGTCGATACGGGCACCTGCTACGTCTACGATGCCTCGCTTTGCCCGGTGCCCGACCCGGGGACCGGCGGCGGTCCGCCGAACCCGTACTGACGAAGCCAGCACCATCCGCGGCGCCAGCAGCGACGCCGCCGCCCGCATCTCCTAAGTACCCCGCGCACCCCGCGCATCCCCGCCAACCTCCGAAGCCGAGCGGCTCCTCGGCTACACGAGCGAGGAGATCCTCGGGCAGCCCTTCCTCGACGTGCTCTTTCCCCCCGAGATTCCGGCGGAGCACAGGCGCTTCGGCCTCCTCTCCATCCTGCGAGTGGACCTTCAGTCATCGCGCACCGCGGCGCTCACCAGCGCTGGCCAGCGCCTCCTGTGCCGGTGGACCTACACCATCGTTCGCAGCGCGGAGGGGGGGGAGGCGGAGATCGTGGGGGAGATCGATCCCGAGGGCGACGTGCGGCTCGAAGAGACCCTCGCACACAGCCGCGCGGTCCTCACCTCGGTGGTGGAGCACGCGCCGAGCCTGATCTACGTCAAGGACGTGCAGGGCCGCTACGTGATGGTGAAGGCCCGCGCGCTGCGCGCCATGAAGCGGACCCTCCCGGAGATGCTCGGCAAGACGGACGAGGCGTTCTTCCCGCCCGAGATCACCGCGCAGGTGAAGGCGCAGGATCGCGCGGTGCTCGCGGCGAAGGGGCCGGTGGCGTTCGAGTACGCCGTCGCCATGCCGGGCGGGGAGCGCCACGTGCTCATCACCAAGTTTCCCGTGGTCGACAGCGCCGGGGTGACCCTCGGGCTCTGCGGGATCGGGACGGACGTCACCGATCGCAAGCGCGCGGAGGCCGAGCGCAACGAGATGCAGCAGGCGCTGGCATCAGCGCTCCCATCGCCCAGACCTTGGTGCGCACGGATGCCTCGCTCGCAGGGCTGACCACGCTCGGCACGCTGCAGGATGGAATCGCCCACGCGCTCAGGGCGGGGCGCGGGGGGCGCGGCGTGGCGGCTGCGTCGAGGGCCTTTTGAAGCCCGTTCATCCGGGCGAATATGCCTGCGATGGAGATCGATCGCGCCACGCTCGACCAGATCGCGCGCGTCGCCCCGCGGCTCGCCGCGCGCGCGGGGACCCGGGTCCTGGAGGGCATTGCCTGGCCCCGCGACGTGGAGGAGCGCTTCTTCGCGGAGGGCGAGGCCCGCCTGCCGGAGGTCACGTACTCCCCGGATCGGGAGGCGCTCCGCAAGCGCATCGCCGAGCTCGACGAACTGCTCCGCTCCGTCGACGGCGACCATCCCGTCCTCGCGTGGCTCCGGGACTGCATCCGCTCCCAGATCGAGGGCGCGGAGCTGCTGAACGCCGCCGGCACCCGCGACTTCCACACCCGCTCGTGCGCGCTCTACGGCAGCGCCAGCTCCTCGTTCTTCGGCGGCCAGCTCAGGAACCGCGACCTCGCCGAGCACCTCGCGGCGCGCATGACCATCCACGGCTGGGACGAGGCCTCGGACCCGCACGACGAGCCCCTCAACGCCCCGGCCCTCCGCGATTTCCTCGCCAGCCGCATCGCCGCCCGCCGCCCCGCCCTCGATGTCGAGGTGACCCTCGACCCGCGCATCACCGCCAAGGTCGTCGCGGGCATGACCCGCGTGCGCATCCGGCCCGACGCCACCTTTACCCCGCGCGAGGCCGAAGGGCTCTGGGTGCACGAGGTGGAGACCCACGCCCTCACCGCGCACAACGGCGCGGCGCAGCCGGTGCTCACCTTCCTCCGCTCCGGGGGACCCCGGAGCACCCGCACCCAGGAGGGCCTCGCCCTCTTTGCCGAGCTGTACCACCGCACCCTCTCCATCGGCCGCCTCGTCCGTCTCGCCACCCGCGTGCGCCTCGTGGACATGGCCGAGCAGGGCGCGAGCTTCCTCGACCTGTATCGCTTCCTGCGCGAGCAGGGCTCGGAGCGGCGCGACGCCTACTTCGACGCCCAGCGTGTCTGCCGCGGTGGCCTCGTGGAGGGAGGCGCTCCCTTCACCAAGGACGCCTGCTACCTCGGCGGTCTGCTCGAAGTGTACGCGTTCCTCGCCGCCGTCCTGCGCGGAGGTCTCCGGGACGAGGTGGAGCTGCTCGTCTGCGGCAGGCTGGCGCTCGACGACATCGCCGCCCTCTCCGCGCTGCGCGCGACCGGCGCCGTGGTCAGGCCCCGGTACCTGCCCGAGTGGCTGCGCGCCTGGGACACCCTGCTCCCCTTCTTCGCGTTCACCTCGTTCATGGATGGAATCGATCTCGACCCGGTGGAGCAGCACTTCCGATCACTTCTGGACGTGGCGGCCCTGGCTGGTCCTCCCTCCTCGGGGTCCGGGTCCGAAGGGAAACGTGCCGCTGCACCGAAGGTCGAGGCGCCCAGGGGCAAGGCCCGGCGAGGCGCCTGACCGGGGTACGACGCGCGGGCCAGCACCGCGCCACCAGGTACGCTATCAGCGCAGTCGCGGCCGCTGCGGCGCCCAGGGCGAGCGCTGTCGCTCGCGTTGGTGCGACGCGCAGGAGGCCGCCGATCTCTCGCGCCAGCATGAACGCCCCGAGGGCCAGGACGAAGAACGCGAACCCCCTGCGCAGGCGCTCTGGAGACAGGCGGCGCCCGAGCCTCGCGCCGAGGAGCGCGCCAGCGATGGAGGCCGCGGCCAGGCTTCCGGACAGGGCCCAGTCGACATGCGCGCCGCCCATCCTCGCGCTCGCGAACCCGGCGCCAGCGTTCAAGGTGATGACCAGCAGCGACGTGGCCACGGCCTGCGGCATGGCGAGGCCGGCGAAGAGGACCAGCGCGGGGACCACGAGGAACCCGCCCCCAGCGCCCACGAGGCCCGTCAGGATGCCGACGCCGAACCCGTTGACGAGCGCCTTGAGGGGCCGTCGTGGCGCGGGGCGGGCCTGGGCGGCGGCCGAAGCGGTGGCCGAAGCGGTGGCCGAAACGGTGGCCGAAACGGTGGCCGAAACGGTGGCCGAAGCGGGGGCCGAAGCGGGGGCCTCGCGCAGCATCGCGGCAGCGACGACGAGCACCGTGCCCGCGAACACCAGGAGCAGCAGGGCTTCCGGCACGAACGCCGCGAGGCTCCCGCCGAGCGCGGCGCCTGCCATGCCGGCCGCACCGAAGAGCACGCCGATGCCCCACGCCACCCGACCCTCCCTGGCGTGCGAGGCGAGGGCCAGAGCGCTCGTCGCCCCGACCACCACGAGTGACGTGAGCGTCGCGTCGCGCGGCGCCATGCCCAGCACGTAGACGAGGATGGGCACGGTCAGGAGCGAGCCGCCGCCCCCGAAGAGCCCGAGCGAGAGACCCGCCGCGAGGGACAGCGCGGCGCCGAGCGCGAGCGTGATCATGGCCGCGCTCCTGTTCATCCCTGGGTGATGGCAGCGGCGCGCCCGCAGGCGCGGTTCATGGGTACGGCGATGTGAAGCTGCTTCGGCGCCGGCAGGTGCAGCGTGCCCATGAGCGCGATGAACGCCGCCCGATTCTTGCCGGCGAGGCGCGGGTTGAGCCGCTTCTCCTCGCCGATGGTGGTGACCGTGTGGCCCCGGTAGTCGTGTCCCGGGTACACCAGGGTCTCGTCCGGCAGAGAGAAGAGCTGGCGGGTGATGGAGTCGTAGAGGGTCCCCGCGTCTCCGTTCTGGAAGTCGGTGCGCCCCGTGCCGCGCACGAAGAGCGCGTCCCCCGTGAAGACGCGGTCGGCCATCAGGTAGCTCACGCTGTCGTCGGTGTGGCCGGGCGTGGCCAGGATGCGGAGCTCCAGCGCGCCGACGCGCACCACGTCTCCATCGTGGCCGTGCACGTCCGCGCACGACGCCCCTCCCGCGCCGGCGACGGCCCGGCAGCCGGTCCGCTCGCGCAGCAGGCCCGACGCCGTCACGTGGTCGGCATGGACGTGCGTCTCCAGGGTGTGGGTGAGTCGCAGATCGAGGTCGCGCACCAGCGCCAGGTCCCGTTCGGCCTGGCCGAGGACGGGATCGATCAGCGCAGCCTCGTGCAACCGGGGGTCGCCGACGAGGTAGGTATAGGTCGAGGACTCGGGGTCGAAGAGCTGACGGAAGATCACGGTTCGGGCCTCCTCGTCGGCGCCTCTCTGCGAGCCGGATGCCACCGCCGGATTGCCGGGGAATCACGGCGGATCGCGCTGGGTACCTCCCCCACGGGGGACGCGCGCGAGGCGTTTCACCATCGTTTCACGAGCGTTTCAGCGCTTCTCGTCGCGCTCCGCCTCCTTGAGCCGTCGCCACAGGGTGATCCGGCTGATCCCCAGCAATGCGGCGGCACGGGCCCGCCTCCCGCCCGTGCGGGCGAGCGCGCGGCGGATGTCGCCGAGGCTCACCTCGACGAGCGGGTCGCGCGCACCGGCGGAGGGCAGCGACGGCGGTGAGGGCAGCGAGGGCGAGGACGGCGGAAGCGGCGAGGTGATGCTCGCGGGCGACAGGGGGAGGCGCACGGGGCGGGCTTGCTCGTTGAACTCCGGGGGCAGGTCGGCCTCGGTGAGGGTCGCGTGCTCGCCCATCACGTGCGCGTACTCCATGGCGTTGCGCAGCTCGCGGACGTTGCCCGGCCAGGCGTACTCCTCGAGCTGGCGGCGCGCCCGCGCGCAGATGCGCTGCACCGTACGGCCGCCGCGCGCGTTGAACTCGGCGAGGAACTGCTCGGCCAGCGGAAGGATGTCGCCGGGGCGCTCGCGCAGGGGCGGCAGGAAGATGGGGACCACCCGCAGCCGGTACATGAGATCGGCGCGGAAGCGCCCCTGCTCCACCTCGTGCCGCAGCGCGCGGTGGGTCGCGGAGACGATGCGCACGTCCACCGAGACGGGCTCGCGGCCCCCCACCGGGATCACCGAGTGCGTCTCCAGCACCCGCAGCATCTTCGCCTGGAGATCGAGCGGCATCTCCGCGACCTCGTCGAGGAACAGCGTCCCTCCCTGCGCCAGCCGGAAGTGGCCAGGGCTGTCGCGTACGGCGCCCGTGAACGCACCCCGCGCGTGGCCGAACAGCTCGCTCTCCAGGAGGCTCGGCGACAGGGCCGCGCAGTTGATGGCGCGGAACGGCCCGTGCGCGCGGGGAGAGAGCGCGTGCAGCGCGCAGGCCACCTTCTCCTTGCCCGTGCCGCTCTCGCCGCGGAGGAGCACGGTGACGTCGGTCCTCGCGGCCTTCTCCACGATGCGAAAGAGCCGGCGCATGCGGGAGTCCTGGGTCCACATGCCCTGGAAGCGCTCCTCGCGATGGTCCGGATCCACCGCGCAAGGCGCGAGGTGGACGCTCCACCCCGCATCTTTGCCCCGCTCGCTCAGACGTACCGCTCGGACCCGGAGCTGGCGCTGACCTGCCCCTCCCGCGCCTCCCCTCAGCGTGATGAGGCCCTCGCGCGCGGCGCGCAGCGCCGCCTGGCAATCGTCCTCCGTCCCCGTGAGCGCCTCGTGGAACCGCGCGCCCACCTCGGCTCCCCGCGGGACGAGGACCTGGGCCTCCGCGCCGAGCGCGACCACCCGCGCCTGCGCGTCGAGCAGCACCGTGGGGCCGAGGAGCGTCTCCAGCGCCCGCAGCGCCTGGCTCAGCGCGCGCGGCGCATCGACCTCCGTGGCGGCAGCCGTTCGCTTCATGGGGCTCGCATAGCGCAGCGGTGCACCGGTGTTTCATGAACGTTTCACGTCCGTTCCAGGGACGCAGCGCCGCCTCCGCGGCGCCGGTTTTCGGCTTCCGATCGCGAGGAGACGGCGTCGGCACGATCCCTGCTCATGCCCGCTGACGAACCCGCTGCCCCCCTGGAGAAGCTCATGAACACCACCTCGACTCCCAGCGCCCAGCTCGCGCCGCACGCGCTCAAGTCCGCCCGTGAGCACTTCCGCGTGGTGATCATCGGCGGCGGCACCGCAGGCATCACCGTCGCTGCCCGGCTGCGCCGCCGGGGGGTGAAGGACATGGCGATCCTCGAACCTTCCGCGAAGCACTACTACCAGCCTCTCTGGACGCTGGTCGGCGCCGGAGAGGCGCGCGTGGAAGACACCGTGCGCGACGAGGCGGACTTCATCCCGCGCGACGTGCGCTGGATCCAGGAGCGGGCCGAGGAGGTGGACCCCGTGGCGCGGGAGGTGCGCACCTCGTCAGGCCTGCGGGTCGGCTACGACTTCCTGGTCGTCGCGCCCGGCATCCAGCTCGACTGGGACGGGGTGCGTGGGCTGCGCGAGGCCCTGCAGACACCCCAGGTGTCCAGCAACTACGACGTGACGCTCGCCCCCAAGACCTGGGAGATGATCCGCGCGTTCGAGGGCGGCGAGGCGCTGTTCACCCACCCCGCGACGCCGGTGAAATGCGCCGGCGCGCCGCAGAAGATCATGTACCTCGCGGCCGACCACTGGCGGCTCCGGGGCGTGCGCGAGCGCGTGAACGTGGCGTTCTGCTCGGCGGGCAAGACCATCTTCGGCGTGAGGCCCTTCGCCGAGGTGCTGGAGCGCGTGGTGGCGCGGCACGGGATCGTCCCCCGCTTCCAGCACGATCTGGTGGAGGTGCGCAGCGACAGGCGCGAGGCCGTCTTCCAGGTCCCCGGCGACGGCGACATCAAGGTGGAGGTCATCCTGCCCTACGATCTGCTGCACGTGACCCCGCCGCAGAGCGCGCCGGATTTTATCAAGCAGAGCCCCCTCGCGCACGCCGACGGTCCCAGCAAGGGCTGGGTGAAGGCCGACAAGTACACGCTGCAACACCCCGACCACGCCGAGGTCTTCGCGCTGGGCGACGCCTCGGACCTGCCCACCTCGCGGACCGGCGCCGCCATCCGCAAGCAGGCGCCAGTCCTCGTGGAGAACCTGCTCGCCGCGATGGCGGGGCGAGAGCTCACGGCCCGCTACGACGGCTACGCCTCCTGCCCGCTCACCACCGGCTATGGAAAGCTGCTCCTCGCGGAGTTCGATTACGACGGCAAGCCCGCCCCGAGCTTCCCCCTCATCGACACCCGGAAGGAGCGCCACGACATGTGGCTGATGAAGAAGTACGGCCTCCCTCGCCTCTACTGGGACTTCATGCTCCGCGGTCGCGCCTGAGCCACGTGGGCTAAACGAGGCACCCGAGCCCGCCTCATGCCAGGATGCGCCGCATGACAGTGCTCCGCTGGGTCACCGCCGGCGAGTCTCACGGCCCCGAGATCACCGCCATCCTGGAGGGCATCCCCGCCGGACTCCCGCTCCTCGCCGCCGACATCGACGAGGATCTCGGCCGGCGGCAGCGCGGCTACGGCCGCGGCGCCCGCATGAAGATCGAGCAGGACCGGGTGCGCTTCACCGCGGGCGTGCGCGGTGGCGAGACCCTCGGCAGCCCCATCGCCCTGGTGATCGAGAACCGGGATCACGCGAGCTGGACGGGCCGCATGGGCGCCGCTCCCTTCGACGCTCCCCCCGAGCCGCTCACCCGTCCCCGCCCGGGCCATGCCGATCTCGCGGGGGGGTTGAAGCACGACCGCCATGACCTGCGTGACATCCTCGAACGCGCGAGCGCCCGCGAGACGGCGGCGCGCGTCGCGGTGGGAGGCGTGTGCAAGAAGCTCCTCGGGGTGCTCGGCGTCGAGGTCTTCGCCCACGTGGTCGCCATCGGACCGGTCGCCGCTGCCGCCCTTGCGGCCCTCACCCCGGAGGACCTGCGCGCCCGCGCCCGCGCCTCGGACCTCGCCTGCGCGGACGCCGATGCGGCCGAGGCGATGCGCGGCGCCATCCGCGACGCCGCCCACCGGGGCGACACGCTCGGCGGGGTGTTCGAGGTCGTCGCCACCGGCGTCCCGCCGGGCCTCGGCAGCCACACCCAGTGGGATCGCAAGCTCGACGGGCGCCTCGCCCAGGCGCTGATGAGCATCCAGGCCATCAAGGGCGTCGAGATCGGGCTCGGCTTCGAGGCCGCGCAGCGCCCGGGCTCCGAGGTGCACGACGCCATCGGCTACGACGCCGAGGCCCGCGCCTTCACCCGCCCCACGAACCGCGCCGGGGGCACCGAGGGGGGCATCTCGAACGGCATGCCCCTCGTGTGCCGCGCCGCGATGAAGCCCATCGCCACCCTGAAGCGCGCGCTCCCCTCCGTCGACGTGCGCTCGAAGGAGGTCTTCGACGCCGCCTTCGAGCGCAGCGACGTCTGCGCCGTCCCCGCCGCTTCCGTGGTCGGGGAGGCCATGGTGGCCATCACCCTGACCTCCGCGCTCCTCGAAAAGCTCGGCGGCGACAGCCTGGGCGAGGTGAGGCGCAACCTCGAAGGCTTCAGGGCGCAGCTCGCGCAGTTCTGATGACGCGGCGCTGCGAGGGGGCCCGCCTCCCTTCGCCCCGCGGGGAACGACCTCCGCGGGGAACGAGCCCCGCCAGGGCCTCGCCCGCCGCCCCCAGATGCCTTACAAGGCGCGGCCATGCCCACCCCGAGCGAGGCCGCGCTCGTCCCGATCTCCCGCCTCTTCAGGCGCGGTCAGGTCGTCCTGGTCCTCGCGCTGCTCGCCCTCTACCTGCCCACGCTCGCCAGCGGCCCCACCTTCTCCGACGGCCCCGAGCTGGTCACCGCCATCTGGACCCTCGGCGTCCCGCACCCCACCGGCTACCCGCTCTTCGCGCTCGTCGGGCACGCCTTCACGCGCATCCTGCCGATCCCCGTCTCGCCGTGCGTGAAGGTCGAGCTGTTCAACGTGCTCTGTGCCCTCGGAGCCGCCCTCTTCACGGCGCGTGCGGTCCGCGAGCTGACCCTCCTCCTCCAGATCTGGGGCAGCCCCGGCGCGCACGCCGGCGCGGGCACGAGCGCGGTGGACGCCGACGTGGCAGGCCTCGTCTCCGCCTTCCTGCTCGGCATCGCCCACCTCGTCTGGGAACAGGTCCGCATCCCCGAGGTCTACCCGCTCCACCTCTTCCTGGTCACCTGGGCCGGGCGCCTCTGGGTGCGCTACGAGGTGACCCGTCGCGCCGCGCTCATCGCCGCGGCCGCGGTCCCCATGGGCCTCGGCCTCGCGCACCACGTGACCATGGTGTACTTCCTGCCGGCCGCGGCGATCTACTTGCTCCTGCGGCTCCCGGGCCTCTTCGTCGGGTGGCTCGGGTGGCTCGGGTGGCTCGGGTGGCCGGTGGCGCGCATCGCGCGGCGCTGGCGTCCGGGGATCGCCGCGTGGTCGCCGCTCAAGGACGCCTGGGTCTTCCCCGTGGCGTGCGTCATCGGCGCGCTGCCGCTGCTCAGCTACGGCTACCTGATCTGGGCCAACGCGCACACCACGGGGGTCCCGTGGAACGACGTGAACGGCTGGGATCGGCTCGTCTATCACGTGAGCGGAAAGCAATACAGCGGCTTCTTCGGCGGCGGAGAGCTCGCGGGCTACCTCGGTCGCATCCGCAGGATCCCCGGGAACTTCGATCGGCAGTTCCTGCCTGCAGGGACGCTGCTCCTGCTCGTGGGCCTCGGCACCGTCTTCCGGCGCGCGGCGCGCATCGGCGTGCTCTTCGCGGCGCTGCTCCTCTTCAACGTCGCCCACGGCATCTATTACGCGGTCGGCGACTACGCGAACTACTTCATCCCGGCGCTCTTCCCGTGCGTGATGTTCATGGGAGCCGGCCTGTGGTGGCTCCTGCGCGCCGCGCGGGCCAGGCCGCTCGCATCACGGCGGTGGATGGCGCTCGCCGCGACCGCAGTCATGGCCCTCGGGTACGCCGTCGCGGTGGTCGGGTACGCGCAGCTCACCAAGCGCGTGCCTGCCATCGCCGCCCGCGCGGGGGGCGTCTACGTCGGCGTGCCGCTCGCGCTCATCGGCGTCGGCGCGGCGCTCGGCGCGATCGCGGCGTGGCGTGCGCGCGCGGGGGAGGCGTCGCGGGCGCGGCAGCTCGGCCCGGCAGTGCTCCCCGCGGTGCTCCTCGCGGGCCTCGCCGCGACGTTCGTGCCGGTCTCTCTCTCGCGCGCGTCGAGCATCGGCGATCGCGTGGAGGTGGGCGGGAGCTACGGCGCCGAGGTGGTGACCACCGTGCCGCGCGGGGCGGTGTACCTGACCCAGGGCGACGGTTACCTCTTCAACATGTGGTATCAGCACCACGTGCTGGACCAGGGCCTCGACTTCGCGACGCTCGACGTGGGGACCATGCACGCGCCCTGGTACCAGCGCTACCTGCGCGGCCGCTACCCGTCGAGCTGCGATCCGATGGCGCCCGAGTACGCCTCCGATCCTGCCGCGTTCGTCGCGCGCTGCGGCACGTTCGCGAAGCGCATGGACCTCGGTGACAAGGGGGCCTGGGTGTCGTTCGGCCAGGCGAGGCCGAGGAACCCGGCCGCCGCCCGGCGCCTCAAGGTCGCCCCGAAAGCAGCCCCCGGTGCGAAGGAGCAAGGCGCAGAGGGCGAGGGCACGAAGGACGGCGCGGGCGAGGTCGCGGCCGGCGCGCAGGATGCCGCGGACGTGGCCGAGGGCGACAAGCCCGCGGGGGGGAGCGAGGCTGCCGGGAGCGAGGCTGCCGGGGAGGCCGAGAAGGGTGCTGCGAAAGCGGCGGTGGACGACAAGGTGGTGCGCGGCGACGAGCCGGGCTGCGTGGACGCCGAGTACCGCAAGCAGCACGCGGACGCCTGCAAGTGCTGGGACCACGCGCACCGGAAGAGCGCGCTCGCGGAGACCTGCGTGGTGTCGGCCGAGGAAGGGGGGATCGTGCCGCGGGCGAAGGTGGAGATCACCATCGACCGCCTCATCCGCAGCCACATCGACGAGCGACCAGTCTACGAGCGCAACGCGGTGACCCTCTGGCAAGGTGACCAGAAGACGAACCCACGGGGGTGGGTCGGCCCCGCCTACCAGCGCCCCTCCGCCGAGTTCGCGCTGGTGAACCGGGGGCGCGTGAACCAGGTGGTGTACACCGCCGACATCGAGGCGCTCCCGGGCTGCGGGGAGATCCTCCAGCGCGTGGCCGTGAGGCCTCCCCTCGGGCCGAGGCGGGACCCGCCGCTCCAGCCTTACCAGCCGAGCACCTTCCCGATCCTGCTCTCGGCGAGCTACCTCTCCGCGCTCCCGGAGGGCGACGACGACGACGCGCGGCGCGCCTTCGCTCCGGGAGATCCGGTTCACATGCGGTTGCACTGGTTCGAGCAGTTCCACTACGACGCGGCCCGCCCCGACCGGCGCGGCGCTCCGGTGCGCCACGGCGTGCGGGTGTGCGTCTACGATCCGGTGGGGCACAGGGTGGCGACGGCCGAAGCCGTCTCGGGCCGCGAGGAGCGGCTCTCGCTCCTGCGGACCACCACCGCGGCGCCCGAGGGGGAGTACACGGTGCAGGCTTGCTCGGTGGGTGAGGTGGGAGAGGGCGCGGTGCCCGAAGGCGCGCCGTGCAAGCGCGTGCTCCTGGAGTTCGCGTTCACCGTGGGCTCGGCGCGCAGCCGCGAGGCCCTCGCCTGGGAGGCGTCGCCGCGATGAGCCGCGAAGAGAAAGAGCCCGAGACCACCTCCGGGGACGCGCCGGAGGAGACCGAGCACGCAGCGACGCCACCCGAGCCTGCGTCGGCGCCGCCCTCGAACACCGCGAGCGCGCCCGTGAAGACCCGCCCCTGGGACCGCGTCGTCGCCCTGGCGCGCCGCCGGCCGCTCACGCTCGCCCTCGGCGTGGGCATGGCGCTCTTGCTCCTGCTCGCGCTGGTCGCGGCGCCGCTCAAGCTCCACGTCGCGGCGCGCTCCACGGTGGCGGGGCTCCTCGTCGCCGGGATGCTGGTCATGGGCCTCCGGCGGCTGCGCCTCGACGTGCCGACCACGGTGCTGATCGTGGGCGGCATGGGCTTCTACTGCCTGTACCTCGGCTACACCGATCTGGGCGAGCGCAACTACGATGGCGGCGTTCAGCTCGAGTACATCGAGCACATCGTCACCCAGCGGCAGCTCCCGCCGGCGTCGAAGTGCCTGATCTGCCACCACCCGCCGCTCTATTACGTGCTCGGCGCCGGGGTGTATGCGTTCTTCAAGGCGACCCGCGTGGCGCCGCCCGTGGTCGGCCTCCAGATCCTGTCGCTGCTCATCACCATGGGCTTCGCGATCTACGGCGTGCTCACCGCCCGGCGGCTGCTCGATGCGCCGCGCCTCGTGTGGCTGGCGACGGCGGTGATCATGCTCTGGCCGTACAGCGTCCACAACAGCGTGCGGGTCCACAACGACACGCTGGTGAGCGCGCTCCTCGTCGCGGCGCTGTACCACGCGGTGTGCTGGTACCAGGAGGAGCGCCCGCGGGACCTGTACCTCTCGGCGGTGATGTGCGCGCTCGGCGTGCTCACCAAGTCGAGCGCGTACCCGCTCATCTTGCTCCTCGTGGTGCTCATCGGGCTGCGGCTCCTGCGCCCCGACGGGCGGATCGCGCTCCTCCGGCGGGCGGCGGTGGTGGGGGTGGTGCTCGCGGTGTCGCTTGGGCTGAACACGCTGCGCAAGGGCCAGGCGGGCCGCAGCGGCAACTCCGTCTGTCACCGCGTGCTCGGGTCGGCGTGCGACGTGAACCCGTCCGCGCTGATGGAGAACAAGCCGTACAACTACCTCTACTTCGACGTGGACGGCTTCATCCGCCAGCCGTTCATCCTCACCGATCGCGATGACTCGGGGCGGCAGTTCTTCTGGAGCCACCTCCTCAAGTCGAGCATGTTCGGGACCCACAACAAGGTGCCTGACCGGGAGACCGCCTACGAGCTGAACCGGGACGTCGCGGCCGTGATGGCGGCGCTCCTGCTCGGCATGATCGCCTTCGGCCTCACCGCGACGGCGTCGGCCTCGCGGGAAGGGGCGCGCCGCTACGTCGCGGTCATCCTCGCGCTCGTCTTCCTCGTCGCGTTCCTGGCGGCCTTCCGGATCCTCCTCCCAGCGCCTCACCACACCGACTTCCGCCACATCTTCCCGGCGCTGGTGCCCGCCGCCGTGCTCTACGCCGCGGCCGTGGGGCACATGCGCCGGCAGGACCGCGCCCTCGCCCCCGTGGGAGAGGCGCTGTGCGTCGCGTTCCTCGCGCTGTCGGTGCTGTACTGGACGCCGAAGTGGGGGCTCGCCCTGCGCCTGAGCCAGCGCCTCGTGCCCGTGCAGCTCTCCGACGTGGGCAAGCTCGTGACGGAAGGGACGCCCTGGGACGCCGCGGGGAACCTCCTCTTCGAGGGCAACCACATCCTCCAGTTCAAGACGTACGGCAAAGACGTCCAGGAGATCGACCTGACCGTCGACAGCAACGACCGCTACGAGATCGTCCTGGAGAGCGCAGACGGATCGCGCACGCTCACCGTGGGCCCGAGCCGGCAAGGCACGGGGCTCACGCGCTACATCGAGAAGCTCGATCCGCCCGCGCTGCGGGTGAAGGAGCTTCGGCTGCGGGCGGTGCGCGGTGATCGCGCCTATTCACTCGGACATCTCCTCCTGCGCTGAGGCGCGCCCGTCGAGGCGCACCTTGTCGATCATGCGCCACGCGCGCCTCCGGCGCGACGGACTCTCCTCGACGCGCGTGCTAGAACCAAGCGTTGGGGGGAAGGTCAATGACGTCACCGACGAAGTCGGGAAAGATGGTGCACATCGGTGAGCACTCGCTCACGCTGGAGGCGCCGGATCTCATCGTGTCGCGCGCCGTGGGGGACATGTCGGCCGCCGAGATGACGCGGATGATCGAGGAGGTGATGGTGTGGTGCAGGATGCACGGGCGCCTCTTCTGGGCCGCTGACATCTCGCGGATCGGGGTGATCACCCCGGACGCGCGGAAGGCGTCGGCCTCGCTCGGGAACATCCCGGGCTTCGGGGGGTGCGTGATCTTCGGCGGCAGCTTCCACCAGCGGCTGGTCACGACGCTGACGGTGACGGCGGCGCGGCTGCTCCTGCCGAGGAGCATCACCGCGCCGATGGCTTATGTCGTCACCGAGGCCGAGGCGAGGGCGTGGGTCTCGCACCTCCGCTCCCGCCTCGACGTTGGGGTGCCGCAGCAGGCGTCGCTGTAGAGGCCAGCGGGGTGGGCGCGGCCTGCCCCCTGCGGCTGCGGCTCTTCGTCGAGGCGCTCGCCTTCGCGGCCGTGGTGTTTGCGCCTGTGGCGTACGCGCCCGCGGCGTGCGCGCTCGTCGTGTGCGCGCTCGTGGTGTGCGCGCTCGTGGTGACGGACGAGGGCGAGGTCGGCGCGTCTTCCTCCTGGGGGGAGAGCATGATCGCGATCGGCTGCGCCACCATCCGCGGCGCACCGCGCGACCCCAGGGCGATCTCGGGGTGCAGCGCGAGCACCGTCAAGCTTCCCACGGTGAGGAGCGTGGTCGCGATGGTGGCCACCGCCCAGGTGCGCGTCGCGAACCGCTCGGCGTACGAGGGCCGGGGGGGGATCGTGGCGGGCTTCGCCTGCGGCGTCGGCGGGGCCTGCATGGTGAGCGCCTCGGTGAGCGCGAGGGCCATGTCGGGCGCCGACGAGAACCTGGCCTCCGGGTCGTGCGAGAGCGCGCGCGCCATCCAGGCGTCCAGGGCAGGCGGCAGGGTATCGAGGCGCCTGCCGGGAGGGACGAAGGTGCCGCAGTGGAGGGCGAGCGCCAGCGCGCCCATCGAGCTCCCGTCGAAGGGGACCTCGCCGGTCAGCGCCTCGTAGGCCACCACGGCGAGGCTCCAGAGATCGGCGCGGAGATCGATGTCTCGCGCGCCCAGGAAGTACTCGGGGCTCATGTAGAGCGGCGCGCGCGGGGACTCTCCGCGCGCGCTGGGGCGCGGCGCGTCGTCCTGGAGCTCGCGGGCTTCGACGCCGAAGCCGAGGATCTTCAGCGAGGCGTCGCCGCTCTTCTCCACCAGAAAGAGCGTCTCCGGGCGCACGTCGCGGTGCACGATGCCGAGCTTGTGGGCGTGGGCGAGGCCGCGCGCTGCCTGGCCGACGAGGCGCGCCACCTCCGCGGGCGGGAGGCGCCCCCCGCGATCCAGGCGGGCGCGGAGCGTCTCTCCTTCGAGCAGCTCGTTGACGATGAAGGGCGCGCCCGCGGTGGTCACCCCGTGGTCGAGGAGCGTCGCCACGTAGGGGCTCCCGAGGAGCGTCGCCGACGCAGCCTCGCGCTTGAACCGCCCGAGCCTGGTGGTGCGGGCGCTTCCGCTCATGGCGAGGATCTTCAGCGCCACCAGCTTGCCGAGGGTGCCGTGCTCGGCGACCCAGACCTCACCGCCCGCGCCGCGGCCCAGAGGGCGCACGAGACGGAGGGTGGGCGTGACCTGCTCTCCCGCATCCATCGCTGCTCGACTCCTCGCTCGACCAGTGGCAGCGCTGAGATCGACGCACCCTGACCGTAAAAAAAGCTATCTCGCCGGAATCACCCGAACAAGCGAGGGGGCGAAGTTCCATGCGGCGGGTGTGTCGAGAACCGCGATCTGCACGTCCGTGACGCTGGTCGCGCCGTTCGGGTCGCTGTACACGCTGTCGACGATGGCCGCGAAGCTCGGGGGCGCGTTTCTCGTGCACGCCATGGGGCCTGTGCGGCAGTCGGCCGCCTGCATGCAGGCGAGCAAGATGCCCCAGGGCCTCGAAGAGATCACTCCGGGGCCGCTCGGCGGCGCGCTGCGCCTCGGCATCCAGCAGGTGGCGCAGCGCGCTGGCGTGAAGCCCGCCGACGTGGAGCGGGTGCTCCCCATGGACGCCCTGGCAGAGCGCATGGAGCACTTGAAGCGCAGCCACCCGGCGGCGCTCGACGCGTGGCGCGCGCACGCCGGGCAGCTCGGCGGCATGCTCAAGGGCGTCGCGGACCTGACCGTGGATGGGCGCGCCGTCCTGCCGAGCGCCGCGCTCGCGCGGATCGCGCGCAAGGTCCGGCGCGACAAGGCGCTCGCGGGCCCGGTGCAGGCGCTCTCCGACGACATGCTCGCCTGGGAGGAGCTGCTCGAGGCGTGCAACCAGGCCCTCGAAGCGGGCGCCGATCTGCGGCAGGCCTACCGGATCCGCGTCGCGCGCAACGCGCTGTTCGCGCTGGGGCTCCTGGTGGCGCTCCTGGCGGTCGCGACGGAGGTGACCTTCGTCTGGGCGGGGCGGAGGCGCATCGACGCGGTGCTCGCCGGCAAGGACGTGTGCGAGGTGGAGGGCATCGCTCCGGCCGATCGGGTGCGCGGCAAGCCCGAGCAGCTCGCCGAGATCGCCGCGCGGCGCGCCTCGTGCGCCTCGCAGCGCGCCTGGGTGGCCTTCCTGAGCGCGGAGGAGGCGCGGCTCGTCGAGACCGCCAAGGAGACCGCGCGCGCCCAGGAGGACCTCGACCAGAGATGCGAGGCCCTCACCGCCCGCGCCGCTGCCGGCAAGGGCACCGCCGACGACATCACCCTCGCCGGCGAGCGCAAGGCGCTCCTCGGCCGCATCCGCATGAAGATGCTCGCCGCCAAGGACCTCGGCCCGAAGCTCGCCGAGCTGCCCTGCGCCGCCACCCGCGCCGAGCCGAAGATGCGCGAAGCCTTCCTCGCCGCGGCCGTGGCCTCCATCTGGAACTGGATCGGCGCCATCGAGCCCAGCGACGAGACCATGGCCTTCCTCCGCCCCCGCGCGGACGACATGAGCGAGCGCGCCCGCATCGTCCTCGCCGCCCGCGCCGACGAGCTGGCCAAGCGCGCGATCCGGCGCCCCACCGCCGACCGCATCTCCCGGGCGATCCGGGTGTGCGCGCTGGCGGCGACGCTCGGGGTGCCCGGCAAGGAGCCCTGCGAAGAGGCGAAGACGCTCACGCCCGACAAGAAGCCCTGAGGGCATCACGGGTACGTCGCGCGAGGGACCCGCGAGGGTGAAGGGCTCTCGCGGCTGGGCGAGGGCCGACGTGGGCCGCCGTTGCAGCGCGCCCCGCAGCCTGCAACGCTCGGCCGCCGTGGATGACCCTTCCCGCCGCGCCCCCCTCCTCCTCACCGGCTTCATGGGCGCCGGCAAGACCACCGTCGGCCGCCTCGTCGCCGCGCGCGCCGGCCTCCCGTTCCTCGATCTCGACGAGGTGATCGCGCGCGACGCGGGCGCCCCTGTCCCCGCCATCTTCGCCAGCGAGGGCGAGGCAGGGTTCCGCGCCCGCGAACGCGAGGCCCTGCGGCGCGTGCTCGCGGCGCCCGGCGCGCAGGTGGTGGCCCTCGGCGGCGGCTCCCTCCTCGACGCCGCCCTGCGCGCCGAGGCCCTCGCGTCGGCCTGCGTGGTGGCGCTCTCGGCGCGCGCTGGCACCCTCGACACCCGCACCCGCGGCGGCGCTCCCCGCCCGCTCCTCGACGGCGCTGCAGATCGCGAAGGCCGGGTGCGCGCCTTGCTCGCTGCGCGGGCCCCCGTGTACGCCGAGGCGCACGCCCAGGTGTGCAGCGAGGGAGCGCCGGAAGAGGTGGCGGAGGACGTGCTGCGCGCCTGGCGAGATGCGCCGCTGCTGGTGCCGCTCGGGTCGCGGACGTACGGGGTGCGGATCGCCCGGGAGGCATTCGCCTCGGTGGCCGACGCCGTGCGCGCCCTGCACCCCTCCCAGGTCCTCGTGGTCACCGACGAGACCGTGGACCGCCTGTGGGGCACGCCGCTCCGCGAGGCCCTCGCCGCGGCGGGCCTCCCCCCGCGCGCCACCGTGACCCTCCCGCCCGGCGAGGAGCACAAGCACCTCGGCTCGGTGGAGCGCGCGCTCGCGGCGATGATCGAGGCGGGGGCCGATCGGGACGCGGTGGTGGTCGCCCACGGCGGCGGCGTCGTCACCGACCTCGGCGGGTTCGCCGCGGCGACGCTGCTGCGGGGCGTGCGCTGGGTCGCCGCGCCGACGACGCTGCTGGCGATGGTGGACGCCTCCGTGGGCGGCAAGACCGGCGTGGATCTCGGCGAGGCCAAGAACGCCGTCGGCGCCTTCCACCAGCCCAGCGCCGTGGTTCTCGGCCCGGCGCAGCTCGCGACGGAAGAGGAGCGCGGCTTCCGGAGCGGCCTCGCCGAGGCGGTGAAGGCCGGGTGCGTGGGCGACGCGGATCTGGTGGCCCTCCTGGAGCGCGAGGCCGACGCCGTCCTGCGCCGCGACGAGGCGGTGATCGGGGAAGTGATCCGGCGCAGCGTGGCCGTGAAGGCGGGCATCGTCTCGCGCGACGAGCACGAGGCGGGGGAGCGGGTGCTCCTCAACTTCGGCCACACCCTCGGCCACGCGCTGGAGGCGGAGGGGAAGTTCACCCGCCTGCGCCACGGCGAGGCCGTGGCGCTGGGGATGGTGGGTGAGCTGCGCGTGGGCGAGGCGCTAGGGGTGACCCCGAGGGCGGTGGTGGCGCGCGTCGAGCGGCTGCTCGGGCGGCTTGGGCTACCGACGCGGCTCTCGGAGGAGCCGGTGGGGGCGGCGCTGCGCCTGGTCGGGCACGACAAGAAGCGACGCGGAAGCGGGGTGCGGTCGGTGGTGCTGGGGGAGGTGGGGGAAGCGAAGATCGAGGAGATCGGCCTCAAGCATCTGTCCGAGCTGTTCGCGGCAGCGGCAGCCGGGGATTAACCGGCCAGCCGAGCGGAGACGCGGACACGTATTCAGGGCAGCCGTCTGCAGACTCAGGGCAGCCGTCTGCAGACTCAGGGCAGCCGTCTGCAGACTCAGGGCAGCCATCTGCAGACTCAGGGCAGCCGTCTGCAGACTCAGGGCAGCCGTCTGCAGACTCAGGGCAGCCGTCTGCAGACTCAGGGCAAGCGTTCGCCTCGGTCAGGAAGTGAGCTGCCCTACCGGAGGGCCGTGCCGTCTGCCAGGGGTGGGTCAGGAGGCAGGCGCGGCGTCGATGTCGGCGGCGGGCCCGAAGTACTCGTAGTGGATGTGCCCGGGCGGGACGCCGTGGACCAGCAGCGCGTTGCGCACGTCCTTGAGGAACGGCGCAGGCCCGCACAGGTAGACGTCGGCGTGCTCCTCGGGGAGGACGGAGGTCAGCCAGTCGAGATCGATGCGACCTTCCTTGTGGAAGTGGCCGCGGGTGCGGTCGGCATCGGTGGGGCGGGAGTAGATGAGGAACGAGCGGACCTGCGGGTGGGCGCTGGCGACCTCGGTGAGGTGCTCCGCCATGGCGTGGGTCTGGCCGCTGGTGGTGGCGTGGATGAAGGTGACGCGGCGCTCGGGGTGATCGTGCACCAGCGCGTTCAGCATGCTCACCATCGGGGTGAGGCCGACGCCGGCGCTGAGCAGGACCACGGGGCGGTCGCTCGTGCGGTCGAGGACGAAGTCGCCGGCAGGGGCGCTGACGAGGACGGTATCCCCCTCCTTGAGCTTGCGGTGGAGGTACGTGGAGATCGTCCCCTCCTGATCGGGCCGCGCGTCCTCGCGCTTGACGCTGATCCGGTACATGGGGTCGTGCGGCGCGCTGGAGAGCGAGTACTGGCGCAGGTGCGTGTACGGATCGCCAGGGATGGAGAGCTTGAGGGTGATGTACTGCCCAGGCTCGAACGTGGCGATGGGGCCGCCGTCGGCGGGGCGCAGGTAGAACGAGGTGATGGTGTCGCTCTCGGGCTGCTTGCGCGCGATGACGAAGGGGCGGAAACCCGCCCAGCCGCCCGGCTGGGTCTCGGCCTGGGTGTACATCTCGCGCTCGACGGCGATGAACGCGTCGGCGATCACCGCGTAGGCCTCGGTCCAGGCCTGGAGGATCTCGTCGGTGGCCGCGTCGCCGAGGATCTCCTTGATGGCCCGGAGGAGGTTCTTGCCGACGACGGGGTAGTGCTCGGGGAGGATGCCGAGGCTGCGGTGCTTGTGGGCGATCTGCTTGACGACGGGCAGAACGGCGCCGAGGTCGTCGATGTGCTTCGCCGCGGCGTACACGGCGCCTGCGAGCGCCGCCTGCTGACGACCCTCGCGCTGGTGGGCGTGGTTGAAGACGTTGAGCAGCTCGGGGTGCTCGCGAAAGAGGTTCTGGTAGAAACGCGTGGTGATGGCGACGCCATGCTCGGCGAGCACGGGGACGGTGGCCTTGACGGTCTCGATGGTCTTCGCTGTAAGCATTTGCTCCGAGCAACCCTAGCCGATTCCCTGGCGCGGAGGACGCTACAGCGGCGTTCGCCCGGCGCGACCCATGCCGTTCCTGCGCCGTGCGCGGAAGGCTGGCCCGTGCGGTACGAGGTCCGTGGTGCCGGAGAGCAAGGCGGGTGAGGACGCGGGGTGGCTGAGCCGCGACGAGGAGAGCCCGCTGTCGTCGCGGGTGTCAGCCGGCGCGAAGCATGTGCCGCCGGCGTCGTTCGAGGACGGTACCCAGCACGGTGTCTCGCAGCACGCCATCGAGCGCGTGCATGTGGACGCCACGCTTGAACCAGTCGGGGCCGTGAGCTTCCACCAGCACGGCGAATGCCTCATCTGCGAACGAATCGGCGACGGTGTCCACGCCGGTCCAGTCCACAGTGACCGTCTGCCCGAGGGCGACGGCTGACTCGATGCGGCGCCGGAGGGTGGCCCCTGTCGTGCGGCTCGACAGGTGTGTTCCGAGCTCCTGGGCAAGGTGAATGGTCGTCATAGTCCCAGCTCCGAGGCCAGCGCCTCCAGCTCTTCTCGTGAGAAATCCCCGAGTACGGGTGGGGTGCTCAGCTTTGGAACTTCCAGCTCGATTTTTCATGACTGTCGACGTCTGGAGCGACGCGCCGGACGTTTCGCAGAAACCCGCAACCGAAATCACATACAGCAAACTCGGCGCGATCTGCGTAAACCTGGAGCGCGGAGTAGCCTCTGCCGCTGGCATGCGCAGCGACATTGTCGTGGAGCTCGCCGATCAGCCTGCGGAGAGGTTCTGCCGAAGCATGCTCTTCGAGGGTCATCGTGGTCTGCAGGATCGACGTGACCAGCTTCGTGCATCCTTCCACTTCGTCCGTACGGGCGAGGCTGGTGAGCGGAGACATGGTGGGCGGAGTCCGTGCGGCGGGGCCAGGACGGGTTTGACCGTTAAGGATGGCAGCGAAGCCGAGCCCCGCAGCGTAACCGACCGCGTCGCCGCTCAGCGTGAGGCGTGACCTGGACGAGTCATCGCTCAGAAACCAGGCCGACAACCCCCGCGCTCACGATGGGCGAAAGAAAGGTGAGCGTGGCAAGCTCTCCCCGCTGCAGCCGCTGCAGGCACCCGATCAACGTCCTGTTGTTCATGACGTCCTGTTGTTCATGACGGTCGAGGGGGTGAGGTGACGTTCGAGAGCGCTCGGGACTGCGCGCGTCAGCCCATGCCGGCGAGGCCGCAGAAGGCGGTGCCGAGGGCTTCCATGCGGGCGCGGGCGCGGGCTTCGGCCTCGGCGAGGGGCTCTCCCTCGGCGACGGGCTCGCGGACGTCGAGGTAGAACTTGATCTTGGGCTCGGTGCCGCTCGGACGGGCGATGACGCGGCTGCCGCCTTCGAGCTCGTAGATCAGGACGTTGCTCGACGGCAGGGTGAGGGACTCCTGGGTGCCGTCGCTGCGGACCCGGAGGCCTTCGAGGACGTCGACGTGGGCGGCGACGGGCACGTCGGCGATGACGCGCGGGGGCTTGCGGCGGAGGCGGTCCATGGCGGCGTCGATGAGGGCCATCCCCTCGGTGCCGGGGAAGGTGAAGTTCCTCTGGGCGCTGACGAAGAGGCCGTAGGTGCGGGCGATGCGATCCAGCGCGTCGAGGAGGGTGAGGCCCTCGGCGCGAAGGACAGCAGCCAGCTCGGCGAGGAGGACGGCGGCGCTGATGCCGTCCTTGTCGCGGACCACGGTGCCGGCGCAGTAGCCGAGGGCCTCCTCGTAACCGAAGACGAAGCGGGCGCCGGTGTCGCGCTCGAGATCCAGGGCGCGGTTGGCGATCCACTTGAAGCCGGTCAGGGTCTCTTCGTAGCGGACGCCGAGGGCACGGGCGATGGCGCCGAGCTGGGGGGAGGAGACGCAGGTGGCGATGACGAGGCGATCCTCGCCAGACGCCGTGGAGGGGGCGGTGAGCAGGTAATGGCCGAGGAGGGTGCCGACCTGGTTGCCGGTGAGCTGCTGGTAGGTGCCGTCGGCGCGGCGCACGGCGGCGGCGAGGCGGTCGACGTCGGGGTCGCTGGCGAGGAGGAGCGGCGCCTCCTCGCGCTGGGCGAGGGCGAGGGCGAGATCGAGGGCGCCCTTCTCCTCGGGGTTCGGGAAGCTCACGGTGGCGAAGGCGCCGTCGGGGGCTGCCTGTTCGGGGACGCTCACCACGCGGGTGAAGCCGGCCTCGGCGAGGGCCTGGTGGACGAGGCGATCACCGACGCCGTGGAGGGGCGTGTAGACGATGGGGAGGGTGCGGTCGCCGTCCTTGCGCGGGGAGAGGGCGCGGATGGCGTCGAGGTAGGCGCGTTCGAGGGTGGGCGGGAAGTCGCGGAGGTCGCCGCGGGCGCGGGCTTCGTCGACGGGCGCGCAGGGGATCTCGTCCGCGGGTGGGGCGGCGTGGATGGCAGCCGCGATGCCGGTGTCGTGCGGCGGGATGATCTGGGCGCCGTTGCCCCAGTAGACCTTGTAGCCGTTGTACGCCGGGGGGTTGTGGCTGGCGGTGACCATGACCCCGGCGATGGTGCCGAGGTGCTGCACGGCGAAGGCGGTGATCGGCGTGGGACACAGGGCGGTGGCGAGGTACGCCGGGATGCCGGCGGAGATGAAGACGCGCGCGGTGTCCTCGGCCATCTCGCGGCTGAGGCGGCGGGCGTCGTAGCCGATGGCGACGCCGCTGGTGCGGGCTTCGTTGCCGAAGATGTCGAGGAGGTAGGCGGCGAGGCCGGCGGTGGTGCGGCGGGCGACGGCGCGGTTCATGCGGCTCTCGCCGGCGCCGAGGAGGCCGCGGAGGCCGGCGGTGCCGAACTCCAGGGGGCCGGAGAAGCGCTCGTGAAGATCGGCGCGGGCCTCGGCGTCACCGGCGCGGGCGGCGTCGAGGAGGCGCTGCAGCTCGGCGCGGGTTGCGGGATCGGGGTCGTGGGCGAGCCAGCGCTCGGCAGGCTCCAGGGTGGGATCGTGGCTCACGGGGCCGTTGTAACGGCGCGCGTCGGCGTTGGCGAGCGTGTCTGCGCGTTATCCCTTGGCGAGGGCCTCGGCGAGGGCGGTGTCGTACTGGCCAGCGAGGAAGGGATCGGAGGCGAGGACCTTGCGCAGGAAGGAGCGGTTCGTGG
Source organism: Chondromyces apiculatus DSM 436 (assembly GCF_000601485.1). Lineage (GTDB taxonomy): Bacteria > Myxococcota_A > Polyangia > Polyangiales > Polyangiaceae > Chondromyces > Chondromyces apiculatus. The sequence goes on from NZ_ASRX01000047.1 coordinate 51,489, forward strand.
CCGCGGGGCCAACGGGCCCGAGGATATCGAGCGTGGTGGCGGCGAGGGCGGCGTCGAGGCGGTTCACGGCGGCCTCGCGGGTCTCGCCCCAGGCGACGACCTTGGCGAGCATGGGGTCGTAGAAGGGGGTGACGTCGAGGCCCTCGGCGACGCCGGTCTCGATGCGCAGGTCGTCACCGGCGGCGGGCCAGGCGAGGCGGGTGATGCGGCCCGGCTGAGGGGCGAACTTCTTGGCAGGATCCTCGGCGTAGATGCGCGCCTCGATGGAGGCGCCCCGGCGGGTGGGGGCGAGGATCTCGGGGGCGAGGCGCTCGCCGGAGGCGACGCGGATCTGCTGCTCGACGAGGTCGATGCCGGTGACCATCTCGGTGACGCAGTGCTCCACCTGGAGGCGGGCGTTGACCTCCAGGAACCAGAGTTCCCCGGTCTGGCTGGCGACGAACTCCACGGTACCGGCGCCGACGTAGCCGACGCTGGTGACGACGCGCAGGGCGTCGGCGAGGAGCTTCTCCCGGCGGGCCTCACCCTCGGCGCCCTGGAAGAACGCGGCGGGGGAGGGGGTCTCCTCGATGATCTTCTGGTGACGGCGCTGGACGCTGCACTCGCGCTCGCCGAGGGCGACGGCGCCACCCTGGCCATCGCAGAGGACCTGGACCTCGATGTGGCGGGGCTTCTCGATGTAGCGCTCCAGGTAGACGCGGGGGTCGGCGAAGGCCTGGCGGCCGCGGTCGGAGCAGGCCTGCACGGCGCGGGCGAGCTTCTGCGGGTCGGTGACGATCTGCATGCCGATGCCGCCGCCGCCGCCCGCGGCCTTGACGAGGAGGGGATAGCCGATGCGCTCGGCCTCGCGGGTGATGGTGTCGACCTCGGCAGGGTCGATGGCACCCTGGGTGCCGGGGGGCGGAGAGACGCCTGCGGCAGCGGCGACGGCGCGGGCGGTGATCTTGTCGCCGAAGGCGTCGAGCACCGCGGGGGGCGGGCCGATGTAGGTGATGCCGGCAGCGGCGACGGCGTCGGCGAAGGCCTTTTTCTCGCTGAGGAGGCCGTAGCCCGGGTGGACAGCGTCGGCGCCCGTGGTGCGGGCGGCGTCGACGATGGCCTCGATGTTCAGGTAGCTGTCCTTGACGGGCGGCGGGCCGACACGGACCGCGGTGTCGGCCATGGCGACGTGCGGCGCCTGGGCGTCGGCGTCGGAGTAGATGGCCACGGTGGCGATGCCGAGGCGCTTGCAGGTGCGGAGGATGCGGCAGGCGATTTCGCCGCGGTTGGCGACCAGGATCTTGCGGAGCACCAGCGAGGGGTAGGACGGCCGGGGGAGAGGTGCAAGCGGGGAGGCATGGCGCGTCGGGGCGGGGCTGGGCGTGGCGCGGAGGTCACCCCGTCTGGATGCCGTAGGGGCTCGGACGGCGGATCTCCATGAAGCGGCCCTCGGTGACGGGCTGGAAGCCGAGGGGGGCGTAGACGCCGTGGGCGTCGCGGGTGCCGAGCATCCAGCGACGGAGCCCGGCAAGCTCGGGGTGATCGAGCGCGGTCTGGACGAGCCAGCGCGCGAGGCCCTGGCCGCGGTGGGGGTCGAGGACGAAGACGTCGGCGATCCAGGCGAAGGTGGCGCGATCGGAGACGACGCGGGCGAAGCCCACCTGGGCGTCGTCGTGGAAGAGGCTGAAGCTCATGGAGTGCGCGATGGCGCGGGCGAGGACCTCGCGGGGGACGCCGGGTGACCAGTAGGAGGTGCTGAGGAAGCCGTGCACGACGTCGAGATCGATGCGCGCGGGAGCGGTGGTGATGCGGTACGGGGCGCGGGTCGCGATCCAGGGATCCATGGGGCGGAGGGTGCCGGAGGTGGCGCGGGCGGGGAAGGGGAACGCGGTGCGCGAGGCTGCGTGGTAGCGTGCGCCGATGTCGGATCTCGCCGGGGAGCTGACCATCCTGCTCAGGAACGAGCGGTACGTGGTCGTGGACAAGCCCTCGGGTCTCTCGGTGCACCGGGGAGACGCGCGGGATCCGGTGACGGCGCTGGACGTGGTGCGGGACCGGGTGGGGCGCTGGGTGTACGCGGTGCACCGGCTGGATCGGGGGACGAGCGGGGCGCTGATCTTCGCGCTCGCGCCGGAGCACGTGGCGCCTCTCCAGGCGCTGTTCAGCAGCGAGGCTCAGGGTGATGGCAGCGAGGCGCGGGTTGTTGGCAGAGGGATGGAGAAGCAGTACCTGGCGCTGGTGCGCGGCTTTGCGCCCGAGGAGGGGGTCATCGACCATCCGGTGCCGAAGTCGGAGGGCGGGCCGCGCGTCCCTGCGATCACGGCATTCCGCCGGCTGGCCACGGCCGAAGGGTGCTCGCTGGTCGAGGCCCGGCCGCGCACGGGGCGGTTCCACCAGATCCGGCGGCACCTGAAGCACATCAACCACCCGCTCCTCGGCGACGCCAACTACGGCAAGGGCGCGCTCAACCGGCGCTACCGCGAGGAGGTGGGCCTCGCGCGGCTGGCGCTGCATGCAGCCGCGCTGTCGTTCGTGGATCCGTGGACAGGAGAGCCGGTGCGCGTGGTGGCGAAGATCCCGGAGGATCTCGCGCTGCCCCTCGGGCGCCTGGGGATCGCGCTGCCCGATCTCGGCGTCGGCGGTTGAGCGCCGCGACGGCTGTCAGGGACCGAAGGCGATGTAGTGGGCGGAGAGGCGCCAGACACCGTCGGTGGTCTGGTCCTGGATGTTCCAGGCGAAGGTGTGGGCGCCCGGGGTGGTGGGGACCTCGGCTTCGAAGGTGAAGGGCGGGGTCTCGCTGCCAGGGCACCAGTTGGCGCGGGAGGCGCGCACGCTCGCGATGGCGCCGCAGGGGTTCTCCTGGCAGTAGTCGAAGCCGCCGCTCGCCGTGTCGTGGTGGGCGAGGGTGCAGAGGGTCTCGCAGTCGTCGCGCCAGGCGTCGAGGAGGGCGACGGGGGCGTCGTCGATGGTGATCTGGTGACCGCGGCGGCAGAACTCCTCGGCCGGCCCGCTGCAGCCGAAGGTCGGGGAGCCGCCGCCATGACCGGTGGCGCGGTACTCGATGCGGCCGCTTCTCGTGCCCTCGGGGACCTGGAACGAGAGGGGCGCCTGGGCCGCGGGGTCGGTCTGGGAGCCGTTGAACAGCGGGACCACGGCGAGCACGGGGCGTGGGGCTGGGCCCGGGGTGACGACCACGGAGGCGGTGACGTTCCAGCCGCCGTTTGCGCCGCTCACCTGGCCTTCGGGGTCGGGCCAGGTGGCGATGAAGGAACGCAGCCGGTGCAGGCCGGGCATGCCGTTGGCGATGTCGGTGATGTCGGCTTCCAGGTGCATGGGGCCGCCGAAGGGGGTGATGGCGCGGACGAGTTCGACGCCGGGGGGGCCGCCGTCAGTCTCGGGGTCGTCGAGGGTGAACTCGAAGTTGCGGTCGAAGGCGTCGCAGTCAGCCGGCCAGTTGTGGCCCTCGGGCGGTGGGTTGTCCTGCCAGCGCTCGAAGGGAGTGCAGGTGCTCTCGAGATCGACGACGAGCTTGACCGAGGCGAAGGGAGGATGCTGGAAATCCACCTCTGCCGTGGCCTGCTGGAAGTCGTCTGCGCTGGAGTCGCTGCTGATCCGGACCCCCTCGAAGACCTGCAGCGTGTACGGCTCGGCCGGGGTCTCGGGCTCGACGTCCTTCGGCGGGGGTGTCTCGTCCGTACCGCATCCGGCCATGAAGGTGCCCAGGAAGGTGCAGAGGAAGACGGCGCCCAGGGGGGACAGCCGCCGGAGGACGCGGTGGCGCGCGCGGTCAGAGACGTGCTCGGCGAGGGGCGCGGACATGAGGTGATGGTAGTGCGGTGTCGCGTGGCCGCGCAGAGGTGATCACAGCCTTCAGGCAGGCGCGATGCCACGCGCAGTGCAGCGCCACCGAACGGCCGCTGCCGCGCTGGATCATGGAGAGGGCCGCACCGAGCGTGTCTCCGGTTCGTATCGTGCCGGACACTTGATTTGTCCGTTATGGGGGATTAGCGTCCGCTTTGACATCAGTCGGCGCGCGGCGGTCGTTCTGTCGTGGCGTCTTAAAGTTAGCTCACGAAAGGTCAGACAGATGAACGCTTACCGTTTCAACAAGATGGGTCTCCTCGTGGTGGCGATGCTCGCGCTCGGCGCTGCAGCTTGCGGCGACGACGAGGGCGACGGCGGCGAGGGCGGCGGCACCACGACGAGCACCAGCACCAACACCAACACCAACACCAACACCGGGACCAACACCAACACCAGCACCAACGGTGAGGGTGGCGCTGGTGGCGGCGTGGGCGGCGCTGGTGGCGGCGTGGGCGGCGCTGGCGGCGGCGTGGGCGGCGGCGGCGGCGGCAACTGATCCTCGTCTGACCTGAGGGTGGCGGCGGGCCCTGCGCTCGCCGCTCTTTCTACACATCCACACGTCCGCGCAGGGCTCCCGCCCTCCTTCGGACGACAGCTCCTCGGGAGCTGCTCTCTCCCTCACCGCTACACAGCGACTGCAAGGACGCCCTGTCCCCTGGTGACGCACCAGCGAGGTAAGGGTGCGTCGTGCACGTGTGTTCCTCGGCTCGGCGTTTGAGCGACGTAACCGGGGTAGCGACCATCGGGAGCGTAGGGACCGTAGGTCCCTGAATTGCCGTACGCAGTACCTACGAGAAGCGCTTCTCGGCGTGCTCCAGGCTCTCCAGGGAGATGCCGTCGATCGCCGAGGAGCGTACCCGCCAGAGGGTGGCGGTGCGGTCGGTGCCGACGCCGTAGTGGATACGCACGTCGCGGAAGTGGAGGAAGGAGGCGGTGGCGTCGACCTCCTCGGGCAGCGCCATCACCTGGGCGCGCAGGCCTTCGAGGCCCTCGGCGACGGCCTTGCTCTGGGCGCCTTCGGCGGCGCGGGTACCGGCGATGACCTGCTCGAGCAGCACCTTGAGGTACTCGCCCTCGGAGATGAGCACGCCGCTCATCAGGAGGCCGTGGGCGTGGAACGTCATGCGGATGGACACCCCGACTGCCACCAGGGGCCGCAGGAGAAGCGGGAGGATCTCTTCCTGGTCGGGGCGATCGGACATCACGACGTCGCACCATACCTTCCGTGCGTCGTCAATCTGTCGACGGACGTTCCTCCTGCGGGGCTGTTGACCCTCCAGCGCGCGGCAGGGTACGCCGGAAAGGATGGGCGGCGACGAGACGCGCACCCTCTCGGTGGCAGAGGACGAGGACGACGGAGGACGTCCGCGGCGGCCGCACCTGTTCCTGGTGCTCGAAGCGCACCGCCCGCTGGCCGCGCCGATGCGGCTCGCGCTGACGGCGGTGGACGAGGTCCTGTTCGGGCGGGGGACGGAGCGGCGCGTCGAGCGGGAAGGGCGGCGCGCGGTGGTGCGCGTCGACGATGCGTGGATGTCGTCGACGCACGCGCGGCTGACGCGGGTGCTGCGGCGGTGGGTGCTGGAGGACGCGGGCTCGAAGAACGGGTGCGCGGTGAACGGGCAGCCGGTGCGGCGGGTGGAGATCGAGGACGGGGACGTCATCGAGCTCGGGCAGACGTTCTTCGTGCTGCGCGAGGGGCTCGCGGTGGAGCCGGCGGATCCGGAGCTGTGTGACGCGGCCACGCTCACGCCCGCGGCAGCGGGGATGGCGACGCTGATCCCGGCGCTCGCTCGGGAGTACGCGCAGGTCACGGCCATCGCGCGGACGCGGGTGCCGGTGCTGCTCTCGGGGGAGACGGGGGCAGGCAAGGAGGTGATGGCCCAGGCGATCCACGCGCTGTCCGGGAGGAGCGGGGCCTTCGTGGCGGTGAACTGCGGGGCGCTGCCGGCGACGCTGGTGGAGGGGGAGCTGTTCGGCCACCGGAAGGGGGCGTTCTCGGGGGCCACCGAGGACCGGCCAGGGCTCGTGCGGGCGGCGGACCGGGGGACGCTCCTGCTCGACGAGATCGGGGACCTGCCGCTCGGGGCCCAGGCGGCGCTGCTCCGGGTGCTGCAGGAGCGGGAGGTGATGCCGGTGGGCGGGACGCGGCCGGTACCCGTGGACCTGCGGGTGGTGGCGGCGACGCACAGGCCGCTGGAGAAGATGGTGGCGGAGCAGCGCTTCAGGGCAGATCTGCATGCGCGTCTGTCGGGCTACCGCGTCGCGCTGTGGCCGCTCCGGGAGCGGCGCGAGGACCTCGGGATGCTCGTGGGGACCCTGCTGCGGCGGATGGGGGTGACCGGGGCGCGGCTGCACGCGCGGGCCGCGCGGGCGCTGATGCGGCACGACTTCCCGGGGAACGTGCGGGAGCTGGAGCGGGCGCTGGAGGCAGCGGTGGCGCTCGCGGGCGGCGGGCCGATCCTGCTGGAGCACCTGCCCGAGCCGGTGCGGCGGTCGCTGGAGGCGAAGGCCGACACGCCAGGTGAGGCGAAGGCCGACGCGCCAGGTGGGGAGGAGGGGGCGCGGCGGGAGGAGCTGCTGGCACTCTTGCGGGAGCACGGGGGGAACGTGACGGCGGTGGCGCGCGCGATGGGAAAGGCGCGGATGCAGGTGCAGCGCTGGATGAAGCGGTACGGGATCGATCCGGAGCAGTTCCGACCCTGACCCGGCGAGGGGAGAGGGGGAGCAACGGGGGTGCAACAGGGGGTGCAACAGGGGGTGCAACAGGGGGTGCAACACCGCAACAGCGCCGGGGGGCGCGCGCGCCGCGGTTCGCCGGGGCCATGGCGGTCGTCTGCCGGCACAGCGCTGCGGATCATCGGCCTCGTTCAGGGGGAAAGCAGGGCGTCGAGGCCTGGCACATCTCCTGCGATAGGGCTCAGCGCACGGCGACGACGACGCGAGAGCGCGGGCCGCCGCGAGACACTCCAGTGACCCAGAGGAACAGAACCATGAACCGCATTTCCCTGATCTCTGCCGCGTTTCTTCCGATGGTGCTCGCCAGCCTGAGCCTCGGTTGTGGTGGCGCGGAGGCGATGGACGAGGCGACGCAGGAGGCGATGGGGGCCTCGGAGGCCAGCAACCCGGGGTACGGCTACGAGATGCGCGAGGACACGATCGATGCGGCGCCCCAGGCCGTGCAGGCCGCGGACGGGAACATCGTGGCAGGGCGGCTGCGGCCCGAGGTCATTCAGAGCACGGTGCGGGGGCGCTTCGAGGCGATGCGCCCCTGCTACGAGGCGGCCCTGCAGCAGAACGCGACCCTCGCAGGCAAGGTGACGGTGCGCTTCCAGGTGCTCGCGGACGGTTCGGTGGTGGGCGCGCAGGACAACGGCTCGACGCTCGCGGACGCGACGGCGGTGCAGTGCGTGGTCGACGTCTTCGCGGGGACGAGCTTCCCGGCGTCGGAGGCAGGGACGGCGACGGTGATCTACCCGATCGAGTTCGCGCCGGGCGACGACTGAGAGCGCGCGCAGTCCTCGACAGAGGATCGGGGAAAAGGGGTACGCCCCATGGCCAAGGTGAGGCGCGAGTGAACCAGCCTGGTCAACTCGCGCCTCGTTTCCCTGGGGGTTTTACTGGACGTCTTCTGCGTTTCAGCCGTCCTTGTCGGCGGAGCTCCGCGGCAACGAAAGGGGACTCTTCTTCGAGGACCTAGAGCGAGATGTTGCCGCTCCAGTACCGCTCCGCGTCCTTGAGTCGGTCTTCCCAGAATTCATTCAACCCCAGTCGGTCGATCGTGTCCTGAATCTGGTCGCGGATCTCCTTCGCGAGGCTCGGATCGGGAATGACCTGGCAATAGGCGAGTTCGAGCTGGAACCAGCCCGGCTGGATCTCGAATGGATCGAGCACATTGCTGAAGTCCTTCTTCCTCGCGTTCAGGCGCGTGCAGCACAAGCGGTAGTTCGCCCACTGGTAGACCTTGCGCCAGCTTCTCGACTTCGGTGCAAAGTGGTCTGCGGAGCGGCCCCCGGTGACCGGGTGTATGCGAAAGCAGGAGTAGGCGCAGACCTCGTGGTACCCAGCCATCAGCTCATCGAGCACCCTGGTCCAGTACGTGGGGAACTTCTTGGCCGGAATATCACGCTCTCGGAGAGGGGGATGGCCCTTGGCGACCTTCAGCTTCTTCCGGGGTCGACCCCAGGTGCGTTTACAAGGCGGCGTCTTCCCCAGCATCTCTGCGATTGCGCAGAGCCCAGGCCGACGCACCTTTTCATCGAAACTCTTCGGCTTCGGCGCCCTGGCGACAGGGATCACTTCCGGGCTCCTTTGCGTGGAGCATGGTGCTTGCTTCGAAACTCCACCCATCGAAGCCAGAACCGGTCGATGTCGCTGAGCGATGCCTGCAGGAGCTGCTGGACGCGCTTGATGTCCTCCTTGGAAGGCGAGGGTTGACGCGCAAGCGCGAGCGCTTCGCGGATGGCAGTCTCCGCTTCCAGCGAGCGCGCTTCCTTCAGATCGAAGGCTTCGCTCGTGAGCCAGGCCGAGACGTCACCTCGACGAACGAAGTCGCGCTGGGTGAGCTCCACCCTGGCGTCTCCGTCCTCGCGAACGAGATCCAGATCGAACCAGGCATCCGTCCTGGCGTTGAAGAGCGGCTCGATTGAGGCGAGCAAAAGAGGAGAGTGGGTCGCCGCGATGATCTGGACCGCGGCCTTTCCGGCGAGCTTGGCCATCACTGCCAGGAGCGAGCCCACGATGGTGCGCTGCCACCGTGGGTGCAGATGCGACTCGATCTCGTCGATCAGGAAAGTCACCTGGAGTCGGGGGCTCGTCGAGCAGCTCCGCTGCCCGCACGTGTTCCTGCCACGCCCAGACCAGAAGATAGGCGAGGGCGACGATGCGACGCATGCCTGCAGACGCCATCGGCACAGGCACATCCCGCCCGTAGGGCATCCTCAAGGTCGGGATCCAACGTGCGTCTCCAACGCTGAGGCGTCCGAGCTTACCGGCCACGAGGGCCTCTTCGGCGGATGGCGAGAGCGCGTGGAGCGCCGCCGAGAGCTGCTCGAAGGCCGTGCCGCCTTCCTTCTGCCAGAGCGCCCAGTCCGCGATGAGCCCATTGCAGAGCTGTACTTCACCGGCCTTGAGGCCATTCCACACCTCGCGTGCAGAAAAGACGTAGGCCGGCTGCCTCTCCTGCAGGTCGCCACCCGGAGCCTTCCGCCAGTAATTGCGCGCCGGATCCCAGACAGAGAAACCGCCATCGACTTGCGCGTACAGCACGAGCCCTGGGTTCGCGGGACGACCTGGCCGCCCGGTCCAGGTTTCGGCGTGACGATCGAAGACGCTTCTGTAGGTCGCATCCTTCTTCGACTTGGCGTGAAACGAGAAGTCGATGGTCGCCGTGCCAGGGTCCAGGGGGCGCGCTGGCAGCCCGGAGGTCAGGGCAGGGTTCACCTCGGCGGGCCACTGTCTCGTGAGCGCCCACCAGGCCACGTCGAGCAGAAAGCTCTTACCAAGCCCATTGTCCCCGGTAAGTACGTTGAGCCGGGGTGCCGGCCGCAGCGTCATCTCGGGCGCTGGACCGACGTTCTGAAGGTGCAGGTACTTGAGCATGGGCTCGCGGTCATCCTAGTCCCTGAGGTGCTGGCTGGGGAGTTCTCGGCGATTTCGAAGGGGGAATGACCGACGCTGCGTGATGCCGGAGTCTCGTCGAGCAGCGCTCAGCGCAGCCCCTCGACGAGGTAGAGGTCGGAGAGGTAGCGCTCGGCGCTGTAGACGTGGCCGGTGCCGTCGGGGGTCAGCTCGATGGCGCCGAGGCTCTCGATGCCCACGGGATCAGGAGGCGTGATCTCCTTCCAGGACGAGACCTTGGTGGTGGTGAGGTCCACGCGCTGGAAGCGCGCCGGGAAGCGGTACGAGGTGGCGCGCCGCACGACGAGCGCCTTGCCACCGTCGATCCAGGCGACGAGGCGATCGTCGCGATCGAGGTGGAGGGTGCTGCGGGCCTCGCCGCCGGCGACGGGGAGTTCGTGGAGGATGGCGGAAGCGTCGAGCGCGGCGACGGTCTTGCCGTCGGGGGAGATCAGGGCGGGGCCCACGGTCCAGGTGTCGGTGAGCGGGCGGGGGCGGGATGCGGGCTGCGCGCTGGCGCGCGGGTCGGGGTCGAGGGTGTCGAGGTCGACGAGCCAGAGGCGCTCGCGCAGCTCGCCGCCCTGAGCGCGGAGGAGGAGGCGTTGGCCGTCGGGGAACCAGCGGGCGTCGATGACGTCGAGGTCGCCGGTGGGCACCGAGAACGGCTCGCCAGCCGTGGTGGGCATGATGGAGAGGGCGCGCTCGCCAGGGCGGGGGCGGAAGAGGATCCAGGCGCCGTCGGGGGAGAGGGCGAGGGCCTGGCCCTCGGTGAGGCGCACGGGTGGGGCGCCGTCGGTCTGGCGGAGGTAGATCCAGGGGTTGCCGGAGGTCGCTTCGCCCTGCTCGACGAAGAGGACCTGGGTGCCATCGCGGGTGATGCCGCGCGGCTCGGCGGCGTCGAGCCAGGAGAGGTCGCGGTCCTGGGTGGCCGCGGGACCTCGGGCGAAGAGGCGCTGGCGGCGATCGGCGAGGAGGACGAGGGCGCGGCCGTCGGGAGCGACGTCCTGCAGGACCATGGCGCCGAGGTCGCGCGCGAGGATGCGCTCGCGGCCGGAGAGGTCGACGGCGCGGAGGATGGTGGGGCCGCCGGGGCGCTCGGGGGCAGAGAACCAGATCTCCTTGCCTCCCGGGCCGAAGGCGAGGCCGACGGTGCGAGGATCGGCAGCGAGATCGGTGGCGAGATCGGCGGTGGGGCCCGCTGGAAAAGGCCCGGCGAGGCGGCGGGGCGCTTCGCCAGGCGCCGCGACGTGGATGGTGATGCCGTCCTCGGTCCTGCGGGCGAAGGCGAGGTGATCCCCGCTCGGGGAGAGGCGGAGGGCGAGGTAGGCGCCCGGGCCGCGGAGGGTGTCGACGACACGGCCCGGCGGGTGCTCGACGCGGAGGACCTGGGCGACGCGGCGGACGACGGCGAGGCCAGCGGCGTCGGAGACCAGGTCGGCGCGGAGGATGTCGGCCATGATCCGGCGAGGGTCGCCGCCGCCGAAGGGGGCGCGCGCGAGGGTCGCGCCCTGCTCGGTGAGGGCGCGGGGATCGGGGGCGTCGAGGCCGAGAAGAATGTCGCCCGTGGGTGAGGTGGCGAAGAGGTGCGCGCCGGGCGCGGAGAGGGCGCGGGCCTCGGGGGCCGGGGTCGAGGGGGCCGCCGGCGTGGCGAGGTAGACCTGCAAGGGCGCGCCCTGGAAGGCGGCGGCGTAGAGGACGGCGTGACCGTCAGGGCCGAAGCGGGCCGCGTGCACGGCGCCGAGGCGGAAGGTGAGCCGGGAGGCGCGGAGGGTGGCGGGCGCGGCAGAGGCGGTGGGGGTCGCGGCGGGAGGCTCCGGGGCCGTCGGGGTGAGGGCACGGCCGGCGAGGAAGGCAGCGGTGAGGGAGGCGGCGCAGACGAGGGCGAGGAGGGCGCGGGAGGTGGCGGTGGTGCGGCGCGCGCTGCCCAGCAGGGGGCGGGTGGGGGAGGAGGTCCGGCTGCCTTCGGGCTCGTCGGGGAGGCCGGGGACGTCGAGGGTCTCCACGGCCTGGAGGAGGGCGCGGCCGCCCGGGAAGCGGGCCGCAGGGTCCTTGGCGAGGCAGCGGGCGACGATGGTCAGAAGCTCGGCAGGGACGCGGACGCCGAAGGTGGCGATGGGCGTGGGCTCGTCCTTGAGGATGGCGTAGGCGCGCTCGACAGGGGTCTGGCCTTCGAAGGCGCGGGCGCCGGTGAGCAGCTCGTAGAGGATGGCGCCGAAGCTGAAGACGTCGGCGCGGGCGTCGGCAGGGCGGCCCTGGACCTGCTCGGGTGCCATGTAGCCGGCGGTGCCGAGGATGGCGCCGGTCTCGGTGAGGGCGGCGCTGGCATCGGCGGTGACGGTGCGGGAGGCGTGATCGGAGGCGTGATCGGAGGCGTGATCGGAGGCGTGATCGGAGGCGTGATCGGAGGCGCGATCGAGGGAAGGGTCGGAGGGGAGCGCGCTCTCGGCGAGGGACTTGGCGAGGCCGAAGTCGAGGATCTTGAGCTGGCCGTCGCGGGTAATGAAGAGGTTCTCGGGCTTGAGGTCGCGGTGGGCGAAGCCCTTGTCGTGGGCGGCGGAGAGGCCGCGGGCGATCTGGGTGGCCCAGTGGATGGCGGCGGGGAGGGGAGGGGGGCCGCCGCGGAGGTGCTCGCGGAGGGTGGCGCCGTCGAGCAGCTCGGTGACCAGGTAGGGCGTGTCGCCGCCCGCGTGGAAGTCGTAGACGGCGAGCACGTTGGGGTGGTTGAGGGCGGAGGCGGCGCGGGCCTCCTGCTCGAAGCGGCGGAGGCGGGTGCGGTCCTCGCGGACGGCCTCGGGGAGGACCTTGATGGCGACGTCGCGGCCGAGGCGCTCGTCGCGGCCGCGGTAGACCTCGCCCATGCCGCCGGCGGCGAGGGGGCCGAGCAAGGTGTAAGGCCCGAGGCGGGTGCCGGGCGCGAGCGGCATGGTGCGGGGAGTAGAGCGGAGTGCGGGAGAGCGCGGAAGGGGCGGCGCTAGCCGGGGCGCTTGGCAGAGAGGGGGAGCTGCCGGTGGCGGGTGCCATCGAGGGCGAACAGGGCGTTCGCGATGGCGGGGGCGACGGGGGGCACGCCGGGCTCACCGACGCCGCCGGGGCGGGCTTCGCTCGGCACCACGTGCACGTGGATGCGGCGCGGGGCCTCGCCGATGCGCATCACGGGGTAGTCGCGGAAGTTGGTCTGCTCGACGGCGCCCTTGCGCATGGTGATGGCGCCGTGGAAGAGCACGCTCATCCCGAAGATCACGGCGCCTTCGAGCTGGGAGCGCACCCGCTCGGCGTTCACGATGAGGCCCGCGTCGGCGACGATCCACACCTCGTCGATGACCGGCTTGCCGTCCTTGCCGCGCTTCGCGGAGGCGACGACGGCCACCGAGGTGAGGAAGCTCCGGTGGGCCGAGAGCCCGAGGGCCTGGCCTGCCTTGCGCTTGGCTTCCCAGCCGGACAGCTCGGTGACCTTCTCGATGACGTTGCGGAGGCCGCCCACCTCGACGGGGTGATCGGCGATGGGCGTGCCGTAGTTCGGGATCTTCTTCACGCCCGCCTCCTCGGGCGTGAGGTTCCGCGCGGGGCCCAGGATGTCGAGCCAGGTGGCGCGCGGATCCTGGCCGCGGGCGTGGGCGACCTCGTCGACGAAGGTGCCGATGGCGAAGCCGTGGAAGATGTTGCAAACCGAGCGCAGCCACCCGATGCGCACGTGCGCCGGGGCCTCGCCGGCCTCCGCCTGCACGTTGGGGATGGCGAGCGGGAGGTCGAGGACACCCTGGCCGAGCTCACCCTCGGAGGGGCGCTTCTGGGTGGCGTCGAAGGTGGAGGGGATGGGCGGGAAGGCCGTGCGGTGCCGCCAGGCGGTGACCTTGCCGTCCTTGTCGAGCGCGACCTTGAGGGACTGGGCGCTCACGGTGTGGAAGTAGTCGTGGCGGATGTCGTCCTCGCGCGTCCACTGCACGCGCACCGGGGCCTGGGCCTCGCGCGAGAGCAGGGCCGCCTCGGAGACGAAGTCGGCCTTGGACTTCCGGCCGAAGCCGCCGCCGACGAGGGTGACGTTGACCTTCACCTTGTCCTCGCCGATGCCGAGGGCGCGCGCGACCTCGGTGCGGGCCGCCTGCGGGTTCTGGGTGGTCGCCCAGACCTCGCACGCCCCGTCCTTGAAGCTCGCCAGGGCGGCGGGGGGCTCCATCGCGGCGTGGGCGAGGTGGGGCAGGTAGTACTCCGCCTCGAGGGTGCGGGCTGCCTCGGCGAAGGCCTTGTCCACGTCGCCCACCTTGCGCATCACCTGGCCGGGTGCGCGCACAGAGCTGAGGATCTGCTCGCGGTAGGCGTCGGAGTCGTAGATCTCGTTGGGCCCGTGATCCCAGGTGATGGAGAGCGCGGCGCGCCCGCGCATCGCGGCCCAGGTGTGGTCGGCGATGACCGCCACCCCGCCGCGCGGCTGGAAGGCCGGGGCGCCCTGGGGCGTGGGCAACTCCACGACCTTGCGCACGCCCTTGACCGCGAGCGCCTTCGTCGCGTCGAACGTCGCCACCTTGCCGCCCACCACGGGGGGGCGCTCCACCACGGCGACCAGCATGCCGGGCAGCTTCACGTCGGCGCCGAACTGGCCGCGGCCGGTGACGATGTCGGGCCCGTCGCGGAGGGGAAGCTCGGTCCCCACGTGGCGCAGCTCGCTGCGGGGCCTGAGCTGGATCTTCTTCACGTCAGGCACCCGGAGCTTGCCGGCGTCCACCGCGAGTTCGCCGAAGCCGAGGGTGCGCTTCGACCTGTCGTGCCACACCGCGTGATCGCGGGCCACGCACTCCGTCGCGGGCACGCGCCAGCGCGTCGCCGCGACCGCGACGAGCTGGGTCCGGGCCATGGCGCCCATCTGCCGGAGCTTCACCCAGTCGTTGCGGACGCTGCGGGAGCCGTCGGTGTTCTGGTCCCCGTACTTCTTGTCGCCCTCCGCCTGCACCACGCGCACCCGCGCGAGGTCGGCGCCCAGCTCGTCGGCGATGACCACGTGCAGGGAGCTGCGCACGCCCTGGCCCATCTCCGAGCGCTGGCACACCACCACCACCTCGCCGGCAGGCGAGACGTGCACGAAGGGGTTCGGGGAGAGGCCCTCGGGAGCCCCGGCGGCCTTGGCGCCGGCCTTGGCAGGCGGCGCCGCGAGGGCCTCGGCCTCGTCGAGGAGGCCGAGGGTCAGCCCCCCTGCCACGAGGCCGAGCCCCTGCAGGAAGGAGCGCCTGCGCATCGATACGTCTGCGACCCGGGCGACCATCACTCCTCCTTCGGCAGGCCAGCGGCCACGCGGACCGCGGCGCGGATGCGGGTGTACGTGCCGCACCGGCAGATGTTGCCGGCGAGCGACGTGTCGATCTCTGCGTTCGTGGGCTTCGGCTTCTTCGCGAGCAGCGCCGCGGCGCTCATGATCTGCCCCGACTGGCAGTAGCCGCACTGGGGCACCCCGAGCTCCACCCACGCCTTCTGCAGGGGGTGGTTCCCGTCCTTCGACAGGCCCTCGATGGTGGTGACGCTCCTGCCCGCAGCCTTGCTGATGGGGGTCACGCACGCCCGCACCGCCTCGCCGTCGAGGTGCACCACGCAGGCGCCGCAGAGGGCCTCGCCGCAGCCGTACTTGGTGCCCGTCAGGCCGATGAGATCGCGCACCACCCAGAGCAGGGGCATGTCCGGATCGGCGTCGACAGTGTGTTCGGTTCCGTTCACGCGCAGCGCGATCATTGGGGCTTCTCCTCTGCGGGGCAGGCGGCCCCGGTCTCGATCCATGCCGCCACGAGCGCGCCGAAGCGCTCCTGCGAGCCTGGCGCCGGCTGGCGATCGGCGCCCGGGTTCCAGCCCCAGCCCACCAGCTTGTCGTGCGCCGTGTGGTCGGCGATCTGGGCCAGCGTCTTGCCGCCGTTGCGCTTCGGGTCCTTGATCTGGGCGCAGATGGCCGCGGGGGTCCGCCCGAGCCAGGCCATCTCGATGGGAGCCAGGTGCCAGTCCGGCGCTCCCGGGACGCGGGCATGGTCCAGGTTGCGATCCTGGTGGCACGACCCGCACGCCAGCGCCGGGACGCCGTGGTTGTCGGGGCCGCGCACCACGGGAGGGTTGTGCGCCTCGGCGCGATCACGTTGCCGCGGCTGATCGTCGTGGGGGTGGCAGTTCACGCAGCGCGGGTGGGTGAGCACCTTGGCGGCTTCCATGAAGAGCGCCTTCGAGCGCGCCTCGGGATCGGCCATCTGCGCGAAGGCTTCGGGAGCGAGCAGCTCGCCCGGGGGAGCTGGAGGAGGTGGCTCCGAGGGCACTGGCGCCGGTGTGGGTGTGCTGGCGCCGGAGCAGCCGGCCAGGAACAGGAGAAAAGCGAGGGGTTTTTGTTTCATCGCGTGGAAGCTGGTCGGGCTTAGAGCCGTGACCGAACCGTGTCGATACGAAAGATATTCCGGTTCCAGCGCCTGATGAAAAGCTCCGAGCGCACGCGGGACAGTAGATCTCACGTCGTGACCACCCTCCGCGGCGATGCCCTCTCGCTCTCCGAAACCTGGACCCTTCACGGCGCGCTCGCGGCTCTGCTGACCTCCGATCCGGCGCTGCGCCGCGCCCCTGCGCTGCTCACCGATGCCGGTCCCGTGAGCTTCGGTGAGCTGACCGAGCGCGCCGCGCGCATTGCACAGGCGCTTCGTGCCCGGCTGCGCGAGGCGCCCTCTCTGGAGGGCGGTCCGCTGATTGGCGTCTGCATGTCGAGGAGCCCCGACCTCGTCGCCGTGCTCCTCGCCATCCTCCAGGTGGGAGGCGCGTACCTTCCGCTCGACCCCCACTACCCCCACGACAGGCTCGCCCATGTCGCCTCCGATGCCGCGCCAGCGCTCCTCGTCACCGGACCCGAGCACGCAGCCTTGGCGCGGGCGCTCCTCCCCGATCGGCCTTGCTGGGTCCTCGACCCGAGCCCCTCGCCTGCCGCACCCGACGGCGCTGCCGCGGACGCTGACCTCCCGTCCGTCACCCTCTCCGGAGAAAGCCG
Source organism: Chondromyces apiculatus DSM 436 (assembly GCF_000601485.1). GTDB lineage: Bacteria > Myxococcota_A > Polyangia > Polyangiales > Polyangiaceae > Chondromyces > Chondromyces apiculatus. The sequence goes on from NZ_ASRX01000047.1 coordinate 67,942, forward strand.
GCTCTTCGCCGTCCTGTACACCTCGGGCAGCTCCGGGCGCCCCAGGGGCGTCTGCTTGTCCCACCGCGCCGCCCAGAACCGCCTCGCGTGGATGTGGCGCAGCCATCCCTTCGCGCCCGGCGAGGTGTGCTGTTTCAAGACGCCGCTCGGCTTCGTGGACTCCGTCTGGGAGCTGTTCGGGGCCCTCCTCCACGGCGTCCCCGTGGCCGTCGCCCCAGACGCCCTCGAACGAGATCCGAAGGGGCTCCTCGCCTTCGCCGTGCGCCACGGCGTGAGCCGCCTGATCGTCGTCCCTTCCCTGTTGCGCCTCCTCCTCCCGCTCCTCCCCTCGCAGCGCTCCGACGCAGATGCTTTCCTGAAGACGCCGGGCCCGACGCCGCACCTGTGGACGTGCAGCGGCGAGTCCCTGCCCGCCGATCTCGCCCGCGCGTTCCTCGACCGCAGACCGCGCGATGTGCTCCTCAACCTCTACGGCAGCACCGAGGTCATGGGCGATGTCACCGCGCACCGCGTGCGTGAGGGCACGCCTCCCGTTCCCGTCGGCCGGCCCATCGCCAACACCGTCATCGACCTCCTCGACGAGGTCGGGGAGCCCGTGAAGGCTGGCGAGATCGGCGCGATCCACGTCTCCGGCGAGGCCCTCGCGTGCGGCTACCTCGTCCACGGCCAGGCCACGGCCGCGCCTCTGGGCGAGGGCCTGCACCACGACACCGGCGATCTCGGGCGCCTCGTCGCCGATCCCCACGACGGCGCCTGGACGCTGGTTCATGAAGGTCGCCGCGACAGGCGGGTGAAGCTCCTCGGCAACCGCTTCGATCTCGCCGAGCTGGAGCGCGTCCTGCAGGCGGTGGAGGGAGTCGCGACGGCCGTGGCCTCGTTTCGCGAAGACGCTGCGGGCCCCGAGCTGCTCGGGTTCGTGTGTCCGAGCGCTCCGGGCGTGGTGACGCTGGAGACCCTCAGGGAAGCCTGTGGTCGCGCGCTACCGCCGTACGCGCAGCCCACCCTGCACCTCCTCGATGACCTGCCGCTCCTCCCCAACGGAAAGCTCGATCGCCAGCGCCTGCGCGCGACCTCACCTCCGCCTCCGCCGCACGCAAGGCCCGCGGTGCCCCCGGGCGACACCTCCGCCTTCGTGCAGGCCTGGAGCGACATCCTCGGGGACCTTCCCGTCCACGAGGACCTCGACTTCTTCCAGGCGGGCGGCTCCTCGATCCAGGCCGTTGCCTTGATCCGGCGCCTGCGTGAGGCCGGCATGAACCTCGCGCTGGACCACCTCTACGCGGCACCGACGCCCCGCGCGCTGAAGCACTTGATCGAGGCGGGGCTCGCGCCTGCCGCCAGCACTCGGCTCACGCTGGCGCCGATGACGGCCCGGGATCGCAGCGTCGCCCTGACCTTCCTCACCGACACCTTCGCCCGCTCCGACAGGCTGGGCCTCGCGCTGGGAGCGACGCGTGACAGCTTCGAGGCCCTGATGGGCGCTTTCCTCGACGCGGCCCTCCCGCAAGGGTTGTCCTTTCTCGCGTCCGCGGCCTCCACCGCGCCCGCGGCCTCCATCGCGCCCTCGGGGTGCGTGCTCGCCGTCGACCTGTGGCGTCATCACCAGGCCCTCGACGCTGGACGCATCGTCATGCCTTCGGTCTTCACCCCGCTCTTCGCCATGTTCGACGCCCTGGAGGCGTCCTGGTTCCAGCGCGAGCCCGTCCCCTCACCGGGCGAGTGGGTCTACGTCCTCGTGCTTGGCGCCTCCCCGAGCGATGTGACCAGCCGCGTGGTGCATGGCCTCGAAGCCACCGTCGTCGCGGAGGCACGCCGCCGCGGCTATCAGGGCCTGCTCACGATCAACACCCACGCCGTGACCCAGCACGTCTGCGAGGCGCTCGGCTACCGGACCGCCGCCCGCATGAACGTGCGCCACTTCGTTCACGAAGGTGCGTCCCCCTTCGCCCACGTTCCTCCCGGCAGTGAGGAGATTGTCCTCCACGAGAGGCGGCTCGGGTGACGCGGCAGCGCACGCGGGAGGGCTCGAGGGCCCGCAGAGCCGCGGCGCGGGTGTCGGGGCTACCGTCCCACCAGGCTGTCGCTCGCGAGGCGGGGGTTCTTGCGGAGAATGTCTGCGTTGAGGGCGCTCGCGAAGCCCAGCCAGCCCAGGTAGGGCGCCATGAACCATGTGGTCTGGGGATCGATGCGGCGCGCGACGCGGGTGTACGCGGCGACCGTTCCGAGGAGCGCGGTCATGTCGGCCATGGCGAGCTGGGGCCTTCGCCTGGCGAAGAAAAGAGGAGACCAGGCCGCGTTCAGGGCGAGCTGGGTGCCCCAGAGGGCGAGGGCCTGGGTGCGGTCGGGGCTCGGCGGCGACCAGGCGACGCGGTTGGCGGAGACGGCCATGAGCGCGTAGAGGCCGGTCCAGGCGATGGGAAAGGCCAGGGCCGGGGGCTGGAACGCTGGCTTGCGCAAGGCGCGGTACCAGAGGTTGCGCTTTGGCTGGGTGGCGCGGCTGCCCACCACCGCCGCCGCCGCGGTGAGGCCTCCGAAGACGGCGAGGCTGAGCAGAGAACGCACCTGTCGGCTGAGCATGGTCTTCCCTCCCGGGACACCCTGTCCCGCTGAGGAAGGCAGGGTGGCAAGGGGCGTACCGGGCGGCCGGCTCAGCGCATTGCGCCCCGGGTGCGCTCTGGATCGCGGTCGGGCCGTGGCTGCGCCGCGCAGGCGGCGATGCCCTGGCGCAGGTTGCGCAGGACGTGCACCCCTTCGAGAGAGCCCTCCGAGGTGATGAGCTCTCTGGCCATGGAGGGATGGATGCCGGTGACGATCGGGCGGGCGCCGAGGAGCGTCAACGCCCGCAGGAGGGCGAGCAGATCGGCCGGGGTCACCTCCATCGCGCCGGTGAGGTCCAGGATCACCGACTCCGCCTGCTGCTCCACGACGCGTGTCAGCAGCGCCTCGGTGAGCTGCGCGCCCCGGCCGCGATCGAGCTGCCCCACGATGGGCACCGCCAGCGTCCGGTGCCCCACCTCGAGGATGGGCGCGGAGAGCGCGAGGATCTCCTGCCGCTGCTGCTCGATGAGCGCGTCGCGCTCGCGCCGCTGGGTGAGGTCGTACTGCTGGATCAGCGCGGTGATCGCCCCGGTCGCCGGATCCAGGCTGGCGCGCGCCTCGACGCCGTGAAAGCGGGGGCCCTCCAGGGTGATGACCTCCACCTCTGCGCGGAAGACCTGACCCTCCTCGACGGCGCGCAGCAGCGTGGCGGGGATCGTGGCGTCCACGAACCAGCCCTCCATCGTCTCCCCGTCGCCGAAGGCCTGCTGGGTGGCGTAGTTTCGCATCAGTACCTCTCCCGAGGTGGCGACGACCGCCACCAGGACCGAGGTGTGCTTCAGCGCCTCCACGCCGCGGAGCTGATGCGGGTCGATGTCGACCTTCTCGTGCCCCTCGCAGATCCAGCCCATCTTCCCGTCATCGAGGTCGATCCTGGTGATCGTCATCTGGACCCTGACCGGGACATCCCGCGGGTAAAGCGTGAGCTCTTCCTTCCAGAGGCGCCCCCGGACGAGCGTGTCGTGGATCAGCTCGGCCCTGGTCCTCCCTGCCTCCGAGCGGAACGAGAGGTCACGCGCGGACAGCTCCTCGATGCTGGCCGCGCGCCACAGGACGAGGGCCGCCGGGTTCGCCCACAGGATGCGGTGCTGGTCTAGAGAGAAGACCCACACGGCGGTGGTGAGCAATCTCGTCCCTGCGAGGCGCTCGTCGAGCAGCATGCACTACGCCTTAGCACACGAGATGCCTCTGGCCCCTCGCCTTGCGTCCCGGTCTCACGTCAAGCCGCGCGTGGTCTGGAGCACCCCGAGCTGGTCCAGTCACCCGCAGGTGGACGATGCCTTTTGCGCTTGTCTCCTTGCCCTCCACGACCCCCTGCGGCATGGCCGCATCCATGGTGTCCGAACGAGGAACAAGCCCCGCCCCCGACGCGCCTGCCTCTGCCGTCGCCACCTCTGCGGCGCTCTCTCTCGAAGCCCTCTCTCTCGGCTTTCGTTGCCGCTACCTCTCCTACGACGACCTCACCCGCCAGGTGCACGCCTGGGCTGACGCCTTCCCCCACCTCGTCCGGGTCAGCAGCATCGGCACCACCACCGAGGGGCGCGCGCTGTGGCTCCTCACCATCGGCCCCGAGCCGGACCGGCTCAGGCCCGCGGCGTGGGTGGATGGCAACATGCACGCCTCCGAGTTCTCGGGGTCCAGCGTCGCGCTCGCCATCGCCGAGGATGCGATCCGCGCCCACCTCGATCCGGCGTCGCCCCTGCACGACTTGCCGCCGCACCTCGCGGACATCGTGCGCGAGGACATCCTGCTCTACGTGCTGCCGCGGGTCTCGCCGGATGGCGCGGAGCAGGTGCTGCAGACCGACGTCTACGTGCGCTCCCTGCCCCGCGACGGGCGGCTCGGGCGCTCGGAGCCGTACTGGCGGCACGCAGACGTGGACGGGGACGGCAAGGCCTACCTGATGCGGCGTGAGGACCCGGCTGGCGACTTCGTGGCCTCGCCGGAGATCCCCGGCCTCATGCTCCCCAGGCGCATCGAGGATCCCGGACCGTACTACACCCTCTACCCGGAAGGATTCATCGAGCACTGGGATGGGTTCACCGTCCCCGCGCCCTCGTACCTCTCGGACAACGAGACGGATCTCAACCGCAACTTTCCGTATGGCTGGGCACCGGAGCCCAGGCAGCAAGGCGCGGGCGCGTTTGCGACGAGCGAGCCGGAGTCGCGCGCGATCACCGAGTTCGCCACGCGGAGCCCGCACATCTTCGCCTGGCTCAACCTGCACACCTTCGGCGGCGTGTACATCCGCCCCTCCGGGGACCGGGTGGACAAGAAGATGAACCCGCAGGACCTGGAACTCTACCACCTGCTCGGGGAGTGGGCGGAGCGGTTCACGGGCTACCCCATGGTGAGCATGTTCGAGGAGTTCACCTACGAGCCGGACACGCCGCTCGCGGGGGATCTGGCGAGCTTCGCGTACACGCAGCGCGGCGCCGTCAGCATGGTCTGCGAGCTGTGGGACTTCTGGAAGCAGGCAGGGGTGGAGGTGCTCCGGCCCTTCGTGTGGAACTACCAGCGGCGCACGCGCGAGGACGTGATCCGCATCGGGCGCTGGGACCAGGAGCACAACCAGGGGCGCCTGCTCCGGCCGTGGCGCGCCTTCGAGCACCCGCAGCTCGGGCCGGTGGAGGTGGGCGGCTACGATCCGTACTTCAGCATCGTCAACCCGCCTCCGGAGCGGCTCCCGGAGCTGTGCGCGGCGCAGGCGCGGTTCTTCCTGCGCCTCTCGGCGCTCGGGCCGCGGCTCCGGCTGGCGAGCATCGAGCTCTCGTCGATCGGCGAGGGGCTGACGCGGGTGGAGGCGACGGTGGAGAACGTGGGGTTCCTGCCCACGTACGTGCTGTCGTCGTCGCGGGCGCTGCCCTGGAACGAGCCGGTGCGCGCGGGGATCGCTCTCGATGAGGGGATGGAGCTGCTGGCGGGCGACACGGAGCAGGAGGTCGGGCACCTCGGGGGATGGGGGGGCTACCAGAAGTCGTCGGTGCCGTTCATGGCGCGCACCTCGGGGGAGGCGCCGCGCCGGCGGGTGAGCTGGGTGGTGCGGGGGCGAGGCGCGGTGGTGCTCCGGGCGCGGTCGGTGCGCATGGGGCAGGTCGAGGCCCGCGTCGACGTGGGCTGAAGAGCCGACCGGCAAAGCTGCTGCGCACCCCGCGTCGTCGGTCGGCCTCCCTCGAAATCCAGGTGGATTCCTCGGTCGGCCTTCCTGGCCGCGGGGCGCTCGCGACGCTTTCCCGGTCAGCTCTTGGGACGCGCGGGGGCGCGACTAGCTCGAAGGGGCGGCGCGGAAACCCTTCACCTTGGGCTTGGCGCCGAGCAGGACGAGCTGGCCGCAGGCGGCGGAGACGTCGTCGCCGCGCTGCCGGCGGATGAAGCAGGAGTAGCCGGCGTCGATGAGGACGCGCTGGAAGGCCTCGACGCGCGCCCAGTCAGGGGGGCCGAGCGGGGAGGCCTCGATGGGGTTCATGGGGATGAGGTTCACCTTCACCGGCAGCCCCCGGAGGAGCTTCACGAGCTTGCGGGCCTCGTCGGGATCGTCGTTCTTGCCGGACACCAGGGTGTACTCGATGGTGATGCGGCGGCGGCGGGGCAGGGGGTAGGCGTGCAGGGCCTCGAGGAGGCGCGGCAAGGGGTACTTGCGGTTGATGGGCATGAGGGCGCCGCGGGCCTCGTCGTCGGCGGCGTGGAGCGAGATGGCGAGCCCGATCTGGCCGCCGAAGTCGGCGCCGAGGCGGGCGATTTCCGGGATGAGGCCCGAGGTGGAGACGGTGACGCGGCGGCTGGAGAGCGAGATGCCCTCGCGGTGCGTGAGGAGCCTGAGGGAGCGGGCCGTGGCCTCGTAGTTGTGGAGGGGCTCGCCCATGCCCATGTAGACCACGTTGCGGAGGGCCTCGCCTTCGTCGAGGAGGGCGCGGCCGAGGAGGACCTGGGCGACGATCTCGTCGGCGCCGAGGTGACGCTTCAGGCCGGCGATGCCGCTGGCGCAGAAGACGCAGCCCATGGCGCAGCCGACCTGGGTGGAGATGCACTGGGTGACGCGGATCTTGCCCGCGGTCTCGGCCGCAGCGTCGTCGCCGCGCTCGTCGTCGTCCTCGTCGTCCTCGTCGGCGTCGGCATCGGCGAGCGGGCCGCGCGCGCCGGGGCCGGTCACGGCAGGGAGGAGGACGGTCTCGATGGTGGCGCCATCGCGGAGGCGGACCAGCAGCTTGCGGGTGCCGTCGGCGGCGCGGTGGATGCGCTCCACGGTGGCGACCGTGCCGAGACCCTCGGTGGCGAGGGCTTCGCGGAGCCGGCCCGACAGGTTGGTCATCGAGGCGGGCTCGAGGACGCCGCGCCGATGGATCCAGTGAAAGACCTGCTTCGCCGTGAAGGCGCGCTCGCCGCGGGCGCGGAGCGAGGTCTCCCATTCTTCGGGGAGGCGGGCGACGGGCGAGACGGCGGAGGTCACCGCGGTGAAGTAAACCGTGTGGGAGGGAGCGGCAAGGGGCGCGCTGTCCCCGGGAGGCAGTGGGCCCGACGCGCGCCGACGCAACCCGACGTATGCCGACGCGCGTGGCTGGTCGCCCCCGAGGGGCTGAGCTAGGGCGACTGGATGCGCCTCTACACGTTCGTCCACTCGCCCAATCCCCTCAAGGTGCGCCTCGCCATGGCCGAGATGCAGATGGAGTACGAGGCGGTGGAGGTGAACGTCTTCCGCGGCGAGCACCAGACCGAGGCCTTCGCCCGGGTGAACCCCCAGCGCAAGGTGCCGGTGCTCCAGGACGGAGCCCTGACCCTGCGGGAGTCGAACGCGATCCTGGTGTACCTGGGGCGCACCCGCGACACGCCGCGCTGGCCGAACGTGGCGACCTCCGAGGCGCTCGCGATGCAGTGGCTGTTCTTCGAGAGCGGGAGCATGTCCTCCTGGTGCAGCACGCTGTGGTGGAACGATGTGGTGGCGCCCAGGCTCGGCCGCCCGGGCATGGGGGAGGGGGTGGCGGAGCAGGCCGCGCGCGAGATCTCGCGCTCGCTCGATCTGCTGGACGGGCACCTCGCCGATCGTCAATTCCTGCTCGGGGATGCGCTGTCTCTGGCCGATTGCTCGGTGGGTGTGGCGGCGATGATGCTGCGCGGCACCCGCGTCGACGAGCCGGGGCGCTGGCCGCACGTGAGCGCTTACCGGGACGCGATCCGGCGGCGGGCGAGCTGGGACGAGGCGCAGGGAGAGGGGATCATCGACCTCCGCGCGCCTTGACGATCTATGCTGCGCGCGGGCGCTCGCCCGGTCTCCCGGTCTGCGTGTGTGATGCGTCGATCTCCGTGGTCCTTCAGGCTGATGTCGCTCCTGCTCCTCCTCGGCTGCGGGGTGTGCGGGGCATGCGGGCCTGCGGACAAGGCAGAGCCGGAGGTGCTCGCGCAGTCGGTCCGCATGCTCGCCAAGTCCATCGCTGCGGTGGACGACAGCCGCGCGGTGAAGGCCGGACAGGCTGGCGTGGGCGAGGATCCCGCGGTGGTGGCGGCCGTCGCGGAGCTGCGCCTCGTCATCCAGCAGGCCGAGCGCACCACGGCACGGCTCGCGGTGCGCGCCCCGGTGACGATGCCCGCGCAGCTCGATGCCCTCCGCGGGAGCGCCGAGCAGCTTCGCCAGGCGCTCGCGCGGGGACAGGAGGCCGAGCTGCGAAGCACGGCAGAGGCGGTGGAGACCCACGCGAAACAGGTCTCTGGCGTGCTGCGGGGTTTGGTCGACGAGGTGCGGCCGTGGCTGCAGCGGATCACCCCGGACGCGAGCGTGCTCGCGGGTCAGCTCCCGACGTCGGGAGGCACCCTGGTGGTGCGCGTCATCGCCGGGCTGTACACCGCAGCCACGATCGTGGGGCTCTGGGCCGCCATGATCGCGCGCGACGCCCTGGCGCGGCAGCGGCGGCGGCTGAACGGGGTGGTGTTCGTGGGGCTGAGCGCGTTCGGGATCGCGGCGATGACGATCGGTGCGTCCCCCATCGCGGCGCGGATGGCGCCGGAGCTATCCATCCCCGACGGGGAGGAGCGCTGCGCCGCCGCACTCGCCCGGGGGAGCGAGCTGGATCGCGCGCTGCGCATCGCGGTCGAGCGCGCAAGCCGACAAGAGAGTCCGCCTCCGGCGAAGGACGCGCGGGTGGCCGTCAGCACGGGGGCGCGGGGGCCGAGCCGCCGCGAGCTCCTCGCGGCCGTGCGCGGAGGCAGCGAGCGGGGGCTGCTCTCGTCGAAGGCGGCAGCCGGAGCCCTCCACGCAGCGCAGGCTGTCAAGGCGGCCCAGATGGTCACCGCGCCGGGGCAGCAGGCCGCGAGGCCACCCGACGGGGCCGAGGTGCTCGCGCGTGAGGTGCGGGAGCTCTCGGCGGAGTGCGTGGCATTCACCGTGGCCGGGGAGGCCCTCGACGAGGCGCGCTACTACCACGCCCTCGCCGCCGAGTACCTGGGGCGCCCCCTGACCCAGGCTGGCACTCCCCGTGAGACGCCGGGGGGGTGAGAGCGGGGCGCTCGCGACGCTTTTCCGGTCGGCTCTCCCGCGTCGTCGGCTTGCCGCGCTTCTTTGTCAGCGGACGGCGTGCGCGATGCCGGCCTGCAGCGTGCCGAAGGTGGGGACCCCGGAGAGGTCGGCGCCGAGCTCGATGAGGGAGCGGGCCACCTCGGGGCGGAGCCCGGTGAGCACGGCCCGGGCGCCGAGGAGGCGCACCGCCTGCACGGCGCGCATCAACCCGGCGACCGTCTCCGCGGCGATCTCGCGCACGCCCGTCAGATCGACGATGGCCACGCGCGCGTGCCGGGTGATCACGTCCTGGAGCAGCGCCTCCGTCAGCCGCGCGGCGCGCAGGGCGTCCACCGGGCCCACGAGCGGCGCGACGAGCACGCCATCGGCGATGGGCAGGAGCGGGGTCGACAGCTCCTCCAGCAGGATCTCCTGGCGCTGGACGGCCTCGTAGAGCTGGTGCCGCTCTTCCTCGATGCGCTTGCTCTCACTGAGGTCGCGCGCCACGCAGAGAAGCGCCTCGGGCCGCCCCGTCGCGTCGCGCACCACCGTCGCCGACAGCGATGCCGGGAGCACCTCGCCCGAGCGGGTGACGCAGACGCGCTCCTCGTCGTGCACCCCGTCCCGCCCCAGGATGTCGCCGAAGTCGGGCGGCGAGAGGTCGGGAAAGATGAGGGAGAGCCGCTGCCCGACGAGATCCTCGGGCCCCCGGCCGGTGAGCTTCCGGGCGGCGGGGTTGGCGATGCGGATGATGCCGTCGAGCCCCGCCAGGATGAGCAGGTCGCTCATCGAGGAGAGGATGTTGTTCAGGTAGCTGGTCTCGAAGGGAGCGGAGCGCTGGCGGGAGAGCCCGGCTTCCAGCGCATCGAGCGCGTCGAGCGCCTCGGCCACCTCGGCGGACCCTGGCGCGTGCGCGGTCAGGGTGGCGAGGCGGCGGAGGCGCTCCCGGAGCTGGGCCACGGGCGCATCGAGCTGGGAGGGGGCATCCATCTGCGGCGGGGCCTGATGTGGTCACCCTAACCGCCGCCGCAGGAGCAGCGCAAGCCCGGTCTCGGGCTGCGCTGCCGGGGGGGACGGGTCAGTCGGCGAGGTCCACGGTCTCGAGACCGTAGGACCCGAGGGAGCAGAGCGCCTTGTCGCCGACCACCGTGATGTGGTTGACGTAGCCGCGAAGCTCGGCCTTCTGCTCGTAGGCGAGGTTGTCGAGGTCCGAGGCGTCGAGCGTCCACAGGCCGGTCGGCGCCCAGCCGGTGCTGAGGAGCGTGTTGCCGTGCACGGCGACCGGAGAGGCGTAGCCGAGCTCCTCGCTGGAGAGCTCCTCGACCGCGAGCGCGCCGTCGTTCATGCCGCCGACCACGAAGAGCTTGGAGCCCGTCCAGTAGGGGCCAGCGACGTCGTACCAGACCTGGTTCTGCGCGGGGAAGAACACCCGGTCCTCACCCACGAACGCGCTGGAGAGCGAGGTGCCGTCCTCGAGGGCGTGCGAGTCGAGCAGCGTCGCCAGGTGGCCCTGGATCTGCGCCAGCTTGAGGGACCGCTTGACCGACCGGCAGATCCCGGGCCCGGTCCAGCTATCCGGGACGATGGGCTCGAAGATCGCGTCGTATCCGAAGGTCGTGTAGCACTCCTCGTACGAGACGGTCGGCTGGGTCAGGCGCTGGTAGTCGACCGTGAGCAGCCGGCCCGTGCTCCCGTCGAACGACACGAGCGAGCCAGGGACGTTCACGGGCTGGAGCACCACCGGCAGGCCGGGCACCGTGAGGTTCACGCGGTCGAGGTAGAAGCGTGCCTTGGTGTCGTCCTCGGGCAGCGGCACCCAGTGCGAGAGCAGCACCGTGGAGCCGTCCACGCGGAGGGGCGTGTGGCCGCTCGCCTCGGGCAGCGCCACCGTCGCCGAGTGGGTGGGCTGACCAGGGTTCGACAGGTCGACGACCTCCAGCCAGGCCTCCTGGGTGGAGGCGCCCGGCGGGTTCATGGGGCCGTAGGGGTAGTCGTAGCCGTAGTAGTACGGCTGCGCGTCGGTGCGGCGGAAGACGAGGGCGTTGCCCGCCTTTACCACCACGTCACCCGAGGTGACGATCGGGCCGTAGTAGCCCCACAGATCGTTCGGCGACAGCGGCACCTCGGTCTGCCCAGCGAGCGTCGGGCTCTGGGGGTTGGTCACGTCGACCGCCAGCACCCGCGCTGCGTCGCCCATGTCGTTCGGCCAGACCAGGTACACGTGCTGCCCGTTCGCGAACAGGCGCGCGTTGTAGAGGCCGTAGCTGTAGCAGCCCTGCGAGGAGGTGACGGAGCCGAGGTCCACGCTGCCGATCGCGGCTGCCTGATCCGGCGTGGCGGCGGGCACCAGCTCGATGCGCGCTGCGCTCGTCCACCAGTCGGCGCTGAGGCGCGCCACCATGTCGCCCACCTGCACGGACTGGTTGGAGATGGTCGCCAGCGTCTTCGAGGCCGTCTGCTGGGGCGCGCTGCGGTTGTCGATGTCGAAGGTGCGCACCTCGTCGTCGGAGACCGCGAACAGCCGCTCGCCGTGGAGGAAGGCGCGCCGCGCCTGGCCCCGCGACTCCGCGATGCCGCGCTTGGTCAGCGAGTTCTGGGTGAAGTCGACGAGCTGGATGCCGCTCTGGTAGGAGCCGCAGTAGCCGTTGCTGTCGTAGTCCCAGCCCGCGTAGGGCACGAGGATCAGGCCCTGATCGTCGAGGATGGTGAACGCCTTGTGGATGCGGTCCTGATCCTCGGCGAGGTTCGCCCAGTCACCGCCGAACCCGACGCGCTTGATCATGGTCGGGTTCGACATGTCGGAGACGTCGAACAGCGACACGTTCAGCGAGCCTTCCGGATCGGCGTTGTCGAACCCGAGCGCGATGATCCGGTTGCCGCGGGGCTCCATGTGGTAGACCCAGCCGGGCATCACCAGCTCGCCCATCTGCACGGGCTGCGCGGGGTTGCTCAGATCGATGGTGAACAGCGGGTCCGTCTGCTCCGCGGTGATCGCGTAGCCCCGCTCCCCGTCGAAGCGCACCGAGCGCAGCGTCTCGGGCATGGGGAGCACGAGGTCCAGGTAGCCGAGCGGCTGGATGCTCTGCGACGAGGTCACGGTGAAGGTCTGCACCGCGGGCACCGAGTCCGACCACCAGATGCCGGGCTGGCTGATCACCCGCAGCACGCCTTCGTGCTCGTCCATCTGCCAGCGGTTCTCGATCTGCCCCGCCGCCTCCACGCTGGCGCCGAGCACCAGGTCCCCTTGCGGGTCGGAGATGTCCACGATCTGGATCGTGGAGTGGCCCTCGCCGTTGCCGTCCCACTCGACGCCGGCCACGTACATCCGCTCCGCCGTGGCGCTCACGCTGCGCTTCCAGCCGTAGCCGTAGGGGTCGCTCTCGCTGAAGGTGAGCTGGTCGGCCACCGCGATGGACGCGGGGTTGCCGACGCGGAGCGAGGTGATCGCGGTGGTGGGGGTGTTGTTGCAGTCCCAGCAGTAGCCGTTCTCGTAGGTGACGGCGTAGAGCACGTCGCCGACGATGCGCGAGTCGGAGATGGCGCCCGGCAGGTTGAAGGAGCCGAGCTGCACCACGTTGCCGGGGTCATCGACGTCGAGCGCCTCGATGTGGCTCGACTGGGCCCACTCGTAGGTGCCGTTCGCCGCGTCCCACACGTACTCGCCCCAGGCGTTGAACATCGCGTAGACGACGCCGTCCTGGAAATACATCTCGAAGGGCGTGCCGCCGGTGCCGGCGTATCGTCCCAGCAGCGTGAGCTGGTCGGGCACCGAGATGTCGATGATGCTCAGCCCACCGTACTGCGAGAGCGCGTAGAGCTTGTTCTCGTGAATCTGGATGATGTCCGCCTCGGAGATGGCGCGCTCCGGATCGCTGGCGGAGTTATCGTCACCTGCGGACGGCGCAGCTTCGCCACCCGTGGCCGTGCCGCCGTCTTCCTCCCCCCCCGAGTTGTTCGCGCTCTGGGGGTTGTCGGAGATGAAGTCGTGGCCATCGCCGGGGATGGGCTGCTCACTGCCGCTCTGGCAGCCTGCGAGGCCGGCGGCGGTGGCGGCGATCAGCACCGCTGCGCATTCAAGGAAGGCTCGGTTGCGAAGGTTCATGGCTCGCTCCGGAAGAATTGAAGGGTGAGCGCCAGAGCGCCCGGTGACGGTGTTCTCTGGAACGCAGGGAGGTAATGCAACTGGCGGGCCAGCGGTGCCTCTGGGCCATTTCCGCGGGCTTTCGAGAAAAGGGGGCCACATCCCCTGGCTGCCGCCGGTGTGTGCCAGGGTGTCCTGTGCCAGGTTGAGCAAGAAACCTCGCATCCGTGCCAGGGTCGGAGGTCTGAAGCCCCAGTCGACTGGCTGATCCTGCCACGCTTGGGCGCGTCCCGGGGGAGCGGTGAAGGGCGAGCGGCACAGACCGACGTCCTGCCGTCAGTCGCGAGGGCAGCTCCACCGTCCTGTTGCAGCCGAATTCTACGAGAAGATGGGGCAATGGACGTCCAGGTGGGGGCGATCTAGAAGGTCAGCCTGGGCGCAGCGCCGCCAGAGCGTATGCACATCGAGCCTGGGTCCATCATCGGCGGCAAATACCGCATCGAGCGTCCACTCTCGCGCGGGGGCATGGGTGCGGTCTGGGTCGCTCGACACGTCGATCTCGACCAGCAGGTCGCCATCAAGCTCATGGACGCGGAGATGGCCAGGCATGACGACTTCCGCGCGCGCTTCTACCGTGAGGCCCGCATCGCAGCGCGTCTCGAATCACCGCACGTGGTGCAGGTGAAAGACTTCGGGATGGCCGGGGACCTCCCCTACCTCGTCATGGAGCTGCTCCGCGGTGAGGATCTCGGCACCCGGTTAAAGCGACTGCGGCGCCTCGATCTCCTGCAGGTGTCACGCATCGCGAGCCATGCCGCCAAGGCGTTGCGCAGGGCGCACGACGAGGGGCTCGTCCACCGTGATCTCAAGCCGAGCAACCTGTTCCTCGCCCGGGTGGATGACGAGGAGATCCTCAAGGTCCTCGACTTCGGCATCGTCAAGGTGACGGGAGGCGCCCCGACGGGCGAGATCACCCGGACGGGTGAGGTGCTGGGGACAGCCTTCTACATGAGCCCCGAACAGGTCCGCGGTGAGAAGGACCTGGACCGGCGCAGCGATCTCTGGTCGCTCGCCGTGATCCTGTTCCAGCTTATCACGGGCAGGTTGCCCTTCACGGGAGACAGCTTCGGCGCTGTCCTGGCGCGCATCCTCGTCGAGCCGCCGCCCCGGGTGGCGGATCTGGTCCCTGGCCTGCCCGCAGGGCTCGATGGCTTCTTCGCGAAGGCGCTGTCACGCGACCGCACGGCGCGTTTCCAGTCGGCAGTCGAGCTGTCGACGGCGTTCGCATACGCCGCCGAGATCGGCCCCCGCGATTCCTTTCCTTCGTCCAGTTATCCAGGCCCGTCCCCTGCGAGCATCCCCGCGCCGGCCACGATGCCGCAGGGGAACGGCTACGGCGGAGACCCTCCGGGAGGCGCGACTCCCGCAGGGCTCAGCGCGCAGGGAACCAGGGGAACCTTGCTGGCCGGGGTGGTGCCCGGAGCGCCACCCACGGAGCAGAAGAAGGCAAGTGCGAGGCTCGGCTGGATCGCGCTCGGGATCCTCGTGACAGGCGTCCTCCTGGTGGGCGTGGTCTTGCTCAGGGGCGCACGCGCACCCGAGGAGAGAGAGGCCCAGGAGCGACAGGAAGGCGCCGACGCGCGGCCCGCTGCGAGCACGTCACCGCCCGCGGCGACGACAGCGCCCACCCCGACGGTGCCCGCAGCTTCACCTGAAAGCACCAGCGTCGAGGCTGCCGCCTCTGTAGCGCAACCACGGGACGCTGACCTCCTGATGCCGCGCCCCGCGGCCAGTCAGCCTTCGGTCAAGGTGGAGCCGTCAGCACGTCCTCCACGGCCAGCCCTCCCGGTCTCACCGAAGGCATCGGCGTCCACAGGCGAGGCTCCTCCCGAGCATGGGGGGGATCTTCGCGATCCGTGGGCAGACAAGAAATAGGCAGGGAGGGAGTCGCGCGACGTCATGCGGTGACTGCGCGTGAACGCTGCGGGAGGCAGGGCGCCCCCTACGTGTGACGCTGCCTCAGGGAGCGTCAGGCACCACGAACACGACGCCGTTCATGCCGCCGGGGCCGTGCACGTTGCAGTAGTAGGGGAAGGTCCCCTGCTCGCTCATCGTGAAGGTCACCGTGGTGCCGGCGCCCCCGGTGTTCGTCGGCGGATCGAACGGCCCCTCGGTCGACGGCATGCGCACCCCGCCCTCGATCGTACCCGCCGTGAAGGGGTGCGACACGAAGTTGGCGGTGACGGAGAGGACCGTGCCCACCGTGACCTTCTGGCACTTCGGGTTGTAGGTCTGGCCGGTCTGGGTGATGGTCGCGCCTGACATCTGTGTCATGTCCGTCGCGGTGTCGATGTCGCAGCCGTTCAGGCTAGCCACGCACACGTCGCCGTAGCACATGCCGCTCATGCAATCGGCGTTGGCTGTGCATGCGTCACCGTCATCGCCGGGGGTGCCTCCACCGCTGCCGCCAGCGCCGCCCGTGCCGCCGCCAGCACCGCCGTCGCCCATGCCGCCCATGCCGCCCGTGCCGCCGCCAGCGCCGCCGTCGCCCATGCCGCCAGCGCCGCCCGTGCCACCGCCAGCGCCGCCGCCGCCTTCGCCGCCGCCAGCACCGCC
>NZ_ASRX01000048.1 GCF_000601485.1 Chondromyces apiculatus DSM 436
CGGTGGGCGCCGGCGTCGTGACGAAGATCCTCGCCTGACGAGCTTCACGTGCTCAGAGTTCAATCAGACCGTTGAGGTCAAGGTTCAAAACCAACCTCTCGGTCTGATTGAGCGTGAGTTACGAAGACGTCGGCAAGTTTAGGGGTATAGCTCAGTTGGTAGAGCAGCGGATTCCAAATCCGCAGGTCGGGAGTTCGAGCCTCTCTGCCCCTGCCGAGAATCTTAGGCCTCTGCCCGGTAAGTAGCAGTGTTGCTGGTGTCATCATGGCGACAGGCAAAAAAAACGAGCGCAGGTCGAAGGCGGACGACCCTGAAGAGGCAGGGGAGCAGTCTGCCGAGGATCCGGCTCGCGTTGTCGACGCTGATGGGGAACCCAGCGAAGGCATAGTGCTGAAGGGCGATACTGCCCAGCTTGCTCAGGTAGATGAGGAAGCCGAGGAAGACGACTCGGACACCTCTGCCGCGCAACTGGGAATAGACAAGTACGTTCTTGCGGCCTTCTTCGCGGCCGGCATGCTCGTCGCGTATATCACCGGCCGGTTGATCCACGGCGTGTGGGCCTCTGCAGCCAACACTTCATGGTTCAGCAGGACACTTCCTGTCTTGGCGGGAGTCGGTGATGAGCAAAAGACGACCTACGGAATGGTCGTCGGCGGGATCGTTGCGCTGGTCTTGGTCCTGAGGCTGTACCGGAACCCCGACATTCGTACCTGGGCAGATGAGGTGGCTACGGAGCTCACCAAGGTGAAGTGGCCGACCAAGAAAGACGTTACCAACGCGACCTTGATTGTCATCACAGCTACGACAGTGGCGACGGTGTATCTGACGCTACTCGACCGCTTCTGGTCTTTCGTAACGAGCATTGTTTACGGCGATGGCAGTTGACGCCGAGATCCTGAGGGAGCCACGCGCCATGGCGAAAAAGTGGTACGTCATCCACACCTACTCGGGGTACGAGGCAAAGGTGCGCGACGCGCTGCTTCAGAGAATGAAGCAGTATGCAATGGAAGATCGGTTCGGGGAGATTCTCATCCCGAGCGAAACAGTGACTGAGACCAAGCCTGGTGGCAAAACCAGAGTGCGTCAGAAGTTGAGCCTCCCAGGCTACATCTTCGTAGAGATGGAGATGGGCGAGGAAGCCTGGCATCTGATCAAAGAGACGCCGAAGGTCACTGGCTTCATTGGCAACCAGACGCCGCAAGAAGTTCCGCCGGTTCAGATTGAGCGCCTCCGTAAGGGAATCGTAGAAGGCGCCGTCAAGCCCAAGCCGAAGCTCACGTTCGAGGTGGGTGAGGAAGTCCGTGTGCTGGACGGGGCATTCGCCAACTTCACGGGCACGGTGGACGACGTGAAATTGGACAAGCAGAAGCTCAAGGTGAAGGTGAGCATCTTTGGTCGTCCAACCAGCGTCGAACTGGATTTCTCAGCCGTGGAAAAGCGTTAGCTGAGCCGCGGCAAGTCAAATTGGCTTCGGCTAGCGCGCTGCAAACGCCTCAATACGTCTGCGCGTAGATAGATGAAACGCCCGTCTCAAAGCACGGGTCGATAGGGTGCGAAGAACATGGCGAAAAAAGTCACCGGACTTGTGAAGCTCCAGCTCCCTGCAGGGAAGGCCAACCCGTCGCCCCCCGTCGGCCCGGCGCTAGGTCAGCACGGCGTCAATATCATGGCGTTCTGCAAGGACTTCAACGCGCGCTCGGCGTCGCAGGGGGACATGATCATCCCCGTGGTGATCACGGTCTACTCTGATCGGTCGTTCACCTTCATCATGAAGACGCCCCCGGCCTCCGTTCTGCTGAAGAAAGCAGCGGGCTTGCCTACTTCCAAGAAGCCCGGCGCAGGGTCCAAAGAACCCAACAAGAACAAGGTCGGCAAGATTAGCCAGAAGCAACTGCAGGAACTCGCGCAGTTGAAGATGCAGGACATGAACACGATGAACCTGGAATCGGCGATGCGCAGCATGGCGGGGACTGCCCGCTCAATGGGTATCGACATCACCGAGTAGGTTCACAGGACGCCCGCGAACGAGCAAAGGCTCCGAGCGGCGGCGTTCACTGGTTTCGCGGCCTGCAAAACGTCGCAAAGATGTCGCGCGCTGCAGCCGCAGATGGTTCACCACGGCCAAGGCGAACCGTGGGAGGCGAAAGCCGTTAGTAAGGAGGATATGTGCCTAAAGTCGCCAAAAAGAAAGTTGCGGCACGCACAGTCGTTGACCGCAGCCAGAAATACGTACTGCTTGATGCGTGTGGGCTGGTGAAGAAAGCCGCACCCGCCAAGTTCGACGAAACGGTTGATCTGGCTGTCAGGCTTGGAGTGAATCCCAAGCATGCCGACCAGATGGTCCGTGGAGCTGTTGTCCTGCCGCACGGGACGGGGCAATCGCTCCGCGTCCTTGTGTTCGCAAAGGGCGAAAAGGCCAAGGAAGCTGAGGCTGCCGGGGCTGATTCGGTCGGTGCCGAGGAGCTCGTTGCGAAGGTCCAGGAAGGCTTCATGGACTTCGATCGGGTCATCGCGACGCCTGACATGATGGGTCTCGTCGGCAAGCTCGGCAGGATCCTGGGCCCGCGAGGTCTCATGCCGAACCCCAAGGTCGGCACTGTGACCTTCGATGTGAAGACCGCAGTGGGTGAAGCGAAGGCTGGCAAGGTGGAGTACCGCGTCGAGAAGGCGGGCATCGTGCACGCACGCATCGGCAAGTGCTCATTCACCGAGGACAAGCTGGCTGCCAACGCGGATGCCCTTCTGCAGGCTCTGATCCGCGCCAAGCCGGCGACGGCCAAGGGCATCTATCTGCGCAGCATCACCATTGCTTCCACGATGGGCCCCGGGGTCCGGATCGATCCCCTTCAGTTCAGCTCGAAGGAGGTGTAGCCATGGAGAAAGCGCAGAAGGAAGTCCTCATCGGTGCTGTACGCGAGAAGTTCGACCGAATGACTTCGGTCGTCTTCGTTGACTTCAAGGGACTGGATGTCGAAGCCGTCACGAAGCTTCGCCAGGAGTTCATGAAGTCAGGCGTGGAGTACAAGGTGGTGAAGAACACCTTGGTTCACCAGGCCGTGAAGGGTCAGGCCTGGGCGAAGAAGCTCGACCAGACGCTCCGGGGCATGACAGGAGTGGCTTGGAGTTTCGAGGATCCGAGCGCGGCCGCCAAGGTTGTCAAGGCGTTCCGCAAGGATAATCAGAAGCTGCAAATCAAGGCTGGTCTGATCGAGGGGCAGCTCCTCTCAGCCGAAGCTGTCGAAGAGCAGCTTGCAACGATGCCTGGCAAGAATGAGCTCCGAGCCACGCTGCTCGCGACGCTCCAGGCGCCTTTGCAGCAGTTCGTTCAGCAGCTCAATGCGCCGCTACAGAACTTCGCCTACCTGCTGAAGGCGAAGGAAGAGAATGCTGGCGGCTGAGCCAGCTGGTTCCGTGTGAGCGGGGCGCTTGCGCCCCACAGGTATTAGTGCATGTGGCCCACCTTTCGAGGTGGTAAGAAGTTTCGTCGAAGGAGTCCTTGTCATGGCTGAGATCACCCGCGAGCAGGTTGTTGATTACCTCTCCAATCTTCCCGTCATTCAGATCGCGGAGCTCATCAAGGAGCTCGAGAACAAGTGGGGCGTGAAGGCGGCTCCTGCGGCCGTTGCGGTTGCCGCTGGCCCGGCTGTTGCTCCCGCGGAGAAGGCTCCGGAGCAGACGGAGTTCGACGTCGTGCTGGCCAATGCCGGTGGCAACAAGATCGCCGTCATCAAGGCAATCCGCGAGATCACTGGTCTGGGCCTCAAGGAGGCCAAGGACCTGGTCGAGGCCGCGCCCAAGAACGTGAAGGAGCAGGTCTCCAAGGCGGACGCGGAGGAGATGAAGAAAAAGCTCGTCGAGGCAGGTGCGACCGTCGAGCTCAAGTAAGGATCGACGCTTCTCAGTCCCAACTCGTGGCCCCTCCACCTGGATCTCCAGGTGGGGTGGCTATGCGACCACGGGACTTGAGATCCGCCGAATGCGGGCGGCAGAGACACATGTCTCTGCCGTGCCCATCTTTTTTGTCTCACGTCGTTGCACTGAGCGAATGGCTATCCGCCCGGTTCGGCTAGTAGTTGCCCCAACTCGCCAGAATACGCTCGATCATTCGGGGATACGAAATCACCTCTGTTCCGTAGCTTCTTCGTGTTCGCTGCTCGGATCGTGCAGTGCGCCTGCTTCGCGCTGCTCGTAAGAGCTGGAGGAAATCGATGCCGCCCGTCGTCCAGAACAACTTTCGCGTCCGTAAAAACCTCGGTCGCGTGCGTCGCATCATCGACGTCCCCAATCTGATCGATATTCAGAAGTCGAGCTACGATAAATTCCTTCAGATGAGTATTCCCCCGCATGAGCGGGAGGAAGTCGGGCTGCAGGCGGTGTTCCGCTCTGTGTTTCCCATCAAGGACTTCAATGGGACGAGTGAACTCGTATTCGTCTCATACAATCTGGAACCCCCCAAGTACGATGTGGAGGAGTGCCGCCAGCGTGGCATGACCTACGCAGCCCCCATCAAAGTCACGAATCAGCTCATGATTTATGACACGCGCGATGGTGGAGAGCGGATCGTTCGCGACATCAAGGAGCAGGAAGTTTACTTCGGTGAGCTCCCCCTGATGACGGAGACGGGGACGTTCATCATCAATGGCACAGAGCGCGTCGTCGTCAGCCAGCTCCACCGCAGCCCCGGGGTCTTCTTCGACCACGACAAGGGCAAGACTCACTCGAGCGGCAAGCTACTCTATTCTGCGCGTGTGATTCCTTATCGAGGGTCATGGCTCGATTTCGAGTTCGATCCCAAGGACATCATTTATGTGCGCATCGACAGGCGGCGCAAGATGCACGCGACTGTCCTCCTGCGTGCACTCGGCTACACGACGCAGGATCTGCTCAACTACTTCTACTCGACAGAGACCGTCTACCTCGAGGAGGGCTCGAGGTACTCGAAGAGCATCGAGTACGAACTATTGCCGGGGCAGCGAACCACGAAGGACATCAAGATCGGTTCCGAAACGATCGTCAAGAAGAACACGAAGTTCACTCGTGCAGCCATCCGCAAGATGAAGGAAGGCAAGCTCGATCGCCTTCCGCTGGAGCCCGAAGAACTCACGGGCAAAGTGGCCGCGCACGATGTCGTGGACCCCGAAACGGGTGAAGTCATCGTTGAGGTGAACGAGGAACTCACCGAGTCGAAGCTCGAGCGCATCCGGGACGCCAGCATCGATCAGTTCAAGATCCTCTTCATCGATGGCCTCAACGTTGGCTCCTATCTCCGAGACACGTTGCTCGCAGACAAGGTGAAGACGACCGAAGATGCGATTCTTGAAATCTACAGGCGCCTGCGCCCTGGAGACCCGCCGACGCTGGAGACGGCCAAGACGCTCTTCCACAATCTCTTCTTCAATCCAGAGCGTTATGACCTCTCCAAGGTGGGTCGGCTCAAGCTCAATTACAAATTCTACAGAGACGTCGTCGATGAGCAGCGACCTTCGCTGGACATGACCGTCCTGACGCCGCAGGACATTCTTGAGACGGTTCGACATCTCATCGAACTCAAGAATGGTCGCGGCTCCGTGGACGACATCGATCACCTCGGTAATCGACGCGTCCGCGCCGTGGGTGAGCTCATGGAGAACCAGTACCGCATCGGCTTGGTTCGCATGGAGCGTGCGATCAAGGAACGGATGAGCATGTCTCAAGAGATTGACACGCTCATGCCCCACGACCTGATCAATGCAAAGCCAGTGAGCGCGGTGGTCAAGGAGTACTTCGGGAGCTCTCAGCTCTCGCAGTTCATGGACCAGACCAATCCCCTCTCCGAGGTGACCCACAAGCGCAGGCTCTCGGCTCTCGGCCCTGGAGGGCTCACCCGTGAGCGAGCCGGGTTCGAGGTGCGTGACGTGCACGCCACTCACTACGGACGCATTTGCCCGATTGAAACGCCGGAAGGACCGAACATCGGCTTGATCGCCTCGCTTTCGACGTTCGCCCGGGTGAACGAATTCGGCTTCGTCGAGACGCCTTACCGGAAGGTGATCGACGGGCGAGTCAGCGACGAGGTTGTGTGGCTTTCCGCGCTGGAAGAGGAAGGAAAGTACATCGCGCAGGCCACGGTCGATATCGGTGACAATAACCAGTTCCGTGAATCGGCAATCTCGGCGCGATACAACGGTGAGTTCAAGATCGTCGCCCCAGAGATGATCGAACTCATTGACGTGGCTCCGAATCAGATGGTCAGCGTTGCTGCTGCACTGGTGCCGTTCCTCGAGCACGATGACGCCAATCGCGCACTGATGGGCGCGAACATGCAGCGACAGGCCGTCCCGCTCATCAAGTCCGAGGCACCGCTGGTTGGAACCGGTATGGAGGCCCGGCTCGCTCGTGATTCTGGCGTTTGCGTCGTCGCGCGCCGGCCAGGTGTGGTGGAGAGTGTCGATGCCACGCGCGTCGTGGTGCGCGCGCTTGGCGGTGAGGGCGCTGAAGTCCCCGACATCTACCACATGATGAAGTTCCAGCGTTCCAATCAGAGCACCTGCTACACGCAGAAGCCCATCGTTCGCACTGGCGACAGTGTGAAGGTCGGTGATGTCCTCGCTGATGGCCCCTCGTGCGACATGGGGGAGCTTGCACTGGGTCAAAACGTGCTCGTCGCCTTCATGCCATGGCAGGGCTACAACTTCGAAGACTCGATTCTCGTGTCGGAGCGCATCGCCAAGGACGACGTCTTCACCTCGATACACATCGAGGAGTTTGAATGCGTAGCGCGTGACACGAAGCTCGGGAAGGAAGAGATAACCCGGGACATCCCCAACGTCGGGGAAGAGGCGCTCAAGGATCTGGACGACTCCGGGATCGTGCGCATCGGTGCCGAAGTTCGTCCCGGAGACATTCTCGTCGGAAAGATCACTCCCAAGGGCGAGACGCAGCTTTCACCTGAAGAGAAATTGCTCCGCGCCATCTTCGGCGAGAAGGCCGGAGACGTCCGCGACAGCTCGCTCAAGGTTCCGCCTGGCGTTGGCGGAATCGTCATCAACGCTCGCGTCTTCTCTCGCAAGGGGACTGATAAAGACGAGCGGGCGCGCGACATTGAGGATCAGGAACGTGCTCGTATTGAGCGCACGCGAGACGAAGAGATCAAGATCCTCCGCGATTCATTCTATCGGCGCGTTCGTGAGCTGCTGCTTGGTAAAGAGACCAACGGGAAGCTCGTCGACGACAAGGGTAGGGTGCTTCTGCAGAAGGGCGTAGTCGTCGAAGACGCGGCCCTCAGCGAGATCCCGCGCAAGTACTGGGGTGAAATTCCCGTCGAAGATGCGGACCAGGCCCAGCAGATTCTCCGGGATCTCGAGGAGCTGGTCCGGGCGAGAGAAGAGCACTTCCGCGACAAGATCGAGCGGCTGTCGAAGGGAGATGAGCTTCCGCCTGGCGTAATCAAGATGGTGAAGGTGTATATCGCCATCAAGCGCAAGCTCCAGGTCGGGGACAAGATGGCTGGGCGCCACGGAAACAAGGGTGTCATCAGCCGCATCCTCCCTGAGGAGGACATGCCTTACCTGCAAGATGGCAGCCCGGTGGATATCGTCCTGAATCCCCTTGGTGTGCCCAGTCGTATGAACGTGGGCCAGATCCTTGAAATTCACCTCGGATGGGGCGCCTACGAGCTCGGGCAGCAGGTCAACCGCATGCTCGAAGAGCAGCGGGCGACGAACGATATTCGCGAGCAGATCCGGAAGATCTATCGCGGCGATGAGTTCGTGGAAGAGGTCGTGGACATCATCCAGGAGGATGAAGTCCATCGCTTCGCAAGCAAGCTGAAGCGAGGCGTGCACATGGCCTCCCCTGTATTCGATGGAGCCCATGAGGCAGACATCAAGGGGGCGTTGTCGCTCGCGGGTTTGCCGTCCACTGGTCAAACGATCTTGTTCGATGGACGCACAGGAGAGGCGTTCGATCAAAACGTTACCGTCGGCATCATGTACATGCTGAAGCTGCACCACCTGGTCGACGACAAGATTCATGCACGGTCCATCGGCCCCTATTCACTGGTCACGCAGCAGCCCCTGGGCGGTAAGGCCCAGTTTGGCGGCCAGCGTCTCGGTGAGATGGAGGTGTGGGCAATGGAGGCATACGGTGCTGCCTATGCGCTCCAGGAGTTCCTGACCGTCAAGAGCGACGATGTGATGGGTCGGACTCGAATGTACGAAGCCATTGTCAAAGGAGAGTACACTCTGGAAGCCGGACTTCCTGAGAGTTTCAATGTTCTGATCAAAGAGCTTCAGTCATTGTGCCTCAACGTTGAACTGGTTGAGTCCAGCAGTCTTGAAGCTTCTGCTGCCGAGGAGGAGTGATGCGAGGCTCCCGAGCGAAGATAGCATGCTTGCATCGCATTGAGCGATCCGTACCTGTGTCGCTCCTCGACAGAATGGGTTTCGTCTTCGGAGGTCTTCATGCGTGACATCTTCAGCTTCTTCGAGAAGCCCAAGGACCCGCTGTCTTTCAGCGCCATTCGCATCTCTCTGGCAAGTCCAGAGAAGATCCGTGAATGGTCCCACGGCGAAGTTAAAAAGCCGGAAACCATCAACTACCGCACCTTCAAGCCAGAGCGCGATGGCCTGTTCTGCGCGAAGATCTTCGGCCCGGTCAAAGACTACGAGTGCAACTGCGGCAAGTACAAGCGCATGAAGCACCGCGGTATCGTGTGCGAGAAGTGCGGGGTCGAGGTCATTCAGTCCAAAGTCAGACGCGAACGACTCGGCCACATCTCGCTTGCGACGCCGGTTGCCCACATCTGGTTTCTCAAGAGCCTGCCGTCGCGCATCGGCAACATGCTCGATATCACGCTGAAGGACCTCGAAAAGGTTCTCTATTGCGAAGCGTACATCGTCATCGATCCCAAGGACACCCCGTTGCAGCGCGGTGATCTGCTTAGCGAGGAGCGCTACATGCAGATCATCGAAGAGTATGGCGACGACCGGTTCGCGGCTGGGATGGGAGGCGAGGCCGTCCTTGAGATGCTCAAGCAGGTCGACGTGCACGCACTCGCTGAACTCCTGCGAAGTGAGATGCGGAGCGCGACCAGCGAAGCCAAGAGGAAGAAGCTCGCCAAGCGCCTGAAGGTCGTGGAGGCATTCCGCGAGAGCGGGAATCGTCCCGAGTGGATGATGCTGACCGTGATTCCTGTGCTTCCACCCGATCTTCGGCCGCTGGTGCCGCTCGATGGGGGCCGATTTGCCACGAGCGATCTCAATGACCTGTACCGTCGTGTGATCAACCGCAACAACCGGTTGAAGCGACTGCTCGAGTTGAACGCTCCGGAGATCATCATCCGGAACGAGCGACGTATGCTCCAGGAAGCAGTCGACGCTCTGTTCGACAATGGCAGGCGTGGCAAGACGATCACCGGTCCGAACAAGCGGCCCCTGAAGTCACTTTCGGACATGCTGAAGGGCAAGCAGGGGCGTTTCCGTCAGAACTTGCTCGGAAAGCGCGTCGATTACTCGGGCCGTTCGGTCATCGTGGTTGGCCCGACGCTCAGGCTGCATCAATGCGGGCTGCCTAAGAAGATGGCGCTCGAGCTGTTCAAGCCGTTCATCTACAACAAGCTCGAAGAGCGCGGCTATGTGAACACCATCAAGAGCGCCAAGAAGATGGTGGAGAAAGAGCGGCCGGAAGTCTGGGATATCCTCGAAGAGGTTATCAGCGAGCATCCGGTACTTCTCAATCGCGCTCCCACTCTGCACAGGTTGGGCATCCAAGCCTTCGAACCCGTGCTGATCGAGGGTAAGGCGATCCAGCTACACCCGCTGGTCTGTGCAGCATTCAACGCTGATTTCGATGGCGACCAGATGGCCGTGCACGTGCCTCTGTCCATCGAGGCGCAGATGGAAGCCCGCGTGCTCATGATGAGCACGAACAATATCCTCTCTCCCGCGAGCGGGAAGCCAATCATCAATCCGACGCAGGATATCGTGCTCGGCCTCTACTATGCGACCCGTGAGCGCAAGTTTGCTCGAGGCGCTTTCCGGGAAGGCTCGCTGTCGACGAATGCAGAGGGGCAAGCCGTCGGTCACCTGAGAGGCGTGTACGCTTCCAAGGAAGAGGTCCGAATGGCCTACGATCACGGTGCCGTGATGCTGCACGCAGGCATCCGGGTGCGCGTTCCGGTCATCGACGACGACGGCAATCCTACTCTCGATGAGAATGGATTGATCAAGCGGACAGTCGTGCAAACGACGGTCGGTCGCGTGCTCATCTCGGAGGTGTTGCCGAAGAAGCTGCCCTTTGAGTACGTGAACAAGGTGCTCGACAAGAAGGCACTCTCGCAGCTGATCGACGTCTGCTACCGGATCCACCGGAACAAGGAGACCGTGCTGCTGGCCGACCGGCTGAGGACGCTGGGCTTCGAACACGCCACGAAAGCAGGCGTCTCCATCTGCATGGACCACATGGTCATCCCGGAAGCCAAGAAGGTCCTTCTGGGCGAGGCTCAGAAGGAAGTGGAGCGCGTCATCGAGCAGTACCAAGAGGGACTGATCACGGATGGCGAGCGTTACAACAAGATCGTCGATATCTGGGCCAGCATCGCCGACCAAGTAACCAGCGAGATGATGGGCGGTATCCGGAACGAGAGCGTGACGGATCCGGAGACGGGAGAGGAGCACCAGGAACAGAGCTTCAATCCCATCTACATCATGGCTGATTCAGGAGCCCGTGGCTCGACCCAGCAGATTCGGCAGCTTGCCGCGATGCGCGGGCTCATGGCGAAGCCCTCCGGTGAGATCATCGAGACGCCGATCACCGCCAACTTCCGTGAAGGCCTCAGCGTTCTGCAGTACTTCATCTCGACTCACGGTGCGAGGAAGGGTCTGGCGGATACTGCTCTCAAGACCGCCAACTCCGGCTATCTCACTCGCCGCC
This sequence comes from Chondromyces apiculatus DSM 436, assembly GCF_000601485.1. Taxonomy (GTDB): domain Bacteria; phylum Myxococcota_A; class Polyangia; order Polyangiales; family Polyangiaceae; genus Chondromyces; species Chondromyces apiculatus. The sequence continues at coordinate 10,912 of NZ_ASRX01000048.1, forward strand.
TCGTCGACGTTGCTCAGGATGCCGTCATCTCTGATTTCGATTGTGGGACCCTCGACGGGATCCGCGTCACGAAGCTCGAGGAAGCTGGAGAGGTTATCCAGCCCCTGGGCGAGCGTATTCTGGGTCGCGTAGCACTCGATGATGTCGTAGACCCCTTGACCGGCGAAGTTCTGGTGCGGGCGAACACCGAGCTCGAAGAGGGGGCCGTTCGCATCATCGAGGATGCCGGCATCGAGGAGGTAGCGATTCGCTCCGTCCTCACGTGCCAGCTGCGACGCGGGGTCTGCGCGCTTTGCTACGGACGCGATCTGGCGCGTGGCTATCGCGTCAACATCGGTGAGTCCGTGGGTATCATCGCGGCTCAATCAATCGGTGAGCCTGGTACCCAGCTGACGATGCGCACGTTCCACATCGGTGGAACTGCAGCTCGTGGCAAGATCGAGGCGAGCTACCTCGAGGCTCGAACTGAAGGAACGGTGCGCCTCCGCCGAGCCGTGGTTCAGAAGAAGAAAGATGGAACCATGGTGGTCATGAATCGCCATGGTGAGATCATCGTCGTTGATGAGACAGGGCGCGAACGTGAGCACAATCGGCTCGTCTACGGCGCGATCCTGAAGCACACCGACGGTGACAGGGTAAAGGTCGGCGACCTGCTGGCCGAGTGGGATCAGTTCGCGACTCCGATCCTGACGGAGGTGTCTGGGATCGTTAAGTTCGGCGATCTGATCGAAGGCGTCAGCGTTCAAGAGCGCGTCGATGAGGTCACCGGGCTTTCACGCAAGGTTGTCATCGAGTCGAAGGCGACCGACGTGCGTCCTCGCATCACGCTCAAGGATGCCGGCTCGGGAGAGACGCTGAAGCTGCCGAACAGCACCCTCGACGCAAGGTATCTCTTGCCCGTCGGCGCTCATATCGTGGCTCAGGAGGGCGATCTGATCGAGGCTGGTGAAGTCATCGCGAAGATCCCGCGTGACACGACCAAGGTCCAGGACATCACCGGCGGTTTGCCGCGCGTGGCTGAGCTCTTCGAAGCGCGTAAGCCGAAAGATCACGCAATCATCAGCGAGATTGATGGTGAGGTGAACTTCGGCAAGGACACCAAGGGTAAGCGGAAGGTCGTCATCACACCGATGGGTCCCGATAGCGCCATGCTCATCGATCAAGCCCGGGAGTATCTGATCCCCAAGGGTAAGCACATTCAAGTGCAACCTGGTGATCGGGTTCGTGCAGGCGACCCCCTGATGGATGGCCCCCCGAATCCCCACGACATTCTCCGGGTCAAGGGAGAGAAGGAGCTTGCAGCATGGCTGGTTAATGAAATCCAGCAGGTGTACAGGCTGCAGGGCGTGAACATCAACGACAAGCACATCGAAGTCATCGTGAGGCAGATGCTTCGCCGAGTTCGCGTGCGAGAGGTGGGAGACACGAACTTCCTCGTCGATGAGCAGGTCGAGAAGCACATGTTCGAGCAGGAGAATGAGCGCGTTCTCGAGCGCGGCGGAAAGCCTGCCATTGCAGAGCCTCTGCTGCTGGGCATCACGAAGGCCAGCCTGTCGACCGAGTCGTTCATCAGCGCATCCTCTTTCCAGGAGACCACCAAGGTTCTCACGGAGGCCGCAATCAACGGGAAGACCGACGATCTGCGCGGCCTGAAGGAGAACGTGATCATGGGTCGCCTGATCCCGGCCGGAACAGGATTGCCTGCATACAAGCGACTTCAGATCGTTATCGACGGTGAGGGCGCGCTCCCGATGGCGACCCTCCCCAGGGCGCGGCCGGAGGATACTCTGGCAGCGGTTAACGAAGAGTAGTCCCGAGCAGTCACAGAAACAGCATCGGAGCTCCTGCGCATCTCAATGTGCAGGAGCTTCGCTGCATTTGGGGGTGAAGGTTAAACGCATCTGCGTTCTCTCCAGAGGAAGAGCAGGCAGAAGCCGCTTACCCAAGGTTCATTGGCCTCGGACCGTCATCACAGCACGCAGGAACGTGACAGACCTCAAGACCCGTACGCCACAGTGGCGGAACTGCATGGCGGCTCGGCATCCGTGCAGATGCGGCCGAGGAATGCCGACATACGGCGCACGCAGTCAGATCGTTAAAAGCGCCTCACAGATGTCCAGCCGCTGGAAACCCCACCTACCTCAATGCGCGGGGATCTCGCCTGTCGGTTCCAGGGCGCTTTGCGCGATGCGTCATGTGAGATGCACCACGGCGAACCCCGGCGGGTCGGCAACGGACGGGTCGCCACAACGGCTTCACTGCGGTGAGAGTACGTCGTAGCCTTATTTCTAGCCTTGGGCGCTGCTCGTCTCGCACGTCGCCCTCGGATTGTGGGTACAATCAGAGCATCGATGGTTGCGTTTCAGGGCATCAACCAGCGGATCGCTGACCGCTTGCTCCTCGACGGGCGCATCGCACACGACGACTATCGCCGTGCAGTCGAGCATGCGACCCGGAACCGCTCGCGCATCGAAGATGCGATGATCGAGCTCGAGATCTTGAGTGAAGCGGATCTGCTGAAGTTCATCGCTACGCTGCACAATACGCGGTTCGTCTCGAGCGAGAAGCTCTCCAAGGCGATCATAGACGCACGCGTTTTGTCGAAGGTTTCCTCGGTCACTGCAACGTTGCACGGGGTGTTTCCTGTCCTGCTCGACGACCGCACTCTGACGCTGTCAGTCGCCACGGCAGATCCGGACAACGACGCAGCACTGCACGAGATCAAGCTCGCCGCTGGTGTGCGCGACGTTCGTGCGATCGTGGCGCGACCGGCGGCCGTCCGTGCTGCGATCTCCTACCATTACCGGGGGGACACCACCGCCTTCAACGCGTTGCTCCGGCCCGTCCATAACTACGAGGACTTCTTCTACAAGGAGCAACGAGACCCGTTCGAGCGGACACAGACCGGCGTCACCGCAAGCTTCCAGATGCCGCAGCCGCAGCCGGCGCCCATGCCAGTCGCCATGACTGGGCCAGCTCCGGTGCAGATGCCAACGCCTCCTCCGGTGACGTCTGCGGGGATCACCCAGATGCCCGTGCAGCAGGCGCCGACGGTGCCTCCTCGCGTGCTCGCTCCTGCAACACCGATCCCCCCTCCTCCAGCGCCGCCGCTCGTGAGCAGCGAACCGGCGACTGCGCCCGCTGTCATGGCGGCGCCTGTTGCGGCTCCTCCGCCAGAGCCGCCGCCCGCGCCCACGACTTCGCACGAGTACCTCGAGACGCTCAATGTGCTGGTGACGCTGCTCGAGAACAACCGTCAAGACCTGCGTGGGCACTCGTCCACCGTTGCCCGCCTGGCCCGGAAGCTGTGCGAGCGGATCGGTCTTTCCCAGGGAAGCGTCGCCGCATACGTGGCGTCCTGCTACCTGCATGATCTCGGCAAGGCGGGCCCCTACCACCTCACAGCCCTGAACGTCGCAGAATACGAGGGCCACCGCCTGGCTGCCACGAAGGCCGTAGAGCTTCCGGCGCAACTCATGGAGTCAGCAGGGGTGCCTCAAGAGGTCACCACCGCGATCACGCACATGTACGAGCGATACGATGGCACAGGGTTTCCCGATGGCCTTTCTGGCAAGGAGATCCCCCTCGGCGCGCGCGTTCTCGCAGTGGTCGATACCTATGCCGACCTCTCGCAGAACCCGAGGAATCCCTACCGAAAGACACTGCGTCCTGCCGAAGCATGTGACGTGCTCGCCCAATACCGCGGCAACGTGTTCGATCCGAACATCGTCGACCTGTTTCGCCAGGTGATGACGGGCGATGACATCAAGGCAAAGCTCCTCGCCGATCGCCACACGGCCTTGATTGTGGATCCTGATCCCGAGGAGACGACGGTGCTCGAACTCAGGCTCATCGAGCAGGGCTTTGACGTTTACATTGCTCGTACAGCAGCGCAGGCGCGACGCGAGATAGAATCTCGCGAGATTGAGATCGTGGTGAGCGAAGTGGACCTCGAAGAGCCTGATGCCGGGCTCGCGTTTCGAAGTGAGGCCATCAAGGCCGGCTTCGGGCGCGACAAGGCCTGGGTGATCCTCACGTCCAAGACCGACCGGCAAACGGCACAGCGCGCCTTCGAGCTAGGTGTCGACGACATCGCCTCCAAGCCTGTCACTGCTGACATCTTTGCCGTCCGACTACGTCAAATCATCGAACGCAAGGCCTCCAACAAGCCTGGCAAGGGCGTCACCGGCTCCCTTTCCGAGATGGGGCTGCCCGATATGGTGCAGATCCTGTGGCACGGCCGCCGGACATGCGCCCTCAAGATCCAGACTGTCTCTGGCCCCGGTGAAATCCACTTCGCTGACGGGCAGATCATCCACGCCCTCTACAGCGGCCTGCAGGGTGAAGACGCCTTCTACAAGATGCTGACGCTCCACGAGGGTGACTTCCGACTGGAGCCCAACTTCACCCCTGGCGCGCGCACCATTAAGGTCTCCCCTGAGGGATTGCTGCTCGAAGGAATGCGCCGTCTCGACGAAGGCACCATCGGCTGACTCGCTGCCGGCGCTCCCGCACCTCCGGAGCGTCGACTTCCAGCAACCTGCTTGGCCACCTTCGGCAGGTCCACCACCTTCCTCAGAGGGGTGTGTTGCCGCGCGGCCGCTTCACCCAGCGCAGTCCCCATGCGACCTCTGCAACAAGGTGCAGGAGCGTGCCTGCTTGTGCCGAAGAACCTTCCGGGCTGCGCTTGAAACCGCAGGGATTTCCCTCCAGCATTCCTGGTATGCTGCTTGCTGCTCTCCGAACTCGGACCACCGTGGGAGGCTCTATGCGGCTTATCAAAACTCTCCTGGCGATCTCCTCCTTCTCCCTCGTTGTGTCTCATCTTGAGAGCGCTGACGCTTGCGGTGCGTGCATCGTGTCGCAGGGTGAGTCGACCCTCGTCACGGGGCACAGAATGGTGCTCTCGGTGTCTCCGGAAGGGACGACGCTCTGGGATCAGTTCTCCTACTCGGGTGCTCCCGAGTCCTTCGCGTGGGTCCTTCCCACGAAGGGCATCGTGGAGGTCGGCCTCTCCTCGGATGCACTCTTCCAGACGCTCGAGGGACTGACGCAGGTCTCCATCAGCTCGCCGATCATCAACTGTCCGCCCCCGCCGAGTTGCGGAATCGACAGCCCCTCCTCGGCCGACTCGGGCGGCACCGGCGGCGGTGGACCGCCGGTCCAGGTCATTGCCCAGGAAACCGTCGGCCCCTTCGAGACCGTCCAGCTCTCGTCGAATGATCCCGACGCCCTTTACGACTGGCTCCAGACGCACAACTACTTCGTCCCGCAGGATCTGGAGCCCGTCATTGCCGATTACGTCGCCGAGGGATTCAACTTCCTCGCCCTCAAGCTGGTGCCGGGACAGGGTGTGGATGCCATGCGGCCTGTGCGTGTGACCACGCCCGGTGCCGGAGCAACCCTTCCGCTGCGCATGGTGGCTGGAGGGACAGGACCAGTCACGCCGATCACCCTCTGGATGCTGGGCGAAGGCCGCTACGAGCCCGTGAATTTCCCCTCCTTCCAGATCGATCAATCCTCCCTCCTCTGGAACTGGGACGAAAGCCGCAGCAACTACGCCGAGCTGAAGCAGATTGGCTACAACGCCACCAGCGGCAGGGGATGGCTCATCGAGGCAGGTGAGCCCGTCTCCACCTATTCCATCGAATACACGCTCACAGATCTGGTCAACTACGATCAGGAAGAAAGCGGCTACACGGGGGACCCTGCCAAGGGCGTGACGCCCATCGACGAGCTCATGGCGGATCTCGGCAAGCTCTACGGTGGGATCTCGCCCGACCAGGCATGGATTTCCCGGATGACCGGCGAGCTGACGCGCGAAGCCCTCGACGACGATCTCGACCTCGGTGCGTCGCCGGATCAGAGCTTCGTCCCCCGGTATTTCGAGGCCCAGGTATCCATCGGCACTCCACCCGCTTGCCCCTCTTTCCCCCCCTGCAGCCCCTGGGAGGGCGGTGGCACGGGTTCCGATCTCGACGCGCCTGCGGCCGACGATATCTGGGGAGCGCGAGGTGGATGCTCGATGGGCACCGGAAGCGGTTCTTCCATCGTTCTCGGCGGCCTCGCGCTCGCCGCGGCGCTCGCGTTTTCTCGTCGCCGTCGGCGCAGCTGACCCTGCGTCCTGGGCTTGCTCTCATCCTGCGCTCGCCCTAGCCTCCAGAGCAGGCGCGGACCGCCTCTTGCGGCCGCGACCAGGAGGCAACCATGTACGGTCCCAAAGGCAATGGTGGCGGGCAGCCCAACCGCTCGACCCCAGCGCGTTCCACCAAGGTCACCGTCCCTGAGATCCGGACCCGCAAGGGCCGGGACCCGCTTGCGATGGTGACGGCCTACGACTTCACGATGGCCCGGCTGCTCGACGAGGGAGGTGCCGACATCCTCCTCGTGGGCGACTCACTCGGCATGGTCGTGCAAGGGCACCCGACCACGCTCCCGGTCACCGTCGACGAGATCTGCTACCACGGCCGCGCCGTATCGCGCGGCGCCCGTCGGGCCCACGTCGTGGGAGACCTCCCGTTCATGAGCTTCCAGCTCTCGCCGCTGCATGCGCTGGAGAACGCCGGCAAGCTTATGAAGGAGGGCAGCTTCGAGAGCGTCAAGCTCGAAGGTGGCGAGGAGATCGCCGAGCACGTCCGCCGCATCGTCACCGCCGGCATCCCCGTGATGGGGCACGTTGGCCTTCTGCCCCAGTCGGTGCACGCTATGGGGGGCTTCAAGGTACAGGGCAAGGGCGGCGACGCCGCCGAGCGCGTCCTGGCCGACGCCCGCGCCCTCGAAGAGGCAGGCGCCTACGCCATCGTCCTCGAAGCCATCCCCCCAGACCTCGCCGAGGAGATCACCACAGCCATCTCAATCCCCACCATTGGCATCGGCGCTGGTCCCGCCTGCGATGGCCAGGTGCTCGTCTGCTATGACCTTTTCGGCATGTTCCGCGAACTCACGCCGAAGTTCGCCAAGCGGTTCGCCGAGGTTGGCGACACCATCGTCGAGGCCACGCGCTCCTACGTCGACGAGGTCCGCACCCGCGCGTTCCCCGCCTCCGAGCACTCCTTCAAGCCGAACGGCCCGCGCCACCGCCCCCTCCCGCCGCCCGTCGAGCCCACGCTCGACGACATCCCGCCGCACTGGCAAACGCACTGAAGCGCCCACCTCCCTCGGGCGCCTTCAGCGTCTTCTGAGCGACCTTCTCCCCTCCCGACCCGCCCGCCTCGTCACGCTGTTGCCGCAACCCGGCCTCCACCAGCGGGCGCCCCCTCACCCCTCTGCCGCCGCCTCGCGCTCCCCCCTGGTTCCGCCCAGCGCCCGCAGCAGCAGCTCCGCCGCCACCAGCACGAGCAACGCCAGCGCCACGTACGGCGACGCATCCACCGACGCATCCCTCCCTCCGAGCGACGCCGCCCGCGCGCTCTCCTGCACCTTCCGCGGCCTCAGATCGACCTCACGCTCTGCCAGCGACACCACCCGCGTCGACCGCTCCCCATCGAGCGTCAGCGCATACAGCCCCGCAACCCCCGGTGTGGCCCGCAGCCTCCGCTCCACCTCCGTCACCGGCACCCCCTCCTCCTTCCCCTCTCCCGGAAGCACCCGCGCCACCTCCACCGTGCGGTACCCATCGAACGTCCACGTCTCCCCCGCGTCGATCCGCCGCGCCCCACCCCGCGCCCGCGCCGTCGACACGAAGTGGTCGAGCAGCGCCAGGAACGCCGGCCGCAGCACCAGATCGCTCTCCTCCGTGCTCAGCGGCAGCGTCAGCACCAGCACCACCCCCCGACCCATCGGCCTGCGCAGCAGCAGCGGCGCCCCATCCTTCCAGCGCACCAGCGCCTCGGCGGGCGCCTCCAGCGCTGCGGGCTCCAGCACCGCGCGCCCCTCGGGAGCGAGATCCTCCAGGCTCGACCCCGACATCCCCAGCAGCGACGACTCCGCCGCATCCGCCCCACGCACCGCGCTCGGCCCCCAGCGCACCACACCCGGGACCATCGGCTCGAACCCCGCCCCGAGCGGTGCCGCCGCCGCGCGCCGCCCCAGCGTCAGCAGCGCGACCCCTCCGCGCTCCACCCACCCCACCAGCGCCCTCCGCACCTCCGGCGTGAACCCTGGGGCATCGTCCACCACCAGCGCCGCGTGGGGCGCAAGCTCCTCGGCGCTCTCGGGCACGGCGGGCAGCGGCCGCACCTCCGCCTCCAGCTCCAGCGCTGCCAGCGCCTGCTCCAGCGGCGGCGGCCCTCCCGTGGCCACCTGCGTCGATGCCTGGTCCACCACCGCCGCGATCGACAGCGGCCCCCCCGTGGACACCAGCGGCGCCACATCATCGCTCTCGATCGCGTCCCCCCCCCCGAGCACTGCCGACAGCACCTCGGGCGCCTTCTCCGGCAGCTCCACGGCCACCTCTCCTGCGCGCCACCCTGGCTCCAGGGGTACCCCTCCCAGCGCTTCCGCTCCCGCCCGGATCTCCACCCGCTTCCCGGCCCCCACGGGCCCCGTGCACGCCACCCGCACCCGCGCGCGCCGCCCTGCCCGCTCAGCCCGCAGCACCGCGCAGTCCTCGCCCGACGCCGCCAGCTCTGGCAGCGGTACCCACAGCGCCACCTCCCCCGAACCCTCCAGCGCAGGCGCCCCTGGTGACCCATCGGCCAGATCGCTGAACAGCACCACCCGCTTGTCCCGCTGCGGCAACCCCTCGAGCAGATCCCGCGCCAGCGCCAGCGCCCCGTCCAGATCCGTGCTCCGGTCCGACGGCGTGAGCCCATCCAGCGCCTCGCGCACGGCAGCGAGGTTCGTCGTGGAGGCCAGCGCCACCCGCGGCGGCGACCCCGCGAGCACCACCGCCGCCGCGTCTCCGGGCGCAAGCCCTCCCGCGAGCTGCCGCGCCGCCTCCACGGCCCGCTCGAAGCGCGCCTGCCCTCCTGGCAGCTTCGCCCGCATGCTCAGCGAGTCATCGAGCACCACGGCCATCGCCACCGAGGCCCCCCCCTGACGCGCGAGCGACAGGTGGCTGCACCGGAAGAGCGGCGTCGCCCCAAGCAGCGCCAGCGCCGCCACCGCCAGCGCCCGCACCGCGAACAGCGCCCGGTCCTCCAGTGCGCTCCGCCGCCGCGCCGCTGGCGCCGTCGCGGGCACCAGCCTCGCCGCGGGAAACGAGGTCTCCTCGGCGTTTCGCCGCCGGAGGAGGTGTGCTGCCACGGGGGCTGCGACGAGCAGCCCCACGAGCAGCGCCAGCGCGGTGACGAAGCTCATCGTGCCCCTGCTACTTCACCAGCGCCACGAGCCCGTAGATCCCCATCGCCAGCGCGAACAGCGCCTCCCCGGCGATGAGCCCACCGCCCACCAGGGACGTCGAGCTCATGTCCTCCGGCAGCGCGTCCTCTTCCACCTTCTCCTTCGGCCCGGCTGCGTCCGCCATCTGCTCCTTCGCCTCGCCCTCGGCTGACCCGCCCTCTGCGGCCAGCACCTTCTCCGGCTTCTCCGTCAGCGTGTTGATCGCCGACGACAGCGCCCCGCCTGCCGCGAACCACGCCGCCACCGCCAGCTCCACGAACCCCCCGAACGACGACGCATACGGGCTCGGCAACAGCACCGTGTCCATCACCCACCCCGTCACGAACCCGCCCTTCGACCCGTGGGTGAACGCCTTGTACCGCGCGCTCTTGTGCAGCACCTTGCGCACCACCTCGGTCACCAGCCCGATACCGAGCCCGATACCGAGCGCCGTCACCTTGTAGGGCGGCAGGTTCCCCAGGTCCCGGAGCGCCCCCACGAACTTGAAGGTCATCGCGCTCTGCCACTGGTCCACCTTCGCCTCCGGGTGCGCGAACGTATCGATGGTCAGCACCGGGTAGGCCTTCATGAACACGTTGGCCAGCACCACGCAGAGCACCGCCCCCATCACGATCCCCACCACCTGGAACCGGAACTGGATCACCCGGTTCGTCCCCAGGCGCCACCCCGTCGACCGGTCCTGCTGCATGTCCACCCCGGTCGAGCACGACGCCAGCAGGATCGCCGCCGCCATCAGCCCCACCGTCGGATCCTTCAGCCCGAGGCCCGACATCAGCAGCACCGAGATCACGAACGCGCTCGAGATCGGGTTCGAGTCGCTGATCCCGCAGGAGATCCCGTTGATCAGCACGAACACCGCCGACAGCACGACCGCAAACAGAATGAACCCGAGCGGCTGCCCGAGCAGCTTCGTCGCCACCAGCACCAGCGAAACCCCCCAGAACGCCACCCAGGCCAGCAGCCGCCCCATGTTCACCTGCTTCCACGCAGGCTCCTCCGGCTGCGCCGCCCGCTCCGCGGCCACCGTCCGCAGCCGCCGCGACGCCTCCACCCCGATCAGGGTCAGGTCCACGAGCGCCGCCCCCAGGATCATCGCCAGCGCGATCAGGAACCCGATCTTCCGGAACGGCTCTCCCTCCTGCAGCCACCCGATCGACACCAGGTACGGCGTGATCGCCCACCCGATGAGCCCCATTGTCAGGCCCGCGCCCGCGATGCGCGACCCCACCACCATCCCGGCGCCGATGGTGGCCCCGCTGATCCCCGTCGCGCCCACCACCTTCACCTTCTCCACCATGAACGCGAAGAGCGCCCCGAGCCCCACCCCGCCGCCGAGCTGCTTGATGGAGTTCTTCAGCAGCCGCTTGTCCGTCAGCGCCCGCAGGATGTTCGCGACCGCGTGCCCCGACGGGTACTCGAGCTTCAGCCGATCGACCAGGATGGGCGTGTAGAGCATCCCGAGCCCCACCCCGAACATCCCGATGCAGCAGAAGAACAGCACGAGCGGCCCCACGGGCGGCATCGGCATCTTCATCCACACCATCGCCTGGATCAGCACCGCCATCGCCGACAGCGACGCCACCGACGCCGCCATCGTCTGCATGTAGTTCGCGCCGTGCTTCCCCTCCGGCCCGTACCCGTACGTCACCGCGCTCCCCAGGATCCCGGCGAGCACCTGCCCGCCCACGAAGAACCCCAGGCTGAAGTTCATGTACGCCGCGGCAATCCCGCCGAGCGGCCCGAGGATGAAGATCGCCACCGCGGCGAGCAGCACGTAGTAGCCGGGCGAATCTATCCGCGGCAGGAACCCGAACTTGGGCGGCGCCCCCGGAGAGCTTCCAGCGGCGGACGACGGTGTGACGGAAGAGGCCATGGGCCGCGCAGTGTATCTGGCGTGACCGCGCAGGTCCCCTCGCTTCGCGCCCTGAACGTTCACCGCCCCCCACGCGCCGCGTCGCCCCTCCCAGCGCCTTGACAGCCCCTCGGGACGTCAGGCAACCATGCCTGCACCACCGCCGCATGCCTGCCGCCACGCGCCGCCCCTCCTTTCCCATCGACTGGGGCTCGCTCGCTCCGTTGCGGATCAAAGCGCGCGCCGTTGCCGACGGCGTCTTTGCCGGCATGCACCGCAGCATCCGCAAGGGCGCTGGCGTCGAGTTCGGCGGCCAGCGCCCCTACGTCCCCGGCGACGACCTCCGCTTCTTCGATCGCCGCGCCCTGCTCCGCCACGACCGCCTCATGGTCCGCGAGTTCGAGACCGAGACTGACCGCGCCGTCTGGCTCTGCGTCGACGCCAGCGCCTCCATGGCCTGGCGCAGCCCTCGCGCCCCGGGCGCCAAGCTCGCCTACGCGGCCCTCCTCGCGGCTGCCACTGCCCGCGTCGCCGTCGCCTCTGGCGACCCCGTCGGCCTCGCCTGGATCGGCGGCGACGCCGCCCGCCCCCTCCCTGCCGCCGCCGGTCGTGAAGGCTACGACCGCATCCTCGGCGCCCTCGAAGCCACGACCGGCGCCCTCGACCTCAGCGACGACGACGCCGCCGTCGAGCGCGCCTTTGCCCCTGTCGCCCGCAAAGCCCGCCGCGGCGCCGTCATCGTCCTCTTCTCCGACCTCCTCGACCTCCCCCCTCGCGCCCTCCAGGCCTTCAGCGTCCTCGCCACCGGCGGCCGCTCCATCGTCGCCGTGCAGGTGCTCGACCCTGCCGAAGCCGAGCTCGACTTCCACGGACACGTGCGCCTGCGCGCCCTCGAAGGCGGCGCCGTCATCGAGGCCGACGCCGACGCTGTGCGCGCCGAGTACAAGGCACGCCTCGCCGCCATCGCCGCCACCTGGGACCGCGAGCTCACCGGCCGCGGCGGCCGCCTCATTCAGACCACCACCGCCGCCGACGCCACCGAGGTGGTCCGCTCCATCGTGACCGCCTCCGCCAGGTAACGACAGCGCGACCCTTCTTCGGCGCGCCCGCCCCCACCGGCCCACCCCTCACCGGGGCTCCTCGCCTGCACTCCCCGCGACGCTGCCTCGCTCCCCGTTCCCCTCCCGATCAGCAGCCGCCCGGCCGACTCCTGTCGCAGTGACAGTCGAGGCACCCGTGCGTCGCGCACGTCCCGCAGGACTGCATCACCTGCTTGCGCAGCGCCTCCCGCGCCCGGTGCAGCCGCACCCCCGCGTTGTTCGGCGTGATCCCGGCCTCGCTCGCGTAGCTCTGCACGCTCGCACCTTCCAGATCCACCCGCCGCAGCGCCTCCGCGTAGCTCTCCTTCAGCGTCCCCACCAGCGACCCCACGCACGCGCACACCGTACCGAGCAGCTCCGCGTCCGGCGCGGCCTCCACAGGCTCTGGCTCCTCTGCCAGCGCATCGAGCGCCCGCCGCTCTGCGCCGCGCCTCCGGAAGTGATCCACCAGCGCATTGCGCAACAGCCGGTAGAACCACGCCGTCGCCGACTCCCCGGCCCGCAGCGACCCACCCCGATCGATCCCCCGCACGAACGCCTCCTGCAGGATCTCCTCCGCCACCTCCCGCGACCCCACCCGCCGCTCCAGGAACGCCAGGAACCGCGCGTGGTTCTCCACCAGCAGCTTCAGCCCTTCCGGCGTCAGCCCACGCGCCACCTCCTCCGTGTCCTCCACGGCGCCGGCCCCCTTGTTCTCGCAGCACTCGCCCATCGCCCTGCTCCTCACCTCTCCCACGAACCATGGCGCCTCGCCGCGGAGCCGCACAGCCCCACGGCGTGGCGCCACCTGCCTCATCCGCCGCAGCACGCCCCCGAGGGGCACGAGCACCCTGCGCCGCACGGGCAGCTCGGGCCACAGGGGCACGACGCTGCGGCTTCCTTCCGCACCTCTACCCGCTCCGCGCGGACCTCCCCGCAGCCCACCTTGCACCCGCACGAAGGAGCGCCCGAACCCTGATTCTGCGTCTTGCTCATGACCATCTCCGATCGAGGCCTGACGAGCGACCCACCACCTTGGCGCGTCCCTGTCATCGCCTTCGACCCTGCAGACGCACCGCCCTCTCCGCCATTACACCCCTTCGACGGCTCTGCCCTCTGCGGCCGCAGCCCAGCCGCACTGTCCCCTTCAGGCTTCCCGCGGCCCCCCTGCAGGCTTCCCCGCTCAGCTCACCGGATCTCAACCGTGTACGGCGCCAGCGTCCCCCGCGTCGGCTCCCCGGCTTCCCCCGCCTGGAACAGCAGATACCCCGCCGTGAACCCCACCCCCGCCGCCAGCACGGCCCCCCCGGCCACCATCAGCCACGCCGGCAACCCGGTCTTTGGCGCCGGCTGCAGCGTCACCTGGATCCGCCGCAGCTTCTCGTCCTGGATCACCACCTCCGACTGGTACGGCTGCATCCCCGGCCCGGTCACCTTCAGCGTGTGCCCCCCGCTCTGCACCTTCCCTGCGAAGCGCCCCTGCGCCACCACCTGACCGTCGAGCGCAATCAGATCGTGGACACCGGCGGTCACCTCCAGCCGCCCCTCGTGAACCTCGGCCTCGAGCTTCACGTTCACGCTCATCTCGTTCCCGCCCACCACGCGAACCCGCTCGTCGAACGGCAGAAACCCCTTCTTCTTCACCTGGACCCGCCGGAACCCCATGTCCACCAGGAGCGGCCGCGCGAGCGGCGTGATCCCCACCGCCTCATCATCCACCGTCACCGTCGCGTCCCGCTGATCCACCGCGATCTTCACCGTGCTCACGAACCCGCGCATCGTCGTGATCAGGTACGTCGCCCCCTTCCGATCCTCCTCCGTGAGCCGCTCTCCCCCCTCCATCTGGTACCGCTCCAGCAGCCGGATCGCCCGCGCATACCGCCGCAGGTTCTTCTCGCAGAGTGCCATGTTCCACAGCGTGTTCGCGCTGCCCGACAGGTCGTACGCGCGCTGGAACGACAGGAGCGCGCCCGCGTAGTCCCCGTCCTCGTAGAGCACCCTTGCCGCCTCGTACACGGCCTTCGAGGGATCAGCATCGGCCGACGCGGCTGGCGCGGCTGGCGCGGCGGGCGCTGCTTGTGCAGCCTGTGCCGCCTGCGTCGGCGGTGCCGCCTGGCTGGATGGCGGTGGCGCCGGTGCCTGTTGCGCATGTGCAGTCGCGAGCTGCGCCACGACGACCGCGCCCGAGAGCAAGGCGACGAGGCGCATGGCGGGAGAGCGACGCTGGTTCACGGCCATCACTTGAGCGGAGGGTTCTGGTACGAGAAAGGCACCGTCGACGTCGTCGGGGGAGCCGCTGACGGTGAGGGCAGGGGAGCCACCGTGCTGCTCGGCGCCGCGCCCGTCGACTTTCGACGCTCGGCGGTCACCGGATGCACCGAAGCAGGTCCAGGAGACGCCCCCGCCCGCGCGGGAGCAAGCTCCGTCGCTGAAGGCGCCTGAACCCCCACCTCGGCACTGACACGCGCCGGCACCATCTCCCCCTTCGACGCCCCGGCTCCCTGCTCCACACCCTGCTGCCCCTGCCCCTGCTCCACGTCTTGCCCCAGCGCCGCTCCTCGCACCGCACCCGGCGTCGCCTTGCCCGACGGCACCCCTTCCGCCCCCGACCCCTCGGGCATCCCCTTGCCCCTCAACAGCGCCACCACCGCGACCACCCCGATCACCGCCACCCCGCCTGCCAGCAGCGCCCCCCGCGCGCCTCCCTGGCGCCCCGCACGCCCTGCCCACCCCGCCCTCCGGGAACGGCTCCCCGACCTCTCCCCGGACGCTCCGCCCCGCAGGATCCCCCGGATCCTCCCCACCGCCTCCCTCGTTCGCGCTGGCGCCAGCTCCGCCAGCTCCTCCGCGAACGCCGCCACGTCCTCGTGGCGCCGCGCTGGATCCTTCTCCAGACAGCGCTGCACGATCGCCTCCAGCCGGCGCGGCACCTCGGGCTTGATCTTGCGCAGCAGCGGCGCGTCCTCGAACAGGATCTGCCGCCGCAGCTCTCCCAGCGTCGTCGCCCCGAACGGCGGCGCTCCCGCGCACAGCTCGAACAGGATCGCCCCGAGCGACCACACATCGCTTGCCGGCACCACCTTGTGCGCCGACGAGAGCTGCTCCGGCGCCATGTACAGCGGCGACCCCAGCATCTGCCGCGGCTGCGTCACCGCCAGCTCCCCCTCGCGCGACGCCTCCCCCTCGCGCGGCAGCATCTTCGAGATCCCGAAGTCGAGCACCTTGATGAACGGCGACCCATCCGGCCGCCGCGTCAGGAACAGGTTCGACGGCTTCAGATCCCGGTGCACGATCCCCAGCGCATGCGCCTCCGCGATCGCCTCGCACGCCTGCAGCACGTACTCCGCCACCCGCTCCACGGCCAGCGCCCCTTCTCGCCGCAGCAGCGACCCGAGGTCCTCCCCCTCCAGGTACTCCATCACGATGTACGGCTCCCCCGTCTCCAGCCGTCCCACATCGAGCACCCGCGCCACGTGGCTCCCCTTGATCTTCACCGCCGCCCGCGCCTCGCGCAGGAACCGCGCATCCGACCCCGGGCTCTCCAGCGCCTCCGGCAGCATCAGCTTCAGCGCCACCCGCTCCCCGAGCTCCATGTGCTCCGCCGCGAGCACCACCCCCATCCCCCCGCGCCCGATCTCCCCCTCCACCCGGTACTTCCCCGCGAGCAGCGTCCCTGGCGCGAACCTCCCCTCGTCCCCGCCGTTCCCGCCGTTCCCGCCGTTCCCGCCGTTCCCGCCGTTCCCGCTGCCCCCGCCACCCTGCGCGTCGCCGTCGCGCTCCGGGCTGCCTCGCTGGCCACGCATCATCTCGCTGCACTACACACCGCACCTTCACGTCCACGTCAACCGCGCCGCAGCCCGCCCGCGCCCGCTCGCGCCGCATGTCCCACCGAGCGCATCCAGCCGCGCACACCCTCAGCGACTTCTACGGCACCATCTCCCCCGCCATCCGCGGATCCGCCGCCCGCACCGCCTCTGCAATCCAGGCGCGCAGCCCTGCCGCATCGCGCGGCAGCGCATCGCGCCATAGCCGCACCGTCCCGTCCCTCCCCACCGACACGAACCCCCGTCCCTCCGGCAGAAACCGCGCCTCGAACACCGCCCCCGCGTGCCCCCGCAGCACCTGCGCCTGCCCCGTCGCGAGGTCCCACACCCGCACCGTCCCATCTGTGCTCGCGCTGATCACCCCGCGTCCGTTCCCTGCGAGGTGCACGCTCTTCACCACCCCCCCGTGACCGCGCAGCTCCTGCCGCAGCACGGCCGCCCTCGCGTCCCACACCGGCACGGCCGAGTGACCCGTCAGCCCCACCAGCAGTCCCCCATCCGGCGCGAACTCCAGCGCGCTCACCCACTGCCCCCCGGCCTGGATCACCTTCCTCACGCCGCCCCCGCCCCCTCGTCCTCCTCCCCCGCGCTCCCACAGCCTCAGCGCGTGATCGTGCCCCCCCGACGCGATCCAGTCTCCGCGCGGCGAGAACGCCACCGACGCCGCCTCGTTCTCGTGCTCCCCGAGCACCCGCATTCCTCCCGTCGCCACCTCCCAGATCCGCACCTTCCTGTCGCCCCCTGCGGCGCCCAGCTCCCGACCATCGGGCGAGAACGCGACCGACCACACCTCTCCTTCGACCCCCTCCAGCCGCTGCGACACGCCCGTCTCAAGGTGCAAGATCTGCGGCGCCCCACCGCTTACCGCGAGCCTTGCTCCATCGGGCGAGAACACCACGGCAGGCGCCAGAAGCTCCCTGTCCGTCACCTTGCTCTCGACCGTGTACAGCGCCTGCAGCGCCTCCTGCGAGCGCCCCTCACCGTCCCAGACCCGCACCTCCCCCCCGTCGCCCGACGACGCGAGCCGCTTCCCGTCGGGCGAGAACACCACCCGCCTCACCTCGTCCCGGTGCCCCTCGAAGACCCGCGGCGCCCCGCCCCCCAGCGGCCACACCCGCACCTTCCCGTCAGCGCCCCCTGTCGCCACCCGGCTCCCCCCGGGCGCCACGGCGAGCGTGAACGCGGCTCCCTCGTGCTGCCCGATCACCTCGCTCGACCCCGCGTTCACCCGGTAGATCCGCACCACCCCGTCGCCACCCGCCGTGGCCAGCGAGCGCCCGTCCGGCGCGAATGCCAGCGCGATCAGCACATCGCGCGCCCCGTGCAGCACCCGTCGCTGATCGGTCTCCACGTCCCAGAGCCGCGCCGTGTGATCTTCTCCGGCGCTCGCCAGCCACCGACCCTCGTGGGACCACGCGAGCCGGTTCACCGCGCCCTCGTGACCGCGCGCCACCCGCGTCGCCCCGCTCTCCAGGTCCCGCAGCCGCACCACCCCCATCGCGTCGGCCGAGGCCAGCGTCCGTCCATCCGGCGAGAAGCGCACCCGGTGCACGGGAGCCTCGTGATCCACGAACGTGCGCACCTCGCCCGTACCCGGCTCCCATACCCACAGCCGCCCGTCCTCGCCTCCGGCGGCCACCCGCCGCGCGTTGTCCACCGCATCGACCGGCATCATCCCGACCAGCCGCAGGATGTCCGAGAACACCTTCACCGCGGCCGGTGCCCGCTGTAGCGCCCCCGTCTCCAGATCGAGCACCGCGAGCGCCCCGCCCATCCCCGTCACCGCTGCGCGCTGCCGCTCCGGGCTCACCACCACCTTCCAGCACAGCGCCTTGTCCTCGCACAGCGCCCGGTACGTCCCTGCCTTGAGGTCCCACCGGAGGACCCGGCCGTCGCCGCCGAAGCTCACCAGCTCCCGCTCACCTGGCAGGAACACCGCCCCGTTCACCGACCCCGTGTGCCCTCGCAGCGCGCGCGTGGCACCTGTCCCCAGGTCCACCACCCGCACCTCCCGATCCTTGCTCGCCGTCGCCATCCGGCGCCCGTCGGGAGACAGGCTCACCCACCACGCCTCGTCTGCGTGCACCGCCACCTCGCGGTGCTTCCCGCCCACCAGATCCCAGCGCCGCACCGTGCAGTCGTCGCTGGCGCTGTACAGCGCCTCGCCCCCCGGCGCGTAGACCATCGTGTTGACGAGCTTCCGGTGACCCCGCAGCACCCGCGCGATGCCCCGCCCCTCCGCGTCCGCGGCGAGCGTGCGCGCCGCGTCCCACCCTGAGAACGACGGCGACAGGCTGTTCAGCCACCCGAGCGCCTCGTTCGGATCGCTCGGGAGCGCCGTGCGCGCCTGCGCCAGCACCAGTTGATCGGCGCGCGCCACCGCCGCCTGCCGCGCCACCTCTGCCTGCCCCCGCGCGCTCTCCGCGCGCCGCCGCTCGTCGGCCTCCTGATCGCGCGCCGCCATCACCCGCAGCACCCCGTAGGTCCCGCCTGCCATCAGCACCAGCAGCGCTGCCGCCGCGACCGACAGCGCCCCCCGGTGACGCCGCACGAAGCGCACCAGCAGCTCCCGCCGCGAGTAGCGGTGCGCCCCCACGAGCTGCCCTGCGTGGAACCGCTCCAGATCCTCGGACAGCTCCCGCGCCGACGCGTACCGATCCTCCCTCCGCCGCGCCATCGCCTTGTCCACGATGGCCAGCAGATCCTCGGGCACCCCCCGCACCCGCGCCCCGAGCGGCGGCGCGCGCCCCACCATCACCTCCCGCAGCACCTGCCGCGCTGTCCCCTCGTACGGCGGCGCCCCCGAGAGCAGGTGGTAGAGCATCGCCCCCACCGCGTACACGTCCGCGCGCTCGTCCACCGGCAGCCCAGCCGCCTGCTCTGGCGGCATGTACGCCGGCGTCCCCACGATCGCGCCCGCCACCGTGAGCCCCCCGGTCGCCGGCTCCTCTGCCGCGCTCTCTTCACCCGGCACGAGCGACGCCCGCACCGCCCCCTCTGGCGGCAGCTCCTTGGCGAGCCCCCAGTCGATCACCACCGTCTCGCCGAAGTCCCCCACCAGCACATTGGCGGGCTTCAGATCGCGGTGGATGATCCGCTCCGCGTGCGCGTACGCCATCGCCTGCGCCACCGCCAGCACGTGGATCACCAGCGGCAGCCGCTCGTCGAGCCCTCGCGGCTCGTTGATCACCTCCGCGAGCGACCTCCCCGACACCAGCTTCATCGCCAGGAACGGCGCCCCCGTCGGCCACCGCCCCGCCTCGTACACCGGCACGATGGCCGGGTGCTGCAGCCGCGCCGTGAGCAGCGCCTCCCGCACGAACCTGTCCTCCGCGTCCCCGCCCCGCTCGAGCAGCTCCTTCAGCGCCACGGGGCGCTGCATCTGCACGTCCTCCGCGCGCAGCACCCGCCCGATCCCCCCCTGCGCGATCTGCCCCGACACCACGTACCGCGCCGGGTCCACCTCGGGGAGCTGCGCGGCGGTCCACCGCGAGGCGCCCTTGTCGTCCCCGTGCTTCATGAGCGCTCCGGGCGGCACGGCGGTCACCGTCGGCGGGCTCGCCCGGAGCGTCTCCGCGAACATGGCCTCCTTCGCGGCCGATGCCCTCTCTCCCGGTGCGACGACCTCGCGCTCCGGGTCACCTCCCTGGCCACGCGTCATCTCGCCGAACTACACACCGCTCCTGCGCTGGACGTCAACCGCGCTGCATTCCGGCCTCTACGGCGACGCCGCCCCTGCCATGCGCGGATCCGCCGTCTGCACCGCCTCCGCAATCCAGGCGCGCAGCCCCTCTGCGTCGCGCGGCAGCCCGTCGCGCCACAGCCGCACCGTCCCGTCCTGACCCACCGAGACGAAGCCGCGCCCCTCTGGCAGGAACCGCGCATCGAACACCGTCCCCGCGTGCCCCCGCAGGACCTGCGCCTGCGCGGTGGCGAGATCCCACACCCGCACCGTTCCGTCCACGCCCGTGGTGATCACCGAGCGCTCGTCGTCCGCGATGTGCGCGCTCCTCACGTCGCCCTCGTGCCCCCGCAGCACGTGGAGGACCGAGCCATCCTTCGCGCTCCACACCTGCACCACGGACAGCCCGGTGATCCCGAGCATGTAGTCGCCGCTGCGCGCGAACTCCAGGTTCGTCACCTGGTAGCCCCCCGCGTGGATCGTCCGGCGGCTCCCGGACGCGAGATCCGAGAGGTGCAGCATGTGATCTTCCGCGCCCGTGGCCACGAGGCGCCCTGTCGGCGAGAACGCGATGCCGCCGCCCCTGTCGCGGTGCGCTTCGAGCTGCTTGCCCTCGCCGCTCGCCGTTTCCCACAGCCACACGTCGCTCCCCCGGCTCGTCGCGCCCACCTGCCGACCGTCGGCGGAGAAGGCGATCTCCCGCGGGGTGCGGGACAGCCCGCGCAGCTCCCGCACCGCCCCCGTCTCCAGCCGCAGGAGCCGGAGGTTCGCCGCGCCGCCTGCTGCGAGCACCGCCCCGTCCGGAGAGAACGCGAACAGAGGCGTCCTCCAGCGGGTGTCATCCTCCCTCGCGGTACCTTCGAGCACGTGCAGCGCCTGACCCTCGGCGCTCCAGACCCGCACCGACCGCTCCGTGTCCGCGGAAGCGAGGAGCTTGCCGTCCGGCGAGAAGCGCACCCGTTCCACGGTGCCCTCGTGGCCTGACAGCGTTCGGGGCGCGCCACCTTCCAGGCTCCAGATCCGGACGGTCCCGTCGGCGCCGCCGGTGGCCACGCGCCCACCTCCGGGCGCCAGATCCAGGCTGCAGGCCGCCTTGTCGTGCTGGCCGAGCAGCGTGCTCGACCCGCTGTCGAGCCGGTAGACGCGCACCACCCCGTCGCCCCCCGCGGTGGCGACCGAGCGCCCATCCGGCGCGATCACCACCGTGACCAGCGCGTCGCGCGCGCCCTGCAGCACCCGCTGCTGATCGGTCTGGAGGTCCCAGAGCCGCGCCGTGTGGTCCACGCTGGCGCTGGCGAGCCACCGCCCGTCGGGCGAGAAGGCGAGGCTGCTGACGGATCCCTGGTGACCATGGCTGACCTGCGACGCTCCCGTCACCAGGTCTCGCACCCGCACCACCCCGCGCATGTCGGCCGACGCGAGCCGCCGCCCGTCCGGGGAGAAGACCACCCGCATCACCGGCGCGTCGTGGTCCGCGTACACGCGCACCTCGCCCGTCGCCGGATTCCAGAGCTGGAGGCGTCCGTCTCCCGTGCCGGCGACGACCAGCTTTCCCTCGGACAGGACCGCGGTCGGCGGGTTGCCCATGAGCTGCAGGTGGTCCGCGAAGACCTTCACCCCGGGCGCGCGCTGGAGGGCCCCCGTCTCCAGGTCCAGCAGCGACACCAGGGGGTGATTCTCGGAGCCGCTGACCACGGCGTAGCGCCGATCCGGCGCCACCTCGATCTTCGCGCAGCCGTCCGTGCCGCGGCAGAGCACGCGGTGCTCTCCGGTCCGGAGATCCCACCGGCGCACCGTCATGTCGTCGGCGGCGCTCACCAGCGCCTGCCCGTCGAGCGTGAACAGCACCAGGACCACCGGGTACTCGTGACCGCGGAGCGTGCGCAAAAGCACGCCACTCTTCGCGTCGACGACCCGGATCTCCCGGTCCTTGCTCGCCGTCGCGATCAGCTTGCCGTCGGGGGACACGCTCACCCGCCACGCCTCGTCCCCGTGCTCCGTCATCACCTGGTGGGCGTCGCCCGTGAGGTCCCAGGCCCGCACGGTGTGATCGTCGCTGGCGCTGTACAGCGCCTTGCCGTCGGGCGCGTAGCTGATGATGTTGATGTACTTCTCGTGGCCGCGCAGCGCCCGCGCGAGCCCCCGTCCCTCGGCGTCGGCCGCGATCCGTCGCACCGTCCCCCAGTCCTCGAACGATGGCGACAGGCTGCGCAGCCACCCGAGCGCCTCGTTCGGGTCCTTCTCCAGCGCGGTGCGCGCCTGCACCAGCACGAGCTGATCGGCACGCGCCACCGCGGCCTGCCGGGCCTCCTCGGCTTGCGCCCGCGCGCGTTCGGCGAGGACCCGCTCTCCCGCCTCCCGGTCGCGCGCGGCCATGACCCGCAAGACGCCGTAGATGCCGCCCGCGACGAGCACGAGGAGCGCGGCGAGGGCGACGGAGAGGGCGCCGCGGTGGCGGCGCACGAAGCGAACGGCGAGTTCGCGGCGCGAGTAGCGGTGGGCGCCGACGAGCTGGCCGGCGTGGAACCGGCCGAGATCCTCGGCGAGCTCGCGGGCCGAGGGGTAGCGGTCCTCGGGTTTGCGGGCCATCGCCTTGTCCACGATGGCGAGGAGGTCCTCCGGCACGCCTCGTGTCCGCGCCGTGAGCGGCTCCGGGGGCCGCCTCAGCACCTCGCCCACCACCGCCCGCGCCGTCCCTTCGTAGGGAGCGGCGCCCGAGAGCAGGTGGTAGAGCATCGCGCCCACCGCGTACACGTCGGCGCGCTCGTCCACGGGCAGCCCCGATGCCTGCTCCGGAGGCATGTACGCGGGCGTCCCCACCACTGCGCCCGCCACCGTGAGCGCCCCGGCTGCCGCCTCGTCCACGGGGATCTCCTTTCCGGGCGGCAGCGACTGCGGCCCTTCCCCCCGCGTGCCGGAGAGCTCCTTGGCGAGCCCCCAGTCGATGACCACCGTCTCGCCGAAGTCCCCCACCAGCACGTTGGCGGGCTTGAGATCGCGGTGGATGATCCCCTCGGCGTGCGCGTAGGCCATGGCCTGTGCCACGGCCAGCACGTGGGTCACCAGCGGGAGCCGCTCGTCGAGGCCCCGCGGCTCCTCGATCACCTGCGCGAGCGAGCGCCCCGAGACCAGCTTCATCGCGATGAACGGCGCTCCGGTCGGCCAGCGCCCTGCCTCGTACACCGGCACGATCGAGGGGTGCTGCAAGCGCGAGGTGAGGAGCGCCTCGCGGACGAAGCGGTCCTCCGCCTCGGCGTCCCTGTCGAGCAGCTCCTTGAGGGCGACGGGGCGCTGCATCTGGACGTCCTCGGCGCGCAGCACCCGGCCGATGCCGCCCTGCGCGATCTGGCCCGACACCACGTAGCGCGCCGGGTCCACTTCCGGGAGCAGCGCCGCGGTGCATGCGCCGGGGACCCTGTGTCCCGGCACCGAGGGCCCCGCCTGCACCGTCTCCGCAAGCATCGCGGCCCGCCCCGAGGGCCCCGCCGGCATCGTCTCCGTGAGCACCGTGGCCCTGGGGGAAGACCCCGCGGCGGACAGCGTGGCAGGCAGCACGTCGTCCGGGGTGAGGAGGGCCCCGAAGTTCCTTCGCAGCGGGTGCACCATACGACCCCTAGCGTACCGCGCTCGCCTCGCCTCTGGATGCCGCCCGCCAGCCTGCGGGGTCCTGGACCACCATGTTCCCGACGCGCGCTATGGCGTCGTGCCCTCGGCCTCCTCCGGATCCGCTGCGCGCACCGTCTCGGCGATCCACGCGCGCAGCCCCTCCGCATCGCGCGGCAGCGCATCGCGCCAGAGCCGCACCGTCCCATCTTGCCCCACCGAGACGAAGCCCCGCCCCTCCGGCAGGAAGCGCGCATCGAGCACCGCCCCGGCGTGACCCCGCAGCACCTGCGCCTGCGCGGTCGCGAGATCCCAGACCCGCACCGTCCCAAGCGCCACGCCGACGACCGACCCCTCGTGCCCGCGGCTGAACTTCAGAGTTCCATCCTCGAGATCGCGCACCCGCAACAGCCCGCGCTCGTCGGCCGAGACGAGCCGCCGCCCGTCTGCGGAGAGGAGCACGCGTGTCACGAACGCCTCGTGATCCTTGAACGTGCGCACCTTCCCCGTCTCCGGCTCCCAGACCCGGGTGCGCCCATCGTCACCCCCCGCGGCGACGAGCCGTCCACCTGGCACGATCGCCGCGACCGAGCCGACCATCAGCCGCAGTTCGTCCGTCGACACGCGCACCCCGGCCGCGCGCTGCACCACCCCCGTCTCGAGGTCCAGCAGCGACAGCGCGCCCTGCACGCCCGTGGCCGCCGCGTGCCTCAGGTCCGGCGTGACCACGACCTTCGAGCAGGTCTCGGGATCGCTGCACAGGCGGCGATTCTCCCCGGTCGCGAGATCCCAGCGGCGCACCACGCCGTAAAACTCGAAGCTCACCAGCCCCTGGCCGTCAGCGGTGAACATCGCCCTCACCACGGCTTCGACCGGACCGAGGAGCGTGCGCACCGCCCCGCTCTCCACATCCACGATCCGGATCTCTCTGTCCTGACCCGCCGCCGCGATCCGGCGCCCATCGGGGGACACGTCCACCCACCACACCTCGCCTTCGAGCGCCGTGATCACCCGGTGCTTGCCGCCCACGAGGTCCCAGGCCCGCACCGTGTGGTCATCGCTGGCGCTGAACAGCGTCTTGCCGTCGGGCGCGTACGCGATCTTGCTGACGAGCTTCTCGTGGCCTCGCAACTTCCGGGCGACCCCGCGCCCCTCCGCGTCGGCCGCGATGCGCCGCACCGCCGCCCAGTCCTCGAACGAGGGCGACAGGCTGCGCAGCCACCCGAGCGCCTCGTTCGGATCCTTCTCCAGCGCCGTGCGCGCCTGCGCCAGGATGAGCTGATCCGCGCGCATGACGGCGGACCCCCGCGCCTCCTCGGCCAGCCCGAGCGCGCTCTCGGCGCGCCTCCGCTCTCCCGCCTCCCGATCGCGCGCGGCCATCACCCGCAGCACCCCGTACGTCCCGCCCGCGACCAGCACCAGCAGCGCCCCGGCCGCGACCGACAGGGCTCCCCGGTGCCGCCGCACGAAGCGCACCAGCAACTCCCGCCGCGAGTAACGGTGCGCGCCCACGAGCTGCCCCGCGAGGAACCGCTCCAGATCCTCGGCGAGCTCCCGCGCCGACGGGTAGCGATCCTCGGTGTCCCGGGCCATCGCCTTATCGACGATGGCCAGCAGATCCTCGGGCACCCCTCGCGTCCGCCTCGCGAGCGGCACGGGGGGCCCCTGGAGCACCTCGCGCAGCACCTTCCCCGCCATCCCCTCGTACGGCGGCGCCCCCGAGAGCAGGTGGTAGAGCATCGCCCCCACCGCGTACACGTCCGCGCGCTCGTCCACGGGCAGCCCTGCCGCCTGCTCCGGCGGCATGTACGCCGGCGTCCCCACCACGGAGCCCATCACCGTGAGCGCCTCCCTGACCTTCCCCTCCGCGTCGACTTCCCCGCCTGGCGGCGCCGACCCTCGCCCCTCCTCGTCGGCGGTCAGCTCCTTGGCGAGCCCCCAGTCGATCACCACCGTCTCGCCGAAGTCCCCCACCAGCACGTTGGCGGGCTTCAGATCGCGGTGGATGATCCGCTCCGCGTGCGCGTACGCCATCGCCTGCGCCACCGCCAGCACGTGCGTCACCAGCGGCAGCCGCTCTGCGAGCCCCCGCGGCTCCTCGACCACCTCCGCCAGCGACCTGCCCGCCACCAGCTTCATCGCCAGGAACGGCGCCCCCGTCGGCCAGCGCCCTGCCTCGTACACCGGCACGATGGCCGGGTGCTGCAACCGCGCCGTGAGCAGCGCCTCGCGCACGAAGCGGTCCTCCGCGTGCCGGCTGCGATCGAGCAGCTCCTTCAGCGCCACGGGCCGCTTCATCTGCACGTCCTCGGCGCGCATCACGCGGCCGATCCCCCCTTGCGCGATCTGCCCCGACACCACGTAGCGCGCCGGATCGATCTCGGGGAGCTGCTCCGCCGTCCACGGCGCGGCAGGCTCGGACCTCACCGCCGGCCTCGCGGGCATCGTCTCCGCGAACGCCCCCTCTCTGCTCAGCGTCGGCGCGTCCTCGTTCGGTGCGTCCTTGTTCGACGCGCGCGCGTGGCTGCCCGGTGCGCGCCCCGCCTTCCTCAGCGCGGGCGCCTCCTCCGCGTCGCCAGCAGCGCGACCCCCGCGATGGCCATGAGCCCACCCGCGGAGCCCCCGCCCGACGTCTGACCGGCCGCGCTGCAGTCGCACCCCGCCTCCTCGGACGGCTTCGGCTCACCCATCCCGCCCGCGTTCTCCTCCGCACCCCCGAAGGCCACCCCGTGCAGCGCCACCACCTGCACCGGCGCGTCCGGATCGTTCGACCCGATCAGCACCTTCGCCGTGAACTCCCCGTTCTTCTTCGGCACGAACCGGATCGCCGAGTCCACCGTGATCCCCGGCTCGATCTCCACCGTCGGATCGAACACCTCGAAGTTCGTCGGATCATCGGTGAGCACCGTGGCCACGATCTTCGCCTCCCCCGCGTTGAACAGCGGGAACGGCTCCAGGTTCTTCTGCCCCACCTCCACCGACCCGAAGTCGATCGCCACCTCTTCCACCACCAGGTCCGGCAGCGGCACGTGCACCCGCTTCGGCTTGAAGATCCACGGATCGTTCGTGATCGGAAACCCGATCGGAATGTCCGCGATGGGGATCGACCAGCTCTGCCCCAGCAGCTCCACGTAGAACGCGGGGATCAGGTGGATCGTCCCGTCGTATGCCACCGACCCCTCGGGGTGCACATTCAGCTCGATCGAGGGCCCTCCCGGGTACGCCGTGCTCGTCATGCCGCCCTCCTCGGTCACGTCGCCCCCGGCGACCGGCACGCCGTCCACGTCCTTCACCACGATGCGGTCCGTCTGGTAGTTGGCCCCCACCTCGAGCGCGACATCCAGCTCGAAGCCACCGTCGATGCCGGGGATCGACCCTCCCACGATGTCTCCGATGGAGACCTGCGCCAGCCGCACCGCATCGGTGCTGCTCGACATCGACACCCCCGGATCCCATCCCCACCCATCGAACTCCTGGTCCGCCTGCACCTGGAAGTCGATCTGGGGCACGTACGGAATATCGCCCACCCACGAGTAGTCCTGTCCGAAGACCGAGATGTGGATCGCCCCCTGCGCGCCCACATCGAGCCCGTAGTGGTAACTGAAGTTGCCGCCCCCTGGCTTGCCCGGCGTGGTCAGGTCGAAGACCTGGGGCCACGCCGTATCCAGCGACCCCTGCAGCCGCACCTGCGTGTTCGCGTACACCGCCGCCCACAGGTGCACCTGGAGCGGCGAGTTCGCCGGCACCCACCCCGTATCGAAGTCGAACTCGATGGGCAGCGCGTTGGTCCGCTCGTAGCGCAGCGCCGCTGACTCACACGTGAGCAGCTCATCCGGGCAGGGCGTGGCGAGAACGTCGTACGCCGCCGCCTCCCCTGGCGCGACCGCCATCACCGCGCCCAGCGCCACGGCAGCAAGAGGAAGAGCAGCAACACGCGGCATGAGGGGGCGGCGAAGCCTGGGCACAAGCATGGGCGGGGAGGCAATTGTCAGGGATCTCCCTCTTCCACACCAGCTAGCTGTGGCAGTCCCCCCCATCTTCCCCCACTCATCCTCCCGGGACGGCACCCCGCGCGGCAATTCCCCTGTCCTTCTCGTCACATCCCGGAGCGCGTTCACCCTCTCTCCGAGGTGGGCAACGGGCTCCCTGGAGTCAGCAACGGGCTCCCTGGAGTCAGCAACGGGCTCCCTGGAGTCAGCAACGGGCTCCCTGGAGTCGGCGACGGTCTCCCTGGAGTCAGCAACGGGCTCCCTGGAGTCGGCAACGGTCTCCCTGGAGTCAGCAACGGGCTCCCTGGAGTCGGCAACCGTCTCCCTGGAGTCGGCGACGGTCTCCCTGGAGTCGGCAACCGTCTCCCTGGAGTCGGCAACCGTCTCCCTGGGGTGCGCAACGGTCTCCCTGGAGTCGGCAACGGTCTCCCTGGAGTCGGCAACGGTCTCCCTGGAGTCGGCAACCGTCTCCTTGAGGTGCGCACGGCCTTCCTCGGCGCGCGTGCGGCGTCTCCCCTTCTGCGCGGCTCCAGATCTCGGCGGGCGGTTCTACCGTTGCCCCACCAGGGTCCCGATGGCGATGCCGATCGCCGCGAACACCACGGCGATCAGCAGCCAGAGCACCTTGTCGCTCAGGCCCTTGCGTACGGGGGGTGGCCTGGCCACGTGGACCTGGGGCGCGGGGCGGGCGGCGGGCTTGCCGCCGGGAGGGGCCGAGTCCACGGGGAGGGTCTCGGCGAAGCCTGCGGGAGCGCGCGGGGGCGGCAGGGGGGTGGGCATGTCCGAGGGCGGATCGCTGGGCAGGGTAGGGGAGTGCTCGAGAGCGCTCCGGCGCATGTCGCTGATGGTCACGGACCCCGGCGAGGCGACCACCCGGTCGCCGCTCCGGCACGCGACGAGCGCCTCGGTCAGGGCGCGCGCGTCGGCGTGGCGGTCCTGAGGGCGCTTGGCGAGGGCACGCAGGATCACGGCCTCCAGGGCGGAGGAGATCGCGCCGTCGCGGCGCGTCGCGCGGGGCAGCGGCACCTCCTCGCCGAGGTGCGCCGTCATGGAAGCCATGGCCGTGCGGCGCGGGAACGGCGGCTTGCCCACCGACATCTCGTAGAGGATGCAGCCGAGCGCGTAGATGTCGCAGCGCGGATCGATCTCCTCCCCGCGCACCTGCTCGGGCGACATGTACTCCGGCGTCCCGAAGATCATGTCCTGCTCGGTGAGGCCGGTGGTCATCTGCTCGCCCTGCACCACCTTGGCGAGCCCGAAGTCGACGACCCTCACCCGAGGCACCGCAGGTACCGACTGCGACTCGCCCTGCGACTCGCCCTGCGGCACCCGCTCCAGCAGCACGTTGGCGGGCTTGAGATCGCGGTGCACGATGCCGGCGCCGTGGGCCGCCGAGAGCGCCGCGCCGATCTGGAGCGCGATCTCCACGGCCCGCCCTGGATCGAGCGGCGCCTCGCGCTCCAGCAGCGCCTCCAGCGACACGCCGTCCACGTACTCCAGCGCCATCATCAGGAGGCCGTCGTGCTCCACGAAGTCGAGCAGCCGCACCAGGTTGGGGCTCTCCAGGCGCTTCAGGATCACCGCCTCCCGGTGGAAGCGCTTGTGCACCTGCCGGTCGCCGCAGAGGTGCCGGTGGATCACCTTGAGCGCCACCTGCCCCCCGCCCTCGCTGCCCTCCGCCTGGGCGAGGTACACGACGCCGGAGGCCCCCTCGCCGAGCACCGCATCGATGCGGTAACGGTCGGCGACCCGCTGCCCCGGCAGGAAGCCCGCGCGCCGGGCCCCGCTCTCGTCGTGCGGCGCGCTCATCGGCGACCACCGGGAGTGGCAACTCCGGCGTCGGGTGCGGGCGGTCCAGCGTCGGGGTCGGAGGTCTGCGGCGCGCCCGCGGGGGGCAGCGCGCCCGGGGCCGTGCACACCCGCAGGATCTTCGGGCTGAGGTCCACCGGATCGAGCTCGGCGGCAGGATCGGCCCTGCGCCACGCCCCGCACGCCGTCTCGGCGAGCCCCGTGGCGTCGAGCGCGACGTACGCCTCCACGAGCTGCCGCTGCACCTGCGCCACCTGGTGCGCGGCCAGCTCCCCGTAACCGAGCACCTTGTTGCCGCGCACCACCGCGTCGATGTACCGGCCCCCGCGCACCTCCGCGACGAGCAGCGGGAGCTCCGCGTCAGCGCGCCGCTGCGCCTCGCGCACGTGCCCCGCGCCCTCCGCCCGCACCAGCGCCCCCGCGCTCCGCGCCTCTTCCCGACCGGCGGCGGTGAGGGGCAGATCGGTGAGCGGGACCAGGACCACGGCTCCGCGCGAGATCGGCTTCTGCTTGAGGGTGTTGTACTTGTCGAGCATCCAGGCTCGGTCCCGCTCCCCGAGGAAGCGGTAGGCGATGGACGGCAGCGAGTCGGTGGGTCCGGCGACGTAGCGGAGGTTGTACGGCACCAGGATCTCCTGGCCGTCGGCGGGTTCGAGCCAGGGCATGGAGTCGTTGGCGAGCGCGAGCACGTCGCTCCGCTCCGCGGACCCGAGCAGCTCCTCGGCCAGGAGCGCCCACGTCTCCCCGGCGTGCACGCGGCGGTGGCCCACGGCGGGGATCTCCAGCCGCAGCCCCGGCACGATGGGGACGCCGCTGCCCGTGTCCAGCCCGTTGGCCGCCACGAGGACCTGCTCCATCTGCACGCGCCCGTAGACCCGCTCGGCGATCTGCGCCAGCGTCTCCCCGCGGCGGACCACGTGAGGGAACGCACGGGCCGCCCCACCCCAGGCGAGGACGGCGCCGAGCAGGGCGCCTGCGACGATCCAGGTTCTGCGCAAGCTCACCGCCGGGAGGCTACCCGGGCTCCGGGTCGGAAGGAACGGGGCGCACGGCGCGGACGTGCTCGACCCTGGCGAGCGAGGCTGTCCTGCAAGCACGCCGCGAGATGTGGCATGGTCCCGTGCACGGCTCCGCGTCACGGCCCCGCGCATTTCCCGCGCCGCCCGACGCAAGCGAGCCCAACGCAAGCAAGCCCAACGCAAGCAAGCCCGACGCAAGCAAGCCCGACGCAAGCAGGCCCGACACAGACGATGCAAGCCCCGACGACGCCCCCCTTCCCGCGCGCACTCCCCTTCCCGCGCGTACTCCGCGCCGCGCGTACCCTCCTGCCGCTCGCCCTCGCCCTTTCCTTCTTCGCTGCTGGCGCCACCGGCTGCGTCAGCGCCGAGCGCTACGACAAGGCCGTCGACGCCATCCAGAAGGCGCAGGCCGAGTCGAAGCAGCGCGGCGCCGAGATCGAGGCCCAGCGCGGCCAGCTCGCGCGTGCCGGCGCCGATCTCGCCGCGCGCGACGAGGCCCTGAAGGCCCGCGACGCCGAGCTGCAGGAGAAGGCGGTCGCCGCCCAGGAGGCCTCCACCCTGCAGGCAGACCTCATCCGCCGCCTCGACGAGGCCGCGCTCCTCAACGCGGAGATGAGCGAGCGCCTCCGCAAGGCTGGCAAGAGCGTGCAGGAGCTTGCCGGCGAGCGCGGCACCCTCGCGGCCGCCCTCGCCGAGACCCGCGGCAAGCTGGAGGAGCTGGCGCGCCAGCAGGCCGCCGCCGACGCGCGCGCGTCGCAGTTCCGCGAGCTGGAGGCGCGCCTGAAGCGCATGGTCGACGCCGGCCAGCTCAAGGTCGCCATGCGGGAAGGCCGGATGATCCTGGAGCTACCCAACGACGTGCTCTTCGACTCCGCGCGGACCGACCTCAAGCCCGCGGGCAAGGCCGCGCTCGTCGAGGTGGCCAAGGTGCTCTCCACCATGGCCGACCGGCGCTTCCAGGTCGGCGGCCACACCGACAACGTGAAGATGCAGGGCGCGCGCTTCGCGTCCAACTGGGAGCTGTCCACGGCGCGCGCGGTGGAGGTCGTGAAGCTCCTCATCGAGAGCGGCATGAAGCCGGGCACCCTGTCGGCCGCCGGCTACGGCGAGTTCGCCCCCATCGCCTCGAACGACACGACCGAGGGCAAGGCCCGGAACCGGCGCATCGAGATCGCCCTGGTGCCCGACCTCGCGGAGATGGTGAAGCCACCCGAGCCGAAGGCCGCCCCGCCTGCTGCCCCACCCCGCAAATGACGAGGGCGCCGGGCGTGCGCCCCATCCCCATCGGCGTCGACGACTTCCGCAAGCTGCGCGAGCAGGGGATGGAGTACGTCGACAAGTCGCGGCTCCTCCTGGAGGTGCTCGATCGGGGCGCCGAGGTGCTGCTCCTGCCGAGGCCGCGGCGCTTCGGCAAGACGCTCAACCTCTCGATGCTCCGCTCCTTCTTCGAGAAGCGCGAGGAGGACCTGTGGGGCCTCTTCGAGGACCTCGAGGTAGCGCGCGCGGGGGACCGCTACCGCGCGCACTTCCAGCGCTACCCGGTGGTGTTCGTCACCCTGAAGGACATCAAGGCGCCGACCTGGGAGATGGCCTGGGGGGCCATCCAGAAGAAGATCGCCCGGCTGTTCGACGAGCACCGCGACCTCCTGGGCTCCGGCTGCCTTTCGGCGCATGAGGAGGCCGATTTCCAGGCCATCCTCGACGGCACGGCGCAGCGTGCGACCTACCAGAACGCGCTGCTCGATCTCTGTCGCGCGCTCGAACGCCATCACGGTCAGCGCGTGGTCCTGCTCATCGATGAGTACGACGATCCCATCAATGCCGCGTACGTGCATGGCTACTTCGACGAGGCACTCGCGTTCCTCCGCCCCTTTCTGGGCGCGGGGCTGAAGGGCAACCCGCACCTCTTCAAGGCAGTGCTCACCGGCATCCTGCGGGTGGCGAAGGAGAGCATCTTCTCCGGCCTCAACAACCTGGCCGTCTACAGCCTCCTCCGCCCCGAGTTTTCGACCTGTTTCGGCTTCACCGAGGCCGAGGTGACGCGCCTGCTCTCCGACGCGGGCAAGGGTGACCTCCTCGACACCGTGCGCGCCTGGTACAACGGCTACGTCTTCGGGGGACAGGTCATCTACAACCCATGGTCCATCCTCAACTACGTCGCGAGCGACGACAGGATGCTGCGCCCTTACTGGGTGACCACCAGCTCGAACGATCTGATCCGCAACCAGCTCCGGCAGCGCGCCTTCCGCCACCAGCCGGCGATCCAGGCACTGCTCGAAGGCGGGAGCGTCGAGCGGCGCCTCGACGAGAACGTGTCCCTCAACGAGCTGTCGACGCGCGAGGGCGCGCTGTTCAACCTGCTGGTGTTCTCGGGCTACCTCAAGGCGGAGGCGGGTGAGGGCATCGACGGCGAGGAGCCCCCGTACCGGCTGTCGATCCCCAACCGCGAGGTGAGGCAGGTCTACAGCGAGACGTTCCGCGAGTGGATGGAGGAGTGCCTCGTTCAGCAGGGCAGCGACGTGGAGCGGCTGACGGCGGCGCTGCTCTCGGGCGACGCCGAGGCCCTGGAGGAGCAGCTCACCGCCTTCACCGTGAATCTCCTCTCGTACCACGACCTGGCCCTCGTCAACGCGCCGGGTCAGACCACGACGCCACTGCGCACGGAGCAGGTGGTCCATGCGTTCGTGATCGGCCTCCTGGCGACGCTGGAGCCTGCGTACCTGGTGCGCTCGAACCGTGAATCCGGCCTCGGTCGCCCAGATGTCACGGTGCAGCCCCGGCAGCCGGGAAAGCCCGGGGTGGTGCTGGAGCTGAAGGTGGTGAAGCCCGGCAGGTCCCCCGAGCAGGTGCTCTCCGAGGCCGCCCTCCAGATCCAGAGCAAGGCCTACACCGCAGCGCTCGCGGCGGCAGGCGCGACGCCCGTCCACGCCTTCGCCGTGGCCTTCGAGGGCAAGCGGGTGTGGGTGCGTACGGTGGCCTGAAGCCTAGTCCCGCGCACGACCGCGCTGACGACTCGGAGAGGCTCTACAGGTGAAGATCGCTCAGAAGGGCACGAGCCTGAGACTCATAGTTCGCGCACTGAGGCTTTCGTTCCAGAGCCTCACGCACCGCCTGCTCGCGTTCGAGGTGATCGGTCCTCTGAAGGAAATCGATCGTGGCCGCAAGCTCCAGCGTACGCCAGTGTGCTTTCTCGCACAGCGTGAGTACCTGCTCAACGAGCGTTGTTGTCGGTCCATCGACCCGGGCGGCATACGTCGCAGCCTGCTGCGCTGGCGTGTACTCGTACCGCTTCCATCCACTTTCGTCGCTCTCTTCTCGCTCATCGATGAGCTTCGACTTCACTGCACCCTTGATGGCGTCAGCGACTTCAGCCGAAAAGGGGCCGTAGTGATGGTACTGGAACAGGAATGGCTGCAGTGGCTTCGCCCCCCGCTGTTGGAGAAGGTACATCAGCTTCTGAACGCGGAGGCGCCCATCAAGCCTGCGCGCCTTGGTGACCATCAGCGCGAGCATCGATGCCAGGTCAAGCTGATCTTGGAACGTCGACATGAACTCCGCTCTCCTCACTTCGACTTCGCCCTTCAACAACTTTGGCGGCAAGCCCTCTCGCACCTCTTCGGGAACGATAAGCCTCTGTGTCCTGAAGCCTGAATCGAAGAGGTCGAGCATGCTCTTGCCACGCTTTTCATCCTCGATGGGCCGGATCGACCCTTGTTTTGAAACTAGCAAGATGGGGTCGGACCCACTGTCGTCCTGGCCCCATCGGTAAGGCTTGTCGTTCTCTCGGTCGGTTTGATCGAGACGGACGTAATAATCGGCATTCAGATCGGGGAATGTTTTTCGGACCCTATCTTTGGCTTCTTCCTGCAGGGTCACGAGCTTGTCGAAGTCCGAAGTCAGAACGTCTATCGCTTTGAAGAATCGACGGTGCTTGAGTCGATCGCAGAGATCTCGCAGCGTGGGATCGTTCGAGTCGCGCCAGCGCTGAACGAGACTCCATACATGGGCCTCGTCGAGGCGCATGTAATCCGAGAGGGAGACCTCGTTCCCATGCTCCATCAGTGCCCAGAGTGGATCCGGCTTGCTGGCGGGGGCGAAGAGATGAAGTCGGTCGGTCTCGCTTGCCATGGCGAGTTCACGCGCCCGTCTCAGGGCCGCATTGAGCAACCACGAGACAGCTCGGGCTGTGTGATGAAAGTAGATTGATTGATACAGGTGGTAGAGCGCGTGAAGATAGTTCTCAACCACGTCACGCGCTCGATCATCCACGACGATGAACTCCCTGGTAGTTCCGGTCTCCGCCGCTGTGTCCGGGGTTCTCGCGCCGATGAAAAGCGCACCGATCAGTCGATCTCTGTCGAAACGGTGGCTAAGAACGCCACACATCATTGCGTCACGCGCGGTGTAGTCGAGACGATCAGCGTCGAGCTGGCTCGACACAAGGGCGTAGAACCAGCGGTCTGGTTTCCGCTTCTGGTATTCGATGAAAGGGAGCAGCTTTTCCGGCAGACCCTGGTCATGTGCGCGCAGAGAACTCGCGATCGACGAGCCTTCCTCGACGAGGATGCGGCTCGTGAGCGTCTCATGATGAAACTTGTTTTTTCCGAGGATCTCCTCAAGGAGATGGGAAAATGGACCGTGTCCCACGTCGTGCAGTAGGGCGGCGATCGTGACCAGCTCGCGCTCTTCTTGCACGGCATCGCGGTCGCTGTTCCGGCATGCAGCGTCGTACATGCGTCCCGCGAGGTGGGCGGCACCGATCGAGTGAGCGAACCGAGAGTGTTCGGCGCCAGGGAAGACCAGGTTCAACACTCCGTTTTGTTGGAT
Organism: Chondromyces apiculatus DSM 436; assembly: GCF_000601485.1. Lineage (GTDB taxonomy): Bacteria > Myxococcota_A > Polyangia > Polyangiales > Polyangiaceae > Chondromyces > Chondromyces apiculatus. The sequence continues at coordinate 45,878 of NZ_ASRX01000048.1, forward strand.
GCTCCGGAGCCGCTGGAAGAGTTCGTCGTCGATGAGCTTACGGACGAGGGCTCCGTGCGAGTTTCGCGGGAACGCGATATCGCCATGGACTGGATCGCGGAAGATGTAAGGCCGCAGCAACCGTCCAGCGTTGGAAGGCATGCGAGGACGCTACTCTTGGCAGACGCTTGGTCAAGCTGCCGGCATGAGCACACTCAAGCATGTAGACGCTGCAACAGTGCCAGGATGGCAGCCGTAATTACCGGCATCGGCGAGGACTCGCAGGAGTTTGAACGATAGTCCCTGCATCTCTCAGGCGGGGAGTAGACCGAGACACAGCACCGTCTGTGTGACGGTCGCGATGCAAGAGCTAAAATTCGGACTGGGCGATGAGCTGCAACAAGCGCTCGTCGGGGGAGAGGCCCAGGTAGACCAGCGCCTCGGGCACGCTCGTGAAGATGCCGGCCGTGATGCCGTCATTGCGCGCGTGGCGCTGCACCTGCAGCACGCCGACCGCGCTCTGCATCAGCAAGGCGTTGCGGGCGAAGCTGCGCATCAAGTTCTGCCGGAGGGGGCCGAAGGCCCGCTCGAACTCGGGATCGTTCCGCGGAGGGGCGCGGCGGGAGTCGATGAGCAGCGCCCCCTTGTGCCGCGGGATGCCGTGCAGCGCGTGCCCGACGCGATCGAGCGTGGTGCGCAGCTCGTCGAGGGTCGCGTAGTCGGTCGAGGTGCGGGTCATGATCACCAGCCGGTACGCCTCCACGTAGCGGACGATGAGGTGAGCGCCGCGCTCCAGATCGATGACCGGCTGCTCCGAGGCCCTCGGGGGCGGCACGGTGAGCGGAACGCCAGGCGGTGGGGGAATGACGGTGCGCCCGGGGGGAGGGGCGACGGTGCCGAAAGCGCGCTCCGGCGGCGGCGGCGCGACGGTACCGAAAGAGCGCTCCGGCGGCGGCGGCGCGACGGTACCGAAAGAGCGCTCCGGCGGCGGCGCAATGGTGCGCCCGGTGGGCGACGCGGTGTGACCGGAGGCGCGGTCCAGCCCGCGGTCGAGCCCACGGTCTAGCGCACGCTCCGCCGCACGCTCCGCCGCACGCTCCGGCGGTGGCGCGACGGTGCGCCCTGAGGTCGAGGTGCTGCTCGGGCGATCCGAGGGCAGCCAGCGGCGCCCGGGGCCTGCAGCGCGTCCCGTGTCGGCCGGCGAGGTGGTACCGCCCAGCGAGCGCATGACGTCGGAAGGCGGGGGCATGGTGCCGCCGAGCGCGCGGCCTGCTTCGGGAGGCGCGGCGGGGCCGGCCGGGGAGCGCATCACGTCCGAGGGCGGCGGCATGGTGCCGAGGGCGCGCGTCACCTCGGGCGGAGGCGGCGTGGTCGCGCCGAGGCCGCGGATGGTCTCGGGCAGCGGCGTGGTCCCACCGAGGGCGCGCCCCATCTCGGACGGAGGCGGCGTGGTCCCGCCCGGGGCGCGGACGGTATCGGGCAGCGGCGTGATGCCCCCGAGGGCGCGCGCCCCCTCGGGCAGCGGCGACGGCCCACCGGGGGCGCGGACGGTGTCGGGCAACGGCGTGATGCCCCCGAGGGCGCGGGTCGACTCGGGAGGCGGCGCGATGCCGCCGGGGTGGCGGGTCGACTCAGGAGGCGGCGCCGCGCCCCCGAAGGGCTGGGAAGGCGGTGGTCGGTGCGCCGCGCGGGGGCCTCTCCTGGGCGGAGAGGCGCTCATGCTCCCGCCTCGGATCGCCGTGATGTACGCCGTGATGCACGCCGTGATGCACGCCGTGACGCGCGCCGCGAGGCGTACGCGGGCGCCCCCGCGGAGGTGGAGGCACCAGGCCGGAGCGCGCAGGAAGCGAGGATGCAGAGCGCCGGGGTCACCACCAGATGATACCGATCCTCGCCGAAGAACACTGCGTGTGTGATCGCCACCGAGGCGATCGCGAGCACGAGGTAGCCAGATACGCCACCATTGTCCGGACGACCGGGCAGGTGGATCGCCGCCAGAAGGGGGATGGCCACGGCCAGCGGCCAGAACGGATGGGCATCCGAGAGGGCGCCGTGAAGGCCAAGTCCGAGGATCAGGAGGATCGCGGAGACCTGGGCCGCAAAGGCGACCAGGCCACGTCGCGATCGACCCGGCCAGCGCGGCCTGGCCACCACACCGAGCGCCGCCGCGACGAGCAGCGCCCGGTGCGCGGTGGACAGGATGCCTCGCCAGCGCGCCTTCCGCTCCTCGGGCCACGCGGCAGGGTTCGCCTCGCCGAGGTAGCCCACCGGGAAGGACTCGTGATCGAAGGTGTACCCGAGCTTGATGGGCATCAGACCCATCCAGCGGACGGGATCCTCCCCGATCCAGCGCAGGCCCATGTGCATCCAGCACCGATCCTGATCGACCTGGCCGCGGACCACGGGGCACCCGTCGGTGGCGCGCAGGGTCTCGAAGCGTCCTGTGGCGCGCGGGAAGGCGCCGATGGCCAGGTTCCAGCCGCCGTTGGTGGAGACGAGGGCGCAGCCATCCATGACCCGGCAGTTGCGCACGGTCCACGGCGCGACCACGAGCAGGGCCACGGCGATGGTCAGACCCACGGCGAGCACGGCGCGGCCCGCAGGGGAGCGCGCGGCGCGGCTCCAGAGGGAGGGGCGAGGGGAGGCAGAGGCGGCGGAGTCGGCAGGCGTGGCGAGGTCGGCAGGGGCGGCGAGGTCGGCAGGAGCGGTGACGGCACCTTTCGCGCCCGGGCGGCGAGCGAGGGCGATGAGCACCAGTCCGGGCGCGCAGAGCAGGGTCTGCGGTCGGACGAGGGTGGTCAGGCCGAGGGTGATGCCCGCGAGCAACGCGCCGCGCACAGGACCGGGGCGCAGGAGGGCGCGCACGCTTGACGTGAGTGACGTGCGTGATGTCCACGGAGCGCGCGTGGCGTTCGCGGGCGCGGCGTCTGTGTTCGCGGGCGCGGCGGGCATGGTGGCGCCGGGAGAGGCGTGGACGTCGCGCGCGAAGAGCCAGCCGGTGAGCAGCAGCCCCATGGCGGCGAGCGGCTCGGTCATGAGCACCGCTGCGTAGAGCACGAGGCCCGGCGAGAGCGCCGCGAGGAGGGCCGCGATGCGGGCGCGCAGCGGCGTCGTCGCGAGCCGCGCCAGGCGGTGGACGGCGGCCACGAGGAGCGCGCCGACGATGGCGCCAGTCACCGGGCCGACGTGGGGACCATCGCCGAAGATGCGGTACACGAGTCCGAGGAAGCCGCTGTACCCGACGGGGTAGTGGCACCACGGGTGCCAGACGGCGCGGCCGCCCACGAGGATGTCGTCCGAGTAGCCGAAGCCCTCGGCGATGCGGCGCGCCCCGAAGTCGTAGTAGTGCCCGTCCCAGACCGGCTCCCGCGCCCAGGCGACGGCCACGTAGAGCCGCGGCAAGAGCGCGAGCACGAACGCCACGGCCGAGAACCCGAGGTCGCGATGGACCGCGGCGTCCGCGGAGGTCGTCTCGCGCGCATCAGGCGCATCAGGCGCATCAGGCGCATCAGGCGCATCAGGCGTGGCGTGCGGGGCACGCTCGGTGCTCGCGTCAGCCATGCTTCGCGCGCGTACCGGCCGCGACGTCGCGGAGCCGTCGCATGTACGTCTTGGAGACCTGGGTGGAATCGAGCTTCAGGTACTTGGCGAACTCGCGCACGAAGCCCTGCACGTACACCGCGGCGGGCAGGTCGCCGATGGCCTCGTTCTCGATGGCGCTCAGGTGGGTGATGGAGATCTTGGTGCGCTGCGCGACGTCGCTCAGCTCCACGCCCTGTGACTCCCGCACCTTGCGGAGCAGGGCGCCGTTGAACTGGGTCTCGGCGTTGATCTCCCGCGCCAGCTCGGCCTGCAGCATGGCCAGCTCGGCGGCGGCGGCGGCGCTCTCCCCGCGGCTCTGGCCGGCGCGGCGGGGATCGTCGGGGTAGGTGGAGAGATCGTAAGCCCGGCGGCGCACCGGATCGAGCAGCGTGTCGTGCGCCTCCTCGATGCGGGCTTGCTCCTTGGTGAGCATCTCCTTGCGCAGGACGGTGGCGACCGGAAGGCTGCCCTCGCGGAAGATGTCGCGCTGACGCTTGTAAGCGCGCCGGATCTCGTCGTCTGCGGCGGTGCGCGCGACCCCGAGCGCGTCGTACAGGGTCGGCGGCATGGGCGGCCTGACGTTGGCGAGCGCGCGCTCCTGGGCCTCCGCCGGCCGGCTGTCGCGCGCGGCGAGCAGCGCGAGGATACGCCGGGCCACGCGCTCCACGTTGCGGGCCGCGCGCGAGGTGGGGCTCTCGACGAGCAGCGGCTGGCGGTGGCGGATGGTCAGCCACACCGCGTCGTCGTGCTCGATGTGCCCGAGGTACTCCATGGAGATGCCGAGGAAGCGCTCGGAGACGGCGCTCATGGAGAGCCCGAGCTCGATGTCGGCGCGGACGCGGGTCTGGCTGACCACGAGGCGCGGGGTGATCCGGGGGAGCTGCGCGGTGGCCAGGGCGGCCACGTTCTCGTCGAAGCGCTTCACCTCGGTGATGAAGTCCTTCGGCGTGGACAGGGGCGGCAGCGACGACGCGACCTTCTCCACGAGGCGCAGCTTGAACCGCTCCTTCATGAGGGCCCGGCGCAAGGTGCGCTGGTAGAGCGCCCGGTAGAAGCGGTAGGTGTGCTCCACCGCGAGCGGCTCGGGCATGGTGACCGCGATGCCCACGTCCGCCCAGAGGTAGAGGTCGATGGTGGAGGAGCTCATCGACGGGCCCAGGTTGATGAGCACGTAGTCCACGTTCAGCTCCTGGATGAGCTTCATCCAGTACGCAGCGCGGCTCGGCCTCACCGGCGTGGCGCTGAGCGCATCGAAGGCCGTGGGGACGAGGCGCAGCCCCGGGACGGTGGTGGCCACGGGCTCGGCGCGCCCCTCCTCGACATCGGTGCGGCTCACCAGCGGCGGCGCTTCCAGCCCGAGCGCGCCGTGCAGCCCGGTGCTGAACGGATCGGTGTCGATGACCACGACCTCCCGTCCGAGCTGGGCAAAGTAGACGGCGAGGTTGACGGTGAGCGTGGTCTTGCCGACGCCTCCGCGGCCCCCGCCGACCGCGATGACCCGGCGGGTCCGCGGGGCGCTGAACGCCGGCAGGTCCCCGGGGACCTCGTAATTCCCCGGGTAAGTCAGCTCATCGTCCTCGTCTTCCCCCGGCGGCGGCGGGAGCGTCGGGGGTACGGGCGGGCGGAGAGGATCGAACGGCGTCGACAAGGCGCCGCCACCGTGCTGGCTCGGGGAGCGCGGGTCAAGCCGCAGATCCCTCGCGGGTGGGGCGCCGGGTGCGTCGGGACGTCAGGCGGGCAGGGCTGTCACGGCGCCATGCAGGGGGCGTTGCCGCAGGGGTTGATGACGACGCCGTTGGTCTTGAGGAACTCGGAGATCTGCTGGCGCGCCCCGGGCTGCACGCGGGGGCGGCTGTGCGGGTCGACGCCGTCGCGGGGAGGCTGGTTGATGGAGGGAGGAGGGGGCGTGCCGGTGTTGGTCGCGTCGTCGAAGGGGCCCGTGTCCCAGATGAAGATGGCCGAGCCGGCGTAGGGGTAGTCGTCGATGGAGGGGATGCCGAAGTAGGGCGTCACGTCCTCGGAGCGGCCAGCGGTGATCGCAGGGTCGTGGATGAAGGCGCCGATGGTGCGGGCCTCGACGTCGGCGGACCAGTGGGTCACCTGGTGATCGCCGAAGGCCACGTGGAGGAGCACCTCGTGCGGCGGCGTGTTGGGCAGCGGGTCGCCCGTCATGTGCTGGGCGTAGGCGTTGGACTCGCCGCGGTCCCAGAGCATCTGGATCGCCGAGAAGATGAAGCGGCGATCGATCTCGTTCCCGTAGGCGGTGTCCATGAGCGGCCGGAGGTCGTCGAACCCCGTCGCGCGGTCGAGCAGCAGGCTGTAGTTCATGCCCGGCACGCCGAGCACGCCGCGCTTGATGTCCTGGGAGATGGCCACGAGGGCGCCGCCCAGGATGCCGCCCTGGCTGATGCCGTAATAAAATACCTCGCTCGTATCGATGAGGGGCTGGGCAGGGCTGCCGCCCTGGAAGGCGCTGTGCGAGACGAAGCCGTCCGCGTGGACCAGGAGCCGCGCGAGGAAGAGGTTGTTGAGCAGGCCCTGCTGGAGGCGATCTGCGAGGGTGTTGATGCGGGTGAAGTCGGTGACGAGGTTGACGATGTTGAGGTCGTCGCTCTCGGCCATGCCGATGAAGTCCGTGGCGCAGAAGACGTAGTTGTACTGGTTCGACAGCTCGCCGGTGGCGGCGCCGCCGTTGACCTGGCTCGCGGCGCCCTGCTGGCCATGGCCGTAGATGGCCGCGCGGCCAGGGACGACGGGGCCATCCGGCACGTTGCCGTCGGCGAGGGCGGCGCGGGGGATGTTGCAGATGAAGTTCGCTTCGAGGGTGCCGGTGCCTCCGAGCTGGTCGGGGAGGCCGTCGTCCGGCTGGGCATAGTTGAACGAGGCGCCGGAGACGCCGCCGTCCTGGTTCAGGTAGTTGGGGACGGTGAAGGTGCCCTGGATGCGGCGCGAGCGGTTCGCGTCGGGGTTCTGGGTGACGCTGGTCACGGTGAAGGCCGGCGCGGCCTGGCCGAGCGTGGCGAAGGCATCGTCGCGGATGTGCAGCATCCGCTCGGAGAGGTTGCGCTCGCTGGCGACCGTGAAGTCCCAGGTGAGGTAGAGGTTCTCGCGATCGACACCGAGCGCGTCGAGCCGCGCGAAGAGCTCCTCCATGTGGGGGCGGCGGTCCTCGATGGCCGGGATGTCGGAGGGGACGGCGTCGCGGTAGACGCGGAACGCTGGCGAGGGTTCGAGGGGGAGGCCGTCGGCGCCGCGCAGGTCGCGCAGGGCGACGATGTAGCGGTGCCCCTCGCGGAAGTTCGTGCCGGCGTGGATGATGAACGCGCGCGTGGCGTCGGTGGTGGCGTAGGAGTCGAGCTCGGCCCAGACGAGGTGGCGCTCGCCGGTGTCCGCGTCGAGGACCACCACGGGGGAGCTGACCTGGAGCGAGCGCTCCATGTGGGTGATGCCGCCGACGCCGCTCTGCGCGAGGTCGAGGCCCGGCACCAGGGTGAGGATCATCTGGCCGGGCGAGAAGCCGTCGTTGCGGTTCCACTCCGCGGGGTTCAGGGGGAGGTCCCCCTCGGTGACGTAGGTGCCCGGCGGCAGGCCGAGGAGCCCCGAGAGATCGACCGGCGCGTTGACGGGCATGGAGGCGACGTCGAGCGCGACGCGGCGGCCGGTGTCGGTGTCCGCCGAGGGGACGGTGAAGTGATCGTTGGGGAAGGGGAAGAGGCAGTAGCCGGGGTCGAGGATGTCGCAGCGGTCGGCGCTGGTGACGTCGATGGTGCTCGGGTCGATGTCGCAGCGCACCCGGACGTTCGACACGTCGACGGGGCCCATGGTGCCCACGCCCTGCTCGACCCAGCAGCGCTGCGCCCCACCCTCGGGCTGCGTGAGGATGGTGACCGCATAGGGAGAGCCTTGCGGGAGGGCCGTCGGGAAGGTGAAGTCGCCGCTCGCGTCGATGGTGAGGTCGTCGCCGCCGTTGTTCTGGAGCACGAGCCCCATGCCCTGCAGGCCGACGACCTCGCCGCCGACAGAGTGGTCCTCGTCCGGCGGATCGGTCTCGGTGGTCGTGCCGGTCTCCGTGTCGGTGCTGGAGTCGGTCGAGGAAGTGGTGGTCTCCTGCGGAGGAGGATCCTCGTCCGAGCCATCACACCCCGTGGTGAGGGCGGTGAGCGCGGTGAGTGCGGTCAGTGCGAGCGAGAGCGAGCAGGTTGCGGTCAGCGTGGGTCGGCGCAAGATCACCGTGGCCTCCAGGTGAAGAGGCCGCGGAGCGTACCACGCGCGGTGCTGTCAGGGCGGGGCGGCGGGGGACCGCGTCCCCCGCCACGTGTCTCAGCGCGCGATCGGCATCAGAGCGGGGGGATGCAGAACAGGGTCGACCGGTCGATGCCCGCCTTGTAGGCCACGTAGCCCGCGGTCCTGCCGGCGGGGCACTGCGAAGGTGCGGACGAGAAGGGCACGCACATCGACTCCAGCGCGCCGTCGCCGTCGTCGTCGTAGCAGAGCCCGCGCTGACCTGCGCCGCCGCAGTAGAGCGCCTCGGGGTCGGTGGCGCAGACCTCGCCGACGAGGGCGTCATCGGTCCCGCTGTTCTGCAGGATCGAGACGTCCATGCAGATGCTGTAGCCACCGCCGCAGAGCGTGTCCGAAGGGCAGCCGGGGGTCGCCGAGAGGACGTCGCAGACCTGCTGACACGTAGGGTCCTCGCCGGTGTCGCCGATGCAGCGCAAGCCGAGCTGGCAGTCCGAGTCCCACGAGGTCGTGCTCGCGCGGGTACAGGGCTCACCGAGGGCCACGTCGCCTCCGGTGACGCACTGCCCATCGGTCCCGACGGCGTTGAGGGGCATGCAGTACTGGTCTGCCGGACAGGAGCCCGCCACGAAGGGCTTGCAGCCGTTCGGCAGGCGCACGTCGAAGGTGGCCTCCTGGATCCGGTAGCAGGTGCCGCCGGGGACGAAGGCATAGGTGCCCTCAGCCGTCTCCTCGACCTCGCGGAGTTCGAGGTTGCGCGCGACGCCCGCCGTCTGGTGTGGTGTCACCATGTCGGTGATCTCCAGCTCGCCCGAGCTGACCGTGTAGGTCTTGAGGTACGCATTGCTGGGATCGCGATCCTCCTGGAGCACGGCGCAGGCGGTGCAGTTCGGCACGAACGTGGCCGCGTAGTCGGGGAGCGCCTGGTTGGGATCGCCGTCCATCGCGTGGACACCGACGCCGAGATCCCCGTCGAAGAGGATGCGGAGGCGGTCGGCGCTCGCCGGGTCACCCGAGAGGTTCGCGAGCGAGCCGGGGGTCCTGATCACGGGGACGGAGTCGGAGGCATCGAACTGGTCCTCGTGCATGCTGACCAGCTCGATGCCATCCAGCGAGATCGTCTGGCAGTCGCCCCCGCCAGTGCCGCCAGTGCCGCCGGTGCCGGTCGTGGTGGTGGTGGTCGTGGGTCCAGTGTCGTCGGAGCCATCGTCGGAACAGCCTGCCGCGAGCCCCGTCAGGGCGAGGGTCAGGGCTGCAGCCGTCAGGAAGAAGAAGGGCGAGCGAGAAGCTCTGGTTTGGTTCATCCGAAGCAGCTAGCAGACAGGAGCGAGCGCAGTGAAGGCGGCACGTGTCGCGACGCATACCGAAATCGGGGCGTGTCACGTGAGCTGATAGAACGCCGAAGCGAAGCTGACCGGAGCATGAACAGCGATGACGGGATGATGAAAAGCGGCTGACGCCCCGGTGAAGCCGGCATGGTTGGCGCGCGGGGATCAGGCGCGTTGCCGACCTCTGGCCAGCCCCATCGGCTGGTGCTCGACGCTCGGGTCGTTTGCGGCTACGCGGGTCTCGTGGCCACCGTCCGACCTTTCAGCGCCTTTCGCCCACCGCACGTGCTGGCTCCCGTCGTCGCCAGCCCTCCCTACGACGTGATCAACACCGCCGAGGCGCGCGCCCTCGCCGAGGGGAACGCGCACAGCTTCCTGCACGTCTCGCGGCCGGAGATCGACCTCCCCGAAGGGGTGGATGAGCACGCCGACGAGGTGTACGCGCGCGGCGCGGAGAACCTCACCGACCTCATCGCGCACGGCAGCCTGGTGCAGGATCCGGAGCCGCACCTCTACCTGTACGCGCAGAAGATGGGCGCGCACCGGCAGATCGGCGTCGTCGGGTGCGCGTCGGTGGCCGAGTACGAGCGCGACGTCATCAAGAAGCACGAGAAGACCCGGGCCGACAAGGAAGACGACCGCACCCGCCACATCGAGACGCTCGCGGCCCACGACGAGCCGGTGTTCCTGACCTACCGCGCCGACGCGGAGATCGATCGCCTCATCGCGGAGGCGTCCACGGGCATGCCCCCGATCTACGACTTCACCACCGCCGACGGCGTGGAGCACCGCCTCTGGGTGCTCGGCCGCGAGGCGACGGCGGCGCTGGAAGAGCGCTTCATGGCGGTCCCCGCCCTGTACGTCGCGGATGGGCATCACCGGAGCGCCGCGGCAGCCCGCGTGCACCGCAAGCTGCGCGGCGACGGTCGCGAGCACGACGTGTTCCTGGCCGTCGTGTTCCCCCACGACCAGATGCAGATCCTTCCCTACAACCGGGTGGTCCGGGACCGCGAGGGGCGCGGCACAGAGGCGCTGCTCGCGGCGCTGAAGGAGCGCCTCGACGTCTCGCCCGCGGAGAGCGGCGAGGCGGCGTCACCGCGCGGGCCCAAGGCGTTCGGGATCTACCTCGGCGGACAGTGGTACACGGCGCGCGTCCGGCAGGGCAGCTACGACACCGCAGATCCCGTGGCTTCGCTCGACTGTTCCATCTGCCAGGATCAGCTCCTCGGCCCCATCTTCGGCGTCGAGGACCCGCGGCGGGACAAGCACGTGGACTTCGTGGGCGGCATCCGCGGCATCAAGGAGCTGGAACGGCGCGTGGACAGCGGCGAGATGACCCTGGCCGTGCACCTGTACCCCACGCAGATCGCGGAGCTGTTCGCGGTGAGTGATGCCGGCCTGCTCATGCCCCCGAAGAGCACCTGGTTCGAGCCCAAGCTCCGGAGCGGGCTGTTCGTCCACGCATTTTGAGTCTCCCTGAGGGGACGCGCGTCCCCTCGGCCCGCCTTGCCATCCGGCTCATCCCAGCCCGCAGCGTGCAGGCGGTGCGCCCTGCTCAGCCGAAGACGTCGGCCACCGTGCCGCTGCTGGCGCGCGCGATCTGGTGGTCGGTCTGGCGCTTCACCACCAGGATCGCGAGGACGGCGGCCGCGACGCTGATCACGCCAGAGGCGATGTGGAGCCAGGTCATCGCGATGAGCCGATGGATGTCCTCGCCGGCCATCTCGGTGTAGACGGCAGCGACGCGGCTGGCGACGAGGCGCAGGACCCACGCTCCCCACCAGCAGCCGAGGAGGGGGGCGCGGTCTCTCTCGCTCGGCGGAGCGTTGTGGGACCAGGCGTGCCGCATGAGCTGGTAAGGCATTACCAGGTTGATGAAGGGGACGAAGAATGAGCCCACCGCCCAGCCAGGGGAGTGCAGGACCGGCTCGTCCGTGATGGGCCTGAGGTTCGAGTACAATCGGTGGAACCAGGTGAGGAACGCGATGGCCGCGGGCAGCAGGGCGACGTTGTAGATGAGGGTGAGCGCCTCGATGCGGGCGTCGTTGGACTCGCCCACCGCCTGGTCGATGCTCTGCCCGGCCGCGATCTGTTCGAGCAGGCCGACCTGCATGAGGTACGAGACGATGTTCGCGACATCGAGCGCGAGTACCAAGGAGAGGAGCGCGATGGAGATCTGGGCTAGACGACGGGGTGACTGGAATCCGCGCGGGGCCACGGAGCGAGGCTACCAGAGCAGGGGGCTCCTCAGCGTGCTCCTCTCCGGTCTGCTGGTCGCGTGCGGCACCGACGATCCTTACTGCGATGGGCCCGAGTGTCTCTGCGTCGACGAGCCCACGTGCGCGATCGACTGCGGCGACACCCCCGACTGCACCATCGACTGCGAGAGCACGGACGCGTGCGACACGCTCTGCGCCGATGGCTGCTCGGTGGACTGCAGGGGCACGCCCTCCTGCGCCTCGGAGTGCGGGCGCGACTGCGACGTCACCTGCAGCAGCGTCGATGCCTGCGGCACCGCCTGCGGGGATGGCTGCCGGTACGCCTGCGACAACGCCAGCCGGTGCGAGGTGAAGGCGGGGGCGGCGAGCGACGTCTCCTGCGCCTCCGTGGGGTCGTGCGAGGCCGTGGTGGGTCCTGGGAGCGCGGTGACCTGCGAGAACACCGGCTCCTGCGAGGTCACCTGCCGCGGGGACTGCGAGGTGTCCTGCGGCGGGTGCCTGGTGCGTTGCGAGGCCCTGGAGGAGGGGTGCGAGGTCACCTGCACGCAAGGCGCAGGGATGCTCTGCCCGGATGGGTCCACCGCCTGCAACACCTCGTGCTGACGCTCAGGGCTGCGGCGCGCGCTGGCGGATGAGGCCTTCCTGCACGGTCGAGGCGATGAGCCTCCCGTCCTGCGTGAAGACCCGCCCGCGCGCGAGGCCGCGGGCGCCGTGCGCGGTGGGGCTCTCGAAGACGTGGAGCAACCACTCGTCGACGCGGAAGGGGCGGTGGAACCACATGGCGTGATCGAGGCTCGCGACCTGCATCCCCGGAGAGAGCCAGGTGACGCCGTGCGGGCGGAGGGCGGTGGTGATGAAGGCGTAGTCCGAGGCGTAGAGCAGCAGGTACCGGTGCAGCCCCGGATCGTCGGGCAGGCGCGCGGCAGCCCGGAGCCAGGCGCTGCGCGTCGGGGGGCGCGGCTCGGGCATGAAGAGGTCGGTGTCGGGATCGATGGGCCGCACCTCGAAGGGGCGCTCGGCGAGGGCGCGCTCGCGCACCTGGCGAGGCAGACGGCCAGCGACGCTGGTGACGATCTCCCGCTCCGTGGGGAACGTCTCGGGAGGCGAGACCTTGGGCATGGGGTCCTGGTGCTCGAAGCCCTCCTCCACGAGCTGGAACGAGGCGGCCATGTTGAAGATGGGCTTCCCGTGCTGGATGGCCACCACGCGGCGGGTCGTGAACGAGGTGCCGTCCCGGATGCGATCGACGTCGTAGATGATGGGACGCTTCAGGTCACCGGGCCGCAGGAAGTAGGCCTGGATGGAGTGGACGTGGCGCTCGGGAGGGACGGTCTGCACGGCCGCGGAGAGGGCCTGGCCGAGGACCTGGCCCCCGAAGACCCTGCCCGAGCCGATGTCGTGGCTGTGGCCGCGGAAGAGGTTCTCTTCGAGCCGCTCGAGGGCGAGCTGCTGCACGAGCTCCTGGAGGACTGTCGACATGGAGACGCATCCTAGTCCTGCGTCTCCCGGATCAGGGGCCTATCGGCCCTGCGCTAGAACTGCTCGCGGTGTCGGGTGAGGAACGCGTCGAACGTCTCGGCGGGACGGCCCAGGATCTCCTGCACGGTCGGGGTCACGGCGGACGCCTCGCTCCTCGCGGTCGCGAGATCCAGGCCCACGATGGCGTCGGCGGCCCAGGGGGGGAGCCCGGCGCCCGTGAGGGCACCGTGGTAGGCCTCGGGGGCGAGGTCGATGTAGCTGATGGTGCGGCCGGTAACCTGCGACAGCTTCTCGGCCGCCTCGGTGTTCGTGAGCGCCTCGGGGCCGGTGAGCATGTACACCTGCCCGCGGTGCGGGTCGGGGTTGCTCAGGATCTCGGCGGCGACGGCGCCGACGTCGGCGGAGCTGACGACGGCCAGGCGACCCCCCTTCGAGGCCCCGTAGAACGCGTTCTGCGACTTGATGGTGGGGAGCCTGCTGGTCAGCGTGTTGTCCTGGAAGACCTGGGGCTGGACGATGGCCCAGGGAATGCCGCTGTCCTTGATGGCGCTGTCGCACTGGCCGTGATCGAGCATGAGGGCGCGTGTGGCGTGAGGGTCGGCCCCGAAGGCGGAGAGGCGCAGGATGAACTTCACGTGCGCCGCCTTGGCCGCCGCGACGGCGCGCTGCACGAGGGGCAGGGCGCTCTCCACGAAGGGGGTCATCAGGAACACCCGGTCGACGCCGGCGAATGCGGCCTCCAGCGTCTCCGGCCGATCGTAGTCGTAGGCGACCACCTCGGCGCCGTCCGCGCGGAAGGCATCTCCCTTGCTGGGATCACGCAGCCCGATCCGCAGGGTGACGTCCTTGCCCTTCAGGCTCTTCACGACCTGCGTCCCGATCGTGCCCGTCGCGCCCGTCACCAGCACCGTGGTCATCGTTCGATCCTTTCGCCGTGTCTCGAAGGTACCAGCGAGCGTAGGAGATGCCGCGCGGGAGGGGCGATGCATTCCCTGCATCGGCGATGCGGCGATGCGGGAGTCAGGGCGCGCGGGTGACGTCCCAGTCGATGAGGATCTGGATCTTCTCCTTGGGGAGCTTCTTCTCGTAGCCGGCGGGGGGCATGGTGCCCTGAGTCACCCGGACGAGGAGCACGTCGGCAGCTTCGAGCATCACGTCGTACGAAGTGAAGTCGACCCGCGGAGCGCCCTGGGAGCCGTCCGCGTGACAGCCTGCGCAGTACTCGTGCATGATCGGGCGCACGTCGGCGGCGAAGCTCAGGGGCGCCCCCACCGCGTGCTTGCGCACCGCGAGGCCACCGCCCGACCAGACGTCGCCGAGCTTGTCCACGGCGATGCGGCGCGGCAGATCGGCGGGCGTGGCCGTGGCGATCGCGTCCGGCAGCGCGCCCGCGTGGACGCGCAGCACGCTCGGGCCGGCGAGCGCGTAGAGGCGCTGCTTCTGGGCATCGAGCGCGAACGACTCCACGGCCACCGCGGGCTCACCCTCGGCGGCGAGCGGATACAGGGTGTAAGCGCCGTCGGGCGAGCGCTCCACGAGCCCCTCGTCGGAGGCGAGGTAGATGAGCGAGCCCTCCTCGCAGGCGAGGCTGTCGCACGCGATGGCGCGGATGCGGCCGGCGTCGAACAGCACCGGGTAGGCCTTGCTGGTCGCCTTGTCGATCTCGTACACCCGCTCCTCGAAGGCGAGGATGATCCGGTCCTGCTGCGCCAGCATCGCGGTCGGCGCGCCGGCCTCGCCCTCCACCGTCCAGCTCACCATCTCACCGCGGCTCAGCTCGCGAGCGCCGTCCGTGGTGACGAGCGCCAGGTGCGTCTCGGTCGCGTCATCCTCGCCCGTGGTGACCCGCACGACCCGCGCGTTCATGGCGGTGATGGTGAGCGCGGCGAGGGCCTCGGACCCGAGCGACGGCTGGAGCGCGCCACCGGCCGTGTAGAACAATCCCCCCTCGGCGGCGACGAGCAGCCCCTCCTCATAAGGAGCCATTGCCCGCACCTGACCCGTCGACACCGGCAGATCAGGCCCGTCTCCCACGATAGCGAGCTGGAGGGGTCCGGAGGCGCCCAGCTCATAGACGGCTTTCGTCGTCCCCACCGCCACCAGCGCCCCATTGGATGCCATTGCAGCGGCATATCCCTCGACGGCGTGCTCCTCGCTCGCCGGCTCCTCGCCCATGGCTCTGGGCGCGCCGTGGACCACGGCAATTTCCGGCCCTGCGCCACCACCTGGCGGGCCTGGCTGTGCAGCTTCTTCTCCCCCACACCCTGCGAGGGTGATCAGCATCCAGGCCGCAGATGCGCACGTCGGAAACAGTCTTCGGAGCACACCGCAACGTTACCAGGAAGCGGGCGAGAACTGTGTAAGGCATTCACGCTTCTTCTTGACGTGACCTGGTGATTCTGGTCGGTTGATAACGCCCGCACAGGCGTCTCTCGCGCTCGCCCCGCGCGGGCGCCGTCTGCCATTGCCATCTGAAACCTGCCCGCCATGAAGACATCCCGTCCCTGGCAAGCGCTGGGGTTTGCCCTTTGCTCCGTGCTGGCCTCGTCGGCGTCTGCCGAGGAGGACCAGTGCTACCTCCACCGCGAGCTGTCTCCCGAGCGCTTGCTCCGGCGGCTGTCGCTCGATCTGCGCGGCGTCGTGCCCGACGTCGCGGAGTACGAGGCGGTGGAGGGCGTCGACGAGATCCCCCCGGAGGTCATCAAGGCCTACCTGGACAGCGACGAGTTTCGCCTCCAGATGCGCCGCTATCACGAGAGCCTCCTCTGGACGAACCCCAACGTCGCGCTCGGGAACGTCAATTTCGCGCTCACCACGGCGCGGTTTCCCGACACCACCCTGGTGTACTACGTCCCCGGCGCCGGCAATTCGCGCCTCTTCCGGGGTGGTGACGGGACGCATTTCTGCCAGAACCGTCCGCAATCCGAGCTGGGGTACGACGCCGCCTCTGGCCTGCCGAACGCGGAGCCCGCGGGCGTCGACGGCACGGGCGCGTTCGTCGCCGAGGGCTGGGTCGAGGTGCACCCGTACTGGGACGCGAACCCGAACGCGACCATCAAGGTGTGCGCCTTCGACGCCCAGACCACGGAGAAGTACACCCTGCCCGACGGCGATCCGGACGCGGGGACGCACTCCTGCGACAGCGTGCTCGCCATCAAGTCGAAGTCCTGCGGCTGCGGGCCGAACCTCAACTACTGCATGGTGTCCGGCACGGTGCAGCCGGCGGTGCTCACCTCGATGCGCGAGCAGCTCCTGCGCCTGGTCGACGATCACACGAGCGGCCAGGAGCCTTACTCTCGGCTGATCACCACCAAGCGGAGCTGGGTGAACGGCCCGCTCACCCACTACGCCACCTACCTCGGGCAGCGGCAGAGCCTCTCGCTCACCCAGAACGTGCGGCAGCCTGCCGACGGGGTGCTGCCGGAGCTGCCCTTCACCGCGGCGGACCAGTGGGTGCAGATCGAGCGCGAGTCGCCGCACTCCGGCATCCTCACCTTGCCGGCGTACCTGCTCCGCTTCCAGACCAACCGCGCCCGCGCGAATCGCTTCCGCATCGCCTTCGAGGGGCAGCACTTCCAGCCCTCGGGCACCAAGGACACGGGCTGCGCCAAGGAAGGCGACGACCTCACCCAGCGCTGCGTCTGCCGCGGCTGCCACGTGACGCTGGAGCCCCTCGCCGCGCACTTCGGGGTGTTCGTGGAGTCCGGCACGACCGCGCTGAGGGACTTCGAGCCTGCGTACCCCACCGCGAGCGCCTGCGCGAAGGGCATCGCCCCCCGCAACGCTGGCTGGTGCGACCGCTACTACTCGGCTGTCCCGGACCTCGTGGACCCCGACATCCGCACCTACAAGCTGAAGGCGCTCCAGTACGACGACGCCGCCCACCCGCTGATCGGGCCGAACTTCGACGAGGGGCCGGAGGGGATCGCCCAGGCGAACATCGACAGCGGTCTGTTCCACGTGATCGCGACGCGCCACATGTTCGAGTTCCTGATGAAGCGCGCGCCGAACCTCGACGCGACCTCGACCGATTACGAGGGCAAGCTCATCGAGGAGATCGCGGAGGAGTTCCGCACCCACGACAACTTCAAGCTGCTCGTCGAGCGGCTGCTCACGCTCTCGATCTACCGGAGGATGCCATGAGCGGAGGCTGCATCGTCCGCACCGGGCTTGCCGCGCTCCTCGCCTGCGCGTCCGGGTGCTTCGTGGACAAGGGAGGGACGACGCCGCTCGAAGGGGATCCTCCCTTCGAGCACCCGGGCGTCGGCGCCGAGGGCATCCCGGGCGTCGGGCCCGAAGAGCTCGGGGGCGGCGCGCTCCAGGGCACCTCGCGCTCCGTGCGGCGCATGACCATCGACACCCTGCAGGCGTCGATGCGCAGGGTCGCGGGCAACGACATCGCCGGCAACCCCATCCTCTGGCGCTTCAACAACCGCGACGGCTTCAGCGACGCGGCCTTCGGCAAGGCGCTCGGCAGGCCCGACTTCCAGTCGTCCACCGAGGAGGGCACCGTCTCCAACGCGCTCTATGTGAAGTTCGTCGGCGACGCGGCCCGCGACATCTGCACGCAGATGGCGAAGAACGACCTCGTGCGCCTCGACGCCGGGACGCGCGCCCTGTTCCCGGCGGCGCCCGTGGACGGGAGCGCCACCGAGGCGCAGATCACCGCGAACCTGCAGTACCTCGTGCTCCGCTTCCTCGGCCTGCGTGTCGCCGCCTCCGACGAGCTCCTGCCGGCGCTCCGCGGCGTGTACGACGCCGGCGTCGAGAGCGTCGCCTCGCCGGCCGGCAGCGAGCTGACCCCGGCGGCCGAAGGGTGGCGCGGGGTGTGCGTGGCGCTGTTCGAGTCACCGCTGTTTCACAACGACTGAGGAGAAGAACCCAGCCATGAGCAAGAAGACCCAGATCTCCCGCCGCGCCGCCCTCGGCGCGCTGGGGCTCGGCGGTGGCGCGCTGCTCCTCGACGGCCTCCTCGGCCTGCGCCACGCCCGCGCCGACGTGACCGATCCCGACAACGCGCCCCTCCTCGTGATGTGCGAGTTCGCCAACGGGTGGGACACGCTGTACTGCCTCGATCCCCGCAACCACCAGGACTTCAACGAGCCCGCGGGCGGCATCTTCACTGGCTTCGACATGGTGACGGACGTTCCGACCAAGAACGTCATCGAGGAGACCGGCGGCACCGGGCTCGTCAAGCCCGTGGGCAGCGAGGTGGCCTTCGGGCCCACCATGAGCAAGCTCGCGCGGGAGCACTTCCAGGACCTCTGCGTGGTGCGCGGCGTGAACATGGGGACGCTGACCCACGAGGTGGGGCGGCGCTACTTCCTCACCGGCAAGTTCCCGCGTGGGCTCGCGGCCTCGGGCAGCTCGCTGGAGACCTGGTGGGCTGCGGCGTCGAACGCCTTCGACGCCCACGAGATCCCGAACCTGGTCGCCGGCGGCGCCGAGACCTACAACGAGGGCCTCACCCCGCTCGCGAGCGGCCTGCAGGTGCCGAGCTACAACGAGATGCTGCAGGTCTTGCGGCCGCTGAACGCCTCCGTCGCGCTCGACGGCAAGGTGGAGCAGGCTGCCGCGAAGTTCCACCAGACGAATAGCTGCGTGCACCGCCAGCTCGACGCCGGGGGCCAGCTCAAGACCCACCTCTCCGCGTGGGGCTCGGCGCAGTCGCTCGCCAACGGCGGGCTGTGGAAGCACTTCGACTTCAAGTCGAACCCGCCCGCGGGCAGCCAGCTCGAGAAGCTCTACCAGGCCTTCAGCGTGGACCCCACGAACCCCGCCGCCGCGCTCGCCGGCAAGCCCCGCGGCCAGGCCGCGCTCGCGGCGCAGGCCCTGGTGAACCGCATCTCCCAGGTGGTGCTGCTCCGGCTGGTGAACGTCACCGACGCGCACTTCGACGACGACTGGCCCTCCAACCACCCGGCGCGGCAGCGCTCCGGGTTCGACGCGGTGAGTGAGCTCATCACCTACCTGCAGAACACCGAGGACAAGAACGGCAAGTCCTTCTGGGACCGGACGACGCTCCTCTGCTTCTCGGAGTTCGCGCGCACCCCGCGCATCAACCAGCAGGGAGGCCGCGATCACCACCTGGCCTCCGCGTGCCTCGTCGCGGGCCACGGCATCCGCGGCAACCAGGTCATTGGCGCCACCAAGGACACCAACTACGACGGCCGCCCGATCAACGTCGCCACGGGCGCCCCTGACGACGAGATGGGCACCATCATCAAGCCCTCCGACGTGCACGCCACCCTGCTGCGCGCCGCCGGGCTGCCCTACGATCACATCTCCAACCAGGAGCCGAAGCTCATCCAGGCGATGCTCGCCAATCCTTGAGTCTCCACGAGGGGACTCGCGTCCCCTCGCCCCGCCGGGAGTGAATCCCGTCGGGGCCCCACTCCCCGCGAACCGCTCGCGCCAGCCGCGACGCCGTGCCCCTGGGCAGATCGTCTCGCCGTAGGTTCCTTAGATCTCCCGGGTTCGTCTCCGGTCGTCGCGCGACGCCTGCCTCAGGCAGGAGGGGTAGCGACCATCGGGAGCGTAGGGGCCGAGAGGCCCCTGCTCCAGGGTACGCAGTACCAGTACCTATTCGGGGTCGACGATGGGGGTGGGGGTGGCGGTGAAGGGCTGGCCGGAGCCGAGCTGGGCCCAGTAGCTCGCGCCCCAGCAGAGCAGGTTGCCCCCGAGTGACAGACCGCAGGCGTGCTCGTTGCCGAGCGCTGCGGACTGCCATGGCATCACGCTGGGCACGGCTTGCGGCGCGTTGAACGAGCTGAGGTTCCCGAGCCCGAGCTGGCCGTACGACCCGTTGCCCCAGCAGAACATCGCCCCGCCGGTCTTGATTGCGCAGGTCGACACCCCCTGGCCCAGGCTCGGCCGCGCCCAGTCGGTGTCGGTACCCACCTGGGTGGGCTGGAGCAGCGGGTTCGCGTTGCTCCCGATCCCGCTCTCGCCGTTCGCGTTCCGGCCCCAGCACCACAGCGTCCCGTTCGTTGCCACGGCGCAGGCGTGGTTCGCGCTCACGTCGAACGTCGCCCAGGGGCCCCCGTCCACGGGCGACGGCGTGCTCACCGCCGCGCTGGTGGCGCCGGTGCCCACCTGACCGCTGCCGTTCGCGCCCCAGCAGTAGAGCGCCCCGGTCGCGCGCAGCGCGCAGGTCGTGTCCCCGTGCGCGGCGACGCTCTTCCAGTCGGTCACGTTTGCTGGCAGTGCCAGCACCGGCTGCGCGCGGCCTGCCGTCGTCCCGTCGCCGAGCTGCCCGTTCGCGTTGCGGCCCCAGCACGCCAGCGTACCATTCTGCCGCACCGCGCAGGTGTGGTTGTAGCCTGCCGCGATCTCGGTCCAGGGCACGTCTGCGGGCGCGGGCGCCACCACGGGGGAGGGGAGGGGCTGCGGCGTCGTCACCGCCGTCCCGTTTCCTTGCTCCCCGTTGTTGTCCCAGCCCCAGCAGAGCACCTGGTTCACCCCGCCCTCCTCCGCGATGCCGCAGGTGTGCGTGCGCCCCACGGCCACGCGCTTCCAGGTCTTGCCGGCCCCGATGGGCGTCGGCGCTGCGCGCGCCACCGTCGTCCCGTCGCCGAGGTGCCCGTAGACGTTGCGCCCCCAGCAATAAAGGTCGCCTGTGCCCCGGATCCCGCAGCCGTCGTCGAGCTGCACTGCCAGCCAGGTCCAGTCGTTCGCCGTGCCCACTGCGGTGGGGGTCGTGCGATCTGACGCGAACCCCAGGCCCGTCGCGCCGCGGCTCGCCGAGCCCCAGCAGGAGAGGTGCCCGCCCTCCTGCACCCCGCACGCGAACCGCAGCCCGCTCGCGAGGGTCAGCCAGTCCGCGCCGGTGCCCACCTGCGCGGGCGTCGCCAGCACCCCTTCGTTGCCGGGCTGACCGGTCTGCCCCATGGTCCCCTCGCCCCAGCACCACAGCGTCCGATCGGCGCGGAGCGCGCAGGCCGCGTACTCCCCGGCGTCGATGCGGTGCCAGGTGGTCTCCGCGTCGACGGCCTGGGGCTGGGTGAGGGTTGTCGGGAGCTGCGCCCCGTTGCCGGCCTGGGCGAGCGTGTTCGCTCCCCAGCACCAGCGCGTCCCGTCCACCTTCACCCCGCACGCATAGCCCCCGCCCGTGGAGACCGAGGCCCAGTCGGTGGCCAGCGTGGCCTCCTGGGTGGGGCTTGGCTTTGTCCCCGCGTTGGTGTTGTCCCCGAGCTGACGGCTGGTGTTCAGCCCCCAGCACCACAGCGTGTGGTCGGCGCGCACGCCGCAGGTGAACTCGTTGCCTGCCGAGATGGAGATCCAGAGATCGGTGCCCACCTGCGTCGGCTGGGTGAGGTTCGTGGTGTTCCCGTCGCCGAGCTGACCGCGGTTGTTGTAGCCCCAGCAGTACAGCTCCCCGCCCGCGCGCAGCCCGCAGACGTGGCCCGAGCCTGCCTCGATTGTCGCCCAGTCGCTCACGTCGCCGACCACCGTTGTGGGGTTGGGCCGGTTCGTGGTGGTCCCGTCACCGAGCTGACCCAGGCTGTTCGTCCCCCAGCAGAAGGCGCGGTGCGCCTCGTTGAGCGCGCAGGTGAACGAACCTCCCGCGGTCACTGCCACCCAGTCCGAGGCACCACCGGCCATCGCGGGCCGCACGAACACCGCGTCGCCCGTGCCGGTGCCGATCTGCCCGCTGGTGTTGTGCCCCCAGCACCACAGGGTGTGGTCGCTCCGGACCGCGCAGGCGTGGTACTGCCCCGCGGCGACCGTCAGGTACGTCGCGTCGCAGGTGTGCCCGTCGCCCTCGGTCCCGGGCGGGCACGCGCAGGTGAAGCTCCCTGGCGTGTTCGTGCAGACTGCCATCGGATCGCAGTCGTTGAGGAGCATCGCGCACTCGTCGACGTCGGTGCACCCGTGCCCCTCGCCCGTGTGCCCATCGCCCTCGAAGCCCTGGCGGCAGGTGCACTCGTAGAAGGCCGGCGTGTCGGTGCACTCCGCGTCCTCTACGCAGTCGTGCGTTCCTTCCGTGCACTCGTCGATGGCGAACGGATCCCCCGCGCCAGCGCCTCCCTCGCCTGTACCGGCCCCCGCGCCGCCGCTGCCCGCGCCGCCCGCGCCGCCCCCGCTCCCCTCATCGCCCCCGCAGGATGCCGCGCACAGCGCCGCGAGGACCAGCCACGCGCCGCCCGGGAGCTGCCCGAAGGCCCTCGCCCCTGCCCGATGGGCGCGCCTCATTTCGCCTCCGCGATGGCCACCAGGTCCGCCGAGAAGCCGTCACCCTGCGCGTTCTGCCCGTTCTCTCCCGAGCCCCAGCAGCGCAGCGCCCCGTCCGTGGAGAGCCCGCAGGCGTGCGTGAACCCGAGCCGGATCGAGCCCCAGTCCGCCGCGCCGCCCAGCAGGAAGGGCACCCGGCGCTGGGTGACGTCACCGAGCCCGAGCTGCCCCGTGCCGTTGAACCCCCAGCAGTACACCGCGCCGCTCTGCTTGCGCGCGCAGGTGTTGGAGTTGCCCGCGGTCACCTCCACCCAGTCCGTGTCGGTCCCCACCTGCAGCGGCGCCGGGTTGTCGGTGGTGGTGTTGTCTCCGAGCTGCCCGTTGGCGTTGCGGCCCCAGCACCACAGCGTCCCGGTCTGCTTGATGGCGCAGGTGTGGCTCACGCCCCCCGCCAGCGCCGGCCGCCAGCCGGTGCCCAGCGAGGTCGGCACGTAGCCGTTCTTCCCCGTCGGGTTGCCGGCCGTCCCCACCCCGATCTGCCCCTCGTTGTTGCGCCCCCAGCACCACAGCGCCCCGTCGGCGCGCGTCGCGCAGGTGTGGAACTGCCCCGCCGCGACTGCGGTCCACTCGCCGGTGGGCAGCACCTCCCGGAGCGAGCCGACCGCCGGGTTCTGCTCGGCGCCGAGCTGGTACTGGTTGTTGCGCCCCCAGCACCACAGCGTCCCGTTCGTCGCGATGGAGCAGCCGTGATCCTCGCCGAGCGCGATCTCGCCCCAGGTGAGGCCGCTGTACGGCTTGCCCTGGGTCAGGATCGCCTCGAAGGTCGTGGCCGGCGTGGTGTTGCCCCGGCCGAGCTGCCCGCTGGAGTTGCGGCCCGAGCACACGATCGCCCCCGCGCTGGTGATGCCGCAGGCGTGCTGCCGCCCCATCGCGATCCTGCTGAAGGAGAGCGCCGTCGTCACCTCGGTCGGCGCCGCGCGGCTCGCCGTGTCCCCGAAGCCGAGCTGCCCGGTCTCGTTGTTCCCCCAGCAGTACAGGTCCCCGCCCTCCTGGATGCCGCACCCCAGCTCCCCGAAGGTGTCGACCCGCGCCCAGGACGCGGTGCCGATCGGCGCGGCCGTGGTCTCCAGGCTCGTCATGGCGTCGCCGAGCTGGCCGTACAGGCGCGACCCCCAGCAGGAGACGCGCCCCTCGTCGTCGAGCGCGCAGGTGTGCGTCAGCCCTGGCGCCACGTCGACCCACCTCGACCCGGCGCCCCGCGGCCGCGGCGAGGTCACCGCCGTGTTCTGGCCAGCCTCCACCTGCGCCGACTGGTTGCGCCCCCAGCACGACAGCGCGTCCGCCGTGTCGATCGCGCAGACGTGGGTGATGCCCGCGCGCACCTTCGCGAACGTCGTGCCCGGCGCCACCTGCACCGGCACCGCGCTCGCGGCCAGCACCCCGTTCGCGAGCTGCCCTTCCGCACCGCGCCCCCAGCAGAACAGCCGCCCGTCCATCTTCACGGCGCAGCTCGTGGGCCCCACCGACACCGCCGCCCAGTCCATGTCCATCGCGCCTGCCGCGGTCTCCACGAGCGAGGGCGTCGGCACCGTGCCCCCACCCGTTTTCGCGATCTGCAGGTCGCTGTTCTGGCCCCAGCAGTAGAGGCGCCCGTCCTGCTTCAGCGCGCACGTCGACTCCCGGTTCGCCTCCACGTGGAGCCAGTCGTTCTCCGGTGTCAGCGCCGCAGGATCCACGCTCACGTAGGTCGGCGACACCGCCTGCGTCACCGCGGCGCCCACCCCGAGCTGCCCGGCATTGTTGCGCCCCCAGCACGAGAGGGTGCCGTCGCTCTCCACCGCGCACGAGTGCTGCTCGCCTGCGGCCACCCCGGTCCACGTCCTGTCGAGGCTCACCCACGCGGGCAGCGACTGGCTCTCGGTGTTCCCGAGCCCGAGCTGACCGTTGCCGTTGTTGCCCCAGCACCAGACGTTGCCGTTCTCCTTGATGCCGCAGGTGTGCGACGCGCCGGCCGCGAGGTGCGCCCAGTTGCTCGCGGCGCCGGCCCGCACCGGCGTCGCCTGGTTCGCGCCGAGCCCGTTGCCGAGCCTCCCGTTGCCCCCCGCGCCGAAGCAGACCACCGCGCCGTCCACCCGCAGCGCGCAGGTGTGGTAGCTCCCCGAGGCGATGCCCTTGTAGCGCGCTTCGCAGCCCGCGTAGGGGTCGCCCACGGTGCCCGAGGGGCACGCGCAGGTGAAGCTCCCCTCGGTGTTCGTGCACGCCGCGCTCGGGTGACAGTCGTCGAGCTGATCGAAGCACTCGTCGACGTCGTCGCACGACTGCCCGTCACCGCTGTACCCCTCGTTGCAGACGCACGCCCCCTCGGCCCCGCAGCTCGCGTTCTCGCCGCAGACGCCGCATGGCTCGCTCGTGCCTCCGGACCCCCCGGTTCCGCCGCCGCCTTCGCCGCCAGCACCTCCTGTCCCGGAGACGGTCGTCGTTCCGCCGTCGCCGCCCGGGGGCGTAGGCTCTTCTCCTCCCCCTCCGCAGGCGAGGAGCGTCGTGGTGGCAGGGAACAACGCGGCCATGAGCCAGCACGGCAGCGCGCGTGCACGTCGAACAAAGAGGGGCATCCTGGTTATCGGCAATGCTACGGGCACGTCATCACGTGTCAACAACGCCCGGGGCGCATCCCGCCATTTCGAGTGCTCGCCGACGTGCTCGCCGACGTGCTCGCCGACGTGCTCGCCGACGTGCTCGCCGACGTGCTCGCCGACGCGCCGGCCGACGCATTGGCGGGGAACCCCCCCCTGTCCCATCTTGGGCAATGGTGGCGAGCGCCGGCTCATGGTACGCGCGGCGCCCCTTCGAGAGGCTGCCAATGATCGTTCCGGAGCGCCATTACTCGTGGTTTCGCCTCCTCCTGAAGTACCGCGGTACCGCGCTCGCGCGCATGCGCGGCCGCCTCATCGTCACCACCCTGCTCGCGGTGGTGGTCACGGTCATCGACCTCCGCGTCTCCTTCTTCCACCCGGACCTCACCACCATCCCCTTCACCCTGGTCGGGCTCTCGCTGAGCATCTTCCTCGGCTTCCGCAACAACACGAGCTACGACCGCTTCTGGGAGGGCCGCAAGCTCTGGGGGCAGCTCGTCAACACCAGCCGCAGCCTCACCCGCCAGCTCCTCACCCTCATCGCCACGTCCCCTGACCGTGCAGGTGATCGCGCGGGCGTCGACGCGGCCGACGACGCCCCCGCCGACGAGGCCATCACCGCCTTCCGGCGCGAGATGGTCTACCGCCTGATCGCCTTCGTGCACTGCTTCCGCATGCACCTGCGCGACCAGGACCGGCTCGAGGAGCTCGACGGGCTCCTCTCGGCGACGGAGATCGAGGCGCTGCGCGACGAGGTGAACCGCCCCAACGCCATCGTCCAGGCCCTGGGCCACCGCCTCCGCGACGCCTGGCAGCGCGGCTGGGTCCACGCCATGCACCTGCCGGTCATCGAGCACAGCCTGACCCTGCTCACTGACATCCAGGGTGGCTGCGAGCGCATCAAGAGCACCCCCATCCCCCTCTCGTACACCTCGCTCATCCACCAGATCGTGGCCATCTACTGCGTCGCCTTGCCTTTCGGCCTGGTCAAGACGGTGGGCGTCTTCACGCCCGTCGTGGTCTGCATCGTCGCCTACGCCTTCTACGGCCTCGACGCGATCGGCGACGAGGTCGAGAACCCCTTCGGCCTCGACCCCAACGACCTGCCCCTCTCCAGCCTGAGCCGGATGATCGAGGTGAACCTCCGCCAGCGTCTCGGCGAGGCGGACCTCCCCGCGCTCCTCAAGCCCAAGTCCGGCGTCCTGTCGTGATGCCCACCGCGGAGGCGCGCGCCTCCGCGCCCCCCGCCCGCAATTGACATGACCCACCCGCGGGAGCAGCGTGGCTGTGGAGGATCTCCATGAGCGTGAAAAAGCTGTTGATGCTCGTCGGTGACTACGTCGAAGACTACGAGGTCATGGTGCCGTTCCAGGCCCTCCAGATGGTGGGCCACACCGTGCATGCCGTCTGCCCTGGCAAGAAGAAGGGCGACAAGGTCCGCACTGCCATTCACGACTTCGAGGGTGACCAGACCTACTCCGAGAAGCGCGGCCACGACTTCGTGGTGAACGCGACCTTCGCCGAGATCCGGCCCGACGACTACGACGCGCTCGTCATCCCCGGCGGCCGCGCGCCCGAGTACCTGCGCCTCGACAGCCGCGTCATCGAGGCGACCCGCCACTTCACCAGCGCGAAGAAGCCCATCGCCGCCGTCTGCCACGGCATCCAGCTCCTCGCCGCCACCGGCGACCTCGCCGGCCGCCGCTGCACCGCCTACCCTGCCTGCGCCCCCGAGGTCCGCCTCGCCGGCGCCACCTTCGTCGACGTCCCCGTCGACCAGGCCGTGGTCGACGGCAACCTCGTCACCGCGCCCGCCTGGCCTGCCCACCCCGTGTGGCTCGCCCGGTTCCTCGACGTCCTCGCCGCCGTCTCCTCGTAGTACGTAGACCCCACCATGCCCAGCCTCGTCCACGACGCCCTGCGCGACGTCCCCATCCTCGTCACCGGCGCCAGCGGATTCATCGGCGGGCGCCTCACCGAGCGCCTCGCCTCCGAGGAGGGCGCGCGCGTCGATGGCACCGGCCGCAGCTTCCGCGAGGAGGCGCGCCTCCGCAGTGCGGGCGTCACCCTCTGCCCCGCCGACGTCCGTGACCGCACGGCCATGGAGCGCCTCTGCCACGGCAAGCAGATCGTGGTGCACCTCGCCGCCTGGGTGCAGCGCGGCCGCGGCGGCGAGGCCGACGCCTACGCCATCAACATCGACGCCACCCGCGTGCTCATCGAGGCCGCGGCTGCCGCCGGCGTCCGCCGCTTCGTCCTCGTCAGCACCGTCGCCGCCTATGGACTCCCCGTCGTCGACGACATCGACGAGTCGGTCCCCCTCGACACCCACCAGGGCGACCTCTACGGCCGCACCAAGGCCCTCGGCGAGCAGGCCGCCGAGGAAGCCGCCGCGCGTGCCGGCCTCTCCCTCACCATCCTCCGCCCCGCCATGGTTATCGGCCCCGGCTCCCCCGGCTGGACCACGGGCATGCTCCGCCTCGTCCAGCGCGGCGTCCCCGTTCTCTACGGCAAGAGCGGCTTCGCCTACCCCGTCTACATCGACGACGTGGTCGACGCGATCCTCCTCGCCGCCACCAGGCCCGAGGCCACCGGCCAGGCCTTCAACGTCAGCGGCCCCTCCGTCGAGTGGGCCACCTTCTTCGGCCACTACGGCCGCATGCTCGGCAAGAGCCCCCGGCGCGTCCCCATGGCCGTTGCGCGCGCCATCGCCTGGGCCAACGAGACCTTCAAGCTCGGCATCCCCCTCACCACCCTCCGCCTCCGCACCTACGTCCGCCGCCTGCGCTACCCGACCCAGAAGGCCGAGCAGCTCCTCGGCTGGAAGCCGCGCGTCTCTCTCGACGAGGGCATGCGCCGCAGCGAGGCGTGGCTCCGCGAGGAAGGCCTCTTGCGGACCTGAGCGCGCGGCCCGAGGATGGCGGCATGACCATCCCCCTCTGGTGTCTCCTTGTCGCCATCATCCTGCCCTATCCCTGGGCCATGACGGCCATGGGCGAGCGCAAGAAGCAGTTCGGCACGGCGGACAACAAGAACCCCCGCAAGCAGACTGCGCAGCTCGAAGGCAAGGGCGCCCGCGCCTACGCCGCCCACCAGAACGCCCTGGAGGCGCTCCCCCCCTTCGGCATCGCCGTCCTCGTCGCCCACGTCACCCACGCCGACCCCACCCTCTCCACGATCCTCGCCGTGGCCTGGATCGTCGCCCGCGTGCTGCACGGCGTCTTCTACATCGCCGACATCGACAAGGCCCGGTCCGGCATGTTCGTCCTCGGCAACCTCGCGGTGGTCGGCCAGTTCGTCATCTCCGCCATGGCCGCCGGCGTCCCCCCGCATCACTGACCGTCAATCGACCGTCAATCCATCCGCAGCCGCGAGAGCGCCTGGTCATCCATCCCGTACAGCACGTCGAGCAGGTGGAGCTGCAGGCTCCCCGGCCCTGCCGACCGCTCCGCCGCGATCTCCCCCGCGATCCCCAGCACCCCCATCGCCTGCGCCGCGGCCAGCACCGGGTCGGGCTGCACCGTGAGGAAGGCGGCCACGAGCGCGGACGCCGTGCACCCCAGGCCCGTCACCCGGGTCATCATCGGGTGCCCGTTCTGGACCCCCAGCATCCGCGTCCCGTCGGTCACGTAGTCCACGGCGCCGCTCACCGTCACCACGCAGCCGTGGAGCTTCGCCAGCTCCCGGGCCGTCTCCAGCGCCGCGCCGGACCCGTACGTGCTGTCCACCCCTCGGGTCCCTCCGCTGTCCTCCGACGCGAGCGCCAGGATCTCCGAGGCGTTGCCCCGGACCACCGTCGGGCTCATCCCCAAGAGTTCCCGGGAGATGCGGGTCCGCATCGACGTCGCCCCGGCGCCCACCGGGTCGAGCACCCAGGGCTTCTTCCTCCGGAGCGCCTTGCCGACCGCGAGCCGCATTCCCTCCACCCAGGGCAGCGACAGCGTGCCGATGTTCACCACCAGCGCGTGCGCGAGGGAGGTCATCTCCTCCACCTCTTCCACCGCGTGGGCCATGGCCGGCGACGCGCCGATGGCCAGCAGCGCGTTCGCGGTGCTGTTCATCACCACGAAGTTGGTGATGTTGTGCACCAGCGGGGAAAGCTCCCTCAGCTTGCGCAACGTCTCCGACAGCTCCTCGATGTGACCCATGCGTCGTTACCCTGCGCGCCTTGCGCGCTCCACGTGCCCTGTGTGCTTCGTGCGCTTCATGCGCTCCAAGCGGTCCGTACGGTCACGCGCGATGCGCGCCGCGCCTCGATCTTTGGGGGTGCAGGACACCAGAGCGCGTCGTCCCATGTCAAGCCGGCGCCCCCTCGGTGCTACGGCTCGCCTGCGGCCCGCCCGCGACCCGCCCTCATCGTCGTCACGTCATCGCGAGCGCACGCCGGGGCTCCACCTCCGCCCTGTGCTCGGGTAGGGTGCGCAGCACGCCGTCGATGGCGCCCCGCGCGACGGGGTGCTTCGCCGACGCGAGGCGTGCATGAACAGCGAAGTCAACCGTACCGAGGCCGACGAGGATCAGGACGAGGAGACCGGACCGCCAGCGGTCTTGCACGGTCCCATCGAGGTCGCCCCCATCCCCCGGGCGGAGTGGCCGCGGCCCACCGCGATCACCAGGGAGCAGCGCAGGCCCTTCGGCGCGGAGGGCGACGTCGCTCTCGGTCCAGGCGGCCTCCTCTACGGCGTCTGCAAGGACAAGCGCAAGCCGCACGTCGCCGCGTGGGTCGTCGGGGGCGAGCTGCACACCGCCGAGGACACCCCCTTGCCGGGCGGCCGCACCGCGTACCTCGCCGCGCGCGACGACGGCGCCGCCGCGCTCATCGGCCTCGACTTCGACTCCCTGTGGGAGGTCGACTTCGAGGGCCACGTCGCCCGGCGCCTCCTCAAGCACGAGGAGTCGCTCAGCGACATCGGCTACGGACCTGACGACCGCATCCTCATGCTCGCGGGCACTGCCCTCGACGCCTACCGCCGCGTGGGCTCCCGCGCCGTGCTCGACCGGCGCTGGCACATCGAGGGCTACGGGATGATGACCCTCCACGAGGGCCGCCTCGTCGCCGTGAAGCGCATCGAGGACGGGCGCGACGGCATCACCCTCTACGGCTTCCACGGCGACTCCCTCCGGCTCCTCGCCCGCGCCAACACCAACGTCGGCGCACTCTTCGCCGAGGATGGCCGCGTCTTCTTCGAGCACAACGGCCACGAGGCCGAGTTCTACGAGCTCGCTGGCGTCAGCGTCCTGCGCGCCCTCCTCGACGCCCGCCCCGAGTCCTTCCCCGAGGTGCCCGTGCTCGAGCGCGGGCCCACGGACGACGTGGGCCTCGACGAGGAGAGCGACGCGCGCAGCGACGACGACGCGCTCGTCGACGAGGACGAGGACCTCGACGAGGCGCCCCCGAAGTCCCCTGACGAGGTCGTCGTCGAGCCCGCCCCCGGCCGCGTGGGCCTGCGCTCCCTCGGCAAGAAGAGCCCCCTGCGCCGCCAGCGCGACGAGGCGATCCCCAAGGACGTGAAGGCCCTGTTCGGGGCGCGGGCCACGGTCGTCCACGCGGGCGCGGGCGACCTCTACACGGGCTGGAAGAAGGACGGCAAGACCGCCTTCCGGTACGCCATCTACGGCGGCGTGCGCGGGAAGGAGCTGCTCGACACCGAGCTCAAATCGAGCGCCCAGTCCACCTTGATCTGCATGAGCCCCGACCGGACCTCGGCCTTCGTCCCCACCGACGGCGACGGCAAGCTCTGGCGGGTGGATCTCAGGACCGGCAAGGCCACGCTGATCCGCGACTTCTCCAAGGAGAAGACCGAGAAGGAGATCTACGTGCTCCAGGCCCTCGCCCACGAGCGCGTCCTCGTCGGCACCTCCTCCGAGACCTGGATCTTCTCCGTCGCCGGCGGCACTCCCCGCGTCGAGATCCGCGGCCAGCTCGACATCCGCGAGGCCGAGATCCTCAGCGAAGGCCGGGTCGCCGTGCTCCAGGCCTCCAGCGGCAGGCCCCTGCGGGTCTGGGGCATCTTCGAGGACGGCGTGCGCACGCTCGCCGCCTTCAAGGTCACCCCCGCCAGCTTCCACGCCTCCGACGGCAAGTTCTACGTCAACGCCGAGGGTGACCTCGGCTGGTTCGAGATCGTCAACGTCGACGACGCCTGGGCCACCGCGCAGCGCAGCGCCTCGGAGACCCGCTACCCCCGGATCGACCTCAGCGAGGCGCCTCCCCCGCGCGAGGACGAGGAGCGCGACGAGGACGAGGACGACGAGGACGAGGACGAGGACGAGGAGAGCGAAGAGGAGAGCGAGGACGAGGACGAGGTGAGCGACGACGACAGCCTCGGCGACGACGACGACGAGGGTGGCGACGAGGACGACGAGGACGACGACGACGACTGAACGGAAGGCCTGACCGGCGAGGCAGGGTGTGCAGCGACGTCGCCGGTCAGCGCTCGACCCGGAGGGCCATCCCGATGTGCTGCTTCTCCCGCCCGGTGCGCCACGTGTCCGCGACCAAGATCTTCGCGCGCAGCATGCCGGACGGGCAGGAGGTCCTCGTCTACGGCATGAACGTGTCCCTCGACGAGGACCTCGCCATGGTCCTCCCGCTGCCGGTCACCCCGGGCTCCGGTGACGACGCGGTCTCCTTCATCGACCTCTCCGGCTACCCCCGCTTCTTCGACGACCTCGGCAAGAGCTTCCCCGAGATCTACTTGCCCGCGCGCAAGGGCGGCGCGCTCTCCCGCCTCGGCGGCGATCGCCCCACCCTGCCTGTCCACCCCGTGGGCGAGTTCGAGGCCTCCTACGTGCCGACCGTGGGCGACTTCGACCGCCTCGACCCGCGCTTCCGCCTCCCCTCCACCGTCTGGTCCGCGCTCCCCCAGGTGCGCGACCACGGCTTCGCGGTCTTCAAGCTCCGCCGGCCCCGCGGCCTCCTCTCCTGGTTCCGGCGCCTGCGCACCGTCCACCCCATGGCGTTCTCGTTCCCGCGCCGCGACCCCTCCACCCTCTTCTTTCCCACGCTCCACGTGCACGACGGCGAGGTGCACCCGCGCGCCTCGTTCGACCACACCCTCTACTGCCAGCCCGACCCCGACCTCGCCATCCTGCTCGACTGGGAGCGCTCCGCCGAGCCCCTCGGCCACTCCGTGGACGCCGCGCATGCCGCGGGCATCGTGGACCCCGACGCGCCTGGCTTCCGCAAGACCTTGATGGCCGAGGGCCCCAACGAGGACGTGGTGATCTCCGCCGCGCACCTGCGCGCGACCACCGTGCTCGGCGAGCTGTTCCTGCTCCGCGACGCGGGCGCCCACGGCCCCACCGCGCGGCCAGCAGCCGGCACTTCCCCGTGGCCGATGCTCCCGGCCGATGCGCACCGCAAGCTCGAAGACGCCATCGCCACCCAGCTCCGGGCGCTGACCCGCGACCGCCGCGACGACTGGGGCCTCGCCCGCTACCGCGACGACCTGCCCGAGCGCTGGCCTACGCTGGTGGAGGCGATGGGCATGGGCGACACGGGCTCCCGGCGCGCCTCGCGTGCCTCGCGCGCCCCTCAGAAGACGCCGTGTCGCCTCAAGTTCTACGTCTGGACGGAGCGCGTCGCACCGCACGAGGTCTCGCTGGCGTTCCACGACGAGCCCGCGCGAGATCTCCGTGACCAGATCCAGGCCGACCTGTCAGGGGTGCTGGACGAGGCGGCGGCCGCGAGCGGCGTGCCGTCCGCGGGGGCCTCCTCCCCAGGATGATCCACCCGCCCGTGTGGTCGCGCATCACGCGGTGCACGAGGACCCCTCGGCGCCGAACGAGGCGTCCCCGAACAGCCGGTTCAGCGCCGCGTTCTGCCGCGCCGCGTACCGCAGGTGGGACAGCACCACCTCCTCCACCAGCATCGCGTCCAGCGGCGCCCCCGAAAGCTCCGCGGGCTCCATGCCCGACTGCTCGCAGTGCGCGATGATCGCGTCGTAGCCCGTGATCGTGGCCAGGAACGCGCGCATCCGCGGATCGTCCCAGCCCCGCGCGACCTCCTCGATCATCGAGCGGCGTCCCCCGCCCGGCTTCAGCATCGCCTGCGCCCGTCGCCGCAGCGTGTACTCGTACGAGGGCACGCTCGCCCAGCGCGTCCGCTCCACGGTGACCCCGCTCGCGCCGAGCAGCTCCTCCTCCATCAGCATCTCGTAGAGCGCCACCGAGCCCCCTTCGAGCAGGATCAGGTCGTGATCCTCGACGAGCGCGCCCACCGTGCGCAGGAACGCGAGGGTCGCCTGCTCCGCCGAGAACTCGCCATCCATCATGTACCGGCGCGCCAGGTAGAGCCGCGTGGTCCCGGCGATCTCGTGCGGGAGCGGTCTCCCCGTGCCCGTACCCAGGTCCTCGAAGACCTGGAACCTGTCGAGGACCACGACTGGCGCCCCCGTCTGCCGCGCGAGCTCCGTCGCCCGCGCTGTCTTCCCCGTCCCTGTAGCCCCCACGATGCAGTGTGCCCTCATGACTGCCTCCCTCCCCCTCGTGCAGAAGCCTCGTCCCCACCCCACCCGCCGCGCGATGCCATGAACCGGGTGCGCCGAGGCGCAGCGGCGCACCCTCGCCGTGCGGCGCCCTTCAGCGCCGTCGCGCCGTCGCGGTCCGCCGGGCGTGAGCTGCAGCGCGCAGCCTGCGCCCCCCTGACGTCACGCACTCCCTGCCTGACGCAGCGTGCGTCCGGCAGCGAGCCGCGTGCGCGGCGTCCGTCACCATTGCCTGTCCCTCGATGTCGATGACGCGCGCCGCGCCCTTCTCCATGTCCCCATCCCCCCCCGGAGATATCGACAGAGTCATCAGGCGCCCGCGCGTTCCGGATGAACCGATCCGAGTGCCTGACCAGTTCAAGCTGCCACGGTTCGTCTGCTCTGGGAACTGGGAATCACCATCCTCTCGCGGGATTTGTCACGTTTGCCAACCGCATCGCCAGGCCTTGAAATCTGCGTGATCGACCCCAGCCCATACCGTGAGCCACACCTTCGACACGCGCGCTGCACCCCCACGCGATTGATCTTCCATACGTGCTGCGCGGAGCGGATCCGTCGGTGCGCGGCGCAAGGTTTTCGTCCGCGCTCCGTCGGTACCCTCCCCCGGGCGTCAGCGTTCGTCCAAGGTTCGGCGGTGCGCTGGTCCCGCTACGGCGTCGCGGGCAGCGCGCGCCAGGAGAAGTTGTCGTAGACGCAACCTCCTCCGATGTGGGCGCTGAAGCCGATCGCGCCTGGCCCGGTGAGCGGCAGCGCGCGTGGATCCATGCCGCTCACGCTGTCGATCATCACCCAGTCGTTGCCGTTGCGGCGCTCGACGGAAGCCGTGAGCTGCGGGACCTCCCCGACTGCGCTCAGCGTGAGGCGGTAGACGGCGCCGGATTCGAAGTCGTAGGTCCCAGCCAGGCTCGCGATATCCTGTACATCGCCTTCGCCATCCTGGTAACCGAGCATGGCGCCCGTCATCTGGTAGCCGACATACAGGACGTAGGCGTGGAAGTTGTTCGAGGTGTCGAGCGACAGCCGCTGCCCGCGCAGGAAGAGCTGCGGGTACTGGAACGCGTCGGTGGTGGGCCGGAACTCGATCGATACCTCGACGTCGCGCTGATCCTCCGACGCAGGCCTGGAGGCGAGGTTGTTCCTGAACACCGACATCATGGTCGCGTCCTTGATCACGGTCCCGCCCGTGATCCGGAACGCTTCGGAGTTCTTCTCGGTCCAGCCGTTGCCGAGCGCGTCTCCGTCGGCGCGCTCGAAGTCATCGACGAACTGCGTGAGGGGCGCCTCGCCGCCGCCCGTGCCGCCGTTCCCTGCTTCGCCGCTCCCGCCGCCCCCTGCTTCGCCGCTCCCGCCCGGGCCCGTCACCCCTGCGCCGCCCCCGCCGCTGCCCGACGTCGCCGTCGCGCCGCCCGAGCCTGCGCTGGCGCTGTCGAGTGCTTCCAGGTCGACGAACAGGCTGCAGCCCGTGAGCAGCAAGGACAGGGCGACGACGGCGCGGTGCACGCCCCGAGCCTACCATGCCCCGTCGCTCCCCCCTGTCTTGCCCGGCCGTCGCGCGTGCGCCCTTGCCACCGCTGGTGATCCGCTGCTAGCCACGCGCTCGTGCGCATCGCCTTCGTCGCCTTCCCGTATTACCGCGCCTACGCTGCCCTCTCGGCCTACAACGAGTCCTCCACCCTGAAGGAGGCGTTCGCCGCGCGCGGGGCCACGCTCGACGTCATCGCGGCCCCCGACCCGTCCGTCGACTGGGCGAGCTTCGACGCCGTGCTGCCCCTCGGCTGCTGGGGCTACCACGAGGACGCGCGCGCCTTCCTCGCCTGGGTGGACGAGCTGGAGGCGCGCGGCGCGCGGCTCCTCAACCCGCCCTCGGTGCTGCGCTGGAACGTGGACAAGGCCTACCTGTGCGAGCTGCGCGCGGCGGGCGTGGCCGTGGCGCCGTTCCTCCACTTCCCCAGGGGGAGCCGCCCCGATCTCGCCGGGGAGATCGCCGCGGCGGGCTACCAGCGCTTCGTCGTGAAGCCGACCATCTCCGCGAACGCCGCGCGGACGCTCGTGGCCGACGCGCCGCCCGGCCCCGAGGTGCTCGCGCTCGTCGAGGAGATCCTGGGCAGCTCGGGGCTCCTCGTGCAGCCATTCTTCGAGGAGATCCCACGCGACGGCGAGTGGTCGATCCTGTTCTTCAACGGCAAGGTGAGCCACGCCGTGTGCAAGCTGCCGAAGCCCGGCGACTTCCGCTCGCAGCCCGACCACGGCGCGACGGTGACGCAGGTCGCGCCCTCCGCGGCCGTGGTGGCGCAGGCCGAAGCCGCGCTGCGGGCCATGCCGGGTCGCCCGACCTATGCACGCGTGGACGGATTCCTGCGCGACGGTCAGCTCCAGCTCGTGGAACTGGAGCTCATCGAGCCGCATCTGTTCATCCAGGCCGTGGACTCCGGAGCCGCCGGTCGGTTCTGCGACGCCGTGCTCGCCACGCTGCGCACGTGAGGCGGACCACCACGCAGCCCCCGTGGTGCCCGTGACGTGACGACGGAATCCCGGACGGACCGAAGGTGTCGCCGTGGGGAGGGAACTCCGGTCCGCCCGAGCAGAGGGGGGTGATGGTTCAGGCGCCGGAGCGGCAGGCGGCGGCGATGCGCTCACCGTGGTCCCGGAGGTGCTTCGAGCGCTCCACCCAGAGGTCGAAGGCCTCCATGAGCCGGGTTTCGATGGCCTCGCCTTCGAGGATGCCGAGCGCGCACGCGGCGGCCTCGAAGGTGGAGAGGGTGTCCGGGCGCGGGTTGCGGCGCAGGCCGTAGCGGCTCGACAGGCCGGGAGGGAGGTTCACGCGCTCGGCGAGGCAGGCGTCAGGGTCGCGCTGGGTGATGCGGCGGGCCTGACGCCAGGTGCCGTCGGGGACGAGGAGGACGACGGGGCCGGAGGCGGCCATGTCGGCGGTGAGGACCGGGGCGGTGGGGTCGGGGAAGAGGACGAGGCGGCGGGCCTCGGGCAACGGAGGGGGAGGCGGGAGCCCGGGCGTGCCGCGCAGGCGGAGGTGGAGCGTCGGCATGACCCGCGTGAGGAGGCGGCCGGTGCTGGTGCTCTTGAAGCGCTCACTGGGGTGCATCAGCAGCGCGAGCTGGGTGCGGGGGGTGACGGTGAGGTCGCGCAGGGCCGCGCAGAGGCAGAGCGGCGGCGGCAAGGCGCAGGCGGTGCAGCGCGGGATGCGGCGGGTGCGGATGGACCGGGGGGCCGGGATGAGCGCGACAGGGTCGATCACGGGCGGTGGGGGAGCATGCCACGGAATGCCGCGGGCCGTGGCCGGGCTCGCGGCGTGTGGTAGGGATGCGCGCGTGCGGCGTCGCTCGGGGGGGGCGGCGGACGTGCCCGAAGTGCCCGAAGTGCCCGAACGATGAAGCGCCGCACCGCCCTCGCCTTCACTGGCACCCTCGCCACCCTCGCCGTCGGCGGTGGGCTCGCCTGGAAGACGTTCTTCGGCTTCCCCTCGGACACCACGCCCGAGGGGGCGTACCTGCGCATCGCCCGGAGCATCGGGCGCGGCGATCCACGGGCGTGCTTCGCGTACCTGGAAGACCGGGCGCAGCACGCGGCGTACACCATCCGCGACTACCGGAAGAAGGCGCGGGACAGGGTGGCGGAGGCGTACCCGGAGCCGGAGCGCGGCAGGCTGGTGGCGGCGTACAGCGCGGCTGCGGACGCGCCGGACGGGGCCGACGTGTGGGTGGAGATGGCGATGCGACTCGGCTGGGTGAGCCGGCTGCGCCGCGACCTGTCCGGGATGGCCAAGGTGGAGGTCGCGGGCGAGCGGGCGACGATCGAGACGGCGCGGGGGACGCGCTACCCGTTCCGGCGGCGCGAGAACGGGATCTGGGGGATGTCGCTGTTCACGGCGGAGCTGGTCGCCGAGGCCGAGCGCGCCGCGCGCGACTGGGACGTGGTGGAGGACGCGGCGCTCGACTACGAGCGCGCCCGCTGAGACGCGGCGGGCTTCAAAGGCCGGCCTTCTTGCGCAGCTCGGGGTAAGAGCCGCCGGGTGTGGACTGGGCGACGGGCAGGCCGGTGACGCTCCAGCCGGGCTCCAGGAGCTTGCCGAACATGTCGCGGCGGCCCTCGAAGCCGGCGCGCTGGTCGACGATGCTGGTGTAGCCGGCGTTGAGGAGCGCCTCGACGGCGCGGAGCGAGCGCTGGCCGGAGCGGCAGCCGAGGACGAGCTTGGCGTCCCGGGGGTACAGGGCCTCGGCGGTGGTGATGAAGTCAGGGTTCGGCTGCATGCCGCCGGGGCCGACGTGCATGAACGGGAGGTTCTGCGCGCCCGCGGGGTGGCCCGCGGCGTACTCGGCTTCGCTCCTGACGTCGACGTAAAGGTAGCCCTCGTCGTCGACGAGCTTTCTGGCCTCCTCGGGGGAGACGCGGCGGATGGTGCTCATGGCTGCGGTGTAGCCGCGCGCTGCAGCGACGCCAACCCGAGGTGCTAGGGTGCTCCGCGCCATGATGCTCGGCGCGCGCGTCGCGGTCGTCCTCCCTGCGCGGGACGAATCCGCGTGGATCGGGGAGGCGGTGGCCAGCGTGCCGGCGTTCGTGGACCACGTGATCGTGGTGGACGACGCGAGCGGGGACGGGACGGCGGCGGCGGCAAAGGCCGCGGGGGACGCGCGGCTCGACGTGGTGACCCACGACGCGTGCCGCGGGGTCGGCGCGGCGATCGTGACCGGATACCGGCGCGCGGTGGCGCTCGGCGCGGACGTGGTGGCGGTGATGGCGGGAGACGGGCAGATGGATCCCCGGGACCTGCCGCGCGTGGTGGGGCCGGTGGTGCGCGGAGAGGCCGACTACGTGAAGGGGAACCGGCAGGCGCACCCGGACGTGTGGCGGGTGATGCCGCTCGGGAGGCTCGCGGGGACAGCGGCGCTGGCGGCGGTGACGCGCAGGGTCGGGGGGCTCGCCGCGCTCTCGGACAGCCAGTGCGGGTACACCGCCATCTCGGCGCGGGCGATCGGGGCCCTGGATCTCGACGCGCTGTGGCCGAGGTACGGATACCCCAACGACCTCATCCTCTCGCTCGCCGCGGCAGGGCTGCCCATCGTCGAGGTGCCGGTGCGGCCGGTGTACCGGGGCGAGGCGAGCGGGTTGCGCCCCCGGCATCTCTTGCGGATCCTGCAGGTGATCGGGCGTAGCGCGCTGCGGCAGCGGGGGAAGCGCGGCTCCGGGAACGCCTGAGAGCTACCGGCCGTCCAGTGCGGGATGGGTGCGGGAGTGCCGGGGAGGGGTCGGTCCGTCGAGGAGCCGCGTGGTGGCCTGCGGCGCTGGAGATGGCAGGCTTTCAGGGTCGGTGATCGAAAGGTTTCCTTTTCTCCAGGAAGTGTCCTCCACTGGCGGAAGGAGGCGCTCAAAAAGAGCGCCCAAGCAGCCTGCCGCGACATCTCACCTGGGCGGGCCGCCACCAGGGAGTGGCGCGCCCGCGATGAAGGGGGCGAAGGTGGGCAGGGGCGCGATGGTGGAACGCATGGCAGCGGAGGAGGAGGGCGACGAGGACGCTCCTATCCGCGCCGGGCGTGGGAGCGGCGAGGAGAGCGCCACGCGGGTGCGCGCCTCGTCGGCCGTCCACCTGCGCGTCGCGCCGCCCCCGCCGCCGGAGCCGCCGCCAGAACCGCCGCCGAAGCGTCCGCCGCTCGACAACCTGTCGCTGGGTCGCATGAGGCCTCGCTCGCTGTTCCGCCTGCGCATCGTCGCCTACGCCTTCGGGATCGAGCTTCCCTTCAGCCTGCTCGTGCCTGTCGCTTACCTGCGCCTGCTGGACATCGGCGATCCCGTCGAGCAGAGCCGGGTGCTGATGGCCGTGGGGGCCCTCTACCTCCTCAAGTCGGTGACGCTCATCGTGCTGCTGATGCGGATGCTCGGCCCCATCGAGCGGCTGCGCGGGTTCGACGCCGGCCTCACCTGGTCCGCGCGTGCCGATGGCGTGAGCGGCGGCGGCGTCGGCAGCGCGGGCGGTGCGGAGCGCCCCGCGGGACCCTACGCGAGCAGTGCGCCTTCCTCGCTGATCCTGGACGCTGGGCGCGCGGCCTACGAGACGCCGCTCACGTTCTCGCTCCTCTGGGCGATGAGCTGGGCGCTGTTCTATGCGCCGGTGACGGCGGCGCTGCCGCGCCTGGCGCCGAGCCTCCCGCCGACGGGGACCCAGGTGCTGGTGGGGCTCGTGCTGTTCTCCATCGCGCTCTTCGCGGCGGCGATGCCGCTCGCGTACAGCATCCTCGGGCGCCTGCTCTCGCCGGCCGCGGGGCACATCTCGCTGGTGGCGCGGGAGCGGGGGCTGTCGGTGCCGGGGCGGAGCTTCTCGCTGGCAGCGCGGCTGGTGCTGCTCAGCGTGTGCCTGGCAGTGGCGCCGACGAGCTGGATGATCGCGATGGTGCTGATGGAGGTGGGGCGGCTCGCGGAGACCGACAGCCTGGTCAGCCTGGTGGTGTTCTCCCTGGTCGCGGTGAGCTGGGCGCCGGTGTGCGCGGGGTTCATCGCGGGGGCGCTGGCCACGCCGCTGCGGCAGGTGGGGGCGGTGATCGACAAGATCATCCAGCGCGGCGACGCGGAGCGGCTCGAGAGGATCCCCATCCACTTCAAGGACGAGATCGGGGCGCTCTCCGGGGGCGTCAACGCCATGGTGGATCGGCTTCAGGAGTCGAGCGCCAGGATCCGGAGCTACCTCGCCGAGCGGGAGCGGCTCCTCGGAGACGCGGCGCAGCGGGCCGCGCAGCTCCAGGCCATGCTCGACAACCTGGTGGAGGGGGTGTTCGCGTGTGACAGCGAGGGCAAGCTGACCATGGTGAACGCCTCGGGGCTGCGCCTGCTGGGGCTGTCGTCGCTGCCGACGCGGCCGAAGACCGAGGCGGCAGAGGGAGAGCTGCCGGTGCCGGCGCGCTCGGTGGAGGCGATGAACGCGCTCGCGCCGATGCGGAACCGCGAGGGGCGGGAGTTCACGCGGGAGGAGCTGCCCATGATCCGGGCGCTCGCGGGGGAGACCATCGCGGGCGAGGAGCAGGTGCTCACCAACGCGCGCACCCGGCGCGACGTGTACCTGCTGACGAGCGCAGCGCCGATCCGGGACGTGGAAGGGGCGGTGCTCGGGGCGGTGGCCGTGGCGCGTGACGTGACCGAGACGCGGGAGCTGGAGCTGGTGAAGGACCAGTTCATCCGGGTGGGCGCCCACGAGCTGAAGACGCCCGTGGCGATCATGAAGGGGTACGCGCTGGCGCTGCTCCGCGCCAACACCGACATGCCCCCGGCGCGCCGGCAGATGCTGGAGGCGATCGACCGGGGTGCCGACCGGATCAACCGCATCGTGGACGACCTCCTGGCCATCTCGCAGATCACCCTGGACCAGCTCGCGGTGAGCCTGGAGCCGGTGGACCTCGGGCAGCTCGTGGCCGGGGCGGTGACGCGGGTGTCGGCCACCGCAGCGCGTCATCGCCTGAACCTCCAGTTGCCGGAGGGTAGGCAGGTGGTGGCCCGGGGCGACGGGGAGCGGCTGCGGCAGGTGCTGGCGAGCTTGCTCGACAATGCGGTGAGGTATTCACCTGAGGGCGGCGAGGTGGACGTGAGCGTCACGATTGCCCCTGCCGAGGTGGGCCGCGGGAATGCGCAGGATGGCGCGAGGCCCATGGCGGTGGTATCCATTCGGGACCACGGCATCGGTATTCCTGCGGCCAAGCAGGATCGTATTTTCGATCGGTTCTTCCGCGCCCACACCGATACCCCACACGATTACGGCGGCATGGGCGTGGGGCTCTTCCTGGCCAGGGACATGATCACCCGCCAGGGTGGGCGGATGTGGTTCGAGAGCGAGGAGAACCGGGGGAGCGTTTTCCATTTTGCGGTGCCCCTCGAAGAGAGCGAGCCGGCCCACGGGTGAGGTCTTGATGGGCAAGCAGGCAAAAAGAGTCCTCGTCATCGAGGATGACGAGGATCTCGTCGCGCTGGTCTCGATTCTGCTCCAGGGCGACGGCTATGCCGTGGAGATCGCGGGCAACGGGCGAGAAGCTTTGGACGCGCTGGCACGGGTGCTGCCGGACGTGATCCTGCTCGACATGAAAATGCCGGTCATGAACGGGCCGGAGTTCGCGCGGGAGCTGGAGGTGCGCTACGGGCACCAGGCGCCGATCATCGTGCTCACCGCCGCCGCCGACGCCCACCGGCGCGCGGCCGAGGTGGGCGCCGACGCCTGGCTCGGCAAGCCCTTCGACCCCGAAGTGCTGCTGTCGACCGTGCGCCGCTACGCGGGCTGAGCGCCGCGCCGCGCGCCGCGTGCCGGGTGCGACGTGCCGGGTGCCGGGTGCGACGTCAGAACTGGGTGGTCATGGTGCGGGCGCGGCTGACGAGCAGGTCGTGGCGGACCTCGGCCCAGTATCGGCTGGGGAAGCGGCGGTAGTCGAGGTCGACGGCGCGGAGGACGCGCTCGATGCGGGCGTGCCGACGCAGGGACCAGGTGCGCATGATCTGGAGCGAGGGGTCGAGGCCCTCGGCTTCCAGGAAGGGGAGCGCCCGCGCGCGCAGGGTGGGCAGGTGCTCGTTGAGCCAGTAACGCATCAGGGCGCGGTACGGGGCGCCGGAGGCACACCGGCCGGAGAGCACCTCCTCGTGGGTCACGCCGAACCTGCGGAGGACGTCGGTGGGCAGATAGCAGATGCCGTGCTCGGCATCCTCCTGGAGGTCGCGGAGGTTGTTGAAGAACTGGTCGAGGCGCCCGAACTCTCCCGCGGCCTCCCAGTGGGTGTCCGTCAGGAAGGGGACGAGCTGGAAGATGCGGCCGCTCAGACGGTAAAGCATGGTGTCGTGCTCACGCAGGGTCTGCAGCCGCATTTCGGGAGTGTGATAGTCCTCCAGCGCCTTCAGGTAGGCGTCCCAGGCCGCCACCACGCGCGGGGCGAAATGGCTAGCGGGGGCACCGGGCGCTTCGCTCCCAGGGGTGAGCCAGGCGCTGCGCAGGCTCGTGAGCTCGCGTGCAAAAGGATCCGAGGGATCGACGGCTCCGCCCTGGCGCAGCCTTTGCCAGGCTTCGAGGAAGTGTCGGAACCGACGGCTCTCGGGCTCGAATCGCTCATTCTCGGCCAGACGATCGACCAGGCGGATCCAGTGAATGCGCGAGAGCCACGCCTGCCGCGCATTTTCGGGGAGATCGAGCACCCACGCCGCGTTGTCTTCGTCCTTGAGGGTATCGTCGGCGAGGGCACGGAATCGGGAGGAGCCAAAGAGGACGGCCACGTCGTCCGCGGCCTTCCTGCCGCGGTCCACGCCTGCCCCACCGCGCAGAGCTTGCGGCCTTGGATCCGGGGGAGGATGCTCCACCACGAGCAGGGCCGGTCTCTCCAGCGGCGCGCCGTGCTGCTGTCCCGGGCCCGTGATACCAACCGAAGCGTTCGTGGAATCCGGCGTCATTAGGCTCGCTCAGGTTCGAAGGGTCATAAAACGCACGAGGCGCCCAATCGTCTCAAATCTGCGCGCCTCCCGTAATGCGTATCATCACGATGACGTGAGATTTCACGCACAGGGGAACGGCGTCGCACTCCTCGTCGCTATCCCGCATCGTCTTGACCACCCCGCTCGGTCTGTTGTTCGGCCGATCATCCTTATGCGTTCTGATCCGCTGGGAGTCGAACCGTCTCTCGAACGACCAGGAGCGATCAC
Organism: Chondromyces apiculatus DSM 436; assembly: GCF_000601485.1. Classification (GTDB taxonomy): domain Bacteria; phylum Myxococcota_A; class Polyangia; order Polyangiales; family Polyangiaceae; genus Chondromyces; species Chondromyces apiculatus. The sequence goes on from NZ_ASRX01000048.1 coordinate 88,669, forward strand.
GGGGTGGAAGCGTGCGGTATCATGGGACATTCTTCCCATGTGGGGCGCCATCTGCCATTTCGCATCCGGTTCCTGAGGGATACCGGGTACGCGATGGCCCGACCATCCTAGCGTTGTTCCTTCTGCGCGCTGCCAACAATGCGCGCATTCACGCAAGGAAATTGGTGAAGTGCGTGTGGGACGGGGCCCCATCATTCCCGTTTTGTCTTTCATCTCGACGCCGATGCAATCTCGACTTCTGGCCGGGACATTGCATAGGCAGGGGAGGGGACGCCTGCGGGTAGAGAGCTTGCAGGGACGGGCAAGGACGGGCGCGGAGGCGCGCGGTGACGCGGGTCAGGGCCAGCCGAAGAAGTGTCGGCTGAGGAAGCCCAGGGTCACGCTGGTGGCGTTGGCGAGCAGGGACCAGAGCAGGGCGCGCTTCACCCGGAAACCGAAGTGCAGGTACAGGGCCTCGGCGATGACGGCGAAGGCCTCTGCGACGGCCACCATGCGCCAGTAATTCCCCGGGAAGAACGAGGGGATGACGAACCAGACGATGGGGTGGGTGAGGGCGCTGGCCCCGAAGGCAGCGATCCAGCCTGCCTTGGCGAGGCGGGCGTAGATGGGCATCTCCACGCACTGGGTGAAGAAGAACGCGGAGAACCAGGAGGTGAGCACGGGGACTGGAGGGGGGGAGAGGGGAGGGAGGCCGAGCGGAGGGAGGCCGAGCGGAGGGAGGTCCGAGGGCGCTGCCGGAGGAGGTGGACTCCGCGCGGCAGCGTCCGGGTCCAGGGATGCCGTCAGCCGCGGCGACGGCGGCGGCCGAGGAGGAGGGCGCCGAAGCCCAGGACGAGGCCCATCCCGGCGCCCGTGAGGGGCCTGACGGGGCTCGGGGCGCTGACGCTGCACCCGGAGTCGTCGTCGCTGGAGCCACCGCTGGACGTGGAGCCGCCGGAGCCGCCAGCGCCGCCAGTGCCGCCGGAGCCGCCAGCGCCGCCACCGCCGCCGGCGCCCTCCGCGGGCCTGCAGATGTTGAACGTGCCCTCGTCCACGCAGACGCCGGGCGAGCCATCCGGCAGGGTGCAGGCATCACCGGCGTTGAGGGTCTCGCAGGGGTCGGGAGCGACATCGGCGCGCGCGGCCGGGGCGACGAGGGTGAGGGCCAGGGCGAGGAGGGAAAGCGAAGGGACGAGGGTCTTCATCGGCGACCACTGTATCCCGGGGCGAACTCGGCCGTGGGCCCGAAATGAAGGCTGGTCGAACGGGGCGCGGGGGGATCGGCGGGGGTACGGCGCGGTGCGGGGAGGGTCGGCGCGGTGAGGGAGGATCGGCGCGGCGCGGGGGTCAGCCTGACACGGGGGGGCGCGCGCTGGGCTTCGCGCGGTTCTTGTCGATGATGGCGTAGAGGATGAGGACGTAGGCGAGGAGCCGGAACAAGTAGAGGTAGTGGAGGTGGTCGTCGGCGACGCGGACGGCGTGGACGGTGATCCTGCCGATGCACAGCAGCCAGAACGACGCGGAGAAAATGGCGAAGAGCCGGTCCGACGTCTGCCTCCAGAACCGGAGGAAGAACATCGCCACCACGGCGTAACCGAGCGTCGAAGCGCCTGCGATGTACTCGTTCATGGGGCGAGCCTCAGTGGATGTATGCGGTGCATACGGTGCATGCGGTGCATGCGGTGCATGCGGTCACGCCTCCCCGCCGCGCCCGCGCCGGCCTTCGCTCATGTCCCAGATCAGGCCGTAGAGGAGGAGCAGCAGGCTGGCCAGGGCCGCGACGTTGCGGGGGAGGATGAGGCTTATGTCGGTGGGCAGGAGGATGAGATCGGTGAAGAGCAGGGCGTTGTTGACGGTGAACCCTGCGAACCCGAGGCCGCTCCAGAGCAGGAGGCGCACCCGGCTCTTCGCGTAGGCGCGGAGCAGCAGCACGGCGCAGGCGAGGCTGGTGAGCGCGCAGAGGAGGTACACGGCAGCGGCCATGGTCAGTCGCCCTCTTTCTTGAAGATGCGGAAGGCATCTGCGAACGACTCGATGTCACCGGCGGCCTGCCGCGCGTAGATCATGTTGATGACCGTGAGCCGGCGCTCCTTGTAGAGCGCGGCCACCTCTTCGATGACGCGCGCGAGGTCTTCCTCCGGGGCGTAGCGGTACCAGATGTCGTCACTGCCCTCGCGGGCCGCCACCAGGTTGCGGGCCGAGAGGTTCGCGAGCCGGTCGCGGATCGACATCATGCTGGAGCCGATCACCCGGGCGACGTCCTCGGCGCGCCACTCCTTGTCGGCGCTCTGTCGGAGGAGGAGGAGGACTTCCAGGAGCTCGATGGACGAGACATGCATCGACACGAATCGCCGCACTGATTCCGGGATTTCATTCGCCACCACGTCTCCGTCGTTCGTGAGGTGCCGGTCGGTTCAGGCGCTGCCGCCGCGGCGCGCGTACGTCAGGATCCGGTGTAGCGGGGGGCGCGCCCCAGCGCGCGCACGATGTCGCTGCCACCCGCGAGGCAGGCGACGGCAGCGACGAGTTCCGCGGGCTCGATGGGCTTGGAGGCGTGCATCTGGAAGCCCGCGGCCAGGGCCCGGGCGTGGTCCTCCTTGCGCGCGTAGCCGGTGAGCGCGAGGGCGGGGATGTCGCCGCCCGACTTGGGGCCGAGGCTGCGGAGCTTGCGGATCAGCTCGAAGCCGTCCTCGTTGGGCATGCCCACGTCGGTCACGAGCACGTGGGGTCTGCGCAGGGTGACGGCCTCGAGGGCCTCCTGGGCCGTCGCCACGGCGGTGACCTCCGCCTTCTGCCGGCGCAGCACCTCGCCGAGGATCTCCCGCATGTCGGCCTGGTCCTCGACCACGAGGACGTAGAGCCCTTCGAGGTTGGCCTCGCTCTCCTCGCTGGGCCTCTCGACCGAGGCGACGGCGCTGCGCGCGGTCGAGGGGATGGAGGGCAGGCGCACCGTGAAGGTGGAGCCCTGGCCCTGGCCGGCGCTGTCGGCGCTCACCGAGCCCCCGTGCAGCTCCACGATGTGGCGCACCAGCGCGAGCCCGATGCCGAGGCCCCCCTGCGCGCGCTTGCTGGTGCTGTCGGCCTGGCGGAAGCGCTCGAAGACGAAGGGGAGGAAGTCGGGGTTGATGCCCTCGCCGGTGTCGCGGATGGTGAGGGTGACCTCTCCCTCGCCGAGCGAGAGGCCCACGTCGACCCTGCCGCCGCGGGGGGTGAACTTGATGGCGTTGGAGAGCAGGTTGGAGAAGACCTGCTGGAGGCGCTCGACGTCGCCCTGGATCTCGCAGCTATCCACCTCGGCGCGGAGGGCGACCCCGCGGGCTTCGGCGGCGGGGCGGAGGGTGTCGATCACCGCCTCGACCAGGGGCTGGAGCTCCACCGTCGCGACGGCGAGCTTCATCTTGCCGGTGGTGATCCGGGAGATGTCGAGGAGGTCCTCGATCATCCGGACCTGGGCGTTGACGTTGCGCTCGATCACCTCGAAGCCGCGCTCGAGCTTGGCGGCGTCGGTGGGGGTCGTCTGGAGGAGGCGGGTCCAGCCGAGGATGGCGTTGAGCGGGGTGCGCAGCTCGTGCGAGAGGGTGGCGAGGAACTCGTCCTTGAGCCGGTTGGCCTCGCGCGCCTCCAGGTTGAGGCCGTTCTGGATGGCGATGGAGCCGAGCTGGGCGAGCTGCACCAGGATGGCCTCGTCGTCCTCGGTGAACTCGCCGTTCACCTTGTCGGAGAGCTGGATGAAGCCCATGTTGCGGCCGGTGACCTCGGTGAGCGGCGCGGCGAGCACCCCGCGCAGAGGCGGCCCCATGGGCTCGTCCGGGAGCCACTCAGGGTGGTCCTTCAGCTCGGCCTCGGTGAGGCGGATGGGGCGGTTCCGCGTGTAGAGCACGTCGTGCAGGCGGGTGAGGCCGGCGCCCGGGGCGCGGTTGGTGCGGAGCGCCGGGCGGTAGCCGCGGTAGGCGGAGGCCAGGTCCTCGGTCAGGGAGACCGCGGTCCGGGGCCGCTCGCCGGGGTGGCCGAGGGTGACCACCGAGACCGCCTGGCGCGCTTCGAGGATGTCGCGCGCGGCCTCGGTGATGGACCGGAGCGTGGCGTCCAGGGAGAGCGAGGCGTTGATGCCGATGGAGGCGTTGGCGAGCTTGTTGAGCTGCGCGGCGCGCCGCTCGAGGGCCTCGGCCTGCCGCTTCACCTCCGCGGTCTTCTTGAAGAGCTCGACGAAGACCCCGACCTTGGTCTTGAGCACCTCCGCGTCGACCGGCGCCAGGATGTAGTCCACGGCGCCGATGGAGTAGCTCTTCAGGGCGTTGGGCTCCTCCCCGAAGGCGGTGACGAAGATGATCGGGGTGTGCCGCGAGGTGCGGTGCTGCCGGATGAGCCCCGCGGTCTCGAAGCCATCCATGCCCGGCATGTTGATGTCGAGCAGGATCACCGCGAACTCCTGCTGGAGCACGTGGCGGAGCGCGTCGCGGCCGCTCATCGCCTTGACGATGTGCTGCCCGAGTTCTTCGAGGATGATGGTCAGCGAGAGGAGCTTGTCCGGCTTGTCGTCGACGATGAGGATCGAGACCTGATCCTCCGTCTTCGCGGTGACGCCGGAGACCCTCGTGCCGCTGCCGGACGGGTTGCTGGCGGTGCTCATCGGTGCAACCACAGCCGGAGGGCCGCGAGGAGCTGCTCGGTGTCCACCGGCTTGGAGATGTAGTCGTTGGCTCCAGCCTCCAGGCACTTCTCGCGGTCGCCCTTCATGGCCTTGGCGGTGAGCGCCAGGATGGGCAGCGCGTGATAGCGAGGCTCTGCGCGGATGGCCCGCATGGTGTCGTAGCCATCCATCTCGGGCATCATGATGTCCATGAGCACGACGTCGATGTCCGGTGTCTGACCGAGCACTTCGATCGCAGCCTTTCCTGTTTCCGCATAGACCGTCTTCATCTGTTGGGCCTCCAGCAGCGTGGTCATGGCGAAGATGTTGCGGATGTCGTCGTCGACGATGAGGGCCTTCTTCCCGATGAGCACCTTGTTCGACTTGTGCAGCTCCGTGAGCAGATCCTGCTTGGAGCCAGGGAGCGTCGGCAAGGGCAGGTGCAGGAAGAGCGACACCTCGTCGAGGAGCCGCTCCGGGGAGCGCACGTGCTTGAGCACGACGGATTGCCCGACGCGCCCGATGCGCTCCTCGTCGGCGAGCGAGATCTCTCCGGGGGTGTAGACGAGGAAGGGAATGTCGACCGGCGTGCCGCTCCGGGTGAGCTGATCGATCAGCTCGAAGGCGCGCATGTCGGGGAGGTCGAGCCGGGTGACCATCACCTCGGGGGTCGCCTCGGCGAGCGCGGTGAGGGCGCCCCCGCCGCTCTCGGCGGCCCTGACGGTGACCCCCTCGGCGGCGAGCAGCTTGGTCATGCTGGCGCGCTCCGCGGGATCCGGCTCGACGACGAGGACCGTGCGCTCGTGGGTGCGCATGAACGCGAGCAGCCGGTTGAAGGCCGCATCGAGGTCGTCCCGCGCCTTGAGGGGCTTGTGCAGCACCTCGCGGGCGCCGAGGCGCATCGCGCGCTCGCGGTCCTCGTCGGTGGTGATCACCAGGACGGGGATGTGACGGGTCTCCAGGTCGTGCTTCAGCCGCGCCAGCACCCGCCAGCCGTCGACGTCGGGCAGGTTGATGTCCAGGGTGAGCGCGCCGGGGCGGAACTCCTGGGCCAGGGCCAGCGCGCTGGACCCGCGGTACGCCACGATGGTCTTGAACCCGTGCTCCCGCGCCACGTCGAGGAGGTAGCTCGCGAAGTTGATGTCGTTCTCGACGATCAGCACCACGTTGTCGCCCGGCTGGACCGAGGCGCGGTCGTCGATGATCTGGTTCACCAGGTGGGGGGGCGGATCGGCGGGCGCGCGGGGCGCGAGGTCGCCGCTGAGGAGCGGCTGCGCGGGCTGCGAGTCGCCCATCGCCTCGCGCTTGCGGGGCTTCGCGGGCGCGTAGCTGAGGGGCAGGAACAGGGTGAACGTGCTGCCCTGCCCGGGGGTGCTGCGCAGCCTCAGCTCGCCGCCGAGCATGCGCGCGATCTCGCGGCTGATGGCCAGGCCGAGGCCCGTGCCGCCGTACTTGCGGCTGGTGGAGCCGTCGGCCTGCTGGAAGGCCTCGAAGATGATCTGCTGCTTGTCGGGCTGGATGCCGATGCCGGTGTCGCTGACCGAGAGCGAGATCGCCGTGCCGGCCCGCTGGAGCAGCTCGTTGTCGGGGTCCCACCCGGCGCGCACCAGCGCCACCCCGAAGGTGACCTTGCCGCGCTCGGTGAACTTGAAGGCGTTCGAGAGCAGGTTCTTGATGACCTGCTGCACCCGCTTGGCGTCGGTGTAGAGCGAGCGGGGCAGGTTCTGCGCGAAGTCCAGCTCGAACCCGAGCCGCCGCGAATCGGCCACGTGGCGGAAGGCCCGCTCCACGTAGTCGTGCAGGTCCATGAACGAGACCTCCGCGACGTCGACGACCACGGTGCCGGACTCGATCTTCGACAGGTCGAGGATGTCGTTGATGAGCGCGAGCAGCTCGTTGCCCGAGGAGTGGATGGTCCGCGCGAAGTCGACCTGCTTGCCCGAGAGGTTCCCCTCCATGTTCTTGGAGAGCTGGTCGGAGAGGATGAGCAGGCTGTTCAGCGGCGTGCGCAGCTCGTGCGACATGTTCGCGAGGAACTCGGACTTGTACTTCGAGGTGAGCGCGAGCTGGCGCGCCTTCTCCTCCAGAGCCTGGCGGGCCTGCTCGACCTCGCTGTTCTTCCGCTCGACCTCCGCGTTCTGCTCCGCGAGCAGGCGCGCCTTCTCGCCGAGTTCCGCGTTGGTCTGCTGCAGCTCTTCCTGCTGGCTCTGTAGCTCGCGGGCGAGCGACTGAGACTGCTTGAGGAGATCCTCGGTGCGCATGTTCGCTTCGATCGTGTTGAGCACGATCCCGATGGACTCGGTGAGCTGGTCGAGGAACGCCTGGTGGGTCTGGCTGAACCGCTCGAAGGAGGCCAGCTCGATGACCGCCTTCACCTGCCCCTCGAAGAGCACCGGCATCACGATGATGTTCACCGGCGGGGCCTCGCCGAGGCCGCTGGTGATGGTGATGTAGTCAGGGGGGGCGCTGACGAGGAGGATCTTCTCCTTCTCCAGCGCGCACTGCCCGACCAGCCCCTCGCCGAGCTTGAACTTGTTGTCGATGTTCTTCCGCTGCTTGTAGGCGTAGCTCGCGAGGAGCTTGAGGAGCGGCTCCTCCTTGCTCGTGTCCATGGTGTAGAAGACGCCCTGCTGGGCGCCGACCACGGGCGCGAGTTCCGAGAGGATGAGCCGGCCGACGGTGAGCAGATCCTTCTGCCCCTGGAGCATGCGCGAGAACTTGGCGAGGTTGGTCTTCAACCAGTCCTGCTCGCTGTTCTTCAGCGTGGTGTCCTTGAGGTTGCGGATCATCTCGTTGATGTTGTCCTTGAGGGACGCCACCTCGCCTTGCGCCTCGACCCGGATGGACCGGGTGAGATCGCCCTTCGTCACCGCCGTGGCCACCTCCGCGATGGCGCGCACCTGCGTGGTCAGGTTGGCGGCGAGCTGGTTCACGTTGTCGGTCAGGTCCTTCCAGGTACCTGCCGCGCCGGGCACGCTGGCCTGACCACCGAGCTTGCCCTCGACACCGACCTCGCGCGCCACCGTGGTGACCTGATCCGCGAAGGTCGCCAGGGTGTCGATCATGCCGTTGATGGTGTCGGCGAGGGCGGCGATCTCACCCTTCGCGTCCACGGCCAGCTTCTGCTTCAGGTCACCGTTGGCGACGGCGGTCACGACCTTGGCGATGCCGCGCACCTGGCTGGTCAGGTTGCCACCCATCGAGTTCACGGAGTCGGTGAGGTCCTTCCAGGTGCCGGCGACGCCGGGCACGCTGGCCTGACCGCCGAGCTTCCCTTCCGTGCCTACCTCGCGGGCGACGCGGGTCACCTCGGACGCGAAGGCGCTGAGCTGATCCACCATGGTGTTGATGGTGATCTTCAGCTCCAGGATCTCTCCCTTCACGTCGACGGTGATCTTCTGGGTCAGGTCACCGCGGGCGACGGCGGTGGTCACGGCGGCGATGTTGCGCACCTGGCCGGTGAGGTTCGACGCCATCGAGTTCACGGAGTCGGTGAGGTCCTTCCAGGTGCCGGCGACGCCGGGCACGCTGGCTTGACCGCCGAGCTTCCCTTCCGTGCCTACCTCGCGTGCGACGCGGGTCACCTCGGACGCGAAGGAGCGGAGCTGGTCCACCATGGTGTTGATGGTGTCCTTCAGCTCCAGGATCTCGCCGCGAACGTCGACGGTGATCTTCTTGGAAAGATCACCGTTGGCGACGGCGGTGGTCACGGCGGCGATGTTGCGCACCTGGGCGGTGAGGTTACCGGCCATGGAGTTCACGGAGTCGGTGAGGTCCTTCCAGGTGCCGGCGACGCCGGGCACGCTGGCCTGACCGCCGAGCTTTCCTTCGGTACCGACTTCGCGTGCGACGCGGGTCACCTCGGACGCGAAGGCGCTGAGCTGATCGACCATGGTGTTGATGGTGTTCTTCAGCTCCAGGATCTCTCCCTTCACGTCGACGGTGCTCTTCCTGGAGAGGTCGCCGCGGGCGACGGCGGTGGTCACCTCCGCGATGTTGCGCACCTGGGCGGTGAGGTTCGACGCCATGGAGTTCACGGAGTCGGTGAGGTCCTTCCAGGTGCCGGCGACGCCGGGCACGCTGGCCTGACCGCCGAGCTTCCCTTCCGTGCCTACCTCGCGGGCGACGCGGGTCACCTCGGAGGCGAAGGAGCGGAGCTGATCCACCATGGTGTTGATGGTGTTCTTCAGCTCCATGATCTCGCCCTTGGCATCGACGGTGATCTTCTTGGAGAGATCACCGTTGGCGACGGCGGTGGTCACGGCGGCGATGTTGCGCACCTGGGCGGTGAGGTTCGACGCCATGGAGTTCACGGAGTCGGTGAGGTCCTTCCAGGTGCCGGCGACGCCCTTCACCACGGCCTGACCGCCCAGCTCTCCCTCCGTACCTACCTCGCGGGCGACGCGGGTCACCTCGGCCGCGAAGAGGCTGAGCTGATCGACCATGGTGTTGATGACGTTCTTGATCTGGAGGATCTCGCCGCGCACATCGACGGTGATCTTCTGGGTCAGGTCGCCGTTGGCGATGGCCGTGGCGACCTTGGACACGTCGCGGAGCTGAACGGTGAGGTTCGAGCCCATGGAGTTCACGGAGTCGGTGAGGTCCTTCCAGGTGCCGGCGACGCCCTTCACCTCTGCCTGACCGCCGAGCTTCCCTTCTGTACCGACCTCGCGGGCGACGCGGGTCACCTCGGCCGCGAAGGAGCTGAGCTGATCGACCATGGTGTTGACGACGTTCTTGATCTGGAGGATCTCGCCGCGCACATCGACGGTGATCTTCTGGGTCAGGTCGCCGTTGGCGATGGCCGTGGCGACCTTGGACACGTCGCGGAGCTGAACGGTGAGGTTCGAGCCCATGGAGTTCACGGAGTCGGTGAGGTCCTTCCAGGTGCCGGCGACGCCCTTCACCTCTGCCTGACCGCCGAGCTTTCCTTCCGTACCGACCTCGCGGGCGACGCGGGTCACCTCGGCCGCGAAGGAGTTGAGCTGATCCACCATGGTGTTGATGGTGTTCTTCAGCTCCAGGATCTCGCCCTTCACGTCGACGGTGATCTTCTGGGTCAGGTCGCCGCGGGCGACGGCGGTGGTCACGGCGGCGATGTTGCGCACCTGAGCGGTGAGGTTCGACGCCATGGAGTTCACGGAGTCGGTGAGGTCCTTCCAGGTGCCGGCGACACCCTTCACCTCTGCCTGACCGCCGAGCTTCCCTTCCGTGCCTACCTCGCGGGCGACGCGGGTCACTTCGGAGGCGAAGGAGTTGAGCTGGTCCACCATGGTGTTGATGGTGTTCTTCAGCTCCAGGATCTCGCCGCGGACATCGACGGTGATCTTCTTGGAGAGGTCACCGTTGGCGACGGCGGTGGTCACGGCGGCGATGTTGCGCACCTGAGAGGTCAGGTTGCCGGCCATCGAGTTCACGTTGTCGGTGAGGTCCTTCCAGGTGCCGGCGACGCCGGGCACGCTGGCCTGACCGCCGAGCTTCCCTTCCGTGCCTACCTCGCGGGCGACGCGGGTCACCTCGGACGCGAAGGAGCGGAGCTGGTCCACCATGGTGTTGATGGTGTCCTTCAGCTCCAGGATCTCGCCGCGGACGTCGACGGTGATCTTCTTGGAGAGGTCGCCGTTGGCGACGGCGGTGGTCACGGCAGCGATGTTGCGCACCTGGGCGGTGAGGTTCGACGCCATCGAGTTCACGGAGTCGGTGAGGTCCTTCCAGGTACCGGCGACGCCAGGCACGCTGGCCTGACCGCCGAGCTTCCCGTCGGTGCCTACTTCCCGGGCGACGCGGGTCACTTCGGACGCGAACGACGAGAGCTGCTCGACCATGGTGTTCACGGTCCGCGCCGTCCGCAGGAACTCTCCTTCGAGCGGCCTCCCGCCGCCGTCGAGGGCCATGGTCTGCGACAGGTCGCCCTTGGCCACCGCGCCGATCACGCGCGCCATCTCGCTCGTGGGCTGCACCAGGTCGCCGACCAGGGTGTTGACCGAGGCCACGGTGTCGGCCCACGCGCCGCTCACCTCGCCGATCCAGGCGCGCTCCGCGATCTTGCCTTCCTTGCCGACCATGCGCGCGAGCCGGTCGAGTTCCTTGGCCATCTTCTCGTTCAGGTCGACGACATCGTTGAAGGCGTCGGCGATCTTGCCGTCGACGCCTTCCAGATCGATGGGCAGCCGCACCGAGAAGTCGCCCCTCTTGAGCGCCACGAGCGCCGCCAGGAGCTGACGGCGGTCCAGCTCCGGCTGCGACGACGTCATGAAGCGCGTCGTGGTGGACGCCTTGCGGCTCGCCTCCTGCTTGCCGCGCGTGCCGTTGCCGTCCGCCTTCTTCCCATCCCCATGGCCATTCTTGCCGCGGGCCACGCCCTTGCGCGCTGCGCTCCGCGTCTCGCTACCCTTGTCCATCGTGATCCCTTCAAGAACCGTGTCTCTCGCGAGACCGATGCCACCGACCGCGGCGGAATAACGCCCTGTAGGGGGTACTCTACGGATAATCCCTGACGAAATAGTAACAGGGCTGGGCTTAAATCCCCGTAGGGCCTGTCCGGATGGTCCCTGTGAAGCTGGACATCGGGGACGTAGGTCGTGCAGGCAGGATCGTGCGCTGCGTCAGCTCGTCGAGCGCGCTGTCGAGCGGGGTGGGGGAGGGCACGTCACGCCCTCACTCGCCCTCTTCGCCGCTTCAGGGCGTGCTGGGCGTGTTGCCGTAGAAGAACTGCATCACGTCGGGGAAGCGGCGGCTCCAGGAGATCTCGTCGTGCTCTCCGGCCGGGTCTTCAGCCCAGCCGAGCGTCGTGGCGCCGTACCCGAAGCTCGCCTCCAGGAGGGACACCATCTCCTGCCCCCGCGTGGTGGCTGCGGCCTCGATGCCGGAGTTGTGGAACCCTCCCGTGCGCACCAGGCCCCAGTCGATCCACAGCTTCGGCCGCAGCGCGGCGCTCTCCAGCGTGGGCCGTGCAAGGTCGAGCAGCGCCGAGGTGGCGAGCGCCCCGCCGGGGTACGCGCCGCCGTGCACGGGATCGAGGCCTGCCCAGAAAGAGGGCGACAGGCACCCCGCCATCCCGAAGCGATCAGGGCGCATCGTCGCCACCAGGAAGGCCCCGAGCCCGCCGTGCGATGACCCCACGATCGCGGTGGCTTCGCGCTCGGGTCGGGTCCGGTACTGCGCGTCGATGAAGCCCTTCACCTGGTCCCCCAGGTAGTCCGCGTAGCCGTCTGCCTCGCAGCACGCGCGGTTCGGCGCGAACGCTGCGTGCGTGTACTCCTCGTCGCGGTTCAGCGGGTGCACGGCCACCACCATCACCTCGGGGAGCCCGCCCGCGGCGTACAGCTCCGCGAGCCGCTCCGCCACGTCCCAGGTCTTGCCCACGCTCCCCGGCCAGAAGGTGGTGTCGCCGTCGTTCATGTACACCACCGGGTACCGCGCGCAGCTCTCGGGGTAGCTGCGTGGCAGGAACACGTGCACCTTGCGCGGCGCAGCGCCTCCGACGGCGAGCGCGTCGTAGGTGTGGAAGTAGCCCGAGGCGAACCCCTCGTCGTGAGACCACGCCTGCTGACCGCCGAGCGTGAACGGATACGGCATCGCCATCGGTCCACCCTCCTCCTCTGTCGGCTCGCACTCACCGCCCGCGCCGCCCGCGCCGCCCGCGCCGCCCGCGCCTCCGACGCTGCTGCTCGCGCCACCTGCACCACCGGAGCCGCCCACACTCCCGAAGCCACCCTCTCCGGTGCTGGAGGTGGTGGCGCCCGAGCCAGGGCCCGAGGTCGAGGAGGCCGAGGCGTCGCGCGGCACGAGGCCGGAGTTCTCGCAAGCCGAGGTGGCGAGGACCAGGGGGAGCACCAAGCGTGCGACGATGTGGCGCATACGGGCCAGGGCGGAGCCTATCCCATCGCTCCCCCGCTGTGCGCCCTCATGACCGCGCGATCGCGCGTCCCACGTGCAGCCCCATCGCATAGATGGAGAGCTGTGGTGGCACCCCGATCGAGGTCGGGAACAGGGACCCATCCCCCACCCAGAGCCCCCCGAGGTGATGGTGCTTCCCCTCGCTGCTCACCGCGGCCACGGCCGGGTCGTCTCCCATGGGGACCGACGCCATGGGGTGCACCGCCGTCACGTCCATCGCCCCCCGCGTGAGCGTGAGCGTCTTCAGCTCCTCGATGGAGTCCCCCCGCTCGTAGATGCGCGTCGGCCGCGACGGCACGATGACCCGCCGCGCCCCCGCCGCGAACAGGAGCGCGGCGCAGCCATGCAGCCCCCGACAGAGCTCCTGCCGGTCCGCCGCGTCGGGCCAGTAGTCGATGCGCAGCCCGAGGTCGCCGTCCGGCTGCACCTCCCCCGCTGTGTGGTCGTGGATCATCGCCGTGAACGCCGCGAGGTGCGCGTACTTCCGCATCAGCGACCGGTGCATCTCCCCGTGCCCGGGCAGGAGCGTCGCCGTCCCGACCGGGTGCGCGAACGCCGGGATGATCCACGCCCGCGGCCCGTCCTCCCGCTCCAGGTCGAGCAGCTCCGTGCACTCGTAGGTCTGCGGGATCCCCTCCCAGGCGCGCACCGGCTCGTCGAACTCGCCGGCCGCGACGAGCGCGGGGTGAATCCTGAGCCGCTTCCCTGTCTCCCCGCCCGGGTCCGGCACCTCCGAGCGCAGGAGCAGCGCCGGCGTCGCTGTCGCCGAGCCCGCCACGCACACCCGCGGCGCGTCGATCGTCACCTCTCCGAGCGGCCGGTTCGTCCCGGGCTCCAGCCCCACCGCCGACACGCCGCTCACCCGACCCCCCTCGTGCCGCACCAGCACCGCCTGGCACCGCGCCAGGATCTCGGCCCCCGCCTTCACGGCCCGCGGCACCAGCACCTTCACCGCGTTGTTCTTCGCGTCGTACGCGCAGCCCACCTCGCAGAACCCGCTCCCCACGCAGCCCGTGCGGTTGTGCGCGACGCCGCCCCCGCGCCACCCGAGCGCCTTGCACCCCGCCTCCAGCAGGCGGTTGTGCCGGTTCCAGAGCCCGGGAGGCACCTCCTTCACCTCCAGCAGCGCCTCCACCTCCGCGTAGAGCGCGTCCCACGCCTCCACGGGGAGGCGCTCGAGCCGCCGCTCCGCCGCCCAGCGCGCCCGGATCGACGCCGGGATGCGCTTGCAGAGGTTGAGGTTGTGGAGCGTCGACCCGCCCACGCCCTTGCCCTGGTGGATGTGCACGGCCCGATCCGCGGTGGTGCGGCCCCCGGCTTCCCAGTACAGGCGCGGGAGCATCACCTCCTCGCGCTGCACCATGTCGGCGGGCGTCAGGAACTCACCCGCCTCCAGCAGCACCACCTTCATCCCGGCCTCGGCCGCGACCATCGCCACCATCGCCCCGCCGGCCCCTGACCCGACCACGCACAGGTCGGCCTTCAGGTGCAGCGGCAGCGCCAGCGTCCCTGCGTCGTAGATCATCCCTGTGCCCCCTTCGGCCGTGCTCCTCGGGGAGCGACGAGCGCGTCGTACGCCGGAAAGTCCCGCCGCTCCGGGCCCTGTGGGTCGTAACCCTCCGGCACCTGCGGCCCCCCGTACCCGAGGGCCGCCCAGGTCGACCTCTGCTGGTACACCCCCACCATCACCAGATCCCGCAGCCCCTGGTACGCCTGCGCGAGGAGCCCGCCGCGCGCCGCGAGGCCGCCCAGGTACGCTTCCCGCTCGGCAGGCGACAGGCTGGTGAAGCGTCGCAGGCGGCCCCCGAGCGGGGTCGTGCCTTGCTCGATGAGGAGGAGCATCGCGTGCACCTCGCGCACCGTGCCCTCCGGCATCCCCGTGAGATACCGGTCCACCCGCGCCGGGACGGACGCGACGTCCCCGCCCACGTTTCCGTCTGTCTCGCTGCTGCCAGGGTGGATGGGTAGCAGCGCCTCTGCCGCCGCTTCCACGATGTGCGCCTCCCGCGCGGACAGCACGGCCCCCTGGAACGACGCCCGCCCCGGATATCCGCCGAACATGCGCACCCCGAGGACGGCGGCACCCGCGGCGACCCCGAGCGCCACCACCGTCCGCCGCCGCGCCCTGTCCACGGTGGCCGGATCCTCGATCCGTCGCGCCAGCGCCGGGGGCAGCTTCTCGCGCCACCCCTCGTCGTGAGGGAGGGGCGCTCGCCGCGCCGTCTGCCAGAGCAGCACCGAGCCCCCGCGCTCCCGCGCAGCGTCCGCGAGCAGCGCCGCCATCGCCTTGCCCGTGTACACCGGATCCAGCGTCATCCCCTCGGCCGCGAGCAGCTCGCAGGCGGCCAGGGACGCAGGCGTCGGGATCCCGTAGCCCCGCCCCACGTGACCACGGTCGAGCACAAGCTCCGCGGGCTCCGGCACCGGACCCATGCCGTGCGCCTCCAGCAGATCCACGAGGCTTCGCTGCATCCCCCGGAAACGACGGGCCGGCGCGATGAACCGCTCCACCACCGTCACCCCGATGACCCGCGCCGGGATCCGGGCGAACCCGAGCCCCACCGACAGCCCGGACGCGAGCCCTCCCGAGCCGAGCGGGACGTAGATGCGCAGCGGCGCCTCGATCTCTCCGGCGTCGATCTGCGCCCGCAGCTCCAGCGCCGCGCGCACCAGCCCCAGCATCCCGAGCGGCGTGCTCGACCCAGGCGGCAGCGCCGGCATGCCCCCGACGAAGGGCGCCCGCGAGAGCATCAGCCGCGGCTGCTTCAGACCGATCTCGGCCCGTGACGCGTAGAACGAGATCGAGGCCGTCCCGGAGGCCGTGAACGCGAGGTTGTCGAGGATGCCGGCCGAGACGGGCGTCCAGAAGAGATGTGCGTGCACCGCGCGACCCAGCGCCTTGCCCGCCGCGGTCAATGCCACCATGTTGCCCGACCCGATGCCGCCGCTGCCCACCCACGCCTCCGCTTCCGAAAAGGGCGGCGCGGCGAGCAGGTAGTCGAGCTTACGGGGCTTGGTGCCGCCGAAGAGAGAACCGCACAGGTCGTCCCGCTTGATGGCCAGGTGGCGGAGGCCAAGATCAGCGGCAAGCCGCGGCAGCGCCGTGATCGGCGTCGGGGCGTCGAGGAAGCCCTTCCGTGGAAAGGTGTCATCGAACGCTTCGAGCGAACGAACCGGTGACGTCATGGGCCTCCGTGCGAACCAACTGGAGAGCAGGCGCGCAGCTTGCCAGCAGCTTGCCACGGGAGAACCGCGGGAGCCTACCGCGCGTGCCCGTTCATCGGTGTTTGCGCGCGGGGCGGGGGGAGGGTGCAACGCATGCACGCCCCCTCACCCGCGTGAGACCACGGTGCACGCCTGCGTGCGGAGGGACCACCGCGCGCGGATTCCGCACGGTTTCACGGGTTTCATGATCGGACGATGCACTGAACCAGGTCGCTCGGCGCAGAAGAGAGGCAGCGGATCGCGCCGCGGAACCGGCACGCACATGAGACGAGAAGGGCTGTTTTCGGTGGACTGAGCGTCGCCAGGGCGACGCGTGGGGAGGGACCAATGAAGCAGAGAATGGTGTTCGCGCTCGACGCAGTGCTCGTGTGGACCATGTGCGCCGTGGCGCTGGGGAGCGCCGGGAGCGCCGGGTGCGGTGGCAACGCTGGCCCCGCCAGCAGCGCCGCGTGTGACATGAGCGGCGATTGCTCGGCGGACGACGCGTGCGACGACTGTGGTGAGCACGGCGCGAGCGATGCCTTCGCCGAGACGGAAGGGGACCCGGGAGACGTCGAGATGGCGCTACAGATGGCCAACGCGCTGAACCCGAACGCGCTGAACCCGAACGCGCTGAACCCGAACGCGCTGCGACCTGCCGTCCTCGGAGAGTTCGCGCTCGCCGCGTCGTCCCTGGGCGACCCGGCGTTCGCCCCTCTGAGCGCGCCAGGTGCCAGCGGCATGCTCTCGCGGGAGCTCTTCAGGTACGCGGTGCGCTGCGCGCTGGACGCGTCGCAATCGGTCACGCTCTCGTGGGTGGATGGCCACGGCGACACCCTCCGCGAGACGTACCGGGGGAGCGTGGGCCTCGCGCCGTCGTGGGCGCAGGGGCCGCTCGTGAACGAGGACGAGCAGCGCTGGGTCTCGGCCTGCCTCGCCGCGCTGACGAACTGGTACGGCGTGGAGGTCGTCGTCTCGCTGCGAGGCCCCCACGCGGCTCTCGCGCAGCTCTCCCCGGAGGAGGCGACTTATTACACCGTGCGGGAGGGGGCCTTCTGGGGGAACCTCTTCGCACCTGAGCCCCGGCTGTGGGCCTGCCACGAACCCGCGAACGTCGCGCATGCCGAGGCCGCCGACCGGGAGTGCGCCATCGGCCACCCCGGGACCGGTCCGAACGGTCAGACGATCCGCACTCCCTGCGGTCCCATCACACCCGCGGGAGCCTGCGCCGAGATCTGCACCCCAGTGTCCTCGGCGGGGGGATTCCTGCCCTCGTGTCAGGCGAGCACCGGGGCCACGCCGATCGCGCAGGTGATCACCACCTACCTCGACTGAGGCGGCACACCCGGATCAGCTCGCGCATTGCGCCAGATCCAGGAACTCCGAGCCACACTCGTCCTCGTCCCCGAGCTCGAAATCATCCCCACGGCACTCCGCCTCGTCGTCCAGGCAGGAGAGCCAGGTGTCGTACTCGTCGCCGCAACCGGCGTCGTACGCCTCGTCCTCGGTGTCCTCCAGGTCGTCCACGCAGTCCTCGTAGTCCCTGTCGCTGCAGCCCTCGCAGTCGCAGTACGCGTCGCAGAGGCCCGCGATGGATGTGCCGCACCCGGTCGTGGCGACACCGGTCGCCAGGGCCACAGCGAGGAGGAACGGGCGGAGCAAGCGGGGGGAGGTCGAGGTCATGGACCTCACGCTAGCAGCGAACATGCCGTGCTCGACACAACAGGTTGGCATGGTGGGCCTCGCCGCGCCGTGTCCAGGTGCGCTCCCATCGCGCCCGGGCCCTCGCCGCGTGAGCAGGCCACGGCTGTCAGCCTGCCGCGCGAGGTGTGCATTGCGCCACCGGCAGCCAACCTTCCATGCCCCACACGCCAGCGCCTCACGGCGCGAAGCGCGGTGACACTTCGGCCCGACCGTGCAGGTCGCACCCTCCTCGGGCCCGAAGATCTCTGCTATCTCCGCGGTGCGTACCGCATGCCCCTCTACGCCGACGTCGCGGTCCCCGTCCCGCTCTCGCAGCCCTTCCTGTACGCGGTTCCCGCCTACCTCGCGGACGACGTCCGCCCCGGGGTGCGCGTCCTCTGCGAGTTCGGGCGCCGCCGCCTCGTCGGCGTGATCCTCTCCATCACCGACCGCCCCCCCGGGATGGTGGCCGAGCGCATCAAGCCCATCGCCGCCGTCGTCGACCCCGAGCCCGCGCTCCCTGCCGAGCTGCTCGCCTTCTTGCAGACGCTCTCCTCGTACTACTTCGCGCCCATCGGCGAGGTTCTCCGGCTCGCGCTCCCCGCCCTCGAACGCGAGCAGGTGCGCGCCATGGTGGAGAACGACCAGCTCAGCGTCGCCCTCGACCTCGGCCGACAGAAGCAGGTGGGGGGTCGCAGGGTCCTCTTCGCGAAGCCCACCGACGCCCTGGAGACCCCCGGCACGCTGCGCGGGCACGCCGCGGCGATCCTGGCCCTCCTCCGCGCGAGCGGGGAGCAGCCCATCGCCCGCCTCGAAGAGAAGTTCACGAGCGCCCGCGCCGTCGTGAAGAAGCTCGTCGCTCAGGGGCTGGTCACCACCGACGAACGCGAGCGCCCCCGCGACCCCTTCTTCCGCGACCCCGAGGCCCGCGACACGCCCCCCGAGCTCAACGAGGCCCAGGCCCGCGCTGCCGACCACATCGACGCCGCGCTCGCCGCGAGCCGGCCCGCCCCTGCACCACCCACCGCCACGCCCGCGCCCGCCGCGCCCGCCGCGCCGGTGAGCGTGGTGAGCCCTGCGCCAGGCTCCG
>NZ_ASRX01000049.1 GCF_000601485.1 Chondromyces apiculatus DSM 436
GAGCCACACGGGTCCCTTCCAGGCCGAGGGCGTTCCGGGGTCCTCGGGGAGGCATTCACCTTCTTCACAGGGTGCAGGCGGAGGGTCCGAGGGCCAGGTGCCCAGGTCGCCCTTCTTGCAGGAGACGACCTCGCTCAGGCCGAGGGTCACAAGGAGTGCAAGCGCTCTTTGTGCGCTTCGCATTGGCAAATCTCCTTTCATGGGGTGAATGCATTCACCGAGCCCATGGCTGCCCTCCCAGCAGCGTATGGCCACAGTGCGTGCAACACCCTGGATCGCTTCTGGCTAGCATGGCCTGCGCGGGCGAGGCGCCGCTTTTCACGACGCTCAGGTTCGCCGTACCCGCTTTGTGCGTATTGCACAGGTTTTGCCATGAATGCGACGACATCTGCGCATCGTTTCGCATCGACCGGGCACCCCTCGGTTCTTGTGCTGGCCTGCGAGACCTGCCCGGGGCGCGTCTCCGGACCTCACGGGGTCAGCATCGTGCTGAAGGCCGTTCGGTCGGGCTGCGGCAGGTAGCATGGCCGGTCATGCGCCTTCGCGTCACCGCTCTGACCGGCGTCTTCCTGGGGGGTGTGACGGCGTGCAGCCCGGCGATGGCGCCGCGTACGGGGGACCTGGCGCCGGAGGGGCGGTTCGCGCTGAACGCTGCGGTGGCGGCGTGGTCGTTCGGGACCGGCACGGTAGGGGCGCCGGAAGGAAGGCCGCCGGAGGAGAGGCCGCGGGAGTCGACCGGGGGGATGGAGCTGCCCGGGGATGGGTCGACGTTCGATACGGTCGTGGCGGTGGCAGGGATGTGGGACTTCGGCGTGCGGTACGGGCTCCTGTCGTGGGTCGAGGTGGGGGCGTCGGTGGGGTTCCAGCGGCTCGGGGGGGAGCTGCGGTTCGGGGTGCTCGACGAGGACCGGGGGGACCCGCTGTCGGTGGCGCTGTCGGGGGGTGGGTACTACAGCGCGGTGGGGCGGGGGCCGTGGGGGCGCGCAGGGGTGGACATGAGCCTGAGGCTGGGGTCGGTGGCGCCGCTGCTGGACGTGTACGTGAGCCACGGGGCGAGCACGCACAGCGCCCTCGTGGACCTGCCAGGAGACGAGGATTGCCCGGAGGAGGCGCCATTCATGGCGTGCGGGGAGCTGCGGAGCACGCGGTGGAACGAGACGCGGCTGTCGGCGGCGCTGGGCGCGGGGTTCAGCACGGGGAAGGATGTGGCGATCACGGTGGGGGTGGTGCCGCACGTGATCCTGGGGCACGCCGCCATGGAGGGAGAGCGGCTGAGCAGGTCGGAAGACGTGATCCACGAGGCAGGGTTGCACCTGGTGGTGGGGTTGCAGACCCCCGGCTGGGATTGAGCATGGTGGGGAGGCGCATGGTGGAGCTGAATCTGTCCTGGATCACGTCCGAGCTTGCTGTGGGAGGGAGCTTCCCGGAGTCGCTGGCAGAGGCGCTGGCCCGGGAGCACGGGGTGCGGGCCGTGGTGGATCTGCGCGCGGAGGAGCGGGACGACGAGGCGCTGCTGGTGCAGCACGGGATGACGTTCCTGCACTTGCCCACGGCCGATCATGGCGCCATCGGGCTGCCGATGCTCGAGGACGGGGTGGGGTTCGTGAACCGCCACCTCGACCGGGGAGAGAAGGTGCTGATCCATTGCGCGTGGGGAATCGGGAGGTCGGCGACGCTGGCGCTCTGCGTGCTGGTGAGCCGGGGGATGGCGCCGCTCGCAGCGCTGGAGCTGGCGAAGTCGCGGCGGTCGCACGTGTCGCCGAGCCCGGCGCAGTTCGCGTGCTGGTCCGCCTGGATGCGCGCGAATGGTCACGGGGAGGCGGTGCCGCACTTCGATGCGTTCAAGGCGATCGCCTACCGGCACCTGCTCGGATGATCGTCTACGGGGACGCGGCGCGCTCGGAGCTGCCGGGAGTCGTGCTCGACCGGATCGGGGAGACACTCTCGGAGGTGGCGGAGATGCCAGGGGGCATCGCGCGGCACGGGGCGCTGGTGTCGGCCTTCATCGAGGCAGGGATGCTGCTGCAAGGGGTGGCAGACCTGGAGGCCACAGGGCGCGGGGAGGATGCGCGCTCGCCAGCCCAGGATGGGCTGATGGCATTGCTCGTGGCGCTGGCCAGGGGGGTGATGCGGTCGTGGGAAGGGGGATTCGGGCGCGGGGGACGCGGGGAGGCGGAGGAAGGGCGCGGGGGGACGGAGGGAGGGCTGCCGGAGGTCGAGAGCCTGCGCGCGCTCCTGCCGGAGGGGAGGGTCACGCTGAAGCTGCCGGAGGGGTATGCCTACTATGCGGTGTATCCCGAGGGCTATGCCGAGGCGGCGAAGGGGATGGTCGTGGAGGCGCCAGTCCGGGTGATCGGGATCCGCAGCATCGGGACAGGGCTCGCGGCCATGGTGGCCGCAGCGCTGGGGGCGCCGCTGCCGGTCACGGTGCGGCCCGGGGGGCATCCGTTCCGGCGTGAGCTGAGGGTGGCGGAGGCGCTCTCGGAGGCGCTCACATCCGAGGCGGGGACGGCGGAGGCGGGGACGGCGGAGGCGGGGACGGCGGAGGCGGGGACGGCGGAGGCGGGGACGGCAAAGGGGGGCGGGACGTTCGCGGTGGTGGACGAGGGGCCCGGGCTCTCGGGTAGCTCGTTCGGTGCGGTGGCGGATCACCTGGAGGCACGCGGGGTGGCGCGGGGGCGGGTGGTGTTCTTTCCGAGCCACGACAACCCGCTGGGGCCGGAGGCGCGGGAGGAGCACCGGGAGCGCTGGGAGGCGGCAGAGCGGCGGTTCGTGGGGTTCGAGGCGCTGGTGCGGGCGGCGCGGGAGCCGTGGAAGCGCCTGGAGGGGTGGGTGGAAGACCTCACGGGAGAGGCGACCGCGCCCCTGCAGGATGTGGCAGGGGGACGGTGGCGCGCAGAGCGCTACGGATCGGTGGCGGCGTGGCCGGCGGCGCACCTGGCGCAGGAGCGGCGGAAGTACCTGCTCCGGTCGGCACAGGGGGTGTTTCTGCTCAAGTTCGCGGGGCTCGGGCCGGAGGGTGCGCGCAAGCTCGGGCTGCTCAGGCGGCTCCACGAGGCGGGGCTGACGCCAGAGCCGCTGGGGCTCCGGCACGGGTTCCTGGTGGAGCGCTGGGTCGGCGAGGCGCGGGCGCTCGACACGCGCGACACCGCCGCCCACGGCCAGGAGAAGCTCCTGGAGGCGGTGGGGCGGTATCTGGGCTTCCGGAGCCGGCAGCTCGCGGCGACGGAGGAAGAGGGGGCGTCGTGCAGGTCGCTGCTGGAGATGGCCGTGCACAACACGCGCCTCGCGCTGGGGGAAGAGGCGGCAGCGGCGGTCGAGAGGTGGGAGGGGCGGGTGGAGGCGCTCGCGAGGCAGGTGCGCCGGGTGGTCACGGACAACCGGATGCATGCCGCCGAGTGGCTCGTGCTGGGTGACGGGCGCCTGCTCAAGGCCGATGCGGTCGACCACCATGCGAGCCACGACCTGGTCGGGTGCCAGAGCATCGCCTGGGATATCGCGGGAGCGACGGTGGAGCTCGGTCTGGGCACCGCCGAGGAAGCAGAAGCGCTGCGGGAGTCCGTCGAAAAGCACGCGGGACATGCCGTGGGAGCCTCGCTGGTGAGCTTCAACCGGGTCTGCTACCTGGCCTTCCAGATCGGATACGCCACGATGGCGGCGCAGGCGCTCGGCTGGGACCAGGAAGAGCAGAGGCGCTTCCGGGTGATGTGCACTGATTACCAGCACAAGCTGCTCCGCGAGATCTCCTCAGGTGTGTCGCAGCACGCAGGGTGAGTGCCTCCGGGCATCGTGGAGCATTCCAGCGTGTGCTCAGGATTTGCTGCCTCAAGCGACGCAATAGGGGAAATCGAAGGCCTTGCGGCTCGATGCTGCTTATTGCTGCGGGATTTTCGCGTCGAATGCGCGTGACCTCCGTCATTGCCAGGTGCTACGCCTCGGGGCCGCAGTGACGAGTAATGCTCCTGCGCGGCACGCGTCATTTCGCATTGTCGATGGGGTAGCAGCAGTTCTCCTGGTCGGCTCCTGACCCTGCAAGGTCACCGAACAGAGAGCCTGGGCCCGAGAGAGTTGCTGGATCGGCCAGCAAGTCTCGAAGGACCTCTGAAGATTCAGGGAAAGTCCTACTCAAACCTCACTGATAAAGGTCAGGACTTTTCCCCACTAGGAACTACTGCCAGGGGGAGAGATAAAAGGTGCTGTTCGATCAATTCTGATAGGGGAGTTCTCTCGGACGCATCCGACCTGAGCTGAACATCTCCTGAGCAGTCTTCGCTGCAAGTGCCTGCGAAGTGGCCGCGCTCCGCGCGAACGGGGTCTTTTGCGGCCTGCGAAGCAGGAGCGGTCATTCGCGCATGAGAGTCGTCACGAGATCGGTCAGCCGAGGGGTCGGTGCATGAAAAAGCGTGTTCTCATCACGGGTGGCGCGGGGTTCATTGGCTCTCACCTCGCCGACGAGCTCCTCGCCCACGGCCACGAGGTGCGCGTGCTCGACAACCTCTCGCCGCAGGTGCATGGGCCTGGGCAGGTGCGGCCGGCATACCTGAGCACCGCGGTGGAGCTGCAGGTAGGGGACGTGCGGAGCACGGAAGATGTGCGCCGCGCGCTGGAGGGCATTGACGTGGTCTTCCACTTCGCGGCGATGGTGGGGGTCGGCCAGAGTATGTACGAGGTGGAAGCCTACACCTCGGTCAATACCCTGGGGACGGCGGTGCTGCTGCAGGCGCTGCTCAAGAAGTCTGTGGAGCGGCTGGTGGTGGCCTCCAGCATGAGCGTCTACGGGGAGGGGTTCTACCGGGGGCGCGACGGCCGCGCGCGACCAGGGCGTGAGCGATCCTTGCAGCAGCTCAGCGCCGGGGACTGGGAGGTGAGAGACGAGGAGGGGGAGGTGCTCTCGCCCCAGCCGACGCCGGAGTGGAAGGCGCCCGAGAATCCCTCGATTTACGCGCTCTCGAAGTACGACCAGGAGCGGATGTGTCTCCTCATCGGGAAGGCGTACCGGCTCCCGACGGTGGCGCTCCGGTTCTTCAATGCCTACGGGACGCGCCAGGCGCTCTCGAACCCCTACACGGGGGTGCTGGCGATCTTCGCCTCGCGCCTGCTCCACGGCAGGTCGCCGCTGATCTTCGAGGACGGGGAGCAGATGCGCGATTTCGTGAGCGTTCACGACGTGGCGCGGGCCTGCCGGCTGTCGATGGAGTCGGAGGCGGCGGCAGGGCAGGTGCTCAACGTGGGGAGCGGGGAGCCGATGCGGGTGCGAGACGTGGCGCAGCGAATGGCGCAGGCCATGGGCAAGCCGGAGGTCGCGCCGACGATCACCGGGAAGTACCGGGTGGGCGACGTGCGGCACTGCTACCCGGACATCGGGCTCGCGCGGCGGGTGCTGGGGTACGAGCCGCGGGTCACCTTCGAGGGGGGGCTCTCGGAGCTGACGGCGTGGCTGCGGGAGCAAGCGGCGGCGCTGCCCGTGGATCGGGTGGTGGAGGCCCGGGCGGAGCTGGACGCGCGGGGGCTGACGCTATGAGCCTGGTGCACGAGAGGACGGGGCGTCCGGTGGTGATCACCGGGGGAGCAGGGTTCGTGGGGGCGAACCTGGCGGAGCGGCTGCTTCAGGGAGGGTCGGAGGTGCTGATCTTCGACAACCTGTCGCGGGCAGGGGTGGAGAAGAACCTCACCTGGCTCAAGGAGCGCCACGGCAGCCTGCTGCAGGTGGTGGTGGGCGACGTGCGGGACGGGCTCGCGGTGCGCGAGGTGGTCTCGGGGGCAGCGGCGGTGTTCCACCTGGCGGCGCAGGTGGCGGTGACGACGAGCCTCACCCACCCCATCGAGGACTTCGAGGTGAACGCGCGGGGGACGCTGAACGTGCTGGAGGCGGTGCGGCAGCAAGGGACGCCGCCGCCACTGGTGTTCACGTCGACGAACAAGGTCTACGGGGGGCTCGGCGACGTGATGCTGGAGAAGGTGGGGGCGCGGTACACCCCGGCGTCGAAGGAGGTGGCGGCGCACGGCATCGGCGAGGCGAGGCAGCTCGATTTCCACAGCCCCTACGGCTGCTCGAAGGGGGCCGCCGATCAGTACGTGCTCGATTACGCGCGCACGTACGGGGTGCCAGCGACGGTGTTCCGGATGAGCTGCATCTACGGGCCGCGGCAGTTCGGCACGGAGGACCAAGGATGGGTGGTGCACTTCCTCCTGCGCGCGGTCGCGGGGGCGCCCCTGACGCTCTACGGCGACGGGATGCAGGTGCGCGACATCCTGTTCGTGGAGGATCTGGTGGAGGCGTTCCTGGCGGCGCACCGGAACATCGGGCGGATCGCCGGAAGGGCGTTCAACATCGGCGGGGGAGTGGCGAACACGACGAGCCTGCTGGAGCTGCTCCGCGTGCTCGGGGAGCTGTGCGGGGTGCAGCCCACGGTGACGTTCAGCGGGTGGCGGCCCGGGGATCAGCGGTACTACGTGTCCGACGTGCGCGCCTTCGGTGACGCGGTGGGGTGGGCGCCGCAGGTGGGGGTGCGGGAGGGGCTGGAGCGGCTCTACCGGTGGGTGCTCGCGATGCAGGACCGGGGACAGGCGAGGCCGGCGGCGACGGTGAGCGCGCCATGAAGGTCGCGCTGGTGAACCCGAGCTGGTCGTTCGAC
Source organism: Chondromyces apiculatus DSM 436 (assembly GCF_000601485.1). GTDB lineage: Bacteria > Myxococcota_A > Polyangia > Polyangiales > Polyangiaceae > Chondromyces > Chondromyces apiculatus. Next base: position 6,636 of record NZ_ASRX01000049.1, read on the forward strand.
GGCAGCATCTACTTCGGCTGCCGGGAGCCCCACCTGCCGCTGGAGTACGGCTACACGGCGGCGCTGCTCCGCGCGCAGGGGCACACGGTGCACCTGGTGGACGGGCAGCTCCGGGGGCTGTCGCCGGAGGCCTTGCGCGACGAGGTGGCGGCGTTCGGGCCGGACATGACGGTGGTCACCACGGCGCCGAGCTACCTGTTCTGGCGGTGTGCGCCGCCCGAGCTGCGCGTGCCGCAGCGGGTGGCGCACGACCTGCGGCCGCTGACGGACATCCTGGTCGCGGTGGGGCCGCACGCCTCGACGACGCCACGGGCGACGCTGCGGAAGCTGGGGGCCGACGTGGCGGTGCTGGGGGAGTGCGAGGAGGTGGTGGCGGCGCTCGCGGGGACGCCCCGGAGCGGGTGGGAGGGCGTGGGGTCCATCGCGTACCGGGCGGGGGCCTCGGGGGACGGTGGAGGCGCGGGGAAAGGGCCGGGGATGGGGGCAGGGCCGGGGATGGGGGCAGGGCCAGGGGGTGAGGTGCGGGTGCAGGGGAAGCCTCATGCGGCCGACATGAAGGCGCTGCCAGCCCTGACCTGGGATCGGGAGATGCTCACGAGGCACACGCACCACCACCACCGGTTCGAGGCGGCGCCGGAGGGGCCGGGGGCCGAGGTGGAGGCGTCGCGCGGGTGCCCGTACGCCTGCACGTTCTGCGCGAAGGACAACTTCCGCGACGGGTTCCGGTCGCGGCCGCTGGAGGTGGTGCTCGACGAGATCGACGGGCTCATCGCGCAAGGGGTCACCTATGTCTACTTCGTCGACGAGATCTTCATGCCCAACCGACCGCTCCTGGAGGCGCTGGTCGAGCGCGACGTGCAGTTCGGGGTGCAGATGCGCATCGATCTGTGGCGCCCGGAGATGCTGGATCTGCTCGGAGAGGCAGGGTGCGTGTCGATCGAGGCCGGTGTGGAGAGCATCACGCCCGAGGGGCGCTCGCTGCTCGCGAAGCGGTGCCGGATGTCGACGCAGGAGCTGAGCGAACGGCTCATCCACGCGAAGCAAAGGGTGCCGTTCGTGCAGGCCAACCTGCTCGACGCAACGACGGACGATCCGGCCGAGGTCCGGGCCTGGCGGGATCACCTGCGCGCCCACGGGGTGTGGGCGAACGATCCGGTGCCCATGTTCCTGTACCCGGGGTCTCCGGGGTACACGCTGCAGTGGGGCGCGCCAGACGACAGGGCGTGGGAGCGGGCGCTCGACCACTATCTCGCCCGTCACGGGCGAATGAGCGAGATTCAGGACGGCCATCCGCTGCCGCTCTCGGCGCTGGAGGCGCCGATGGAGATGCCGCGGGAGACCTCGCAGGAGGCGCAGCGGCATGCATAGTCACCCGCGCCGAGGGCTGTCGGTCCTGATGACCGCCGATACGGTGGGCGGCGTCTGGACCTATGCGCTGGAGCTTTCGCGCTGCCTGTCGGAGCACAGGGTGCTGGTCTCTCTGGCGACCATGGGGGCCCCGCCGAGCGAGGCGCAGCGGCGGGAGGCGCAGGCGGTCGGGGGGCTGTCGTTGCTGGAGAGCACGTTCCGGCTGGAGTGGATGGACGATCCCTGGGAGGACGTGGCACGCGCAGGCGACTGGCTGCTGGGACTGGAGCGGGCGCTCTCGCCGGACGTGGTGCACCTGAACGGTTACTGCCACGGCGCGCTGCCGTGGCGGGCTCCGACGCTGATGGTGGGGCATTCGTGTGTGCTGTCCTGGTGGGAGGCGGTGAAGGGGGAGCCGGCGCCGGCGCGCTACGACCGCTACCGCGAGGAGGTGCGCCGGGGAATCGGAGCGGCGAGCCGCCTGGTGGCGCCAACGTGGGCCATGCTCCGGGCGCTCACGCAGCACTACGGTGAGCACCCCGAGGGGCGGGTCATCCCCAACGGACGTGAGCCGGCAGGCTCCGGGTGGGGGCAGCGGCGCAGGGCAGAGAGCACCGGGCTGAAGGGCGCCTGGCTGGGAAGCACTCGGGGGGAGGCCCACGGGCTGGAGGCGAAGGAAGACCTCGTCGTCTGCGCAACCCGGGTGTGGGACGAGGCCAAGAACGTGGGGGCGCTGGCGAAGGCGGCCCAGGGGCTCTCGTGGAAGGTGTTCGTTGCGGGCGACGCGGGCGACGCGGGCGACGCGGGCAGTGAGCGGCGGCGGGGGCTGGAGGGCGTCACGCTGCTCGGGCGGCTGGAGCGGGAGGAGGTGCTCCGGTGGCTGGGCCGGGCGGCAATCTTCGCGCTACCGGCACGCTACGAGCCGTTCGGGCTCTCGGCGCTCGAAGCGGCGGGCGCTGGCTGCGCGCTGGTGCTCGGCGACATTCCGAGCCTGCGCGAGATCTGGGGAAACGCTGCGGTATTCGTGCCGCCGGACGCGCCGGAGCAGTTGCGCGAGGCCATCGAGGCGCTCATCCAGGATCCCACCCGCCGACAGGAACTCGGCGCGCGCGCGCAGAGCCGGAGCCTCCGCTTCGGCGGGGGTCAGATGGGCCGCCATTACGTCACGACGTACGCGGATCTCGCGGAAAGCCGCGTCGCCGCCCTGCGCGAGAGCGACGGCGGGCAGCAGGGATCGTGGGGCCAGGACATCGAGCAGAGGGATTCCAGACCATGCGCTTCGTGATCTTCTGCCACTCGCTGCGGAGCGACTGGAATCATGGCAACGCGCACTTCCTGCGGGGTGTGCTGGTGGAACTCGCGGCGCGCGGGCATGAGGTGCGGCTCTTCGAGCCGGAGAACGGGTGGAGCGCCACGAACCTGGCGCAGGACCACGGGGAGGCCGCGCTCGACGCTTACCGCGTGGCGTACCCGGGCCTGCGCCCGGTCTGCTACGACCTCGCCTCGCTGAGGCTCGACGAGGCGCTGCGCGGGGCGGACGTGGTGCTCGTGCACGAGTGGAGCACGCCCGAGCTGGTGGCGGCGATCGGGAGGCACAGGGCGCGGGGCGGGCGGTACGTGCTGCTGTTCCATGACACGCACCACCGGGCGGTGACCGACCGCGCTGCGATGGAGGCGTTCGACCTGTCGGGCTACGACGGGGTGCTCGCGTTCGGCGAGGTGCTGCGGCGGCTCTACCTCGCGCGCGGGTGGGCGAAGCGCGCGTTCACCTGGCACGAGGCTGCCGACACTCGGGTCTTCAGGCCCTGGCGAGGGCAGACCATCGAGGGAGACCTGGTCTGGATCGGCAACTGGGGGGACGAGGAGCGCTCGGCAGAGCTGCACGAGTTCCTCATCGAGCCGGTGAAGGCGCTGGGGCTGGAGGCGCGGGTCTACGGGGTGCGTTATCCGGAGCACGCGCTCGCCGCGCTGGCGGACGCCGGCATCACCTACGGCGGCTACCTGCCGAACTTCGAGGTGCCGGAGGCCTTCGCCAGGTTCCGAGTCACCGTGCACGTCCCGCGGCGGGCCTATGCGTCGCTCTTGCCGGGGATCCCTACCATCCGTCCCTTCGAGGCGCTCGCGTGCGGGATCACCCTGATCAGCACGCCGTGGAGCGACGCGGAGGGGCTGTTCACGCCGGGGAGGGACTACCTGGTCGCGGAGAACGGGCGGGTGATGACACGGATGCTCCGGCAGGTGCTCGACAACCCGGCGCTGGGGGCGGCGATCGCGGCGCACGGCCTCGACACCATCGCGGAGCGCCACACGTGCGGCCACCGCGTGGACGAGCTGCTCCGCATCTGCCGTGAGCTGACGATCGCGAGGAGCGAGGGCGTCGCCGGAGCCGGAGAAGGAGCCCGTTCGTGAGACCCTACCTGAACATCGCATTCTTCGGATCGAGCCTGGTGTCCGCCTACTGGAACGGCGCGGCAACCTACTACCGCGGCATCATCCGCGCGCTGCACGGGCGCGGACACGCGGTGACGTTCTACGAGCCCGATGCGTACGATCGGCAGAAGCACCGGGACATCGAAGACCCCCCCTGGGCGCGGGTGCGGGTATACCCGACGGGCTCGGAAGACGGGGTGATGCGCGCCCTCGACGAGGCTAGGGGGGCAGACCTCATCGTCAAGGCGAGCGGGGTGGGGGTGGGCGATGCGCTGCTCGAAGCCGCAGTGCTCGACATGCGCTCTCCCCACGCGCGGGTGGCGTTCTGGGATGTCGATGCGCCGGCCACCCTGGATCGGGTACAGCACGATCCCACCGACCCGTTCCGGGCGCTGATCCCTCGGTACGACTTCATCTTCACGTACGGCGGGGGAGCGCCCGTGGTCTCGGCCTACCGCGCGCTCGGGGCCCGGGTGTGCGCGCCCATCTACAACGCGCTCGACCCCGCCACCCACCACCCTGTGCCCCGGGACCTGCGGTTCGGGGGCGCTCTCTCGTTCCTCGGCAACCGGCTCCCCGACCGGGAGGCGCGCGTGGAGGAGTTCTTCCTGCGCCCCGCCGCAGCGATGGGAGACAGGCGCTTCGTGCTGGGAGGGAGCGGGTGGCAGGACAAGGCCCTGCCGCCGAGCGTCACCTACGCCGGGCACGTCTACACGCGGGATCACAACGCCTTCAACTGCTCTCCGCGCGCCGTGCTCAACATCAGCCGCGAGAGCATGGCCAGGTACGGGTTCTCCCCGGCCACGCGCGTGTTCGAGGCAGCCGGCGCAGGTGCCTGCCTGATCACCGACGCCTGGGAGGGCATCGCGCAGTTCCTCGAACCGGGCATCGAGGTCCTCGTCGCCCGGAATGGCGACGAGGTGGTGGAGCACGTGTGCGCACTCTCCGCCGACGCGGCAGCGCGCATAGGGCGGGCGGCGCGACGGCGGGTGCTCGTCGAGCACACCTACGAGCACCGCGCCGAGGAGCTGGAGCGCATCCTGGACGTGCCGCGCCACGAGGCCCACACGGTGACCATGGAGGCGCCATGAGCCTCGACGTCGTGTTCCTCGGCCTGTCGATCACGTCGTCCTGGGGCAACGGTCACGCGACCACCTACCGAGGGCTCGCCCGCGAGCTGGCGCGGCGCGGGCACCGGGTGCTGTTCCTGGAGCGCGACGTGCCCTGGTACCGCGACAACCGCGACCTGCCGGCCCCGCCGTACTGCACCACCGAGCTGTACGGAAGCCTGGAGGAGCTGTTCGATCGGTTCGTGGGGGTGGTGCGGCAGGCAGACCTCACCATCGTGGGCTCGTACGTGCCCGAGGGCTGCGAAGTCGGCAACTGGGCGCTCCGGATGGCGCGAGGGCTGGTGGCCTTTTACGACATCGACACGCCGGTCACGCTGAGGAGCCTGGAGGCCGGGACATGCGCCTACCTCTCGGCCTCGCTGCTGAAGCGGTACGACCTGTACCTCTCGTTCACGGGGGGTCCGCTCCTCCATCACATCGAGCAGCAGTACGGGGTGCCGCGGGCCAGGCCGCTGTATTGCTCGGCCGATCCATCACTCTACTACCCGGAGGGTCCGGACACGCCGCCCGCGCCGTCCGCGCCGTCCGCCGCGCGCGGCGGAGACACCGCGAGCGCCACCCCTCAGCCAGAGGCCGCGGCGGCGTGGACCATGGGCTACCTCGGGACCTACAGCGACGACCGGCAGCCCGTCCTCGACAGGTTGCTGCTCACGCCGGCGCGCCGCCGCCCGGAGCAGCGGTTCATGGTCGCGGGCCCGCAGTACCCCGCCCACATCGCGTGGCCCCCGAACGTGTCGCGGGTCGAGCATGTGCCGCCCTCGGAGCACCGGGGGATCTACTGCAGCCAGCGCTTCGCGCTGAACGTCACCCGGAGCGACATGGTGGCCGCGGGCTTCTCGCCCAGCGTGCGCCTCTTCGAGGCAGCGGCGTGCGGGACGCCCATCATCAGCGACCCCTGGGTCGGGCTCGACACGTTCTTCGAGCCTGACACGGAGATCCTCGTCGCGCGGACCTCGGAAGACGTGCTGCGAATCCTCGACGGGATGCCCGAGGAGCAGCGGCGGGAGATCGGGGCGCGGGCCAGGGTGCGCGTGCTCGAAGAACACACGGCGGCGCACCGCGCTGCGACCCTGGAAGGCTATGCGCGGGAGCTCACCGGCTCGCGCGTCCTCTCGAACACAGACGCACGCGACCAGCGCTGGCTCGGAGGGGAGTAGGGACATGGAGACGCGGCAAATCATCGTGACGGGCGGCGCAGGGTTCGTGGGCTCGCACCTGTGCGAGCGGCTGCTCCGGGAGGGTCATGAGGTCCTGGCGCTCGACAACTTCGCCACGGGCTCCCCGAAGAACGTGGCCCACCTGCTCAAGGACACGCGCTTCAAGCTGGAGGTCCACGACGTCATCTGGCCCTTCACCGTCGCGGCGAGCCGGATCTACAACCTCGCCTGCCCGGCGAGCCCGCCGCACTACCAGCGCGATCCGGTGCAGACCACGCTGACCAGCGTCATGGGGGTGCTGAACGGCTTGCTCCTCGCCCGGAGGCAAGGGGCGCGCTTCCTGCAGGCCTCGACGAGCGAGGTGTACGGCGACCCGGAGGTGCACCCGCAGCCGGAGGACTACCGGGGCGCCGTCAACCCGGTGGGCGTCCGCGCCTGCTACGACGAGGGGAAGCGCTGCGCCGAGTCCCTGACCATGGACTTCCACCGGGTGCACGCGGTCGAGGTGCGCCTCGCCCGGATCTTCAACACCTACGGCCCGCGGATGGCGTTCGACGACGGTCGGGTGGTGTCGAACTTCATCATCCAGGCGCTGCGCGGCGAGGACCTCACCATCTACGGGGACGGCTCGCAGACGCGGAGCTTCTGCTACGTCGACGATCTGGTGGACGGCCTCGTGCGGCTCATGGAGCACCCCGAGGAGCGGGGGCCCGTGAACCTCGGCAACCCGGGGGAATTCACGGTGCTCCAGCTCGCCGAGGAGGTCCTCTCGCTCACGGGGAGCGGGAGCCGCATCGTGAACAAGCCACTGCCCGAGGACGACCCGAAGCAGCGTAAGCCTGTCATCGAGCACGCCAAGCGCGTGCTCGGCTTCAGCCCGCGTGTCCCGCTGCGCGAGGGCTTGGCCCGGACCATCGCCGACTTCCGCGCGCGGCTGGAGGGCACCCCCCGCAAGAACTCCGCCGAACTCCTGGTGAGCCAGTGATCGCGCGGGTAATCATCGCGACCGGCGCAGGGGCACCGGCGCATCTCGCACGTGAGCTGAGCGGGATGCTCGCGCGCGTGTTGCCAGGAGTGCCGATCCTGCCCGAGGAACGTGAGGGGGGGCTGCCCCGAGGACACGCGCAGGAGGGGCGCCTGCACGGGGCATTCGTGCAGGACGACGCGCTGCCGAGCAGCTCGCTGTCGACGGCGGCGTGGCAGCGGCGCGACGCCGACCTGCCGACCTTCGACGCCGGCATCGACGCAGCGGCGGAGCGTGGCGCTTTCGCGCTCCGGGTCGAGGTGGAGGGGGATGGAGACGCGGCGAGCGCATCCGCCGAGATCCTGACGCGCTACCAGCGCTTCGCGCGACGCACCAACGCTGCCTCTGCGACCCGGCTCTTCGCGCGCACGCTGGAGAAGCACCGCGCCCTCTACGACCTGCACAAGCCGCTCGTGAAGGCGGACTTCGATCACGCCATCGATGCCTGGCAGTGGCTGCTCCGCCTCGAACCGGAAGCCTCGGCAGCCGTGCAGCTCGCCGCGCTCTTCCACGATATCGAGCGCCTGGACACCGAGGCCGACGTGCGGATCGAGCACCAGGCCGCCAGTTACCAGGCCTTCAAGGACGCGCACGCAGCCACGGGGGCGCGGCTGGCGCGGGCCCTGCTCCACCACCTCGGCTGGGACGCCGCCACGAGCGATCGCGTGGCCGCGCTGATCGCCCACCATGAGCGGCCCGATGACGACCCCGCGCTCGCGCTGCTCAACGACGCCGACGCGCTCTCGTTCTTTTCCCTGAATAGCTGGGGCTTCCTGAATTACTACGGTCTTGAGCACACGGAGCGGAAGGTCGCGTACACGCTGCGCAGGATGACGCCCGCCGCGCGGAGGCGGCTCCACCCCGTGCGCTACCACCCCGTCGTCGAGCGCCTCTTGCGCGAGGCGCTCGCCGAGGCGCTCACCAGAGACACGCTCACGCGAGAGCTGCCCACGCCAGACAAGACGGAGCCTCCCGCGCGGAGCACGCCTACCGAGGAGCACGTATGAACGAGGGTTCCACGCCGGGTCACGACCTCACGCCGGACCAGATCCACGACAGGGTCGTCGCGCTGGGCGCCTGGTTTCACAACATCGACCTGCGGGGCATCAAGACCGCCCCGAACCATTTCCTCGGCGATTACCCCAGCCAGAAATGGCGCCACTTCGCCCACGCCATACCCCTGGACCTGCGCGGCAAATCGGTGCTCGACGTGGGCTGCAATGGTGGCTTCTATTCGCTCGAACTGAAGGCGCGCGGCGCCGAGCGGGTGCTGGGGATCGATGCGGACGACGGCTACCTGGCCCAGGCGAGGTTCGCGGCCCAGGTGCTCGGCAGGGACATCGAGTTCCGCAACCTCTCGGTGTACGAGGTGGGGTCCCTCCGTGAGCGGTTCGACATCGTGCTGTTCATGGGGGTCCTCTATCACCTGCGGCACCCGCTCCTGGCCCTGGACCTGCTCCACGAGCACGTGGTGAACGACACCCTGTTCTTCCAGAGCATGCTGCGGGGAGACCCGGCCATGGAGGCTGTCGCCGAGGATTACCCCTTCTCGGACATGACGCCCTTTGCGCGGGCAGCATTCCCGAAGTTGTTCTTCATCGAGCAGCGGTACTCGGGCGACCCCACCAACTGGTGGATACCGAATGCCGCGTGCGCCGCGGGAATGCTCCGAAGCGCGGGCTTCGACATCCTCGACCAGCCGGAGGCCGAGGTCTTCGTCTGCAAGCGACGCGCGCTGACGCCGGAAGAACGCGCGGAGCGCGCGCTGGGCACTGCGAACCGAGGGAGGGGCACATGATCGAAGCGGTGATGCTATGGAACGAGCCGAACAACAGATCGCACTGGGACTTCGAGATCGACCCTGAATGGCGGACCTACGCGGCCATGGTTCGCCTGGCAGGCGACGCGGTGAAGTCCGAGAACGCGCGCCTGCCCCGGGTCCTCGGGGGGATCTCGCCGATCGATCCGCGCTTCATCGGCAACATGCGGGACCAGGGCGCGCTGGAGCACGTCGACGTGGTCGCGGTGCACGGCTTCCCGCTCGACTGGAACCACTGGCAGATCCACGAGTGGCCCGACAAGCTCGCCGACATCCAGGCCGTCACCTCGAAGCCCGTCTGGGTGACCGAGGTCGGCGTCTCCACGTTCGGCGCCGAGGAGGTGCAGGAGTTCGGCCTGCGCCGGAGCGCCGAGCTGCTCACCGGGCGCGTGGACCGGATCCACTGGTACAGCCTCTACGACCTGCCGCGCGCCTGGCCCGCGACCACGCGCCACCGCGAGGCCGAGGGCTCGTCGTACTACCGGCACTTCTACATGGGGCTGATCAAGGAGGACGGCGCCCCCAAGCGCGCGCTCCGGCATTTCGGTGAATTCACGCCCGCGCTCGGCATCTGCCAGTGGTTCCACTTCGAGGACCACCGCCTGGCCAGCGCGGTGGGGTGGCTGCGCGAGCTGGGCGTGAAGCACCTGCGCACGGGTCTGAGCTGGGCCGACAGCTTCCGCCCCGGCGCCGAGGCGTGGTTCGACCGGCAGATGAAGGCCCTCGAAGGCTTCGAGGTGACGCTGACCTACTGCTTCACGCCCGAGCACCGCGGCGTGAGCCCGTACCACACGAGCCCGCCCCAGCAGATCGAGGAGTTCGCGGAGTTCTGCGCGACGATGACCCGGAGGTACGCGCCCGGCTGAGGGAAGGCGTCCAGAGCTTCAGGCGGCGGTGGCGGCGGCGCCGACGTCGTAGGCGCGCTGGTATCCCGCTTCGAGGTCCGTGATGGTCAGCCTGACCAGCCCGTGGCGGGTGATGGCGTACTCCTCCTGGATGAGCGGTCCCTCGCCCGGGAGGCGTGTCACGGGGATGTCCGAGAGCTTCCCGTCGAGGTGACGGACCCCACGATCGAAGGGGAAATACACCGCATCGAACGCGGTGATGTCCCCGAGAGGAACCCCGCGCGGGTCGAGGTCGCCGCACTCCACGAAGCGGTAGCGGCCGACGTTGTGGGCCGCGCGGTAGACGCGGCGGTGCACGGTGGCCGGATCGTGGCGCCCGGGGACGCGGGCGTCGCGCCCGAAGATGGGATCGAAGACCACGTCACGGCCGCTGTCGCTCTCGCGAAAGACGCCGAAGTGGCGGGAGAGGCGGTCCGAAAGCTCGAAGCCAGCCTCGTCGTCCACGGCGATGGCGAGGCCGATGGCCACCGCCGCCGAGGGATAGGGCGAGCGGTGCACGCGGCGCCCGAACACCTCGCGGAGGACGCGGCCCACGACGGGCAGAGAGCTCGCGCCGCCCACCACGTAGATGCCGGCCAGCTCGGTCATGGCGTCGTCGGTGCGGCTCTTCGCCTCCAGGTGCGCCATGACGGGCTGCATGGCCTCGATGCTGCGCTGCACGAGCGGCATGCAGCGGTCGTAGTAATCGGCGACGGAGGCGGTGACTTCCGGGGCCGGGGCGAGGTCGCCGAGGCAGCTCTCCAGATCGATGACGATGCGGCGAGAGCTGGGGTTCAGGCGCTCCTTGGCCTCGCGGCACTGGTCGATGAGCAGCGACAGCGCGCGCGGAGGCAGGCCGCCCCGGGTGAGCCCGACCTGCTCCAGGACCAGATGAACGAGCGCAGCGTCGAAGTCGTCGCCGCCGAGCAGGGAAGAGCCAGCGGTGGTGATCGCCTCGTGGCGGCGCCCGCTGATGTGCACGAGGGAGGCGTCGAAGGTGCCACCGCCGAGGTCATAGACGACGATGTGCTCACGCCGCGAGGAGAGCGTGTTGTGGTAACGGTGGCTGTACTCGAAGCCGGCCGCCGAGGGCTCGTTGAGCAGCGCGGTGACCTCGAAGCCGGCCCGATGGAAGGCATCCAGCGTGATGAAGCGCTGGGCCCCGTGCGCGTTGGCGGGCGTGGCGACCACGGAGACGAGCCGGTCGCCGGTGTCATCACCGCCGCCGCGCGCCGCCGGGCGGTTGGAGCGGGTGAGAATGGCTCTTCGCAGTGAGTCGAGGAAGCGCGCGATGAGCTCGACGCCGCTCAGGGTGGTGCTCCCGATCTCCACCTGGAAGTCGGGCGAGGTGCGGGGGCCGGCGAGGAGCCGCTTGAAGGAGCGCAGGACCGTCCACTCGGGGTCGGCCGCGGCCTCGATGGCCTCGAAGCCGAAGCGCAGCTCTCCCTTACGCTCAGCGATGACGGAGGGGTACCAGTCGACGGGGTTACCGGTCTCGTCCTGAAAGCTCAGGACGGGGTAGTTGCCCCGGTCGCTGCACGCGACGACGGTACGGGTGGTGCCAAAATCGATACCCAGACGCATGACGCGTCGAGCGTAGCCCGGCTCGTCGCGGAAGGCACGATTGTGGCGGATCCAGTGCCGGATGCGCAGTACCGCGAGGGCACGCAGCGCCTAGTGGGGAGGGAGCATGCCGCCGAAGTAGCACACGTGCAGGAACGGACGGCCTTCGGGGGCCTCGTGCTCGCTGCTCAGGAAGGTGTTCGGCCTCCCGAATGTGTCGAGCACGAAGCCGACGCTGTCCTCGCTGCGGCGCTCGACCCGGGAGACGAGGGCGTCGGTCACGTCGACCTTGTAGTGGTTCTCGCCCTTCTTCGTGACGAACCGCGCGAGAGAGGCCGGCTCGTAGGCCTCGTGGAAGCTCTGCCAGGTGACCTCGTGCTCCGACCACGGCGCCGTGATGCGGCGGATGTGGATGATGTTGATGACCTCGTTCCAGGACTGGGTGAGCCCGAGGTGGGCCTCGGTGATCCGGATGTTCGTGGGCAGGAGCGATAGATCGAAGCTCAGCAGCGCCAGCTTGCGCATGGTGGTCATACCGGTGCCGAGGGTGGGGATCCCCCCGGCGTTGTAGTCCGGCGAGCCGTGGTAGATGGTCGCATCATGCACCTCTCCGGCCGAACCACGCCGGATGGTGATGCACGTGGTGGGCTTGATGATGCGGTCCCCATCCTCGTCGTCGACCTCCGCGACGCCGCCGATGGCATCGTCGCTCTCCGACACCACGTCTACCACGCCATCGGCGCGGGGCTCCTCGCCGGGGATGGGCGCGCCTTCGGGATCGGCCTCCATGACGCACCCGCCGCCGGAGAGCGCGAGAGTGAGGCCCGTGATCGCGAGCGTTGCCGAGTACCGCTTGTCCATGGGTGAAATCTCCTCGGCGAGGGAACAGAGCCTTGAAGGGCGTCCTCGTCGTATGCCGGGAAGCTGTGGCAACCCGCAGACCAGAACACCCTGAGCAGGATCGGTGCGCGTCGTGGGCGGACCCGGCCGTGGTGTCGTCGTCGAAGCAGACCTGGAAATGCAGAGGATCCCCGCCGAAACATCGCCACAACGTCGCCAACACATTGCCGGACTGTTGCCAGAACGTTCGAGGCTCGTCGACGACGGGTCGCGCGGCACGAGGTCGCAGCGAGGTGACTCGGCGAGGTGGCGGGATGCGTGCCCCGCCGCGCGCGTCAGCGCGGCAGGAGCGCGGTGGGCACGTCGATGATGCAGGCGCGGAGGGCCTCGGAGAGCGTCTTCGCCTGTGGATCGAGCCGCGAGGAAGCGCCGACGCCGTCCCCGAGGATCCCGCGGATGACGAAGTTCAGGGCGAGGAGGTTGGGCAGCTCGTGCCTGTCCACGGGGTAGGCCGCGGTCTCGGGGAGGAGCTTCTGCAGCCGCTCGGTGGTGAGGAAGGTGCGGAGGAAAGCGTGCGCCTCGGGCGTGCGGGCCCAGACGCCGAGGTTCGCGTTGCCGGCCTTGTCGCCGGAGCGGGCCCCGAAGAGGCGCCCCAGGGGAACGCGCGCGGTGGGGCCCTCCGACACGGGCGGTGTCATTGACACGGGCGACGTCGCTGGCGCCGCGGGTGACGCCGTCGGTGCGGGCGCGGCCGAGGCCTCCGGAGCGGGCGGGGCGCGGGTGGGCGGCGGGGCGATCACCCGGGTCTCACCCCCGAGGATCAGGCGCTCCTCGACGTGGGCGCGATCGAGGAGGCAGGGCCAGAACGCGACGTCGGGCGTCGCATCGCCAGGAGGCGCGGTGAGGGTCAACCCGGGCACGGTGGCGAGCGCAAGCTCCACGGCCTTCCCTGCGAACTTGCGCCCTACGCGCTCGGGATCGGGGGACGCCGCGGTGATGCGCAGCTCCGCGAGTCCATCCTCCGCGCTCTCGGGGTTCTCCTGCGGCCTGCGGACGAAGCGCGCCTCGAAGCGCGTGAACGCCTCGCGCCCCCCCGTCGCGACGAGCAGCGCGCGTTCGAGGAGGGCGGCCTTGGCGTCGAGGTCCAGCCCCGCCAGCAAGAAGCCGATGGAGTGCCGGTAGCCGCGCGCGACGAGCACGCCGACCTTCAGGGTGGGCGGCGGCGGCTCGCCGCGGGCGCCGCGCACGAGCACCCGATCCGGTCCTTCCTGCGAAACCTCCAGCGCGTCGAAGTGAGCCGTCACGTCGGGGGTCAGGTAGCGGGGAGCGTCGATCTCGTAGAGGAGCTGCGCGGTGACGGTGCCGACCGAGACCAGGCCGCCGGTGCCTGGATGCTTGGTGATGATCGCCGAACCATCTTCGCGGATCTCGGCGAGCGGAAACCCCACGTGTTCGAGCCCGGGGACCTCCTCGAAGAAGGCGTAATTGCCGCCCGTCGCCTGCGCCCCGCACTCCAGGATGTGGCCCGCGGCGATGGCCCCGGCCAGCTTGTCCCACGCATCCCGCGGCCAGTCGAAGTGCGCCGCCGCCGGTCCCAGGACCAGGGCTGCATCGGCCACCCGGCCAGTGACCACGATGTCCGCCCCTCCCACGAGCGCCTCGCGGATACCCCACGCCCCCAGGTAGGCGTTGGCGGTGACGGGCATGCCGCCGGCCCTGGCGAGCGGGGTGCCGCGGTCGAGGTGCGTGAAGGCATTGCCTGCGCGCTGCAGCTCGTCGAGGCGCGGCGCGAGGTCATCCCCCTCGACCACGGCGACGCGGGGCGACAGGCCGAGCCGCGCAGCGAGCGCCTCGATGGCCGTGGCGAGCCCGCGGGGATTGAGGCCCCCGGCATTGGTGACGATCTTCACGCCCCGCTGCAACGACTCCCCGAGGATGCGCTCGAGCTGCTTGAGGAAGGTCGCGGCGTAGCCGGTCGCCGGATCCTTGAGGCGCGCCCGCAGAAGCAGGGCAAGGGTCAGCTCGGCCAGGTAATCGCCGGTGATGACGTGGACAGGGCCCCCGCGGAGGGCCTCGTCGAGCGCGGTGAACCGGTCGCCGTAGAAACCGCTGGTGTTCGCGATGATGAGGGGGTCTCGAACGGGCATGGGCAAGCATGCTACTCCGTCCCCGCCGCGAAGCGTCAAACGACGAGGCGCTCCAGGTCCGCGCGCTCGCTGCGCTCGGTGACGCCGTGCTGCTCGGCCCACAGGGCCACCGTGGCCAGCCAGAGCAGGCGCATGCCGGCGGTGGGCGCGGAGTAGCGCTGACCGCCCCGGAGCAGATCGTCGAGGGCCGCGCCGGCGTCCACGCCCGTGAGATCCTGGAGGCGCCTCCGGTGGGTGTGGAAGAGATCGCGGAGCGGGCTCTGCGCGCCGCGGATCCAGGCGTCGATGGGCAGGGCGAACCCACGCTTCCTGTGCCACGCAGGCCCGTTCGGAAGGACCCGCTCCAGGACGCGCCGGGTGATGCGCTTCCCGTGCCGCGGTCCGACGAGCGCCGAGACCGGGAGGGTGTCGGCGAAGCGGACCAGCGCATCGTCCAGGAGAGGGACGCGCACCTCCAGCGAGGCGGAGCTCGACGCGATGTCGACCTTGGTCAGCATCGCCCCCGGGAGCCGCTCCAGGCGGTCCGAGACGATCGCCGCCCGCAGGGCCGCGGCGAGCGCTTGTGCAGGCCCACGGCCCGAAGGGGTCCAGGCGGCGCGAGGCCCTGCAGCGCACGCCATCACGGCCTCGCTGAGGCGCTCGGTGGTGGCGAGTGCCCTGGCGCCCTCGCACCAGGCGAGGGTCGAGAGCAGGCTGCGGTGCGCCGGGAGAACATCCATCCCCACCAGCGCAGTGAGGCGGAGCGCGCGCCGGGTGTGCTCGTCGGAGGCCCCGCGGGTGAGCGCCTCCAGCGCCGCGCGGCCCAGCCGGTCGGCGAGAGCCCGGGGCATCGCGCGGCGGGCGAGGTCCGTCGCCGCCACCATGCGGTACGTCTCGTAGCCCCCGAAGACCTCGTCACCGCCGTCCCCGGAGAGCACCACCTTCACGTGCTCGCGGGCGGCGCGGCTCAGCGCCCGGACCCCGAGGGCGCTCGTCTCCGCGAAGGGCTCGTCGTAGAGGGCGGGCAGCTCCGCCAGATCCTCGAAGCGCAGCGCATCGAGGCGAATCTCGTGGTGGATGGTGTCCAGGCGCGACGCCGTCTCCCGCGCGACGGAGGACTCGTCGTCGGCCGCGCGCGCGACCCCGATGGAGAAGGTATGGAGCCGCGCGCCCGAGTGCCGGCGCATCAGCGCCACGAGGAGGGTGGAGTCGATACCGCCACTGAGGAAGGCGCCCACCGGCACGTCGGCGACCATCTGCCGCGAGACTGCCAGCGAGAGGGCACGCTCGGTGCGGTCGAGGAGGTCAGGCGCCGCGCGCACGGTGGCCGCCGGCGCCGCAGCCGCGGGCGCGATGGCGGCGAACCGACGCACCACCGGCGAAGGATCCGCGCGATCGAAGATCAGCGCGGCGCCCGGAGGCAGGCGATGGATCCCCTCGAACGCGGTGAGCGGCCAGGGCACGTGCATCCGCACCAGCCCGAGATCCAGCCCGGGACCAGACGCGACGCGCCGGACGTCAGGGTGGCGCAACAGCGCCTTGATCTCGGACGCGAGCAGGAGACCTCCCGGCACCTCGGTCCAGAACAGCGGCTTGATCCCAGCCCGATCCCGCGCCGCGAGGACGCGACCCCGCGCCCTGTCGACCAGCACGAACGCGAACATCCCTTCGAGCCGCTCCAGGATCGCGTCGCCCCACTGCGCGTACCCATGCACGATGACCTCGCCATCCCCGCGGGTCGTGAAGCGATGCCCGAGCGCCTGGAGCCGGGCCCGCAGCTCCTGGAAGTTGTAGATCTCCCCGTTGAAGATGCAGGCCACCTGCCCCGCCCCATCGTGGAGCGGCTGGCGTGCCCCCTCCACATCGAGGATGGCCAGACGCCGGAAGCCGAGCGCCGCCCACCCATCCACGATCTCTTCCGTCGCATCGTCGGGACCCCGGTGAGCCAGGGCATCGCGCATCGTGCGCAGGAGATCGCCGTGCTCGGCATCATGAAGGCCAGCCGGCCGGAGGATGGAGACGATTCCGCACATGCGGCGGGGAGGCTAGCACCGCGCCTCCGGCGACGCGGCGTGTATGCTCCGACGGTGGACCTCTCCCGCACCGTGCGCGGCCGGCTGATCCTGTTCGGTGTCCTGTACTTCGTGCAGGGCGTGCCCTGGGGGTTCATCTCGCTCCCTCTCTCGCTCTACCTGACGGCCAAGGGCATGGGCCCCGATCAGATCGGCAAGGTGCTGGCGCTCGCCTACCTCCCGTGGTCGTTCAAGCTGCTCATCGCGCCCCTCAGCGACGCCCTGAACCTGGGGCGGCTCGGGCGACGGCGGCCCTGGATCCTCGGCGCCGAGCTGGGCATGGGCCTGACGCTGCTCGGCCTCGCGGCCCTCGACCCGCAGGGCTCCATGTCCCTGTTCCTCAGCCTCATCTTCCTGCACAACCTGTTCGCCGCCGCGCAGGACGTTGGCGTCGACGCGCTCGCTGTCGACATCCTCGACGAGAAGGAGCGGGGTACCGCCAATGGCGTGATGTGGTCGATGAAGTACGCCGGGGTCGCGGTCGGCGGCGGCGGCTTCGCGATGATCGCCTCCCGCGTCGGATGGCGGGGCCTGTTCCTGATCATGGCGGCGATGATCTTCGCCGCCGCGCTGCTCCCCGCCCTGGTGCGGGAGCCCTCCCGACCGCCTGCAGACAACGTGGTCGTGGAGACTGCCCGGACCCTCCTCACCACGGCGCGCTCGTTCGCGCTGCGCGCCACCTTCTTCGGCCTGATCCTCTTCGTCCTCGCCCCTGCCGGCTCCAGCCTCCTCGGCGCCATGTCCTCGCCCTTCTACCGGCTCCGCCTCGGCTACTCCGAGGAGGAGATCGGCAAGCTCAGCGGCCTCTACGCCGCCGCGCTCAGCGCCGCCGGAGCCTTCGCGGGCGGCATCCTCTCGGACAAGCTGGGGCGCCGGCGCGCCGTCTTGCTCTTCACCCTGGTGACCGCGGCGCTCCACGTCGCGTTCAGCGTGCTCGAACCGCAGTGGGGCTCGCGCAACGTCGTCTACGGCCTGGCCCTGACCACCGCGTTCGCCGACGGCATGCTCCAGGCGACCTACCTCTCGCTCGCCATGGACCTCTCGAACCCCGCTGTCGGCGGGACCCAGTTCACCGCCTTCATGTCGCTCGCCAACGTGAGGAACACCTGGACCGCGTGGGTGGGAGGCCAGGCCGCCACGCGCCTCGCCGCCCCGGAGATGTTCATGCTCGCAGCCGCCTCCCTCATCGCCCCCCTGGTGCTGCTCCCGCTGGTGAACCCGGCGGAGGCGAAGGAGGCGTTCCGGAAGAAGGCGAAGGAGAAGGAGGGTGAGGCGCCCCCTCCCTGACGAGAGGGTGCTCGTCGCAGGTCAATGGCAGCGGAGCATCGACGATGCCCCGTCCCGGCTCAGTGGCAGCGGAGGATCTTCGCGGCGTCTGAGACCGACTCGGAGCACCCGAGGAAGACCGAGCATGACCCGAACCTCCCGGTCTGCCCGCAGGTCACCGCTCCGAGGAAGGTGTTGTTCCGGGTCGAGCCGGGGCAGTTCGGGCTCGCGCAAGGCGTCTGCGGGTACTCCGGCTCGGAGACACCGCTGCAGTTGTAGTCCCACTTATTGCCGTTGTAGGGCGCGTCGAACCACGCCGTCTGGCCGGGTTTGACCTGTGCCCTGGTGTCATCGCAGTCGGTGTTGGCCGGGGCTGCCTCGGTGCACTCCGTCGACAGGAACGTGTCGTTGTCGTCGTCGCAGCACGCTGGCGAGCCGATGCCGTCCCCGTTCGGATCGCAACACTCCGGGCTGACAGGGCTGCACTCCCCTCCGACGCCCCCCGAGCCGCCCATGCCCCCGCCGCCTCCCCCGAGGCCTCCCTGGCCCCCGGCGCCTCCGAGCCCACCCACACCGCCCGTGCCCGCGCCGCCCGTACCGCCCCCAGCCCCGCCGCTACCGCCCCCGCTTGAGGTGGTGGTGGTCGTCGTCGTCGTCGTCGTCGTCGTGCCGCCGAGGTAGCTGATGTCCGGGAAGCTGCACGCTGCCGCCATCACCGCCGCCGCGCCGAACCCGAGCAGCAACGCCCCCACGTACCCACCGCGCCTCGTTCGCATCAGAACTTCCCTCCGATCTGAGCCGCCCACCCGCCGCCAATCGGCCCTACTCCCACGCGAAGCTGCGGCAGCGACGACGCCGCCTTGGGGCTCTTCGGCGACGACGGTGCCGACGGTGCCGACGGCGACGACGACCGGCTCCCCAGCACGAACAGCGGCACGCCCACGCCGACCCCCACGATTGCCACGGCCCCGAAGACGTTCACCAGGGTGGCCGCCGTCCGCCCCCGGGACTCGGTGCTCTCCAGGGAAGGGTTGCAGCCCTGGTAGTCAGGACAGGTCTCCTCGATCTCACCGAGCGCCGCGTTGCGCAGCAGCACCGAGACCACCGCCCCCACCGCGCTCGCGCCGCCGACCGACATCGCCGCGATCCCCGCGATGCGCATCGCCTTGCTGCCCTTCGCGGGCTCATCCTCGTCGCCCCCGGGCTTCTTCACGGTCGGGGTCTGCGTCACCGCCACGGGCCTCGGGATGTCCAGCGTCACCGCCTCGCGCTCACCTGCCGTCAGCTCGATGTGCCGGACCACCGGCGCCGCGCCCCCGTACGTGAGCGTGAGCTGGTGCGGCCCCACGTCCCGCTCGATCTCCACCCCGAGCAGCCGCGGATCCAGCGGCCTCCCGTCGATGTTCAGCTCCGCCTGCGCCTGGCCCTCGCCCTTCAGGTGCACCGTCAGCCGCGCGACCTTGCTCTCCAGGCGCTTGTACGCGCTCTCCGCGTCGGTCTCCCAGCCCTCGTACTTCGGCTCGTTGCTCTGGAGCGCCGCGCGGCGCAGGCTCCACCAGCTCACGCGCGCCGAGGCGAACTGCCCGAGCTCTTCCTCGCACTCGGCGATGTTGCGCAGCGCCCCGAGCCCCTGCGGGTACAGATCGAACGCGCGGCGGAAGGCCAGGATCGCGTCTGTACAGCGCCCCTCGCCGCGGAGCTGACGCCCCTGCGCGAAGAACGCCTGCGCGTCGGAGTCGATGGCCCACGAAGGCGCGGCCACCGTCGTGACGAGGGCCATCCATGCCGAGGCCACGAGGGTGCGCGCGCAGTTACTGGATCTCACTGGGGTCGATCTTCTTGCGGGGGCGGGGGGGCGGCGGAGGGGTGGTGGGAGCCACGCTCACGGAGGGCACCTCGTTCGGCGCCGGCGTGGCGGTGAAGGGCAGCGGCGGCGGCACCACCGTGGTTGGCGGCCGGGGCGGCGCCAGGAGGACCGGCGGAGGAGAGGGCGCAGTCTCGGGAGCGACCGCCGAAGGCACCACCTCCGGCGAGGTCACGGTCGGGATCTCCGGCACCGGCGCCACGCGGGCTGTCGACGGCGTGTCCTCGGGGACGCCCTCTTCATCCGCCAGCAGCCAGAAGAACACCCCGATCATGCTGGCGATCATGAACGCGCAGAACGAGATCGCGGCGATCAGCGTCCTCCGCCGCCGCTGGGCCTCCGCCGCGTTCCCGCCATCCACGGGCAGCACCGGTCGCGGACCCGGACCCGTGTCGGGAGAGGGGGCGGCTGCCGGGACCCGCGCCGCGGTGCGGAAGGAGTTCGCCATCGAGCGCGCCGACGAGAAGCGCGCGTCCCGGTCCTGCGCGAGCGCCCGCGCGCACCACGTGTCCAGCGAGGCCGGCAGCCCTGGGCGGCGCGTCGACGGCGGGTCGAACCGCCCGACGCCGATGGCCGCCATCACCGCGGTGAACGTCGGTCGCTCGAACGGCAGCACCCCCGTGAGCGCCTCGTACACCACCACCCCGAGCGCCCAGAGATCGCTGCGGGCATCGATCGCGAACCGCCCCTCCACCTGCTCGGGGCTCATGTACGCGGCCGTCCCGATGAACGACCCCTGCATCGTCGTGCGGGGCCGGTCGACCGGCATGTTCCCCGACATGATCTTGGCGATGCCGAAGTCGGCGATCTTCGCGCGGAGCTTCCCGTCCGGCTCCTGGCTGATCAGGATGTTCGAGGGCTTCAGATCGCGGTGGAGCACCCCGGCCGCGTGCGCCGCGTCGAGCCCCTCGGCCACCTGGTCGAGGATGTCCGCGATCTGCCCGAGCGGCATCTGCCCCTGATCGATCATGTCCGCCAGATCGCACCCCTCGAGCAGCTCCATCACCAGGTAGGGCCGCCCGAGGTGCGCGTCCGCGTCGTGCACGGTGACGATGTGCTTGCTCCGGGCGCCGAGGCGCGCCGCGATCTGCGCCTCCAGCCGGAACCGCTCCATCGCCTCCTGGCCGTGGCCCGGGTCGATGGTGAGGTTCGCCGAGATG
This sequence comes from Chondromyces apiculatus DSM 436, assembly GCF_000601485.1. Taxonomy (GTDB): domain Bacteria; phylum Myxococcota_A; class Polyangia; order Polyangiales; family Polyangiaceae; genus Chondromyces; species Chondromyces apiculatus. The sequence goes on from NZ_ASRX01000049.1 coordinate 27,318, forward strand.
AACTTGATGGCCACCTCGGTGCGCAGCGGGATGTGCATCGCCCGCCACACCTCCGCCATGCCCCCGTGCCCGAGGGGCTTGAGCAGCTCGTACCTGCCGTTGCCGATGGTCATCCCCGGCTCGAGGATCAGCGACGGCATCCGCGACGAGGGGATGGGCGTTCCGTCGCGGTAGCTCAACCCCTCCTCCCCCTGCGCGATGCCCGTCGGCAGGTTCCCTCGCAGTTCCGTGGGGATCAGCGCGACGCCACGGCTGCTCGACTCGGAGTCGCCGCCGTTCGACGCCACGGGACTGACTGCGCGTACCGATCGCGGCACCGGGGCCGACATGGTGGCCAGATCCTTTCGGAAGGTGGGCGCGTTGGGATCCCGTGCAGACATAGAAGGCTAGATGTAGCGGGGGCGTCTAAGGTCGCGCTCGGATCAGGGTATCGTATCGCTGCCGAACAGCCAACCGAGACCTGTTTTGCGCCAGACAGGCAGGTCAAACGACCGCCCCCTACCGTGTGCCCCCGGCGCTACGCACGCCGGATGTGCTCCCCGGCCGAGCGCGCCACCCCCGCGGAGCCTCGCGCCGCGCCCGGTCCCTGAGGTGTTGTAGCAGGGCGCTCGCGACGTGCACCAGGGCCGCCGAGATCAGGAACGCCACGCTCACCTTGAAGAGCGACGCCAGCTCGCCCCGGAACTGGTTGTACGCAACGGACCCCAGGCACGCCGCCAGCGCCCTCTCCAGCGGGTCGCGCATCCGGCCCACGTGCGCTGCCAGCGGGCCGAAGAAAAACACCGCCGTCACCACCGCGATCTGGAGGAGCGCGCCGAAGTACCCGAGGTTCAGGTACCCCTCCGCCGTCATGTTGAAGGCGAGGCCCCCTCCCTCGCGCGCGAACGAGGGCGACATCCACCACACGTACCGCGCCGACAGCGAGGTGGGCCGGTCTTCCCAGAGCGGCCGCGGCACCTGGATGAGCACCGCGTTCACCCAGCTCTCGCCCGGATACATCAGGATCGGCGGCTCCTGCTCGACCATGATCACCAGCGTACCGAACACCGTCTCCAGCTCGGGGATCACGAACGGATTGTCGAGGCGTGACAGCCCTGCCTGCACCGACGCGAGCTGCGCCTCCGCCCCCTCCCCGAGCTGCGAGCGGTAGCCCTCGATCGCATACGCGTAGATGGGGATCAGCCCCACCCCCACCGCCAGCCACCACCGCGGCACCCGCACCCGCGACAGGTGCAGGCAGAGCGCCACCGACGCGATGAGCCACAGCAGCGGACCGCGCCTGCCGAGCGCGGTATTGAAGAGAAACAGCACCACCATCACCGCGAGGGCTGTGTAGAGCACCCACGGCACCTTCATCCCGGCGGCGCGGATGTCGGCCACCCGCGCGGCGCAGTGCACGATGGCGAGCTGCACCACGAACCACCCGGCGGTGAGCAACCCCTTGCCTTGCTCGTGCTGGTACGTCTCCACGTAGCTCGCCGACAGGAGCCGATCGATCCCCGTCTGCGCCACCCAGACCGCGACGAGCAGCATCCCCAGCCCCCCGGCGGCGATCACCGCCCAGTCCCGCGGCAGCAGCTCCGGCGCGAGGGGTGAGCGCTCCTCCGGCGCGGCCCTTGGCTTGCTCAGGGCCGTGCACACCAGCGCGCAGCCCACCGCCCCCAGGTAGGCCACCTGGAAACCGCTGGTCTCCGCTGCCGACAGCGCGAAGGACCGGGACAGCACCAGGTGAAGCGTCGGCGCGTAGCCCGCGCTCAGGAAGTACGTCGCCGGAACGAACGTCTCCGGGTCGAGCGGGTGGAACCGCGCCCCCCCGGCCTTCACCAGCGAGGGCGCCAGCACCATGAGCAGCATGCCCACCACCCAGCCGCGCCCACCCCCGCCCAGCGCACTCTCCAGCAGCGGCCCCACCACCGCCAGCCCCGCCACCAGCCCCACCGCCCCCACGCGCGACAGGACCCGCTGTCCACCCTCACCCCGCCCCACGCCCTCTCGCCCCACGCCCTCTCGCCCGACACCCTCTCGCCCCACGCCGCCCCGCACCGCGCCGCCCCGTCGCCCTACGATGCCGCCGCCGAATCCCCGGGCCGCTCGTCGGCGGGGGCGTCGGCGCGGGGGTCATCCTGCCCGTAGAAGCCTTCCTTCTTGTACGAGTAGTAGTGGTAGTACCGGTACTCGTCCCGATCGAGATCCACCGCGTTCAGCACCACCCCCGCGGCCTTTCCCCCCACATCGAGCAGCGAGCGCACCCCGTGCCGCGCCAGCTCCCGCTGCGTCTTGAACGCGCGCGTCACCAGCACCGTCCCCTCCGCCAGCGTCGAGAGGATCGCCGCGTCGGTCACCGCCACGATGGGCGGGCTGTCGATGATCACCCGGTCGTAGCGCGCCGTGAGCTGCTCCAGCAGCACCTTGAACCGCTCGCTGTGGAACAGCTCCGCCGGGTTCGGCGGCAGCGGCCCTGCCGGCAGCACCCACAGGTTCGGCACCTCCGTGCGCATCAGCTCCTCGTCCGGCAGCTTCCCTTCGAGCAGCGCCGTCGTCACCCCCACGTTCGTGCTCTTGCCGAAGACCCGGTGCAGCCGCGGCCTGCGCAGATCGCAGTCCACCATCACCACCCGCTGCTCCGCTTGCGCCATCGCCGTCGCGATGCAGCACACCACCGTCGTCTTCCCCTCCGACGGCCCCGCGCTCGTGATCAGCAGCACCCGGTACGGATTGTCGGGCGCCATGAACAGCAGGTTGGTCCGCACCGCGCGCGCCGCCTCCGCCGCCCCGCTGAACGGCTGCTCGTGCACGATCAGCTCCCGCGACCCCGCGCCCCCCCGCGCCCCTCGCCGAGGCCTTCCGCCCCGCCGCTCCGCGCGCTTCCCTGCCTGCCGCTCCTCCGGCGAGATCTCCGGCAAGAGCCCCAGGAACGGCAGCCCCAGCTCCTGCTCCACGTCATCTGGCGTCTTCAGCGTCCGATCGAGCATCGCCCGCCCGAGCGCCGCCGCCACCCCGAGCCCCACCCCTGCGAGCAGCCCTGCCGCCAGGTTCATCGGCACCCGCGGCCTCACCGGCTTCTTCTGCGCCAGCGGCGGATCCGGCACCCGGATGTTGCTCACCCGCATCATCCGGGTGAGGTCCGCCTCCTTCGTGCGCTCCAGGACCAGCGCGTAGAGCTTCTCGTTGTTGTCCTTGCTGCGCCGCAGCCGGTTGTACTCGATCTCCAGCAGATTCAGCTCGAAGGCCTGCTTCTGCGCCCGCTCGAAGAGCGCCGCCAGCCCCGCCTCCTGCCGCGACACCACGTCCACATCGCGCTCCAGCGCCCCGCGGATGTTCTTCACCTCCGCCATCAGCGCCGCCTTCGCCGCCGTCACCCGCTCCTCCGCGGCCCGCACGTCGGGGTGGCGCGCCCCCTTGCCCTCCCCAAGCAGCGCCTTGTACTCGCGCACCACCTCGTCGTGCCGCTCCCGCAGCCCCTGGAGCGTGTGGCTCTGGAGCAGCTCCGACGACGGCAGATCCGCCGGCTCCGACGCCTTCATCTTCGCCAGCTCGTCCCGCCGCGCCCGCACCTCCTCGCGCTTGGCCCGGGTGGCGGTGAGCGCCTCGTTGAGCTGCTTCATCTCCTCGCGCAGCATGTTCGACTGATCGTCGATCGCCACCGACAGGATGTTCTTGTCGATCTTGTAGTCGTGCAGCGCCATCTCGCTCGACTCGAGATCCCCCTTCAGCTTGTCGAGCTGGGTGCGCAGCCACTCCACCGCCGAGTCCGTCGAGGTGAGCACGTCATCCAGGTTCTGCTCCACGTACGTGTTCACCAGCACCGACAGCACCCGCTGCGCTCGCTGCGAATCGGCGTCCGTGAACCGCACGATCGCCAGCCGGCTCTCCTTCACCGGATCCACCGTCAGCCGCTCCCGCAGCACCTCCGCCGCCTCCTCGGGGCTCACCGCCTTCGACGGCCCCGGCTTCCCTGGCGGCAAGTTCTCCAGGAACGCGCTGTCGTTGTGCAGGTTCAGATCCCGCACCACCGCCAGCGCCACCCGCATCGACTGGATGATTTTGTACTGCGTCTCGTAGTACTCGCGGTTGTTCCAGTACGACCCCGTCCCCATCTCCACGACCGTATCCACCCCGCGCCCGAGAGGCCGTGGGGGGTTCGGGTCGAACTGGATCGTCGCCGTCGCCTGGTAAATCTTCTTCTGCCCCAGCGTGTAGAACGCCACGAGCAGGAACACCGCCACCGCCGTCACCAGCGCGATCACCCAGTGCTTGCGCACCGTGCGCCACGCCAGGACGATGTTCAGCGCCGGCACCGAGCCTGGAGCGCGCCCGCCGACGCCCCCCTGGCGTGCACCTGGATCGACCCCCATGCCCGACGGCCCGGGAGCTTGCGAGAGACTGGCAGAGGAGGGGTTGGTCACAGGAAGGTAGGTCGAGCGCCGCGCGCACCGCGAAGATCGCAGCGCGGGGGCTAAGGTGCGCCTCACCCCGGGAAAGTTCAAGCGCCCCCCCGAGCTCTCCCGCGCCCCCCTCCAGCAGGCGACCGCACCCCCTCGCGCCTGTGGACACCGACCGCCGATCTCGCGAAGCTCGTCCCGATGGGCTTGCATCATGCTCTCGGCGTGGCGAGCGCGGCGGGGGTCCTCCTCGCCTCCACCCTGGCGTTCGCCGACTGGCCTGTCGCGCGCCACGACCCTGCCCGCACGGGCGCTTCTCCCCTCGCGAGCAACATCGGCAAACCTGCCCAGTACTGGCGCTCCTACCTCGGCGGCGCTCTCCGCGGCGGCGCCATGCTCGTCGCCGACACCAACGCCGACGGCGCGACCGACGTCCTCTACGCCGCTGGCGGCCGCCTCACCCTCGCCCGCCCGGACGGAGAGCGCCTCTGGCAGACCGGAAACCTCGGCATCCAGGTCATCCTCGACGTCCTCGACCTCGACGGCGACGGCGGCCTCGACGTGCTCGCCCGCAACGTCGGCGAAGCCATGCTCTTCGACAGCCAGACCGGCGCCCTCCTCTGGCGACAGCCAGCCGGCGAGATGGGCACCCTCAGCGCCGCCCGCATCGCCGACTTCGACGGCGACGGCGCGCCCGACGTCTTCCTCGACCGCTGCGGCTGCTGCGCCATCGAGGGCGCCAGCAACGGCGAGCTCTACTCCTTCACCGGCGCCCCCACCTCCCCCGTCAAGCTCGGCACCTTCCCCCCGCGCAGCCGCTGCGGCGTCGCCGCCACCACCGTCGGCGACTGGGACGCCGACGGCATCCCCGACCTCCTCCTCCCCGACGGCCAGAGCCTCCTCTTCGTCCGCTCCACCGGCGAGGTCATGGCCGTCTCCCCGCCCCTCTACCCCTCCATCGGCGCCTCCCGCTGCGAAGCCGAAAACCTCGACGGCATCCCCGGCGACGAGGTGGTCTGCATGTACAGCGTCACCCCCGCCGACGTCAGCGGCCGCCGCGTCTTCGCCCTCGCCTACCGCCCGAACGGCACCGTCGACACCCTCTACGACGTGTCCTTCGGCAACGCCGCCGTCGGCGACCTGCGCGCCCCTGGCAGCCTCCTCTGGGACGTCGACAACAACGGCACCCTGGAGGTGGTGATCAGCCGCCAGCAGACCACCACCACCTGGAACACCCACCTCCTCGACGCCCTCACCGGCCAGACCCTGGCCACCATCTACACCCGGCTCGCCCACGCCGTCGTCCCCATCCCCGGCACCACCCCCGAGATCATCACCTCCCGCGGCGACAACGTCTTCGGCTACCGCGTCACGTCCGGCCCTCCCATGACGCCCACCGTGCACTGGGAGCGCCCCGACCTCCGCGTCCACATGCAGCTCGACCGCGTGCGCGGCCGTCTTTCGAGCTTCACCGACACCGCCCCCCTCCTCGAACCCCTCAACAACGGCCCGCGCTCCCTCGTCTTCGAGTCCACCGCCTCCCCCCTTGGCCTCAGCGCCTACCTCGTCGGCAACCCCCACCTCACGCCCTTTGCCCACTACCCCCTCACCCCGGGCACCGGCCTCGCCGCCCTCGCCTCCATCCCCACCCCTGATCCTGCGGCCCGCCTCGCCGTCTCCCGCGACGACGGCTACCTCGCCCTCCTCGACGCCTCCCTCGCCCCCATCAACCCCCTCCAGGAGGGCACCACCACCCTCCCTGGGATGCGCGTCGGCACCTACGCCACCGGCGACGGCGGCATGTTCACCTTCGGCCGCGCCCCCCTCGCCGCCCGCCTCACCCCCGACGCCCCTGCCGACAGCCTCCTCGTCGTCGACGCCCGCGGCGACCTCCTCCGCATCGACGCCCTCGGCGCCAGCAACGTCAGCCCTGCCCAGCCCACCTTCCGCATCCCCGACGCTTCCGGCGCCGCCATCCTCCAGCGCCCCTTCGAACCCGCGCGCGTCGCCTACTACCGCCAGCGCATCCCCCGCACCGACCCCATCACCTACGACCTCGGCCTCGCCGACCACACCGGCACCGAGCTCCTCGACGTCCCCCTCTTCCAGCCCCCTGCCTGGGACGTCCTCCCTGCCGACCTCGAAGGCGACGGCTTCCCCGACCTCGTCACCATGACCCTCGGTCCCTCCTCCAGCGCCGAGATCCTCGCCCTCCGCGACGACGGCGCCGTCCACTGGGGCCGCACCATCAACGCCCAGTTCGCCACCTCCCCCCTCGCTGCTGCCGACTGGAACGGCGACGGCACCACCGACGTCGCCCTCGCCATCGACACCGCCCGCATCCACGACGGCCACACCGGCGCCCCCCTCGCCCAGAGCCCCATCGCCGGCTTCCTCGCCTACTTCACCCCCCTCCTCCACGACGCCACCGGCGACGGCCTCCCCGAGATGACCCTCCAGGGCGGCCTCTACCCCGCCCGCACCCTCTCTCACGACCTCTCCGCCACCGCCTGGCAGGGCCCTGACGACCGCCCTTACCCTTACGGCGCCATCGCCTCCTGCGCCGGCACCCCCCTGCTCGTCGAGGGCTCCTCCGCCTACCCCGCCCGCCTCGCCCTCACCGCCACCAGCGGCCCTGTCGCTGGCACCCGCCGCACCATGGTCCTCGCCGGTGGCCAGACCTTCGGCACCGAAGCCGCCGCCACCGCCGCCAACGCCACCCTCGGCCAGCTCGGCGACGTCGCCGTCTCTGCCAACCTCACCGGCTCCGACCCCCACCCCACCGCCCTCGTCGGCTCCACCGACGGCCACCTCTACGCCATCGACCCTTGCGCCGGCTCCCTCCGCTGGAGCCACCGCTTCGAGGCCCCTGTCAGCGCCCCCATCCTCGCCGACACCGACGGTGACGGCCGCGAAGACATCGTCGTCAGCGTCGCCGACGGCTACCTCTACGGCCTCCGCCACCAGATCCTCCCCTCCCCTGCCTGGGTCTGGGACATCGACCCCCCTGCTGGCCTCACCGACGACGACATCGACGAGATCGCCACCGAAGCTGCCCTCCACGCCTCCTGGTCCCCCGTCCCTGGCGCCACCTCCTACGAGATCGCCGTCGTCGGCGCTGCGGGCGAGTACCTCACCACCCCCTCCTGGACCGACGTCGGCGACACCACCTACGCCCCCATCCCCGGCCTCCCCCTCGAAGACGGCGCCAAGTACTACGTCGGCGTCCGCGCCCTCGGCCCTGCCGGCCGAGGCCCTGACCGCCCCTCGGACGGCGTCATCGTCCGCCTCACCCCCGGCGCGAGCGGCGCGGGCGGCTCCGGTGGCGCTGGCGGCTCCGGCGGCATCGGCGGCTCTGGCGGCCACGTCACCTCCTCCAGCATCGGCGGCGCGGGCGGTTTCGGTGGCTCCGGCGGCGCCAGCGCGACCCCCGACGAGATCCTCCTCTGGGGCCGCGGCTGCGCATGTCAGCTAGGCGCCTCTCCCGGCAGCGCCGCAGGCCTCCTCGCCCCCTCCGCCCTCGCCCTCCTCGCCGCCGCTCGCATCTCCCGCCGCCGCCGCCGCCGCCTGCGCATGACGCAGCAGCGCCAGGTGCTCGAAGAGGCGGTCGAGCATGGCTCGCCCACCCTTCCGGGCTAACCCGCCCGCGCATACCGACTCGGGCTCTGCCCCACGTGCCGGCGGAACGCCGTGCTGAACGTGCTCGCCGACCCATACCCCACCCGCTCCGCCACCTCCCCGATGCCCAGCTCCTGGCGCCTCAGCAGATCCCTCGCGACCGCCATCCGCCACGCCAGCAGGTACTCCATGGGCGCCACGCCCACCGTGCGGGTGAACCTCTCGAAGAACGCCGAGCGCGAGAGCGCCGCGGTCTTCGCGAGCTGCGCCACCGTCCACGACCGCGCGAGCTGACCGTGCATGTGCCGGATCGCGGGCGCGAGGCGCGCATCGGCGAGCCCGCGCAGCAGCCCCGGAGGGGCCTCGTCGCTGGACGTCGCGCGCAGCGCCTCGATGAGCAGGATCTCGACGAGCCGCGTCAGCACCAGATCGCGACCCGATCGTCGCGCCCCCGACTCCTCCCCGACGAGCCGCACCAGCACCGAGAGCCGCTCCACGCCGCGCACGTGCACCACCTTCGGCAGCAGCGACACCAGCAGCGCCGCGTCGGGCGAATCGAACACGAAGTACCCGCCGAGCAGCCGCACATCGGGCTGTCCACCGCGCGTCCCGTGGCGGACTTCACCGGTCGGTGAGGCGGCCACCTTCGGATCGACGCGCTCCGGCCGCACCGGCTCGAACCCCGACATGGTGAAGCCTGGCGTCGCCGGCAGGAGCACGAAGTCACCGTCCTCGATCGTGATCGCCTGCTGACCATCGACCGCGAGACGGCAGCTCCCCTCCAGCACCGCGCAGAAGCTCGGCTGACCGAACTCCGAATAGCGAACCCCCCAGCGACCGGCGCCGCTGATCCTCTTCGAGAACACCGCGCGAGGCTGGAGCAGCGTGATCACCTCCGAGAGCGGATCGACCATGTCCGGACTCTAGCCAAAGAAATGTGGACTCTCCATGGTAGAGGGTCCCGCGCCCAACCCTTACGTTGCCCTCATGAACATGAAGACGGTGCTCATCACGGGTTGTTCTTCGGGCTACGGCCTCGAGACCGCGCGCCACTTCCACGCCCAGGGCTGGAACGTCATCGCCACCATGCGCACGCCGCGCGAGGACCTCCTCCCCCGCTCGGACCGCATGCGCGTCATCCCCCTCGACGTCACCAGGCCCGAAACCATCACCGCCGCGCTCGACGCCAGTGGCCCCCTCGACGCGCTCGTCAACAACGCGGGCATCGGCCTCCTGGGCGCCTTCGAGGTCACCCCCATGCGCACCGTGCGCGAGGTCTTCGAGACCAACACCTTCGGCGTCATGGCCATGACCCAGGCCGTCCTCCCCCAGCTCCGCGCCCGCAAGTCCGGCGTCATCGTCAACGTCACCTCCAGCGCCACCCTGGCCCCGATGCCCCTCGTCGCCGTCTACACCGCGAGCAAGATGGCCATCGAAGGATTCACCGCCTCGCTCGCCTTCGAGCTCGAAGCCTTCAACGTACGGGTGAAGCTCGTCGAACCAGGCTACGGGCCGACGACAGCCTTCACGAACAACGGAGGCGCGCGCATGGATGGCTTGATCCCCGAGGCTTACGCCCCGTTCGCCGAGCGCATCTTCGCGTCCTTCGGCCAGCCGGCCGCGGTGACGCGCGAGACCGACGTCGCCGAGGGCGTGTGGCGCGCCGTGAACGACCCGACCGGGAAGCTCCGTTTCCCGGCCGGCCCTGACGCCGAGGCGCTCGCCCGGTCCGCCTGAGAGCCTGTCCCCGCAGGTCCCGGTCCACCTGATACGAACGGCCGGAGACTTCGTCCATGCGAGGGCGCCGCTTCCGTGGGCCACCCCACCCGGGTGAATCGCCTGCAGGAGGCTCGGCGCGTGGAAGGGGTGTCGTCGGTGGCCGCTGGCACCCAGTCCACCGGTGGAACAGGTGTGGGAGGGACCGAGCCTGCCCGGTCAGCCGTGGACCAAGTGCGGGAGGCGCCCGCAGGTCCTCGTTTCCCCGTGGACCTGGTGCGGGAGGTGCGCCGACCCTGCCCAGTCACCCGTGGACCTGGTGCGGGAGGCGTCGGGCGACGGAGGGGGTTCCCGCAGCCGACGAGGGGGGGGAGGCGCCGGCCGCACCTGGTCCACGGAGAACCGAGGTGCGGGAGGCCGGCCCCACCCCTTCCACCCGTGGACCTGGTGCGGGAGGAACCAGCCGCGGGATGTCCACCGCGGGACTGCGGGGCCGGACGAAGCCTCCCCACGTGGTCCCACGGCGGACTGGGGTGTGTCGGCGACCGACGACACCCTGTCCACGCGCCGGCTCACCGACCGCGGTTTCTCCGCCGCTTGTCCGTGTGGGCGGCCCGGCGAGACTCCTTCACGGATCTCCTGAGACGCACTCCCCCTCGCCCCGGAAGTGCCCCAGCGTCCGCGCCAGCGCCGCCACGTACGTCCCCAGGTCATTGATCCCCCCGGCGCTCCCCGTCCCGTAGCTCCCCTCCGCGATGCTCGTCAGCGGCACCGCCGAAAGCTCCGCCATCGTCACCTCTCCATCGTCGTTGGCGTCCGCCCCCGCGATCGCCTCGAACCGCAGCACCGCATTGTCCGCCTGCAGATCGTCATAGAACAGGTGATCCCCGTGGATGGTCAGCTCCACGCTGTCCGTCCCCCCGCTGGTGACGAGCACCCCCTCCGTCTCCTTCCCGTCCTTGTCTCCGCGGCAGCTCGTGTACGCCGTCGCATCCTCGAAGGCCCACACGAACTGCTTCGTCACGTCTCCCTTGCTGGCCTGCCCCTCCACGTACACCGACGCCCCCGCGTCGACCATGAGCTGCTTGTCGGCCTCCGTCGCGCTCACCAGGGCCGTCTCCGCGTCCACCGGGCTGATCTCGAACGACACCTCGCTCCAGGTCTTCGCCTCCAGCGCCCCGAAGCTCGCCACCGGCTTCACCCCGGCCGCCACGTGGTCCACCAGCACCGACCCTTCCATCCGGGCCCCGACCTGCCCCTCCCCATCGGCCACCGTCACGTTCCGCAGCACCACCAGGAACTTGCCGAACGTCACCTCCCACCCGTCCGCGAACTCCGACGCCGGGATCTTCTCCTCGATGTACTCCTCGCCCCAGGTCGAGAAGCTCACGCTTCCCTGCCCCTCCGCCTGCACCCCGCCGCCATCGTCACCACCGCAGCCCACCGTCACCGCTGCCATTGCGACGAGCGAAGCCCCGAACCACCTGTTCATCGTCATCACTTCTCCTCCGACCCGGCGCCATACGAGAACACGTACCCGGTCCCCTTCTTCAGCCCCCGGATGAACGCTTTGTGAGGCGTGCCCCGCACGTCGAACGCCACGGGCTCCCCGTCCGCGCTCTCCGGCACCTCCTCGAAATCCACCTGATCGAGCCACACGCTCGGCTTCACCAGCACCGTCACCGTCCCGTCCCCCTGCACCTCGGCCTCCTCGAACACGCACCCCTCCACCACCGGCAGAGCGTCGGTGTCGAGCACCTCGTCCGCCTTCGCCTCTGCCCGGAAGGACCGCGACATCCCCTCCTTCTCCGCCACCCCCTCCACGACCACCACCGCCTCCCCCATCGCCCCCGCCAGCGGCCCCACCGCCTTCGCCCCGAAATCGAAGCTTGCCGACCGGTACACCCCCGTCACCGCCTCCGACGCCCCCACGCTCACCGGCCCTCCCATGAGGTCCACGCTCGTCGCCGCCGTCATCTCCCCCAGCGCGTTCCCTGGCTCGTAATGCCCCGGGTGCGCGTGCGCCTCCCGGATCAGCCACCCCGACACCCTGTCCAGCAGCCGCAGTCGCCGCCCCCGCATCGCCGTCACCGGCGCCCCGTCGAAGTAGTACAGCGCCCCCACCGCCACGTCCGCGCGCGACAGCGTCACCCTCCACCCCATCGCATTCGTGAACCCGCCCGTCGCCTCCGCCCCCGCAGTCACCACCGTCTCGTGCGTGAGCCGCTTCCCCGTCGTGCTGTCCTCCCCGCCGCACCCCGCCCCCAGCCCCCCGAGCGCCATCCCCGCGAGCACCACGGCTCCCAGCGACACCACCCCCCGCCGCGCCCCGCGCCCATTCCCGCCCATCCGCGACCCTTTGCCAGCATCCATCGACGTCATGACGACCACCCTCACGAAATGAACAGCGACAACGACACCATCACCACCCGCGGCGCTCCCACCGTCACGTGCCGCACCGGCACCCGCTCCGTCGTCCCCTGCCGGAAGCTCGACGCGAACACGAACTCGCTGTCGAACCACGCTGCATCCAGCAGATTGAACGCCTCCACCCCCAGCTCCACGAACCGGTAGCGCGCCGACACTCCCCCATCGACCACCATCACATCGTGCCCCATCTCTCCGTACGGCATCGGCCGCCGGTGCAGCAGCGTCGCCCCGCCCCCCACCCGCGCCGTCACCCCGTGCCCTGCAATCTCCCCGAGCCGCGGCGTCACCGCCATGTCGGCCCGCACCACCACCTGCGGCACGTACGGCAGCAGCGCCCCCTCGCTGTACCGCGCCCCCAGCCCCTCCTCCCCCTCCGTGAACACCGCCCGCGTGTACGTCATCCCCACGCTCGACGTGAACCACGCCGTCGGCGTCGCCACCACATCCAGCGCCACCCCCGTCCGCGCCGTCGCCGGCACCGGCTCATTGCGCCCCGTCCGCTCATCGAACACCAGATCGTCGCTCAGCCGGCTGTGAAACACCGCCACCGAAGCCCGCACCGCCTCGTCCCCGTACCGCAGCCCCCCCTCCCCCGACACCACCTCCGTGAACGGCGCCCGCTCCCCGTCCCCCAGGCTCCGCGCCTGCGGCGACCGGAACCCCTGCCCCACGCTCGCCACCGCGTGCACCCCCGCCCCCACCGTCACATCGACCGTCCCCTTTCCTCCGACGTGCACCCCTTGCCCCGACCGCGCCCCCTCCTGCCCCTCCTTCGCGTCCACCGTGGAGAACGCCAGCCCATCCACCCGCACCCCACCCCGCACCAGCACCCGCTTCACAGGCCGCACCGACGCATCCACCCACCCCGCCACATTCGTCGCCTGCACCCGCGCCTCCACCATCTCCTCCGTCGGATGGTCATCCACCGCCGCGAGCCGCGCCTGCGATTGCGTGATCCAATCGTGCCGCGCATACACCCCCGCCTCCACCCCGTCCCGCTCCGAGAACACCGGCACCCGCCGCCGGTAATGCCCCGTCACCCCCGCCGTCGTCGCCTCGTTGAGCTGCTGCGTCGAATCCCCGTCCCGCTCATCGACCAGATACCCCGTGTAATTCGAGCGCAACCGCATCGCCCGCATCACCAGGAACGGCGCGAGGCTCCACCCCTCCCCCGCGTCCCCCTTCTGCAGCTCCCCGACGACCTGTAGCCGCGACGCGCTCCCCCCCTGCTTCGGGTCATACGACGCAAACCTGTCCACCCGCCCCCGGTCCACATCCTCCAGCCGCAGCACCCCCGCCGACCCGAACCTCCCCGCATACGCCGACGCCATCACCCGTGCCCGCAGCCCCCCCGCAAACTCGTGCACCGCCTGCGCCACCCCGCTCACCCGGTCCGCCGCCCGCGCCGGCCCGAACCCATCCGTCCCGTAAGCCTCGAACGCCGCAAACGTCTCCGCCCCCGCCTGCTCCGGGTGATACGCCATGAACAGCCGCCGCCCCCCGAACGAGCCGGCGCTCCCCTTCGCCGTCACCCCCGGCTCGTCGTACCCGAGGTCCATCCGGATCGACCCCGCCACCGCGAAGTCCCCCTGCCTCGGGTCATACGACCCTGGCGACGCCGTGATCCTCGCAATTACCTCTGGCATCACGAAATTCAGATCCGCATACCCCTGCCCGTGCACATTGGAGACATCATTCACGGGCGCCCCCGCGACATTCACCTCTAGGTCCTGCCCGTGCACCGCATCGAACCCCCGGAAGAAGATCTGGTGCGCCTTCCCCTCCCCCCCGTGCTGCGTGACCATCACCCCTGGCACCACCTGCAGCGCATCGCTCGCCGTCCGGTGGGGCGCCGCCCGGATCACCCGCCCCTCCCGCACCGTCTCCGAAGCACTCCGCGGCCCCGTCTCCCCCTGTACTGTCACCTGCAGCCCCGCGCCCTCCGCCGTCCCCCCATCTCCAGGCTCCACCCCGGTTCCTGCCGCCCCGGCCCCTGACGACGCCCCCTCGCCCGTCACGCCCGTCACTCCCCCGCCCAGCGCTGCACTCCCTGCCAGCGCAGCCCCTGGCCGCCCCTTGAAGCGCACCGCCACCCGCGTCCGCGCCCGCACCGCCTTCCCCTCCCGGGTCGCCGGCCTGAACCTCCACTGCCGGGCCGCCCCCAGCGCCGCCTCATCCAGCCCCGCCCCCAGGCTGACCTCCACCGCCGCCTCGGCGACCTTCCCATCCTCCCCGACGACGACCACCACCGGCACCACCACGTCGTGCCCAGACGCCTGCCCCCCCGGCCAGCGCGCCTCCGGCTGCACCCCCGGCTCCGGCGCCCTCACCCCCGTCGCCCCCGTCCCCGTCCCTGCCCCTGTCCCTGTCCCCGCCCCTGTCCCTGTCCCCGCCCCCGCTCCCTCCTGCGCCCGCACCTCCGGCACCACCCCCCACAGGGCGACCGGCAGCACAAACCAGGGCAGAAACGACTGGAGGTAACGCAACAGCGGGACCGTAGCACGCCCCCATCCGGCCGTGCCACGACCCGTGTCACGCCTCAGCCGTTCCGTACCACGCCCTCCCCGACGCGCATTGCCCCCTGCTCACCCCTCTCCTAGATTACCCGCATGAACGGCACGTCCGCCGCTGCAGTCCTGGTCGACTTGCCCCCGTCGACCAGGTTCGCTTCTTTGGAGACGTGGTTCAACGCGCTCCCAGCGCAGGACCGCGCCAGCCTGCGCTGGTTCGCGCAGGTTCTGGAGACGCTCCGCGAGGATCTGGTGAAGAGCCCGATCACGGAGGAGTCACTCCACGCGATCGCGCTCCGCTACCAGGACATGGTCATCCGCCTACGAGCCTGGCGCTGGTCGCTCCAGCAACCATCTTGGCTGATCGAAGATCATCCAGACGCGCGACATGGAAGCCTCGAAGTACAGCTCGGCTCGCCCATCGCAGCGACGCAGATCGAGCTGGCTGAAGGGATTGTAAAAGGATTCTACCTCACCTTCAGTGAGCTGGTGCGAGAGGACGCCATCCACTCATCCCTCGTGGAGTTCATGGCCCAGACTTCAACGGAACATCTCAGCGAAGCGCTCGCGCAGAACCCTGCCTTCGACTTGGTTCGCGCTCAGGTGCTCCTGCAGGGTGTCTTTGAATGCATCGATCGAGGCGGGCTGCAGGAGCGGGCCATTGAGCTGGGTCGCCGCGCCCTCCTCTGTGCGCTGCATGGCATCACAAAGATGAGCAGGCTTTTTCCCCCTGCGCTGACGAAACGCATCCGTCTGCATACGCGTGCGGCGATCCAGGCCCGCCACGACGAGACAATCGACCAACCGCAGGCTTCCGATGCGGATCAACTTCTCGTGGCAACGACGCAGAAATGGCTCCTGGAATCTGAGGAGCCGATAGCTATTCTTCGAGGGCTCCGCATCGGTCCTCCCCGACCTGCCTCACCTTCGGGCGCCGCCCCTCCGAAGCTTCGCAAACTTCTCGGCGAGCTTGTCGGCATCAGATTCGACAGCTCCAGCCTGAGTCTCAAAGATGCTGAGGGCGAGCATACGTTCTACGTCACACCGGCACTCCTAGAGCGCGCCCTCTCCCTGCGTGGCCAGCCCGTTGCCGCACTTCTCGTCACCGCAACGCCCTCGGGCTTTCAGCGTCTGCTCCGCCTCGACCCTGTCGAAGGCCCCACCATCCCCTCCGGCCCCGAGCGCACCCGCGAGCTGATCGAGCAGCATGGCGAACTACTCCATCGCCTCGCGCAATGACCGCGCCTCCCTCCGTCGGCTTTTCGCTCCTCACCACCGACCGAATCGTGGAGCTTCACGCGGACGCGATTGCCCACTACGGCGGCGCCGCTGGAGTCCTTCACCCGGACCGCCTGGACGGCGCCGTCTACAGCGCTGTGAACGCCGATCTCTACCGGACGGGCGCGGAGACCGAAGCTGAAGCCGACCCGCTCGGCGTCGCCGCCCACCTGTTGATCTACTTCGCGCTCAACCACGTCTTCTGCGACGGTAACAAACGCATCGCCTGGTTCGCCATGACCGACCAGCTCCGACTGGTGGGCCTGACCGTCGATGCCCCCACGGATGACAAGGAGCGCCTCGTCCTCAGCGTCATCTCCGAGAAGCTCCAAGCCGAAAAGGTGATCCTCTGGCTCATCGAGCATCTCGACGCTCCCCCCTAACCTCTCCTTCTCTGCGCTCCCCTCTGCGTGCCCCCCTCCCCTACCCCCTCAGCGCCTCCTGCAGCGCTGCCGCCAGCGTCTCCAGCACCAGCCGGATCCGCGGCACGTCCCGCAGCTCCCGGTGGTACGCCAGGTACACCGGCACCGACGGCAGTTCCGCGTCCACCTCCACCCGCATCAACCCCGCGTGCTCCCGCGCCAGCCCCACGGACAGCAACCCTAGCCCCTGCCCCTGCGCAATCGCCTCCACCAGGGCGTGATCGGTATTCGACTGAAACACGAACCGCGTCACGCCTCGCTCCGTCAGCCACGCATTCTTTGGTGTCTTCGCCAGCGCTTCCTCGTATCCCACGAAATCGTGCCGCCCGAAATCGCTCACCTTTACCCGCGTCTTCGACAGGCGCCGCTCCACGTAATGCGCCCCCGCGTACAGCCCGAAGTGTGCCCGTCCTACCGCCCGGTGCGCCACCACCTCCGACTGCACCTTCACGGACCGCATCGCGATATCCGCCTCCCGCCGCGCGAGATCTACCAGCCGCGTCTCGTCCAGGATCTCGAACGTCAGCCCCGGATGCCTCCGCCGCAGCTCACACAACCGCTGCGTCACCCCCCGCGTTGCCGACCCTGCCGTCGACACCCGCACCGTCCCCGACAGCGCGTCCTCCGCCCTGTCCCGCCGCACCGCCCGCAGCCCCAGCTCCATCTCCTCCGCGAGCCTCACCAGCCCCAGTGCCTCCGCCTCTAGCGCCGTCCCGCTGCTGCTTCGCCGCACCAGCACCCGCCCCAGCGCCGCCTCCAGCGCCTCGATCCGCCGCGACGCCGTGCTCGTCGACATCCCGAGCGCCCGCCCCGCCCCGAGGAAGCTCCCCTGCCGATGCAGCGCCAGCAGCACCCGTAGATCGTCCCACAACGGCGCCGTCTCGTGTTGCATTCCTGGAAAGCCCCTTTGCGCCGCTGCACGTTGACCGAAAACGCCCACCACCACAACCTTCTCTCCCATGACTCCCTACGACTTCCGCAACCGGACAGTGCTCATCACCGGCGCCTCCCTCGGCATTGGCGCCTCCTTCGCCCGCGCCCTCTCCGCGCGAGGCGCTCACCTCGTCCTGGTCGCCCGCAACGAAGCCCGCCTCTCCGCCCTCGCCAAGGAGCTGGGCCGCGCCCACGTCATCCCCGCCGACCTCACCACCCCTGACGCCCCCCAGCGCCTCTTCGACGACGTCCGCGCCCGCGGCCTCACGATCGACGTCTTGATCAACAACGCCGGCTTCGGCGTCCACGGCCCCTTCGCCGACGTCCCCCTCCCCACTCACCTCGAACAGATCGACCTCAACGTCCGCGCCCTCGTCGCCCTCACCCACCTCTTCATGCCCATGCTCGAAGCCCAGCGCGGCGGCGTCATCCAGGTCGCCTCCCTCGCTGGCCACCAGCCCAGCCCCTTCTTCTCGACCTACGGCGCCACCAAGGCCTTCGTCCTCGCCTTCACCGCCGCCCTCTGGGCCGAGTACGAACCCCGCGGCGTCCGCGTCCTCGCCTTGAGCCCTGGCGCAACCGAAACCGCCTTCTTCCAGCGCGCCGGCAACGTCCCTGGCGCCGAGACCCGCGCCTCCCCTAACCACGTCGCCCAGCTTGGCCTCACCGCCTTCGCAGCCGGCCGCCCTGCCGCCATCCACGGCGCCGGAAACCGCGCCCTCGTCACCCTCTCCCGCCTCTTCAGCCGCGAGTTCTCCGCCCGCACCATGGCGCGCATGATGCGCCGCAGCCCGCCCCCCGCCCTTCCCGGCACCTGACCACTCAGGCCGGGAGCACCACCCGATCCAGCACCGTCAGGATCACGATCGACTCCACCAACGCCACGATCAGATCCGCCCGGCAGCGCTGGGGCGCCTCGTAATCGATCCCGGCCGGGCGTGGGAAGTGATGGCCGCGCCATTCCCAGTGGTGCTTGTGGCACTCCAGCTCCAGCTCCACCCGCAGCGGCACCCCCTCGCGCACGCGCCCGCGGTGCAGCGCTTCAGCGTCCACGCGGCGCGCCTCTCGCGGCCCTGCAATCTCTGTCGCTTTCCCGCACGCCTGCGCGGGGCAGAGGTCGAAGTGCCCGTAGCCATGCCCTGACTCGGAGACCCACGTCGCCTCCACGTCGGCGAAGTAGGTGCGCATCCGCGGGACCCCCTCCTCGCCCCCCACGGGATTCCACCACGCTCCCCCGACGAACATCCGCTCGAAGCCTTCCGAGACCCTGCTCCGGAAGCGCACCACGCACCCGTGGAAATGGTGGGGATGCGCCAGGAGCGAGCCAGCCTCCACCCGGTGCACATAGCTCTCATCCGGCAGCAGACGCGCGCAGCGCGCCCGCGCCCCCGCCGACACACGCTCGCTCGCCTCGACGAGCCCTGCCACCGGCTCGCCGCTCCGGTGCGCCTCGATCAGCCGCAGCCAGAGCGCGAAGGCTGCGCAGCCTTCCTCCTCCGCCACCACCGCCAGCGTCGCCGGCCGCGCGCGCGTCCGCGAGGCCTCGACCCACGCCGCCTCCAGCCGCTCCGACGGCGTGTCCTCTGGGAACCGGAGAGACCCCTCCAGAACGACCCCCTCGGTGGGCCGGTAGGCGTTGCTGAACTGCTGCCAGTCCGTTCCATCGAACTGAAGCTGGAAGCTCCGCTGCTCCGTGAGGGACACCCGCAGCAGGTCACCTGGCTCCGGAGACGGGTGCGCGCGACCCACGGCGGCACGCAGCGCGTGCAGCCAGACATGCGGCACGCTGGCCATCTCGACGCGGTGGATCGGGAAGCCCCGATGGATCGCCCAGCGCGGCAGCCCGACCGGTCCGGCATCGTCCCTCGGCCCGAGCGCGACATCGAGCGCAGGCAGCCACGCCTCCGGCCCCGCCGCCGCCGACCCCGCCGACCCCGCCGACCCCGCCGACCCGGCCGACCCCGCCGACGCAGCCTCCGTGGTGGCCTTGGGCGTCAGGACCAGCGCGAGCCCCGGCGCGCCCGCGGTCTCCAGGAAGATCGCGATGTCGTTCGCGGCGCGGTACGGATCGCCCCCGAGACACCTGGCGAGCACCTCGAGCCCGACATGCGCGATGACACTCTCGGTGCAGACGAGCAGCCGCTCCCCGGACCCCAGCCCGAACTCGCGCACCTCCGGCGGCGCCCCGAGCGCGTGCGTCTCGATCGCCGCGAGCGCCTCGCTCCCCGGCGGAAGCTCCCCGCCCGACGCCCGCACCTGATCCAGCACCGTCTCGGGCCGGGCCACGAGCGCCAGCGCCCCGTCACGCCATACGAACACCCTGAACCCACCGGCGAGCGCCATCTCCACGCGCCCCTCCCCTGCGCGGTGGATCGTCACCCCTGCCCCATCGAACCGGTAGCCCCGAGGCCACCCCAGGAGCGGGTGCCCAGGATGGTGCCGCCACCAGTGCGCGAAGTCGTCACTCCACGCCGACGTATTCTCCCGGTAGGGAAGGATCGCAGCCCACCAGTCCCCTCTCGCGGTGACGACTTGCGGCGGATGCCCGTCGGTGCGGTGCACCGCGGCGGCCCAGCCCGACCCCCCTGCCGCCCGCTGGCTCTCCTCCGCGCCGGGATGAGGCGCCACGCGGTAGGGCATCGGCCCCTGAGGCCCGATGCGCGTCCCGAGCCGGTCCGCCCCGCGCCCCACGAAGTGCGGCCGCCCTTTCCCCGTCATCACGCTGATCGCGCGCCCATCGTCTCCATCCCAGGCCAGCCAGACCGCGTGCGACAGCCGCAGGATCGGCACGAACCCCGCATCCAGATCCGGCGCCTCCAGCCACCCTTCCCTGTTCCCTCGCTCCCGGTCGACCTGCCGCACCAGCCGCGCATCCGTGCGTGCAAGCACCACCCGCGCGCACGCTTCGGAGTCGACCACGAAGCTCCGTGTCCCGTCCGCGAGCGCCGCGCACACCTCCACGCTCCCCGTCTGCACATGCCGCACGTCGCGCAGCCACCCCTCGACGTCCGGAATCGTGGGCATCGCGTGAAGCTCCACCGCCACCAGCCGCCCACCCGTCATCGACAGCGGCCTGCACCTCGGCCCCAGCTCCAGCAACGGCCCGAGGATCTTCGGCGCCAGCCGGGCCCACCCCCAGGCCACCTCGGCGCGCAGCCCCACCCGCGCCTCCAGCGCCTCCAGCTCAGGGTCTGCGGAAGGCCCCCTGGGCGCCTCGCCCGCACGCGCGGACCACCAGGGCCACCCCGCCCGCGGCGCGACCCCCGCGTCCACCGCCCCCTCTCGCCCGCCACTCGCGGCGGCGTCCGGAGTCATCCCCATACCCCATCTGCATCACGCCTCACCCCGGCCCGTCAATGGAGCCCTCGCAGCGGCGACGACCCGAACCACCCGATCGCCGCCACGAGCGCCAGGTACACCACCTTCTCCGGCAGCGACAGGCTCCCCAGGAACACCCGCACCCGATAGAGCGCCGTCAACTCCGGCACCCCCACCCGCACCATCTTCACCCGCTCCCCCCTCGCCGCCACCACGCACCCCCGCCCATCGAACCCCCGCGCGTGCCCACACTCCGGACACCGCACCTTCCCCACCGCCCCTGCCGGCACCCGCAACCGCTGCCTGCATTCCCCCACGCAAGGCACCACCACATGCGACCCCAGCCCCTGATACGCCAGCCCCCTCTCCCGCCCCATCACCCGCCCCATCGCCCGCTCCACCAGCAGAAACCTCACACTCCCCCGCGCCGAATCGCTCAGATCCCGCAGCGCCCGCTCCCGCCCCACCCCCAGCGCATCCGCCACATACGCATACGCATACTCCAGCATCCCGATGCTCAGATACCCCAGCGACTGGTACACCCTCACCGCCTGCCCCTCGCCGAACCGCGTCCGCTCCGTGATCGCATTCAGCGTCAGCGCCCCCAGCCCCGTCAGCATCACCGCGAGGTCCACGTGCACCTCGTCCACCGCCGACCCCATCTCCCCCACCCCCCGCTCCACCAGCAGAATGTGACAGCACTCGTGCGCCAGCACCGCCCCGATCGCATATCCATCCCCCCGGAACCGCTCCGAGATCTCGATGAACCAGTCCCCCCCCTTCCGCTGGATGCTCCCCGCGTGCTCCACCCCTGACCGGAACCCCACCACCACCGCCCCGCACGCCAGCCCCAGGTGCTCGATCACCTTCCGCGCCGCCTGCTGCAGCGACACGACCGACCCCGTACAGGCCTCGTAGAACTCCTCATCCGCGCGGAACAGGAACCCGTCCCGCACCGGACAAGGCAGCATCAAGTCCCCCGCCAGCGCCTCCAGCCGCCCTGCGACCCACCCCGGGGTCGCCTCGACGACCGAGTACGAGGCCCGACCCGACGACATCCCCCATCTCCACCACGCACCAAGGCAGGCGTCAACAGAGCCCCGAGGCCCCCTCTCGGCTCAGCTCCGGGCGAACACCGCAAACCACGGCTCGAGATCTCCGTGGAGAAGCCCCATCTCCCGGAGCTTTCCCACGTGCCGGAAACGCTCCCGCGCCACCGAGACACGCTCCCATTGCGCATGGCTCCCAGCAAGGTCCGCGCGCACCTGCGCAGGGCTCTCGATGCCAGCCACGCTCTCGAACAGAACCCCCTCGATGTCGGCCAGGTACTTCTTCGCCTGCTCGGACCCCATACCGAACCGCCCGATGAACACGGCCCGCAGCCCGAGTTCACAGATCTCCCGACCATTGCGATCGATGGCATTGGAAATCCGCGCAGCCGCAGCCGCATACGCCGTGATGGACGCTTCAGTCCACGCCAGCACCAGCTCGAAGCTGGTCCCATGGAACACCCTGTAACTGGCCATTCTCCCGAGGTGCTCAAAGAAATAGGCCGACTCCCCCCTCTCGATGGCCGCCTCGACGGCCCTGTGAACAGCCTCTGGCCCGGCTGCGAGTGCCTCGGAGATAGGGTCTACATCGCTCATGGCTGCGGCTCCGCTGCTCGAAGGTTACCCCACCTTCCCCACCGCCCCCCCTTCCCCGCCGCCTGCGGCTTCTCTCCCAGCCGGATGATTCCCATCCAGTGCATCACCCGCATCACCTGGTATGCCGGGTCCACCTCGAACCACCGCACCGCGAAGTTCGCCCGCTGCCCGTACTTGTGGTGATTGTTCTGGAACAGCTCCCCCAGCGTCACGAAATCGAACACCAGCGTGTTCCGCGAATCGTCATCGCTGTCGAAGTTCCGATACCCGTACCGGTGCCCGCACCAGTTCACGATCGCCCCGTGAATCGGCCCCATCAGGTAGTGCACCGGCAGCAGCAGGAACTGCCACCACGCCGTCGCGAACACCCCATAGAACACCGTGTATCCCGCCCCCCACGCAATCCGCGACACCCACGAATCCCCCACCTTCTCCAGCAGCGCCCACTCCGGGTAGCCCCCCTCGAACCGCGCCTCCGGCTTCTCCTCGCCCCGCAGGATCGCGAAGTACTGCACCTTCGTCGCCCACATCATCGCCAGGAACCCCGACGCATGCCGCGGCGAGTGCGGATCCTTCGGCGTATCGCTGTAAGCGTGGTGCATCCGGTGCAGCACCGCATAGGCCCGCGGGATCAGGAACGACGCCCCCTGGGTCATCCACGTCAGCACGAAGAACACCCGCTCCCAGCCTGGCGAGCAGGTGAACATCCGGTGCGACGCATAGCGGTGGAGGAAGAACGTCTGGAAGAAAACCGCGAGAGTCGAGTGCGCCACGAGAAAAAGCGCGATGGCCATCCAATGCTTGTACGGATCCCTCCAGACGACCAGGGTCACGCATCCGTCATCCGTCGGTCATCCCCCCAGGATCCCCCACGTTTTGGGCCTCCCTCCCCTCGCCTCGCCCCCTCTCCTGACCGCTTCCTGACGAATTCGTGGAACGACGCTGGAGCACACCGCCGCCAGATGTTAGGCCAGGCCCCATGCAGCGCCCCACCGCCGCGGAGATCGCCGCGGCCCATGGCCGGACCATCCCCGACCGCATCGCCAAGGGCCTCCAGGTGCTCTTCTGCGGCATCAACCCCAGCCTCTACTCCGCCGCTGTCAGCCACCATTTCGCCCGCCCCGGCAACCGATTCTGGCCAGCGCTCCACGCAGGCGGCTTCACCCCCCGACGCTTCACCCCCGACGAAGACCTCCTCCTCCCCTCGCTCGGCTACGGCCTCACCAACGTCGCCTCACCTGCCACTGCCACCGCCGACGAACTCACCCCCGACCAGCTCCGCGAGGGTGGCGTCATCCTCCGCCGCAAGCTCCGCCGCTATGCGCCTCGGGTCCTCGCCGTCCTCGGCGTCGGCGCCTACCGCGTGGCCTTCGCCAAGCCCCGCGCCCTCATGGGCCGGCAACCCGAGCCCCTCGAAGGCGTCACCGTCTGGATCCTCCCCAACCCCAGCGGCCTCAACGCCCATTACCAGCCTGCCGACCTCGCTGCCCGCTTCGCCGAGCTGAAGGACGCCCTCCCCACCCTCGCGGCCCCCCCTCCCTGAGCCGAGCTGGTCAGGGACGAGGGCGCGCCCACGCGGGGGCTCCGTCGAGGCTCAGTCGTCGACGGGCAGACCGCTCGGCAGGGTATCCGGGACCAGGTGCATCAGGTTCAGCGACCGCGGATCGGTCAGCGACGATAGGAAGGCCATGAGGTCCACCACCTCCTTGTCCGAGAGCGGGTCACCCTTCACCGCGAGTTCCGGGGCGAGCGTGGACAGCAACTCCTCGCTGTTCTTCTGGTAGGTGCCGACGAGCTCCGGCTCCACCTGCCGGTCGTCGTAGGCGCTCAGGGAGGCCGCTGGATCGAGGTGATGGCGCACCGTGTCCTCCAGATCGGCATAGGCCCCGTTGTGCATCCAGGGCCCCTCCAGCTCGATGTTGCGCAGGGACGGCGTGCGGAACTTGAAGCGGTCTGACATCTCACCCGTGATGCGGCCGCGGCCGAAGTCGAGCGGCGCCTCCTCGCCCTTGCCCGTGCCCACCTGCGGCGCGGCGACGTTGTGGAACTTGAAGTCGGTCTGTAGCGCCCCGGTGTGGCACGAGGAGCAGCTCGCGCGACCGTAGAACAGGAGCGCGCCGCGCTTGGCCGAGTCCGACAGGGCCTCCGTGTCCCCCGCCAGGTAACGATCGAACGGCGTGTCGAGCATCGTGAACGCGTCGATCATGAACGCGCCGATCGCCTCGCCCAGGTGCAGGATGCTGATCGTGTCCTCCGTCGTGCCGGGGAAGGCCGCGAGCAGCTCTTGCCGGTACTCCTCGACCCCCATCGCGCGCGCGACCACAAGCGGCCAGATCTCGGCGAAGTCGTCGTTCGTCAGGTCGGCCATCTCGTTGGGGTTCCCGAACACGTCGGGCTCTCCGGGGAACCCGCGCATCTCCTCGTCGGGTGTCACGGGGATGATCGTGAACGCCGCGAGCGCGCTGGAGAACTCCTGCGGCGTCGGGTCGCCAGAGGGCGAGATGTATCCCTCCTCCGGGTTGCCGGCGAGCCGCCCGTCCCAGAACATGGTGTCCCAGCCGGCGACGCCGCGGTTCCAGAGCGACAGCGTGTTCCTCGCGAGGAACAGGCTCTCGCCCTCGTGCCTGCGCAGCGGCCCGAGCCCCACCGCGCCCTGGCCGCGCGACTGGCTCTGACCGTCGGCGGACCCGAGGAGCGGGTGATGGCAAGTCCCGCACGAGATGTTGCGGCGCCCGCTGATCTCCTTCTCGAAGAACAGCTTTCGCCCCAGCTCCACGCGCTTCGGATCCTGCGCGGCGGGCGGCTCCACGGGCCGCACCTCCTGCTCGGTGAGCAGCGCCGCGAGCTGCTCGTCCAGATTGGACTCGTTCTGCAGGGGCGTCGATGCCCCCTCATCGCCGCCGCAGGCCCCCAGCATCACGGCCGCGGCCATCACGCTGCCCACACGGCTCACCTGCGGCCGCCAGCCCAGACGGCCTCGCCGCACCTTCGTGACTTCTTCGCACTTCATGTCATCCTCCTCCTCGTCGCGTCCTCGCCTCGTTCCCGGGGGTCCCCGGCGCCACCCTCGGCGGCCCACGCCGCGGCGCGAGGGTCGCCAGACGCGCTGGCCACACCAGACGCGCTGGCCACGCCAGACGCGCTGGCCGCGCCAACCCACCCAGCCGTCCCTGGCCGCTCTTTCCACCTCTTTCCACGACCCGTGCCAGGCGGGGGAACTGCCCAACCCCTCGAATTCCCTCTGTTGA
This sequence comes from Chondromyces apiculatus DSM 436, assembly GCF_000601485.1. Lineage (GTDB taxonomy): Bacteria > Myxococcota_A > Polyangia > Polyangiales > Polyangiaceae > Chondromyces > Chondromyces apiculatus. The sequence continues at coordinate 52,819 of NZ_ASRX01000049.1, forward strand.
CGCTGCGCAGCAGGCACCGGCCGGGCGTTGGACAACGACCTGACGTTGCGCTCGCACCGACATTTCGTTGCAGCGGCGCGCCCCTCCCCTTCTCTAGCATTGCCACCATGACCCTCGATCACTGGCTCACGGCGGGGGCACAGGAGCTTGCGGATCTGGCGCGGCTCGCCGACGGCACCGAGGTCACCCTCGACGAGCTGCTCCAGCGGGGTCTCGAGTGGCTCGGGCGGCTCGCGCCTTACGATCTGGCGGTGGTGTTCGAGCTGAAGGGCGACGAGCTCCGCGCCCGCGCCGCGTGCGGCCCCCTCTCGCGGCCCGAGGTGCGGGAGCACCGGCTGCGCCTCGACGATTTCCCCTCCATCCGCCTGGCCATCGAGGAGCGCAGGAGCCGCGTCTTCACCGAGGAGGACCACGCCTTCGGCGATGGGGACCCCTTCGATGGCGTGATGGACTTCCCCCATGGGCACGCGTGCATGGTGGTCCCGCTCGTGACGGGCCCGGAGGTCTTCGGGGTCATGTCGCTCGACAGGGCGCAGTGCGTCTCCTACCCGCGCGCCGTCATCGACCTCACGGAGGTCTTCGGCAAGCTCCTCGCGCTCTCCATCCACTGCGTGCGCCAGGGCCAGCGCCTCGCCCAGAGGAACCTCGCGAGCGAGGAGCGCATCGCGGCGCTCGATCGGCACATCGAGGAGATCACCGAGGAGGCCTGTGTCCTCGGCGAGAGCGCGAACACCCGGGTCCGCGAGCTGGCGCGCCAGTCGGTCCTCGTGGCCTCCACCGGCTCGACGGTGCTCCTGATCGGCGAGACCGGCACGGGCAAGGAGCGCCTGGCGCGGTTCATCCACGAGCGGAGCCGCCGCCGCCAGCGCCCCTTCGTCCCCGTGAACTGCGCGGCCCTGCCCACGGGCACCCTGGAGAGCGAGCTGTTCGGCCACGAGCGGGGGGCCTTCACGGGCGCCGTGCGCGCCCGCCCCGGGCTGTTCCGCGCGGCCGACGGCGGCACCCTGTTCCTCGATGAGATCGGAGAGCTGCCCCTCGACGTGCAGGGCAAGCTGCTGCGCGCGCTTCAGGAGGGCGAGATCCAGCCGGTGGGCTCCGAGCACCGCGTGAAGGTGAACGTGCGGGTCATCGCCGCGACCCACCTGGATCTCGAGCACGCCGCCGCCGCCGGGCGCTTCCGGGAAGATCTCTACTACCGGCTCTCCGTGTTCCCGCTCCGCCTGGTGCCCCTCCGCGAGCGCCTCGAAGACCTCCCGCAGCTCTGCGCGGCGCTCCTGCGCGAGATCGCCCCGCGCGTCGGTCGCCCCATCCCCGCGCTGTCGGACGCCGCGCTGGAGGCGCTCGGGCGCCTCGACTACCCGGGCAACATCCGCGAGCTCTCGAACCTGCTCGAACGCGGCGCCATCCGCGCGGCGTCGGGGGTCATCGAAGGGTTCGATCTGGGCTTGAGCAACCAGCGGCTCCGCCGGCGCAGCGCCGGGCGGACCCCGGAGGAAGAGCTGGTGTCGCTGGCCGAGAACGAGCGCCGCTACATCGAGCGGGTGCTCACCACCACCAGCGGCCGCATCTACGGGGAGGGGGGCGCCGCCATGATCCTCGGCCTGCCGCCCACCACCCTGCAGAGCCGCATGAAGCGCCTCGGGATCCAGCGCACCACCGGGACCTGAACCGGCGGCGCGCGGCCCGGGGCAGGTTCAGGAGTCGTAGCCGTGGTAGCCGTCGACCACCACGACGATGCCGCTGTCCGGGTAGTACAGGATGGCGCGGTCACGCCACGAGTGGCAGTTGTGGCACGAGGTCTCCTCCCAGGCGATCCAGGCCTGGATGGGGCCTCCGCCCGCGTACGTGTCGACGGCGGCCAGGAGGTCGACGCCGTTGCCGTAGTACGTGTTGAAGAACATGCTCTGCGAGAGGCCGGCGCGGTCGGTGTACGTCTCGGAGTACCAGCCGCCCTGCTGCTGCTGCTGCTGGCCCAGCTCCTCCACCTCTGCGACCACCTGCGCGATGGTGATCGGCTCCTCCGGACACTCTGGGGTGTCGAAGCCACGGATGGTGTCGATGCCGTGCCAGGCGCCGCCGTTCGAGCCGTCGTTCCAGGCGTCACGCGCCGGCTCCAGGGACGAGGTGTCGAGGGGGGAGAGCGAGAACGGCTCGGTGGGCAGCACGTCGCACGTGGTCGCGTTCAGGCAGCGCGACACCTCGCGGTACGAGCCGCACCAGCCGAAGTCGGTGGTCCCCGCCGGCATGCCGTTCACGCAAGCGAGCACGTTGGCCTGACAGCCGGGCGTCGCCCACACCTCGTAGGGGTCGCCCGAGGTCAGGGCGAGGCCGGTCACGCGGGTCACGAGCCGCGCCGTCTTCTGCGCCGTCGCGCCGGAGGGGAGCTGCGCGGTGAAGGTCAGCGGCACGGTGTGGGGATCCACGGCCTGGTGCACCGCGGTGTACGTCCAGTTCATGTTGTACTCGCCGCCGCCGAGGAGCTGCATCACCGGCGCCCCGTCCGGCGCGGTCACGGTGAGGTTGGTCCCCGTCACGTCCGCGTGGCCGCGGTACACGAGCGGGTTGGGCAGACCGGCGGCGCCGTAGACCGGCTTGACCACCTCGTCGATCCAGATCTCGTTCGAGCCGCGGAAGTCGTAGAAGCGCGGCCCGATGTCGACGCGCGCGGTGTAGCTGTTCGGCGTCCCCGTGAAGGTCTGCACCGTCAGGAAGAGCGGCAGGCCCGAGAGGACCGTGTTCAGCTCGTGCCCCACCGGCAGCTCGATCTCCAGGCGCCGCTCGCTGATGATGCGCGCCGTGCCGAAGGCGTCGTCGGGCACGAACGTGAAGACGTTCGAGAGGTACCGGTTCGCCGTCGCGGTCAGGATGAGCGCGCGCCCGTTCGCCCGATCCTGGAAGGTCCCGAGGGTGTCGAAGGTGAGGGTCAGCGCGCCCTCCGTGGCAGCGATCTTGGTGACCGCTGCGGCCTCGGAGACCTCGCCGAGAGCCTCCTCGCTGACCGCATCCTGACCGGCACACGCCGACGATGCGAGCGCGACGAAGCCACCGAGAACGAGAGCACGAATCCTCATGACCGGACCTCCTTGGTAGGCGAGCAAGTAGGCCGCGCGCGCGCCCTTGTCAACGCTGCAAACCATGACGTTCTCGTGTCATCGATCGTCTCACTGCGAGCTTGCAGGAACACTGCAGCGCGAGCGCTCTGCATCGCCATCAGGATGCGATCAAGCGCCAAACGAGCCATCTCTCGCACGTGCAAACTCACAGTGACGCGGCGACGTACACATCACGCGCGGTGCTCACCTCGACGGAGCACCGCGCCCGATGAGCGGACATCGAGCGCGCTCAGCGCTCTCTCCACACCGGGTACGCGCGCTCGTCGGAGGAGGGGGACGTGCTCGGGTCTCCGGGGAGCCGCGCGCAGATGCCGAGGGTGGTCCCGAACGAGAGGCCCACGGTGACGCTCACGACCGCAGTCTTGAGCAGGAACCGGAGGCCTCCGGACTCGGTGACCAGCGTGCTCAGGATCTCCGCGATGCCCGGAGGCAGCCCCGTAGCAGAACCCACTCCATGCTCTGGCGCGTCTGTCTGCGCGGCGTCCTCGAAGGGAGCGGTCGCCTCCACGGCTCCTCCTGCGCTGCTCGCCACGCTGCTCGCTGAGCTGCTCGCAGCGCTACGCGCTGAGCCGCCCGCTTCACGGCACAGACGGATGCCGGAACCTTGTGAAGCACGCTCGGCGAGATGCTTCTCCGTGAGCTGTACCAGGCGCGTCAGGAGGGCAGGTGGCGCCTGGAACTCGGGGAGTGCGTCGAGGGCTTCCTCGATCAAGGGCTCTTCCGGGCTGTAGAGGCAGTCTTTACTCACCAGACCCTCTCACTCTGACGATCGGCTCCATCCCCCCCGATTGCGACACCTTCAGGATCGCCGCGCGGAGTCGCGCTTCGGCGCGGTGCAACCTGGACTTCACGGTCCCCTCGGGGAGGCCGAGCCGCAGCGCGATCTCTCGCTGGGTCAGATCCTCCCAGTAGCGAAGGACGATGACCTCGCGGTGCTCCGGCTCCAGCTCGGTGAGCAGCGCGCGGACCAGCTCACCCCGATGCGCGGTGTCCAGCGCGAGATCCAGATCGGCTTCACCACCCGAGGTCTCGTGTTCCTCGTCGATGAAGGGAATGTCCGTCTGCGCGGTCCTCGCGCGCCTGCGGTAGTGATCGATCGCGACCCTGGTGCTCACCGTGGTTAACCACGCGGAGCAGCTCTCCTGGGGCTCACAGCTCACCGCGCCGCCGCCCACCGCCTCCAGCACATTGATGTAGGCGTCGGTCGTCGCGTCCTCGATGTCCGGCGATTGGGGTCCGAGAATGAACGCCGCGCGCGAGTAAACGAAAGCGCCCACCAGCCGGCTCGCGGCCTCATCCCCTCCTGCCAGGAGGCTCAGAGTTAACCCGGTTATCCGATTCTTTTTGTATTTTTCCATCGTCGGGGGTCACGCCGGCACGCTCCTCTCACGACGGACTAGGGCATTTCGTTCCCTGAAATCGGACCTCCGCGCACGAAGGCATCACGCCTGCCACCACAGCGTGATCTTCCAGCTCCGCGCGCCGTTATGATGCGCGGCGTGAACACGAGTCCGGGCGAAACGGTGGCCCGCTTCCCCCACAACATCGAGGCCGTCCAGACCAGGAGCCGGACCTGGAACGGCATCACCGTGCACGCGATCACCTTCCAGATCCGCCCTGGTGAAGCCTGGAGCCTCCTGGCGAGTGACCAGACCTGCCTGTCGGCCGTCATCGAGACGCGCGGCGGCCCTGTGGAGCCCCGCCTGAAGATCGGCCAGTCCCTCCCGGCGCACCACGACGGTCCCTGGCCCATGAGCTTCATCCCGGCCGGCATGACCCTGTGGGGCTACACGGGCGGCTCACACATCGTGCGCGAGGCCCGCCTCAACTTCGACCTCGTCGCCCTCGGCGAGAAGCTGGGCGAGTACCTCGATCTCTCGCAGCTCCAGGTGCCCCTGCCGCTCTTTCACGACAACCGCATCTGGCAGCTCTGCGCGCTCCTCGCGCAGCAGTGCGAGGCCCCCGACCCCCTCAGCCAGCTCTACGGCGACAGCCTCACCGTGGCCCTCGTCGTCGATCTCCTGCGCTTCGGCAAGATCCCGCCCCGGACTTCCGGGCGCGGTGGCCTCGCCCGCTGGCAGCTACGCCGGGTGACCGACTACATGCGCGAGCACCTCTCGGCCGCCATCCAGCTCGCCGAGCTGGCCGCCATGACTGGCCTCTCGCAATCGCAGTTCGGTCGCGCCTTCAAGGCCTCCACGGGCCTGCCCCCCCACCGCTGGCAAGTGAACGAGCGCGTTCAAAAGGCCCAGCAGCTCCTCCTGAGCAGCCCCATGTCCCTCGCCGAGGTCGCCCTCGTCACCGGCTTCGCCGAGCAGAGCCACTTCACGCGCGTGTTCCGTCAGCTCGTCGGCACCTCCCCGGGCGCCTGGCGCCGCGACCACCGCGCGTGACCACCGCGCGTGACCGCCGCGCGTGACCACTGCGCGTGACCGCCGCGCGTGACCGTCGCTCACGCGCCCCCCCCCCCGGATGAGCGCAGCCCCCCTCTGCACACGTCACACGCCCGGCTTGGTCACTCCGGAGCCCTTCAGCAGTTGCAGTTCCCAGGCGAGGTTCGTGCCGATCGGGCCGCCATGCTGGAGGATGATCTCGGTCAGGTCGGCGGCGTGATCCTCTCGCGCCCAGTCGCGCTGCAGCTCCGACATGAAGACCCAGGTGGTGAGCGGCACGGCGCCGGCCTGGACCATCCGCTGGATGGCCACCTCGTGCGCCTCCTTGCTCACGCCGCCCGAGGCGTCGGTGACGATGTAGACCTCGTAGCCGTCGCCCAGTGCGTGGATCACCGGGAACGCCAGGCAGATCTCGGTCCACAGCGCCGCCATGACCACCTTCTTGCGGCCCGACTTCTTCACCCAGTCGACGCAGCGCTGGTCCTCCCAGGTGTTGATCGTGGTGCGGTCGATCGGCTTCTGCTCGGGGAACACGTCCTGCAGGGGCTTGATGAGGTAGCCGCCACGCTCTTCGACCACCGTGGTAAGCAGCGTGGGCACCCCGTAGGCCTTCGCGCCCTTGGCCAGCGCCACCACGTTGTTGATCATCAGCGTGGGGTCCACGTTCTGGACTCCGCTCACCTGGAACGGCTGGTGGTCGATCAGGATCAGCACGCAGTTGTCCGGGGTCAGCAGCGCTTCGAGCCCGACCTTGCCCTTCGTCGAATCACCCATGGTTCGCCTCCGTGAGAGGGGAGAAAGCCTCTCTGCGCGCAAGGTATCGAGGCGCCGATCGCAAGGATTGAAGGTTCCCGCCATCCTTTGACCGAAACGCGCACCGCGCGCACTCACCGCTCCTGCGTCCCGCCCTCGCCCCCGCCCTCGCCCTCTCCGCCGCCCTCTCCGCCGCACCACCGCGCGTCCCCGTCGACCACCCACCAGAAGGCCCTCCCCACGGCGTCCGCCATGCTGCCGCCGTAGCTGTGCCCCGCGCCTTCGGCGTGGATCACCCGGGCGTCCAGGCCGCCGCGCCGCAGGTAGAAGGCCGAGGTGCGCGCCAGCTCCGCGCACTGGGCGCGCCCGCACGCCAGGAGCACCCGCTCGCCGCCTCCTTGCTTGAACCGCTGCGCCACCAGCACGTTCCATTCCTGGAAGAACCCGTGGCCTCCTTCGACCAGCGCTGCCCGGGAGAACTGCGCCGGGTGCCGCGGCAGGAGCATGGCGCCCATGATGGCTCCCTGCGAGAAGCCCGCGTAGGCAGGCGCGCGGGTGTCGACGTGGGCCCCGAACCGCGCCTCCAGCGCCGCCATGGCCAGCGTGATCTCGCGTCCGAGCGCGTGGTGGTCCGTGTAGAAGTAGCCCGTGTGCGATTCGGGGACGTAACGGTTGGTGGGGAAGCCGCGCACGCACAGCACGAATCCACGGTTCCGTACGATTGCGCGCCACACGCCGCATTGCCATTCCGGCCTGTCGCCGGCTCCGTGCGCCACCACCAGCACGGGGCGCGCCGACGTGGCGCCGAGCGGCACGGACACCACCGCCGGCAGGTGGCGCTCCACGGGCAAGCCGACCATCTCTCCCGCTGCAGCCAGGGGCGCGAGGTCCCCCTGGGCGCACCTGTCGTCCTCGCGCGCAGTGCCGGCCTGGCTCTCGCGGTGCGGCCCTTGCCCGGTGGTGTGCGGAGCCCCTGAGGCGGGCGCTGCATCCGGCGTTCCCTCCCCCGGCGTTCCCTCCCCCGGTGTCCCTTCCCCTGCGAGGTGTCCCCTCGCCGCGCACCCTCCCACGAGCATGGCGATTCCCAGGAGCACTCGGCGCATGCCTACCGCCGGAGCAACCCTGGGGCCAGGCGCGCGGCTCGGGCCGTTCCCGGGGCGCGTCCGGGTTGCTGCCCTCGGCGGCAGCTCAGGGCGTGCACGTGAAGCCCGGGGGGAAGGCGTCGCCGAGGCGCTTGGCTTTGCGCAGCGCGCGCAGGCGCTCCACCTTGGGGACCGGCTTGCCGTTGGCGACGGTCCGCCACTGCTCGTACACGTGGAGGGCTGCGTCGAGGCCGAGGAGCTGGCGCAGCATCTCGTTGCCCTTCACGCCCATGATGGTGTGCTGCGCCATGGTCAGCATCGCGTGGGCGAGCATGACCTTGCCGAGGGCGTCGTCCATCTGCTCGTCGATGAACATCGCCAGCATCGGCTTGCACAGGACGATCTTCACATCGGGGCTGGTGTCGAGCCACACCATGAGCGGGTCGAGCGAGGCGAGCGCCCAGTCCTCGAAGGGCTGGTTCCTCACGGCGTGGATGCGACCAGCCACCTGCATCAGCTCCTGCTGGGAGAGGTGCTCGCCCTTCTTCTCCACGGGGTCGGGGGCGGCGAGCTTGGCCGCCATCTCGGGGCAGCCGTACATGTCCACGAACAGCGCCACGTCGCCCTCGGGGCAGGGCACCCGGTAGTGGTCGATGACGTGGCCCATGGCGTTCTCGCCCACGTTGCCCGTGCGGGCTTCTCGCCCTGCTTCCACGTCCCCGGCGAGGGGTACGGAGCCGTCCGCACAGGTGTAGCTCGCCACGAAGGCGTAGCTGTCGCGGGGTCCGCAACGCAGCGCGGGGTGCTCCTTGTCGCTGCCCGACTTCACCGGGGGCCTGTCGCTGTCAGCGGCGCTGGCGTCACTCCCCGTCGGCGCCTTCGCCCCTGTCGTCGACGCGGCTCCACCGCAGCCCACGACCATGCTCAGAACGGCCCCCATCCACACCCTGAACATGCTGTCCCGACCCATGACCATGCCCTTTCCGCGACGACCTGGCCATCGTACCTCGGCCGGGCGCCCCCGCGCGATTCAACCCCTCCCCGGCCGCGTGTATGCTCTCTACCCTGGAGCGGCCCCCGACGTGAGCGCCGGGTCCCGCGCACCGCGATGCGCTCACCGAGTTTGCTTGTGTGCTCGAAGGAAGGACGACCTACGCTCGTGAGCGATCTCCAGACGAAGGCCGAGGACGACAGGGCCAGCGCGCCCGAGAACGCGAGCGCACCCGAGAACGCGAGCGCGCCCGAGAGCGAGAGCGAGAAAGAGAGCGACCCGCCCCGCGAAGGTGAAGGCATCGGGTACACGGTCGAGGATGCTGCGTCGCGGCTCTCGCTGGAAGCCGATCAGGTGCGGGACATCATCGCGGCGGGAGCGCTGCAGGTCACCGGCAGCGGAGACAAGCTGCGCATCACCCACGAAAGCCTCCTGTACTACAGCGCGGCGCGCATGGGCGCGCAGCTCCGCGCCGTCACCGAACGCCCGAGCAAGGCGGCGACGGCGAGCGCGCTCACGCTGCCCCTCCTGGGGGGCATGTGGTACCTCGCCGCCTGCGTCGAGTTCTTCTCGGTGCGCGACGACAACCCACTCGTGCCTGTGCCCCTCGCCCTGGCGGTGCTCGCGGCCATCCTCGGCCTCGCGTGGTGGCTCGGCAAGCAGGCGGCGGACTTCTCGACCGTCAACGGCATCGGGACGGCCCTCTACGGCCGACGGATGACGCCCAGGGGGCGCGTCGGCACGCAGTGGCTGGTGCTTGCTGGCATTCCCTTGCTGCCCATCCGCTCCTACGTGCTGCTCGAAGTCTCGAAGACCACCACGAACTGGAGCGGGCAGCAGCGCGCCCGACGCCACCAGCTCCGCGCGCTCGAGGGCATCTACTGGCCTCAGGCGCTGCCGATCCTGCTCGGGGTGTGGGCTGTGGTCTGCGCGCTGATCGCCTTCACCATCCGCAAGTGACGCCCTCATTCACGTCGTGCTTCGCCGGCCATCACGTACTCCCCCGCCTCCAGGCGCGCGATGAGCGTCTCGGTCCAGGCGGCGGTGGACCCCAGCGCGCCGCTCCAGAGGGAGAGCAGGTCCTGCATGTGGGGCGGGTCGTCGCGCTGCGGGAAGCTCGGCATCAGCCTTTCCAGGCCGTCACGGTTTGCCGTCGCCTTGCGGTGCTGCGCCTTCAGGAGCGCGAGGTCGATGCGCCCGAGGTGCCCGTGAACGTGAGCCAGTTCGTGACGTTCTACGAGAGCATCCAGGACTGGCCGGAGGCGGAAGCGGTGCGGCGCATCGGTTGTCCGCGGATGGCGTACGTGGGGGAGAAGGACGAGATGGCCTATCCGGGAGGGGTCGACCTGAAGATTGCGCCGACGCTGCGGGCGCGGAGGGCTGAGCTGGAGAGGATGGGGTGGGAGGTCGCGGAGATCGAGGGGCGAGACCACGGGGTGTTCACGGATCCAGGGGTGGCCGTGCCGGTGATCCGTGGGTTTCTCGATCGGGTGACCTGAGCCCGTCGGCGAGGCGTGTCGGCGAGGCGCGTCAGCGCCGGCTGCTGCGAGGGAGAGCGGCGGCGGAGGCTGGGGCCAGCTACCCGACCCCTTCCATGGAGCCGACCAGCCAGTTGCCCGGGGCATCGGGGTCCGCGCGCAGGTAGTATTCGAAGACGGCCTGCCGGAACTCGTCATAGCTGAGTTCACCGCTGCCGTCTCGATCGAGCCGCTTGAAGGCCTCGGTGGAGGTCGCGGGAGGGACGCCGATCGCGTCGTACATGCGCACGTACTCCTCCTGCGAGAGGGAGCCATTGCCGTCACGGTCGAGGGCTCCAATCAGCCCGTCGATGACGCCGCTCAGCACTTTCTCGAAGTCCCCCGGCGCAACGGTGACGCCCTTCATGATGCGGACGAAGTCTTCCTTGCTGATCTTCTCTCCGGACGTGCCCTCATTGGCTTTCACCAGAAGTCCCCACCAGAGCGTGAAGCCCTCCTTCATCAGTGCTCTGTTCTTGTGATCGTTCTCGTCCGCCACGGAGATGAACAGCGCGGCCATCTTCTCGAAGTCGTCCGGGGTGAGCCACCCGTCGCCATTCTGGTCGAACCAGGTGAACACATTTTCGAATTTCTTGAACTGCAATTCCTGCGTCATCGGATCGCAGTAGAGCAGTTCATTCACGACAGCAAGATCGTTCCTCCTCTCACAACGTGGAAGCCCTGACCCGCAGGCCCGTCCGAGATCGAAGCACGCCCTGCTGGTGCTGTCAGAGCTGCCGCACCGCCCTCGGGAGGGAAGCTCGCGGCCGCTGGAGCCAGTCTTCCGGGGCTCCGGCTTTGTGCTATCTTTATTTTCATGCCGACCGATGAACTCCTGGCGCAGCTCCTGCGGCTCCCTCGCCAGGAACGGGCACGCGTCGCCGAGGAACTTCTCTCAAGCCTGGAAGAGCCTGACGACGAAGCCGTCGCAGCCGCCTGGGCAGATGAGCTGACCCGGCGCTCGCGCGAAGTTGCCGAAGGACACGCTCAGCCGGTCGACTGGAGCACCACACGCACCGAGCTCCTCGAAGAGCTTGAACAGCGCCGTGCGCATCGCGCTGCATCCTGACGCCCGTACCGAGCTTCGCGCTGCAGCCTTGTGGTACGAGGAGCAGCGGCCTGGCCTCGGTGACGAGTTCGTCGCCAGCGTCTCGTCGGTCCTCGAACGGATCACCGAAGTACCTTTCTCCTTTCCAGGATGGCCTGAACTCCCCGCTGGCCATTCCCCCATTCACCGGGCCGTCACGCCGCGTTTTCCCTATCTCATCGCCTTCGAGGTGCACTCACAGCACGTGCTCGTCCTGGCGATTGCCCACGCGAAGCGGCGGCCCTTCTACTGGCTCACACGCACTCGCTGATCTGGTATCTGGCGCGCTCATGATTGGCCATCCACCGGCCAACAGTCAGGATGGAAGTAACAGGAGCGGCAGGCGACGGTGGCAAGGTTCGACTGGTATGCAGCACGGCGCCCTCAGCAGGTGGAGAGCATCTTCGGGCCCGACTATGATCTGCTGGCGTACGCCATTCTCGGGTTCTGTCGGCAGGAGCCCTGCAAGGGCGGCCGGTACATCGTGCCCATCGCCAAGGTCGTCAGCATTCTCGCCGCAGGCGCCATGGTCAAAGCCAAGCGACGGCGTGGGCGACGCGGGGAGGAGTGGGCCGATGCCCATGATGAGACGCGAGAGGCCATCCTCGCGCAGCGGCTCCGCGAGCTGTGTCCGTTCGACGTGACGTACAATGAGGCCGATGGGTATCTGGTGAAACCCGAGGTGTGGCTTCGCGGCAGGGGCGTGGGCGATCCGCAGGCGCTTCGCAGGATCAAGGTTCAGGCAGTCAGCAACCACCTGGAGCTGTTGCCGGTCGAGGTTCCCGTCAAGTGACTGGCTCCGGCCGCGCGAACTCGCGAATCACCCGCGCGGGAACACCCGCCACGAGGCTGTTCGGGGGGACGTCCCGGGTCACCACGGCTCCGGCTGCCACGACAGAGTATTCGCCCACCGTGACGCCCGCCAGGATGGTGGCCGCCGTCGAGATCCACACGTTCTTCTTGAGGGAGATGGGCTCTGCCAGGGCGCGGGCGCGCCGCTCCGCGGGCTCCACGGGGTGACTCGACGTGACGAGGTTGACCTTGGGTCCGATCATCACGTCGTCCGCGATGTCGATGCCTCCGATGTCCATCAAGGTGCAGCATTGGTTGATGAAGACGTTCTTCCCGACGCGGATGTTGATGCCGTGATCGGTATAGAAAGGCGGGATGAGGGAGAACGTGCGGTCGATGCTCCTGCCAGTGAGCTCGCTGAACAGTCTCCGGACTTCCTCGGCGTCGTCGAAGGAGAGCTTGTTCATCTCCGCGGTCAGGCGCATGGCGCGCCGGATGCTGGCGAACATGACCTCGGACTCCTTCGTGCCAATCTCGATCACCCTGGGCTCGAACGCGACATCACCGTTCATCGGCGAGACGACCTTTCTTCAATCGTGTGTTCTTGCGACGCATTCGCCGCGCACGACGGACCATGCTGGCGACGCTTGGGGCAGTCAAACAACGACTTTTCACGGGTCGACAACGACAGGTTGTGCCGTGGGGCCTCGCCGCGACACCTGGCCTCGCGCTCGGTGAGCTGGTACGTCGCGGCGCTGGTCACGCAGGAACGAAGGTGAGTCCACGTGGATCTCGAGGGTGTGCGCACGTTCGTTGCCGTCGCCGAGACAGGGCAGTTTCAGGAGGCAGCGGCGAGGCTGTCGGTCACCCAGCAGGCTGTCTCGAAGCGGGTCGCTGCGCTGGAGGCGGCGCTCGGCGTGCGGCTGTTCGTGCGCACGCCGCGGGGGGCGCAGCTCACCCCGGACGGGCAGGTGTTCCTGCCCCACGCGCGTGAGCTTCTCGCAGCGGAAGAGAGGGCCGTGAACTCGGTGCGTCCCGATCGCCGGCCGCTGCGGGTCGATGTGCTCAGCACCCAGATCGGCCCCGGGCGCGTCGTTCGCGAGTTTCACAGCGCCCATGCCGAGGTCGAGATCCGCGTCGTGACGCACCTCTTCGATGTGGAGGCTGCGCTGGCCGCGTTGAGGTCGGGGGCCATCGACGCGACGTTTCGCGCGGTGACGAGGCCCGCGGAGCAGCTCGCAGGCGACATCGAGGCGGTTCGGGTGCTCGACGATCCGCTGGAGCTTCTCACGAGCCACGCTCACGCGCTGGCCATGGCAGCGTCGGTGACGCCCGCCGAACTCGCGGCGCACAGGATCTGGATGCCCAGCAATGTTCCAGGCACGGAGTGGTCGTCCTACTACGAGGAGCTGTCCGCGAGCTTCGGGGTGAGGATTGACACGGCTGGCCCCAACTTCGGGATGGACACGCTCCTGGAGGCCATCGCGGGCTCGTCGACGCTCGCGACCCTGGTGGGTGAGCACATCAAGCTGGTGTGGCCACCCGAGTACGACCTCCGCCGCATTCCCATCCGTGAGCCCATGGTGGTCTATCCGCATTCGTTGCTGTGGCGGAGCGACAATGCGCACCCCGGGCTCGCGAAGCTCCGCGGCTATCTCTGCTCCAGAGCGGATCGGTACCGGCACCCGCAGGCGTGGACGCCGAGGTGGGCGAATCGCTGAGCGTGGGCCGCGATCACACCCGCCAGGATGCCTGGACGGCGACCCGGCCTATTCCAGGGGGCCGAGCGGCCAGTGGCCGGGGGCGCTGGGGTCCGCGCTCAGGTAGAACTCGACGATGGCCTGCCGGAACTCGGCATAGCTCAGCTCACCGCTGCCATCGCGATCGAGCCGCTTGAAGGCCTCGGTGGACGTGGCGGTAGGGATGCCGAGCGCGTCGTACATCCGCACGTACTCTTCCTGCGAGAGGGAACCATTGCCGTCGCGGTCGAGGGCTCCAATCATTCCATCGACGATGCGCCCCACGGCATTCTCGAAGTTCTCCGGGGCGATGATGCTGGCCTTCATGATGCGGAGGAATTCCTCCTTGCCGATCTTCTCGCCCGGGGTGCCCTCACCGGCCTTCACCAGAAGGTCCCACCAGTGCATGAAGGCGTTCTTCATGGCCGTCCTGTTCTTGTGGTCGTTCTCGTCCGCAAGGGCGGTGAACAGCGCGGCGATCTTCTCGAAGTCGTCGCGGGTGAGCCAGCCGTCGCCATTCTGGTCGAACCAGGTGAAGATGTACTCGAACTTCTTGGTCTGCAGGTCCTGCGTCATCGGGGGAAACTCTTTCGGGTGAGCCGGGCCGCTCCGGATTTCCGTGGGGAATCTCTGGCGACGTACCGGCCTGGTGAGCTGCGCTGCGATCGGTAGAGCAGTTCATTCACGACAGCAAGATAGCTTCAGGGATGGCGGCGCCGCGGTGCAGGCCGAGGTCATTCACCTGGGGTGTGAGGATGGGGATGGGTCTGACGGAGCTGGGCTCATGCGCTCCGGGTCCGCGGAGCGGGAACCCTGGGAGGTGTCGAGGCCTCCAGGGGGGTCGGCCCTCGGTCGGCGGGGCTGGTTGTCGAGGAACTCCGTTTCCTCGGGCGTTCCTCGGCGGGCGGGTCTGTCGCGGGTGGCCGCCAGGAGGGTGGTGATGGAGGCCGTCAGCGCAGCGACCGTCGCCGGGCCACCACGCGCGGTGGCGGCCCCGGCGATGTGGTGGTCGGCGAAGGCGGCGAGCAGCAGTTCGAGCTGGGTGTGAAGGCCGACGGCCCGGATGCCTTCGCGGGGGAGACGGGCGGTCTGGGAGAGGGTGGTCGTGGCGAGGCGGAGCGGGTCCTCGGGCGCGCCGGTGTCGCGCAAGGCGGTGCGCACGGCTGCCAGCACGGCGCTGGAGGTGGCGCGGGCGTCCATGGCTTGCTGGATGGCGTCGGTGAAGGCGAGGCGGCCGCGCTGCTTGGCGCCGGCCTGTTCGGTGCGGTGCACGCCAGCGGCTTCGAGGGCGTCGCGGGCGTCGGCGAGGCGGGCGGCGTCGGTGGCGTCGAATCCGTGCTGGGCGAGGTGGGGGGTGTGCTTCTCCAGGGCGTTGAGGACCTCATTCGCCTGGGTGAGGGTGTCGGTCGAGCTGTAGGCCCAGCCCAGCCGGATGTAAGCCGCGCGGGCGTGAGGGGAGAGGGCGCTCGGGTCGAAGGGCATGGGATGGCTCCTGGGGGTGCATGTCGGGGTGGAGGGGTCGCCGCCGGGACTGAAGCGCCGGGGACAGTTGGACTCTGCCCGGGCACCCAGGGGGCATTCCAGGGGGCGGTCGTTTTTCCCGGAGGGGGACGCTGCGGAAGGGCGAGGTGGCGGGCGGCGTGGGGTGGAACACCGGGGGAAGGGGACGTGCAGCGGCGTGAAAGGGATGGGCAGCGGCGTGAAGGGGACGTGCAGCGACGGATGAGAGGCGTGCAGGGACGTGAAGGGGACGCGCCGCGCCGTCGAGGAGACGTGCAGCGCCGTCAAGGAGACATTACGCTCACGGGGAGGATGGGACAGCCGGCCGAGAAGCAGCAGCGCCCCGCGACGTACGCCGATCTGGAGGCTGTACCTGAGCACCTCGTGGCCGAGATCATTGCAGGGACGCTCTACGTGTCACCACGCCCCGCTCTCAAACACGTGCTCGCAGCCTCGACGCTGGGGATGATTCTCGGGCCGCCCTTCCAGCTCGGGATGGGAGGTCCAGGGGGCTGGTGGATCATGGACGAGCCGGAGCTGCACCTTGACGATGACGTGCTCATTCCAGATGTCGCGGGCTGGCGCTGGGAGCGGATGCCGGAGTTTCCGGAGACAGCGTCCACCTCACTCGCTCCGGACTGGGTGTGCGAGGTGCTCTCGCCGTCCACGGCGCCGGATGACCGGTACGACAAGCTGCCTGTCTACGGGCGAGAGGGTGTGGGGCTGGTCTGGCTCATCGATCCGATCAAACGGGCGGTCGAGGTTCATCACCTCGGGGCAGGTGGGCGGTACGTGATGGACGCCGTCTACCGGGGTGATGAGGTGGTGCGTGTCGTGCCGTTCGAGGCCATTGCGTTGCCGCTCTCGGCTCTCTGGAAGCGTCAGGGTGGGACTGGCAGCAAGGGGTGAGGGAGAGCGGGCAGCAGGGAACAGGGCGGTACCGTTGCCCTCCTCCGCTGGGGTGACCTGAAGCCTTTCGTGAGAGGGCTCAAGGGACGAGGAGCTTGCCGGCGGCCCTGGCCTTGAGGTCGCGGATTCGGATGTCCAGGGTGGGGTCGGGGACGCCGCGGGCGCGTCGGACCTTCTCCAGGGCCTCCACGGCGCGGACGAGGGAGCCGGCGTTTGCCGCGGCTTCGGCGAGCTTTTCCCAGCGGAGATCGGAGGCTTCCTCGGTGACGGCGCGCTCGTAGTGGGAGAGGGCGGTGCCCCAGGCTTTGCGGGAGGCCATGAGGTCGCCCAGCCAGGTGGCGGCGCGGGCGCAGGTGGCAGGGGGGCCGCAGGCTTCGCCAAGGAGGTCGCGGGTGGCGGCGGCCACGCGGGGGGGGAGGTCGGAGGCGGCTGCGGCCTGGACGCGGAGGCGGAGGCAGGAGGCGCGTTCGAGGACGCGGTTGCAGGACTCGGCGAGGAGCTGCTCGGCCTGGGCAGGGCGGCCTTCGGCCATGAGGAGGCGGGCGCGGAGGTCGGGGGCGAGCCAGGAGTTGCTGGCGCCGGCTTCGATCATGCGGGCCTGGGTCTCGATGTCGGTGACGCAGGTGGCGCGCTGGGGGCCCTCGCAACGAGGGGCGGCAGGGCCGCCGGTGAGGGCGCCGAGGAGGACGTCGCCGATGACCCAGCGGGGGTCGAGGGCTTCAGGGTCGCGGCGGAGGGCTTCCTGGGCGGCGCGGAGGCGGGCGTCTTCTTCGCCAGGGCGGTCGAGGCGGCGGGCGTAGGCGGTGAGGAGGAGGGTGCCGCGCTTGCCCTCGGGGACGGCGCGGAGGAGGTCGTCGAGGTTGCGGGTCCAGCGGACGGCGAGCTGGGCGGACTGGGTGGTCAGCTCGGGGTCGTCGTCGAGGGCGAAGCGCAGTTCGAGGAGGGCCTGGGTGGTGGCGCCTTCGGCAGCGAGGACTTCGGCGAGGAGGAGGTGGGCGCGGCCGCTGCGCTGGGAGCGCTCCAGGGTGCGCTGGAGCCAGGGCATGGGGCTCTCGCGGTCGGACTGGAAGGCGAGGAGGGCGCCGAGGAGGGGGAAGTAAGGGTCGGCAGGGTGGCGGTGCATGGCCGCGCGGAGGGAGGCACGGACGGGGGCGGGGTCGTCGGTGGGGCGCCAGGAGGCGAAGGCGGCGCGGGTGAGGGCGCGGTCGGCGTCGAGGTCGGGGGTGCCGCGGAGGAGGGCGGCGCCCATGAGGGCGATGGCGCCGCCGACGACGAGGGCGAGGCGCGCGAAGCGTTGCAGGGGGTGGGGCAGGGCGTCGGGCGCGGAAGGGTCGGAGGCGCGGGAGGCGGTGCGGCGGGGGTCGGAGCGTGAGGAGAGGCCGCGGCGGCGGGGGTCGCCCCAGAGGGAGCCGCAGACGGTGGCGACGGCGATGGGGATGGCGGGGACTTCCAGGGCGAGGTCGGCGAGGTTCTGGAGGAGGAGGGCGACAACGCCGACCCAGGCGCCGGTGGCGACGGCGCTGCGGGGGACGCCGAGGCGGGCAGGGCGGAGGAGGAGGGCGAGGCCGGCGAGGGAGAGGGCGGCGAGGGGGAGGCCCCACTCGGCCGCCCACTGGAGGGGGAAGCTCTCGGCGTGGGTGAAGACGACGTTGCCGGAGGCGAAGCGGTAGGCGGGGTAGACGCTCTCGAAGGCGCCGCGGCCGACGCCGAACCAGGGGTAGTCGGCGAGCATGGGGAGGATGGAGCGGAAGAGGTCGAGCTTGCTAATGTCGCGTTCGCCGAGCTCCATCCAGGTCATGGTGGAGCTGCCGAGGAGGGCGAGGCTGGCGCCGCCGCCGAGGGCGACCGCGGCGAGGCCGACGAGGGCGCGGCGGGAAGCAGGGATGTCGGTGCCGTGGCGGGCGCTGCGGCGGGCGAGGAGGGCGACGAGGAGGGCAGCGCCGATGGGGATGACGGCGAGGCCGGCGCGGGAGGCGCTGGTGAAGGCGATGGCGATGAGGAGGGCGACGCCAGCGGCCACGAGCCAGCGGGGCAGCAGGGGGCGGCGCATGAGGTAGAGGCCGACGCCGCAGAAGGCGCCGAGGTCGAGGTAGCCGGCGAGGTTATTGGGGTTGAGCAGGGGGCCGACGTGCCAGGGGGCGGCGGGGAAGCGGGGGGCGTAGAGGCCGAAGACGTGCGTGGCGCCCGCGAGTCCGTGGGCGAGGGTGGTGAGGGCCGCGGCGAGGGCGCTGGCGAAGACGAGGGCGATGCCCCAGGCGGCGCCGCGGCGCCTGGCGGTGGTCGCGGCGGCGTGGAAGACGCCAGCGTAGGTGGCCCAGCGGAGGGCTTCGACGAGGGTGGCGCCCGGGTCGAGGGAGAGGGGGGCGTGGGGGGGTGGTGCTTCGCCGAGGGGGAGGAGGGCGCGGGACCAGACGTCGGCGGTGGTGGGGGCGAGGCGCGCGAGCCAGGAGAGGGGCAGCGGGACGGTCTGGAGGAGGCACACCAGGGAGAGGGCGAGGAGGGCGAGCACGGGGGCGGCTGGGCGTCGGGGCTCGCCTCGGGAAGCGCTGGTGCCGTCGTCGGTGTCGTCGCCTGCGCGGAGGAGCATTCCCTGGATGACGGCGGCGAGCACGGTCAGGGAGACCGCGATCAGCACGGGGAGATGCACGGCGCCGATGGCGAGCACGGAGCCGGTGACTGGGAGTGCCAGCGTCCAGGCTGCCGCGGCGGACTGCCAGCGTCGCCGTGCTGCTTGATCGCGGCTGCTGCGTTCGCCGCGGCTGCTGCGATCACCGCGATCACCGCGATCACCGCGGCTGCTGCGTTCGCTGCGCCCGCCGCGCCTTGCCCCCTGTCCTGTACGCACGTTGTCCAGGTCTCTCCGATTCAACCCTGGTTGCGCGCGGTGCGCAAACGTTCAACGCGCCAGGCTGCCATCGATGCTCTCCTTCCACGCAGAAGGGGGCGTCAAGAGCCGTCCAGAGCTATGGTGCTGGCCGTGGCTCCACGGGGCGGTTTCCTCGTTCAACGGGAGGCCCTCTCCTCCTACGTCTCCCGCGTCCTGCGCGCCGGGGTGTCTCTGCTTTCTTGGGGAGGGGGGCTGAACGTCGGGGCGCTCCGGCGCAACAGACTGCTCGCGATCCGGTTCCCATGAAGAAAGCCTGGAGCTCCAGCATCCTGCGACGCGCAGCCATTGTGCTGATCCACGCGCTCCTGTGGACGGCGGCGTTCCACCTGGCCCTGCAGCTCCGCTTCGAGGGGGGTGCGATCTCGGAGCCGTTCGCCAGGACCTGGCCCTATGCGCTGGGGCTGCTGCTGGTCTGCCGGGCAGTCGCGTTCTACGCAGGGGGGCTGTTCCACGGGCTGTGGCGGTACGCCGGGCTGCCGGAGCTGCTGAACCTGATCAAGACGACGACGGCGGGGTCGGTGGCGTTCGTGGTGCTCGCCACCATGGCCGGGGTGCCGATGCCGCGGTCGCTGTACGTGGGGGAGTGGCTGGCGTCGATCGTGCTCGTGGGGGGGCTGCGGTTCGCGATCCGGCTCGCGCACGAGCAGCGGCAGGGGCGGAGGCGCCACCCGGATGCGCTGCAGACGCTGATCCTGGGGGCGGGGGACGCGGGGGAGAGCCTGCTGCGGGACATCCAACGCATGCCGGACCGGCGGTGGGAGGTGTGCGGGTTCCTCGACGATGATCCGCTGAAGCGGGGGGCGCTGGTGCGCGATGTGCGCGTGCTCGGGGGCGCCGACGAGGCGACGCTGCGGCGGGTGGTGGTGGAGCGCGAGGTGAAGCTGGTGCTGCTGGCGATGCCGACGGTGGATGGGCCGCGGACGCGGGACATCGTGCGGATCTGCCAGAAGCTGGAGGTGCCGGTGCGCACGGTGCCCAGCATCTCGGAGCGGATCGAAGACTTCAGCGTGGCGACGATCCGGGAGGTGGCCATCGAGGATCTGCTGCGCCGGGCGCCGGTGAGCCTCGACGTGGAGCAGGTGGAGGGGCTGCTCGAGGGGCGGACGGTGCTGGTCACGGGCGCGGGGGGGAGCATCGGCGGGGAGCTGTGCAGGCAGGCGCTGCGCTTCAAGCCGGGGCTGCTGCTGCTGCTCGATCACAGCGAGAATGGGCTGTACTTCATCGAGCGGGAGCTGAGGCAGCGGTTCCCGGAGGCGAGCGTGGTGCCGCTGGTCTGCGACATCACGGACCGGGGGCGGCTCGACGCGCTGTTCCGGCGCTACCGGCCCGAGGTGGTGATCCACGCGGCGGCGCACAAGCACGTGCCGATGATGGAGGCGAACAGTCCGGAGGCGGTGAAGAACAACGTCTTCGGGACGGTGGCGGTGGCGGACGCGGCGCATGCGTCGGGGGCCGATACGTTCGTGATGATCTCCACGGACAAGGCGGTGAACCCGACGTCGATCATGGGGGCGACGAAGCGGGTGGCGGAGATGGCGCTGCAGGCGCGCGCGGAGGCGAGCAGGACGCGCTACGTGACGGTGCGGTTCGGGAACGTGCTGGCCTCGACGGGGAGCGTGGTGCCGCTGTTCCGGGAGCAGATCGCGCGGGGCGGGCCGGTGACGGTGACCCACCCGGAGATGCGCCGGTACTTCATGACCATCCCCGAGGCGACGCAGCTCGTGCTGCAGGCAGGGGCGATCGCGGAGCGGAGCGAGATCTTCGTGCTCGACATGGGGGAGCCGGTGCGGATCGTGGACCTGGCGCGCGACATGATCGAGCTGTCGGGGTTCACGCCGGACGTGGACATCAAGGTGGAGTTCGTGGGGCTGAGACCCGGAGAGAAGCTGTTCGAGGAGCTGCTCCTGGACGATGAGCGTTACGCGCGCACGCCGCACCCGAAGATCCGGGTGGGGAAGATCCAGCCGACGGCGCGGGAGCGGCTGGAGCGGGGGCTTTCAGGACTGCGCGCTGCGGCCGACGCGAACGACGATGCGGCGGTGAGGCGGTTCCTGGCGGAGCTGGTGCCCGAGTCGACGCTGTCGCCTCCGGAGGCGGCGACAGTGTCTGCGCCCGCTCTTTCGCCCGCCCCGTCGCCGGCGTAGAGCGCGCGTTCATGTGCGACACGGTCGTGGTGGTGGAGGATCAGCGGGTCCTCTTCGCGAAGAACTCCGACCGTGATCCCAACGAGGCGCAGCTCCTGGAGTGGCAGACGGCGCGGGAACACGTGGAGGGTGCGGAGGTGCGCTGCACGTGGCTCACCATCCCGCAGGTGCGGCGGACGCACGCGGTGCTGCTGAGCCGACCCTTCTGGATGTGGGGGGCGGAGATGGGGGCCAACGAGCACGGGGTGGTGGTGGGGAACGAGGCGGTGTTCACGCGGGCGCCGCTCGCCGCGTCGGGGCTCACGGGGATGGATCTGCTGCGCCTGGCCCTGGAGCGCGCGGGCACGGCTGAGGAGGCGGTGGGGGTGATCCAGGGGCTGCTCGCGGCGCACGGGCAGGGTGGGGGCTGCGGGCACGAGGATCGGGGGTTCACGTACCACAACAGCTTTCTCGTCGCGGATCCGGGGGGGGCCTTCGTTCTGGAGACGGCAGGGCGCGAGGTGGCGGTGGAGGTGGTCACGGGCGGGGTGCGGAGCATCTCCAATGGGCTCACCATCGCGGACTTCGCGGCACGTCATGCCGATCCGGTGCGCACTGCGGTGAGCCGCTGCCGGGTGCGGCGGGCGCGCAGCGAGCACCTCGCGCGGTCGGCGTGGGGGGTGGCGGATCTGATGTGGCTGCTCCGCGATCACGGGGAGGGGCGCCGCAGTCCTGCGTACTCGGCGGCGAGCGGGGGGATGGGGGCGGCCTGCATGCACGCCGGTGGTCTGCTGGCGAACGCGCAGACCACCGCGTCGTGGGTGGCGGAGCTGTCGCCCGGGGGCGTCTCGCACTGGGTGACGGGGACCGCGGCGCCTTGCACGGGGCTCTTCAAGCCGGTCCGGGTGGGGGAGCCGCTCGATCTGGGGACAGCGCCGACCGATTGCGCGGACGCGCGCAGCCTGTGGTGGCGGCACGAGCGTCTTCACCGGGAGGTGATGCGCGATCCGGCGCGGCTGCTGCCGCTCTATACGGCGGAGCGCGATGCGGTGGAGGCGCGCTGGGTGCTCGAGCCTCCAGCCCCCGCGGAAGCGTTCAGCGAGGCAGAAACGCTGCTGGGGCGCTGGGAGCAGCGGGTGGCCGCGGCAGGGTACGGGGCCGCACCGAGGGACGTGCGCCCCGCCTGGGTAAAGCGGTACTGGGAAAAGCGCAACACCTGGGCCGGTGTCCGGTCCAGCCCGACTGCGCGCGGCCCTGGTCCTGGCTATGCTCCGGACCCATGAAGCACGTCGTCGAGCATGATCTGGACCCGGAGACCGCGCGCCGGGTCACCGAAAAAGCCTTCAACTCCTACAAGGAGCGCTTCGCCGAGTACAGCCCGACCATGAACTGGTCCTCCGACAAGCGGGCCGAGGTCGGGTTCTCGGCCAAGGGGATCTCGCTGAAGGGCGCGTTCGAGCTGAGCCCCGGGAAGATCGAGATGGATCTCGACGTGCCGTTCCTCCTCAAGCCCTTCAAGGGGAAGGCGATGTCGGTCATCGACGAGCAGATCAAACACTGGATCGGCGAGGCGAAGGCCGGCCGGATCTGAGCCCACCTTCCCGCTCGGGATCTTCACGCGGCAGGGGCGGTTGCTCCTGCCGTTTTCATTTCCGGGGTGGTGTCAGGCGCGCGCGGAGATGGTGATCGCCTGCTTGCGCTGCGCGAACAGCTCGGCGATGCCCTGCACGAGGGGGCCGATGGCGTCGGTGGGGCCGCCCTTCAGGTACTCCTCGGCGCTCAGCTTGCCGTCGAAGAAGGCCTGCGCGCGCGGCAGCTCTTCGCGGACGCCGTCGAAGCCGATGGCGTGCACCAAGAAGACGCTCATGGGGGAGTTGCGGAGGTCGTACTCGGACTCGCGGCTGCGTCCCTTGTCGAGCAGGTCGAAGACCTCGTTCTCCACGGTGCCCTGGGGGATGCAAGGGCGCTTCGGGCCGGGCAAGAGGTCGGCAAGGCGGCCGGAGGGCTCGCCGGAGGTGGGGAGCTGGCCGAGCATCAGGGTGAGGGGGACGTCGGGGCCGATGCGGCGGGAGAGCGCTTCGATGAGCGCCATGGTGACGATCTTGGTGCCGAGGTAGAGGCGGCCCACCGCCAGGTTGTGATCGGCGCGCGCGACGAGGTGCTGGTAGGTGGCCTCGTCAGGTTCGCCGTGGAACTTGCGGAAGATGACCTTGGGGTCGAGCGAGTGGAGGAAGCCCGAGGTCTTCTGCAGCGAGGTGCGGTACTCCCGCGCGGTGTAGCTGTGGGGGCTCTTGAAGTGGGTGTTGGTCTCCGGCAGGAGGCTCCAGGTGTTGTCGAGGAACCTGGCGCTGGTGTCGCCGAAGCCGTTCACGTCGCGGTTCGAGAGGCGCACGCTGCGGATCACCGCTTCGATGATCTCTGCCTCGCCGAGCTTTAGGCCGAAGCGCTCGTTCGCGGCGCAGAGGCGCGCGTAGAGGCCCTCGGCGACCGAGGTGCCGTCCGCGCTGGGCTTGCGGAACGGGATGGTGGCCTCGATGCACACCACGACCTGGCTGAGGAGGCCGGGGGTGAGCCAGGTGCAGAGGACCTTGGCGGCGACGAAGGCGCTGAGCAGCTCGTTCTGGCCACCAAAGGGCGAGAGCACCTGGCCCGGGGCGAAGTCGAAGAGCGTGAAGATGAGAGACATCTCCGCGTCGTTCGCCGGGAGCGCGTCCGCCTCACGGAGGCGCAGCTTCTCTCCGTCCTGCTCGATGAACGGGGTGAGGTAGGGCGCCAGGTTGAAGTGGATGCCGCGATCCACCTGGACGTACACGATGTCGTGGAACAGCGCGGCGAGGACCTCGATGGGATCCTCGTTGCCGCCGACCTCGAAGATGTGATCGGGCGTATGAAAGTACCGCCACGGGCCGGTCATCGTCTGGACGATGAGCTCTGCCACTGGCTCTAGCTCCGCCGCGGCGACGCCGAGGCCGAGACGCCCGAACGCCCACCCGAGCTTCGCCAGACACTGGTCCCTGTACTCGTCGAGGCTCATCGATCGCCGTTGCCGGCCTCCTCCGGGCCTCACGTCGACCCTTCTGCAAAGGAACACGACTCCGCGCTCTGCCGTCAAGCAGCACGGATCTCCGTTCACATTGGACCCGCCCGTCCGGTGGATGGCGGCGGATCCAGGCAGGTTGACATCATCGGAGCTGCCGCCTATGACATCCCTAACCCTAACGCATACGTAAGGGTTCGAGTTCATGACCATGGCGCAGCGCCACCACCTCCCTCTTGCCCAGGATTCCGGCACCGCGGTCACGCCGCCGGATGTCCGGACGGACCTGTCTGGGGGTCCGGGCGAGGGGGGCGGGGACGACGAGCGCCTCTTCCAGGTCGGCGACCTGGCGAAGGCCACGGGCAAGACGGTCCGGGCCATCCATCACTACGAAGAGCTGGGCCTCCTGACCCCCCACGCGCGCTCGAAGGGCCGCTACCGCCTCTACGACGAGGGGGCGCTCACCCGGGTGCGCTGGATCGGCAAGCTCTGCGATCTCGGGCTGTCGCTCGGACAGATCCAGCAGATCGTGAGCCACTGGAAGTCGAGCTCTTCGGCGCCCGAGGGGATGGCCCACGTGCGCACCGTGTACCAGCAGAAGCTCGAAGAGACGCGCGCGCAGATCGCCCACCTGTCCGCGCTGGAGCGCGAGCTGGAGGCGAGCCTCGCTTACCTCGACACGTGCGAGACCTGCGATCCAGGACGGATCGTCGTCTCGTGCTCGCGCTGCAACCACCACGACGCAGCCGACGCCCAGCCCGATCTGGTCGCAGGCATCCACGGCGGCAACGGGCGCCGCCCCCTGATTTCACCCCGCTGACCCCGAGAGACATCATGGCCATTCAGTTCCCCATCTACATGGACAACCACGCGACGACCCCGGTCGATCCGCGCGTGCTCGAGGCCATGCTTCCCTACTTCACGGGGAAGTTCGGCAACGCCGCGAGCCGGAGCCATGCGTATGGCTGGACCGCCGAGGAGGCCGTGTCGAAGGCGCGCGAGACCATCGCGAAGCTCATCGGCGCCTCGAACCCGAAGGAGATCGTGTTCACCTCCGGCGCCACCGAGAGCGACAACCTGGCGCTGAAGGGTGTGGCCGAGTTCTACAAGGAGAAGGGCAACCACATCATCACCACGGTGGTCGAGCACAAGGCGATCCTCGACACGTGCAAGCGCCTGGAGAAGCAGGGCTACGAGGTCACCTACCTGAACGTCGACAAGGAGGGGCTCGTCGACCCCGACGACGTGCGCAAGGCGATCACCGACCGGACGCTGCTCGTGTCGGTGATGCTCGCGAACAACGAGGTGGGATCGGTGCAGCCCATCGGGGAGATCGGCAAGATCACCCGCGAGAAGGGGGTGCTCCTCCACTCGGACGCGGTGCAGGGGATCGGGAAGGTGCCCTTCGACGTGGAGAAGATGAACGTCGACCTGGCGAGCGTGACCGCGCACAAAATGTACGGGCCGAAGGGCGTGGGCTGCCTCTACGTGCGGCGCTCGAAGCCGCGGGTGCGCCTGACCGCGCAGATGGACGGCGGGGGGCATGAGTTCGGGATGCGCTCCGGCACGCTCAACGTGCCCGGCATCGTGGGCTTCGCGAAGGCGGCGGAGATCATGCTCCAGGAGAGCGAGGCCGAGTCGAAGAAGCTCTTCGCGCTGCGCGAGCGTCTGCGCACCCGGCTGATGAAGGAGCTCGACGAGGTGAAGGTGAACGGGTCGATGGACAACCGGTTGCCCGGCAACCTGAACGTGTCGTTCAGCTTCGTCGAGGGCGAGGCGCTGATGATGGCCATCAAGGATGTGGCCGTCTCCAGCGGCTCGGCCTGCACCAGCGCCAGCCTGGAGCCCTCGTACGTGCTCCACGCGATGGGCGTCGGCGACGACCTCGCGCACTCGTCCATCCGGTTCGGCATCGGCCGGTTCAACACCGAGGAAGAGATCGACTACGTGGCTGATCTGGTGATCGGCAAGGTGAAGAAGCTGCGCGACATGTCGCCCCTCTACGAGATGTTCAAGGAGGGAATCGATCTGAACAGCGTGCAGTGGGCGGCGCACTGATCGACGCTGGAATCGCGCGGGGAACACGCGCGGCGGCCGCGATCGGGTGTTAGAATTCGAAGGGCGTCACGAAGGGAAGACCGGAGCAACAGCCATGGCATACAGCGAGAAACTGATCGAGCACTACGAGAACCCGAAGAACGTCGGCGCTCTGGACAAGGAAGATCCCGAGGTGGGCACCGGCCTCGTTGGCGCGCCCGCGTGCGGTGACGTGATGCGCCTCCAGATCAAGGTGAAGGACGGCATCATCGAGGACGCCAAGTTCAAGACCTTCGGCTGCGGCTCGGCCATCGCCTCGTCGTCGCTCGCGACCGAGTGGCTGAAGGGCAAGACCGTGGACGAGGCCGAGACGATCAAGAACAGCATGATCGCCGAGGAGCTGAACCTGCCCCCGGTGAAGATCCACTGCTCTGTCCTCGCGGAGGACGCGATCAAGAGCGCCATCGCCGACTTCCGCTCGAAGCAGTCGGCCCGGCGCACACTCGCCTCCGAGCCGGAGGCCCAGGGCGCGACGCCACGCGCAGCAGAGTGAACGGGGACGCCATGACGACGATGGAAGAGACCACCACGACCACGCCGAGCGCTCGGAGCGCTCCGAGCGCTCCGAGCGCTCCGAGCGTCGAGGAGAAGCCGAAGCGCTCGCTGACGATCACCCCCGCCGCCGTGGAGGCGATGCGGGGTCAGCTCGCGAAGCGCGGGACGCCAGACGCCGCGATCCGCGTGGGCATCCGGGGTGGTGGCTGCTCGGGCTTCTCGTACGTCATCGAGTTCGACGACAAGGCGCCGCGCACGGGCGACCTGGTGATGGAGTTCGCCGACGAGGGCAAGGCGAAGGTGCGGGTGTACTGCGACAAGAAGAGCATCATCTACCTGGCGGGCTCCGCGCTCGACTGGGAGAAGAAGCTCATGCACCAGGGCTTCAAGTTCCTGAACCCCCAGGAGGCGTCGCGCTGCGGCTGCGGCCACTCCTTCCAGGTCGGCTGAAGCCGCGCGAGAGCGCACGACAGCGCACGACAGCGCGCGAGAGCGCACGAGAGTCCACGAGAGTCAGCGCACCATGAACGATCCCTTCGCCACCCTGGGCGTCGAGCCCAGGTTCGGCCTCGATCTCCGCGCCGTGGAGCAGCGGCACCGGGAGCTGAGCCGCACCCTCCACCCCGATCGCTACGCGGGCGCGCCCGCCGCAGAGCGGAGGCTGGCGCTCGGTCGGGCCATCGAGGTGAACGAGGCCTGGCGCGTGCTGCGGGATCCCATCCGCCGCGCGGAGGCGCTGGTGGCGCTCGCGGGGGTGACGCTGCGCGAGGAGGCAGCTCCCAAGGCCGACCCGGCGTTCCTGATGGAGATCATGGAGCTGCGCGAGGAGCTTTCGGAGGTGGCGCGGAAGAAGGACCGGGGGCGGCTCGCGGCGCTCGCCGGACAGGTGCGGGCGCGCGAGGAGAAGGCGCTCGGGGCGCTCGGGGCGCTGCTCGACAGCGGGGGGGATGACGCGAAGGGCGCCGCGAAGGACGTGGAGAAGGCGCTCCCGCACCTCGCAGAGCTCAAATACTTTCGACGGTTCCTCGACGAGGTGAGCGCGATCGAGGAAGACCTGACGGACGCTCTACCATGACCCTGATCGACATCTTCGACCCCAAGGCCCGGCCCACCCCGATCGGCATCGATCTCGGCACGACGAACTCGCTCGTGGCCCGGGTGCGCGACGGCAAGCCGTTCGTGATCGACGACTGCAACGGCGAGCGGCTCGTCCCCTCGGTGGTGCACTACGACGCGCGCGGGGGGACCACCGTGGGCCACGCGGCGAAGCGCCTGGCGCAGGCGCACCCGCGCGAGACCATCGTCAGCGTGAAGCGGTTCATGGGCCGCGGCGCGGACGATCCGGAGACCCGGCGGCTCGGGCCGTACGAGTTCATGGCGCCGAGCACGCCCGAGGAGGCGAAGAGCGTGCGCTTCCAGGTGCGCGGGCGCGCGGTGACGCCGGTGGAGGTGTCGGCCGAGCTGCTGAAGGAGCTGCGCACGTCGGCGGAGCGGGAGCTGCGCTCGGTGGGGCCGGCGGTGATCACCGTGCCGGCCTACTTCGACGATGCGCAGCGGCAGGCGACGAAGGACGCGGGGAGGCTGGCGGGCCTGGAGGTGCTGCGGCTGCTCAACGAGCCCACCGCCGCGGCGCTCGCCTACGGGCTGGACAAGCAGCAGAACGGGCTGTTTGCGGTGTACGACCTCGGCGGGGGGACGTTCGACATCACGGTGCTCCTGCTCGACGATGGGGTGTTCCAGGTCAAGTCCACGGGCGGCGACAGCGCCCTCGGCGGGGATGACATGGACCGCGCGCTCGCGGGGCGCCTGCTCGCCGAGATGGGCGTCGAGGGGGCGACGGAGCCGGAGGTGGTGCGCCTGGCGCTCGACCTGGCCCGGGACGTGAAGCACCGCCTCACGGAGAGCCCGGCGGTCGAGGTGGAGATCCCGGTGGCCGGCAGCGCGGACGCGACCCGGCAGATCACGGTGACGCGCGATGAGTTCGACGCGCTCGTGGCGCCCATCGTGGAGCGCACGGGCGTGGCATGCCGGAGGGCGCTGCGCGATGCGGGGGTGCAGGCGTCGGAGCTGACGGGCGTGATCCTGGTGGGCGGGTCGACGCGGGTGCCCTTCGTGCGGTCCTACGTGGCGCGCATCTTCGGCAAGGAGCCGCTCGGGGACATCGATCCCGACGAGGTGGTGGCGCTCGGGGCCGCGATCCAGGCCGACATCCTCGCGGGGTCGCAGGAGCGCGCCGACGAGGTGCTGCTCCTCGACGTGCTCCCGCTGTCGCTCGGGCTGGAGACGATGGGCGGGGTGGCCGAGAAGATCCTCCCCCGCAACACGACGATCCCCACGGGCGCGCGCCAGACCTTCACGACGTACGCCGACAACCAGACCGGCTTCGATCTGCACATCGTGCAGGGCGAGCGGGAGATGGCGTCGGACTGCAGGTCCCTCGCGCGCTTCACGCTGAAGGGCATTCCTCCCATGCCGGCGGGCCTGGCGCGCCTGGAGGTGACCTTCCGGGTGGATGCCGATGGGCTGCTCAGCGTGACGGCCAAGGAGCTGACCACGGGCGTGGAGCAGAAGGTGGAGGTCAAGCCGAGCTACGGGCTGACCGACGAGCAGGTGGAGGAGATGCTCCTCGCGGCGCTCGACCACGGCGAGGAGGACCTGGAGCAGCGGCGGCTCGTGGAGGGCCGGGTGGAGGCGGACCGGGTGCTGCTGGCGACGCGCAAGGCGCTGGCGGCCGACGCCGACCTGCTGGAGGCCGGGGAGCGGGAGCGCGTCGAGGAGGCCATGACGGCGCTCGAGCAGGCGATGAAGGGGACGCGGGCCGGGGTGCTGCAGCGCCGCATCGAGGCGCTCGACGAGGCGACGCACGGCTGGGCAGGGCGGCGGATGGACCGGGCTGTCGCGCGGGCGATCGCGGGGCGGCAGGTGGAGGACCTGGAGTCCGAGGTGGCGCACTCGAAGGGCGTGGACCAGCACGTGGCGGAGCACCGGGCGAACGCCGGTGGAGGTGGCTGATGGCGACGGTACGGTTCAACGCCCACGGGCGGACCTGGGACGTCGAGGTGCCGGTGGGTACCACCCTGCTCGGTGCCTCGAAGCGCGCGGACGCGCCCGAAGGCGACGCCTGCGGCGGGGTGTGCGGGTGCTCCACCTGCCACGTGTACGTGGTGAAGGGCCGGGATCTGCTCAGCGATGCGGAGGAGGACGAGGAGGACATCCTCGACAAGGCCTTCGACGTGCGGGCGAACAGCCGACTCGGCTGTCAGGCGCGCATCGACAAGGATGGCGAGGTGGAGGTGGAGATCACCCGCGAGAGCCTCGATGCCTTCTACAACGAGCATCCGCAGGTGCCAGATCCGCGCAAGGCGCGCTGATCCTCGCTGATCATCCCTTCACCGCGCCCGCCGTGAGCCCCGCCAGGATGCGCCGCTGGAACACCAGCGCCAGCACGAGGAGCGGGGCCGTCACCAGCACGGACGCCGCCATCATCTGCCCCCAGGGGACCTCGTACGCCGAGCTGGTGGTCGCCGAGAACGACATGATGGCGTAGGTCACCGTGCGCTTGTCAGGAGTCTGCGTGAACGAGAGCGCGAAGAGGAGCTCGTTCCACGCGGCGATGAAGGCGAGCAGCCCGGTGGTCACCATGCCGGGCACGGAGAGCGGCAGCATGATCTTCACGAACACCTGGAGCGGGGTCGCGCCGTCGATGTAGGCCGCCTCTTCCACCTCCACGGGCACCGCCTCCAGGAAGCCGGTGAGCACCCAGACCGTGAACGGCAGGGTGAAGATCAGGTACGTCAGCGTGAGCGCCGGGAGCTGGTTGAAGAGCCCGAGGGCGTTGACGAGCTGGAAGAGCGCGCCGAGCACCGCGATCTGGGGGAAGAGGGTCATCGCCAGCACGGCGTAGAGGACCACGCTGCGTCCCCGGAACTTGAACCTGCCGAGCGCGAAGGCGGCCAGCGCGCCGATGCCGATCGAGGCGGCGGTGACCGAGGCCGCCACGATCACGCTGTTCAGCGCTGCCGTGAGGAAGTCGCCGTTCGAGAGCACGCCCCGGTAATGCTCCAGGGTGGGTCGCGCCGGCCAGAAGCGTACGGGAGTTGAGAACAGCTCCTCGCTCGGCTTGATGGACGAGAGGAGCGCCCACAGGAGGGGGAAGACCGTGAAGAGGAGGAAGGCCAGCACGAGCACCGCGAGGGCCAGGCGGCGGAGGACCCCGAGCACCATCAGGCGTTCTCCCGGCGGAAGACGACCACGTAGAGCCCGATGAACACCGCGATCACCAGGAAGATGGCCATGGAGATGGCGGAGCCGTAGCCGACGTCGGAGATGCTCACCAGGATCTCCTGCGCGTAGGTGGCCATGGTCTGCATGTCGGGGCGGCTCCCGAACATGACGTAGAAGACGTCGAAGACCCTCAGGGCGTCGAGGGTGCGGAAGATGAGCGCCACGAGCAGGGAGGGCTTGAGCAGCGGGAGCGTCACCCGAGTGAAGGTCTGCCACCGGGTCGCGCCGTCGACGCGCGCCGCCTCGTAGAGGTCCCGGGGGATGAGCTGGAGGCCCGCGAGGAGCAGCAGCGCCATGAAGGGGGGTCGCCTTCCAGACATCGACGAGCACCACCGCGGGCAGGGAGAGCGCGTCGTCCGCGACGAACGCGATGGGCTCGGAGAGCAGGCCGAGGCGGTTCACGAGCAGGTCGTTGAAGACGCCGTAGACGTCGTTGTACATCCACTTCCACATCTGCGCGGAGATGGCGGTGGGGATGGCCCAGGGGATGAGCATGGCGGCGCGTACGGCCGAGCGCCCCCGGAAGCGCGAGTCGACGAGGAGGGCGATGGCGAGCCCCAGGATCAGCTCCAGGAGCACCGTGACCACGGTGAAGAGCACCGTCAGGAGCAGGGCGTCGAGGAAGAAGCCGTCGACGAGGAGGTCCCGGTAGTTGCGGAGGCCCACGAAGCGCGGGGGCGCCTCGCTGCCGAGGCGGGTGTCGGTGAGGCTCAGCCAGAAGGTGCGCACCAGGGGGTAGAGGGCGACGAACGCCACCACGACGAGGGCCGGCGTCAGGAAGACCCAGGCCCAGCGCGCCTTGCGCCGCGCGAGCGAGCCCGCGCCCTCCTCTGCTTGCAGCACCGCCTCGCCCGCGCCCCCGTCCATGGTGCCCTCCCTCAGCGCAGCGCGCGCTGCATGCGCTGCGCGATCTGCTCCAGCGCTTCCTCCGGCGCCGTGCCGTGCAGCGCCTTGCTCACGCCCTGGTAGAAGGCGATGGAGATCTCGTTGTAGCGCGGCCCGGCGTCGCTCGATGGGCGCGCCACCAGGGTCGCGCCTGCCATGCGCTCCAGGAAGGGGAGCTTACGGACCACGGCCGGATCGCGCTGCACGGCCTGGAGGGTCGGGATGTAGCCGCCCGCGAGCGCGCGGAACCGCTGCACCTCGGGGCTCGACAGGTAGCCCACCAGCGCGGTCGCGGCGCCCTCGTGGCGCGTGTACGTCGAGACGCCGAGCTGCCATCCCCCGGCGGTGGCCACGCTGGGTTGCCCGGGCTCGTGCGGCATGGGAGCGACGTCGAAGCGCCCCTTCACCCGCGAGCCCTCCGCGCTGGCCGCCGAGTACACGTAGGGCCAGCTCCTCAGGAACGCCGCGTTGCCTCCCTGGAAGACGTTGCGGCTGTCCTCCTCCTCGTAGCCCGTGACTCCCACCGGCGAGATGGCGCGGATCCAGGACCTCGCGCGGGCGAGGGCGCGCGCGGCCTCAGGGTTGTTCACGGTCGGCGTGCGGCCCTCCAGCAGGTTGCCGCCGCCATGTGAGCGCACCCACTCCAGGGCGTTGCAGGTCAGGCCCTCGTAGGCCTTGCCCTGCCAGACGAAGCCCTGGAACACCCGCGAGGACGGGCGCTCTCCGGCCTGGATGCGCTCCGCCATCTGCCCGAGCTCGTCCCAGGTGGTCGGGGGGCCGCCGTAGCCGTACTTCTGGAGCAGGTCGGTGCGGTAGTAGAGCATGCCGAAGTCGGTGAACCACGGCATGGCCACCAGCCTGCCCTCCACCGTGTCGTTCTGCACCAGGGCCTCGAGATGCGCTGCCGCTGCCGTGCCCAGCGCCGGCTTGAGGTCGACGAGGTGCGCGGCGAAGGTGCCTGGCCAGATCACGTCGAGCGTCACCACATCGACGTCCGGTGATCGCGCCTGGAAGAGCCGCTGGTAGGTGGCGTAGGTCTCCGTGGAGTCGCGGGGACGCATCACCACGTTGACGGAGATGCCGGTGTCCGCGGTGAAGCGGCCGCAGAGCGCGCGGTCGATGGCGCCGCCGATGCCCACGGACTCGGCGTAGTACGTCAGCCTTCCGCCTGCGTGCCGCCGGGCCTCGTCCGCGCCCGGAACCGCGGGCGCTGGCAGCCCCACCTCCGGCAGCGTCTCCGCTTCGCCCGAGGGAGCCGAGGCGTCCCCACGGCACCCGGGGAGCGCTGCGGCGAGGGGACAGAGGAGCCCCGCGGCGAGGAAGGTGCGTCGGTTCTCCCTGCCAGCGTGCGCCATCTCCAGCCCCTCCAGCATCTGGTCGCCCCCACTGGGCTCGGTCAACCCCTTTGTGCTCCTTTCATCCGGAGCGAGGCGGCACGCTGAGGGTGCTTCCCGACGGGACCGATCAGGTGGACGACCAGCCAGGGAAGGCTGCGATCTCGGCCACGACGCGCGTGACCTCCTCCTCGGTGAGCCCGGGGAAGATGGGCAGGGCGAGCGCCTCGCGGGTGGCCGCCTCGGCGACGGGCAAGCTCGTTTCTGCCGCGCTCGGGCCGGCCACGGCGCCGGGACCGGCGAAGCAGGGCTGCACGTGCAGGGGCTCCGGGTAGTAGACCTCGGTGCCGACGCCGCGCGCTGCGAGGAACGCCCGGAGCGCATCGCGCTGGCCGCCGTGCACCCGGACCACGTACTGGTTGTAGGTGTGGCCCGGTGACAGCGAGGGCGCGCTCACCGGCACGCCAGCGCTGGCGAGCAAGGCGTCGTAGCGGGCCGCGAGGTGGCGGCGCATGGCGAGCCGCGCGTCGAGGTGCGGGAGCATCCGGCGCAGCAGCGCGGCCTGCAAGGCGTCGAGGCGGAAGTTCCCGCCGACCAGCTCGTGGTGGTATTTGCGCCGGGTGCCCTGGGCACGGAGCACCCTCGCCCGCTCGGCGAGGGCCGTGTCCGGTGTGGTGACGAGGCCACCGTCTCCGAAGCCGCCGAGGTTCTTGGTGGGGAAGAGGGAGAAGCATCCGACGGTGCCCAGCGCCCCGGCGCGCGTGCCTCCGAGATCGGCGCCGAAGGCCTGCGCGGCGTCCTCGATCACGGCGATGCCTCGGGGAGCCGCCAGGGCGTGCAGCGCGTCCATGGGGGCGCAGCGCCCGAACAGGTGCACGGCCACGATGGCCCGGGTGCGCGCGGTCGTCACCGCGGACACGGAGGCCGGGTCGAGCAGGAAGGAGGCCGCGTCGATGTCGGCGAACACCGGGCGCGCGCCGACCCGCGCCACGGCGAGCGCGGTGGCGGCGAACGTGAACGCCGGGCAGATCACCTCGTCTCCAGGGCCGATGCCGTGGGCGCTGAGCGCGACGATCAGCGCGTCCGTGCCCGAGGAGACGCCCACGGCACAGGACACGTTCAGGTAGGCTGCGCACGCGGCCTCGAAGGCCTCCACTTCCTGGCCGAGGATGTAACGGCCCGAGCGGAGCACCCGCTGGAACACCTCGGTCAGCTCGGCCTCGAGCGGCGCATCCACCCGGGTGCGGTCGAAGAAAGGGATCGCCGTCATCCGTGCCCCTTGTCCTCGCGCACGGCTCCTCGCGCGGCGCCTTCCTCGCGGTAGGGCCGCACGCCCACCACCCGACCCCCGTCCCCGCCCGGCAGCGGCGCGTCCTCGTCCAGATCCAGGCACCGCAGGCCGCCGCCCGCCGCCCGCACATAGCGGTAGCCGCTCTCCGGGCAGCGCCAGAGCCCCTCGCCCTCACCGCTGCCTTCCACCGCGACGAGCCGGTGCCCGTGCCGGCCCATCCATCCCGTGCGCCGCGCCGACACGCCCACCACGAGTGCGTAGTCCGGCACGTCCCGGGTCACCACCGCCCCTGCGCCCACGAAGGCGTGACGCCCGATGGTGACACCGCAGACGAGCGTCGCGTTGGCGCCGACGGTGGCGCCCCGGCGGATGCGCGTGGGCTCGTAGAAGGCCCGGCGATCGACGGCGGCGCGCGGGTTCGACACGTTGGTCAGCACCGCCGAGGGACCGAGGAACACGTCGTCCTCGATGACCACGCCGTCGTAGATGGACACGTTGTTCTGCACCCGCACCCCGTCGCCGAGCACGGCGCCCCCGGCGACGTAAACGTTCTGCCCGAGCACGCACCCGCGACCGATGCGCGCCCCCGCAGCGACGTGGCAGAAGTGCCAGATCTGGGTCCCCTCCCCGACCGTCGCTGGCTCGTCCACCCACGCGGAGGCGTGCACGAAGAAGCGCCGCTCCGGTGCGGTCATGGCGTGGCTCCCCTCTCGACCGATGCCGGCCTCCCCAGAGAGGGCGAGAGCCTCCGCTCGCCCGACGCCCGAACCTCGCCCGCCGACCACAGCGCCCACGCCCCCTGCCCCTCCACGGACGCCCCGGCGATGCCCAGGAGCGCCTCCGTCGGCTGCGCGACGAACCAGTCCGCACCGGCCGCGACGAGCCTGCGCCGCAAGGCAGCCGCGTCCACGAAGCTCGACGCGGTCGGCGGGTCACGCGGATCGATGCTGCGGTCGAGCACCACCTGCCCGGGCCTCCCCAGGGCTGCCATCACCGCGAAGTACCCGTAGTGAGGCACCTCCAGCAGGATGGGCGCCCCTCCAGGCACCCGCGCGGCGGCGGCCTCGCCCACCGCCACCTCGTCCAGGCGCGGGTTGAAGTGCTCGCGCCGGAAGTAGCGCCGTACAAAAAGGCCCCCGACGAGCAGCAGCGCCACCACCGCGGCCCCCGCCCTCCGCCGGAGCGCCGGACCCCCGGTGGCCACCACCTGGGCCCCCACGTCACCCACGACGAGCGCCAGGACCAAGAGCCCCACCAGCGTGGCCCGCTCGGGGTGGTGCGTCGGCGCGCCATCCCGCACCAGGGCTGCCGACAGGGCGGCGATCTGCAGGGAAGCCAGCGCCGCCGGCACCCGGTAGGGCCGCAATGCCTCGGTGAACCTCGCAGCGCCCGGAGTCCCCTGCACCGCGAGCCACAGCGCGAGCGGCGCCAGCACCAGCTCGGGCTCCTCGCGCAGCATCGCGCCCGGGTACGCCAGCAGCCGCGACACCAGGCCGTCCCCTCCCCCGCTGCCCAGCGCTTGCCGGTAGGCGGCCACGCGCGCCAGGAACTGGAGCGCGTCCCCGTGCGCCACGTGGTTCCAGGCGACCCACGCCGCGGGCCCCGCCAGCGCGATCAGCGCCGCGACCACGAGCTTCGCCTGGTCTCCGCGGCTCTGCCCGAGCCGCAGCGCGCTGAGCAGGGACCACGCCGCGAACACCGCCGCGAGGGGCCACGGCTCGTACCGGGACAGGGTGGCCCAGAGGAGCGCGAGTGCCCCCCACAGCCGTCGGTTCGCGGACGGCGTGGTCAACGCCGCGACCCCGAGCAGCGTCAACGCGGCCGTGGGCAGCTCCGGCACCGTCGCGACCCCGAGCCGCGCGCTCCACGGAAACACCGCCGCCACGAGCGCCCCTGCGAGCGCGCCCCGCCTGCCGCCCGCGCCGGCCTCCTCGGTGATCCACCGGGCAGCGAGGTAGATCAGCGCCGCCGACACCAGGCCCAGCACCAGCGCCACGGCGCGCGCCGCGCCCAGGCCCGTCCCGAAGAGCCGCAGCAGCGCGCCGCTCAGCCAGAACGGCGCCGGCAACCAGCTCGTACCGGTCGGATCCAGCTTGGGGGCGTGGGCCCAGGCTTGCGCGAGGACCACCCGCGCGAAGTCGTCGTCGCTGACGGCGCGGAAGCCAAGGCCCAGCGTGACCGCGGAGGCCGCGGCCTTGACCGCGAGGACGACCCCCAGATCCCGGAGCCCCGGGCTTCGCCATGGCGGCCCGGGCAGCCGCATCCGCGACCTACTGGTCCTGGCTGTTCTCGATTTCGCGCAGCTCGCGGTCGCCTGCGGACGACAGGTAGGCGAGCGACATGCTGGTCGCCATGAACACGGCCGCGCAGATGGCCGTCAGGCGGGTCAGGAAGTTGCCGGCGCCGCGCCCGCCGAAGACCTGCGCAGAGGCCCCACCGAACGCCGACCCCATGCCACCCCCGCGCCCCTGCTGCAGCAGCACGACCAGGATCAGGAACAGGCAGGCGATGACGTGGATGATGTGGAGGAACGTCTGAAGCATCGGCGTCCTTGATGACCGCGGCGAAAGGGGTGGGCTGGCCCGCGCGGAGACAGCCTACCTCGGGCAGCCCGATCTACTCCTGTTCTTCTCGCTCCGCCAGCCGGTGCGCGGCTTCGATGATTTTCCTGAAGCCAGCCGCGTCCAGGGAGGCTCCCCCGACGAGCGCGCCGTCGATGTCCGCCTGCTCCAGGAGACCCACGGCGTTGTCCGCCTTGACGCTCCCGCCGTAGAGCACCCGGGTGGCGCTCGCCAGCCCGATCGAGGCCCGCGCGAGGAGCCCCCGGATCATGGCGTGGACCTCCTGCGCATCGGCCGGGCTCGCGACCTTCCCGGTCCCGATGGCCCACACCGGCTCGTAGGCGACGACCCCGAAGCCCGGCGCCTTGGCCAGCTCGTCGAGGAATGCCCGGACCTGCCGCTCCACCACGGCCAGGGTCTGACCCGCCTCGCGCTCCTCCAGGGTCTCCCCCACGCAGGCGATGGGGCGGATCTCCGCGGCGATGGCGGCGGCCACCTTGCGGGTCACCATCTCGTCGGTCTCTCCGAAGAGCTGCCGACGCTCGCTGTGACCCACGATCACCCAGCTCGCCCCCGAGTCCCGGAGCATCCCCGCCGAGATCTCGCCGGTGAAGGCGCCGGAGACCTCGGGGTGCATGTTCTGGGCAGCGAGGCCCACCTCGCTCTTCGCCTCGGCAAGCTCGTGTGCCGCGGCGGCGAGCGCGGTGTAGGGGGGCGCCACCACCACCTCCACCCGGCTGAACTCCTTCGCGGCCCTGGCGACGCCCGCCGCGAGCGGCATGGCTTCCGGGCCGCCGACGTTCATCTTCCAGTTGCCGGCGATGAGCGGACGTCGCGCGGAGTTCACTCGGCCCCCTCGGTCGCGCGCAGCGCCTCGACGCCCGGAAGCTTCTTGCCCTCGATGAGCTCCAGCGACGCGCCGCCGCCGGTCGAGATGTGCTTGAAGCCCTTCGCCACCTCGTCGCCGGCCTGCTTCACCGCCGCGGCGCTGTCGCCGCCGCCCACCACCGTGAAGCCGGAGGCCTTGCTCATCAGCTTCGCCAGCTCGAAGGTGCCCTTCGAGAAGGCCGGCGTCTCGAAGAGGCCCATCGGACCGTTCCAGAAGACCGTCTTCGCCCTCTTGAAGGAGTCGGCGAAGAGCGCCACCGTCTTCGGCCCGATGTCGAGCGCCATCGCGCCATCGGGGACCGCGTCGGCCGCGACCGCCGAGCCCGCGTCGGCTTCCAGGCTCGACGCCACCACCACGTCGGTGGGCAG
Source organism: Chondromyces apiculatus DSM 436 (assembly GCF_000601485.1). Lineage (GTDB taxonomy): Bacteria > Myxococcota_A > Polyangia > Polyangiales > Polyangiaceae > Chondromyces > Chondromyces apiculatus. The sequence continues at coordinate 90,946 of NZ_ASRX01000049.1, forward strand.
GAGGATCTGCACCCCGCGGTTCCCCGCCTTGCTCAGGATGGTGCGCGCGAGCGGGAGCTTGTCCTCCTCGATCTTGCTCTTCTTCATGTCCTTGCCCTGCGCGGCGAGGAACGTGTTCGCCATCGCCCCGCCGATGCACAGGGTGTCCACCACCCCGAGCAGAGCCTCGACGACGTCGATCTTGTCGGAGACCTTCGCGCCCCCGAGCACCGCCACGTAAGGCTTCTCGGGGCGGTCGACGAGGCGCCCGAGCGCGCGCAGCTCCTTGAGGAGCAGGAGGCCCGCGGCCCGCTCCCGCATCAGCCGCGGCAGGGCGTGCACCGAGGCGTGGGCGCGGTGCGCGGCCCCGAAGGCGTCGTTCACGTACACGTCGCACAGCTCCGCGAGCTGCCGCGCGAAGTTCTCGTCGTTCTTCTCCTCCTCCTCGTGGAAGCGGAGGTTCTCAAGAAGGCACACCTGGCCGACGCGCAGGTCGTAGATGACCTTCTTCGGGGCGTCGCCCACGATCTCCTCGGGGACGTGCACCTCGTAGCCGGTCAGCTCCGCGAGGCGCGCGCCCACCGGCTCCAGGCTCAGGTCCCGCTTGCCGGGCTTCGGGCGCCCGAGGTGCGAGGCCAGGACCACCTTCGCGCCCGCCTCCATGACCAGCTTGATGGTGGGGATCGCCTCGCGGATGCGCGCGTCATCGGTGATCTCGCCCGTCTTCTTGTCCATGGGGACGTTGAAGTCCACGCGGATGAAGACGCGCTTGCCAGCGATCCCGCTCGTCCCATCGCCCGCACTGCCTGCGCTGCCCGCGCCGCCCGCGCTGCCCGCGCCGCCTCCGCGCGGGTCAAACTTCCCGGGAGCCCCGCCGCGCGGGTCCGCCTTCGCGGCCACGTCCGGGGCCTTGGGCTTGACCAGATCCTCGATCGACCTGATACCGGTGAGCTTCACGGCGCCCCCCCTCAACCCTTCGTCGCCACGAACTGGGCCAGGTCGATCATCCGGTTCGAGAAGCCCCACTCATTGTCGTACCAGGAGAAGATCTTCGCGAAGCGCTCCCCGATCACCTGGGTCAGCGTGGCGTCGAAGACGCTCGACGCCTTCTCGCCGATGTAGTCGCCGGAGACCAGCTCCTCGTCGGTGTACCGCAGCACGCCCTTCATCGGGCCCTCGGCCGCCGCCTTCATCGCCGCGTGGATCGCGTCCTTGGTGACCTTCTTCTCGGTCTCGATGGTCAGGTCCACCAGCGACACATCGTAGGTCGGCACCCGGATCGCCTGGCCGTCGAACTTGCCCTTCAGCGCCGGGATCACCTCGCTCAGCGCCTTCGCCGCGCCGCTGCTGGTGGGGATCATGTTGGTCGCCGCGGCGCGCGCCCGGCGGAGGTCGCCCTTCCTGTGCGGCACGTCGAGGATGTGCTGGTCGTTCGTGTACGAGTGGACGGTGGTCATCAGGCCGTGGACCACGCCGAAGCTGTCCAGCATCACCTTGGCCACCGGGGCGAGGCAGTTCGTGGTGCACGAGCCGCAGGAGATCACGGTGTGCTTCGAGGCGTCGTACGCCTCCTCGTTCACGCCCATCACCACGGTCACGTCGTGGTTCTTGGCGGGGGCGCTGATGATCACCCGCTTCGCGCCCGCCTTGAGGTGCGCCTCGGCCTTCGCCTTGTCGGTGAAGAGGCCCGTGCACTCCAGCACCACGTCCACGCCCAGCGACTTCCAGGGCAGCTCCCCGGGGTCCTTCATCGCGAGGACCTCCACCTTCTGGTCACCGATCTGCAGAGACTTGTCGCCGCTCGACACCGGCGCCGCCTTGAACTCGCGGTGCACCGAGTCGTACTTGAACAGGTGGGCGAGGGTCTTGGGATCGGTGAGGTCGTTGATGGCGACCACTTCCAGGTCCTTGACGTTGCGCTCCACCAGCGTCCGGACGATGCAGCGTCCAATCCGTCCAAAACCGTTGATCGCGATCTTCGTCGCCATGGCGCGCTCCTGAGAAGTGAGGGGTCCGCGCGCGGATGTACTCAGGGCTAGCCCCTCGGTCAAGCGCAGGGAGCGCGGCGGGCTGGAGCGGACGTGCTGGGATGCGGACGTACCGGGAAGGGAGCGTGGCGGGTGTGACGGCTGGAGGCGGTGGGACGCTCCAGCGGGGAGGTCTCAGACCCCGAGCAGCTTGATCAGCGTCTCGCGGTTCGAGAGGCCCACCTGGGTGGCTACCTTCTCGCCGCCCTTGAACACGATCACCGTCGGCACGCTCTTCACGGAGTACTTCTTGGTGGTGTTCGGGGCATCGTCGATGTCGAGCGTGGCGACCTTGACCTTGCCCGCGAAATCATCGGCGATCTTGTCGACGATGGGCGCGAGCGCCTTGCAGGGGCCGCACCAGGTGGCGCCGAAATCCACCAGCACAGGCACATCGGACTTCAGCACCTCGGCTTCGAAGTTGGAGTCGTCGATAACGTGGACGTTCTTGCTCGCTGCCATCGGAAGTCTCTCCGTAGGTTGATGACCTGGTTACCGGGGGAATGCACCTCGCTGCCGCGCAGCGACACCGGGGCCCAGGGCCGAGGAAGCGCCGTCGGGACCGGTCAGAGCCGGCCATGCATGTGGCTCAACGTTAACCGCGCGATCCACCCTTCGCAAGGGCACCGCGGTCGGGCGAAGGCTTCCGCCCCAGCACCCGCTTTGCTACAGCGACCGGACCGTCGGGATCGTCGATGCTGCCCCGGATCCTCATCATCACCCCGACGTACAACGAGCGGGACAACCTGAGCGAACTCGTCCACGCGGTGCTCGCGACAGCACCGCACGCACACCTGCTCATCATCGACGACGCCTCCCCCGACGGCACGGGCGCCCTCGCCGACGCGCTCGCCTCCCGCGATCCTCGCGTGCGCGTCCTCCATCGTCCCTCCAAGCTCGGGCTGGGGACCGCGTACCTCGAAGGCTTCCGGCGCGCCCTCGACGAGGGCTACGACGTGGCCTTCGAGATGGACGCCGACCTCTCCCACGACCCGCGCTACCTGCCCCGGTTCCTCGACGCCATCGCGGACGGCGCCGACGTCGTCCTCGGCTCGCGCAACATGCCTGGCGGGGGCGTCGAGGGCTGGGGCCCCGGAAGGCACGTCCTCTCCAAGGGCGGCTCGCTCTACGCGCGCCTCATCCTCGGGGTCTCCGTCCGCGACCTCACCACGGGCTACAAGGCCTTCACCCGCCGCGCCCTCCAGGCCCTGGACCTCGCGCGCGTCCGCTCGAACGGGTACGCCTTCCAGGTCGAGACCACCTACCGCGCGCTGCGCCGCGGGCTGCGGGTCGTGGAGGTCCCCATCCTCTTCGTCGACCGCCGCGCGGGCCACTCCAAGATGAGCCGGAAGATCTTCGCGGAAGCCGTGATCGAGGTGTGGCGGCTGCGCCTCGACGCAGCCCGCCACCGCCTTTGAGTCTCCACGAGGGGACGCGAGTCCCCTCGCCCCGCCGGGAGTGAATCCCGTCGGGGCCCCACTCCCCGCGAACCGCTCGTGCCAGCCGCGACGCAGTGCCCCTTGGCAAAGCGTCGCGCCCTGGGTGTCCTTTGATCGAACGCGCCGGGTTACTTCGCCGCTTCGAGCGTCATCCGGTCCGTGACGCCGGCCTCGACGTCCGCCTTGCGGAACAGGAGCTTGCCGTACTCCCCCGCCACCCAGGCCGCGTCCTGGTCGTCGAAGTGCGGGCTCCCGGGCTCCTCGCTGCTCCCGCGCGAGAAGTTCACCACCGCCTCGGGCGTGTTGTCCTCGCCGAAGCCCACCACCATCCGGTAGAGCGAGCCCTGCACCGCGCCGAACTGCTCGCGCACCGCGTCGCCCTCGAAGAAGGGCGCCGGGGAGACGTTCACCGTGTCGTCGCCGCCGTCGACCCCGAACGGCGTCACCGACAGCTCACCGCCGTATGCCGCGGGGAACGTGGCCACGTGCAGGTCGCCCCAGGCGTAGGTCGCGTCCACGGAGCCGAAGCGCGCGGTGAGCCAGGTGGCCGTCTCGGCGAGGGCGTCGAGCACCAGCACCCGCGGATCGCTCACGAACGTGGAGCCCGCCTCGAAGCGGTCCGCGAGCAGGTTGTAGAGCGTGCCGAGGAAGACCGTGGGCTTGTACTCCTGCACGGCGTCGAACAGGAGCGAGGTGTACGCCTCGTCGCTCGCGAACACCTCCTTGGCCGCGAACCAGCTCATCGCGTGGAACACCAGCGCCCCCGCCTCGGCGCGGTCCAGCCGGCTGTCCCAGCCCGCCAGGATGGCGCCGAGCTTCGGCAGATCCTCATTCCCCTGGTAGGCGGCCAGCGCCGGATCCGTCGCCATGTCCGCGAGCGCCGTCGTCACGATGGGCAGCATCACGTCGGCCAGCTCCCAGCGCACGTCGCGCTGGATGTCCTGCATCGCGGCCACGGTCATCTTCCCGGTGCCCTCGATCTGCTCCTGGATCATCTGCTCGATGCGGCTCGCCCGGAACCCGTTCGCGTAGAACGCGCCGTAGTAGTAGGGGTCGTTCTCCACCGTGCCGTCGGCCGTGAAGCCGAACGGATCGTTGTTCGCGGTGACCAGGTAGCCACGCTCGGGATCGCGCCACCGCGGCATCTTCTCCGGCGGCAGGTAGGCGCCCGACCAGACGTTCTTCGTGTCGTTCGCAGGCAGCACCTTCCATGGCATCGGCCTGCTCGACGGATCGCCGCGGTCGGGGACGCGCGCGCTCACGTGGTAGGTGATCCCGTCCGGGTGGGCCGCGATGAAGTTCGCCGCGCCCACCTCCAGCACGTCCACCGCCTTCTCGAACTCGTCGAGGTTCCGCGCCCGGTCCATGCCGAGATACGCGCCGATCTCCATGGTCGGCTCGAAGCCCGTCCACCCGATCAGCAGGCAGCCCCCCGCGATGAGCGCCCGCGGCGCCGGCAGGATGACGTCGGGGATGAACACCCCGACCCCGGGCACGCTGCGAATGACGACCTCCTTCCGCTCCGTGCCCCCCGCCTCGGTCCGGTACTCGATGGTCTCCGTCCGCGACTCCACGGCCTTCGCTTCCCCGCCGATCATCACCTCCGCCTTCTCGCAGGCGGTGTCCTCGGTGACCTCCCAGATGTCCATCACGTCGGCGAAGTTCGTGGTGGTGGTCCAGCCGATGTGCGCGTTGTGGCCGAGCTGCACCCCCGGCACGCCCACGAACGAGAAGCCGACCACGTCGAGCGTGCCGGTCGCGCTGCTGATGTGCACCGGCCAGAAGCGGCTCGGGCTGGTCAGCGTCTGGTGCGGGTCGCCCGCGAGCAGCGGCTTGCCGTTCTCGGTGTGCGCCCCCGCCACCGCCCAGTTGTTGGAAGCCAGGGGCCCGGCGAGCGGGGAGAAGTCGAACCGCGTCCCCTCCGGGATCTCCGGCCGCGGCTGCGAGGGCGAGGGCGGCGAGGGCGGCGAGGGCGCCGGGGCGGGCCCCGAGGTCGGCGCGGCCATCCCCATGGTGAACACGTCCTTCGACGGCTTCATGAAGGGCAGCTCGGTCAGCGAGTCAGGCGCGAGCCTCACCAGCAGCGTCGCCAGCAGCTCCTGCTCCAGCGTGCTCGACATCCCGAACGAGAGCACCTTGCCGATCGCCAGGGTGTGCGCGGGTGTCCACCGCTCGGGCACGAAGTTGAGCTCCGCCTCCCGCAGGCCGTAGGGGCGCGGCGCGGCCCCCGTCTCGATCTCCTTGATGCGGAAGTTCACGCCCTGGACCCAGGCGTCGATGAGCCCAGCGTCCTCGGGCCGATCCTTCTTGAGGCGCTCGTAGTCGGCCTCGCCGAGGCGCCCGAAGCCGAACGCGCGCGCGCTGATGTCGCCGTTGATGGCGCCCTCGCCGAAGACCTCGGCGCTCCGCCCGAGCGCCCTGCGCCGGAAGGCCTCCATGTGGAACAGCCGGTCCCGCGCCATCGCGTAGCCGGCCCCGAACATCGCGTCCTCGTCGCTCTGCCCGTAGACGTGGGAGATGCCCATCTCGTCGACCATGATGTCGACGGCCGCCACCGGGTGCGTGAACTCCGGGCCGGTGGGTCCGGCCTTCTCTTCATCACCGCCGCACCCGCCGAGGGCAGCGGCGAGGACGGCGGCGACGCCGGCATGCAAGGATGAACGCAGGTACGAAGGTGAGCGGCGATGGGGGCAGCGGTGGCGGCGGTGGCGGCGGTGCGAAGAGCGCATCCCCCGAGTGTTACGGTCGCCCGATCCGGGCGGCAAGCCTCGCGTCACGGCGCCCCACGGCGACGCAGCCCGGTAGCGCTCAAGGGCCATCTGGGGCAGAGTCGCGCCCGATCATGAGACGCCTGCTCGTCACCAGCGCCCTCCCCTACGCCAACGGACACATCCACCTCGGCCACCTCGTCGAGTACACCCAGACGGACATCTTCGTCCGGTACTCGCGGATGACCGGGCGCCGCGCCATCTACATCTGCGCGGACGACACGCACGGGACGTCCATCATGATGCGCGCCCGCAAGGAGGGCCGCAGCGAGGTCGAGGTCATCGAGGAGATGAGCGCCGCGCACCAGCGCGACTTCGCCGGCTTCCAGATCCACTTCGACCACTACGGCAGCACCAACTCCCCCACGAACCAGGTCCTGTGCAACCAGATCTGGGCCTCGCTCCGGGGCGCCGGCATGGTGAGCCGCAGGGAGGTCACCCAGCTCTTCGACCCCAAGGAAGGTGTCTTCCTCGCCGACCGCTTCGTGAAGGGCACGTGTCCCCGCTGCGGCGCCGCCGACCAGTACGGCGATAGCTGCGACAAGTGTGGCTCCACCTACTCCCCCACCGACCTCGTCGACCCGAAGAGCACCCTCTCGGGCGCCAAGCCCGAGCTGCGCAGCGCCCCGCACCTGTTCGTCTCCATCGAGTCCGAGCACGCCTTCCTCACCGGCTACACCCAGTCCGAGGGCCGCATGCCCCGCGAGATCGCCAACTACCTCGCGGGCCACTTCCTCTCCGAGCCCCTCCGGGACTGGGACGTCTCCCGCGCCGCCCCGTACTTCGGCTTCGAGATCCCCGACGAGCCCGGGCACTACTGGTACGTGTGGTTCGACGCGCCCACCGGCTACATCGCCGCCACCCAGGAGTGGTGCGAGAAGCAGGGCGAGGGCCTCGACGCCTGGTGGCGCTCCGAGGACACCGACATCATCCACGTCATCGGCAAGGACATCGTCTACTTCCACACCCTCTTCTGGCCGACCATGCTCAAGACGGCGCAGTTCTCCCTGCCCGCGCGCGTCCAGGTGCACGGCTTCCTCACCGTCAACGGCGAGAAGATGGCGAAGAGCAAGGGCACCTTCATCATGGCGTCCACCTACCTCAAGCACCTCGATCCGGCGTACCTCCGCTACTACTACGCGAGCAAGCTGGGCCCGAAGGTGGAGGACATCGACCTCAACATCGAGGAGTTCGTGCAGCGGGTGAACGCCGAGCTGGTGAACAAGATCGTCAACCTGGCCAGCCGCTCCTCGCGCTTCGTGCAGAAGACCGGCCTCTCCGCGGCCTACCCCGAAGACGGCGGCCTCTTCGCCGCGGGCGCCACGGCCGGCGACGAGATCGGAGCGGCCTACGCGGCCTTCGACTTCGCCCGCGCCATCCGCACCATCGTCGCTCTCGCCGATCGCGCCAACGAGTTCATCGACAAGGCGCAGCCCTGGGCGCTCGCGAAGCAGCCCGGCAAGGAGGCCGAGGTGCAGGCAGCCTGCTCCATCGCCCTCAACCTGTACCGCCAGATCGCCCTCTACCTGGCCCCCGTGCTGCCGAAGCTCGCGGAGGAGTCGGGCAAGCTTCTCAACTGCGCCATGGACCGCTGGGAGCTCGCGAAGGAGCACCTCGTCGGCACCCCGGTCGCCCCGTACCAGCACCTCATGAAACGCGCCGAACTGGAGTCTGCACAGAAGATGGTCAACGAAACCTCCGCCGCAAACGCCCCCGAGACCACCGAGGCCCAGAGCGCGGCGGCCTCCCCTGCCGCCCCGGCCTCGCCCGGCGCGCCTGCCACGCCCGCCACGCCCGCCACGCCCGCCACGCCGACCACCTACGACGACGACGGCGCTGCCCTCCAGGAAGAGCCCCTCGCGCCGGAGTGCACCATCGACGACTTCGGCAAGGCCGACCTCCGCGTCGCCCGCATCGTCGCGGCCGAGGGCGTCGAGGGCGCCAAGAAGCTCCTGCGCCTGCGCGTCTCCCTCGGCGGCGGCGTGGAGCGCAACGTCTTCGCCGGCATCAAGGCCTACTACAAGCCCGAGGACCTCATCGGCCGCCTCGTGATCATCTGCGCCAACCTCGCCCCCCGGCAGATGAAGTTCGGCCTGAGCGAGGGCATGGTCCTCGCCGCCGGCGGCAAAGACACCGCCTTCCTCCTCTCCCCCGACTCCGGCGCGAAGCCCGGTATGCGCGTCCACTGAGCCTCCACGAGGGGACGCGCGTCCCCTCGCAGCCGCGGGCCACGACATCGCAGTCATCCTCCCCGTCCCGCGCCGTGCACGTCCCGCGTCGTGCCTCGGCCGTGGGGCGCCCCCGCCGCTGTGTCACGGTGCGCCGGAAACCTGCGCCGGTGTCATGGAACCGGCCTGATTTCCGTGCGCTCGCTGCTCCTGGACGGCTGTCCGGAGCCGCGCGGGCGGTCATGGAGCGGTGCGGCGAAGCAGGCGCCACCGCCCACGCGCGGCGGTGGCACACGCGTTGAATAGACACCTGCCCGACCCGAACGCCGATGGCGCGGCGCCCTTTGCCCTCCCCCTCGACCTTCGATCAGGAGCAATGCCATGAACACCTCGTCCTTCTCGTTCCTCCGGAGCAGCTTGCTGGCCCTCGTCACCCTCGCTCCCGCCGTGCTCACGGGGTGTATCATCGTCTCCTCGGACGGCAGCAGCAACGACGACGGGGCTCCCTGCTCCATGGAGGGCCAGGGCTACAACGTTGGCGACTCCTTCCCCTCCGACGACGGCTGCAACACCTGCACCTGCACCGAGAGCGGCATCGCCTGCACCGAGGCGGCCTGCGCGCCCATCACCTGCGACACGCCTGCTGGCCCTGTCCCCGTGGGCACGAGCTTCCCCGCCGACGACGGCTGCAACACCTGTAGCTGTGCGCAGCTCGAAGATGGCAGCACCACCGTCGCCTGCACCCTGATGGCCTGCGGCCCGGCCTGCACCTACAACGGCGAGACCTACACCACTGGCGAGACCTTCAACGCGGGCGACGGCTGCAACACCTGCACCTGCGGCGAAGATGGTAACGTCGGCTGCACCGAGATGGCCTGCGTGTGCGACCCCGAGGCCGAGTGGAACCGCGACTACGTGGGGGACAGCCCGGAGCAGTGCCAGGTCATCGAGTTCGACTGCACCGCCGGCACCAACTACTTCGCCAACGACTGCGGGTGCGGCTGCGAGCAGGGCCCCTCGTGCGAGGAGAGCTACGACTGCACCATCCCCGCCGACTGCGACATCGAGGCCATCCAGGCCGAGTGCCCCTTCAGCACCATCGAGCAGTGATCCCCGCGCCCTGACCACGACCCGCCCACCTCCTTCACCCCGCGACCCTCCGGAACAACTGCCATGACCACCGCGACCCTCACGCTCCTCCGGCGCAGCATGCTGGGCCTCTCCGTCCTCCTCTCGGCCCTGGCCGCGGGGTGCGTCGTCGTCTCCGTCGAGGGGGAGACCTGCACCATGGATGGCGAGACGTACGAGGTGGGCGACACGGTGCCCTCGCCCTATGACTGCGAAAGTTGCTCCTGCCAGAGCGACGGCACCGTGGTCTGCAGCGACGACCAGCCCTGCGAACCGCCCGAGCCTCTCGGCACCTGCAACACCCCGAACGGGCCTATCCCGGTGGGGAGCACCTACGAGAACCCCGACGAGTGCAACACCTGCACCTGCACCGCGGAGGGAGAGCTGGAGTGCTCCACCGCCTTCTACTGCGGCGAGCTGTGCACCTACGAGGGCCAGATCTACACCGAGTACCAGACCTTCCCCGCCGCCGACGGCTGCAACACCTGCACCTGCCAGGAGGACGGCTCCGTCTCGTGCACCGAGCTGTCCTGCGACTGCGACCCCGAGGCCGAGTGGTACCGCGAGTACGTGGGGCACAGCCCCGCCGAGTGCGCCGATGTCGACCTCCTCTGCCCCCAGCACCTCACCAACTTCAGCAACGGCTGCGGGTGCGGCTGCGAGCAGAGCGCCGAGTGCGAGCAGACCTACGACTGCGCGCCGCCCGCGGAGTGCGACGTCGAGGCCATCCAGACCGAGTGCCCCTTCAGCACCATCGTCCTTTGAGTCTCCACGAGGGACACGCGTCCCCTGACCAGGAGCCCTACCCCATGAGCACTTCTTCCTTCTCGTTCCTCCAGAGCAGCCTGCTGACCCTCACCGCGCTCATCCCCGCCCTGCTCACGGGGTGTGTCATCGTCTCCAGCGGCGACGACGCTTGCAGCTACGGCGGTGAGACGTACGACGAGGGCGAGTCCTTCCCCGCGGAAGACGGGTGCAACACCTGCTCCTGCGACAGCGACGGCAGCGTCCTGTGCACCCAGATCGGCTGCACACCTCACTGCGATACCCCGGAAGGTCCGATACTCGTCGGAGACATCTACGTTCCCGACAACGGGAGCTGCAGCTTCTGCATCTGTGACGTCAGCGGCGAGCTGGGGTGCACCACCGGCGCTTGCCCGCCGCAGTGCACGTACGAGGGCCAGACGTACACCTCCGGCGAGAGCTTCCCCGCGGCCGATGGCTGCAACACGTGCACCTGCCTGGACAGCGGGAGCGTCGCCTGCACCGACACGGCGTGCGCCTGCGATCCCGACACGGAGTGGTACCGCGACTACGTCTCTGAGGATCCCGCCCAGTGCGAGGTCATCGACTACGCCTGCCCCGAGCACACCTCGGCCTTCGGGAACGGCTGCGGCTGCGGCTGCGAACAGAGCCCCGAGTGCGAGCAGACCTACGACTGCCAGCCGCCCAACGACTGCCCCGCCGACCTCGCCGAGCAGTGCCCCTACAGCACCATCCTCAACTGACCCTCCCTGAACTGACCCTCGCTGAACGCGGCGCGGCCCCTCGCGGCTGCGCCTGCGCGTCACCGATCGCACCTGGAGTGCAGCGCCTCGCGACCCTCGCTGAGGACACCACCCTGGTCCCCTGCCCTTCGCCCTGACGCCCTCTTCCGATCCTGTGCCAGGCTGAGCCTGAGCGCAGGCACACCCCCCCTTGGTGCCCGGCCGGAGAACGCGTACCCCTGCGAAAAACTGGAACTCTCGCGGCTCTGTCCCTGCTGGCACAGCAGTTGCGATGACCTCCCCGCAAGCACCGGGTGCAGGGCGATGACGCAGCGCCTCCGGTCATGACCTCCGACCCTGGATACCCGCCATGAACACCTCTTCCTTCTCGTTCGTCCGAAGCAGCCTGCTCGCCCTCACCGCGCTCGTCCCCGCCCTGCTCACGGGCTGTGTCGTCGTCTCCGAGGGCGGCGACGGGACCTGCAACTACGACGGCGAGACGTACGACGCTGGCGAGAACTTCCCCGCCGGCGACGGCTGCAACACCTGCTTCTGTGACAGCGACGGCAGCGTCGGGTGTACCTTGGCGGCGTGCGACGAGCCCCCCGGGGTCTGTGACACCCCGCAGGGCCCGATTGCCGCTGGCGAGAGCTACTCCAGCGACTGCAACACCTGCACCTGCCAGCCGTCCGGCGACGTCGCGTGCACCGCCATCGGGTGTGTCGATACCTGCTACTACGAGGGGGAGATGTACCACGTCGGTGAGAGCTTCCCCGACGCGGATAGCTGCAACACCTGCACCTGCATGGATGACGGCAACGTCGCCTGCACCGACACGGCGTGCGCCTGCGATCCCGACACGGAGTGGTACCGCGACTACGTCTCCCTGGACCCCGCCCAGTGCGAGGTCATCGACTACAACTGCCCCGAGCACACCTCGGCCTTCGGGAACGACTGCGGCTGCGGCTGCGAGCAGAGCCCCGAGTGCGAGCAGACCTACGACTGCCAGCCGCCCAACGACTGCCCCGCCGACCTCGCCGAGCAGTGCCCCTACAGCACCATCCTCCACTGATCCCGGGCGCAGCGCGATGACGCAGCGCCTCCGACCCTGACCTCCGACCCTGGGATACCCGCCATGAACACCTCGCCTTCCTCGTTCCTCCGAAGCAGCCTGCTCGCCCTCACCGCGCTCGTCCCCGCCCTGCTCACGGGCTGTGTCGTCGTCTCGGGGGGCGATGGCGGCGACGACGAAGGGGTGTGCTTCTACGGCGACGCGGCGTACGACGCTGGCGAGACCTTCCCCGCAGACGACGGGTGCAACACCTGCTTCTGCGACAGCGACGGCAGCGTCGGGTGTACCGAGAGGGGCTGCCCCTCGACATCCGAGACGTGCGACACCCCCAGCGGCCCAGTGCCCTGGGGGACCGACTTCCAGGACGACTGCAATAGCTGCACCTGCGACGAGTACGGCATCTCGTGCACCGCGATGTGGTGCGACGAGGGGTGCGTCTACGAGGGGACGCCCTATCAACCCTACGAGAGCTTCCCCTCCATCGACGGCTGCAACACCTGCACCTGCGGGGAAAACGGCGCCGTGAGCTGCACCGAGATGGCCTGCGAGTGCAACCCCGAGGAGGAGTGGTACCGCGACTACGTGGCCGACAGCCCCGAAGCCTGCGCGACCACGGACTACGTGTGCCCCGAGAACACCACCATGTTCGGCAACACCTGCGGCTGCGGCTGCGAGCAGAGCGCCGAGTGCGAGCAGACCTACAACTGCATGCCGCCCAGCGACTGCCCCGCCGACCTCGCGGCGCAGTGCCCCTTCAGCGAGATCGTGTACTGAGCCGGCACCGAGGGTCCAGGGACGGCATGGCCCTGGTGGGCCACCGCTCCGGCCGCCGAGCCCGGGGCTGCCAGCTTCGGTCAACCGCCCGTGGTCGCCCTGGCCGGAGGAGAGGGCCGCCGCCCGCGCGGCCCGGCCCTGACGCACGCGGCGATGGCCTGGCGCAGGTCGCGCAGGATGAGGACGTCGCCCAGAGGAGCGTCCCCCGCCACCAGCTCCTGGGCGAGCGAGGGGCGCACGCCGCAGAGGATGGGGCGAGCACCGAGGAGGGAGAGCGCGCGCAGGAGCGAGAGGAGCTCCGGGACGCAGATCGCGCTCGCGCCCGTGAAGTCGAGGATCACGCTCTCGACCTGCTGGTCGACGATGCGCGCGAGCAGCGACTCGGAGATCTGGGCGCTCCGCGCGCGGTCCAGGGCACCGATGATCGGCATCACCAGGCTGCGCTGGCCCACGTCGAGCATGGGAGCAGAGAGGGCCAGGATCTCCTCGCGCTGCGCGTCGATGAGGGCGCGGCTCTCGTGAAGGCCGTGGACGTCGACCTGCTGGATCAGGATCGCAGGCGCCCCCGTGGCAGGATCCCGGGTGGGACGTGACTCGGTCAGGTGCCACCGGGCCCCCTCGGTGGTGGCGATCTGCACCTCGCCCCGGTAGATAGCCTCGTCGGCAGCGCGCTCGAGAATCCGCCGCAGTACCGCCGGATCCGTGAACCAGCCCTCGATCGTGGCGCTCACGCCGTAAGCGCGCTGCGAGGCGGGGTTCTGCATGAGCACCTCGCCGAGGGGCGTGGCGAGGGTGACCAGGGCCGAGGTGTGCCGGATGGCCTCGATGCCACGGAGCTGTACAAGGTCGACACCATGCTTGACGTGGGCCTCGCACATCATCGCGATGCGGCCGTCGTCGAGGGGGACGCCCGAGAGGATGCAGCGCAGCCTCACGGGATCGCCGCTCGGGAAGATGGAGAGGTCCTGGATCAGGACCTGCCCGCGCTCGATGGACTCCTGGTTGACGCTCTGGCGGGTGCGCTCAAGGTCGGTCAGGGGCGAGAAGTCCCGCTGGAGGAGCGCTTCGACGCTCCCGGCTTGCCAGAGGGCGACGGCAGCGCGGTTCGCCCAGAGGATGCGATAGACCGTGACGTCGTACACCCAGACCGGCGTGCCGAGGAGATGTAGCGCGGCGAGGCGCTCCTCGAGGATCATCGGGCTGGCTTACCAGACCGCGAGGGCGATGCACCCCTTCACGCGAGATCTTCACGATCGCGCGTGCGTGCCCCCCGCGCCGCGGTCCCCACGCTCACCGAGGCCACCGCGCGCTGTAGAGGCGCGCACGCTGAGGGTGGCGCCAAGGAGGAGGAGCGCGAGGGCAGCAGCCTGGGTCCAGTGAGGCTCGGCACGTCCAAAGGCGAGGAGGAGGCCCGTGGAGAGGACGGGCGCAGCGTACGAGAGGGTGCCGAGGAGGCCGATGTCGCCACGCTTGGTGCCCGTGTCCCAGAGCCAGAAGGCGGCGCCGACCGGTCCAAGGCCCATGGCGGCGAGGACGATCCACTGGGAGGGGGTGGGAGCGATGGTGCGCTCGACGAGGACATGGGCGGCCGCACCAAGGAGGGAGACGGCAAGGCAAGGGCCGACGATGGCAGCGCTGGAGACGTGGCTGAAGCGGCGGTTGGCGACGGAGTACGCCGACCAGGTGAGGGCCGCAGCGAGGGCGGCGGCATAGCCCGGGAGGTACGCAGGGTCGAGGTGAGGGACGCGGCCGCGGCCGAGGAGGAGGACGGCGGCGAGGAGGCCGAGGAGGGCGCCGACAATCTGGGGGGCACGGATGCGCGCGCCAGGGAGGAAGGCGGCGAAGAGGACGATGAGGAGGGGCCAGAGGTAGTTGAGGAGGTTGGCCTCGACGGCAGGGGCGCGCTTGAGGGCGACGAAATAGAGGGCGTGGTAGCCGAAGAGGGCGAGGGTGGAGAGGGCAGCCGCACGCGGGGGCTGGCGGAGGGCAAGGAGGCCAGGGCCACCAGGGCGGAGGAGGAGAACGAGGCCGAGGAGGGCGGAGACGGCGAAGGTGATGGCGAGGATCTGGAAGGGAGGGAGGGCGCCGGTGGTGGTGGTGAGGAGGGCGAGGGTGGACCAGAAGGTGATGGCGAGGAGGCCGGAGAGGGTGGGCGCGGTCATGGGGGCGGGGGGGTG
>NZ_ASRX01000050.1 GCF_000601485.1 Chondromyces apiculatus DSM 436
CCGGCGCGCGGTCCTCATTGCGATAGCCACGGCAAAGCAATGCCCCTGCGGTCTCATGGATCTCCTCCATGAGCGTGAACTCTGCGACCTGCATTTTCCCGCCCTTCGCCGCGATGTTCTCAGGCGAGGTGCCCTGGGGCAAGCGGAACGGGAGACGCTCGCCGAGACGTGAACCGCTTCGTCCCGATCGTGAATCGACGCTGGATGACCATGGTGCGGCAGCATCCCTGGCGTCGCCGGAAGAGGCGCCTCGCACCTCTCCGTCTGTCGGCGGCATGGTGGTCGGGTGACGGAGCGGTGGCCCCGGGGTAGGCTCCAGGCCGGAGGTCTTCCATGCACTTGCTCATCTCGTCGTGGCGTTCCGGCTACCGTGGTCGTCTCGCCCTCCTCGCGCTCCCTGCGCTGATCGCGGCCGCGGTGGGCGTGGGCGCCTGCTCGGCCTCGAGCGACGGGAGCACAGGTACGTTCGGCGACGGGGGGAGCGGCGCGTCCTCCTCGAACGGCACGGGCAACAACGGCGAAGGCGGCGCGGGCGGAGACCTCTTCGGGAACACCACGGTGACGACCACGGGCGGCAGCACGGACGACTGCTCGGAGGCCGCGAAGCTCATCTACATCATCGGCGCGGGCAACAACCTCTACAGCTTCCATCCCCCGACGCTGGCGGTGACGCCCATCGGGGTCATCAACTGCCCGCAGACGGGCGGCGCGACGCCCTTCTCCATGGCCGTGGACCGGCAGGGGACCGCCTGGATCCTCTTCAACGATGGGCGCCTGTACAACGTCGACACCCAGAACGCGGTGTGCACCGCGACGAGCTTCCAGCCTGGCCAGCAGGGGTTGACCCGCTTCGGCATGGGGTACGTGTCGGACGCGCCAGGGAGCAGCGACGAGAAGCTCTACATCGCCGACTTCAACGGGAGCGGCATCGCCACCATCGACACCACCTCCCTGACGGTGACGCCGGTGCGCCCTTACGACGCGCTCTTCCAGGCTGCGGAGCTGACCGGTACGGGGGACGCGCGGCTCTTCGGCTTCTTCACGGGATCGCCCGTGCAGATCGCGGAGATCGAGCCGGCGACGGGCCACGTGCTCTCCATGGCACCCCAGCCGTCGATCAGCATCGGCAACGGCTGGGCCTTCGCCTTCTGGGGCGGCGACTTCTACACCTTCACCAACCCGAGCGGGTCCGGCTCCCAGATCGACCGGTACTCACCGTCGATGGCGATGACGAGCACGGTGCTGACGGGGATCGGGGACAACATCGTGGGCGCTGGGGTGTCGACCTGCGCGCCCACCCAGCCGCCGCAGTAGCCTCGGCACCGGTGGGGATGCGGGGTGTCCGGGATTCGCGCGGGCACCCACCCCAGACGTCGTTCTGGCGCCGGCTGCTGAGCGCGAAGCGACTGCGGTTTCGGGGGGTCTCCTGGGGCCGCAGGCCCGTCGAACTGTACCATTGCAAAAGAAGGTGGTGCTTCCTCGCGGGTGGCCTGCGAGGAGGCCTGGTGCGCCAGGGGCGATAGGATACGCTCGCGGGATGCACCCTGTCCTCTCTGCGAAGCATGGGTTGTTCATGCTGCTTGGTAGCGCGGTGCTCGCAGCAACCTCCTGCGTGCTCGACCCCATGGGGACGGGAAACTCGCCGCCCGTCGCTTCGGGGGCCGGCGCCGCGGGCAGTGGCGCCGGGGACGGGGGAGGTGGCAGCGGCGCCACGGGCGCACCAGGCGTGGGCGGGGGGCCCTCAGGGGGGATCGGAGGCGGCGGAGGCGCAGGAGGCGCCGGGGGAGGGGAGACGCCGATCCTGATGGCGGGAGAGCTCCTGGTATCGCTCGATGCTGCCGATCTGACCGATGGGTCCACGGTGTGGAACAACCGCGGCTCTCTGGGCGTATTCACCCCTATCGGTGCGCCGAATGTCGGCGAGTATCAGCAGGTATGGGCGGTCGAGTTCCACGGCCGGGACGACGCCTACGTTGGGCCGCTCTCGGTCCCCGACATCGAGGGCAGCAGCGATCGGTCTATCGAGGTCTGGGTGAACAACCCTGATGTTGGGGGCGAGGAGGCGCTGGTCTCCTGGGGTAAGCGCGACGGCCTCCCGGCCACCATGGTGTCCCTCAACTACGGGACGAATGGAGGCTTCGGGGCAGTGACGCACTGGGCCGCCGACATGGCCTGGGAGGACGTGCCCAGCGCGGACACCTGGCACCACCTCGTCTATACGCACGAGAACGGGACCTCGCGCGTCTACTGCGACGGCGAAGAGCGGAACTCCTACGACCGCACGCTGAGCACGGAAGGAGGGGTGCCCATCAACCTGGGGGCACAGCGCTCAGGGAACGGTCAGCTCCAGGGGCCCGGCCCGTTGCCCAGGGCTGCGTCCGTGTGGATCGCGGTGGTGCGGGTCCACAGCGCGGCGTTGACCGCGGAGCAGGTGCGCCACAATTACGAGGTCGAGGTCCCGCGGTTCGAGTGAGGCTCCCCGGTGCGCTCACCCCGGGTCGGGCTCGGGCACCTCGCTGCGGTACCAGGGGGCCTCGATGATCACGAGCCCCTGCCTTCCCTGGAAGAACAGCATCATTCGCAGGAACGCGGAGGTGTGGTTGTGCAGGAGGTAATGGTACCAGCGGGGCTCCACCACCTGGGGGATCACCACGGCCACCTGACGGCCCGGGTGTGAGCGCGCCAGGCTGACGATGAAGCGGAGCAGGGGGCGGAAGAGGTGCCGGTAGCGGGACCTGAACACCACGAGCTTCGGGGGCGCGATGCCCCGCTCGCGCGCGGGCTTCTCCACGAGATCGGGCCAGCACTCGCGCAGATCCTCGGTGGGCCGGTCGCCGGTGAGGACCTGCATCGCGTAGACCTCGCTGGAGAGGGTGAGGGCGAAGCGCAGCCCGCTCTGCGCCACCGCATCCCAGCGCCGCACCGGGACCACCACGAGCGGCGCGGGGGAGGGTGACAGATCGAGCGGTCCCGCCGCGGTGGTCTCCGCCGCGAGCCGGTCGTGATGGTGCTGCGTGCTCCGGAGCAGGGCGAGGGTGGCGAGGATGAGGCCCGCGGAGATCCACGCTCCCTCGGTGAACTTCGCGACCACCACCACGACCAGGGTCGCCGCCGTCGCCAGGGCGCCGCAGGCGTTCAGCACGAGGCGGCGGCGCGCGTGGGGCCCTCCTTCCCGGCGCCAGTGCGCCACCATCCCCGCCTGCGACATGGTGAATGCCAGGAGGGCGCCCACCGCGAAGAGCGGGATGAGCCCTTCGGTGACTCCCTGGAACACCACGAGGAGCACGCCCGCGAGGCCCGTCAGGACGAAGATGCCGTGCGAGAACGCGAGCCTGCGGCCACGCCGCACGAAGGGTTCGGGGAGGAAGCCGTCGGCGGCGAGGATGCGGCATAGCCGGGGGAAGTCGGCGAAGCTCGTGTTGGCCGAGAGGGCGAGCACGGCGATCACCGCGGAGAGGGTCACGTAGTAGAACGGGCCGCGTCCCACCACGGCCGCCACCACCTGGGAGACGATGCTCTGGTAGCCCTGCTGCCCCGGGACGGTGGCGGTGATCTGGTAGGCGCGGCAGAGGAAGGCGATCCCGGCGAGGAGCACGACGAGCGCGCCGATGAGGATGGCCAGGGTCCGCCGGGCGCGCACGGTGCGCGGCTGCCGGAAGGCGGGGACACCGTTGCTCACCGCCTCCACCCCGGTCATGGCGGTGCAGCCATTGGCGAAGGCATGGCAGAGGAGCCACGCGGTCGCCATTTCGGTGGTGGCCGCGGTCGTGGGCGGCTGCACCACGGGCGGGGGCGCGCCGTCGTGCGTGAACGTCTTCCAGGCGCCGAGGCCGAGGACCACCAGCAGGCAAGCAAGGAAGGCGTACGCGGGCGTCATCAGGGCAAGCCCTGCGCTGCGCACGCCCCGCAGGTTGAGCAACGTCAGCAGCAGCAAGATGAGCAGGCAAAGCGGAAGGGTGTACGGCAAGAGCGCCGGTACTGCCGACACCAGGGCGCCCACGCCTGCCGAGGTCGCCACGGCCACGTTGAGCACGTAGTCGAGCATGAGCGCGGCAGCGCCGATCAGCCCGGCGGTGACCCCGAGGTTCTCCCGCGCCACCGTGTAGGAACCGCCTCCGCTGGGGTAGGCGCCGATGGTCTGGCGGTAGGACAGGTACACGACGATCAGCAGCACAATGATGGCAATCATCAAGGGGCCGACGTAATGCAGCCCCAGCGTGCCCAGGGGCAGGAGCACCGTGAGCGCGGCTTCGGGCCCGTACGAGGCCGATCCCAGTGCGTCCAGCCCGAGCACCGGCACGCCCGACAGCGTTCCGATCTGCTCCTCTTCTTCTTCGTCCGTGGCCAGCCGCTTGCCGAACAGCAGCGCTTTGAAAGACATGGCGGGGCCGCTGTGCAAGCCATGTTCCCCACGCCGATGGCCATCCTTGCCCAATGAGGATGCGCGGAGGATGCGCGCGCTGCGCTTCGTCCGCGGGGCAGGTGCATCCTGACAATGCATTCTCCTTTTCAGCAATGGAGCAGGGCGTGGAGGAAGAAAGCCGAGGCAGCAATGGCGTGCACCTCGGTCCCTCGGAGATCCTCGAAGGTCCTCTCGGACGCCCTCGAAGGTGCCGCAGCGTCCTCACCTCGCGAGGTGCCTCGTACAGGCCCCGGATTCGACAAGCCATGGCGCCCTGGTTCGACGATCCCTGAATCCTGGAGAGTGCGCGCCTCAGGACCACAGCAGGCGCGGATTCATGAACCTGGTCCGTGCGGTAGGGCTGCGCCTTAGGGTGGGTGTGCAGGTTTGATGACATCTCTGCCGGATACAAACGGGGATCGGCGCGCCTCTACCTTGAATTCGCCGTAATCTTGCCTGTTCACGTGGAAGGGCCGGTGTACGGGGATGGATTGGCGGGCACGTGGCCGCGCGATGGAGAAGCATGCTGAAGCAGGATCACCGGGAGGTGGCAGAGGGATCCATCTCCTCCGACGGGGGAGATGGCGCTGTCTCCGTGGCCCGTCCGCGGGGCGCCTGGAAGCAGGGATGGGAGCATTACTTCGATACGGCTTCGGATCTGCTGTGCGTCGCCAGCCCTGACGGGTACTTCCGGGATCTCAATCCCCGCTGGGAGCGGTTGCTGGGGTACACGGTGGCGGAGCTGTGCGCGATGCGCTTCTTCGATCTCCTCCACCCGGACGATATCGAGAGCACCGGGGCAGCAATGGCGCAAGCCGTGAGCGGCGAGGTGACCCTCGACGGGTTGATCAATCGCTACCGACGCAAGGACGGGAGCTACGCCCAGCTCGAATGGAAGTCGGCCGTGGTGGTGCGGGGGCTCTGTTATTGCGTGGCGCACGACGTCAGCGCGCGCGAGGAGAGCAGGCAGGCACTGAGCACGGCTCTCGAGCGCCTGCAATACCTGCAGCACGCGAGCGGCGTGTGTCTCTTCGCCATCGATATGCGCGGCGGTACGCATCGGGTCACGTTCCTCAGCGAGAACGTGTCCGATCTCTTCGGCTACACGGAGGAGGAGTTCAGGCAGGAGCCGCAGCTCTGGGAGTGCAGGCTCCACCCGGAGGATCGCGCCCGCGCCGTCGCGGAGACGGCGGCCCTCATGAACCACGGAACATGCCTGCGGGAGTACCGGTGGCAGCGCAAGGACGGGACCTACTGCTGGGTGCGGGACGAGACGAAGCTCGTGCGGGACAAGGGGGGTCAGCCCATCGAGGTGGTCGGCACCTGGCAGGACATCACCGGGCGCAAGGAGGTGGAGGTCACCCTGGAGCGGCAGGCCTGCGCCCTGGTCGAGCTCTCCACCCCGCTCATCCCCATCAGCGAGGACATCCTGGTGATGCCCCTCATCGGGATGGTGGACAGCCGCCGCGCCGACCAGATCATGGCCACTCTCCTCCACGGCATCTCGAGCAGGCATGCCCGGTTCACCATTCTCGACATCACCGGGGTGGGCGTCGTCGACACCAATGTCGCCGCGATGCTGATGCGTACCGCCAGGGCGGCGCGCCTGCTCGGCGTGGAGGTGCTGCTCACCGGCATCCGCGGGGACGTCGCCCGCACCCTGGTCGCGCTCGATGTGGACCTCGGTACGGTGGTGACCTTTGGCACGCTGCAGGCGGGTATCCAGCATGCCTTGCGCCGCGTGACGCCCTCGGGGCGGCGCTGACCGTGGATCGTGCTCGCGACGAGCGATGGCGAGCGCACCCTGTTCGGCAGGAAAATGCCGTAGCGTGTACATTCGACCCGCCGCGGGTCTCACGGAAGGGGGCGTTGGGCTCGGCGGCGCTCGGCGAGGAAGCATGCAGGAGCACGATAGGCGCGACGGAGCAGAAGGCGCTCAGGCCGGGGCAGGCGAGGAGGGCAGGCCGCTCTCGGACAGGGTGGCCGCAGCCTGGATGCAGGGGTGGGCGCACTACTACAAGGAGGCCTCGGATCTGCTGTGCGTCTCCAGTGCCAAGGGGTTCTTCCTGGACCTCAATCCAGCCTGGGAGCGGGCGCTGGGGTACAGCGTGGCAGAGATGTGCCGCGGTTCGTTCCTGGACCTCATTCACCCTGACGATCTCGAGCACTCCAGGCAGGCGCTGGCCCGGGTCGCCGTCGGCGACACCGCGCTGGGGGACCTGGTCAACCGCTACCGGCGCAAGGACGGGACCTACGCCTCGATCGCGTGGAAGTCGGTCGTGATGGTGGGGGAGCTTTGCTACTGCATGGCGCAGGACGTCAGCGCGCAGGAGGAGACGGAGGCCATCCTGCGCAAGGAGCGCGCGCGCTTGCACCAGCTCCAGCACGCCAGCGGCGTGGTGCTCTACGCCATCGGCTCCTTGGCTGGTGGCATGCCCGGGATCACCTTCATCAGCGACAACCTGCGCGACGTCCTCGGCTACAAGCCGGAGGAGTTCTTCGAGGATCGGGAGCTCTGGAACCGCATGGTGCACCCGGACGATCTCGCGCGCGCGTTGGACGGGACGCCCATCTTCGCGCATGGGTTCTACCTGCGCGAGTACCGCTTCCGGCACAAGGATGGGAGCTATCGCTGGATGCGTGACGAGACGAAGCTGGTGAAGGACGCCGAGGGGCGCCCCTTCGAGGCGGTGGGGACCTGGCAGGACGTCACGGAGCGCAAGGAGGTGGAGCACACCCTGCAGCAGCAGGAGAACGCCTTGCTCGAGCTCTCCACGCCGCTCATTCCCATCAGCGACGAGATCCTGGTAATGCCCCTCATCGGCATGGTGGACAGCCGCCGCGCCGAGCAGATCATGAGCACGATCCTCGATGGCATCACCGCCCGGCGCGCCAAGGTCGCCATCCTGGACATCACCGGCATGGGCTCCGTCGACACCAAGATTGCCGAGTTGCTCCTCCGCACCGCCAGAGCGGCGCGCCTGCTCGGGGTCGAGGTGCTCCTCACCGGCATCCGCCCCGATGTGGCCCAGACCCTGGTGACGCTCGGGGTGGACCTGGGGGCGGTGGTGACCTTCGGCACGTTGCAGGCCGGGATCCAGCACGCCATGCGCCGGTCGTCTGCGCCGTCGCGGCGCTGATCGCCGCCCTCCTCGGCGGTGGAGATGGCCGGGTCGGCGCGTGAGGCTCCCTCATGCAAGCGACACATGAGGGACATGCCCCACATTCATGACCTCGGGAGCCGCGCTTCGGGGACACTCCCCTCCGTTCACTTCAACGGATGAGGAATTCACCATGCGTCAGCTCATTGCTTCCCTGCTTGCACTCTGCGTCCCTTGCGCCGTCGTCGCCTGTGACGGCGACGATGGATCCGACGACACGTCGACGACCACCACGTCCTCCAGCAGCGGAGAGCAGGGCGGCGGTGGGAGCGGGGGTGGAGGGGCCGGCGGGGGTGGAGGCGGCACGGGCAGCCTCGAGGTCGAGATGTACTCCTCGGACGCGGCGGGGCCGGCCGTGAACTCGGTGCTGATCTCGGGCGCGGAGGAGGCGATCCTCGTCGACGGTCAGTTCATGCTGGCGGACGCCGAGGCGGTGATCGCGATGGTGCAGGCGTCGGGCAAGACCCTGACGACGATCTTCGTCACCCACGCGCACCCGGACCACTACCTCGGCCTGCTCCCCATCCAGGAGGCGTTCCCGGACGCGAAGGTGGTCTCGACGGCGAGCGTGGTCGCCGATTACGACGCCGCGGCCCAGGCGACCTTCGACTCGCTGAAGCCCCAGCTCGGCCCCGCCATCGCCGATGGGATCACGCCGCTCGTCGCCGTCTCGGGTGACGCGCTCGAGCTGGAGGGTCACACCATCCGCATCCTGGAGATCCCCGAGCCGGGCGAGAGCGTCCACGCGGCGGCCCTGGTGCTGGAGGCAGAGAGCACCCTCATCGCCGGCGACCTGCTCTACAACGACGTGCACCTGGTGCTGAGCGAGTGCGGCGCGGAGGGGTGGATCGAGAACCTGAACACCACCATCCAGCCGCTGGCGATGGAGCGGATTTTCCCCGGGCACGGGGCGGTGACCACCCCGGAGATCATCGCGACTGACATCGACTACATCGAGCAAGTCACGTCGATCATGGATGCCGCGGCGACGCCCGAGGAGGCAACGGCGCAGATCCAGGCCGCCTACCCGGACTACATGAGCGAGTTCCTGCTCGGGTTCAGCGTCACCAACTACTTCGCGAACTGCAAGCAGCCCTGACCCCGCGCCTCCCCGCCGCCGGGTTCAGCGCGAGGATTTCTCCGGTCTGAGCACCCGTGAACGGCGCCGGAGGTGGGTCTGACCCACTGTCCGGCGCGCGGTCGTGTACATCCCCAGCGCCATCTGCTGTAAGCTGCCCGGCCATCGATGAGGGCTGTTCGCCGCCACGGCGAACGTGCCATGGAGGCTCGGATGGCTGGAGAAGGCAAACACGCTCTCCTCGAAGTACCGGACTTCGGCGGCGGGAAGTCGTCGTACCTGAGGCTTGGAGCGGCAGCGCCGCTGGGGACGAGCCCCGGCGATGACCTCGCGGCGCGCATCACCACCTTCATCGACGACGATCGCAAGCGGGACGGGTGCCCGGAGTTCGTCCCGGTGGGCGAGCGGAAGGCGGAGACCGCGAAGCTGCACACCAAGGGGGGGTGGCGCGATCACTGCGACGGGAACCGGATCACCACCACCAAGGGCGACAAGGTCGAGGTGATCGGGGGCAACTACAAGATGCTCGTCCTCGGCCGCGGCGATCACGAGTCGGGCTGGGACATCTCCGGTGGGCACGTCACGGAGGTCACCCAGACGTTCGCGGGGGGGACCACCATCGAGTGGGTCCAGAACTACGGGGGGACCTGGAAGGTGGTGGAGACGACGGTGAAGGGGGAGGTGATGTCCACCTACCACGGGGATGTCGTCGACTACTTCTACGGCAACCGCAAGGAGAGCTACACCGGCAGCGAGGCGGCGGGGGTGGTGAGCTGGAAGGAGGACGTGCTCGACGACTCCAAGCCGCACGACACCCAGACCATCCCCAAGATCAACCCCAAGATCCTCGATCGCACCTGGGCGACGAAGATCGAGTCGTACACGGGGTCGGAGGCGCTGCGCCTCCCGCTGATCCACGAGGAGACGTGGGCGGAGGTGATGGAGACGAAGGTCGACGCGAAGTCGATGAGCGACGACACCACGGTGGAGGGAGAGTCGCGCTCGACCATGAAGGCCAGGACGATCACCTCGGAGACCACCGCCGACGCGATGAAGGACACCACCACGGTCACCGGGAACATCGAGAGCACCACGCGCGCCGACAAGATGATCTCGACGACCTACGGCGACAGCGAGGACGCCACGTACGGCGACACGAAGTCGTACCACGAGGGCAACTCCATGGCGACGGTGCTGGGCATCGAGACCACGGTGAACATCGGGATGGTCAACGAGGTGGTGCTGGGGATGATGAACGACGCCACCATCGGCGCGACCGCCGAGGTGCAGCTCGGCGCCACCATGAACCTGAACGTGGGCCTCACCGCGGAGATCACCCTCGCCGCGAAGCTCGAGTTCAACGCGGTCTCGACGGTGGAGATCGGGATGACCAAGACCGACGTCGCGCTCGACGAGACCAACGTCGCGCTCAGCCGCAAGGTGCTCTCGGCGATGAACCTCTACTTCTGATGCGGACGCTCAGGGAAGTAGACGCGGAAGTGGGCGCGGAAGTGGGCGCGGAAGTGGGCGCGGAAGCCGGCGCGACGGGCGGAGGTCATCATGGCGGATGAAGGCAGGTTCGGTGTCATCCACGTCCCGGACTTCGTCCCGGGAATGTCGTCGTACCTGCGCATCGGGGCCACCGTCGACGACGACTACCGCTGGCGGGACTCGACCGACGGCAACCGCATCTCGACGACGACCGGCGACAAGGTGGAGGTCATCGAGGGGGACTACAAGCTCATCATCCTGGGCCGACAGGAGCACCAGTCGGGGGTGAGCGCGGAGAAGGGGAAGGCTGCGCAGAGCGGCATCACCTACCGCGGGACCGTGAAGAAGGACGGAGACCGGCTCATCGAGGAGACGGAGAAGGGAGACGTGCTCAGCACGTTCCTCGGGGACGTCGTCGACGAGTACTACGGGAGCGCGGTGACGAGCCAGACGGGCTCGGAGAGCCCGGGGGTCGACAAGGAGAACCCGCACGTCATCGAGAAGACCTGGGCGACGCGGATCGAGTCCTACACGGGCTCGGCGGCGCTGCGGGTGCCGCTGATCTCGCAGGAGACGTGGGCCGTCGACATGGTGTCGAAGACCGACGTGCTGTCCACGACCACCGAGACCACGGTCGAGGGAGAGTCGCGCTCCTCCACCAAGGCGGGGACCATCACCTCCAGCACCGAGGCCGAGGCGACGACGGACGTGACCACGGTCACGGGGACCATCGAGAGCGTGACCTCGATGGGGAAGACCATCTCCACGACCTACGGGGACAGCGACGACACGACCTACGGGGACACGTCGTCGTACCACGAGGGAAACTCGATGGTGACCGTGATGGGCATCGAGACCACGGTGAACATCGGGATGGTCAACGAGTCGGTGATCGGGATGATGAACGACGCGACCATCGGCGCGACGGCCGAGGTGACCGTGGGGGGGACGCTCAACGTGCAGGTCGGGCTGGAGGCGTCGGTGACCCTGGGCGCGGAGGTGAACCTCACGCTCGCCGAGGTGACGCTGGAGCCCGCGAAGATCAAGATGCAGCTCGACAAGCTGAGGACGGCGCTGTTCCGCAAGAACGTGGCGGCGTTCACCCTCCTCGCCTGAAGGACGCGCGCGCGCCGGATCCCCCGTGAAGAGCAAGAACCTCACCCCATTCCTCTTCGGCAGCAAGGTGACCTCGACGAGGCCGCCGCAGCCGGAGATGGTCCTCATCGTCAAGGCGAAGTTCACCATCAAGCCGGGCGCACCTCCCGCGCTGCCCGAGGGGCACCAGGTGCTCGCCCAGGGGACGCTCCGCGGGGACGTGTTCCGCGAGGGCGACGACGACCAGGTGGGCGACTGCCTGTATCCCAGCGACTTCGCCGACTTCAAGCCGCAGGCCGACGTGCTGCTGCGGGGGCACTGCCACACGCCGGAGGGGAAGGCGCTGCCCGAGTGCCTGGTGCGCTTCGGCGTCGGGGCGTGGTCGAAGGTGCTGCGCGTGGTGGGGCACCGGGTGTGGATGGACGGGGTGATCGGGCCCGCGATGAGCGATCCCGTCCCGTTCGTGCGGATGCCCCTCGACGATCACCACGCCTTCGGCGGGTCCGGGGATCTCGTGAACCCGGTGGGCAAGGGGATCGGTACCCGCGAGCTGCCCAACGTGGAGCTGGTCGAGGAGGTGCTCCGGAGCCGGTCGGACCGGCCAGCGGTGGCCCGGTTCGGTGCGGTGTCACCCCACCGGGCGGAGCGGCGCGCCAAGGTGGGGAAGAATTACGGCAAGTCGTACCGCGAGAAGCGGGCGCCCTATTACGCCGACGATTTCGACTGGAGCTACTTCAACGCAGCCCAGGCCGATCAGCGCCTGCCTTACCTGCGCGGCGACGAGGAGCTGCTCTTCCAGAACCTCCACCCCGAGGCCCCCGTCTTCCGGACGCGCCTCCCGGGGCTGCGTATCCGCACCTTCGCGCTCGACCCTGGGGGCAGGTTCATCGAGGTGCCGATGGTCCTCGATACGCTGTTCGCGGACCTCGACGAGGGGTCGCTGCACCTCGTCTGGCGGGGCGTCACCGCGGCGAGGGACGAGGAGCTCTCCGACGAGACGGTGCTCGTCGCCTCGGAGGCGATGACGGAGCCGCCGCTGCCGCTGGAGCACTACCGGGAGATCCTGGTGCGGTTCCAGGCCGATCCGCTGGAGGTGGAGGACCAGCTCCCGGCGGATCTCAAGGGCGAGTGGCGCGCGCTGCAGGCCCTGGGGGAGCAGCGGGCGAAGGGGACGCCGCCGGACACGCGCGGGCTCGATCCGGTGTCCGCGCTGCTCAAGGTGCAGCTCGGCGACGTGGCGAAGCCGCAGCAGAACAAGCTCCGGGGGGTGCTGGAGGCCCTCTCGCGCGTGCCGATGCCGGACGGCAGGCTGCTCGGGAGCCTCATCGCCGAGGCCGTGGGGAGTGGGCAGGGAACGTCGCAGGGGGCGGTGGCGCCGGTACCGGGGGCCCTGCCCCTCATTGCCGACGCGACGATCCGGAAGGCGTTCCGGGCGCTGGTGCGGGCCGTGGAAGGGGCGAGGTCGAGCGCTGCGGCGCAGGAGAAGCCCCTCAAGGGGATGGAGGACTGGGACAAGCTCCTCCAGGATCCCAAGCTGGCCGCGATGGGTCTGTCGCGGGTCGAGCCCCGCCCGGCGGACAGCATCGGCCCGGGGCTCGATCTGCGGGGGCAGGATCTGAGCGATCAGGATCTGAGCGGTCGTGATCTGACGGGCGCCGACCTCACGGGGGCCATCCTGACGGGGGCGAACCTGCGCGGCGCGAAGCTCGTGCGGGCGAAGCTCTTGCAGGCGGTGCTCTTCGACGCCGACCTCCGGGGCGCGGATCTCTCGTCGGCGGACCTGACCCTCGCCACGCTGCAAGGCGCGCGCGCCGAGGGGGCGGCGTTCCGCAAGGCCACGCTGGATCACGCCTCGTTCGAGGGAGCACACCTCGCAGGGGCGGATCTGTCGGAGAGCGAGGGGCAGCAGTTCGTGCTTTCGCGGGCGGACCTGACCGGGGCGACGGCGAGGGGCGTCCGGTGGCACATGGCCTTCCTGGAGGCCACCACGCTGGAGAAGGCGAACCTGACCGAGGCCACGGTGACGCGATCGTTCGTCTCGAAGTGCAAGGGGGCCTCGGCGGTCTTCGAGCGCGCCACGATCACCGGGTCGAGCTTCGCGGGGTCGGACCTGCGCCGGGCGCGCTTCAGCGAGGCGCGTGGCGATGGGAGCGTGTGGATGGAGACCGACCTCACGGACGCGGATCTGAGCTACGCGACGCTGAAGCGGGCGCACTTCACGGAGGCCACGGCAGTGGGGGCACGGTTCTTCGGGGCCAACCTGCGCGAGGGGCAGTTCTTCCAGGCGAACCTCGCGCGGGCCGACTTCACGCGCGCCAACCTGTTCGACGCGAACCTGCACAAGGCGCTGGTCGGCGGCGCCCTGTTCGTCGAGGCCAACCTCTATGACGCGAAGCTCTACCAGAGCAGCGGGAGCGGGTGCGATTTCCGGGGGGCGAACCTCAAGAAGTCGACGCTGGAGCGTGACGGATGATCCTGGATGAGCTGAAGCAGCGCCTGCGCTCCGGTCCGTCGCTGGCAGGGGAGGGGCTCGACGGGCTCGACCTGCGGGGTGAGTCGCTCGCGGGGGTGAACCTCGAAGGGGCGAAGCTCAGCCGGCTGCGGCTCGACGGGGTGAACCTCGCGGGGGCGAACCTGCGCCGCGCGCAGATCGTGGGCTGCGCGCTGCGGGGGGCGGATCTCTCGGGGGCCGACCTGGAAGGCGCGGTCGTGCTCCAGAGCGATCTCTCGGGCGCGGTGCTCGCGCGCGCCAGCGTGACGGGCGTGAAGGTGGTGCGGTCACCGATGGTCGAGGCGGACCTGCGCGGGGCACGCCTCGCGGGGTCGGAGCTGGTCGAGGCCAGGCTGGCGCGGGCCGACCTGTCGGAGGCGGACCTGTCGGGGACGCGGCTCGACCTGTCGGATCTGTCGGGCGCGAAGCTCGCCAGGGCGGCCATCGCGCAGTGCTCGTTCACCCGGGCGAACCTGCTGGGGGGCACGCTGGAGGGGGCCCGCATCGACAGCGTGACCTTCTCCGAGGCGAACCTGCAGCGGGTGAGCCTCGCCGGCGCCGAGCTGACCCGGGTGGTCTTCGTGAAGGCCGATCTCCGGGGGGCCGTGCTGCCGAAGAAGCTCACCATGACGGTGTTCGATGGCGCGCTGCTCGGGGGGCCCGACTTCTCCGGGGCCAACCTGGCAGGGACGGCGCTCGAGGAGATGAGCTTCTCCGGGGTGAGCTTCGAGGGGGCCGATCTCACCTCGACCTCCCTGCAGGGCGCAGACCTGAGGTCGGCGAACTTCCGGGGAGCGAAGCTCGATCAGACGGTGCTGAACGGCTGCAACCTCACCGGGGCCGACTTCCGGGGGGCCACCCTGAAGGCGTGCATGTTCTACCAGGCGAACCTCGGGGGGGTCGATCTCTCGGGCAAGGACCTGGAGATGGTGATGTTCACCGGGGCCAACCTGTCGGGCGCGAACCTCACCGGGTCGCGGCTGGTGCGCTGCGTGCTGGAGCACGCCGACCTGCGCGGGGCGAACCTGACGCGGGCGCTGCTCACGCAGGTGCCGATGCGGGGGGCGAAGGTGGAGGGCATCACCTTCACCAAGGCGGTCTGCGACTGCGTGGACTTCACCGAGGTGGACCTCCGGAGCGTGACGCTCTCGGGCCTGACCATCACCCGTTGCTTCTTCGTGCGGGGCAACCTGTCGGGGATGGATCTGACGGGGTGCAACCTGTCGAACTGCGACTTCACCGAGTGCAACCTCGGCCAGGCCCGCCTCAAGGAGGCGGTGGTCACGAACTCCAACTTCAAGGGCGCCGATCTGCAGAAGGCGACGCTCTCGGGGGCGATGGCGAAGGCTGCCTTCTTCGGGGAGGCGCTCCTCGGGGGGGCGGTGCTGACGCAGGCGATGCTCCGCTACGCGACCTTCACCAGGGCCGATCTGTCGTCGGCCAACCTGGCAGGGGCCGATCTGCGCGAGAGCGTCTTGCAGGAGGTGCGCGCGCCCCACGCCCTGTTCGTGGGGGTGAAGGCGAGCCACGCGGACTTTTCCCACGCCGACCTCTCGGGCGCCGATTTCACCGGCGCCAACCTGGAGTGGGCGAACCTGCACCATGTCCTCGACGAGAAGACCAGCTACCTCGACGCGACCATGGTCACGGCGAGGCGCACGGACGTCGACAGGCTGGAGGCCGAGGCATGGAGGCCGCCCGAGAAGCGCGCGTGAGCGCGGCGCGTGCGGCGCGTGCGGCGCGTGCGGCGCGTGCGGCGCGTTCTGGAACAGGCACCTGGAGGAGATGTGATGTCGGTAAGAGCCATCAAGAAGAGTGACGCTTCGCTGCCCTCCCAGGGTGACGTGCCGCGGACCGAGGCTGGGCCTGCCCTGGCGGCGGTCGCCATGCCGGCGGCGACCTCCTCGCGCGCGGTCGCGCAGGTCGCGCAGGTCGCGCAGGTCGCGCACGTGAGGGACTACCTGGGGCCGGCCACCGTGGTCGCGGTGGAGGAAGGGACGGTCACGGTGGCGCTGCCGGGAGAGGCCGAGCCGATCCCGGTGGAGCTGGCGTTCACGCTGCCTTACGAGCCTGCGCTGGCGGATACGCTGCTCGTCATCGGCAGGGGCGAGAAGGCGTACGCCATCGGGGTGCTGCACGGGACGGGGCGCACGGTGCTCTCCCTGCAGGGGGACGTGGAGCTGCACGCGAGGGACGGCGCGCTCTCCTTGTCGGGGGACAAGGGCGTCAAGCTGCGGGGACCCGAGCTGGAGGTGGAGGCCGGCAAGGTCCGGATGGTGGCGGATGCGGTCGTCCAGAAGTTCAACTCCGTCTACCAGCGGGTGAGCACGCTCCTCAGCGTGCGGGCGCAGGAGGCGCACACCGTCATCGAGAAGACATCGTTCACGCAGGCGAAGAACGCCTCGATCCTCACCGAGGAGACGGTCACCGTGAACGGCAAGCAGGTCCTCCTGGGCTGAAGGAGATTTCGGCGATGCTCCCCGCGAACAACAAGGGCCTCGGCATGAGCGCCGGCTTTCCGGACGTGTGCCTGTCGCCCGTGCTCGGGCTCTTTCCGTTCCCGAACTTCTCCTTCAACGCGATGAAGGTGCCGTTCTCGCCGAACGTGTGGTTCTCGATGCTGCCGGCGCTGAACATGGCCTCGTTCAGCCCGATCAGCCTCGGCGATCAGCTCGGCACCCTCCACCCCACGTTCATGGGGACGGCGCGGCACACGTTCGGCAACTTCAGGACCCTCATCAACTTCCTCCCCAGCACCTCGCTGGTGTGTCCGCGGATGGGGAACAACTTCAACTGTCCGCTGGGGCTCCAGGTGATCCCGAGCCTGACCAACGTGTTCCTCACGTTCAACGCGCGGGCGGCTGGCGCTGCGGCGGACGCTGCGGCGGACACCGGGGAAGGCACGGGCGCGGCGGAGAGCGAGGGCGCTCCGGGGGCTGCGGGGGAGAGGCGTGCGGCCGTGCTGCCGGTGGACGTGGACAGGTTGCTCGCGTCGCTCGATCCCTGCGGGGAAGGCGCTCCGGTGGAGGTAGCGTGGCTCGGCGAGGGGGTCGGCTACGTGCGCATTCGCAGGTTCTCGCTCGATGTTCCGGCGAGGGTGCACACGGCGCTGGCGTCGCTGCTCGCCGAGGGGCTGACGTCGCTGGTCCTCGATCTGCGCGACAACCCCGGGGGGGAGCTGTCCGCGTTTCTGGAGCTGGCTGGAGACTTCCTGGAGCCAGGGAGCGTGGTCGCCCGCGCCGTCGACGCCGACGGGGACGAGACGGTGTACCGGGCCCGGCATGAGGACCCCTACCAGATGCCGCTGCAGATCCTGGTCAACCGCGGGACGGCTTCGGCGGCCGAGCTGTTCGCCGGATGCTTGCAGTGGCACGGCCGCGCCGTCATCGCGGGGGAGCCCACGTACGGCAAGGGGACGGCGCTGACCTTCCAGCCGGATGCCGGCGCGGGAGCGCCCGGGCTCGCCGCCGTGGCGTCGCTGCTCTTGCCGGGAGGGCAGCCGGTGCATGGCCACGGCGTGAGGCCTGACGGCGGGTAGCGCGCGCCCTCCGCGGCGGGACGGGCGCCAGGTCTTTACTCGTCGACGAGATCGATGAGGATGCCGGCCTTGGTCTTGATCCGGTGGGTGGTGCGGTTGCCCACGGCGACAGGGGAGGGGGTGAGCGGGTTGGGGGCGGCGCCGACGATGACCGGCCGATCGGGATCGCCGTTGACGAAGCCCACCAGCACCTCCACGCCCGGCTTGAGGGGGAAATGGGTGCCGTAATTCGCGCCAGCGTGGTTCTGGAGCATGCGGATGGGGCGTGACACCATGCCTCCCCCGGTGGCCGCCGTGTCGAAGTACAGCCGGACCATGTACCGGCCCTGATCGTCGATCTGCGCGTACTCGGTGGACCCGCCAGGGCCGGTGTCGACGACGCCCGTCACCAGCCCGGCCACCTGGGGTTTCTTGGTGACCCGCGGCGGTCTGTAGTTCTGGGCGCCAGGGATCGCGCGGAACTTGTTGGCGTAGTGGAGGTCTTGCGCAGCGACGAGCGGATCGGGCTGGTCCGCGTTCACGTAGTGCTCGACCTCGACAGCGAGCAGCTCCACGGAGCCGAGCTGCGGGTGCTCTTCGAGGGTGAACTTCACGCCCGCCCCGAGAGGGGGCACGGAGCTCTCTCCGGTGTAGACGAGCTGCTGCGCTTGCCGCTCCTCCGCCCGTGCTTTGGCGAGGATCTTCCCCTCGTCAGGCGACTTGTGGTGCCCGCCGAACTCGATGATGCCGCCCGCGTAGCCGGTGGGCGCGGACTCCTCTGCCGTCAGGTCGAGGAGCGGTTGCCGGTAGTTGTAATCGCGGACCACGTACATCACCGGGATGATGCGCGCGTGCATCTGGAGCTGGTAGACGCAGCGGCTGATCCCCGTGTCGTTGTAGCGGATGGCCTCCGGCGCGCGCTCGAACCCGTCGGGGTTGTCGGTGAAGACGAGGACGTCTTTGCCGCTCTTGTGGTGGAAGTAGTAGCTGATGCCCAGGTGCTCGGCGAGGCGGCTGACGAAGGCCAGATCGGGCTCCTGGTACTGCACCACGAACTCCCGGGGGGCGTAGCTGCCGAGGAGCCGTTGCTCCACGTCGCCCCCGGACAGGCCCACGAGCTCCAGCTTCTTCTTGATGATGTCGGGGATCGCGATGTTCATCGTGATCTCCGAGGTCTCGACGAGGGCGAGGCGGAGCGCGCGGGGGACGATGCGGAGCCGGTAGGTCCGGTAGTCCTTCAGCTTGGCGAGCATGTCGCTCACCTCCGCGACCATGCCGTGCACGCGGCGCACCTCGATGCCCTCGTGCTCGAAGACGAGGGCGATGTCGGTGCCGGTGACCGAGGCACCGTCGAAGGCGAACTCCGCCTTGCCGCCGATCTCGATGTCGAACTCGAAAGGCTGGGAGATCACCTCCCGGCCGGTGAGTTTGTAGAGGCTGAAGTCTGCGCTTGAGAAGGCGCTGCACTCGACCCGGATCTGCAGGAAGTCTTTCTTGGAGCTGCTCATGCGCACACCTCTGGCCGGGGCTCGCGGTCCGGAAGGACGGAGCTATTTGCGTCCGAATCGATCATACAGGTTCCTTTTCAGCTCGGCGGAAGGGGTCGGTAGCGGCGGGGTCTCTGGGGCACTCCGGGCAGGCGGAGGTGGTGGCGCGGTCTGAGGCCGCGCGTACGGAGAAGCATACGGGTCCGCGGCCGGGGTGGGGCGCGGCGGGGCAGGAGGGGAGGGAGGCGCGGGAGGTGCTGCCAGGGGCGCAGGAGGCGCGGGAGGTGCTGCCAGGGGCGCAGGAGGCGCGGGAGGCGCGGGAGGCGCAGGGGGTGCTGCCAGGGGCGCGGGAGGTGCTGCCAGGGGCGCGGTAGGCGCAGGAGGCGCGGGAGGCGCTGTCAGCGGCGCGGCTGAAGGCGGCGGGGGGCGCGTTGCTGCGGGCGCAGGAGGAGGCGGTGCGGGGCGCGGACCTGCGGGCGTGACTCCAGACAGGGGAGGGGGTGGTGCGGGCAGTGGGGCCGGACGCGGAGGGGCATGAACGGCTCCAGGCACGGGTGGCGGTGCTGGCGGAGGGGCCGAGCGCCGGGGAATGGCGGGGGCGTGCGGTGGAGGCGGCGGTGCTGGCGGAGGGGCCGAGCGCCGGGGCAGGGAAGGCACCTGGGGGGGCGCGGTGGGGTGTGGCGCGGTAGGGCGTGGCGCGGTGGGCGCTGGGCTCCCGGCAGGAGGCGTTGTCGTCGCCAGGGGTAGAGCGGACGGGGCCGAGGGAGGGGCGCGGAAAGGCAGCGCCTGCTCCGGGGCCGAGAGGGGAATGTCCTCGGGCGAGAGGGCCATCGTTCCGGAGGTGAGGATCTCCCGCCGCGCGATGGGACCGGGAGCGCGCACCTGCACGGGGAGCGTGCTTCCCTGGGGCGGCGGCTCGAAGGGGAGCGCCGAGGTGCGGGGGGTCAGGGCCTCTTCGTCCGAGATGTCGAGCGTTTGCGAGGCGAGCCCGGCAACCGTGCGCTTTGCCGCGGCCTCCGGGACGAGGACCTGCGGAGGCGCGCCCTGAGGCCGAGGAGCGGTGCCCGAGGCTGCGGGGGGAGCGACTGGTGCGCTGTGAGCCTGAGGGGGGACTGCGCCCGCTGCCTGAGGTCCGGGTCCCGCGGCGAGGAAGGCGGTCAGGTCGGGGATCTCGGCGTCGAGCGCCATGGTGCCGGTGTCGAGCCGCGGTGCGGTCGCCGCCGTCGCCGCCGTCGCCGCCGTCGCCCTGGAAGCGGCGGGCATGGCTTCGGGTGAGAGCCCCGGGCGGAACGGGAGGGCTGCATCTGCGACCGCGGGCGGGGCTTCTCCCGTGAGTGCGAAGAGGTGATCGAGGTTCATGGTCGCGCCGACGTTCGCAGGGGCCTTCGCGGGCACGCCAGGTGCCGCGGGGCGCGCCTGAACTGCGCGGGGTGGAGGCGCTGAGGGGGGCGGCTGTGCAGCCTCCGGCATGGGCGGAGGGATGCTCTCCGGCCGCGAGGGCCAGGTAAGCGACTCCCCCGGAAGCTCCACGCCGGCGACGATGCGCGCGGCCGCGAGGGCGGCCTCGCTCGCCAGGGGGAAGCTCCTCCGGAAGACCAGGGTGCAGCGCTCCTCGGCGCCGTCGATGCGCAGGGTGTCGGCCTGCAGCTCGAGCAGGTGGCCCTCGGTGATGCCGAAGGCGGAGAGGCCGTGGATGCGCGCGAGGGCGCGGGTCCTCGGGACGCACATGCGTAGCTGGGGATGGTCGGGGTGCAGGCCCTGGAGGACGAGCCACTCGCCGCCGCGGAGATACCTCACCCGCTGGTCGGGGGGCGCAGCCTGGAAGTAAGACCAGTCGAAGGTGCCGGGGAGTTCTTGCACGGGGCCCTCGAGCGCCGCGCGGGGGGTCGCGCCCAGGAGGCGCGCGCGTTCGGGCCAGGTGCTGGCGATGGGCCCAAACCCGGCGGGGCGGGTGGGGCTGCGGGGATCGACGATGTTTGGCGTCACCGGGCCGGCGCTCGGATCGATGCCAGTGGGGTTGTGCTGCCGATCGTCACCGCGGGTCGTGCGCTCGTAGACGAGGGGCATCTGCTGGAAGGGGACGCGGTCCTGGACGAGGAGGGCCTTGTCGAGGAGGATCTCCGCGCCGTCGAAGAGGGTCAGGCGCACGGGCAGGGACTGGACGGCGGTGCCCCTCGGCGCGTGGGCGTGGCCCGTGAAGACCACGTCGGCCTGGCCGAGGAAGGGGACGCGGTCGCTGCCGAAGCGGACGGTCCTCGGCGCGTCACCTCCGTGGAAGACGTCTGCGGCGAGGAACTGCTGCGGGTGCACGCGCACCATCTCCGCCTCGGGCGCGAAGGCGAAGCTCGCCTTGGCGATCACCGTCATGTGGAGCTGCCCTCCCATCCGCCAGGCGACGGTGGCGGCGGGGAGGGCTTTCACAGGCTCTGGCGCGCGCTTGAGCATGGCAGCTTTCCTATCACGGCCTTGGTCGCAGGGACTCTCACGGGGTGATCGAGGGCGGTGCCCACTTCATGTGCCTCAACATGGCGCCATAGAGGTAGCGGCGGAACAAGGCGGCCTCCTCGGGGGACTGCTGGTCGCCGTAGTTGACCAGGGACCAGAGCGGCGTGAGCAAGGTGTAGTTGCCGATGCGATCGAGGAGAAGCCGGTCGCACTGCTGGCTCGGGAGATCGTCGGGATCGATGGAGAGGACAGGGATGCCGCAGTAGGCGAAGCCATCCATGTTCCCGCTCTCGACGCCCGCGATGAACGCCGGCGTGAAGGTGTCGAGCACGTGACGGTAGAAGGCGTACTGCTCGGGATAGGTCTGGAAGTGCGGCTTCCGGTGGAGGTCGCGCAGATCGACCACCTCCAGGGCAGGCTGCCCTTCATCTGACCACGCATCGATGAAGGTGGTGCTGACGTGCTGCGCGACCGTCGCGCCGCGGGCGTTGCCGCGACGGGAAGTCTGCCCCGGCGCGGCAGGGACGAGATCCGCGATGTGGGAGGCGCCTTGCTTGTCCCCGAACAGGAGGATCTTGAAGCTGTTCGCGTGGTGCGGGCGGGAAGCGGCGACAGAGGCCATCGCCTTGACCAGCTCGTCCAGCAGCGCCTTGGTCATGTTGTGGCCGGATGAATTGGTCTGTTTGCGGATCCAGAGCAGGAAGGTCTGCTGCTCGGTGTTCCCGTTCAGCGCGCCATGGCCCTCGCGGGAGACGATCTCCACATCCTGCCCGCTGTCCGCA
The DNA here is from genome assembly GCF_000601485.1 of Chondromyces apiculatus DSM 436. Lineage (GTDB taxonomy): Bacteria > Myxococcota_A > Polyangia > Polyangiales > Polyangiaceae > Chondromyces > Chondromyces apiculatus. The sequence goes on from NZ_ASRX01000050.1 coordinate 21,950, forward strand.
TCGAAGAGCGACCTGGCAGCATCCATCCACTCCTGGCCCAGCGAGTCTCGGTAGGCCGCGACCTGCCTGGCGAAAGTCTGGAGGGGGAAATCGTGTCCTTCCTGGACCCAGTAGAGGTGCAGATCCTTCATGGAGGCCTTGTCCTTCTTCGAGCTCGCTGCAGGGGGCCTCTCCGGCGTGATGACCAGCGGCTCGAAGAGCGCGCCATTCAGCTCGGCGCGCCTGGTGTCGTCCTCGATCACGCACTCCAGGCCGCTGAGCATGGCGGCGATGGCGGGGGCACGTTCCCCGTACTGATGGGGGTCCAGGATGAAGGCCATGGGGCGCGTTTTCTGGCTGGAGAGCTGTTCCAGGCGGTGGGTGTACTTCGCTCTGTCGTTGTCAGGGATGTCGGTCAGCCCCTTCATGAGACCCTGGTACTGAGCCAGGATCAGTCTGAGCTTTTCCGGACCTTGCCACCGCGGTGCCTTATCCTTCCAGGGCTTGAAGACCAGGGGAGAGACCTGCGTAGACTCACGTCCCACGCTGATCGGCGTCTCATCCTCCCGGAAGAGTTTCTTTCGGAGCTTCTCCTCCGTGGCGAGCGCGCCCGCGTCCCTCGTCTCGCCGTCGAGGAGCGGGCTCCCCTCGGCCTCCGTCGCAGGGCGGTCCGCGTAGACATCGCGCCGGACCACCTGCGCGTCTTCCCCGCGTAGGATCTCGACCTTCGTGCTCGGGGCCTGGTGCAACCAGCGCTCTTCTTCGCCCTCGTTCCTGGCGACGAACGTTCGCCCTCGGGAGGTGATGGTGACGCGGCCCTCTCGCCCGGTGATGCGGTCCACGGTGACGCCGCGCTGCTGCAGCTCCACCATCAGGTCGCCCGCGAAATCGGCGCTTTCGCAGCCCTTGAGGCTCAGCGTGCCGAGCGCGCGCACCCCTGCTTCGTGGAGGTGCTCGGCCAGCTTGGCGGGCGTCAGCTCCCCGAAGGTGTCGGGTCCTCCATGGGCCACGATGGTGAGCTTGTCCCTGGCGTCGAGGTTCTCAAGCTCGCTGCGGGCGATGCGGCGGTGGCCTTTCTTGCCAGCGAGGTTCCTGGCGTTGTGCTGCACGGTGGCATCGGAGCCCAGGGCGTAGACGCTGCGTGTCCCGTCGCGAGACGCTTCGGGGTCACGGGTGTTTTCCCCCGACGGTGCCGTCGTCGCTCCGGCGGCGGCGATGGGGCCGCTTACTCGGGGCGCGATGCCGAGCCGCTTCTTCAGAGAACGAACGCCTCCCTTCAGGGCGCGAACGATTCCCTTCATGCTGGGCAGCGCGAAGCCCCAGCGGTTGCGGCGCTCGCCGAGGCCGTGGTCCTTGAGCTCCTGGAGCACTTCCTCCAGGGCCATGCCCTTCTCCAGGCGGCTGTCGAAGAAGGTGAACCAGCGATCGAAGAACTCCAGGTACTTCTCGCTGGTCTCCTTGCTCTCGAGCCCTGGGTTGAAGCGGACCTTGGGCATGCCGTCGATCCCGGTGAGGTTCGAGGCGGCGAAGCCGAAGCTCGACCGGCGGTCGGCGGGCAGGCCATTCTCCTCGATGAAGGCATCGAGGTGCTTCTCGAACTGGCGTTTCAGGGCGTCCTTGCTGGCACCCTTGAAGGTGAAGTCGAGGAAGACTTGCTTGTCATCGCCCTCGATCTTGGCGACGTACATGTGAGCGCGGGTCTCGCGCGCGCTGGGTACGGACTCGGCGCTGAACTTGAAGCGGTCGCCGATCGCGTCGTAGATGCGCCTGGTGTTCTCCATGACCCCGCGGCGGTACTCGTCGAGGTTCTCTGCGGCGCTCGAGACGAGGTGGGTGAGCCCCTGCCGGTTCAGGCCACCCAGGCGGTCCTGGGGCTCGCGGATGCGGTCGTTGAAGCCGGTGAACGTGCGCGGGTCGTTCACCGCATAGAGGATGCCCGCGTAGTAGTTGTCCAGGCCGAGCATGTCGAACTTCTGGCCGCTGCGGAAGACGGCGACGTTGAGCTTGCCGGCGCGGATGCGGTCGATGTTGTGATCGAGGAAGCGTTGCACGTCCTCGGAACGCAGGGTGTCGATGGTGTTGTCGATGATGACGGTGAAGGTGTCGGAGACGAGATCCTTGTCGAACAGCTCATCGACCTGGTGGGCGAGCTGCTCGATGCCGTAGATGTCTCTCCCCCTCGAGATGTTGTGGCGGAACTCGCCGAGGAAGACGTCGAGCTTCTGGGTCGAGAGGTGCTGCGTCGCGCTCGTCACGGGATCCCTGTCGCCGAGCCGCTCGAGGGCGTTGTCGTCGAGGGATTTCCCGTCGCGCACGCGGCCACCGTCGAGGCGCCAGACGTCGTAGGTGCGCGCGGTGGTCTCCAGCGTGTCTGCCGACTCGTAGTAGCTGTCCTTGAGGACGGCGACGTTGAGCGCGTTGCTTCCCTTCTGGCGCTCGACCGCGGCGAGGGTGGTGGAGAGGGTGTGCATCGCGGAGGGGTAGACCTCCGCGAGGGTGGTCTGGTCGTCGCGGGGGGGACCGTCTGCGCCGGGGATGGTGTCGCCGAGGTGCGCCACGAGGCCGGCGGCGAAATCCTCGGGTCCATACGGGGAGGCGATCTCCAGGATCGCCTGGATCTGCTGGTGAATGAGGTCGATCTGGTTGAGGAAACGGGCGAAGTCCCCCGGGAAGGCCATGGCCTCGCGCATGGCGTTCTCCATGCGGAAGTACGAGGTCTGGAGGAGGTCGGTCAGGCCCTTGGCCTCGAAGCTCGCGGCGATGGTGCTGTGGGCTGAGGACTGGGCGTCGCCGAGGCCCCTCAGCAGCGCGGCGGTTCCCCGGCTCAGGACCTCGACGTAAGGCGCGTCCGGGTGGCTCCCGGCCAGCGCCTCGAACTTGCGCAGGGTGTCGCTGGCGAGGAAGCCATCGAAGCTCTTGTGGATCTCGGGGATGCCCTGGCCCGCGGTGGCGAGGGTGGTGAGCGCGATCTTCTCCTGCGCGAAGATCTCCTCGATCGAGGCGACCTCGAGCCAGGCCTCCTTGGCGGTGATCGGATCGACGCGGTGGCCGCTCTTCGAGAGCGCCTTGAGCACGGACCCGACGAAGCCGTTGTGCTTGCCCTTGCTCGCCGAGAGGAGCGCGTCGAGCTGGTCCTGGTCGAGGGGGCCAGGGTTCTTGTCGATGAGCGCAGCGCTGAGGAAGCTCGGCGTGAGCAGGACGGGATGCCCGTGGTGGCTGGAGAAGGCAGCGAGTTGCGTCTTCGCGAGCACCGGCGCGAGCTTGCGGAGGAGCTGGCCCTCGTCGAGGACGATGGTGTTCCGGGTGCTCTCCAGGAGGTGCGAGACCTCCTCGAGGGCGATCCGTTCGAGCTCCGACACGATCTCCCGTACCGCGCTGGCCTGGGGTGAGCCATCGCCGAGCCTGTCGGCGAGGAGCGGGGTGACGTCGAGCAGGGGGCTGTCGTCGTCCGAGGTCGAGGGGCTCCGGAGGGCGCTGGCGAGCAGCTCCCGCACCGCCTCACGGAACTCCGCGGTGCTGCCGAGGGGACGGTTGTCGGGGAGGTGCGCCGAGACGTGCGCGCGCGCGAGCACCTCCTTGAAGGTGGGGTTGTCGACGAGGTGAAGGACGCCCGTGAGGAAGCGCTGGCCGGAGGTGGGTGCCGTGCCTCCTTCCGGCGTGTGGAAGCCGAGGTCTGCCTCGTACGCGAGGTGCACCTTCTTGAGCAGGATGTTGTCCGTGCTGCGGTGGTAACCATAGGGGTCCGGCAGGAAAGGCGTGTTCTGCAGCTTCTGCGCCTCCGCTTTCCGCTGATCGATGCCGGCGACCTTGCGGAAGCTGTGCATCATGAGCAGCGCGAGCTGCTTCTTCGTCTCCTCGTCCGTGGCGCGCTGGTAGGCAGCGTCGAGGAGGGTGGCCTGGCCGAGGTACCACTCGCGGTGGGTCTCGCTGTAGACCTGCGCCTCGGCGCTCTGGGCGCTCTCGGCGCGCGGGGCGATGAGCCTGTTCGGGTCCAGGGTGGCCGTGCTCCGGGCGCTGGGGGCGGTGGCGCTCGGGTTCGAGGCGCTGGCGTCGGGGCTCGTGCCGGCGGTGGTGCTGGCGGCCGGGGTCCAGGGGGCGTCGAGCCCGTGCTGGTGGAGATCGAAGACGATGTCCTTGATGGCCATCCCATCGCGCAGGCGGCTGTCGAAGAAGGCGAACCACTTGCCGAAGAACTCCACGTACTTGTCGCGGATCTCCGGCCCTTCGAGGCCAGGGTTGAAGCGGATCTTGTGCAGATCGGCGATGGTGGTGAGGTTCGAGGTGGCGAATCCGAAGCTCGAACGCTCGTCGACGGGCAGGCGGTTTTCCTTGATGAACGTGTTGAGCTGGGAGGCGAACACCGACTGCAGGTTCCCCTTGAAGGTGACGTCGATGAAGACCTGACGGTCGTCCCCCTCGATACGCGCCACATGCATGTGCTGGCGCAGGTCGTTCGCGGGGAGCGGAGCCACGGGATCGTGCTTGAAGCCGTCAGGGATGGCCTCGTAGATGGCGCGGGTGTTCTTCATGATCGCCGCGCGGTAGGCGTCGAGGCTCTCGCCGGCGCTGGAGACCAGGTGGGTCAGTCCCTGCCGGTTCAGCCCTTCCTGGACGCGATCCTCCTGGTTCCGGGCGCGCGCGTTGAAGCCCGCGAAGGCCTTCGGATCGTTCACGCCGTAGACGAAGCCGCCGTAGTAGTTGTCCATGCCGAGCATGTCGAACTTCTGCGCGCTGCGGAAGACGGCGACGTTGAGCTTCCCGTCCCGGATCCTCGCGGCGTTGTGCGCGAGGAAGTCCCGCACCTGCTCCGAGCGGAGGTTGTCGATGGTGTTGTCGATGACGACGGTGAACCTGTCGGAGGCGAGGCCCTTGTCGAAGAGCTCATCGACCTGGTGGGCGAGATCCTCGATGGCGTAGACGTCCCTGCCCCCCGAGATGTTGTGCCGGAACTCGGCGAGGAAGACGTCGAATTGCGCCGCCTTGGGGTTCCCCTGGGTGGCGGGGCCTTCTGCTTCGCCCCGGCTCGGGGAGAGGCTGTCTGCGCCGAGGGGCTGTCCGCCGCGCATGGTGTCGCCGTCGAGCGTCCAGACGTCGTACGTCCTGGCGTGGGAGATGGCCGCTGAGGATTCGTAATAGCTGTCCTTGAGGACAGCGACGCGGAGCGCGTTGCTCCCCTTCTGGGCTTCGACGGCCGCCAGGGTGCTGGCGACGCTGTGCATGGCGGAGGGATAGAACTCCGCGCTGGGAGTGACGCCCTGGGGGAGGACGTCGCCCAGATGGTCGAGGAGGCTCCGCTCGAACGCGCCTTCTCCGTACGGCTGGACGATCTCCAGGAGGGTCTGGATCTGCTGGTGAAGGACCTCGATCTGGTTGAGGAAGCGGCTGAAGTCCTGGGGGAATGCCATGGCCTCGCCCATGGCGTTCTCCATGCGGAAGTAGGAGGTCTGGAGCAGGTCGCCGAGCCCTCTGGACTGGAAAGCCTGGTCGATGTCCTTTCCGCCCGCGCGCGCGGCGTCTTCCAGGCCCTTCAGGAGGTCCGTGGTCGCACGGCTCAGGACCTCCACGTAGGGGAGGTTGGGGTGCTCGCTGGCCAGCCCTTCGAAGCGCTGTAGCGTCCCGGTGCGGAGGAAGTCCGCGAAGCTCGCGTGGACCACGGGGATGCCGGAGCCACGGGTGGCGAGGCTGGTGAGCGGGATCTGCTCCTGCGCGAAGATCTCCTCGATGGAGGCGACGTCGAGCCAGGCCTCCTTGGCCACGATGGGATCGACGCGGTAGCCGCTCTTCGAGAGTGCCTCCCCGAGGGACTCGGTGAAGCTCGGGTGCTTGTACGCGCTGGTCGAGAGCAGCGCGTCGCGTTGCTCCTGGCTCAGGGGCTCCGCGCTGGCGTCGAGGTTCTTCTTCTCAAGGAACTCCGGCGTCACCAGGATGGAGCGCCCGAGCTGCTTGGTGAACGCTGCCACCTGGGTGCTGGCGACGACCGGCGCGAGGCTGCGGAGGAACTGGCCCTCGTCGAAGTGGGGGAGGTCCCGCCTGTCGTCCAGGAAGCGCGACACCTCTTCGAGGAATGCCGTTTCGAGGTCGGCCGTGAGTGTGCGCAGGGTGGTGGGGTTCAGCGCTGCGTCGCCGAGGCGGTCAGCGAGCAGGGGCGTGATGTCGAGGAGGACCTTGTCATCCGGCGACGTCGCGGGGCTGGCGTGCACGCTGGCGAGCAGCACCCTCACCGCGCCGCGGAACTGCTCGACGTCGTGGAGAGGCGGGTTCGCGGCGAGGTGCGCGGTGACGTACTCCCGCCGGAGCACCTCGTTGAAGGTCGGGTTGTCGATGAGGTGGATGACGCCCTGCGGCTTCAGCCTGGGTGGCCGCCCCAGGTTGTCCGCGGGCTGCGGTCCTGGCGCGCGGAAGCCGAGGGCCGACTCGTAGGCGACGTGGAGCTTGTCGAGGAGGCTGTTGCCGGTGCTGCGGTGGTAGCGGTAGGGCTGCGGCAGGAACGGCGAGACCTGCCGCTCCTGGAAGTTCGCCTTGTCCTGGTCGATGGTCGCGACCTTGGCGTAGCCGTGCATCATGAGCAGCGCGAGCTGCTTCTTCGTCGCGGCGTCGGTGGCCTGCTGCAAGGCCGCGTCGAGCAGGGTGGCCTGGTCGAGGTACCACTCGCGGTGAGTGTCGTTCCACCGCGGCGGGGTGGCGCCTTCCTCGCGCGGCGCGATGAGCCGGTTCGTGTCGAGTTGACTCTCGGTCGAGCGGTCCGCCTGCGCATTGCTCCGTCCTTTGCCTTTCGCCCTGGACTTGAGCGCCGCGAGCCGTTCCTGCAGGCCACGGACTCCGGTGACGTCGCTGCGCGAAGGCTCCTCCGGCTCCGTCGTCGTTCCCCTGGGTGCCGCGGTCGACGCATTCTCCGGCGCGAACGTGCCGAGGGTGAAATTCGGGAAGAGCCTGGGCAGGAGCTCCTTCGTCACCTGAATGGAGAAGCTCTTCTGCCAGGTGTGCAGCGGGACCGTGTAGTAGCCGTCCTTCTCGGTGATCTCGCCGTTGATGACCACCTGATGGGCGTCCGAGAGGGCGATCGCCGCCGCGTCATCGTAAGGCATGGACGCCGACGGGTCCGCGGTCAGCGCCTGCATACGCGCCTGGAGCGCCTGGCCGTCCCTGATCGTGGCGAGGACGAACGGGCCCTCGTCGGACTTCCTGAGCACCTCGTTGATGCGCGCCACGTCGCTGTCCGGCGTGCGCGTGACCAGCACCTCGGCCTGCGTCTCGAAGACCTTGTCGAACAGGGTCGCCAGCGAGTTCGCCGAGAGCAACAGGTCCCCGCGCTTCTTCGACGGGCCCGTCGCCTCTTTCGGCCGTTCCGGAGCCTTGTCGAGGTATCCCGGCGCATTCCTGGCCGTGGTCTCCGCGTCGGCCTGGTACTGCTCCGGCGCGAGCTTGCTCAGGAGCTTGCCCATGCCCCGGCTCAGCAGGTAGTCGAGCTCGTACTCCTCCGACAGGGTGAGCCCCTTGCTCTCCAGGTCGGCGCGCTTCGCTTCGAGCTTTTTCACGCCGTTGTGGAGCAGCTTGTTCGGGGTGCCGAGCGGCTGTCCCTGCGAGGCGTGCGAGGCGTGCGAGGCGTGCGAGGCGTCGAAGATCGACTGGCCGTCGCGTCCCCGCAGATCTCCGGTGAACTCGGCGGCGACGAGCTGCGCGAGTCCCCCGAGGTGGTTCGTGAGCAAGGCGTGCAGCACACTGTGGAGCGCGCAGGTGGAGAACTGATCCTGGGAGAGCGCGTCGGGGTCCTGGATCAGCTCCCCCAGCCTGTCGACGAGCGCCTGGCTCGCACCGCTCGCCCTCATGAGGTCGCCGAGGAGCTTCGTGGCCTCTTGCCTGTCCGCCGCCGTGGGCTGGTGGGACCAGGTCGGGCTCTTCTCCAGGAGAGCCTCCAGGGCCTGGATCTGGGCGCGCTCCGTGACCTTGGTGACGTCCACGGGAGCCGTCGCCTCTTTCCCGGAGCCACGCGTCGTTTCCGCGCCCGTGCTGGTGGTACGTGGCGTGGTTGTGCCGGTGGTCGTGCTCGACTCCTGAGCCAGGTCCTTGTCCCAGCTCGCGACGTTGTTGAGGATGGCGCCATAGAGATACTGGCGGAACAGCTCCGGATCCTCTCCCTCCCCATAGTTGACCAGCGACCACAGGGGTGTGAGCAAGGTGTACTGGCCGATACGGTCACCCAGGATTTTCTGCGCCTGCATCTTGGGTTTATCGACGATATCGATCGAGATGACAGGGACGCCGCTGTACCCGAAGCCGTCCATGTTCCCGGACTCGCCCCCGATGATGAGCCTGGGCTTCATCGTCTGCTGCACGAGCCGATAAAAAGCCCACTGGGACAGGTAGGAACCGAAGGAATCCTTCGCGTGGAGGCTGCGCAGGTCGAGCACGCGCACCTCTGGTTCCGCCGTGTCGCCTTCACGGCTTCCTGCCTCGGAGAACCAATCCTTCACTTTCGTCGCGGTATCGAGGAGGGGTGATGAGGACTGCTTGTCGTTCTTCTTGCCCCTCGCACCGCTCTTCGAACCCTTCGAGGTGCTTGCCGCTCCTCGTTCTGCCTTGATCGCCGCCTCTTCAGCAGCCTTCTCGGCGGGCTTCAGGTCGCCGAAGAGGATGAACTGGGATTTGATGGGAGCATTTCGTTGCGATCGGGTTGTGGCTGCGATGGCCTGGACGATCTCCTGGAGGAGAGCGTCGGTCATGTTGTGGGTCGGTGTTTTGTCGTGGTTGCGCACCCAGAGAAGGAAGGTGTCCTGCGGTTCGCCGTCCCCGTAGTTGCTCGATTCGACAATCCTCCTCGCAGCCCAATCCCCGCCGCCGAGCAGCTCCTCAGCATTCTCCTTCCAGGTCTTGTTATCCGCGTCTCCGAGGTATTCATCCAGCTTCGTCTGGAACTTTTCGAGGGCGAGCTTCTCTCCAGGCTGGACCCACTGGTGGTGGAGATCGCCCAGCGAGATCTTGGTCTTGCTGCTGGTGTTGCCGTTGTACGTCGTCACGCCCATGGGCTCGAACAGATCCGTCTGGAGGTCGGGAGCCTCCGTGGCTCCGCCCTCGGGAGCGAGCGTGGCCTTCACCCCGCTGAGCATTGCAATGACGGCAGGGCCGTACTCACCCTTGTGTGCAGGGTTCAGTCGGAACACGTACTCGGCAGCTCCGGATTTCGAGGTGCCGTCGCTTGAGGCCGAGCGCAGGCTGTAGAGACCAGTCTGATACGTCTTGTTGGGATCGAGCTTCTCGTCCAGCCGCTTGATGACAGAGTCCAGAACCATGTCCGCCAGCCGGGAGTTGGGGACGCCATTGAAGGCGAGGATCATCTTCCGGGTGTTCGGGCGGGCTTTGAGCTGGCTCTGAAAGGTCTCACGCCACGCTCTGGGGACGCGTGGCACCACGGCTTGACCCTCCCCGAGGTGTTCTGCCGGGATCGATTGACCTTCGCTGAAAAGCGCTTCGCTCAGCTCCTGGTCAGTCAGCTCGTCGGCGTTGATCTTCGTTTCGTGCTGCGCGCTGCGTGCCTGGACGGCTTCCTCGCGCTCACCTGCGTAAGGATCTCCCCTGACGACGCCGCCATCCTCGCGCCGCACCTCCTGCTTCGTCCCTGGCGCCTGGTGCACCCAGCGTCCGTCACCCGGGGCGCGGACCAGTGTCCGACCGTCGGACGTGATGGTGACCTTGCCATCGCGCCCCGTGATGCGGTCGACGGAGATGCCCTGCTCCTGGAGCTTCTCCATCAGATCCTGCGCGTAATCGGCGCTGTCGCAGCCCTTGAGGCTCAGCGTCGCGAGCGCGGTGACGCCGGCCTCCTTCAGGTGCTGGGCCAGAGCGTCGGGGGTCATCCCGCCGAAGCGCTGCCGCCCGCCACCATGTGCGATGATGGTGAGCTTGTCCTGTGCGCCGAGGGTGCCCAGCGCTTCGTTCGTGACCGCCTCGTGCCTCGGCTTCCCGGACAGGTTGCGGGCGTTCTCTGTGACTGCTGCGTCGTCTCCCAGCGCGTAGACGCCTCTTCGAGCGTAGCGCCCGTCCAGCGCGGTGCCGTCTTCCGGCGCGTCGCTGTCCTCCTGGGCCTCCAGCATGTTGAACCCGAAGCCCTCGTCTTCGAAGGCCGCGTCGCGCTCCTTGCGCTCTTTTTTCTCCTGCTCCCGGCGCGTCTTTTCCCGCTCCTGGTTCTCTCGTCGCGCGGCCTCCTCCTGGGCCTCACGAAGCTCCTTGTTGTTGCTGCGGTTCACCCAGAGGTGCTTGTTCGCCTCGACGAAGCGAAGCTCGCTCACTCCGCTCCAGAACCGCTCGAAGCCCTGCTTCTTCAGCACCACGTTGGAGATCCCGGACGCGTTGTCGCGCCCACCGGCGTCTCCCTCGTTCTTCAGGTTGGCGTTGCCCATGAACGCCGTGGGCTTCCGCGTGCGGTGCGGGTTGCTGATGTAGCTGTGGTCCCGAAGGAAGCCGAGCATCTGCTCGGTGATCGGCACCTCCATGATCCATCGGTACCCGGGGATCTCCTTGGGGATCTTCTCGCCCTCCTTGAGATCCTTCTTTTCTCGCTCGAACACGAAGGGATCGTTCACGGAGAAGACGATCTCTCCGCGCGTGCTGGGGCCCGATCCCTTGAACAGCAGGCTGGCGATCGTCTCGATATCGCCGGTCCGGCTGGCCTCGACGAAGGCGTCCTTCTCGGCGTCGGACATCCGGCGAATGAGCACGCCAGACTCCATGCGCGCCAGGTTGCGGGCCATGAGTTCGCGCAACCCGCCGCCGAACTGGCTGTCGTCGAGCAGCTCCTCGGGTCCCACCATGGGCGGCGTCTGGCGCAGATCGTCGCTCTTCTGGACCTGAGGGGGCTGGATGGCCTTCAGGAGCTGGTCTGGCGGCAGGGAGCGCAGGAATGTCTGGGCGAGGCTCGGATCCTCAGCGTTCCAGGGGACGGAAGGATCCAGCGCGTAGCCCAGCTCTCTCAGCTCAGCGAAGGCGTCCAGGCGCTCGGTTCCCGAGTCGTCGGGCAGCGTGGGGGGGGTGGGCCGGTGATTGACGGCGTGGACCTCGGTCAGCGGGTACTGCCTGTCGGCCCACGCTTTTGCGTCGCGCATCCTGTCCAGGATCGCCGTCTTCAGCTTCTCGGCATGTTCGGTGGAGAGCCCCACCTCCCCCAGTGCTGCGTCGATCTTTTCGGGCGTGAGGTGGAAGATGAACGTCCGCACGGAGTCGGCGATCTCGTGGTTCGTCAGCAGGCGGTAGGGGTTCCGCGCGGCGTCCTTCTCGCGCATCGAGTCGAACTCGGCGACCTTCGTGTCGTAGAAGTCGGGCTTGCGATCTCCCTGCGCCCGCCGGTCCAGCGCGCCGCCGAGATCGGCGCGCACCATCCGCCCGCCGATCTCCATCCAGTTGTCATTCTTGAACAGGTCCCAGTTGGACAGGACCATGTCGGCGCCGACGTGCCGGAAGAAGTCCGGGGATTCACGGAGATCTTCGACCTCGGGGACCGCGAACTTCGGCTGGTAGTCCGTGAGCTGGGCGATGTTGCCGTCCACCTCGACGAGCGTCGCGTCCAGCGTGGGGATGCCGGCCGCCTTGTAGAGCTTCTGCGTCAGCACCTCGGTGCGGATGTGATCGCGGTCCCGCTCGCTGCCGTACTTGAGGACCTTCTCCGAGCCGTCCGGCATCCGTACGCGCTGCGGTTTCGTCGATCCGGACGTGAAGACGGCGAGGACCTCGAGATCGCGTGCGCTGTATTGCGGGTAGCGCTTCGTGCCAGCGGTGTCGGTCGTCGCGGTCGTGTCGGGAACGGTGCGGGGTGCTGACGTGGGGGCCGGGGCACCCGCGACGATGGCCGTGGGGCTGGGAACCGCGCCGGCGGTGATGCGGGTGGGGTTCTGCCCTCCTTCCAGCCCCTCCATGCGGAGGTCGAAGAGGATGTCTCCGAGGCTCTTCTCGCCGAGGCGGCTGTCGAAGAACTGGAACCACTGGTTGAAGAAATCGACGTACCTGGCGCGCGCGTCGGGTCCTTCGAGGCCGGGGTTGAAGCGGATCTTGGGGAGGCCGCCGATGTTGGTGAGGTTCGAGGTGGCGAAGCCGAAGCTCGACCGCTGGTCGACCGGCAGGTGGTGCTGCGCGATGAACTTGTTGAACTGGGACTCGAACTCGCCCTTCAGGTTGCCCTGGAAGGTGACGTCGATGAACACCTGCTTGTCGTCGCCCTCGATGAGCGCGACGTGCATGTGCTGCCGCAGATCGTCCGCGGGGATCGTCGCTCCGGGCGCATGCTTGAAGCCGTCGGTGATGGCCTCGTAGATCTCCTTGGTGTTCGCCATGATGGCCGAGCGATAGGCATCGAGGCTCGGGCCGGCGCTGGTGATCAGGTGGGTCAGGCCCTGGCGGTTCAGGCCCCCCAGGCGGTCGACGGGGTTGCCGGTGCGCGCGTTGAAGTCCGCGAAGGCGCCGGGATCGTTCACGTTGAAGACGAAGCCGCCGTAGTAGTTGTCCATGCCGAGCATGTCGAACTTCTGGGCGCTCCGGAAGACGGCCACGTTGAGCTTCCCGTCCTTGATCCGCTGGGCGTTGTGCTCCAGGAAGTCCTTCACCTGCTCGGAGCGGAGGTTGTCGATGGTGTTGTCGATGACGACGGTGAATTTGTCGGAGACGAGCCCCTCGTCGAAGAGCTTGTCGACCTGGGCCTTGAGGTCCTCGACGGCGTAGACGTCCCTGCCGACGGAGATGTTGTGGCGGAACTCGCCGAGGAAGACGTCGAGCTTCTTGCCGGAGGAGTCGCCGAGCTTGCCCTCGCTTCCTGCCTTGCCGTCCTCCTGGGTGAGGCTGTTGTCGGCGCCATCGAGCGTCCAGACGTCGTAGGTCCTGGCGTGGGTGATGGCTGCTGACGATTCGTAGTAGCTGTCCTTGAGGACGGCGACGTTGAGATCGTTGCTCCCCTTGAGCGCCTCGACGCCGGCCAGGGTGCTGGCGACGCTGTGCATGGCGGAGGGGTAAAGTTCGGCGCTGGGCTTCAATCCAGCGGGGATGGTGTCACCCAGGGTAGAGATGACGCCGCGCGCGAAGGCGTCGTCCCCGTAGGGCTTGGCGATCTCCAGGAGCGTCTGGATCTGCTGGTGAATGACCTCGATCTGGTTCAGGAAGCGGTTGAAGTCGCCCGGGAAGGCCATGGCCTCGCGCATGGCGTTCTCCATGCGGAAGTAGGAGGTCTGGAGCAGGTCCTGGAGCCCCCGGGCCGCGAAGGTCTGGGCGATGTCGCTCCCGTTTGCGAGCGCTGCCTGGTCGAGGCCCTTCAGGAGGTCTGCGGTCGCCTGGCTCAGGACGCTCACGTACGGCAGGTCTGGGTGCTGCGTGGCGAGGCCCTCGAACTTCTCCAGCGTCGCGCTGTTGACGAAGTCCGTGAAGCTCGCGTGGAGGGTGGGGATGCGGCTTCCCCCGGTCCCCAGCTTGGTGAGCGCGATCTTCTCCTGCGCGAGGATGTCCTCGACCGAGGTCACGTCGAGCCATGCCTCCTTGGCGGCGACCGGATCGACGCGGTAGCCGCTCTTCGAGAGCGTCTCGCCAAGGGCCTCGGCGAAGGTCGTGTGCTTGGACGTGCTCGACGAGAGGAGCTCGGCGAGCTGGTCCTGGCTCAGGGGGCCCTGGCCGGCGTCGAGGAGGCCCTGGCCGAGGAACTGGGGCGTCACCAGGATGGAGCGCCCCAGGTGCTCGGTGAATGCGGCCACCTGGGTGCTGGCGACGACCGGCGCGAGGCCGCGGAGGAATTGGCCCTCGTCGAAGTTCGGGGTGTCCCGCCTGTCCGCGAGGAGGCGTGACACCTCTCCGAGGAAGACCTGTTCGAGCTCGGCCGCGAGTGCGCGCACCGTGTCGGCATGCAGCGGGCCTGTGCCGAGCCTGTCGGCGAGCAAGGGGGTGATGTCGAAGAGGACCTTGTCGTCCTTCGAGGTGGCGGGGCTCCTGTCCGCGCTGGTGAGCAGCTCGCGCACCGCTTCGCGGAACTGCTCGATGCCGCGGATGGGAGGGTTCCGGGGGAGGTGCTCGGTGACGTAGTCACGCTGGAGGACTTCCTTGAAGGTGGGGTTGTCCACGAGGTGGATCTCCCCCTGCGGCTTGGGCCCGCGGCCGAAGCGATCTTGCGTCGGCGGGCCCGGCGCGCGGAAGCCGAGGGCCGACTCGTAGGCGACGTGCAGCTTGTCGAGCAGGGTGTTGCCGGTGCTGCGGTGATAGCGGTACGCCTGGGGCAGGAATGGCGAGATCTGGCGATCCATGAAGGTCGCCTTGTCCTGATCGATGGTCGCCGCCTTGTAGTAGGCGTTCAGCATCAGCAGCCCGAGCTGCTTCTTCGTCTCCGCGTCGGTGGCCTGCTGGGAGGCGGCGTCGAGCAGGGTGGCCTGGTCGAGGAACCACTCGCGGTGGGTCTCGCTCCATTTCGCCTGGGTCTCACCGTCATTGCGCGGTGCAATGAGCTTGTTTTTGTCGAAGTGGGCCTGCTGCGGGCCCTCCGCTGCGGGAGGCTTTCGCGCGCCCTTGCCTTTGTTCCTGAGCGCGTTGAGCTTCTCCCGTATTCCCCGGCCGCCGCTGACGTCACTGCCCGAGGTCTCCTTCGGGGGCACCTGCGTGGTCTGCGTGGTCTGCGTGGTCTGCGTGGCGCTGGCGGCAGTGGCGGTCGGAGAGCTTCCAGGTGCGAAGGTGCCGAGGGTGAAGTTCGGGAAGAGCCGCGGGAGCAGCTCCTTCTTCACCTCGACGGAGAAGCTCTGCTGCCAGGTATGCAGGGGGACCGTGTAGTAGCCGTCCTTCTCGGTGATCGGGCCGTTGATGACCACCTGATGCGCGCTGGACGGGTCGATGTCGTTGGCCTGATCGTAGGATGCGGAGGCCGAGGGATCGTCGCTCAGCTCCTGGGCGCGCTCCTGGAGCGCTGCGGCGTCCATCACCGTGGCGAGGACGAAAGAACCCTCGCTGGCCCTGTCGAGCACCTGATTGATGCGGGCGACGTCCTTCGACGGCGACTTCGTGGCCAGCACCTCGGCTTTCGTCTCGAAGACCTTGTCGAGCAGGGTGACCAGCGAGTCCGCCGAGAGCAGCAGGTCTCCTCGTTTCTTCGAGGGGCCCGTCGCGTCCTTCGGCCGCGTCCTCGATTTGTCGGTGTACGCAGGGTCGCTCCTGGTGGCGGTCTTCAGGTCCGCTTCGTATTGCGCCGGATCGAGCTTGCTCAGGAGCTTGCCCATGCCGCGGCTGAGCAGGTAATCGAGCGCGTAGGTGTCCGACATCGTGAGCCCCTTGCTCTCCATGTCGGCGCGCTTCGCGTCGAGCTTCTTGATGCCGTTGCTGAGCAGCTTGTTCGGGCTTCCGCTCGGCTGGCCCTGCGTCGCGTCGAAGAGCTGCTGGCCGTCGCGACCGCGCAGATCACCGGTGAACTCCGCGGCCACGAGCTGGGCGAGGCCTCCGAGGTGAGACGTGAGCAGTGAATGCAGCACGCTGTTGAGGGTGCAGGTGGCGAACTGGTCCTGGGAGAGGGAGTCGGGGTTCTGGACGAGCTGCTGCATCCTGTCGACGAGCACGTCACTGGCCCCGCTGGCCCGGAGGACGTCGCTCATCAGCGTTCCGGCTTCCTGCCGCTCCGCCTCCGTGGGCGTGTGAGACCAGGCTTTGCTGCGCTCCAGGAGCGTCTTCACGGCCTCGCTCTGGGCGCGGGTGGTCGTCGCGTCCCCGGAGTGCTGGCTCGCATCCTGGGCGGCGCTCGGGGCAGTGCTGGTCGCCGGGGAGCCCTGGGCGGGGGAGCCGCTGACAGGCGTGGGCGTGCCCCGGGTGGTGATGCTCGGAGGCGCACCGGGAGGGGTGACGGTGATCGGGGGGAGGCTCTGGGAGGGGGAGGAGGGGACCGTCGTGGGGAGGCTCCGGGAGGGCTCGGTCTTCGGGGCCTCGGGCCGCTTCGGGAGCGCCCGGGCCTTCGCCCCCAGGCTCGGTTCCTGGAGGGTTCTCTGGTCCTGGCTCAGAGCCGCGCCCATCTGGAACGACGCTTCGTCCAGCTTGTTGACCTTCTGGGGGCCCTTGGGAGTCTGCCTCTCGTCCGGAGCCTGGCTGACGTGCGTGTTGATGCTGTCGAACCAGTCCTGGAAGAACTTGACGTACTGATCGCGGACGTCCTTCCCTTCGAGGCCCGGATTGAAGCGGAACTTCTTCAGCTCCGGGATGTAGGTCATGTTGGACGTGGCGAAGCCGAAGCTCGAACGCTCGTCGACGGGCAGGTGGTTCTTCCTGGCGAAGTGGCGGAGGCTTTCCTTGAAGGGTTCCTCGAACTTGCCCTCAGGTTTGAAGTCGAAATCGAGGAAGACTTGCCCGTCGTCATCCTGGATCATGGAGACCTCCATCTGCCGACGCAGGTCGTTCTCCGCGAGGGCCGCGTTCGGCTCATGCTTGAAGCCGGAAGGGAGCGCGTCGTAGATGGCCCTGGTGTTCTCCATGATCGCCGAGCGATAGGTGTCGAGGCTTTCGCCGGCATTCTTGACGAGGTGGGTCAGCCCTTGCCGATTGAGGCCTTTCAGGCGGTCCTCGGGCGCCCTGGCGCGCCGATTGAAATCGCTGAAGGCCTTCGGTTCGTTGACGCTGTAGACAATGCCGCCGTAGTAGTTGTCCATGCCGAGCATGTCGAACTTCTGGGCGCTGCGGAAGACGGCGACATTGAGCTTCCCGTCCTTGATGCGCTGGGCATTGTGGGCGAGGAAGTCTTTCACTTGCTCCGAGTGGAGGTGATCGATGGTGTTGTCGATGATCACCGTGAACCTGTCGGAGACGAGCCCCTGGTCGAAGAGCTGGTCGACCTGACCCTTGAGATCTTCGCGCGCGTAGACTTGCCTGCCCTCGCTGATGTTGTGGCGGAACTCGCCGAAGAAGACGTCGAGCTTGGGCTTCTCCTGCGCGCCTTGGGTCTGCTTCCACTGTGACTTCTGGGCGAGGCTACGGCCTTCGAGCGCGGTGCCGTCGCGCAGCTTGTCGCCGTCGAGCGTCCAGACGTCGTACTTCTTCGCGCCTTCGAGGGCGTAGGACGACTCGTAGTAGCTGTCCTTGAGGACGGCGATCTTGATCTCGTTGCTGTCCTTCTGGGCCTCCACCGCGGCGAGCGTGCTGGCCACGCTGTGCATCGCGGAGGGATAGAGCTCTGCACTGGCCTGGGTGCCGGCGGGGATGGTGTCGCCCAGGCGCTCACGGAGGGCACTCTCGAAGGCGCTGTCATCGTGGGGGCGGACGATTTCGAGCACGTTCTGGAGCTGCTGGTGAATGACCTCCATCTGGTTCATGAAATGGTTGAAGTTCTCCGGGAACACCATGGCCTCCCGCATCGCGTGGGCCATGCGGAAGTAGGAGGTCCGGAGCAGCTCGGTGAGGCCCTTGTCTTCGAACGTCGCGTCGACGTCCTTGCTCTCGGGGGACCTCACATTGCGGAGGCCTTTGAGCAGATCCACGGTCGCCCTGGTCAGGACATTGACGTAGGGGCGATCCGGGTGGCGGCTGGAGAGACCCTCGAAGTTCTTCATCGTGTCGGAATCGAGGAAGTCGCCGATGGTGGAGGGGAGGTCGCTGGTGGTCGCCGCCTCTCCCTGGGGACCCACGCTCGATTCCGACGCCGCTGGAGCCACGTTGGTCGCTTCCCTCGGCAGATTCTGCGTTCGCGTGCTGAGCTGAGGCAGCGCGATGTTCGCATGGGTGAAGATCGACTCCACGGCCCCGATCTCGAAAGGCTTGTCCTTGGCAGTGGCGTCGAGCCAGGCCTCCATCGCGGTGACCGGGTCGACGTGATAGCCGCTCTTCGTCAGGGTGTTGCGGAGGTCGTTGTCGAGGTCCATCAAGGCTCCGCCCTGCAAGCCGAGGGGGTTCGGGGTGCGCTGGTCCGTCGCGCCCTCGCTGGTGGTCGTGGCGGGCGCATTGCCGAGGAACGTCGGCGTCACCAGGATGGAGTGGCCGAGGAACTCCGTGAATGCGGCGATGTTGGTGACCTTGACGACCTGTTCGAGCTTGTCGGTGAAGGTCTGAGGCTTCCTGGCGCCGTCCTTGTTCTCGGCGTCCTTGGTCTCCGTGTCCGTGCTGCCGTCTGGGCCCTCGTTCGTCGGTGATCCTTCCGGGGCAGGTGGCGACAGGGGGTTCCCATGCTCGTTCAGGAACTGCGTCACCTCGTCGAGGAAGGCGTTCTCCAGCGCGGTGCTGAGCTGCCCCACGACCTCGGGGGTCACCGCCGTGTCTTTGAGCTTCTGCTGGAGCATGGGGCTCACGTCGAACAGGATCTTGTCCTTGGGCCCTACCTGTAGCGGCTGGGTGGCGATGCCGGTGAGCAGGTCGCGGACCGCGCTGCGGAACTGGTCGATGGTCGCGAGCGGAGGGGACGTGGGGAGGTTGCGAGTGACGAACTCCCGCTGAAGGACACCTGCGAAGGTGGGATTGTCGACGAGGTGAATGACGTTCCCGTTCGGCTCGAATCCCAGGGCTCTCTCGTAGACCCGGTGGACGTCGTCGAGGAGCTTGCTCCCCGTGCTGCGGTAGTAGCCCTGGGTCGAGAAGGGGGAGATCTGGCGATCCTGACGGGCGGCGCGGTTCGAATCGAGGCTCGCAGCCTTGAACAGGCTGTGCATCGCGAGCATCCCGAGCTGTTTCTTCGTCTCAGGGTCCCTGGCGCTGTTGCGGGCGGCTTCGAGGAGCGCGGCCTGGTCGATGTACCACTCGCGGTGCGTGTGGCTCCACGACGGCGTGGCGCTCCCTTCCCGGGCTTCGAGGAGCTTGTTGGGGTCGAGGAATTTCCTGGAGTCGCTGTCCTCCGGCTGCTGGGAGGAGGGCTTGCCTTTGCCCTTGGCCAGCCGCGTGACAGCATCCCGGAAGAGACGCACCCGTGCGGGACCGCTCTTCGGGGTGGTGCCGGCTGCCGTGCGCGGCGCGGTCTGAGCCGGGGAAGCCGTCGGCTGAGCTGCAGTTCGCGGAGCGCCAGCCGTGATGCTCGTTGCCCCGACGGTCGCTGCGATGGGGACTGCCAGCGCCTGTTCCGAGGGAGCGCTCGTGAGGGTGTCGTCCGCGGGCGGAGGCGTGACCTCCTGGATCGGCGCTGATGTCAGTGAAGGGGTCGCGGTGGCGACGTCGGTGCTCGTTGCCTCGACCGCCGAGGAGGTGGTCGTGCTCGGGGTGGGTGAGCCGCTGACCGTCTCCGCCGGGGGCTTCTCGGGGAGCCCCGGGGGCCTACCGGGCGTTTCGGTCTTGATGCGAGACCGACTCCGGAACGGCGAGGTGAGGATCTGGCGGAGGCTTCTCCGCGGCGGCAGGGGCTTCGGGGCCTCGGGGCGCTCCGGGAGCGCCTGCATCTTCGCCTTGATCTGATCGGCTTCCTCGAAGCCGTCACGACCCTCGCGCGCCTCCAGGATCAGATCCATGGCAACCGTGTTCGGATCGGTGCCGTTGCGGATGCGCTTGCTGACGTTATCGAACCACTCCTGGAAGAACCTGCTGTACTGGGCGCGGACGTCCGCCCCTTCGAGGCCCGGGTTGAAGCGGAACTTGCTCAGGGCCGTGATGTAGGTGGTGTTGGTCGTGGCGAAGCCGAAGCTCGAACGCTCGTTGGAGGGCAGGTTGTTGTCCCTGACAAAGCGGCTGAGACCTTCCTCGAAGGGCTGTTTGAACGGGCTCTTGGGCTTGAAGTCGAAGTCGATGAAGACTTGCCCATCATCGTCCTGGATCGTGGAGACTTCGATGTACCGACGCACGTCGTTCTCCGCGAGGTCGGCGCCCGGCTGGTGCTTGAAATCAGCGGGGAGCGCGTCGTAGATGGCCTTGGTGTTCTCCATGAGCGCCGAGCGGTAGTCGTCGAGGCTCTGGCCGGCGCTCTTGACGAGGTGGGTGAGGCCCTGACGATTGAGGCCTTTCAGGCGATCTTCGGAGCCGCTGATGCGCTCGTTGAACGACTTGAAGGAATCCGGATCGTTCACGGTGTAGACGGAGCCGCCGTAGTAGTTGTCCATGCCGAGCATGTCGAACTTCTGCGCGCTGCGGAGGACGGCGACATTGAGCTTCCCGTCCTTGATCTTCTGGGCATGGTGGGCGAGGAACGCTTTCACCTGCTCCGAGTGGAGGTGATCGATGGTGTTGTCGATGATCACCGTGAAGCTGTCGGAGACGAGCCCCTTGTCGAAGAGCTGCTGGACCTGTTGCGTGAGGTCTTCGCGCGCGTAGACGGCGCGGTCTGTGCTGATGTTGTGGCGGAACTCGCCGAGGAAAACGTCGAGCTTCGGGCTGTCGCGGCCCTGATCGTTCTTGTCGTTCTTCCAGCTCGACGTCCGCTGGAGGGTGTCCTTTCCGACCTCGGCGCCGCCGCTCCATTGGTCGCCGTCGAGCTTCCAGACGTCGTACTTCTTCGCGTCCTGGATGGCCAATGACGTTTCGTAGTAGCTGTCCTTGAGGACCGCGATAGCGAGCTCGTTGTTTCCCTTCTGGGCTTCGACCGCCGCGAGGGTGCTGGCGACGCTGTGCATCGCGGAGGGGTAGAGCTCGGCGCTGGTCTGCATGCCCTGGGGAATGACGTTGCCCAGTTGCTCGCGGAGACCGACGGCGAATGCTTCGTCCGTGTGAGGCTGGACGATTTCGAGCATCGTCTGGAGCTGCTGGTGAATGACCTCGATCTGATTGAGGAAATGGATGAAGTTCTCCGGGAATGCCATCGCCTCCCGCATCGCGGTTTCCATGCGGAAGTAAGAGGTCTGGAGCAGGTCGTTCAACTTCTTGTCCCGGAACGTCTGGTCGACGCTCTTGCCCTCCGGCGACCTGGCATCTTTGAGCCCTTCGAGCAGCTCGGCAGTCGCCCTGGCCAGGACCTTCACATAAGGCAGATCCTGGCGCCGGGTCGCGAGGCCCTTGAAGTTCGTCAGCGTGCCCGACTTGAGGAAATCCTCGATGCTGGAATGGATGTTCGGGATGCCTGTCGTCGGGTTCTGCGTCCGCGTGCTGGTCTGCGCGAGGGCGACGTTCTGGCCCGTGAAGATCGCCTCCAGCGCACCGATGTCGAAGCGCTCTCCCTGGGGAAGGGTATCGAGCCAGGCTTCCATCGCCGTGACCGGATCGACGGTGAAGCCGCTGCTCGCCATGGTGTCTCGGAGCTGGGTCCTGAACGTCGAGAGCGCTCCGCCCTTCGACCTGAGATCTTCCACGGTGCCCTGAGGTACCTGTTTCTTGTCAGCGCCCGGGGCAGGGGCATCGAGGAGGAACTTCGGCGTCACCAGCAGGGGGTGGCCAAGGTGCTCCGTGAATGCTGCGATGCGGGTGACGGCGATGACGTCATTGAGCTTCTCGGCGAACGTCTTCGGGGGGTCCGGCTCGGTGTTCTTGCTGCCCCCCGTTGACGGCTCCGGCTTGATCGGGAGCGTCAGGGTGAGGCCTCTCTCGTCCACGAACCGGCTCACCTCGTCCAGGAAGGCATTCTCCAGGCTGGACCCGAGCTGCTGCACGACCGCCGGAGTCACCGTGGCCTTGCCGAGCTGCTGTTCGAGGAGCGTGGTCACATCGAAGAGGATCTTGTCCTTTCCGGGGTCGATCTTCAGCGGCTGGCTGTCGATGCTGGTGAGCAGGTCACGAACGGCATCGCGAAACTGCTGCATGTTCGTGATCGGGGGAGGGATGGGCAGATTCCGGGTGACATACTCCCGCTGCAAGACCTCGCTGAACCTGGGGCTGTCGACGAGATGGATGACGCCGCCGTCCTTCTCGAACCCGAGCGTGTCCTCGTAGACCTGCTCGACCTTGTTGAAGAGCCCGCTCCCGTCGCGGTAGTACTGCAGGGCCGAGGGGAAGAAGGGCGAGATCTGGCGGTCCTGGTAGTCCGCCCTCTTTTCAGCGATGGGCGCAGCCTTGTACAGGCTGTGCATCATGAGCATGCCGAGCTGCTTCTTCGTCGCCGGATCTGTGGCCGCGCTGCGGGCAGCTTCGAGGAGCGTGGCCTGATCGAGGTACCACTCGCGGTGGGTGTGGTTCCACTTCGGCTCGGCGCTCCCCTCGCGCGCCTCAAAGAGCTTGTTGGGGTCGAGGTGCTTTCTGGTGTCGCTCACCGCCGCGGGCTGCCCCGCCACGGGCTGCTGGGAGGCCTTGCCGGTGTCCCTGTCCTTGTCCTTGTCCTTGCCCTTGCCCAGCCGGGCGATGGTGTCCCTGAAGCGACGGAGGCGGCCGGAGCCGCTCTTCGGGGTATCGCGGGGCGTGGTTCGAGGAGGCGTCTGGGCCGGCGAAGCGGCGGTCTGACTTCCCGTCTGGGAGGCCTTCGCTGTGATGCTCGTCCCCCCCAGGGTCGCGGCGATGGGGACCGCCAGCGCAGAGGCCGCAACGGCCCCGAGGGCGGCCTGCTGCTCGGTCGAGGGACTGCGGGATCCCTCCTGGGTGCCCTCTGTGGCCTGCTCCGTGGCGCTGTCCTTCGCACCCTCGGGAGTGCTGGAGTCGCGTTCGGCGGACGTGGTCTGTGTGGTGTCCGCGGTCTGCTGTGTGGTGTCCGCGGTCTGCTGCGTGGTGTCCGCGGTCTGCTGCGTGGTGTCCGCGGTCTGCTGTGCCGTGTCTGTGCTCTCCGAAGCGGCCAGCTCCGGGGACCTTGCGTCCTGGGGCACCTCGGCGGACGCGCTGTCGGTGAGCTGCTGGGTGTCGGAAGCCTCTGTCGGCGCGCGCTCCTCGACCGTCGTGCTGGTCTCGTCTTGCGCGAGCAACTCGTCGGCAGGCTGCGTGGTGTCTTGCCTGGACGGGGCGGTGTCGAGTCCCTGTTCTGTCTGCGCCGTGGTGTCTTGCTTGGACGGGGCGGTGTCGAGTCTCTGTTCTGTCTGCGCCGTGGTCTCGGTGAGGGGATCCTGCGAGGAGATACCTTCCGAGGGAGCTGTCGAGGCTTCGTGCGTCGGCGATGGCGCTGTGGTCGACGTGTCGAGGCTCGGCTGGCCCACGGTCGAGGTGTCGTTCCCGGAAGACCACGGGGATACGGGAAGGGTGTCGGCGACCGGCCCGGTAGGCGACGTCGTGCTGCTGCTGGGGAACGTGGACGCGCCATGGGCCTCGGGGAGCGGTCCGGCCGCAGGCTGCGGGGGACCCTCATTGAAGCCAGACATGGCCTGCTCCAGACCCTGGCTGATGCTGCCAGCCGTCTGGGTGCTCTGCGTGAACGGGTCGGTCGACGCCATGTCGGTCGCCGTCCCGAGCCCCGTGTCGACCACGGGTCCAGGGGCGGTGACGCTCCCGGTCATGCTCTCCTGGATCACGGGAGGGCTGGTGACCGTGGGCGTGGGCGACATGGGCGGCGGGGGCGGCGCGGTGTTGACGGGCGGCGGCGTGAGGACTCCCTCGCCGCTCGTGAGGGGCAGGGGACGTCCGGCGCTGTCGGTGTAGCCGTAGGGGCGCTCGATGATGACCGGCCTGTCCCGCGGGTCGGCTGCGGGCGACGGGGGCAGGGGACGGTCGGGGAGGTTGGTGGGAAGGACCGGCTTCTCGATGATGGCAGGTCTGCCGCGCTCGTCGGTGGGCGCGACCGGGGGAGCCTCCGCGGTGATCGGGAGCGGCTTCGGCGCGGTGTCCCGTCCACTCTCACCCGGCGCAGGCTTGGCAAGCGTGCCCTTGAAGTCCGTGGTGGTGACCGTCCGCGTCACCGGATCCCACAGGGGGAGCGCGCTCGTGCTCGGCCCTGCCGCGGGAGGCGTCTGCATCGGCGTGGAACTCGGCGAGGTCACCACAGGGGCGACGTTCGCTGGCGCGCTGTTCGTCGGTGCTCCGCTCGACGAGCCACCGTTCTGGGGACCGTCGGCCGTGGGGACGTCGTGCGTCACGCCAGGGGCGAGGTTCCCTCCCGCGGTGTCGGACGGGGTCCAACCAGCGGTGCCGGGGTGCGAAAAATTGTGGGCGTACTTGATGAGGGCGCGGGACGAGCGGAAGCGCGTCATGGCGGCCGAGTGTACACAAAATCATGCATCGACACGCGGTCGCCCGCGGCGCTTCTCGCGGTCGCGCAGGCGCGAGGATGTTCTGGAAGACTGCAGGCGTCCGACATGCAGTGAAACGTCGTCACCAGTGCACTCCAACCATGAGCACACGAACGCATTTCCACCAGACTGGAGGTTTCGTTCACCCGGCTTCGTGGATGAGCACCACCGGTTCGTGTAAAGGTATGGACCAGCCATGAACGTGACTACGATCGCCGCCGCTGACGTTCCTCTCGCGGCGACGCGGCTGCCGGCCTTCGAGGTCGACGCTGCGGTGCGCAGCCTCCTCGTCGCGCCCGTCGAGGCGATGATCCTGCCGCAAGCGCCCTTCGTGGGGCGCACGGATCTGCACCCGCTGGTGCAGGCCGCCTACCTGGCCTTCACGGAGCGCTGCCCCCTCGTG
Organism: Chondromyces apiculatus DSM 436; assembly: GCF_000601485.1. GTDB lineage: Bacteria > Myxococcota_A > Polyangia > Polyangiales > Polyangiaceae > Chondromyces > Chondromyces apiculatus. Next base: position 46,289 of record NZ_ASRX01000050.1, read on the forward strand.
CTCTCGCCCGACGTGGTCTGGTTCTGTCTGGCGCGGGGGTTCACGTTGCACGTGGCCTCGCAGGAGGCGCTGAGGCGCGAGATCGTCGGGGCCGATCACGATTTCGAGCTGGAGCTCGACAGGCCTGATTTCACGATTGGCGGGACCAATCCGTGGCATGCCGTGTTCCAGGATCTCTCGTCGCAGCTCTTCGCGCGCGCTGGCAAGCTGTGGGAGCTCACCGGCGCGCATGTCTCGACCACCGGGCCCCTCGAACGGCTGGCCTCCGAACTCTCGGTGGCGACCTCGCTCGCGCCTCATTTCACGTGGGAGCCGCCGTTCCCTGGAGATCGCGTCGTCACCGGACCCGGGATCCCGCGCATTCACCTGCTGGGCACGCCGGACGACTGGCGCCAGATACGGCAGCGGGCCGCCTCATTCACGCCCTTCGGGCTCGAGGCCTGGACCCGCGCGCTCCTGCCCGTGCTCGACAGGATCGTCGACGCCGCGGAGGGGCGCTCCGACGTCGAGTTCTGGCGGGCGTTCTTCCGGTACGAGCACGGCGCGGACGAGCTGACCGGCTGGTTGCTGGTGCTGTTTCCCTACCTCCGCGCTGTCCGCGGCGATCGGTTCGTCCCGAACCTGCACCTCGACACATGGCTCGCCTCCTGGCGCGCCGCCGAGGCCCGTCAGAACCCCGTCGAGGCCCTCGGCAAACCCGAGGGGCCCGGGCTCGCTCAGATGCCGCCAGGGCTCGTGAGCGCAGCGTTCCGCTTCGTCGATTCCGGGCGGCGTGAGCATGTCCTGGATCTCGTCGCGGGTCTCATCGGCGTGACCCAGGATCCCGACACCCTGGCGCTCAGCCCGGAGTTCGTCTGGGCTCTGGTGCACCCCGACGGCGTGGTGTGACGCTGGTCGCGGGGGCTGCCGCGCTGATCTCCCCATCGTCGGAGGTCGGGGCGGTATCCTGCGGCAGCACATGGCCGGGCCCTCCGACACCGAAGAACTGCTGCTGGGGCTGAGGGGCGGACGGCTCCGGGGGCTCGCCGAGAGGCTGCGCACGGGGGCGACGTACGCGCTGACGCGCTTCCTGATCCTGCGGTTGCTCGGCCTCGTGTACTTCGTGGCGTTCGCGTCCGCGGCGACGCAGGTGGGGCCGCTCCTCGGGCCGGATGGGCTGCTCCCGGCGGTCGGGTTCCTCGATCGGGTGGTCGCTGCGACGGGGTCGCGCGGGGAGGCGTTCACGCTGCTGCCCACCCTGTTTCTCTGGATCACGCCCACCGACGCGGCGCTGCGGGGGTGGTGCTGGGTCGGCGCCCTCCTTTCGCTCGTGGCGCTCGGGGGGGCGACGAATGCGATCCTGCAACTCGCGCTGTGGGGGATGTACCTGTCGCTCGTGAAGGTGGGGCAGCTCTTCTACGGGTATGGCTGGGAGATCCAGCTCCTGGAGACAGGGTTCCTGGCCATCTTTCTGTGCCCCGTGCGCTCGATTTCGCCGAGGGGCGTGGCGCCGCCTCCGGCGGTGGTGATCTGGCTGTTCCGGTGGTTGATCGTGCGGATCATGCTGGGGGCAGGGCTGATCAAGCTGCGGGGGGACCCGTGCTGGCGGGATCTGACCTGCCTGGTCTACCATTACGAGACGCAGCCGGTGCCGAGTCCGCTGAGCTGGCTGCTGCACCAGGCGCCGCGCGGTGTGCACCAGGTGGGGGTGCTGTTCAATCACCTCGTCGAGCTGGTCGCGCCGTTCTTCGCGTTCGGGCCGCGGCGGGCGCGCCTCGTGGCGGGGGGGCTGTTCGTCGTCTTCCAGGGGACGCTGATCCTGAGCGGGAACCTGTCGTTCCTGAACTGGCTGACGCTGGTTCCAGCGCTCGCGTGCTTCGATGATGCAGCCCTGGCCAGGCTGTTTCCGGAGCGGCTTCGGGGGTTGGTCGGCGTTCTCGACGCGGAGGGGCGCGCGCCGTCCCGGCACCACCGGTTTGCGGCGGTGGCGCTCGCGGTGGTGGTGGCGGGACTCAGCGTCGAGCCAGTGGCCAACCTGGTCTCGACGCGACAGGTGATGAATACGTCCTTCAATGCGCTCTCGCTGGTGAATACGTATGGGGCCTTCGGGAGCGTGGGGAAGGAGCGGTTCGAGGTGGTGCTGGAGGGGACGGCGGGCGCGCCGGACGATCCGGAGGCGCGCTGGTTGCCCTACGAGCTGCCCTGCAAGCCGGGCGACGTGGCGCGAAGGCCCTGCCTGATCACGCCGTGGCATTACCGGGTGGACTGGCAGATCTGGTTCGCGGCGCAGTCGGTGGTGGACCGGCAGCCGTGGCTCGTGCACCTGGTGGCGAAGCTGCTGGAAGGGGACAGGGGGGTGAAGCGGCTCCTGGCCCACGATCCCTTCCCGGACACGCCGCCGCGGGCGATCCGGGTGGCGCTGTACCGCTACGAGTTCACCCGGTGGGGGGAGCCAGGGTTCTGGAGGCGAACGTACCTCGGGGAGTACCTGCGTCCGCTCAGGCGGGGGGATCCGGACCTCACGCGCTTCCTGGAAGCCCACGGCTGGGCGGACAGGCCGCGGCGGTGAAGGGGCGGTGAAGGGGCGGTGAGGGGAAGTGAGGGAGGTGAAGGGCGTGAAGGGGGTGAGGGGCGTGAGGGTCAGCGCCGTAGCTGGGGGGCGCCGCTCCGGCGGGGGCCGCGGAGGGCGTGGGTGATGCCGCTCTGGAGCGTTCCCAGGGTGGTGAGGTCCTTTAGGTCGAGGTCGAGGGTCACCAGGGTCTGGGCGACGGCGGGGCTCATGCCGGTGAGGAGCACCTCGGCGCCGAGCAGCTTCACGGCGCGCGCGATGGTCACCAGGGCATTGGCGATCTGGGTGTCGACGACGCGCACGCCGGTGATGTCCAGGATCGCGGTGCGGGCCTGCTCGCGGACCACGCCTTCGAGGAGGGTCTCCAGGATCTCGTTCGCCCGGGCGCTGTCGATGGCGCCGACGAGGGGCATGGCGAGCACGCCTTCGGCGATGGGCATGAGCGGCGTGGACAGCTCGCGCAAGGCCAGGCGCTGGGCCTCGATCACCTGCTCCTGGAGGGCGAGGCGCTCGGCCTCGGCGCGCTTCGAGGCGGTGATGTCGGTGCTGATGCCGCAGATTCCGATCAGATCTCCCGTCGAGCTCCGCAGGGCGAACTTCGACGAGAGGAAGGTGCGTTCTCCCTCCAGGGTGATGGCCCGCTCCTCGACCTGGAGCGGCTCTCCCCCGGCGAGGGCGATCTCGTCGGCGTACCGGAAGGCCGTGGCGATCTCGGGTGGGAACAGCTCGTGGTCGTCGTGGCCGAGGAGCTGCGCCTCGTCGAACCCGAAGAGGCCGAGGAAGTGGTGGTTGGCGAGGAGGTACCGGAACGCCGTGTCCTTCACGTAGATCACGCTGGGGGAGTTGGTGAGGAGCGCGACCAGGAAGGCGCGGCTCCGCTGGAGGGTGGCCGCGGGGCTGTCCTGGCTCACGTCCATGACCTCGACGCTCACCTCCAGCGGCTCGCCCCGAGGGTCGCAGAGCACGGTGTTGGTGTAGGTGCACTCGATGGTGCGGCCGTCGGCCATCAGGGTGAGGCTGCGGGCAGTGACGAGCTGTCCGGTCAGCGTGAACCGGAGGGTGAGCTGCACGATCTCGGGGGGGATCTCGGGCGGGGTGAGGACTTCCCAGAAGGGGCGGCCCACCACGTCCTCGGACTTCCACCCGAGGAGGCGCTCGGCCTCCGGAGACCAGGCGGTCAGGATGCCTTCGGCGTCGTACCGGATCTCGGCGGGCTTGAGGATGCTGAGGCCCATGAACTTCTGCCGGTCGACGTGCTGCGCAGGTCGGGCCTCCGCGCGCTGGAGCTGCTTCCGCAGCGCTTCGTTCTCGGCACGGAGTTGGGCGATCAAAGCCTCTGCGTTCTGTACCTCATCCTCCATGGTCGACGGTGCTCCCTGCTGGCCAGCCCTGCTCGCATCATCCATCCGCTCGCATCTGCTGGGGAAGCGCGGGCGACGGGAATCGTGCGGTGTCAGGGCTCGCCTGTCGTGGAGACCCTGAATTCACCCGGGAAACCGCGGCGCATCATGCGGGCGCAGGGCGGGGATGGTGGGGTGAGCACGCCGACGATGTGAGGACGTGGCAGGCGTGAGGGTGCGCGTCCGCTACATCTGGTCGAAGCCGGGAGGGAGGACCTCGACGCTCGACAGGCCGGGGATGACATCCTGGATGGCCTGGCCGATGTCGGCGTGGGTGCCGACGACGCTGAGGACGAGGTTGTCGAAGGAGAGGCGGGTGTGGATGGCAGCGTTGGCCTCGGCGAGGGTGGCTGCCTCCAGGCGCGCGACGTAGCTCTCGTGGTAGCCCACGGGCATGTCGAGGAGCGCTTCCACGAGGGACTGGTGCACGCGCTTGCGCGCGGTGTCGATGTCGAAGGCGTGGGAGCGGATCAGGTAGCGCTTGGCGAACTCGAACTCGTCCTCGGTCACGCCGCGCTCGATGAAGGCCTGGAGCATCTCCAGGGTGAGCTTGAGGCAGGCGCTCGCGTCGTTCGCCGCGGGGGATGAGCCCACGGAGAAGGCGTCCCGGTGGCGGTCGTAGGAGACGTGGGAGTAGGCCCCGTACGACCAGCCCCGCTTCACCCGGATCTCCTGCATCAGCCTGGAGGAGAAGGTGCCGCCGAGGACGGTGTTGGCGATGAGGAGGGGGACGTGGTCCGCGTCGTGGGCGTCCGTGCCCAGGCTGCCCACGATGAGCTGGGCCTGGGTGCGCTCGGGCTTGTCCACGAAGACCAGGTGGCGGCCGGGGCGCTGCAGGGGGGGAGGGATGGGGTCGGTGGCAGGGGTGCCCTCGGGGAGGTCGGCGAGGATCCGGGCGACGAGGTCCTGCGCCTCGTGCTGGTCCACGTCTCCGGAGATGGCGACCACGGCGTTCCGGCGGGTGTAGTGCTGCCGGTAGAAGGCGCGGACGTCGTCACCGGTGATGGTCCGCAGGGTGCGCACCGTGCCCTCGCTGGGGCGGCCGTAGGGGTGGCTGGTGAACAGGGTGCGGCGGAAGGCGCGGCTGCACAGCACCTGGTCGAGGTCCTGGGACTCGATGATCTCGGCCTCGGCCTCGCGGAGGAGGCGCTCCAGCTCGCGGACCTCGAAGGTGGGGCGGGAGAGCACGGTGGCGCCGAGGCCGGCGAAGGGGTCGAGGGAGCGCTTGATCACCTCGAGATGGACAGACGAGGCGCTGAACCCGACGTCGACGCTCAGCTCGCCGCCGAGGGAGTCCGTGGTCTCCTCGATGCGGGCCGCCGTGTAGCCCTCGGCGCCCCGGCGGAGCATGCGCGCGGTGATGCGGGCGAGGCCCTCGCGGCCCGCGGGGTCGTGGCCGGCGCCGGAGCGGAAGGCCACCACGGCGCTCACGAGCGGGAGCGCGCGGCTCGACTCCACGAAGATGGGGGTGCTGCTCAATGGATCTGCTCCTCTGCCGTGAGGGCGTCGTCGCCGTCGTCGCCGTCGTCGCCGTCGCCGTCGCCGTCAGCGCCGTCAGCGCCGTCAGCGCCGGGCTGCGCGTCGTTATCGCCGTCGTCGTCGTCGTCTTCCTCGCCCTCGTCCGGGGGAAGCTCGCCGCTCGGCGCGACGTGCACCACGGTGCGCGTGGAGGGGAGCAGGTAGCGCCGGGCGACGCGGAGGAGGTCGCCGAGGGTCACCCGCTGGTAGGCCGCGAGGCGCTGGAAGAGGGCTCCCGGGTCGCCCAGGACCGTCTCGTAGAAGCCGATCTGCTCGGCCTTGCCCGAGGTGGTCTCCATGCCCTGGAGCAGCGACAGCTCCAGGCGGGCCTTGGCGCGGTCGAGCTCCGAGGGGAGCACGGGCTCCCGCCGGACCTGGTCGAGGAGCACGTCGAGGGCTTCGAGCACCTCGGCGCTGGTGCGCTCGCCGCGGGCGGCCAGGTAGAGGTCGTAGAGGCCCTCGTCCCGGAAGGACCCGACCCAGCCCCGGACCTCGCTGACGATCTCCTGCTCCTGCACGAGCGCGCGGTGGACGCGGGAGGAGCGGCCGCAGAAGAGGATCTCGTTGAGGAGCACGAGCGGGGCGTGATCGAAGTCGCCGAGCGCGGGCGATTTGTAGCCGATGGCCAGCTTGTGCGTCACCGTGGGCTTCTTGACGGTGACCTGCCGCTCGTCCACCTGGCGCGGCTCGGGGCGCACGTCTTCCACGGGGATCACGGAGGGGGCGCGGGCCCCGTAGTGCTGCTGGATCAGCCGGAGCGCGTGGGCGCAGGTGGTGTCTCCCACGATGACCAGGATGGCGTTGTTGGGCGCGTAATAGGCGCGGTAGAAATCGAGGCAGTCGGCGGTGTTGAAGGCGCTGATGTCCTCCATCCAGCCGATGGTGGGCCAGCCGTAGGCGTGCTCCCGGAAGGCTTCCTTGTAGAGGAGTTCGTTCACCGCGCCGTCGACGTCGTCGTCGACCCGCTGGCGGCGCTCGTTCGAGACCACCTCTTTCTCGCTGGCGACCTGGGGGTCACGCAGGATGAGCCGCGTCATCCGCTCCGCTTCGAGGCGCAAGGCAGACTCCAGCGCTTCGCGGGGGAGGTTGGTGTGGTAGAAGGTCCAGTCGAGCGAGGTCGCGGCGTTGGTCTCCGCGCCGGCCTCTTCGAGGGTGCGGTCGAAGACGCCGGGGGGGACGTTCTCGGTCTCGCCGAACATGAGGTGCTCGAACAGGTGGGCGAGGCCCGTCTTGCCGCGGACCTCGTGCCTGGAGCCGACCCCGAACCAGGTCTGGAGGCTGATGACGGGGGCGTGGTGGTCCTCGAGGATGAGGACGCGCAGGCCATTGCCGAGCAGGAAGCGCTCGACGCGGAGCGAGGGGCCGAAGTCGATGGAGGCGTCGTGGGTGATGCGGGAGAGCGGGGTGCTGCCCTGGTTCAAGGTCTCCAGCATGGGCTGGATGGCTTCGCCACGACCGGCGGGCGAGGGTTCACGCAGAGCGGCTTCTTGCATGGGTCTCCGGGCTCTCTCGCTCAGTCCAGCTTGAGGATGGCGAGGAAGGCTTCCTGGGGGATCTCGACGCTCCCGACCATCTTCATGCGCTTCTTGCCCTCTTTCTGCTTTTCGAGGAGCTTGCGCTTGCGGCTGATGTCGCCGCCGTAGCACTTGGCGGTGACGTCCTTGCGGAGGGCCCGCACCGTGGTCCGGGCGATGACCTTGGTGCCGAGGGCGGCCTGGATGGCCACCTCGTACTGCTGGCGGGGCACGATGTCCTTGAGCTTCACGGCGAGGTCGCGGCCGCGGGTGTAGGCCTTGTCGCGGTGCACGATGACGCTGAGGGCGTCGAGGGGGTCGCCATTGACGAGCATGTCGAGCCGCACCAGGTCGTCGGCGCGATAGCCGACGAGGTCATAATCCATGGAGGCATAACCACGGGACACGCTCTTCAGCTTGTCGTGGAAATCGAAGAGGACCTCGCTGAGGGGCATGTCGTAGGTGATGATCACCCGGTCGGCGGAGGCATACTGGAGGGCCTTCTGCTCGCCGCGGCGCTCCTGGCAGAGGGCCAGCACCGCGCCGACGTAGCCCGAGGGGACGTGGATGGTCACCTTGTAGATGGGCTCCTCGATGCGATCCACGGCCTGGGGGGGCGGCATCTTGGCCGGGTTCTCGATGCGCTTCATCGAGCCGTCGGTCAGGTACACGTGGTAGGCGACGCTGGGCGCGGTGGTGATGAGGTCGAGGTTGTATTCGCGCTCCAGCCGCTCCTGGATGATCTCCATGTGGAGCAGGCCGAGGAAGCCGCAGCGGAAGCCGAAGCCGAGGGCCTCGGAGGTGTCGGGCTCGAAGCCGAACGAGGCGTCGTTCATGTTGAGCTTCGAGAGGGCGTCGCGGAGGTCCTCGTATTGCGCGGAGTCGGTGGGGAAGACGCCGGCGAAGACCATCGGCTTCACGTCCTTGAAGCCGGGCAGGGGGGTGGTCGCGGGGTGGACGGCGTCGGTCACCGTGTCGCCGATCTTGGTGTCGACGACGGTCTTGATGTTGGCGACGAGGAAGCCGACCTCGCCCGGGCCGAGCATGGTGATGGGCGTGGGGTGGGGGGCGAAGACGCCCATCTCGACGAGCTCGTAGTCCCGGCCGGTGGCCATGAGGCGGACCTTCTGGCCCTTGCGGAGGGTGCCGTCGAAGACGCGGACCATGATCACCGCGCCGCGGTAGCTGTCGTACCAGCTATCGAAGATGAGGGCCCGCGGCGGGGCGTCGGGGTCGCCCTTGGGGGGCGGGACGCGGGCGACGATGACCTCGAGGATGTCGCGGACCCCGAGGCCGGTCTTGGCGCTGGCCTTGACCACGCCCTCGGTGTCGAGGCCGATGACGTCCTCGATCTCGCGGCAGGCGCGCTCGGGGTCGGCGGAGGGGAGGTCGATCTTGTTGAGGACGGGGATGATCTCGAGGTTGTTCTCGATGGCGAGGTAGACGTTGGCCACGGTCTGGGCCTCGACGCCCTGGGAGGCGTCGACGACGAGGAGCGCGCCCTCGCAGGCCTGGAGGCTGCGCGAGACCTCGTAATGGAAATCGACGTGGCCTGGGGTGTCGATGAGGTGGAGCCGGTAGGTCTGCCCGTCCTTCGCCTTGTAGTCGAGGCGCACGTTCTGGGCCTTGATGGTGATCCCGCGCTCGCGCTCGATATCCATCTTGTCGAGGAACTGAGCGACCTGCTCCCGCTGGGTCAGCGCCCCCGTCTCATCCAGAATGCGGTCGGCCAGCGTGGATTTGCCGTGGTCGATGTGGGCGATGATCGAGAAGTTACGGATAAGCTTGGGATCGGTGCTCATGAGCGACCTTTGGCATGAGAGGCAAGGCGCACTCTCAGCGCAGGGCTTTGGGGGTCTCGTTGCTGGTTCCCCGTGCTCATCCCAGCGCGGCTGTACGGCGACCCGCACGGCCACCGGCACGGCGATCTGCGAGGAAACAGGGGGGGACGACCATCGGGTAGGGAGGAGGACCGGGCGGCCCCGGATTCAGGGTACGCAGTACTAGCGCACCCCGTCGTGCGTAGCCATGAGGTTACTTCTTGGCGGGGGTCGTCATTGAGCTGGGCGGAGCGTCCAGCGTCATCTGGCCCGGGAGGTGGTGCTCGTAGTGCTTCAGGACCAGGTCGATTCCCTCCCGGATGTAGACGGCGATGGGAACCTTGGTGCGCTCGTGCAGGAGCTTCAGCCGGTCGGCTTGCTCGGGCGTGATGTAGATGGTCGTCGAGACTTTCTTGCGCGACATGCCACGCCCACCTGTCCACATCGAGCGGCAACACCTGGACCGCCGGCTTTTGCCCCCGGAACGAGGGCTCTCGCGCCCCCAATCAGCAGGCCTTGGCCTGGATCGTCGGGGTAACGCGCCGAGAGCGACGCTGACAAGGCGTTACCCTAGATGCCGGTACGTGTCATGTCAATCGGGATGGCCGGTCGCCCCGGCCCGCCTCCCACCTCCCCCTGGTAGCCTAAGCTTCCGTAAAGAAAGGGGTCTTTCGGGATCTCGGGGGGCCAGGAAGGGCTCCGTGGAGGGGGTCGCAGGGGGGCAGGGGGGCGGGAGAGGTGGGGCGCGGGGCTCGGTAGCGCGAGAGCGCAGGAGCGCGAGAGCGCAGGAGCGCGAGAGCGCGAGAGCGCGAGAGCGCGAGAGCGCGGGGACGTGGGGTCAGAGACTCAACCATACGGCCGGGGACAGTGTCCGCTTCCCGAGGCGACGGGCGTCAGGCCCGAAGCGGCAAAGCGCTCTGGAAACTGCGGGTGGATCGCGGCGTGGGGGGCCCCGACGAGCTTTGCTCGGCGGGGGGCGGGGGCGCGAGCCCCTGCCGTGGGAATCAAGCGCTCGCGCGGAGGCGGTCGACGTCGACGCCGAGCTTCAGCGTGGGCTCTTCGGCGAGGGCGCGGAGCCGGGCGCCATCGATGAGATCCTGCGCCATGAGCTGGGTGGAGAGGATGGCGCAGAAGGCCATGTCGTCGGTGTTGCTCATGGCATTGCCGCCGGTCTTGCGGCACTTGGCCACCAGCGCATTGACGAGGCGCGGTTGCCAGATGCCCGCGGCGCGGACGGCGTCCTCGCCGAGGCAGGCGTCGACGTAGGCGGGGGTCTCGGGGGTGAAGAAGGGGGCCACCACGGGGGCGCGGTAGGGCTGTTTGCGGCGCTGGAGCACGCCGGGAGGGAGGAGGTCGCCCATGGACTTCTTGAGGGCGTACTTCTCGTCGAGGACGCGGAGCTTGAGGGCGTCGGGGAGGTCTTCGGCGACGTCCATGACCTCGGGATCGAGGAAGGGGAAGCGGCCCTCGACGGAGTTGGCCATCATCATGCGCTCGCCCTGGGACGAGAGGAGGTAGCCGGAGAGGAGGGTGGTGATCTCCAGGTACTGGGCCTGGCCGAGGGGGGTCCAGCGGGCGTAATCGTCGGGGAGGCGGCCGCGGAGGCGCTCGACGGCACTGTCCGGAGCGATGCCTTCGCGCATGGAGGGGTCGAGCATGAGCTTGATGCGCGAGGTGCCGTCCCAGCGGGGGCGGTGCGAGTAGAAGGGATCGTCGGTCTGGGTGAGGTTGCGGCCGAAGAAGGCCTTGGCCATCTCCACCTGGGCCACGGGAGAGCGCTGCAGGTAGGGGTAGAGGCCGAGGAGGAGCTGGGGGCGGAACTTGCTCTGGGGGTGCCGCGCCCAGAAGCGGCGCACGCGGTCCTCGCGGAAGATGTCGTAGCCGGCGAAGAACTCGTCGGCGCCCTCGCCGGTGAGCACGACGCGGTAGCCCTGGGAGCGCACCAGGCCGGCGAGGATGTAGAGGGGGGCGGGGGCGGTGCGCAGGAGGGGGGCCTCGGCGTGGTAGACGACCTCGGGGAAGACGCGGGCGATGTCGGCGTTGCCGCAGCGGGTGCCGGTGTGCGAGGTGCCGAGGTGCCGGACCGCTGCCTGCTGGTGCTCGGCTTCGTCGAACTCGCGGTCGGCGAACTCCACGGAGAAGGTGCGGAGGGGGACGCTGCGGTTCGAGGCGATGAGGGAGGCGACGATGGTGGAGTCGAGGCCGCCGGAGAGGTAGCTGCCCACCGGGACGTCGGCGCGGAGGCGGATGGTGGAGCCTCCGTGGAGGGCGTCGCGGACGCGGCCGAGGGCTCCGGCTTCGTCGCCGCGGGCCTTGGTGCCGCTCGGAGCGCCGTCGGAGAACTCGGGCCTCCAGCGGATCTGGACGCGGGGCTCGGTGTCGCGCCCGAGGTCCAGGGTGGCGACGGAGCCGGGGGGGAGCTGGTGAATGCCGGCGAAGGGGGTGAGGGGGGCGATGGGGGCCCAGAAGGTGAGCGCTTCGTCGAGGCCTTCGCGGGAGAAGGCGCGGGGGATGGAGGGGTCCTGGAAGAGGGCTTTGACCTCGCTGGCGAAGCGGAGGACGCCTTCGTGGACGGTCCAGAAGAGGGGGTTGATGCCCACCCGGTCGCGCGAGAAGAAGGCGCGTCTGCGGGTGACGTCCCAGAGGACGAAGGCCCACTGGCCATTCAGCCGGTCCACCATGGCCTCGCCGTACTCGGCATAGGCGTGGATGAGGATCTCGGTGTCGCTCTTCGTGCGGAACTGGTGGCCCTTGGCGGCGAGCTCTTCGCGCAGCTCGATGTAGTTGAAGATCTCGCCGTTGAAGCAGACCCAGAGGGTCTCCTCGGCGTTGGCCATGGGCTGCCAGCCGCCGTCGAGGTCGATGATCGACAGGCGCGCGTGGGCGAGGGCGACGTGCTTGTCGCGGTAGATGCCGTAGCCGTCGGGGCCGCGGTGGCGCAGGGCGCGGGCCATGCGCAAGGCGAGGTCACGATCGGGAGGGGGCGCTTCGAGGCGTACGTTGATGAGGCCAGCGATACCGCACATCAGAGTAGCTCGCTTTTCTTGACCTTGCCGCTCGCCGTCTTCGGCAATGTGTCGACGAATTCGACGAACTTGGGCACGGCGATCTCGTCCATGTCGCTGCGGACCTTGCGGCGGATGTCGTCGGCGCTGACCTCGGCCTGCTCTCCCCGAACCACGACGATCTTCACGGCCTGGCCGAGGACGGCGTCGGGGACGCCCACGGCCGCGGCCTCGATCACGCCGGGGATCCTGCACACCACCGATTCGACTTCGAGAGGGCTCACCTTCTCTCCGCGGGTCTTGATGATGTCATCTTTGCGGGCGACGAAGTAGAGATGGCCGTCGTCGTCGGTGCGGAAGAGATCCCCGGTGTGGAGGACGACCTCGCCCGGGAGATCGCCAGGCTGGAGGGCGCGCGCGGTGGCCTCGGGGTTGCGGAAGTAGCCGCGCATGACGTTGGGGCCGCGGACGACGAGTTCGCCGGTCTCGCCAGGGAGGGCGCGGGTGCCGTCCTCGCGCTGGATCCAGAGCTCTTCGTTGGGCATGGCGATGCCGACCGAGGCGGGTTTCTCCAGGGCGAGGGCGGGCGGGAGGTAGCAGACGCGGGTGCACTCGGTCTGGCCGTACATGGCGAAGAACTGGACGGCGGGGAGGAGCTCGCGGAGCCGGAGGACCTGGGCGCCTGGGAGTCCGTAGGCGGCGTTGGTCATGTACCGGAGGGCGCTGAGGTCTGCCTTGGCCAGGTTCTTCAGGGAGAGCATGGAGGCGAAGATGGTGGGGACGCCGGCGAAGCCGGTGATCTTCTCGTCGGCCAGGCGCTGGACGATGGGCCAGGGCATGGAGAAGCCCTTTTCGAGGACGAGGGTGCCGCCGAAGAGGTGGGTGACGAGGAGCTGGAAGAGGCCGTAGGTGTGCGAGAGGGGGAGGACGCAGAGGACGATGTCCTCGGGCGTGTGCGCGAGGTAGGTGCCGATGGCGGTGGCGCTGGCGCGCAGGTTCTGGTGGGTGAGCATCACCCCCTTGGGCTCGCCGGTGGAGCCGCTGGTCCAGCAGAGGGTGGCGAGATCCAGCTCGATGGAGCGCCGCGGAGGGGGCGTCTCGGCGGCAGCGGCGAGGGCTTCGGGGAGGTCGCGACCCTCGGGAAGGGGGTGCGCGGTGGGGGCGGCGGTAGCCGCGGCCGCGGCGGCGGCGGCGGCAGGTGCTGGCGCTCCGGTCAGGAAGAGCGCAGGGGGAGGGGTGCCGTGGGAGAGGTCGGGGAGCGCGGCGAGGCACTCGTGCGCGCTGCGGGCGACGATGAGGGCGCGGGGCTCGGCGACCTGGACGACCTGGCCGAAGCGGCGGCCGCGGGTGTTGGCAGGGAGGAGGGAGGGGACGCCGTCGGCGCGGATGGCGCCGTAGTAGGTGACGACGGCGTCGATGCCGTTGTCGAGGACGCCGATGACGCGCTCGCCGCGGGTGACGCCCGCTTCGCGGAGGGTGGAGGCGCAGCGGTCGACCAGCGCATTCAGCTCTGCGTAGGTGAGCCTTCGTCCCTCGCTGATCAGCGCCAGCCGGTCGGGGGTGGCCTGCGCGCCAGCGCGGAGCGCGTGATCGATGAGGAAGCGGTCCGAGAGCGGGTCACGGAGGGGTGTGTGCACGGGGTCCTCGGCTCCACGAGTGCGGGAGGAGGCGATGCCCGTCAGCGCTACCCCGTGACTCGCTCGGCAATGGCTCGTTCAGGAGGCGCCGTTCTTCTTGTTCTCGACGTACGCGGTCAAGCGGGCGATTGAACCGAAATTCTCGGGGACCATCTCTTCGTCGGCGACCTGGATGCCGAGGTCGGATTCGAGGTACGAGACGATCTCCAGGACGGCGGTGGAGTCGAGGATGCCCTGATCGAGCAGGTGCACGTCCGCCCCCAGGTCTTCGGTGGCGCCGCGATACCCGAACGAGGTGACCAGGAACTTGCGGATGGTGGATTCAGTGGTCGCGGTGCTCATATTCAGCAGGTACGTCTATCACTTCAGGGTTCAGGGTGTCGAGCGCGTGGTGACGCTACACAGGTAACGCCCCGCATGCCGCGTGGGCGTTACCTGGGCGTCGTGCGGGGATCAGGCCTTGGGAAGATCGTGGACGAGCATCGGGCGCGCGTGCAGGTACTCGGCGACGCGGCGCTTGGCCTCGATGTCCTTGTAGACGCGCTCGACCTGCTCGGGGGTGATGCCCACGGCAGGCGCGGTCTCCGCGGCGGGCACGCCGTGGTTGTGCGCGTAGAGGCAGAGGTCCATCTTGTCGTGGGGGAGCGAGAAGTAGAACTCGTCCTGGCCCTGGGGGAGCGAGAAGGTGTCGGTGGTAGGGGCGCGACGCCGGATCTCCTCGGGGACGCCGATGTACTCGGCGAGGGCGTAGACCTGGGTCTTGTAGAGGTGGGCGATGGGCTTGAAGTCGGCGGAGCCGTCGCCCTGCTTCACGAAGAAGCCCTGATCGTACTCGAGCAGGTTGGGGGTGCCGGCCACGGCGTAGTTGAGGCGATCGCCGTGGTAGTACTCCATCATCTTGCGGCAGCGCTGCTTGAAGTTCGTGGCGGCGACGAGCTGGAGGTAGGCCTTGAGCGGCATGCGCCGGGTGCGGGGCTCCTCGCCGGGCGGCTGCACGGTGAGTTGCGAGACGTTGAGCCGGTCGCTTTCGAGGATGGAGGGGAGGGTGATCTTGAAGCGCCAGTCCTCGGCGTACTCGGGGAAGACCATGCGGATGGCTTCGTCCTGGCGGGCATAGCAGCCGAAGCCGGAGAGCGCGGGGCGGATGCTCTCCACGACGGCGTCGATGCCGAGGTGGTCGGCGAGGCCGCGGCCGAGCCGGAGGGCGTCGTCCGAGGTGTCACGCTCGGGCATGAACAGGCCGGTGACTTTGTCTTTGCCCAGCGCGCGCGCGCACAGGGTGACCACGACCGAGCTGTCGATTCCGCCAGATATCCCGACCACGGCGCCTCTGCGGCGCAGCTTGCCGAACACCTGATCACGGATGGCTTGCTCGATCTCGCTCGCCACAGCCGGAGCATCGATCTTGAGGACGTCTCGAGAAAACATGGACCCATCCACCTCTTGAGAAGTCCGAGAGCCTAACGGAAACAGGGGTGAAAGGGGAACCCCTCACCGGGAATTCCGGAACCCTGTGCTGCGCCATGGATCGGGGCTGTCGCAGCGGTCCGACGCAGACGGGAGCGGCGAGGGGCGGGCTTCCGTGCGAGGCGGGCTTCTGCGCGAGGCGGGCTTCTGCGCGAGGTGGGCGTCTGCGCATGGCGGGCTTCTGTGCGAGGCGGGCTTCTGCGCGAGGCGGGCACGTGCTAGCCCTGCCGTCGCGATGGCAACCCTCTTGGACCCGCCGGCGATCGCGCGCGGCTTGCGGCGTGTGGCTGGAGAGATCGCGGAGCGTGACAGTGGCATCCAGGATCTGGCGCTGATCGGGATCCGCCGGGGGGGAGAGGTCCTCGCCCGGCGGATCGCGGCGCTGCTCCTGGAGCTGGAAGGGCACGCTCCGCCCGTGGGGGAGGTGGACATCACCCTGTACCGGGACGACGCGGCGACGGCGCTGCCGAACCCGCGTATCGGGCCGAGCCACATTTCCTTTCCGGTGGAGGGGCGCCGGATCCTGCTCATCGACGATGTGCTCTACACGGGGCGCACGATTCGCGCGGCGCTCGATGCGGTGCTCGATTACGGGCGGCCGCGGCGCATCGAGCTGTTCGTGCTCTTCGATCGGGGGGGCCGGGAGCTGCCCATCCACCCCGATTACGTGGTGCGGGCGGCGGTGGTGCCGCCGGAGGAGCACGTGGACGTGGTGGAGCGGGACGGGGAGCTGTGGACGCTGTCGACGGCCTCGGGTGAGGCGCGCGCGGCGAAGGAGGGCGGGGCGTGAGGCGGGTGTTCCAGCGCCGGCACCTGCTGGGCATCGAGGGGATGAGCGGCGCGGAGATCGTGGCCATTCTCGACGCGGCCGAGTCGTTCTTCGATGTGTCGCGCCGCAGCGTGCGCAAGGTGCCGACCCTGCGCGGCAAGACGGTGATCAACCTGTTCTTCGAGGCGTCGACGCGGACGCGGACGTCGTTCGAGCTGGCGGGGAAGCGGCTGAGCGCGGACGTGATCAACATCAGCCCCTCGACGTCGAGCACGACGAAGGGGGAGGGGCTGCTCGATACGGTGCAGAACCTGCAAGCGATGCAGCCCGATGTGCTGGTGATCCGGCACGGGGCGTCCGGCGCGCTGCACCACGTGGCGCCGCGGGTGCGGGCGGCGGTGGTGAACGCGGGCGACGGGATGCACGAGCACCCGACGCAGGCGCTGCTCGATGCGTTCACCATCCGGCGGCAGAAGGGGAAGGTGGAGGGGCTGACGGTGACGATCTGCGGGGACATCCTCCACAGCCGGGTGGCGCGGTCGAACGTGCACCTGCTCAAGGCGCTGGGGGCGCAGGTGCGGCTGGCAGGGCCGCGGACGCTCTTGCCGGCCGCCGCGGCGTCGCTGGGGGCAGAGGTGTTCCACCGGCTGGAGCCGGCGCTGGAGGGGGCTGACGTGGTGATGATGCTGCGCATCCAGCGGGAGCGGCTGCAGGGGGCGTTCCTGCCGACGTCGCGGGAGTACAGCCGGGTCTTCGGGCTCAACGCGGCGCGGCTGCGGCTGGCCAGGCCAGATGCGATGGTGATGCATCCGGGGCCGGTGAACCGGGGGGTGGAGATCGATCCGGCCGTGGCCGACGGGGAGCAGAGCGTGATCCTCGATCAGGTGGAGGCAGGGGTGGCGGTGCGGATGGCGGTGCTGTGGATGCTGGCCGCCGAGCCCAGTGAGGCGCCGCCCGCAGCAGGGTGAGGGAGGCCGGGGCGAGAGGGGGAAGAAGCTGGCGTGAGGGGGGAGAGGCCGATACGACAGGAGCGCCGTCCGCCATGGTGGAGGCGGAGGGCGTGGGGTGGGGAGCTGGGCTGACGTGGTCGGGAGTTCCGGCGACGTGGTCGGGAGCTGGGCTGACCTGGTCGGGAGCTGGGCCGACGTGGTCGGGAGCTGGGCTGACGTGGTCGGGAGCTGGGACTGACCTGGTCGGGAGTTCCGGCGACATGGTCGGGAGTTCCGGCGACGTGGTCGGGAGTTCCGGCGACGTGGTCGGGAGTTCCGGCGACGTGGTCGGGAGTTTCGTCCGACGTGGTCGGGAGTTTTGTTTTCCTGCTCGGGAGTTGCGCGATCCTGTTCGGGGAAGGCGTTTTCAGGGTGAAGGAGGGCGCGCGGGGGGTGAGGGAGGACGCGCGAAGGGTCAGGGAAGATACATGTGGGGTGAGGGGGAGGGTGGGATGAGGGAGGGGCGCGGGGCGAAGAGGGAGGGGGAGGCGTCCGTCATGGTGGAGGAGGGAGCAGGTCAGTCAGGCTGGTGGAGGACCTGCTGGGTGCGCTCGAAGAAGTAGAAGCGCTCGTGGCCAGGGCGCTGGAAGGTGAGGGCGCCGAAGGCGTTGATGGCGATGGCGACGGCGCCGAGGACGTAGAAGGGGGCGCGGAGGGGGCGGCCGCTGGCGGCGATCATGGCGAAGAGGAAGGGGGCGAAGTCGTTGGAGAAGCGGTAGCCGAACTGGACCCAGCCGCTGTTCTGGTAGAGGAGCGAGGGGAGCATCACCGCGGCGGCGGTGAGGGCGAGCGCCCAGAAGAGGGGGGTCGCGCGCCGGGGCCAGAGGGCCCAGGCGTAGAGGGGGGTGGTCAGCCAGAGGGCGAGGCCGTGGGCGTTGATCTGGAAGGGGGCGCCCTTGACCTCGGTGTAGGGGAGGGAGGTGAGCACCACGGCGAGGTTGCGGGGGAGGTAGTGGTACGAGAAGAGGCCCCAGCGTTCGATGCGGGCGCGCCAGCCGATGGCGAGGTAGCGGTGGCCGAACTCGAGGGGGTCGTCGAAGCGGGCGTGGTTGTGCCAGAGGAGGAGGGCGAGGACGGCGGCCGCGGGGATGGCGAAGAGGGTGAGCTGCCAGAGGAGGCGGGGGAGGCGGCGCGGGTCGTCGCCGGCGCGGGCGATGCGCGCGGCCTCCCAGAGGAAGAAGGGGGCGGCGAAGCCGAGGGGGGTGCGGGTGGCGAAGCCGAGGCCGAGGGCGAGGCCGGCGGCGAGGGGGTGGGCGGCGTCGATGGCGCAGTAGAGGTAGGCGCAGGCGAGGGCGGCGCCGACGACGTGCGCGGCGAACCAGACGGTGCCCTGGACGGCGCTGAACCAGTAGACGGTGCCGAGGGCGAAGAAGAGGGCGAGGGCGGCGTTGTCGCGCTGGGTGCGGCGGGTGCGGGGGGCGAGGCGTTCGAGGGCGAGGAAGAGGACGGCCGGGGCGATGCCGGCGAGGGCGATGAAGAACTGGCCGTCGCGCACGCGCTCGGCGCTGCCCGCAAGCTTGACGAGGGGGGCGATGAGGACGGCGGGGAAGGGGGGGAAGCTGACGAAGACCTTGTCGGCGAAGACGGCGAAGTCGTTGTTGCCGGTGTACGCGGGGGGCGGGCCGCCGAGATCGAGGCGGCCATGGAGCCAGGCTTCGGCGAGGAGGGCGAAGTGGTTGAAGGGGGTGTGGGCGGCGAGGCGCTCGCGGGCAGCGGTGACGAGGTAGAGGAGCGTGGTGAGGGTGTAGAGGGCAGCGGCGATGAGGAGGCGGCGGCGGGCGCGGTCGGTGCGCTGGGCGGTGAGTTCGGCGATGCCGGACGGCCGGTCTTCGGGCGCTGGGACGGGCGCTGGAACGGGCGCTGGAACGGGCGCTGGAACGGGCGCTGGAACGGGCGCTGGAACGGGCGCTGGGTCGGCCTGGCGCTTGGGGGTCATCGAGAGGGGCGGCACGCTACCATGGGGGATGGCGGTGGAAGCTCCCCGGACGATCGAAAGGCTTGCGAGCGGGGCCACCTCGCGCTAGGCACTCTCCCCCCCGGTCTCCGTCAGCGCGCCTCGTTGCAGCTCCGGTCCGTGTCCGCCGCTTCCGAGCGGTCAGCTCCCCGGGGGCGCCCGTCGCCATGCCGCTGCTCTCCTTCGTTGCCAATGACATCGACATCACCGGGACGCCGGTGAATGCCGCCCTCCCGGTGGAGTGGCTGGACAAGGAGCTCGCGGACGCGGAGGCGAAGGCGACGTCCGCCGGGAAGGTGAGCGGTCGGCTCTCCCGGTCGGGGCCGACGGACATCGTGGTCCGGGCGCGGGTGCTGGCAGACCTGAACGTGCCTTGCGCGCGCTGTCTGGGGCCGGCGAAGGCGGCGGTGGACACCGAGATTGCGCTGTTTCTCCTGCCCGCCAAGGCTGCCCGTCCGGGGAGCCAGGGGGAGGGGGCAGGCGCGCGGGAGGGGCGCAAGCCCGCGAAGGGGGACAAGGAGCAGGAGTACGAGTTCACCTCGGAGGAGGCGGACCACGATGTCTACGACGGGGAGGTCGTGGTCCTGGATCCGTTCGTCAGGGAAGCAATCCTGCTCGAACTCCCAAGCTTCCCCTTGTGCTCGGAAGCATGTCCGGGTATCCGTCCCGCCGTGCCGGGGTCTGCGGAGGAGGGTGACTCACCGCTCGCCTCGGAGCAGCCTCCCGAGGAGCGTCCGGCCTCGATTGCCGACCTCCGCGACAGGTTTGCTCAGCGCTCGGGTCGTGCCCCTGGCGCATTCGGTCCCCACAAGGGAGCGAATGGTTTCACGGGCGCCGTTCCTTCGCTGACCAAAGAGACGTTCCAAGAGACGTTGAAAGAGATGCCCGACGTGGCGTCGAAGAAGAGCAAGAAGGAGTAGCCCCGTGGCTGTCCCGAAGAGGAAGAAGACTCCCCCCAAGCGCGACATGCGGCGCGCTCAACACGACAAGGTCACCCCGGTGCAG
This sequence comes from Chondromyces apiculatus DSM 436, assembly GCF_000601485.1. Lineage (GTDB taxonomy): Bacteria > Myxococcota_A > Polyangia > Polyangiales > Polyangiaceae > Chondromyces > Chondromyces apiculatus. The sequence continues at coordinate 65,915 of NZ_ASRX01000050.1, forward strand.
GTCATCTCCTGCGAGAACTGCGGGGAAGCCAGGCTGCCGCACCGCGCCTGTGGGGCCTGCGGGCACTACAACGGCCGGAAGGTTGCCCCCACGGGCGACGAGGGCGGCAGCACGAGCTAGCCGACCGGACGCCTTCCTGCCTTGAACGAGCGCTCATGAGCACCCCAACGCCGACGCCCCGGAGCCGCATCCTGGGCACCGGGCACTACGCGCCGGCGCGGGTGGTCACCAACGTCGATCTCGAAAAAGTCGTCGATACCTCGGACGCCTGGATCACGGATCGTACCGGGATCCGGCGGCGGCATCTGGCCGCAGACGGCGAGACCACGAGCGACATGGCCGCGGCCGCGGCGCGTCACGCGCTGGAGGCCGCAGGGCTGAGCGTCGCCGATCTCGACATGATCATCGTGGGCACGATCAGCGGCGATACGCCGGTGCCGTCGTGCGCGGTGCACGTGCAGCAGAAGCTCGGCGCGGAGGAGATTCCGGCGTTCGATATCTCGGCGGCATGCGCGGGGTTCCTCTACGGGATGACGATCGCGGATCAGTTCATCGCCACGGGGACGGCGACGTGCGTGCTGGTGATCGGGGTGGAGCTGCTGTCGCGGCTGGTGAACTGGGAAGACCGGACGACCTGCGTGCTGTTCGGGGATGGGGCCGGGGCGGTGGTGCTCGGGCCAGCGCGCGGGGACGGGAGGGGGATCCTGTCGACGTGCCTGTTCTCGGACGGGGCGCTGTCGACGTCGCTCATCGTGCCCGCAGGGGGGACCGCGGAGCCGGCGACGCCAGAGGGGCTCGCAGGGAAGCGGAACAAGGTGCACATGGTGGGGCAGGACATCTTCCGGTCCGCCATCAAGAACCTGACCAGCGCGTCGACGCTGGCCCTGAAGGCGTCGGGGCTGAGGAGCGCGGAGCTCGACTGGGTCGTCGCGCACCAGGCGAACCTGAGGATCATCACCCAGGTGTCGGCGCGGCTCGGGTTTCCGCTCGAGAAGTTCGTGCTCAACATCGAGGAGTACGGGAACACGTCGAGCGCGTCGATCCCCATCGCGCTGGATGAGGCGGTGCGCGACGGTCGGATCCAGCCGAACCAGAGCGTGCTGCTCTGCGCGCTGGGCGCCGGCCTCTCCTGGGGCGCGGCACTGGTCCGGATGTAGTACTGCGTACCCTGGAGCAGGGGCCTTCGGTCCCTACGCTCCCGATGGTCGCTACCCCGTGCCCTCGTGTGGAGCGCTGCGCCAGGGATCCGTACCGGGTGGGAGAGGCGCGAGCCGAGTACGCAAAGGGGTCGGCCCGTGCTAATCGGCGGGGCCGTGAAGATTGCATGGCTGTTTCCTGGGCAGGGTGCGCAAGAGGTGGGCATGGGCAAGGCCCTGGCCGAGGCCTCCGAGGCGGCCCGTGGGGTGTTCGCAAGGGCCGATGCCGCGCTCGGTGAGCCTCTCTCGGCGCTGTGCTTCGAGGGGCCGATGGAGGCGCTGACCCTGACGCGGAACACGCAGCCGGCGCTGGTGACGGCGAGCTGCGCGGCGCTGGCGGCGCTGCGGGAGCGGTACCCGGATCTGCCTCGACCTGCCTTCGCGGCGGGGCACTCGCTCGGGGAGTACAGCGCGCTGGTGGCGGCGGGGGCGCTCTCGCTGGAGGACGCGGTGCGGCTGTGCCGGCTGCGGGGCGCGGCGATGCAAGAGGCCGTGCCGGCCGGGGAGGGGGCGATGGCGGCGGTGATGGGGGTGGATGCGGCGACGCTGCGGGAGCTGTGCGCGGAGGCGGCGGCGGCGGCACAAGGGGAGGTGGTGTCGCCGGCGAACTACAACGGGCCGGGGCAGACGGTGATCGCCGGGCACGGGAGCGCGGTGGGCAGGGTGGGGGAGCTGGTCGCGCAGAAGGGGGGGAAGATGGTGATGCTGAAGGTGAGCGCGCCCTTCCACTGTGCGCTGATGCAGCCGGCCGCAGAGCGCCTGGCAGGGCCGCTCGCGGAGACGGAGATGGGGGCGTTCGCGTTCCCGGTGGTCGCGAACGTGGACGGGGCGCCGAACGTGGACGGGGGGCGCGCGCGGACGCTGCTCGTGGAGCAGGTTGCGAGCCCGGTGCAGTGGCTGCGCACCATCGAGCGGATGGCGGAGGAGGGGGTGACGCACGCGCTGGAGATCGGGCCCGGGAAGGTGCTCGCGGGGCTGGTGAAGCGGATCTCCAAGCAGATCGCGGTGCACGGGGTGAACGATCCGGCGAGCGTGGAGCGGGTCGGGGCGTTTCTTGCGTGAGGGCGCTGGCTGGCGTTTGATGGCGTCTGCGGGCGCTTGAGGTAGTGGAGGCTCGATGTCGATGTTCGGGATGACGGGGAAGGTGGCGATCGTCACCGGTGGGTCGCGGGGGCTGGGGCGCGCGGCGGCGGAGGCGCTCGCGGCGCAAGGCGCGCACGTGGTGCTGACGTACGTGCGCGGCGAGGCGGAGGCGAAGGCGGTGGTCGAGGCGATCACGGCGAGCGGCGGGAAGGCCGAGGCGGTGGGGTTCGATCTCGCGGACATGGCGGCCTCGGAGGCGGCGGTGACGGAGGTGGCGAAGCGGCTGGGGCGGCTGGACATCCTGGTGGCGAACGCGGGGATCTCCATCGACAACCTGCTCCTGCGGCTGAAGGAGGAGGAGCTGGATCGGCTCTTCGCGGTGAACGTGAAGGGGGCGATTGCCTGCTCGCGGGCGGCGATCAAGGTGATGATGCGGGCGCGGAAGGGGCGGGTGGTGCTGCTGTCGAGCGTGGTGGGGGAGATGGGGAACGTGGGGCAGACGGCCTACGCGGCGACGAAGGCGGCGCTGCTCGGGGTGACCAAGTCGCTCGCGCGGGAGTATGCGAGCCGGGGGATCACGGTGAACGCGGTGGCGCCGGGGTTCATCGAGTCGGACATGACCGCCACGCTCAACGCGGAGCTGAAGGAGGCGATGCTGAAGGGCATTCCTCTGGGGCGCATCGGCCGCGGCGAGGAGGTGGCCGCGGCGGTGGTGTTCCTGTGCTCGGACGAGGCGAGCTACATCACCGGGCAGACGCTACGCGTCAACGGTGGGATGTACGTGTAAGCGCGTGCGCGGCAGAAGTCTGTCATGCGATCGCGCGCTCGTACGTAACTCGTACGTAACTCGTACGTAACTCGTACGTAAAAGAAGATGCTTCCGGATTTCTGTGATGCAGTGAAGTCAACGATGGGCTAGTAGGGGCCCGCGAACGTGTGGCTCTGTCCCGGTTCGACGGGTCGGTCAGCCTTCGTTTGATTGTACGGCGAGGCCCCTGGACTTGATCGGGAGCCCGATTTTTGCTGGAGAGGATGCCATGGCAGAAGGGCGCGACATCACGGCCGAGGTGAAGCGGATCATCAAGGAGCAACTCGACGTCGACGAGAAGGACATCAAGTCCGAAGCGACGTTCATCGAGGATCTGGGCGCTGATTCGCTGGGCCTCGTCGAGCTGGTGCTTGCGTTTGAAGAGGCGTTCGAGATCGACATCTCGGACGAAGACACGGAGAAGATCCGGACGGTCCAGGACGCCGTCGACTACATCGAAGCCAACACCAAGAAGTAACGTCTGCCGGATGGGGGTCCGCCGAGCCGGTGCCCTGACTTTCACGTCCGGCCCCGTGCTGCCCGGCCCCTTGCTGGGAAATACCCATGGAACGCGTAGTCATCACGGGCATCGGGCTCGTCACGCCGAACGGCATCGGGACGCAGGAGACGTGGCGCTCGGTCGTCGCGGGTGAGTCGGGCATCGGTCCGATCACCCTCTTCGATGCTTCCCAGTTTCCCACCCGCTTCGCGGGTGAGGTGAAGGGGTTCTCCGCCGAGCAGTGGATGCCGAAGAAGAAGGTCAAGGAGATGGGCCGCTTCGCCCACCTCGCCCTGGCCGCAGCGCAGCTCTGCATGAAGGATGCGGCGATCGAGCTGACGGAGGAGGACCGCGAGGAGTGCGGCACCCTGATCGGTGTCGGGCTGGGCGGGCTCGAGTACCTGTACCAGCACTCGCTCACGCTCCACGACAAGGGGACCTCCAAGGTGAGCCCCTACTTCATCCCCACGGTGATCGCGAACCTCGCGGCAGGGCAGGTGGCGATCGCGCTGAACCTGCGCGGGGTGAGCTACTGCAACACGAGCGCCTGCTCGTCGAGCGCGCACTCGGTGGGCGAGGCGTTCGAGTGGATTCGCCGCGGTCGCTCCTCGATCATGCTGGCAGGCGGCGCGGAGGCGACCGTGACCGGCCTCGGCGTCGGCGGGTTCAGCGCGATGTTCGCGCTCTCCAGGCGCAACGAGGAGCCGCAGCGCGCGAGCCGGCCCTGGGATCGCGATCGCGATGGGTTCGTGATGAGCGAGGGCGCGGGGTGCGTGCTGCTGGAGTCGCTCACCCACGCGCGGAAGCGGGGGGCGACGATCTACGGGGAGGTGACGGGGTACGGCGCTTCCTGCGATGCGTACCACATCACCAAGCCGAGCCCCGAGGGTGAGGGGGCGCAGCGGGCGATGAAGATGGCGCTCGCGGACGCGCGGCTCGCGCCCGATCAGATCGGCTACATCAACGCGCACGGGACCTCGACGGGCCAGGGCGACGTGGAGGAGGCGCGGGCGATCCTCTCGCTGTTCGGCGATCACGCGCGGGAGAAGAAGCTCTGGGTGAGCTCGACCAAGTCGATGATGGGTCACCTGCTCGGCGCGGCAGGCGCGGTGGAGATGGCGCTCTCGACGCTGGTGCTGCGGGAGGGGGTGGTACCTCCGACGATCAACCTGGACAACCAGGATCCGGAGTGCACGCTCGACTTCGTTTCGGGCAAGGCGCGGGAGCGCGTGCTCGACCACACGATGAGCAACTCCTTCGGGTTCGGGGGGACCAACGTGTCGCTGGTGCTCTCCCGCTTCAAGGACTGATCTTCCCATGAAGTGCCCCTTTTGCGGCCACCTCGAAGATCGGGTCATCGACTCACGCGCGGGTGGCGCAGGGGAGGTCATCAGGCGGCGGCGGGAGTGCGCGGCCTGCGAGCGGCGCTTCACCACCTACGAGCGGGTGGAGGACATTCTGCCAACGGTGGTCAAGAAGGACGGCCGCCGGGAGCCCTTCGACCGGCAGAAGCTGGGCCGGGGGCTGCGCATCGCCTGCAACAAACGGCCCGTGTCGACGGAGCAGCTCGAGGCGATGGCGGACGCCATCGAGCGGGAGGCCCAGGAGTCCGAGCGGCGGGAGATCACCTCGGCCGAGCTGGGGGAGCGGGTGATGCGGCACCTCCGGGGGCTGGACGAGGTGGCTTATGTCCGGTTCGCCAGTGTATATCGGTCCTTCCGGGACATCGACCAGTTCATGGCGGAGCTCGGCAAGCTTGTGAAGGCCAAGACGCCCTAGTAGATCCGGTCTCCTCCGATGCCAGCGCAGACCACGCGCCCAGACCCCGCTTTCGACCTGGCCATGATGCGCGTCGCCATCGACGAGGCACGCAAGGCCATGCCTTCCCCCAATCCACCCGTGGGGGCGCTGGTGGTGAGCGCCGCGGGGGAGATCCTCGCGACGTCGCACCACAGGCGCGCGGGCGAGGAGCACGCGGAGATCATCGCGCTCAACGCCGCCGGTGAGGGGGTGCGGGGCGCGACGCTCTACGTGACCCTGGAGCCCTGCAACCACGAGGGGCGGACGCCGCCGTGCGTGGACACCATCCTCAGCTCGGGGATCAAGCGGGTGGTGGTGGGGGCGCTCGATCCGAACCCGCACGTGGCCGGGGGCGGGGCGCAGCGGTTGAGCGACGCGGGGCTGCCGGTGGAGGTGGGGGTCGCTGGCGCGGAGGCGCGCGCGCTGATCGCGCCGTGGGGGAAGTTCATCACCAACGGGCTGCCGCACGTGGCGCTCAAGCTGGCGCTGTCGCTCGACGGGCGGATCGCGACGCGGACCGGGGCGTCGAAGTGGGTGACCGGGCCGGAAGCGCGCGCGAAGGTGCAGGAGCTGCGGGCGCGGCACGATGCGGTGGCGGTGGGGATCGGGACGGCGCTCGCCGACGATCCGCGGCTGACCGTGCGGGAGACGTCGCTCCTGCCAGAGGGGCGGCAGAGTCCCATCCGGCTGGTGTTCGATACGCGCCTGCGGCTGCCGCTGCACACGCGCCTGGTGCAGACGGCGCGGGAGGTGCCGACCTGGGTGCTCTCGGGCGCGGAGGCGTCGGAGGAGGCGGAGCAGGCGCTCGTGGACGCAGGGTGCGTGGTGCTGCGGACGCCGACGTCGGCCGAGGGGCGGGTGGACGTGACGGCGGCGATGCGGCTGTGCGCGTCGCAGGGGATCGTGTCGATCCTGGTGGAGGGCGGGGCGGAGCTGGCCGGAAGCCTGCTGGCGTCGCGGGTGCCAGACGAGCTGCATGCGTTCGTGGCGCCCATCCTGCTCGGGCCTCGGGGGCGCCCCGGCGCGGTGGACTGGGCAGGGCCAGACACGCCGGTGGAAGCGCCGCGGATCATGGATCCGCGCTGGGAGCTGTGCGGGCGTGATGCGTACGTGAACGGGCCGCTCGCGTTCCCCCCGCGGGGCTGAAGAGCTGAGCTTCAGTCGGCGGTGGCGGAGGAGAGCTTCAGTCGGCGGTGGCGGAGTGGCGCTTCTGCATCTTGCGCTGGACGATGCGCTTCTTGAGCATGCCCATGCGGTCGATCATGAGCACGCCGTCGAGGTGATCGGTCTCGTGCTGGATGGCGACCGCGAGGAGGCCGTCGGCGGAGATCTCGAAGGGCTTGCCGCTGCGATCGAGGGCGCGGACGGTGACGTTCTCGGCGCGCTTGATGTCCTCGCTGACGCCCGGGAAGGAGAGGCAGCCCTCGGGGCCGAGCACGTCGCCTTCGCGCCGGGTGATCTCCGGGTTCACGAAGACCATCAGGTTTGAGGGCTCGTCTTCGTTCGCGACGTCGATGATGAAGATGCGGTAGGGCTCGCCGAGCTGGGTGGCCGCCAGGCCCACGCCAGGGGCCGCGTACATGGTTTCGGCCATGTCATCGATGAGGCGCTGAAGCTCGGGCGTGATCTGGTCGATGGGCTGTGCCTTCTGTCGGAGGCGGGGGTCGGGGTAGTGAAGGATGGTGCGGATGGCCATGGGTCCAGCTCGGTAGGGTAGCGTCGTCAGCGGCTCCGTCGAAGGGGAGCTGTGTCGATAGTAATGCCTCGCGCGGCGAGATCCTCCACGATCATGGGGATGACGCCGGAAGGATGGAAACTACCTTCGATGGCGCCCCCTGCGGCCGTTCGCTCGACCGAGAAGGTGAGCACGTCGCGTACGGCGATGTGACCGCGCTCGATCACGAGGTCGGAGACGCGGAGGACGCGGTCGCGGCCGTCGCGGAGACGGGCGATCTCGACGACCAGGTCGAAGGCCGAGGCGAGCCACTCGTGCACGGCCTCGACAGGGATGCCCGGCCTTGCGGCGGAGATGTCGGCGACGAGCCGGGGGATGGCCTGGCGCACGGTGGGAGCACGGCACCCGGCGAGGACGCCGCTCGTGCCTTCGCCGATGGCGAGCACCACCTCGGCGGCGACGTGGCCCGAGAGGCCGTGCACCAGCACCCGGTCGGGTCGGAGCCGGGCGGCGCTGCGCACGGCGCGGGTCACCAGGGCCGCGGTGGCGCCGAGCGGGATGGCGATGGCGTGCGGGGGCTGGACGACCAGCTCGTCGTCGTCCTGGAGGGCCACCAAACGGTCGTCGGTGCCGCCTGCCGCGGCGAGCGCGCCGAGCAGGGTGACCGCGCCCGTGCCGCGCGCGCCCACGACCAGCACGTTGGCGCGCGCCGCAGCGCACTGCGCGAGGAGCCCTGCCATGCCGCGGGAGATGGTGCCGCTCCGGACCAGTTCGTCGAGGGTGTGCTCCACGCGCTGGGGCTTGCGCACGGTGAAGGCAGAGTTTCCGCCGGTGCGGGGGGAGAGGACGGCGAGCAGCTTGGCGCCGCGGGGCAAGGTGCGTTCGAGCAGCGTTTCGCCCTCGGCGCTGGCCTCGCCTCCGAGCACGCAGAGGCGCTGGATGATGCGCGCGAGGGCGGCCTCGCTGCTGAAGCCAACCTCGGCGGTGGTGGTCCTCCGGGCCTGGGTGACAAGGATCTGGTCGTGCCGGAAGACCTGGATCTCCGAGACGTCGTCGTCTTGCAGGAGGGTCTCCAGGGGGCCGAGCTGCAGGAGTTCGCGGCGGGCGTCGGTCGCGGTGGTCTCCGGGTCGACGTCGTGGGGGAAGTCTCCCGCGGCACGCATGCCCATCACGGCCTCGCTCACGCTCACCTCCAGGCGGCGCGCGAGGGCTTCGTCCGGGGTGGCGCCGCCCGCGAGGAGGCGGAGGTCGACGTTGCCAGCGACGCGCTCCATGAGGCGGGTGAGGGCCTGCTGGCGGCTGGCCGAGGCTGCGGGTTCGGGGATGAGGCCGCGGTCCGAGGCAGGGGGGACCACGGCGCGCCGGGGAGAGGCGGCGGGGTAGCTGCCGGTGCCGGTGGGGATGGGGGCCGCGGCAGGGTAGCTGCCGGTGCCGGTGGGGATGGGCGACGCCGCGGGGTAGCTGCCCGTGGAGCTGAGGACCGGGACGGAGGAGGTGGTGAGGGGCTCGCGGGGCGTGGCGCGGTCGGCGCCGAGGAAGTTGGGCGTGACGCGCGAGGGAGGCTGGAGGGAGGGGACCTGGGCGGCGCGCAAGGGGCCCGGGATGGGGGTGTCCGGGCTGGCGTTGCCGCTGCCGGACTGGCGCGGAGAAGGGACGCGCGGGGGGCCCGGGAAGGGCTCGATGGACTCGTCGGGGTCGTTCTCCAGAGGGAAGTGGCTGATCACCTGCCCGCCGCTGCGCGATGGTTCGCTGCGCTGCTCGATCTGGGGGGAGGGCAGCGCGAGGCCCCTCTCTGCAGACGAGGGGGGCACGGGGACGAAGGGTGGGTCGGTGCCCACCTGGACAGGTGCAGGCGCGGGGGGGCGGCGGTCGGCAGGTTCGGCTGCAGGCGACGAGGCGCGGTCGAAGCCGATCAGGGCAGGGATGCCGACGGTCGCTGCGGGGGTGTAGCCCCGCTCGGGGGGGTCACTGGCGAGGGCGCCAGCGTGGGCGTCGGCTTCGGGAGGCTCCTGGTGGGTGGGGAGCGGGGCGACCAGTCCTTCGGAGGGGATGACTGCGGCTTCGGCGGAGACGGCTTCGACGCGCAGGACGAAGTCGCCGATGTAGATCTTGTCGCCCTCGCGGACGATGGTCGCTTGCGCGATCTTCCGGCCGTTGACGTAGGTGCCGTTGGTGCTCTTGAGATCGGTGATGATGAAGCGGCCATCACGGTAGAGCAGGCGCGCATGCCGCTTGGACACGTTGCCCTTGGGCAGCATGAGCTCGTTGCCCTGGACGCGGCCGACGTTGATCTCGGTCCTGTCGAATACTTCGCGCCGCTCCGCGCCCCCCTTCTCGCTGATGATCACCGAGAACATTCCGTCGCCTCACGGTGCCAGCCGCAGAGCCGGTTTTTCCGGCGAATCTGCGCTGGAACCCACACGCTCACCCGGCCATACGAGCAAGGCTGCGTAGATCTGTCAACGAGGTGGCTCTTCGCCCCGGAGGAGGGCTGGGAGCACTGAAAGCGGGGTTCGAGGGCCGGAGGGACGCGCCACCGGGGGGCCGGGGCGGACACGCTGGAGGTCAGGGGAGGGGAGGCACGTGATCAGCCGTCGTCAGCCGTCGTCAGCGCTCCAGTCAGCGTGTCGTCAGCCGTCGTCAGCGTGTCGTTGGCGTGCTGTCAGCGTGTCGTCAGCGCGTGGTCAGCGCGTGGTCAGCGCGTGGTCAGCGCGTGGTCAGCGCGTGGTCAGCGCGTGGTCAGCGCTCTACCGGGCGGGCAGAGGTCGGCGCGGAGGCGACATCCCGGCCGCTCCCGAGGCGGCGATCCTCGACGTCGGTGGCGAGGAGGCTGAGGAGCTCTCCGGCGAGGGCCATCACTTCCTGCTCGTTCAGGCCATTCTGGCGCAGCTCGCGGTACATGGTCTTGGCCAGGATCCGCACCGAGCGGGGATCGTGGGGCTGGTCACGGGCCACCATGCCGGGGTTGTCGGGGAGGACGGCCACAGGGAAAGCAGTCATGCCAGGCGAGCGTTAGCGAACGGTGTGCCAGCGCGAAAGCCCGCAATTTCGGCGGCAGAAGCGGGTGAGGCGCGAAGGTAGGTTCGCTGAACACGCAGAAAGTGCAACCCTGGGTTTGCACCTCACCGGTTCCCTGCACGGTGGTTCGATGCAGCCAGACCCGAGCAGGTCGCGTGCAAGGAGGCGCTATGGTCCCGTTCCTTCGCACGGCTTGACCTGGAGCAGGGGGGACGTCTAGGGTGGCGGCGATCGGGCTGGAAGTTTCGTGAGGTTTGTTCGCGGAACCACTTCGGGGGGGCAGCGCCGTGGGGGGAAGCTCAGCGCCGTTCCGTTTGGACGCGACACCCTGGCCCGAGGAGCGGTGAGGCTCCTCGGCGGGCAGGATGGGACGGTGGAGGAAACATGGCTGTTGGGATCGTGAAGTGGTTCAACGACGAGAAGGGTTGGGGGTTCATCAAGCAGGAGACCGGCCCCGATGTCTTCGTGCACTACTCCCAGATCAGCGGTGATGGGCGTCGGCGCCTGTTCGAGAACGAGACGGTGGAGTTCGAGATCAAGGAAGGGCCGAAGGGGCTGCAGGCGGTCAATGTGATGCGCCCCGAAGCTCCCCTCGCTGGGCCCTGATTCAGGGTACGCCGCGCCTGAAAGGGCGACCCGGGTCCTCGGCGCGGCGTTCGCGCGAAGTCACGGGGGTAGCGACCACCGGGAGCGTAGGGGCCGATAGGCCCCTGAAAGAGCGACCCGGGTCCTCGGCGCGGCGTTCGCGCGAAGTCACGGGGGTAGCGACCACCGGGAGCGTAGGGGCCGATAGGCCCCTGATTCAGAGATGGGCGCAGCGGAAGCCGCGCCAGGTCCGGCGGGTGCTCGGGAGGTCGTGGAGGCGCGCCGCCGCACGGATCCAGGGGCGTCCGTGGACGTAGGAGCCTCCCCGGACCACGCGCTCGTCGCCCGAGGAAGGGCCGCGTGGGTCACGCGCGCTCTCGGCGGGGTACTGGGGGGCGTAGTAGTCGGCCACCCATTCCTCGACGTTTCCGGCGAGATCTTCGAGGCCATCCGGGGTGCGGCCGTGGAGGAAGGATCCGACGGGCGCGAGCTCGAGGAAGCCGTCGCCATCGTCGAGGTTCGTGGGGAGCGCGAGCTGACCGTGGTTTGCGTGGAAGGGGTTGTAGATATCGCCCCACGGGTAGCGGCGGCCGGTGCTCGTCCTGGAGAGCTGCCAGGGGGTGGCTCCCGCGTCGGTTCCTCCCTTGGCAGCGCGCTCCCACTCGGCCTCGGTGGGGAGGCGACCTCCCTCCCAGGCGCAGAACTGGGCAGCGTCGAACCAGCTCACGAGCACCACGGGGAAATTGGGCTGGTCGAAACGTTGCCCGCCTGACGCATAGGGGGGCTCGTCGCAGGCCCCGGCAGCGACGCACCGGCGGTACCGGGCGACCGTCACCTCGGTCCGGTCGAGCCAGTAGTCGGACAGGTAGACCTCGTGGGCCGACGCTTCGTTCATGAAGCTCTCGGCGATCTCATTGGTGCAGACCTGTCCCCCGGGTTCGAGCTTGCAGAGGGTGATCGCGTGGCCGATCTCGGGCTCGGTGGAGCCCATCCGGAAGCTGCCAGCGCGGATGCGCGTCGCGGCAGGGCCAGGGGTGCGGAGCGCGAGGATGCCGGCCTGGGGGTCTCCGCCGCCGTCGGGGACCACGGGGAGAGGCGCCGCTGGGGCCGGCGTCTGGCGGGCCTTTGCCCGGGGAGGAGCGTGCGGGGCAGGCGCGGAGGCGCCGAGCGAGAGGGCCGAGACGAGGGCCAGCGCGAGCGTGACCGCAGGGCGCATCGCCCCCACGGATAGCACGCCATCCACCGGCTGGCGCGTCGTCCCTCCCGGCCAGGACGCGAAGGGGACACGGGGGGGCCTCGAAGAGCGCTGCAAAAGTGCGCCTGGCAGCCAGGAGCGTTACACTCCGGGGACGCTGCCTGGGAGGCCATGGAGAACGTGACTACGACGGTCGCTGGGGTGGATGCCGCAGTGCTCGCAGAGCTTCAGGGTGCCCTGGAGGGGGGCGAGCTCGTGCTCTTCGTGGGAGGCGGTATCTCTGCGGCCGCCGGGTTGCCCACGTGGCGTCAGCTCGTGGACGGCGTGCTCGCGCTGATGCAGCAGCGGGGGATGGATGAGGCCCGCATCGACGAGGTCTCGGAGCTGGCGCGCAGGCACCACTACCTCGACGCGATGGCTGCGGCGCAGGACGCGCTGGGGCCAGCGTTTCGCTCGCACGTCACCCGGGCGCTCGACGACACGGATCGACCGATCCCGCCGATCGCGCGGGCGCTCGCGGGGCTGCGGGCGGATCTGCGCGCGGTGGTCACGACCAACCTCAATTACATCCTCGAGCGCGCCTTCGGGTGGGAAGCGCTGAGCCGGCTCTCGGACGACATCGCGAAGCGGCGGGGTTTCATCCTCAAGATCCAGGGGACGCTGCGCGATCCGGCGACGTGGGCGCTCACCCGGGAGCGCTTTCACGCGCAGCTCTCCTCGCCAGCCGCGCGGCGCGCGCTCGCCGGGGTGTTCTCGGCTTGCCCGGTGCTCTTCGTGGGGTTCGGGTGGGGGGACGACAGCTTCGAGCAGATGCTGGAGGACGTGCGCGAGCTCTCGGGGGGCGATCCTCCGCCCCGCTTCGCGATGCTGCCCGAGGCGAGCTTGACGCCCTTCCGGCGCAAGAGCCTCCAGGGGATGGGCTTCCGGCTCGTGCCCTACGACAACAGCGACGGATCGCATGCGAACGCGCTCCTGATCCTGGAGCACCTGGCGAGCGTCGCTCACGCGGTCGAGGTGCGCCCCGCGCCGAGGTCGATCCTGCCTCCGGCGATCCCGGATCTGGAGATCCCGCCCTCCTCGTCGGGGCTCGCGGGGCTCGCGGGCCTCGCCGGCTTCGGTGGCACGAGGGCGCTCGACTTCGGCGATCTGGAGATGCCGGCCGGGATGAGGGACGAGCCTCCAGCGCGCGCGGAGCCGGCCCTGGTCCTGGATCTGACGCGGAGGCGGATGAGCGAGCCCCCCGCGAACCCCATCGAGGTCTTCTTCTCCTACGCGGAGACCGACCGCGATCTGCGGGACAAGATCGAGACGCACCTGGCGATGCTGAAGCGCAAGGGCGTCATCCGCGGCTGGCACGAGGGGGAGATCGGCGCCGGCGAGGAGTGGGATCGGGAGATCCGCGAGCACCTCGAGTCGGCGAAGATGATCCTCCTTCTCATCAGCGCGGACTTTCTCGCCTCGGACTTCTGTTACGAGGAGCAGATGCGGCGCGCCATCCAGCGCCACGAGCGGGGAGAGGCGCGGGTGATCCCCGTGATCCTCGACGCCTGCGACTGGGAGCCGGCGCCCTTCGGCAAGCTGAGACCGCTGCCGGAGAACCGCAAACCGGTCACCCTCTGGCCGAACCAGAGCGAGGCCTTCGCAGACATCGCCAAGGGCATCCGGAAGCAGGTCGAGCAGCTCACCCAAAACCCCTCCTAGGCTCACCGAGCGCCGGCGCCCAGCCGGTGAGCCACTCCGAGGTGCCTCCCCCTCCCGGGGTCTGGGGTGTTCCGCCCTGGACCGGCCGGAACCTCGCCGCGCGCGACGAGCAGCTCGCCGAGATCAGCGCGGCGCTCGCGAAGCGGGGCATGGCTCCGCTCTGCGGGCTGGGCGGCGCTGGCAAGACCATGCTCGCTCTCGAGTACGCGCACCGGAACGCGAGCGCGTACGACATCGTGTACATGATCGCGGGGGACAGCACCTGGTCGCTGCTCAGCGGGTTCTCGGCGCTGGCGATGGAGCTGCGGGTGCCCGATCAGGAGCTGGTCCTCGACGAGGCGACGTCGTCGCAGACCTCGGGCGGATCGAAGACGTCGTCACGCCAGCCGCGGGTGGTGACCGCGGTGAAGAACAGGCTCGGCCGGCGGGGTCGCTGGTTGCTCATCTTCGACGGGGTGCTCAACGCGCAGCTCCTCGACCACTACCTGCCGAGCGTGGCGCAGGGGGGCCACGTCCTGATGACTTCGACCAACCCCATCTGGCGCGGGCTGGCGACGGTGACCGTGCGGGGCCTGTCCCGGGCAGAGTCGGTGGGGTTCCTGCTCCGGCGCACGGGCGAGATCGATGCCGAGGCTGCCGATGCGCTGGCGGAGAAGCTCGGTGACTTGCCGCTCGCGCTCGCGCAGGCCGGCGCCTACATCGAGGAAACCGGCAGGCCCCTCGCGGAGTACGTGAACCTCTTCCGGCAGCGCCCTGCAGCGCTCCTCGAACGTCCCCAGAGCTTTCCGGTGACGGTGGCGACGGCCTGGGAGAGCGCGCTGGCGGAGGTCTTCCAGAACTCCACCGCCGCCGATCTGCTCAGCCTTCTCTCCGCCCTGCCGATCGAGGAGGTGCCTCGCAAGCTGCTCGCCAGTATGTATGACCCCCTCGTGCTCGATGACGCGATCGCTGTGCTCCGCGTGCACTCGCTCGTCGAGGTCAGGCCGACGGGCCTGTTCGTCCATCGCCTCGTCAAGGTCATCGTGCACCACCAGCTTCGCCCGGAAGATCAACGACGGTGGAAAGTGGCTGCCGACCGCATCCTGCGCACGACGGGGCTCCGCCCTTCCAGCGTGGATCCGGCAGACAGCACGGAGCCCGATCGCAAATGAGCCTTTTCATCACCCTTCCGTCGGCTCGTTCCCTGCAAGTAGGTTGCAAGGGAGCGGACCGATGGTCCCGGTCCAGCGCGCAGTTCGCGGCCATCACCTCGCCCCCGGAAAGTTCGTCTGCCACGGGCGTTTCCGGGGGTGACTTCCTCACGGGTTGGGGGGTGCGTATGCTCTTGCACATCCGTCCTATCGTGAGAACTTACTCGCCCCTCGAGAGGACCTGATGCTTGCTCCGGCGAGGAACCCCATCGATGTGTTCTTCACCTACGCCTCCGGAGACGAGGATCTGCGGCCGAAGCTCGAGGTTCACCTCGACGCGCTGAAGCGGCAGGGGTTCCTGCGCAGCTACGGCGGGCTGCCGCTCGGCGGTGGCAAGGAGCAGCGGGAGCAGGCTGCAGCGCGGGTGCGGGAGGCGAAGATCATCCTGCTCCTCGTGAGCTCGGATTTCCTGCACAGCGAGCCCTGGCAGGCGCCGGAGCTGCGCGAGGCGATGGGCCGGGATTCCCTGGGGGAGTGCCACGTCATTCCCGTCATCCTGCGCCCGTGTCCCTGGGACAGGACACCGCTCGGGCGGCTGTCTCCGCTGCCGCGTCAGGCACGCGCGGTGACCAGCTATCCCAACCAGAGCGAGGCCTTCGCGGAGATCGCCAAGGGCATCCGCAGCGCCGTGCGTGACCTGAGCCCCGTGCAGCAGGGCAGCTCGCCCGACCTCGGCGATGCGGCGCCCGAGGTCAAGAAGCTGCCGCCGCGCAACCTGAGCTTCACGGGGCGGGATCAGCTCATCCGGGAGCTGCGGACGGCGCTCACCTCGGGCAGCCCTGCGGCGCTGACCCAGGCGATCAGCGGCCTCGGTGGGGTGGGGAAGACCCAGCTCGCGGCGGAGTATGCGCACCGCTACGCGAGCCAGTACGACGTGATCTGGTGGGTGCGCGCCGAGGAGCCCGCGATGATCGCCGAGGAGTTCGCGCAGCTCGCGGCGGCCCTCGGGCTGCCGGAGAAGGACGAGGCCGATCAGCGCCTCGCCGTGGAGGCGGTGCGGAGCTGGCTCTCGCGGCACGATCGGTGGTTGCTCGTCTTCGACAACGTCAACGATCCGAAGACGCTGACGTCGATCCTCCCCCATCCGCGCACCGGCCACGTGATCATCACCTCGCGCAACCCGAGCTGGCGCGGGGTGGCCACGCCCCTCCAGGTGCCGACGCTGGAGCGGAGCGAGTCGGTCAAGCTGCTGCTCAACCGCACGCACCAGCAGGACACGCCCGCGGCCGAGCAGCTCGCGGAGGCGCTCGGCGACCTGCCCCTGGCGCTGGTGCAAGCGGCGGCCACCATCGAGGAGACGCACGCGACGATCGCCACGTACTACAGCGCGTTCGGCGATCACCAGCGCGAGCTGCTCCTGCGCGGCGTCCCCACCGACTACCCGGCGCCGGTGGCCACCACCTGGGGCCTCGCCCTGCAGGAGGCGCAGCGCATCTCCCCGGTGGCGGTGGATCTCCTGAGGCTGTGCGCGTTTCTGGCGCCCGACGACATCGCGCGGGAGGGCCTCGCCGGCGCGGCGCAGCACGTGCCGCCGTCCCTGGCCGAGGCCATGGCCGACCCCTTCAAGCTCGATGAGGCGATAGCCGCGCTGCGGCGGTACTCGTTCATGGAGGCGCACGAGGGGGCGCTGTCCGTGCACCGCCTGGTCCAGGCAGTGGTCCGCGACCGGCTGCCTGTCCAGGACCTGCGCGTCTGGGCAGAGGCGGCGGTGCGCTTCGTGGCGCACGAGTTCCCGGAGAGCAGCGAGGACATCGTGACCTGGCCCCTGTGCGCGCGCTGGTTGCCCCACGCGCTCACCAGCGTGGGCCACGCGGAGACGCTCGACGTCGCCCGGGAGGCGCGCGCGCAGCTCCTGCATCGCTTCGCGGTGTACCTGCAAGGCCGCGCGGCCTTCGCCGAGGCCAAGGGGTACCTGGAGCGGGCCCTCGCGCTGCACGAGGACGAGTACGGGAAAGAGGATCCGCGCGTGGCCTCGGTGCTCCGGAGCCTGGGGAGCGTGCTGCACGATCTCGGGGATCTCGGCGGCGCGCGTGCCTGCTTCGAGAGGGCGCTGGGCATCGACGTGGCGACCCATGGTCATGATCATCCCGACGTCGCCCGTGACGTGAACGATCTCGGCAGCGTGCTCATGGATCTCGGGGACCTGACCACGGCGCGCAAGCACCTGGAGCGGGCGCTCGCCATCGACGAGGCCACCTACGGTCCTGACGATCCGAGCGTCGCGATCCGCCTCAACAACCTCGGGGCTCTCTTCCGGGATCTCGGCGACTTCGTGAGCGCGCGTGCGCACCTGGAGCGGGCGCTCGCCATCGACGTGCGCGCCTACGGGAACGATCACCCGACGGTCGCCATCGGCCGCACCAACCTCGGCCGTCTCCTGCACGATCTCGGGCACCTCCAAGGGGCGCGCGACCAGTTCGAGGAGGCGCTCACCATCGACGAGCACACCTACGGCTGCTTCCACCCCCGGTTCGCCCTGGCGCTGAACAACCGCGGGCGCGTGCTCCGCGATCTCGGCGACCTCTCCGGCGCCCGCGCCGACTTCGAGCGCGCCCTCGCCATCGTGGAGGCCACGTACGGCCCGGACCACCCCGACGTCGCGCGCGATATCAACAACCTGGGGAGTGTCCTCAGGGATCTGGGGGATCTGGAGGGGGCCCGCAGTTGCTTCGAGCGGGTTCTCAAGATCGCCGAGGCGACCTACGGGCTCGATCACCCGGCCGTGGCCATCGGCTGCAACAACCTGGGGAGCGTCCTGCAAGCCCTCGGTGATCTCAAGGGCGCCCGCGCGGAGCTCGAGCGCGCCCTCTCCATCGCGCAGACCACGTACGGCCCCGAGCACCCCGTGGTGGCGAGCATCGTCAACAACCTGGGGCGGGTGCTGCAGGCTCTGGGGGACCTCCCGGGGGCGTGGCAGCAGATCGAGCGCGCCGTCGCCATCGCCACCAAGGCGCTCGGGCCCACGCACCCCTCGGTGCAGATCTTCGCGCGCAACCTGGCCCGCGTCGGGGACGCGCTCGGCAGCAACGCCTGACAGGGGGGCGGGGCGAGGGGACGCGGGTCCCCTCGTCGAGACTTAGAGGAGGATGTGCATCGGCCGCTCCAGGAGCTGCCGCAGTGCCTTGAGGAAGGATGCGCCCACGGCGCCGTCGACGACGCGATGGTCGCACGACAGGGTCATGGCGAGCTTTCGTCCGGGGACGACCTGCTCTCCCTTCACCACCGGCTCGCGGCGCACCTGACCCACGGCCAGGATCGCGCCTTCGGGCGGGTTGATCACCGCCGCGAACTCGTCGATGCCGTACATGCCGAGGTTCGAGATCGAGAACGTTCCGTTCGCCATCTCCTCGGCGCGCAGCTTCTTCGCGCGTGCCCGCGTGGCCAGATCACGCACCTCGCTCGCGATCTGCAGCACGGACTTCTGATCCGCGTTCCGCAGCACGGGCGTCATGAGCCCCTCGGGGACGGCGACCGCCACCGAGATGTCCACGCGCTGGTGGACGAGGATCGCCTCCGGCGTGAACTGCGCGTTGCACTCGGGGACCCGGCGCAGGGTGATGGCGCAGGCCTTGATCAGCAGGTCGTTGAACGAGACCTTCGGGGCTTCCTGGCCCACCGGCACCCCGGCGGCGAGCTCCGCGTTGATCTGCTCTCGCAGCGCGTGCAGCGGATCGGCGTCGACGTCGATGGTCAGGTAGAAGTGCGGGACCTGCTGCTTCGACTCGGTGAGCCGCCGCGCGATGGCCTTGCGCATCATGCTCAGCGGGCGGGACTCGGGCGTCGCCAGCCCATCCGCGCCGGCAGACGGGGTGGCAGGTCGGGCCGGGGCAGGGGACTGCGCCGCCTCTGCGGGCTTCTCGGTTGCAGGCTTCTTGGCCTTCGCGGGGGACGGAGCGGCCGCGGGGGCCTTCGCAGGCTGCGGCGCGCTCAGCGCGGCCTCGACGTCGCGGGCCACGATGCGCCCGTTGGGCCCGGAGCCGGCGATGTCGTGCAGGTCGAGGTTGTGCTCACGACCGAGCTTCCGCACGTACGGCGAAGCGCGGACACGGCCCGGCTCCGGCTGCTCACCCTGAGCTGGCGCTGCGATCTGGGACTCCGGCTGCTTGAGCGCGGGGTCCTTGGGGGCGGCCTTGCTGGCGTCCTGCGTGGGAGGAGCCTTCTTGCCGGCGTCGCCCTTCTTGGCCTCCGCCTTCTTGGCCTCCGCCTTCTTGGCCTCCGCCTTCTTGGCCTCCGCCTTCTTGCCGTCCTGCGTGGGAGGAGCCTTCTTGTCGGCGTCGCCCTTCCTGGTCTCGCCCTGCTTCGACGGCGCCTTCTTGGCCTTCGTCTGCTTCGGCGCGTCCTCGTCGGCGTCGCCGTCGTCGGAGTCCTCCTCCTTCTCGGAGTCGTCCTCGGCGTCGGCGTTCTCGTCGCTCCCGTCCGCGTCGTCGTCGCCGTCGTCGCTGTCGTCGGAGTCCTCCTCCTTCTCGGAGTCGTCCTCGGCGTCGGCGTTCTCGTCGCTCTCGCCAGCGTCGTCCTCGTCGGCATCGCTGTCGTCGGCGTCGCTCTCCTCCTCGCCGGAGTCCTCGGCCTCCGAGTCATCCTCGTCGGCGTCGTCCTTCTTCTTGGAGGTCTCCTTCTTCTCGTCCTTCGCCTTCTTCTCGTCCTTCGCGCCTCCACCGTCGGAGTCGCCGCCGGCCTTCGCCACCAGCTCGGAGATGTCTTCTCCCTCCTTGCCGAGGATGGCCACCGCCTGACCGAGCTTGGCCACGCTGCCCGCCGGGATCAGGATCTTGAGCAGCGTCCCCTTGTCGAAGGAGCGGTACTCCATCGCCGCCTTGTCGGTCTCGACCTCGGCGAGCAGGTCATCGACATCGACCTGGTCCCCTTCCTTCTTGTGCCATTCGCTGATCTGCCCCTCTTCCATGGTGGGGGACAGCTTCGGCAGCTCCAGGATCTTCGCCATTCGACTCTCCTTCAGCTCCGGTAAAGCACTTGGTTCACGGCCTCGAGGATGCGCGGCACGCTCGGAATGACGTGCTGCTCCAGCTTGGCGTTGTACGGCATCGGGTAATCCAGGGTCGAAACCCTGAGCACGGGCGCGTCCAGATCGTCGAAGGCCAGGCGCTGGATGCGGTCGGAGATCTCCGCGCCGACGCCGCCGAACGGCCAGCCTTCGTAGGCCACCACGGCCCGGTGCGTCTTGCGGACGCTCTTCACGATGGCCTCCTCGTCGAGCGGCCGGATGGAGCGCAGATCGATCACCTCGGCGCTGATCCCTTCCTTCTCCAGGGCCGCCGCCGCCTCCAGGCTGACGTGGGTGAGCCGGCTCCAGGCGATGATCGTCACGTCCTTGCCCTCGCGCGCCACGTTCGCGACGCCCATGGGGACCAGGAGCTCCGGATCGTCCGGCACCTCGCCCTTCACGTTGTAGAGCGTCTCGCTCTCCATGAAGAGCACCGGGTCCTCGTCGCGGATGGCGGACTTCAGCATCCCCTTGGCGTCGGCGGGCGTCGCGGGCGCCAGCACCTTGAGCCCGGGCACCTGCGCGTAGAAGTGCTCCATCGCGTGCGAGTGCTGCGAGCCCACCTGCCGGGCCGACGCGTTGGGCGCGCGGAGGACGATGGGGACGCTGAACTGACCGCCCGACATCTGCCGGATCTTCGCCGCGTTGTTGAGGATCTGGTCGAACGCCACCGCGGAGAAGTTCCAGGTCATGTACTCGACGATGGGCCTGAGCCCGACCATGGCCGCGCCGATGGAGATCCCGGTGAACCCGCTCTCGGTGATGGGGGCGTCGATGACCCGCTTCGGGCCGAAGCGCTCGAGCATCCCCTCGCTCACCTTGTAAGCGCCCTGGTAGTGCCCGACTTCCTCGCCCACGAGGAAGACGCGCTCGTCCCGCTCCATCTCCTCGATCATCGCCGCTCGGACGGCGTCTCGATACCGCAGCGTGCTCATCGCGCGAACGCTCCCGTGTACGTGGTGGGCGCCAGGATCTCCGGGCCCGGCTCGGGGCTCTCCTCGGCGAAGCGGATCGCGTCGGTCACCTCGTCCTCGACTTCCTTCTCGATGCGCTCCAGCGCCTCGCTCTGGCCCTTCTCTTCGAGCTCCACCCGGGCGCGGAGCACCACGTCTTTCCGCTTCCGCTCCTCGAGCTCCTCCTTCGTACGGTACTTGCCGGGGTCGCTCATCGAATGCCCGCGGAACCGGTACGTCTGGATCTCCACCAGGGTCGGCTCCGATGTCTCCCGCACCCGATCGACGATGGCGCGGAGGCGGTCCCGCACGTGGATCACGCTCTCGGCGGCGAACCGCTCCCGCGCCATCCCGTAGCCGAGCGCCTTCTGGGACACGTCGGCCACGCTGAGCGTGCGCGAGATGGGCGTCCCCATGGCGTACTCGTTGTTCTCGCAGACGAACACCACCGGGAGCCGCCACAGCGACGCGAGCGACATCCCCTCGTGGAAGTCGCCGATGCTCACCGCGCCCTCGCCGAAGAACACCATGGAGACCCGGTCTTCGCCGCGGTACTTCGAGGCGAAGGCGGTGCCCACCCCGATGGGGATGTGACCTCCCACGATGCCGTAGCCGCCGAGCATGTTGTGCTCGCGGTCGAAGAAGTGCATCGATCCCCCGAGACCCTTCGAGCAGCCGGTCACTTTCCCGAAGAGCTCTGCCATCGCGGCGCGCGGCGCCATCCCCCGGGCCAGCGCCAGGCCGTGATCCCGGTAGGTGGTCAGCATGTAGTCGTCTTGCCGCATCGCGGCATGCGCCCCCACGGCGATCGCTTCCTGCCCGATGTACAGGTGCAGGAAGCCGCCGATCTTCCCCTGGGCATACGCCCGTGCCGCTTCTTCCTCGAAGCGGCGGATCAGGAACATCTGCCGGTAGAGCTTGAGATGCAGCTCGTCGCTCGTGTCCAACGTCGTCATGGGCCTCCAGGGCGGGTGTAGGAGACTTTGGACCTCCTGACAATGCGCCTCCGGCATATCAGGGCGCCCAGCATGACCATGCCGACCCCGGTCGATGTACCCGCGTCGTGATTCTCGCCGCGAGAGCCCTCTGCGGTGCCCACCCCACACCCCCCGCGCAGCTCCATGCGCGCAGGCGCAAGCGAACCTGCGGGGCCTCCGCCTGACCCGCCACCCTCGCCTGACGCAACGCATTCTCCCGCCTCGCAGGTGTGGTTGTCGGGGCAGGCGGTCGCCGAGAGATCCTGGTCGGCCGTTCCGTCGCAGTCGTTGTCGACGCCATCGCAGCGATCATCCGGGAAGCTTGGGGCGATCTCCGGATCGCCGTCGTCGCAGTCATCGCCTCCGCAGAGCGCGGCCGGGTGACCGTCTCGGTCAGCGTCGAGGCATGCCCCAAGCACCTCCACCGACAGCACACCCGGACCGCCGACGTCGCTGGTGCAGGGGCCGCTCGGGCCTCCCTCCACGTTCGCGCTCAACCCTGCCAGCATCCCGTCCCCCGTGCGGATCACCACCACCCCCCCGGCGCCACCGCCCCCGTGGGCGTACGTCCCCGTGCCGCCGGCCCCACCGCGCACGGACAGCACGCCGCCGCCCGACAGCAGCGCCGCGCGGAGCTGGATCGCGCCTCCGGCACCCCCGCCGGATCCGAGGTCGAGCACGCTCAGGCCATCGCCCCCGCGCGCCCAGATCTCGCCGTCGATCTGGATCTCGGCGGCCTCCAGCAGCACCACCCCACCCCCGTGGCCGCCGCGTGACGGCACCGACAGGGGCATCGCGGACACGAAGGCACCCCCCGCGCTCCCGGGCAGCAGCATCTCCACGGGGGTCAGGTAGCTCTGACCACCGTCCACCGCCTGATCCAGTGCACCGCACGCCGCGAGCACGCCGCGCGCACCCGTACCAGCGCTCCCGGCGCCCGATCCTGGTTGCCCTTGTAGCCCTGGCTGCGCGGCGTGCTTGCCGCTGGCATCGCTCCCCGTGGGTTCCCCGCCGTCGTTCCCGTCGTTCCCCTGGTAGCCCGCGCCACTCGCGTCGATGACCCCGCCGGACTCGATCACGATCCTGCCGGCGCGCACGTGCAAGGTCGCCGGCGCACCGGTGCTCTCCACCACGCGCAGGGTGGCGTCGGCCCTCACGATCAGCTCCGAGAACTGGTGCTCTCCGCTGAGGATCTTCACCCCCTCGATGATCCTGGGAGGAGCAGCCTCGGCGGCTCTCGCGGTGACCAGCAAGAGCATCGGGACTGCGGTCATCGCGGCGCATATCTCGCGCAACATGCGCCCGATGCTAGACCGAGCCCCCACCACCCGGGCGACAAAACAATGGGGCGCCACGTCCTCCGGCCCCCGCACTCCGGCGCGCGCCGCTCTTTTATCGGCGCTTCAGCTCGGCGCTTCAGCTCGGCGCTTCAGCTCGGCGCTTCAGCTCGGCGCTTCAGCTCGGCGTTTCAGCTCGGCGCTTCAGCGCTCCCGCAGGTCTTCCAGCGTGCCCGCGCCCCCGGCATCGACGGCCGTGCCTGCGTCGTTCTCCTGGCCAGCATCCGCGCCGTCGGTCTGTGCAGCGCCTTCACCCGGCCGCGCGGAGGCGTCAGGATCCACGCCGGCGTCCAGCTCCGAGGCGGGCTGTGCGCTCGTCCCGGCGCCTGCGGCATGCTCGACCTTCGGCCGCGTCGGCCGCGCTGTGGGGGTCGTCCGCGGCCTTGGTGCAGCCGTCGCGCTCGGCGCTGCCGCCGACGAACTCGCCGTCCCCTCCGGGGTCACCTCGCTCCCCTCCACCGAGCGCAGCGCCGTGCGCAGCAGCAGCGTCGCGGTCACCACCACCACGGCGCCGCCGAGGATCACCTGGCCCAGCTTGCGATCGCGCGGCAGGGGCGCGTTCGGCACGCGCGGCTCCGGCTCGTTCATCGCGTCCAGCGCCCCCAGCATCCCCGATCCGATGAGCGCGTGCCCCGGCTGGCTCCGTGGCTCGGAGGCCCGCCCGCCGAAGGACGGTGACGAAGGGGAGGAGGGCGGCACCTGCAGGGGCGGGTTCGCGAGCGCTGCTGCCCGCGCGAGGGTGTGCCCCTCCAGCGCGCTGGCCAGCGCGCGACCGAAGGCCTCGCAGCTCGGGAAGCGGTCCTCCGGGCGCTTCGCGAGCCCCCGGGAGAGCACCTCGTCGAGCGCCATCGAGCCGAGCCGCTCTCCGATGGGCTCCGGTGCCTCGTGCGCGATCCGCGCCGTCACCGTCACCGCGTCGTCGCCCGGGAAGGCGCGCTCACCGCTCGTCGCCTCGTACATCACCGCGGCCAGCGAGAACTGATCGCTCTCCGACGAGAACTTCCCGGCCCGGAACGTCTCCGGCGCGCTGTACGCCGGCGTGCCCATCAGCCCGCCCTGGTGCGTCAGCGTCGAGTCCGGCACGCGCGCGATGCCGAAGTCCGCGACCTTGCCTCCCGTGCTGGAGAGGATGATGTTCTCCGGCTTCACGTCGCGGTGCACGACGCCGGCGCGGTGGGCGAGGGTCAGCGCCTCGCCCAGCTCGCGGGCGAGCCGCGCTGCCTGGTGCGGGGTGAGCGGCCCCTCGCGCAGGCGATCCTTCAGCGTCGGACCCTCCACGTACTCGAACACCAGGTACAGGCCGAGCCCCGGATCCTCGCCCATGTCGTGCAAGGTCACGATGTTCGGGTGGGCCACCCGCGCCGCCGCGCGCGCCTCGTGCCGCATCCGGACCACCAGACCCTCGCGCACGTCCCGGGGGATGCGCAGGTCGTCGCGCAGGTGCTTCAGCGCCACCTCCCGGTCGAGCACCGGGTCGTGCGCGAGGAGCACCCGGCCCATGGCCCCCTCGCCGAGCACCCGGAGCACCCGGTAGCGCCCGATGGACACCGGCAGCTCCCCGCGCCTGCCCTCGAACGCATGGCGACCCTGGCTCCCGTGGTCGGCAGCGCTGTCAGGTGCGGATGCGGGGCGATGCTCCCCGGGGTCGGGCGACGACGGCTGGGACACCTCGTCCCCGGTTCTATCCGCCCTCGGCCTCCAACGAAAGGCCCTGCGTACGGCCCGGTCAGGGTTATGCTCCGGCCCGCGCCTTCCGCCTCGGGGGAATTCCCCCGGGCTCTCGTCCTGCGGAGGCGCCGGGGGCTCAACCCCCGCACGCTGCGGCATCGCTGCAGCCTCGAAGAGCAGAGGGACCGCGCCATGGCGGAGAACGACGTGTCGACACCGGCAGCGACCACCGGAAAAAGCAGTGGAAAAGGAAAGGCCAGGGTCACCACCCGGACCAAGCTCATCGTCCTGGCGGTCATTGCCCTCACCGTGGTGATCGTCGTGCAGACCGGGCTCGCCGGGTACGGCTTCGCCCACCTCCGCGCCGCCACCTTCCCTGGCGACGCCGGCCTCCTCGAGCACATCCCCGCGACCTCCAGCGGCGTCCTGCTCGTCGACACCCACCGCCTGGATCCGGCCCTCCTCGGGCCCGAGGGCGGCACCGTGCGCACCTACCTGACGCGCACCCGCGACGACATCAAGAAGGCCACGGGCATCGACCTCTGGTTCGACGTCGACAAGATCGCCTTCGCGCCGCCGCTCACGGTCGCCCGGGGCCGCTTCGACGGGGCCTCCCTCGCGGAGCGCCTCAAGGAGTCGAGCTACAACGACGCCGAGTACCGGGGCGTGAAGTACCTGATCCGGGGCGGCCAGGACGCCCTCGCCGTCCTCGATGGCACCTTCCTCCTCTACGGCGACGAGACCGCCATCCGGGCCAGCATCGACGCTGGGGCCTCGAACGCCACCCTCGACGACCAGGAGGCGTTCAACGACCGCCTCGACGCGGTGGGGTGGGAGTACCCCGTCCTCGGCACCCTCCAGATCAACGCCGACAAGCCGAGCGTCAAAGAGATCCTCTCCGGATCCACCGGCCCCCGGGCCTTCTCCTTCGGGCTCGACACCAAGGGCGGCCTCTCCTTGAAGGCCCTCGTCGAGTCCGTCAACCCTGCCTCTGCCGAGGAGCTCCGCAAGCTCCTCGACGGAAAGAAGGCCGACGCTGCCGCCCTGCGCACCCTCGCGGGACCCGAGGCAGGTCCCGTCCTCGCCGACGTGGCAGCGCGGGCCACCCTCGTCGTTCCTCCCGGGTCGAGCCAGGTCGCCATCCAGCTCTCCTTCTCCCCCGAGGAGCTCGATCGCATGGCCAAGGCAGCCAGCTCCATCGGCAGCAACCTCGGCCAGATCTACGGCAGCATGCGCCTCTTCCAGCTCCTCGTTCCCTCCCCCTGAGGGGCATCGGGCGCCCTCCCCACCGACCCTCCCCACCGACCCGCGCGCCTGCATTCTTCTTGTCCGGACTCTGCCGGGCCCATGCTAGTACCCCCGTCATGTCGGAACCGCGGATGGTCCAGTGCCGGAAACTTGGCAAGCTGCTGCCTGGTCTGAGCCGGCCTCCTTTCAAGAACGAGCTCGGCAAGCGGATCTACGAGGAGATCTCGAAGGAAGCCTGGGACGAGTGGCTCAAGGAGTCGGTCCGCTACATCAACACGTACCGCTGGGACCTGGCGAGCGCCGAGGGCCAGCAGAAGATGATGGAGCAGATCGCCATCCACTTCGGCTTCGAGGAGGGCGAGAAGATCGAGACGGCCTGGACTCCGCCCAAGCCGTGAACGCCTGCGCGGCCCTCAGCCGCCGCGCCGCCCGAGCTTCGCCACCATGGCCACGAGTTCCAGCGTGTCCACCGGCTTCGTCAGGTACGAATCGAACCCTGCGGTCCGTGCCCGGCGCCGGTCGTCGATCCCTGCGAATGCCGTGAGCGCCACGGCTGGCGTGCGTCCGCCCCGCTCTGGCGGCAGGCTGCGCACCCTCCGCACCAGGCTGTAGCCGTCGCCGTCGGGCATGCTGATGTCGCTCATCAGCAGATCGTAGGAGCCTGCCTCCAGGGCCCGCAGCGCCTCGGCGGCGGTCCCCACGGCGGTCACCCTCGCCCCGTTCTGGCCGAGCACGGCGAGCAAGATCTCGCGCGCGTCGAGATCGTCCTCGGCCAGCAGCACCCGCATCCCGGCGATGGGCATGGTCTCGGGCGCGGCGGGGGGCGCTGGATCCGACGCGCGCGGCTGTGGCCCCTCGGGCCGCCGCAGCGGCAGCGACACCGTGAATGACGCCCCGTGACCCTCTCCCTCGCTCTCCGCGCGGATCGTCCCCCCGTGCAGCTCCACGATGTGCCGCACGATGGACAGGCCGAGTCCCAGGCCCCCGTGGGCCCGCGTCGACGACCCGTCGGCTTGCCGGAACCGCTCGAACACGTGGGGCAAGAACTCGGTGGCAATCCCGCGCCCGGTGTCCACCACCGACAGCTCCACCGCGTCCTCCTTGGTGTCCACCCGCACGTCGATCGCCCCGCTCGTCGGCGTGAACTTCGCGGCGTTGGTCAGCAGGTTCCACACCACCTGCTGCATCCGGTCCGGGTCTCCGTGGATGGCCGGCACCCCGTCAGCGATGTGCACCGACACCTGCAGGTTCTTCGCGTCGAGCGAGGGCTTCACCACGTCGAGCGCGCCCTCCACGGCCCGCCGCAGATCCATGGTGCGCACGTCGATCCGCAGCTTGCCGGAGATCACCCGCGACACGTCGAGCAGGTCCTCCACGAGCTGCGCCTGTGCCCGCGCGTTCCGGTCCACGGCCTGGAGCGCGCGCTCGCGCTTCTCGGGCGGCAGCATCCCGGCTTGCAGCATCCGGATCCAGCCCATGATCGCGTTGAGCGGGGTCCGGAGTTCGTGCGACACCACGGCGAGGAACTCGTCCTTCGCGTGGTTCGCTTCCTCGGCGCGGTGCCGCTCGCGCTCCAGGAGATCCACGAGCAGACGGTTCTCGATGGCGATCGACGCCATCCGCGCGAACTGCACGAGCAGCACCTCGTCCTGCCCGTCGAACTCTCTGCCCTGCCTGCTCGAGAGCAGGATCAGGCCCAGCTCATGGCCGTCCTGGCCCACGAGCGGTGTCGCGAGCAGCCCTCCTCCTCCAGGCCTGCGCAGCTCGGCGGCGAGTGGGTGTGCCTCCACCTCCGCCTGGGACATGCGCACGGGCCCCTTCGTCCTCGCCAGCAGATCGCGGATCGCCTGCGCGATGGGGGCCTCTGCGCCGAGCGGCGACGAGGCGTACTGCGCTTGATCTCCTCCCACCGTCCCTGCCGCTCCGCTCAGCGGCAAGAGCATCGCCGTCGCCTCGCGCCCGCCTGCCAGAGACCGCGCCCGCTCCACCAGGGCGCCCAGCACGGCCTCCAGCGACTCGGCCGCGTGCAGCACGAGCGACGCCTCCGTCAGCTCCCGCAGCTTCAGCGCGTGGCGCTCCAGCGCCCGCTGCGCCGCCGCCGCCTCCCGTTCCGCGCGGCGCACCCGCATCGCGTGCCGCAGGCTCTGCGCCAGCCGCTCCGGAGAGAGCGCGCCCTTCGAGATGTAGTCCGACGCGCCGGCCTTCATGATCTCGACGGCCGTCTGCTCGTCCCCCTGGCCGGTCAGCATCACGATGGGCACGTCGAGCCCCGCGTCGCGTGCCTGTTGCAGCACCTCCATCCCGTTCGTCCCGGGGAGGCGGTAGTCGAGCAGCACGCAGTCGAACGACTGCCGACGCAGCGCCGAGAGCGCCTCTGCCGCGCCGCTCGCCTCCGTCGCCTCCACGGACACGCCCGCCTTGCGCAGCGCGCGCAGCACGGCGAGCCGGTCGACCTGATCGTCGTCGACGATCAGGATCCGCAGCGCGTCGACCAGTTCCATGGGGGGCTCACGGCAACTCCACGAGCGTCCAGTATTTGTTCAGCGCGGCCATCACCTCCACGAAGGAGACGAAGGTGACCGGTTTGAGCAGGTAGCCGGCGACGTTCAGATTGTAGGCTTCCACCTTGTCGCGGTCGTCGTTCGACGTGGTGAGCACCACGACCGACGTCGGCGCGAGTTCCGCATCGGCGCGCAGCGCCCGCAGGAACTCGATGCCGTTCATCTTCGGCATGTTCAGATCGAGCAGCACCAGCCGGCGCTCCCTGGGCATCGTGTTCCCCCGGAGCATCTCCAGCCCCTCGAGCCCGTTGCTGGCCACCCAGAGCGGGTTCGAGATGTTGTTTCGCTTGAACGCCCTCTGGACGTTCATCACATCGACTTCGTCGTCCTCGACCAGAAGAATGTTCAACAAACGATCGCTCATGGCTCGGACCCCGTACCCATGGATCGGTGACTGACGGGCGACACCACCCTTCGAGAGCACCGCCCGATCCCGACACCAGCCGGGGCACGTACCATGCTGGTACACCGACGCCCCCCGCACCTCAAGCCACCAAGTTCTCGCCGCTTCTTCCAGGAATGCCAGGCACTGCTTCTCCTGGCACGGCGTTCGTCGATTCCGCGTGGACCCGCTGTCCTGCCGTGCCGGTCGAACGGATCCGTTGCTCACGATCGGGGGGCTGCTTGCGCCACGTGAAGGAGAAGGTCGCGCCTTCTCCCTCGGCCGAGGTGACCCACACCCGACCGCCGCGCGTCTCGACCACCTTCTGCACCACCGAGAGCCCGATCCCGGTCCCCTCCACCTTGTCGCGCGCCTCCAGGGTCTGGAAGATGCCCCAGATCCGCTCGTGGTACTGAGGCGCGATCCCGGGGCCGTTGTCGGTCACTGAGAACTCGACCAGCTCCCCTCGGTCCTGCGCCTCCACCCGCACCCGCGCGTCCTCCCGCCGCGCGTACTTCAGCCCGTTGCCGATCAGGTTCATGAACACCTGCTGCAGCGGGACCCGCTCCGCCTGCAACGTCGGCATCCCCTCGCCGATCTCCACGACCGCGCCGGGCCGCGGGGCGAGCAGCTCCACCACCTCTGCGAGCAGCGCGCCCACGTCGACGGGCTCTGCCCTGTCCCGCACCCTGCCTGCCCGCGAGTAGCTCAGGATCCCGTCGATCAGCGCCTCCAGCCGGTGCACGCGCCCCCGGAGGAGCCGCATCTGCTCCCGCGCCTCGTCGGTCATGCGCTCCGCCAGATCCTCCTCCACCCACTGCGACAGGTTGGCGATGCCCCGCAGCGGCGCCTTGAGATCGTGCGACGCCACGTACGCGAACTGGTCCAGCTCCCGGTTGCTCCGCTCCAGCGCCGTGATCAGGCGCTCCCGCTCCTGGTCCGCGCGCGTGCGGTCCGTCATGTCCCGCAGCGTCATCACCGCCCCGAGCCGTGACCCCTCCTCGTCCCGCAGCGGCAGCGCGCTCCCCAGCGCCACCACCTCGCTCCGGTCGGCGCGCCGGATGACCATCTCCGCGTCGATGACCGTCTCCTCCCGCGCCACTGCGCGGGTGAGCGGCAGCTCCTCCGGCGGGAAGCTCTCCCCGGCCCTCGTCAGGATCGCGTAGCCCCGCCCCTCACCCCCGATCGGCGCCCCTTGCTCCAGGTGCCCGTGGAGCTTCAGCGCCGCCTCGTTCGCGAACCGCACCCGTCCGGCGAGGTCCACCACGATCACCCCGTCCGCGATCTGCCCGAGGATCGCCTCCTGCTCGCGCGACGCGTCCTGCGTATCCCGGAACAGCCGCGCGTTGTCCACCGCGATCGCCGCGCGGTGCCCGATCTCCTCTGCAAGAGGGAGGTCGTCCGGCCCGAGGATCCGCCGCGACCGCGAGGTGGAGATGAGCGTGAGCAGCCCCAGCGTCTGGCCGCGGGCCTTCATGGGGACCACCACCATCGTCCGCGGCGCGAGCGCCCGCTTCACGGCGCGGTGCTCCTCGGTCGCGCCGAGCGACAGGGCCATCTCCTCGGTCATCTCCGCGATCAGCACCGACCGCCCCGTGAGGAGCGCCCGCGACCGCGGGTGGTCCGGGGGATCGCTCTCCAGCGACAGGCCCCGGAGCTGCGCGGCGAGCCCCGCGTCCCCGGGCGCCGCGTGGGCCACCTCCAGCCTCCGGAACGACCCATCCCGATCGCGCGCGTCGATCACGCAGAAGTCGGCGAGGTGCTGCACCACGCGCCGTGACGTCTCCCGCAGCCGGTGCCGCTCGTCGAGGGGCAGCGACAGCGCGGTGCTCACGTCGGAGAGGAGCAGGAGCGCCCGCTCCACCCGCTTCCTGTCGGTGACGTCCTCGAAGATCAGCGCGAACTCGTCGGGGTTGGGCCGTATCGCCGCGATCCGGAACCACGAGTTGAAGTGCTCGCCCCCGTAGTAGACCTCGTCCTGCCAGGGCGTGCCCGACTCCGCGACCGTGCGGTAGCGGTCCCACAGACCGCCCTCCCGCAGCCCCGGGAACGACTGCAGCATGCTCCCGCCGCCCGCGATCGTCCCTGCCGGCAGCCGGTTGATCCGCGAGGCGGCCTGGTTCTGGTAGCGGCGCTCCAGGTCCACCACCGCCCCCGCGGCATTGCGCACGATCCGGTGGTACGAGAACGCGATCGGCGACACCTCCTGCGATACCCGGAACAGCTCCTCGCTCCGGCGCAGCTCCGCGGCGAGGCTCTCCACCCGCTGCCGCGAACGCACCTGCTCGGTCACGTCGACCGCCACCGTCATCAGCGACGTCACCTGGTCCGCGTCGTCGCGGAGCGGCTGGGTGCTGAAGAGGAAGAAGGTGTCCTCCACGACGCCGTCTCCCCGGGTGTCGATCCCCACCCGGTACTCCTCGGCGCTGAACGCCTCTCCGCGCGCGTAGATCTGCTGCATCAGCGCGAACACCGGCGCGTCGTCGGGCAGCTCGGGGAAGACCTCCCGGAAGGGCGTCCCTGGCGTCACCCTCCTGCCGACCATCTTCTCGTAGCGCGGGTTGGCCAGCTCCACGACGAGCTCCGGCCCCGAGATGATGGAGATGGCGACGGGCGCCTGCATGAGCTGCGCGTGCAGCCGGGCCCGCGCGCGCTCGCTCGCGGCCCGCGTCCGTGACAGCTCGAGCTGCGTGGAGACCCGCGCGAGCAGCTCCTTCGCCGAGAACGGCTTGGCCAGGTAGTCGTCGGCGCCCGACTCGAGGCCCTCCACGCGCGCCTCTTCACCTGCCCGCGCCGACAGCATCACCACCGGCACATTCCTGGTGAGCGGCTCCGCGCGCAGCGCCCGCAGCAGCGAGAACCCATCGAGCCCCGGCATCATCACGTCCGTCAGCACCAGGTCGGGCACCCGCGCCTGCGCCGCGGCCAGCGCCGCGACCCCGTCGGCCACCGCCTCCACCGTGAACCGCTTCTTCAGCAGCCCGGCCACGTAGTCGCGCATGTCCGCGTTGTCGTCGGCCACCAGCACCCGCGCCCCGGAAATCTGGGGCGTCGCCCCGCCCCCGCTCCTCGCCCCGCCCTTCCTCTCTGCCCCGCTCCCTCCCTCCGCCGTGCCCGTGGCCGGCGCGTCGCTCACCCACCGGCTCGCCTCCTCCACGAACTGCGGCGCGAGCGCCGCCGTCAGCAGGCCCGACCGCTTCACCCCCACCCGAGCCGTCGGCAGGTGCGCCTTCCCCAGCGGGATGGACACCGTGAACACCGTCCCCAGGCCTACCGTGCTCTTCACCCGGATCGTGCCGCCGTGCATCCGCACCAGCTCGTGCACCAGCGCGAGCCCGATCCCTGACCCCTCGAAGGTCCGCGAGCGCGCCCCCTGGATCCGGTGGAAGCGCTCGAACAGGTGCGGGATCTCGTCTTCCTCGATGCCCGACCCCGTATCGCGCACCGACAGCTCCGCGTGCCCCTCCACCGCCTCCAGCGACACGGCGATGCCGCCGTCGAACGTGAACTTGAAGGCGTTCGAGAGCAGGTTGAGGACGATCTTCTCCCACATCTCCCGGTCCACGTAGGCCGGCTCCGGGAGCGGCGGGCACGCCACGTCGAGGCGCATGCCAGCCCGCTCCACCGCCGATCGGAACGTGCTCGAAAGGTCCGCCGTGAGCTGGGCGAGGTCCGTCGGCTCGTACGACGCCTGCGCCCGGCCCGACTCGATCCGCGAGAAATCCAGGAGCGCGTTCACCAGCTTGAGCAGCCTCAGCGCGTTCCGGTGCACCGCCTTCAGCGACTCGCCCCCGAGCACCCCCGCGGCCGAGGCGAGCCCGTCCTCGGTCGGCCCCAGGATCAGCGTCAGCGGCGTGCGCAGCTCGTGGCTGATGTTGCTGAAGAACAGCGTCTTCGCCTGATCGAGCGCCGCCAGCTCCTCGGCGCGCCGCCGCGCCTCGGAGACCATGCGCGCGTTCCCGAGCGCGCTCGCCACGTGGGTGGCCACCAGGTTGAAGAACGTCCGGTAATCCTCGTCGAGCGCGAGCCGCGGGTTCACCCCCGCGACCAGCAGCCCGTAAGGCCGCTCCTGCCCCGCGGCCGCCAGCGGCAGGATCACCGCGCTCGTCGCCGGCTCCGGCCAGGCCCCGCCCGGCAGCGCCCCGAACCGCCTCCCGAGCGCCCGCTCCACCACCAGCGCTCCCGTCCGCACCGCCTCCCCGAGCTGCCAGCTCCCCGCGCTGTCGGCGAGCGCCACCACCGGCACCCGCGCCGCGTGCCCCTCGGGCAGCCCCGACGCCCCGACCAGGCGCGCCTCGGTCCCCGTGTCGTCCAGCAGGTAGAGCAGCGTGAACGGCACGGTCCCCGTGTGCTTCTCCAGCGTCGCCAGCGCCGTCGCGCACGCCTCCTCCACCGTCCGCGCCTGCCCCGTGTGCGCGCCCAGCTCCCGCAGCACGATGAGCCGCCGCTCCCCGAGCACCCTCCCTGTCGTCTCCGTGCACGCGCAGAAGATCCCCGCGATGCTCCCGTCCTGCTCCCGCACCGGGCTGTACGAGAACGTGACGTACGTCTCCTCCAGGTAGCCGTTGCGGGTCATCATCAGCGGCATGTCCTCGGACCATGTCGCCTCTCCGGTGGTGCGCACCCCGTCGAGCATCGGCCCGATCACGTCCCACAGCTCGGCCCAGCACTCCCGCCCTGGCCTCCCCAGGTACTGCGGGTGCTTGCTCGCCCCGAGGATGGGCCGGTACGCATCGTTGTAGAGCCGCGCGTACTGCGGACCCCACCACAGCTCGATCGGGAACCGCGACGCCAGGCAGATGCTCACCGCCGTGCGCAGGCTCTCCGGCCAGCGCTCCACCGGACCCACCGGCGTCGTCGACCAGTCGAAGGCCCGCATCAGCGTGGCCATCTCCCCGTTCCCCGGGAACGTCCGCGCCAGGAGCGCCTCCTTCGACCTTGCCTGCGACGACGCCCGCTCCGTCTCACCCATGCGCGCATCCTGCAGGGTCACCCGGCAGCGCGTACAGGAAAACGCGAGCCGCTCGGGTGAAGGTGATCACCGCGGAGCGCTGCCCGGCGACGCACTGTGGGGACGACCCCCCACCCCTGCATCAATGCACGGGGGCTGCTGCCAGCGCTTCCCGGTGGCGCGTCAGGAAGCTCCGCACGTCCTCCGCGGGTTGACCGGTCAGATCCTCCACCGCCTTCGTGGCCACGTTCAGCGTCCCTGCGGCGATCGCCACATCGATCGAGGCGTAGACCCTGGCCAAC
The DNA here is from genome assembly GCF_000601485.1 of Chondromyces apiculatus DSM 436. Classification (GTDB taxonomy): domain Bacteria; phylum Myxococcota_A; class Polyangia; order Polyangiales; family Polyangiaceae; genus Chondromyces; species Chondromyces apiculatus. The sequence goes on from NZ_ASRX01000050.1 coordinate 100,046, forward strand.
CCTGCCGGCAGACCCGCCTGCTCCAGCCCCGCCTCCAGCGCCGCGGGCGTGATCACCACGTACTCCACCGGCTTGCCCGTGATCTCCGCGGCGAGCTGCGCCACCTCGCGGAGCGACACGGCCCCGGGCCCGGTGACGTCGATCACCCGCTTTCCCTCGAAGTCGGAGGCCAGCACTGCGGCCGCCACGCGCGCGCAGTCCTCGCGCGAGACGTAGCCGGTCGCGCCGTCCCCCGTCGCCGCGGCGAGCTGCCCCGTGGCCACGGCCCGCGGCACCTGCGCGAGCAAGAGGTCCACGTACAGGTTGTTCCGGAGGATGGTGTACCCGATCCCGCTCTCCGCGATCGCCGCCTCGGTCCCGTCGTGATCGGGCGCGAAGAGGATCGCCGAGCCTGGCCCGGGGTTCGTCAGCGAGGTGTAGACGAGGTGCTTCACGCCGGCCTTCACCGCGGCCGCCACCGCGTTCCGGTGCTGCGCGAGCCGCGCCCCCGGCCTGTCCACCGCGTCGGTGCTGATGAGCAGGAGCCGCGTCGCCCCGGCGAATGCCTTCTCCAGCGAGGCCGGCGCGTCGAAGTCGGCGTGCCGCACCTCGACTCCCCGCGCCGCGAGGTCCGCGAGCTTCTCCGGAGCGCGGGTGGTGGCGATGACGTGCCCTGCGTTCCGGGCGAGCAGGTGCTCGATGACGCGACGCCCGAGCTGACCAGCGGCACCCGTGACGAGAATGTTCTGGGACATGACCGAGATCTCCTTCGCTGAAGTTCCCGGTAGAGTTGCGCCTGTCCCGACCTCACCGCAACGCGCCGCGGCTGGTTACAGTGTCCCGCCGTGGGAACAATGGACCTCAACCACCTCTCCCTCTTCACCGCCGTCGCGGAGACCGCGAGCTTCACCGAAGCTGCCCGTCGCCTCGGCGTCCCCAAGTCCACCGTCAGCCGCGCCATCGCCACGCTCGAAGCTGACCTCGGCGTGCGGCTCCTCCAGCGCACCACCCGCGCTGTCGCCCTCACCACCGCCGGTCAGGCCTTCCTCGCCCGCGTCGGTCCCCACCTCAGGTCCCTGACGGCCGCCGTGGGCAACGTCCCCGAGCTCGACGAAGAGCCCTCGGGCACCCTCCGCCTCACCGCCACCGCCGACTTCGGCACCGCGGTCCTCGCCGAGATCCTCGTCGGCTTCTGCCGCCGCTACCCCCGCGTCACCCTGGACATGGCGCTCACCAGCCGCACTGTCGACCTCGTGAAGGAAGGCTTCGACGCCGCCTTTCGCTTGCTCCTCGCGAAGCCCAGGGACTCCGGCCTCATCGCCCGCAAGCTCGTCGACCTGAACATGCAGTACTACGCCGCCCCGGAGTACCTCCTCGCCCGCGGCACCCCGAAGACCCTCGACGAGCTCGGCGACCACGACAGCGTCTCCCTCACGGGAGGACGACCGTCGCTTCCCAGCGAGCGCGTGCTCGCGAAGACCCACACCCGCCTGCTCGCCGACGACGGCTTCTTCGCGCGCGAAGCCGTCCGCCAGGGCATGGGCATCGGCCTCTTCCCGTCGTTCCTCGCCCAGCAGGACGTGCTCACCGGCAAGCTCGTGCGCGTCCTGCCCCGCTGGACCCTGCCCACCGGCGGCATCTTCCTCGTGTACCCCAGCGGCCGCCACCTCCCGAAGAAGATGGTCGTCCTCCGCGAGCACCTCACCGACGCCCTTCGCGCCCGCTTCCAGGGTGCCCCGAAGAGCACCCCGACCTGAAGCGGCATCGCCGGGCGCTGGTCCCCTCCGGGGCGAGGACCTGAAGTAGGCCAACGAGGCGCAACGAAGCGATGCGCCGCAGATCGGCCGGACAGCGACGGGAGCCCTACTGGGAGAGGCTCTCAGCACCCCGTGTTGTTCCCGGGGCTCACCCCGAGCATCTGCGTGAACGACATGTACTTGTTCACCCGGCTCGCCACCTGCCCGGGGTTCCGGCCACCGCACTCCAGCGCCCCGTTGATGGTGCGGATCGTCTCCCCGAAGCCCGCCCCCGAGACGATGGCGTTGTGCGCCGTCATGTTCCCGGCGCCGTTCTGCGTCGTCCAGAACCAGAAACCCGTCCTCCACGCCGCGTTGGCGTCGCGCGACAGCAGATCCGGATCGTTCATCAGCGGCAGGTTCAGCGCATTGCCGGCCGCGCAGTAGTTCCCGTTCCACGAGAGCTGGATCGGCCCCCGCCCGAAGTACTGCTTCCCGCCCGCGCAGCCGCACCCCGCCGGCCCCCACGACGTATCGCAGTACGTCGCCTTGTTGATCTCCTCCACGTACACCAGGTCCCCCGTCTCGTGCGACACGTTGGCCAGGAACGCCGCCACCTCCCGCTTGCGGACCTCGGTGCTGCCCTGCGTGGCGAGGTCGGGGAACGTCGACGCCGCCGCGATCAGCGCCCCGTACGAGTAGAACGGGTTCCGGTTCGGGAACATCTGGTTGAACACCGACTCGGTTAGGATCCCGCCGAACCCGCTCCCGTTGCCGCCGTTGTTGCCGCCGTTGTTGCCGCCGTTGTTGCCGCCGCCGGGCGTGCAGCCCGTGTACGGATCCCAGAACCAGGTGCTGATCGTCGGGTCGTAGCCGGGGTTCGCGTGCTCGGCGATGTACAGCGACCCGTTGAACTTCACGATGTCGCCGGGGTTGTAGTTCGCCCCCTGCTGCCACGCCGGGTAGTTGCAGCTCCCGCCGTTGTTGCCGCCGCCGGTGCTGCCACCGCCGGTGCTGCCGCCGCCGGTGCTGCCGGTCCCGCCCGAGCCTGCGCAGCTCCCCGTCTCGGTCCACAGCGCGGCCACGGCCGCGGGCGTCCAGCCCGGGAGGCTCGTGTGCGCCTGCAGGCACCGGTACGACTTGCCGTTGAAGCGCACCTCGTTGCCGACGCCGTAGGCCACGTTCTCTGCCCAGGCCGGCGCGCTCGCGCAGACCGCGGCCTCGTCGTCGACGTAATCCTCGTCGTCCTCGGGCGCCGTCTCCACGACGCAACCGGTCGCGCCCAGGGCAGCGGCGGCGAGGAACAGAGAGAGAACGGAACCCGAGATGGTGACGTTGCGCGACATGGGAGTCTTCCTTTGCAGTTCGAGTGCAGTCCGAGGTGTGTGAGTCGGCGTGACGGGTGGCCTCTCCGGCCGCTTCGTCGTTGCGACGCTGACTCCAGGGCTTCATTGCAGGGAGTGGGCCACGCACCCACATCCCCTCCACCACGCCCTTTTCGGCCTGTTTCTCGTGCTCCCGCGCCCTCCGGCCCCCCCCGGAGGTCCTCGACGATCCTTCGGATCACCCCCACCGGGTGATCTGCCGGATCACCCCAGCGATCCTCAGGATCTCGACCGCGCTGCTCCCCCCCACTGAACCCCCCCCGCGCGCTGCTCCTCCCGGCGCTGACCCCCCCGCGCGGACCCCCCCGCGCGGACCCCCCCGCGCGGACC
>NZ_ASRX01000051.1 GCF_000601485.1 Chondromyces apiculatus DSM 436
CATGCCCCCCCTGCCCCTGGACCAAACCCACTGGATCACCGCCCCCCCAGGTGAGCCATCCATGGACCCACCGCCCCAGACCATCCCTCCCCGGAGACACCCCAGATCCACGAGAAACCCCGCATCCAGATCAGGCCAACCCCAGAGCCGCCCTTGGCACGAACCCTGATAGAGTCCCCCAAGTCACGTTCGCGAGCCGAAGGACGGTGGAGGACTCCGATGATCCAGATGAATGCGTCGAGGACCCAGGCAGGCAGCGACTGGAACTCCGACATGTGGGGCGCCGTGTCGCTCTGGCCGGGCGATAAGGTGTACTGCGGCAGGCCTGGCCAGAGCATCTACTACACCAATGCCGAGACCATCCGCGGCTTCGCCACCTCCCCCGAGGACATGTGGGAAGCCCTCCAGGTCCCGGCGCACGCCCGCTTCGGCTACCGCATGGAGATCGAGGAGTACGAGGTGCTCTACCCCGTGAGCGTTCCTGCAGGCCGCTGTCGCAACAACGGCGTCTTCGGCGGCGGCGGTGGCTTCCAGTTCATGATCGTCGAGCACCAGCAGCTCCTCCGGTCCACTGGCCGCGTCCTCGACCTGCGTCGCGGCGCCCACCTCATGGTCTGAGCCTTCACGAGAGGGACGTCCGCCCACTCGGCCCCGTCCCCTCAGCCCGGCTTCAGCTTCGGCTCCGGTCTCCACTTCCGCCGAGCCACGCACCGACCCTCACCACCCGATCCCTCCTGGCTTTCCAGCGCGTGCGGCAGCTCCGGGCGCGCCCTCCGCAGCCCCGGAAAGCCCTGCCCTTTCCAATCGCTCTCGCCTCCGGCCCCTGCCTACACTCCGCGCTGGCCGACGCCCACGCTGCGCGACTCGGCCTGGAGTCCCACGATGAAGCGTCCCCTTCTCCTGCTGCGCCGCAAGCTCGCGCTCCCCCTGCTCCTCTCTCCCCTGCTGGGCTGCGCGGATCCGGATCCCGTGGCCACCGAACGACCGGACGTCGACGAGATCCCCGCAGAGGACATCCTGCGCGTCCATTACTACCGCCCCCTCGGCGATTACGCAGGCTGGGAGCTGCTCCCCACCGGAGACGTCGCCGAACGCCTTCCCGAGAACCTCGTCGTCCGCCAGGGAGAGGCCGACGACTTCGGCGCCGTCTTCGTCATTCCCACCCGCCCCGACGCGCAGACCGTGCGCTTCACCATCGCCAGTGGCGCCGACACCGCGCCGGCCGGCGAGATCGAGGTCCGCGTCCCCGAGCTGGGCAAGGAGGTCTGGGTCTTCTCCGAGAAAGCGCGCGCCTTCACCGAAGCGCCTGCGGTCCCCGCGGAGGACACCGCGATCGTCTACTACCGCCGCCCCGATGACGGCTACGACGACTGGGGCCTGCACCTCTGGGGCGACACCGCCACCCCCACCGACTGGTCAGCGCCGGTCCTGGCCAGCGGCGAGGATAGCTACGGCGCCTGGTACGAGGTCCCGCTCGCGGAGAACGCCGCCCAGGTCAACTTCATCATCCACCAGGGAGACGCCAAGGATCCCGGCCCGGACCAGGCCCTCAGGCTCGCCGAGGTGGGCCGCCGCATCTGGGTCCTCTCGGGCGACCCCACCTTGTACACCTACCCTGCGGAGTCCCAGGTGCTCGCCGCGATGCAGGCCCACTGGGTCGACCGCGACACCTTTGCCTGGAAGCTCCCCGTCGACGCGGCAGCGCTCGAAGGCGCCACCTTCACCCTCGTGCATGCCCCCGCGGGCGGTATCCGCGGCGAGGAGGGGCGCGTCACGGGAGGGAGCGAGGAGCTCACGCTGACCCTCGATCCCGCTGGCCTCGGCGACGCCGCGCGCGCCAGGTTCCCCCACCTCGCCGGGCACACCGCCCTGCGCTTCCCGAGCGAGGCTCAGGCGCGGCTGCCGGAGCTGCTCAAGGGCCAGCTCGTCGTCGTGGCCACGCTTCCGAGCGGCAAGGTCCTGGCGACGGGCGTCCAGCTCCCGGGCGTGCTCGACGACCGCTTCGCCACGGACAGCCCCCTCGGCGTCGACCTCTCCGGTGGCGCGCCGACCCTCCGCCTGTGGGCGCCGACCGCGCGCGCCGTGCGCCTCCACCTCTTCGACACCCCGAGCGGCGACGCGACCGAGATCGTGCCCATGACCGAGGCGCAGGGCGTGTGGCGCGCCGACGGCGACCCGGGCTGGATGGCCCGCTACTACCTCTTCGAGGTCGAGGTGTTCGCCCCCTCGACGGGCAAGGTGGAGACGAACCTCGTCACCGATCCCTACGCGCTGAGCCTCTCCATGAACAGCCAGCGCAGCCAGATCATCGACCTCCACGACCCTGCGCTCGCCCCCCTGGGCTGGAGCACGCTCGCGAAGCCGCAGCTCGCCTCGCTGCGCGACACCACCCTCTACGAGCTTCACGTCCGCGATTTCAGCATCCACGACCTTTCCGTGCCGGCCGGGCACCGGGGCAAGTTCCTGGGCTTCACCCACCCTGCTTCCGACGGCATGACCCACCTCACGGGCCTCGCCCAGGCCGGCCTCACCCACGTGCACCTCCTGCCGACGTTCGATTTCGCCACCGTGAACGAGGACGAGGCGCAGCAGCAGAGCCCCGTCATTCCGGCGGGGCTCTCCCCCGATTCCCAGGAGCAGCAGGCGGCGGTGTGGGCATTGCGGGATCAGGACGGCTTCAACTGGGGTTATGACCCCTGGCATTACACGGTCCCCGAGGGCAGCTATGCCACGGCGCCGGACGGCCCCGCGCGGATCGTCGAGTTCCGCAGCATGGTGCAGGCCCTCAACCAGGCCGGCCTCCGGGTGGTGATGGACGTGGTCTACAACCACACCAGCGCCGCAGGACAGAACCCGCGCTCGGTGCTCGACCGCATCGTGCCCGGCTACTACCACCGCCTGGACGACAAGGGCGCGATCAACACCAGCACCTGCTGCCAGAACACCGCCACCGAGCACACCATGATGCAGCGGCTCATGGTGGACTCCCTGCTCACCTGGGCGACGGCCTACAAGGTCGACGGCTTCCGCTTCGACCTGATGGGCCACCACATGAAGGCCAACCTGATCGAGGTGCGGGACCGGCTCGCGGCGCTGACCCTGGCGAACGATGGCGTGGATGGCTCCCGGATCGTGCTCTACGGCGAGGGATGGGACTTCGGCGAGGTCGCCGGCCAGGCGCGCGGGGAGAACGCGACACAGGCCGGCATGGCGGGCACCGGCATCGCCACCTTCAACGACCGGCTGCGCGACGCGATTCGTGGCGGTGACCCCTTCGACAGCGGCGCGGCGCTCCAGCGGCAGGGCTTCGCGACCGGGCTGTACACCGCGCCGAATGCCCACGATCAGGGGACCGAGGAGGAGCAGCGCGCGCTCCTGCTCGACGCTGCGGATCACATCCGCCTCGGGCTCGCGGGCAACCTGCGGGATTACGAGTTCGAGGACCGCAATGGCGTGCTCGTGACCGGCAAGGACCTGACGTACAAGGGCGCCCCCGCGGGGTACACGGCAGCGCCTGGAGAGGCCGTCACGTACGTCGAGGCGCACGACAACCAGACGCTGTGGGACATGCTCCAGGTCAAGGTCGCCGCCGGGACGACGCTCCCGGACCGCGTGCGCCTCCAGAACCTCTCGGTGAGCGTGTGCGCCCTCGGGCTCGGGGTCCCGTTCTTCCACGCGGGCATGGAGATGCTCCGCTCGAAGTCGCTGGACCGCGACAGCTTCAACTCCGGCGACTGGTTCAACCGGCTAGATTTCACCTACACCACGAACAACTGGGGCGTGGGGTTGCCGCCCGCGGAGAAGAACCAGGATAGCTGGGATCTCCTCGGAGCGCTGCTCGCGAACCCGGCCTTGCAGGTGGATCAGGCGCATATCGTCGGCGCCGTCGCCCATTTTCAGGAGGTGCTGCAGATCCGGCGCAGCTCGCCGCTCTTCCGCCTGGAGACGGCCGAGGCGGTGAGCGCGCGGGTGCGGTTCCACAACACGGGGCCGGACCAGGTGCCGGGGGTGATCGTGATGGCCATCTCCGACGAGGTCCCGGGGCAACCGGACCTCGACCCGGCCACGGGAGGCGTGCTGGTGGTCTTCAACGCGCGCCCCGAGGCGGTCACCCTGCCGCTCGCCGGCTTTGACACGGCGGGGCTCTCGCTCCACCCGGTGCAGGAGAACTCCGCGGACGGGATCGTGAAGCAAGCGCTCTTCACCGCCGGCAGTGCGCCGACGGTGATGGTTCCCGCACGAACCACGGCCGTCTTCGTGGGGACCGGGCTGCCCTGAGCGCCGCGCGCGGAGGAGCAGCCCGGCCTGGCTGGAGGAGCTAGCAGCTCAGCTCAGGTCGTGCCGGAGGAACCGAACCCCGGGGTGGCGAGCCCGCCGCTCCCGAGGGTCGGCGTGACCGGCGTCTCCTCCAGCGCGGCGGCGATCACCTGGCTCATGTCGTCGGCCAGGATGATCGTGAGGTGGTCACGGACCTCCTTGGGTACGTCCTCGAGATCGCGGGCGTTCTTCTGGGGGAGGATCACCCGCGTGATCCCCGCCCGGTGCGCGGCGAGCACCTTGGACTTGATGCCGCCCACGGGGAGGACCCGGCCGCGCAGCGTGCATTCACCCGTCATCGCCGTGTCGGAGCGCACCCGCCGCCCGGAGAGCAGCGAGGTGAGCGCGGTGAACATGGTGACGCCCGCCGAGGGGCCGTCCTTGGGCACGCCGCCCGCGGGGACGTGGATGTGCAGGTCCTCCTGTTCGAGCTGGGCGACGTCGACGCCGATCTCCTCGGCGTGGCTGCGCACGTAGGTCAGCGCGGCCTTGGCCGACTCCTTCATGACGTCGCCGAGCTGGCCGGTGATCTCCAGCCTCCCCTTGCCCGGCATGCGCGAGGTCTCGATGAACAGGATGTCCCCGCCGACCGGCGTCCACGCCAGGCCCGTGGCGACGCCAGGGACCTGGGTGCGCTCCGCGATCTCGCTGAAGAACCGGGCCTTGCCCAGGTACTTCGGCAGATCGTCCACGTCCACGTGCAGGCGCGGGAGCTTGCCGTCCGAGGCCCGGGCGACCTCCAGCGCGAGCGCCCTGCACAGCTTGGTCAGCTCGCGGCCGAGCTGCCGCACGCCGGCCTCCCGCGTGTAGTCCCGGAGGATGGCCGCGAGCGCCACGTCGGTGATGGTGAGCGCGCTCGGATCGATGGCGTGCTCCCGGAGGTGCTTCGGGATCAGGTGAGAGCGGGCGATCGCCGTCTTCTCGTCGGCCGTGTAGCCGCTGATCTCGATGACCTCCAGCCGGTCGCGGAGCGGCGCGGAGAGGGACGACAGGTCGTTCGCCGTGCAGACGAAGAGCACCTCGGAGAGGTCGAAGGGCAGCTCCAGGTAGTGATCCTGGAAGGTCTTGTTCTGCTCGGGATCGAGGATCTCGAGCAGCGCTGCCTCCGGCGAGCCCCGGTAGCTCGTCCCGAGCTTGTCGATCTCGTCGAGGAGGATGACCGGGTTCTTCACCTTGGCCTTCTTCATGGCGTGGATGATCCGGCCGGGCAGGGCGCCCACGTAGGTGCGCCGATGCCCGCGCAGCTCCGACTCGTCGTGCACGCCGCCGAGCGAAATGCGCACCAGGGGCCTACCCGTGGCGTCGGCGATGGACTGTCCGAGCGAGGTCTTGCCGACCCCTGGAGGGCCCGCCAGGCAGAGGATCGTGGCGCGCGTCTTCCCCGCCAGCTTGAGCACGGCCATGTGCTCCAGGATGCGGCGCTTCACGTCGTCGAGGCCCCGGTGGTCCTCGTCGAGCTTCTTCGCCACGGCGTCGAGATCGGTGCCCGAGAGGGTGTGCTGCTCGGCCTCGCTCGCGCCCGCGCTCCCGGCCCGCTTGCTCCAGGGCAGATCGGCGATCCACTCCAGGTAGGTCCGGATGACGTGATGCTCCGCCTGCTGGGGGTTCATGCTCTCCATGCGGCGGAGCTCGCGATCGACCACGGTGCGGGCCTCTTCGGAGAGGCCTGCCTCGTCGAGGCGCCGGCGCAGGGCGGAGAGGTCGTCGCCCTCGTCGCCGAGCTGCCGCTGCAGGGCGCGGATCTGCTCGCGGAGGATGGCGTCGCGCTGGTTCTTGCCGATCTCCTTGCGCACGTCGGCGTCTGCCTTGCGCTTCAGGTCGGCGAGGTGCACCGCCTCGTTGAGCAGCTCGGCCACGAGCTTCACCCGGGGCACGACCCGCAGCTCGGAGAGGACCTGCATCTCCTTGTCCGTGCTCATCCCGAGCGCGGCGGCGATGAGATCGGCGTACGAACCTGGCTCGATCTTGGCGGCGGCGACGTCCGCCAGGTTCGAGCCGAGCTGCGGACCGAGCTCGCGCGCCCGGTCCCGCAGGGCGGTCGCGACCACGCGCCCTTCCTCGGCGTCCCCCGCGAACTCGGGAGCCACGTTGCCCTCGGCGAGCCAGTAGGGGTCGTGCTGCACGAGCGCCGTGAGCACCATCCGGTCCAGGCCTTCGAGGGTGAGCCGGTAACCGCCGTTCGCCACCCGGGCCACGTCGACCACGCGGGCGAAGACGCCGATGTCATGCAGATCGTCGCGCTGCGGATCCTCGACGCGCGGGTCGCGCTGGGCGACGACGCCGAGGATGGCGCCCGCCTTGATGTCGGCGAGCAGCGCGACCGAGCGAGAGCGCCCCACGGGGAGCGTGATGGACGTGCCCGGGAAGAGGACGCCGGTGCGGAGGGGGAGGAGCGGGAAAGGAGAACGCGGCGCGACGCCGCCACCACGGAGCTGGCTCATACGCACACCTTGTCGATGGCGGGCCCGCGTCGAAGCGGCGTCCGCCGGTGAAGAGGCTTCTGGAGGGTGGCCATCGCCGTATGCGTGGGAAGCTCTCCTCGAAGCCGTGAACCGAAACTAAATTCGTTCACAGCTTCGTCAAGGCTGAGGCCGAACTTCGTGCGAATAGGCCCCCTGTCCCTCACGGCCGCCGGACCAGCCCGTGGAGGACGAGGGCGTGCATGGCGGCGAGCTGACCCGGGATGGCGTCGCGGGGCGTCTTGAAGAGCCATGGTGGAGAGAAGCTCATGTAGGCGCGCAACAAGGTGCTGGCGGCGAGCTCCACGTCGGGCACGTCGAGCTCCCCCGTGCTCGCGCCCTCGCGGAGCAGGCTGCCGAGCAACGCGCGCTCCTCGCCGAGGAAGCGCTCGTGCGCGGCCTGGACCGCACGGCTCTGGCAGTGGAGGAGATCGCCAGCATGACCGCCTGCCTCGGCAGCCGCGAGGAAGGCCTCCACCCGGGCGTCGAGAACGTCCTCCAGCCGCGCCCGCGCAGAGCAGCCCGGCTGCGACGCCGCGAGGCGCATGGCGTCGAGCACGCCCTCGTAGCGGGCCCCCGAGATCGCGAGGATGATCGCGTCCTTGGAGTCGAACTCCAGGTAGACGGTCCCGACCGCCACCTCGGCCTCGCGGGCGATGTCCGCGATGGTCGTCTTGCCCGGACCGTAGCGGTCGAGGAGCCGCTCCGTGGCGTTCAGGATGCGCTGGCGGCGCTCGCTACCTGCGGAGGGTTCCCGATCCATGACGCCCGGGATCCTCGGGGTGATTCCAGGGAAACCGCAAGCGTCCTGTGGACGTGGCATGGCGCATCCCGCAACGAGCATGGACTTTTCTGCCTGAGTGGCGCCGCGTTGAGCATGCCCACGCGCTGACCTAGCATCCATCGCATGCGCACGGCTTCGGTGTTGGTTGGTTGCCTGCTCGCTCTTCCTTTCGCCATCGCCGCTTGCTCCGATGGGCCGGTCACCCCTGCACCGGGAACCGAGACCTCGTCGGGCTCCGGAGCGAACAGCGGGACCGGTGGGAGCGGCGGTGACGACGGGACGGGAGGGAGCGGCGCTTCCTCCTCGCAGGGCGGCGGAGGCACGGGAGGAGAAGGCGGGGAAGGCGGCGCCTCGGCGTGCACTCCGGAAGGCCCCTTCGATGGCGACCCCATCAACGCCACGCCCGAGACCTGGACGTGGGTCGGCGTGCCGGAAGCGCACTGTCGCAATCGCTCGGAGACGGGCTTCGGCATCCGGCTGAACCCCGCCTCCGACAAGCTGGTCATCTTCCTCGAAGGCGGAGGCGCCTGCTTCAACGGCGCGACCTGCCTGGCGAACCCGCAGGCTTACACCGAGCAGAACTTCAACACCTGGAAGGGTGGCAACGGCCCCGGGGGCATCCTCGACAACGACAACGACGACAACCCCGTGCGCGACTGGAACATGGTGTTCGTGCCCTACTGCACGGGCGACGTCCACTCGGGCAACGCGACCGGCGTGAATGTTCCTGGGCTCGGGGCCCCGCAGAACCAGTCGTTCGTGGGGTACGCGAACATCGGGCACTACCTGCGGCGCATCATCCCGACGCTCCCGGAGCTGAGCCAGGTGCTGCTCACCGGCACCAGCGCTGGAGGCTTCGGCGCGGCGTTCAACTACGACCGCGTCGCGCAAGCCTTCTGCCCCACGCCCGTCACCCTCGTGGACGACTCCGGGCCCGTCATGTCCGACGAGTACCTCGCTCCCTGCTTGCAGCAGCGCTGGCGCACGCTCTGGGGCCTCGACGGGACGCTCCCTGCCGACTGCGCCGAGTGCACGCCGAGCAACGGGGGCGGGCTCCTGAACTACACGGTGTACCTCGGGTCCAAGTACCCGGAGCGCCGGCTGGGGCTGATCTCGTCCTTGCAGGACAACACCATCCGGACCTTCTACAGCTACGGGAACAACAACTGCGCCGGGATCGAGGGGCTCCCCGGATCCATGACGGGCGCCGCCTACACCGCGGGCCTCACCGAGCTGCGTGACGACTACCTCACCAGCACCACGAGCTGGGCGAGCTACTACATGTCGGGCACTGCCCACACGATCCTGGGCGGCAACGGCTACTACAGCACGACGGTGGCCGGGGTCTCGCTCACCGGGTGGGTGGCTTCGCTCCTCGACGAAGCGCCTGCCACCCACGTCAGCCCCTGAGTGGCGCATCTAGCGCCAGGGAGGGGACGCCGAGCCGAGCGCGTCCCGGGTCCCTGGCGTGACCTCTGCATGCACTCGCGGGGGTAGCGACCATCGGGAGCGTAGGGACCGAAGGTCCCTGCCCCAGGGTACGCAGTACTCAGGTCGACTCGACCAGCTCGCGCAGGAGCTTCTCGTTGCGCTGGAGCGCCTCCTCGGCCTGCTTGCGCTTCGTGCTCTCCTGGGCGAGGTCGTCACGCAGAACCGTGTTCTGCAGCGAGAGCGAGGCCAGGAACTCGAGGATGGACAGGCGGCGCAGGATGAAGGCGCCGTGCACCAGCCGGTTCTCCAGGTACAGCATGCCTCCCACCTCGCCGGGGCTCTTCATGAGGGGCAGGCAGAGCACCGACTTCGGTTGCTCGCGGGTGAGGTACTCGTCCGCGCCGAAGGCGTTGCGCTCGGCGAGGTTGCTGATCAGCACCCGCTCTCGGGTCCGCTGGACGTAGTTGATGATGGCCATCGGGATGCGGGTCGCCGCCGGCGCTGCGCCTCGCTCGAACACGCGGATGTTGATGCCCTCGCGCCCCACGATCCCCTCGGCGACCAGCCGGAGCCCGTCTCCGGAGAGGAGCAGCAGGCAGCAGCGGTCAGCGCCCTCGTGCTCGATCACGAGGCGCATCAGAGACCCCATCATCTCGGCGGGGGTCATGTCACCCGACAGCGCGCGCGACACCTTGACGGCCGTCTGCGCGTCGACCGCCTCGGCGGCCATCTTCATGACGCCGTGGCTCGTGGCGCGACGCTGCTCCTGGTCGAGGACGAGCGCATACTGCTGCTCGAGGTGGCGCACCTTGGCGCTCGCGCCCCAGCGTGAATATGCCGAGACCGCCTCGCGCAGGTAGAGACCCGGCAGGCCGGTGTAGTTGTTGCCAATGTAGAACCGCGCCGCGAGCTCGCTCGCCAGGGCTTCCTGGTGAATGAACCGGTTCTGCCGGAAGCTGCCGATGGCCTGATCGTAGAAAGACGCGGCTTCCAGGGTCCGACCTTCGAGGCGCGCGAGTTCCGCCGCGATGAGCGATTGCTTGCCCGAGAAGTTCTCCGGGCAATTCTTGGCCCATTGGCGGAGCCGCTCCAGGTGGTCCGCGAGCTTGCCCCGGGTCTCGGCCTGCAGCGCCGGGGTCATTGCCTGAAAATGGGCGGCTCTGGCCAATGCAGCATGGTAGTGGTACTCGGCCAGGAGCAGCGTTCCCTCCCCGCCTGCCGCATTGCGCTCGGCGTCTGCCGCTGCCTGCACCGCCTCCTCTTGAGCGTCGGCCAGGAAGCAGGCCTGCATCTTCATCGTGTAATAGAAGAGCCTGACGGTCGGGAAGCTGTCCTTCTCGATGTGGGCTTCAAACGCCTGGGTCTCGAAGCCCTCCCCGTCCAGAGAAGCCAGGCCGTCGGTCGTCCCCCGCATGGCCTGCACGAACCGCAGGAATGACGTGACCACGTCGGCCGTGAAGCCGAGCTTGGCCTTGTTCATGTAATCGAGTGCCGCGACGCACGTCTTCAGCACCTCGTCCAGCACGTCACCGCGCACCAGCAAGTCGAAGCAGAGCTGCACGTGGTTGAAGCTCCCCCACGTGGTGCTCCCGATGTCGTTCGCCGCCTGGACCCCGATGCGTGCGTACTCGATCGCGGCCTGCAGATGCCGGGTCCACACCACGATGGCGGTCCCGACCATGTTGGCGACCTCGGGCTTGTACGTCGCCGCGTTCATCACGTCCGTCAGTTCGAACCCCACCCGCCCCATGCGGTCGCCGTCCTCGTAGGCGCCGAGCCGGACGCAGAACGCCTTGCCGACGCTCGCGTACCCCATCCCCGAAGCTTCGGTGTTGCCGTACGCCAGGCTGAGCTGGGACATCTTGCATACCAGCATGTCGCTGAGATTGGGGTCCGTGTAGTACGCGGAGGCGTACATGACGGCCATCACGTTCATCAGGACGATCTTCTCGGGCTCCGTCATCCTGGGCTGCTTCACCAGGTCCTCGGGGCTCCGCTCGCGGAAGGTGCTTTGCAGCTCCGTGAGCTCGGCAATGAGCTCTTCATTCGTCGGCTTGCGGGAGATGTTGAGTTCGAGAAGCGCGAGACATTCGAGCCCGGTGTCGATGCAGCGTTCATGCTCGGCGTGAGTCGTATGAATCTGCATCTGGACACGATAAACGGCGGCCTTGTCGAGCGGCGTACGGGCCCGCGCGAGCAACATGATCGACAGGTTCCTCGCCTGCTCGAAGTCGCCGTTGAGGAAGGAAGCGTCGGCGAGATCGAGGTGGAGCGCAAACCCCAATGCGTCGTTGTCCTCTGTCCAGTCGGTGCCTCCGATGAGCACGCACCCCGCAGTGAAGTACGTCACCGCGGAGCCATAAGCGCCGGAGACCTTGGCCTTCCGGCCCGCCCTCAGGTTCATCGACGCCACCCTGCGCCGCTCGTCGGCGTCGGTGATGAGGGCAGCGCCGATGTTGAGCTGGTTCGTGATCTCGAACAGGCGCGCCTCGAGCGCCGCCTCGGGCGTCTGCACGAGAAGCAGGCGCCCCACGCGGAGGTGCGTCTCCGCGCGCTTGTCCTTCGGGATCAGCAGGTATGCCGCCTGCTGCACGCGATCATGCAGGAACTTGTAGGTGCTGGCTCGCCGAACGATGAGCCCCTCACGGATGGCGGGGCCGAGGTCGGCGTGGGTCTTCTGTGGCGACTGCCCGTGCATGCTGGCCAGGATGTCGGCCTCCACCCGGCTGCCAATGCATGCGGCAAGGGTGAGCACGCGCTGGGTGTCCGGCCCGAGGCGCTTCAGGCGGCTCAGCACGAGATCGACGACGTTCTCGGTCAGCTCCTGGGCCTCGATCTCCTCGATATCGTACCGCCACGCATTGTGGGCAGGGTCGACCCGGATGAGCTTCTTGCGGTACAGGTCCGCCAGGAACTGGCCCACGAAGAAGGGATTGCCGCCAGTCTTCTGGGCGAGCAGTCCGGTGAGCGGCGCCGCGTAGAGCTCATCGCAATGCAGGGCGTCCATGAGCAGCGACATGACGTGCTCGTGCTGCAGCGGACCGAGGAAAATCGTGGAGATGTTCGCCCCGGCGGAGCGGATCCCTTCCAGCGCCTCGATGAGGGGGTGCGACGGGGTCACCTCATTGTCGCGGTAAGCACCAATCACCAGCAAGTGCCGCGCCTCCGGCGTCGAGATGAGGTGCCGGAGGAGCCGCAAGCTCGCCGGATCTGCCCACTGGAGGTCGTCCACGAAGAGAACGAGGGGGTGCTTGCGCCGCGCGACGGCGCCGATGAAGGCCTGGAACACGCGAAGAAAGCGGGTCTGGGCCTCGGCCAGGGGCAACGAGGGTACTGGCGGCTGCTCACCAATGATCACCGCGAGCTGCGGGACGATATCGGTGATGAGCCTGCCATTCTGCCCGAGCGCTTCCAGGATCCGACGCTTCCACGCCGACAGCGACTCCGGGCTCTCGGTCAAGAGCTGGCGCACCAGCTCTCCGAACGACTGCGAAATGGTGCGGTAAGGGACATCTCGCTGAAGCTGCTCGAACTTGCCGGAGATGAAGTTGCCCCGCTCTCGCACGATGGGCGCCTGCACCTCCCTGACCAGCGAGGTCTTGCCGATGCCGGAGTACCCAGCCACGAGCACCAGCTCGGCGGCGCCGGTCCCGATGACGCGCTCGAACGCCTCCAGCAAGATGGCGCGCTCGCGCTCCCTGCCGTAGAGCTTCGCAGGGATCTGGAGCTTGTCCGAGAGATCTGCGGTGCGCAGCTCGAAGGGCTCGATGTTTCCCAGCCTGTCCAACCTGGACAGGCACGTCTGCAGGTCCGTCGCCAGCCCCAGCGCCGTCTGGTAGCGGTCCTCGGGAGCCTTCGCGAGGAGCTTCGAGAGGATCTCCCAGAGGATCCGGGGAGCCTCGGGCACCGCTTCCAGCAGCGAGGTCGGCGCCCGCGCGATGTGGCAATGCACCCATTCCGGGGCGTCGTCGGCTTCGAACGGGCGCTTGCCGGAGTACATCTCGTACAGCGTCACGCCGAGCGAGTAGAGGTCCGTGCGCTGGTCCGCCGCCTGCTCGACGCGACCTGTCCGCTCCGGGGCAAGATAGGGCAGCGAAGCAGGGAGGATCTTCGGCTCTTCTCCGGGTTCCAGCTCACCAGCCGAGGAGGCCAGCCCGCCCTGGAGGTCGACGGCCCCGGACTCGGGGTTCACGAAGACGTTCGCGGGTCGGATGTCCAGATGTAGCGAGCCTGCCTGATGAATTCTCGACAGCGCCGACGAGAGCTGGATGGCTTGCTCCAAAAATCGACGAAGATCCATGGTATTCCTGGTGAGCGTTGAGGCTTGCTCCTGGACGCTACTCTAAGCGAGATCTGTGTCAATCAGTTCGAGCGAGACTGGACCTCGAGCGAGGCTCCGGTCGCAGGGACCTCGCGCCCGCGCGGGACTCTCAGGGCGCCGGCGGCACTCTCGTGGTGTGGTGGAGCAAGCAGCGCCACACGTCGTCGTGGAGCTCCCAGACAGCGCTGAAGATGATCGTGTTATCGTGCTTCTGGCCGCTCTTGACCTCGCCCAGCGCATAGTACACGCCGCTCGCGATGATCAGGTCGTCGCGAATGAAGCGGACCTCCATCTGTCGCATCTCCTGCGAGTAGAAGGTCATTGTATCGACCAGGGCCAGGTATTCGTCCTTGTCGCGTCGCACGCCGAAGTAATCAACGTACCGCCAGCCATCGGCCAGGTGCCGGTCGAAGAACTTGTAGTCTTTGTCCGGGCCCCCCACGGCCTTCACCCAGCCCCGGTAAAGCTGGATCATCGCTTCCCTTGCCTGCTCTGTGGTCACCGTCGACATGCTCTTCCTCCCTCGCACGGTAGGCCGCCTGCGAGGCGTTCACGATCGCACGGATGGATGCCGCCGTCACCAGCCGGCGGAACGCGCGGCCCCTCAGCTCATTCCTGAGCCTGCGACGAAGCGAGTGCTCGACGCAGGTGCTCGGCGAGGACAGGCACGTTGGGTGGCAGGTTCATGGTGATGTGGTTCCCGGGCACGTCGTGCAGCACGAGGCCCCCGAGGGCGAGGTCGATCCAGCCATGAGACGGGTTGGCCACGCTCAGGGCGTCGCGCTCGCGGGCCTGGAAGAAGAGGATCTGACCGGGATAGCTGCGGGGCACGTAGCTCAGGGCAGCCTGCAGGTTGGCGGTGACGATCTTGCGGAAGCTCGCGAGTTCGGGGAGCGCCAGGTTGGGGAACATGCGGGAGACACCCTTTTTGCCGCGGAGAATGTTGAGGAGCTGCTCGTCCGCAGAGAGGTGCCGGACGTCCTCCGTGATTGCGTTGAGCCCCGCATCGCCGCTGATCAGGTAGGCCAGGCGCTCCGTGCTGTCGAGGTGATGCTGGGGAAACACCGCCGCTGGCGATGGCGTGTCCATCATGGTGAGAAGCGCCACGCGCTGGCCCCCGGAGATGAGCTGATGCGCCATCTCGAAAGCGACGATGCCGCCGAAGGAGGCCCCGCCGAGCAAGTAGGGGCCTTCCGGCTGGATCTGCTTCACGGCCTCCAGATAGCGCGCCGCCATCTCCTCGATGCGGGCGAGCGGTGGTTCCTTGCCATCCATGCCTTGCGCCTGCAGGCCATAGACAGGCTGCGCAGGATCGAGGCACATCGCCATGTCGTGATAGAAGTAGACGTGCCCCCCGACCGGGTGCATGAGGAACAGGGGCCGCTCCGTTCCCGGCTTGATGAGCACCAGGGAGCCTGGGAGCGTGCGCGCCGGGCGACGTCTCGACACCGAGGTGGACGAAGGAGAATCGGACTGCGCAATCAGCTCGGCCAGCGCTGCCACGGTGCGCGCGTTGAGCAAGCTGTGACCGGGCAGATCCATGTTGACGACACCACGCAGCCTGGAAATGACCTGCACCGCGAGGAGTGAATCGCCGCCGAGGGCGAAGAAGTCGTCATGGACGCCGATACGGTCGATGCCGAAGAGTTTCTCCCAGGTCTCCGCGATGGCCCGCTCCAGCGGATCCCGGGGGGCCACGTAGGCAGTTCCCAGATCGGGCCGCGGGTGAACCGAGCGCGGAATGCTGTCCGACTCGACCTCCTTCGAGGGCGGCGCGATCGAGCCAGGGGCCTGGCGGGGAGCTGCCTGCTCCTCGCGCCTGGCGACGATGACCTGAGGGACCGGGTTGGTCAGGATCCGCATCAAGGCGTCCAGCGCATCCTCGCGGGTGAGCGACGCCGCGAAGGCTCCCGATCTGGTCGAATCCGCCTCCTCGCGCTCCTCCACCCGGGGCCCCTCCGAGAATTGCCAGGGATCCCAGTCGATGGCGATGGTGAGCGGGCCATCCACGGCTGCCGGCCGCTGCGCAAAGGCGTCGAGGAACATGCTCGCAGCGCTCTGGGTCGCCAGGCGGGCACCGCCCAGGTTGGCCTCGCGTGAAGCGCACAGGATGATGAAATCGGGCCGGAACCCCCGGAGGGCGTCGTCGAGGACCAGGGCGCCCTGGAGCTTGGGTCCAAGGACGGCGTCCGCCGACTCCCGCGTCGTCGCCTGGATCGTGTCCGTGCGGGTGATCCCTGCCGCGTGGATCACCCCGTCGATGCGACCGAAGCGCTGGCGTGCTTCGGCGATGGCAGCCCGCATCTCTTCGGGCTGCGTGACGTCCGCCTTGAGGAGAAGGACCTCGCCCCCCAGCTTCTCCATGTGGAGGATCGACCGGAGCCTGCGCCGCAACGGCTCCCCTTCGGGGCTCGTGCTGGCCAGGAGCGTCCCCCACGTCTCTCGGGGGGGGAGCACAGTGCGGCTCGTGAGCACCAGCTTTGCGCGCGCGACCCGCGCGAAGTGCTCTGCGAGCGTCGAGCCCAGGAGACCCAGGCCACCGAGGATGACATAGACCCCTCCCTCCCGGATGCGGGGGGGCAACCCCTCGGGGCGATCCATGCGGGCCGGCTCGATGGTGCGGATCCAGCGCTCTCCATTGCGATACGCAATGACCGACTCGGTTCGTTCGAGATTCACTTCAGCGAGGATCTGATCGATGAGCCGCCCTTCCTGCAGGGTGCGCGGCTCCGGCAGATCGACGTCGATGCAGATCGTCGAGACGTTCGGGTATTCGCGCGGGATCGATCGGCACGGGCCGAGCACCGTGCATTTCTCGGGGCAGAGCACGGCAGTCTCGGTGACCTTCTGCATGTTGCTCGTCACCACGCCGAGGCGCACCTCCTCGCGCAGCCCCGAGGCACCCACCGCCTGCGCGAGCGCCACCAGGCTGTGGAACCCGAGGATCTGGGCCGCCTCGAGGCGGCTGGCGTCGAGCGGGGCGCGCACGGGTGGCGCGACCCCCCAGAGGAACAGGATCATCGAAGGGACGCGGTTCATCGCCCGGAGCGCGCCGAACACGGAGGCGTGATCGGATGCGCTCGCAGGATCGACGACGAAGGCGCTCGCCCCATCCACGGCGAAGCCCGCCCCGGGCCTCACGGTGATGACCTCGTAGCCGTCGCGGCGGAGCCGGATCTCCACCCGCGCTCCGAGCCCATGGCTGTCTGCATACAGCAGGCAGCAGCGCCCTCCTCGGGGCCGCGCCGAGGGCTTCACGGAGCCAGAGAGCACCGAGCGTTTCCAGGTGGGTAGCTGGAGTGTCCCCACCGGCGCTGGCGCTGGACGCGCCGGCGCACGGATCGGCCCGGCGCTGACGGGCGGCGGCGGATCGATCCAGAACCGGCTGCGCTCGAAGGGATACGTGGGGAGCGAGACCCGCCGGCGCGGCTCGTGGGTGTAGAACCCTGACCAGTCGATGCGGATCCCGGAGAGCCAGAGCTGCCCCAGCGTCTCCATGAGGAAACCGGCGTCGGACTGGCGGTGTTGCGGGTGCCGGATCGACGACAGCACGACCCGACCCGTACCGCGGCTCGGGTGCTGTCTGGCAAGCGTGGCGAGGACGCGTCCCGGCCCCACTTCGAGCAGCGCACGCGCGGGATCGGCGAGCACCTCGCCGAGGCCCGCGAGGAATCGCACTGGCTCGCGCAGGTGTCGCGCCCAGTACTCGGGGCTCTGCGCCTCGGACGCCGACAACCAGGCTCCGGAGAGGTTCGAGGCGATCGGGATCTTCGGAGGCCCCCTGCGGGCGCGGCGAACTGCCGCGGTGAACTGAGGAATGATGGGTTCCATCATCGACGAATGGAACGCGTGCGACGTCTGCAGTCGCTGCGACTCCACGTCGCGCTCGGCGAGCAAGCGGTCGTCGAGATCCTGCAGCGCCTCCAGGGGCCCCGCGACCACACACGACGACGGACCGTTGACCGCGGCCAGCGAGAGCTCGCCGCCGAGGTACGGCTGTAGCTCGGCCTCCGGAAGCGGAACGGAGAGCATGCCCCCGGCGGGCATCTCCTGCATGAGCTGCCCTCGCTTGGCGACGATGGTGAGAGCGTCCTGCAGCGGGAAGACCCCGGCCAGGCAGGCGGCGACGTACTCGCCGAGGCTGTGGCCGATCATGGCCGCCGGCTTGACCCCCCACTCCATCCAGAGCGTCGCGAGGGCATACTCGATCACGAAGAGCGCTGGCTGGGCCAGTCGGGTCTGCTTCAGCAGCTCCGCAGCCCACGCCTCGCGCGAAGGCGGTGGGTAGAGGACTTCCCGGAGATCGAGCCCGATCTCCGGCTGGAGCATCGCGGCACAGAGATCGACACCCGCGCGGAAGGTCGGCTCCCGCTCGTAGAGTTCCTGGGCCATGCCCACGTACTGGGTCCCCTGCCCCGAGAACATGAAGACCACCGGGCGGTCGATGGCTTCCTCCATCTGGGTCAGCACGCGGCGATCTCCCAGCGTGGAAAGGAGGGTGGCCGCCTCTTCACCGTCCTTGCAGATCAGCATGCGGCGGTGCGGGAATGCCTTCCGACCCACCTGCAGCGTGAACGTCACGTCGGGCAGGCTGATCTCCGGGTGCTCCTTCAGGTAGGTCACCAGGTTCTCGGAGACGCTATCGAGCGCCGTCCTCGTGCGCGCGGAGAGCAGGAGGAGCTGCCACGGCCGTCCCCCAGGCGCTGCGGCTGCGTGCGGTGCCTCCTCCAGCACCACGTGGGCGTTGGTACCCCCGATGCCGAAAGAGCTGACGCCGGCGCGACGAGGACCATCGTCCGATTCCCAGGCCGTCAGCTCGGTGTTCACGTGAAACGGACTGTTCGAGAAATCGATCTCCGGGTTCGGCGTCCGGAAATGCAAGCTGGGGGGGATCTGGCGGTGACGGAGCGCCTGGATCGCCTTGATCAGGCCGGCGATCCCCGCGGCCGCGTCGAGGTGGCCGATGTTCGGCTTCGCCGAGGTGATCGCGCACCAGTTCTTGCGCTGGGTCTGAGAGCGCGCCCGGAATGCCCTGGTGAGCGCGGCGATCTCGATGGGATCCCCGAGCCGCGTCCCCGTCCCGTGGGCCTCGACGTAGGTGACGGTCTCGGGATCCGTCTCCGCCATGGCCAGTGCCTGCGCGATCGCTTGCGCCTGCCCCTCCACGCCGGGCGCGGTGAACCCGATCTTCGCCGAGCCGTCGTTGTTGACGGCGGAGCCACGGATCACGGCCTCGATGTGATCTCCGCTGTCGAGGGCATCCTCGAGCCTCCGTAGCAGGACCACGCCGGCGCCATTGCCCACCACCGTCCCCTGCGCCTCGGCGTCGAACGCCCTGCAGCGCCCGTCCGGAGAGAGGATCATCCCGTGGCGGTAGAGATACCCGGAGCGTGCCGGGACGTTGATGGCCACGCCGCCCGCCAGCGCGATGTCGCACTGGTAGGTGAGCAAGGCCTGGCAGGCCATGTGAACGGCCACGAGCGAGGTGGAGCAACCCGTCTGCAGCGTGACGCTCGGACCGCGGAGGTTGAGCTTGTACGAGGTCCGCGTGGCCAGGAAGTCTTTCTCGTTGGCGATGTACATCGGGTACTCCATCGCCTTGCGGAGTTCCTGGTTCGGGTAGAGGTTGTTCAGGAAGTACGTGTTGAACCCCGATGCCCCCGCGTAGACGCCGATCGCGCCTTTGAAGGCCTCGGAGTTGTAGCCCGCGTGCTCGAGCGCCTCCCAGGCGCACTCCAGGAAGAAGCGGTGCTGGGGATCCAGCATCTCGGCCTCGCGCGGGGTCATGCCGAAGAAAGCGGCGTCGAACCACTCCACATCGTCGAGGACCGCCCTGGCGCGGACGTAGCTCGGATCGGTGGCTATCTCGGGAGGCACCCCCGCCGCAGCGAGATCCTTGGAGGTGAGCTGAACGATCGATTCCACGCCGTCGCGCACGTTCCTCCAGAACTGGTCGACGTTCTTCGCTCCCGGGAACCTTCCGGCCATTCCGATGATGGCGATCCGATCTTCGGGGACGGGCTGATCAAGCGGATCCATGCGGTTTGCTCTTGGCCTGGGCTGCGGTTAGCTTCTTCCGTTTCAGAATCTCTCGCTGCTTGCGGGCCCGCGCATCCGCCTCGGCGAAATTCCCCCCCCCATCGCCGCTCGCGAGGAACGTCGCGAGCTCACCGATCGTGGGCCGCGCGAAGATGTCGACGATGGACAGGCTGACGCTCAGGGTCTCCCGGATCCGTTCGTGCAGGCGCATCAGGATCAGCGAGTGCCCCCCCAGGTCGAAGAAATTGTCATGAACGCCCACGTGCTTCAGGCCGAGCACGTCCTTCCAGAGCGCGGCGAGCTGCTCTTCGAGCTGGCTCCGGGGGGCGACCACGGGTTTGTCGGCCGGGCGATATTCCTCCGGGGCAGGTAGCGCGCTGCGATTCACCTTGTGGCTCGGCGTGAGCGGCAGCGCGTCGAGCACCACGATCGCCGAGGGGAGCATGTAGTCCGGCAACCGGGGCTGCAGGTAGTCGAGGATCGACCGCTCCATGCTCCCCGACGTGGCGGCGTCGGGGTGAGGGACCACGTAGGCCACGAGGCGCTTTTCACCGGAGTGATCGGGGCGCGCTGCGACCACTGCATCGCGCACCCCTGGATGGGCTGACAGTACCGTCTCGATCTCGCCGAGCTCGATCCGGAAGCCGCGCACCTTCACCTGATGGTCGATCCGGCCGTGGAACTCGATCTTCCCGTCGGACGTGAGTCGCACCTTGTCTCCCGTGCGGTACAGCCTCCCCCCTTTTTCGAGGCCCGTCGGATCCGGGACGAACCGCTCGGCGGTGAGATCGGGGCGGCCCCAGTAGCCACGCGCGAGCCCCTCTCCGCCGATGTAGAGCTCTCCACGGCCCCCCGCCGGGACGATGCGCATCTGCTCGTCCAGCACGTGCATCCGTGTCCCCGGGATGGGGTGGCCGATGGGAACGATGTCCCGCACCGCGCTCGTCACGTGGTAGCTGCAGGCGAACGTGGTGGTCTCCGTGGGCCCGTACACGTGAACCATCCGGCAGCCGGGGAGCTCGTTGACCACCCGGCTGATGTGCTGGGGCGACATGACGTCCCCACCCGCCAGAATCTGGCGCAGCGCGCGCATGTCCTGGAGGCGCTCCTCCACCAGAACGTGGAACAGCCCCGTCGTGAAGAACACCGTCGTCACGCCGTGCTCGCGGATCACGCGCAGCAGCTCGTCGATGGCAGGCGTCGTCGGCGGCATGACCACCAGCCGACCGCCATTGAGGAGTGGCGCCCAGATCTCGAAGGTCGCTGCGTCGAAGGACACCGGCGCGAACTGGAGGAACACCTCTTCGGGTCCGAAATGTGCGTAGTTCGTACCCTTGACCAGCCTGGCGATGGCCTCGTGAGGCACGGCCACCCCCTTGGGCCTCCCCGTGGATCCCGAGGTGTAGATCACGTAAGCGAGCTGGTCCGGTGACGCGGCCACCTCCAGATCGTCACCGCTCTCCTGTCCGATGTCGTCCCAGTCGGTGTCGAGGCACAGGACCCGAAGGCGGCCCGGCAAAATGTCCCCGATACGCGCCTGGGTCAGCAGGATCCCGGCGCGGGCCTGGTCCAGCATGAACGCGATGCGCTCCGTGGGATACGCCGGATCGAGGGGCACGTAGACGAGACCCGCCTTGAGCACCGCGAGCAGCGCGACGACCATCTCCACGGAGCGGTACATGCAGACCGCCACCCGGTCCTCCCGCGAAACGCCGAGGCGCACCAGGCGGTGGGCGAGCTGGTTGGCCCTGCGGTTGAGCTCACGGTAGGTGATGGACTCCACGCCCGAGCCACCGTTGTCGAGCATCACCGCGATCGCCTCGGGAGAGCGCTCCACCTGCTCCTCGAACAGGCGGTGCACGCAGACGTCGTGACCCGGGCCCGGGAGCGCCGTGCTCCACGCATCGAGCATCCGCTGCTCCGCGGGTGTGAGCAGGGGAAGCTCGGCGACGCGACAGGCCGCGTCGCGCGTGGCTCCGTCGAGGAGGGTCTCGTAATGGCCCACCATGCGCGCGATGGTCTCCGCGTCAAACAGGTCGGTGCTGTACTCGACGCGCCCGATGATCCCCTCCTCGCGTTCGTCGAGCTCCAGGGTCAGATCGAACTTGGACGCGCCAGTGTCCACATCGAGCTGGCTCATCGACCAGCCGTCGTCGGAGGACGGCGCGGGGGGCTCCAGCACGAACGCAGCTTGAAACAGGGGGTTCCTGCCCGGCACACGCGCAGGTTGGAGCACCTCGACGAGCCGGGAGAACGGCACGTCCTGATGCGTCAGCGCCTCCAGGCTCACGTCGCGCACCCGGCGAACAAGCTCGCCGAACGTCGGATCGCCCCGCAGATCCGTGCGGAGCACGAGGGTGTTCAGGAAGAACCCGAGCAGCCCCTCGGTTTCTGGACGGTCGCGGTTCGACGAGAACGTGCCCACCACGATCTCGTCCTGCCGCACATGCCGGAACAGCAGCGCCTTGAAGGCGGCAAGCAGGACCACGAACACTGTGACGCCCTGCTCCCGCGCCAGCGTCTTCACCCGCAGGCTCAGCTCCCGTGATAGCGCGACGCACTGGCGTGCCCCCCGGTGGGACGGTGCCACGGGGCGCGGCCGGTCGAACGGCAACTCCATGGTAGGCAGCCCGGCAAGCTGCTTTTTCCAGTAATCGACCTTCGACGCCAGGGCTCCTCCGGCCTGCTGTTCCCGCTGCCAGAGCGCCACGTCGGCATACTGGATCGGTAGCTCTGGGAGCGGCGAGGGCTCGCCCCTGGCGAAGGCCTGGTAGAGCGCCCGCAGCTCGCCCGGGAGCACCTCGAAGAGGGAGACCCCGTCCATCACGATGTGATGGGCCGTCATGAACAGCACCTGGTCCGCCTCCCCCAGCCGGACCAGAGTCGCCCTGAGCAGCGGCCCCTGCTCCAGATCGAAGGGAGCGCGCGCCTCGTCGGTGGCGAGCGCAAGCGCCCGCGCCCAGCGCGTCTCCTCGGGGAGCTGCCTCAGGTCCACCAACGTCAGGTCCATCGGCGCTGGCGCGCCGATCCGTTGCACCGGCTCGCCGCTCACCTTGGTGAAGGTGGTCCTCCAGATTTCGTGACGTCGGACCATCTCGTCGAGCGCCCGGCGGAACGCCGGCACGTCGAGGGCGCCTGGGAGCCTGATCGAGAAGGGCTCGTTGTAGAACCTGGCCCCTTCGGTCATTCCGGCGTGGACCCAGATCTGCCGCTGTCCATGCGAGAGTGGGAGCGGGCCGTCGCGGCGCGTCCTCGGGATGAACACAGGGGCTGCCCTGGAGGCGCCGCCGCGTTGCTCCTGCACGCTGCGGGCGAGGCTGCTCACCGTGCGCGACGCGAACATGCTGTGCAGCGGGATCTCGGTGCTGAAAGCGCTGCGCAACCTGGAGAGGACCCGCGCGACCAGCAGCGAGTGCGCCCCCAGCTCGAACAGATCCTCGTCCATGCCGACCCGCTCGATCCCCAGCACCTCGGCCCAGATCGCCGCGATGGTCGCCTCCACCTCGTTCCGCGGGAGCCCGAGGTCTTCCCCGCCCGTCGGGCGCTCCGGCCCGACGTCCGGGAGCGCCGCGCGGTCCAGCTTCCCACCCGCCGTCAGCGGCAGGGCGTCGAGCACCACGAACGCCGAAGGGATCATCGGCTCCGGCAGCGATGCTCTCAGGGACTCCCTCAAGGTCCTGCTGAGCGCGTGCGAGGAGCCGGTGGGGCGCTGGGGCCTCCCCTTCTCTGCGACCGATCCTGCGCCCGATGCGCCAGCAACGCCCTCGCCGGTCCGCGCGACGATGTAGGCCACGAGCCGGTCCTGGTAAGCACCCGTCGAGCGCACCACGACCGCCGCCGCGCGCACCGCGGGGTGCCGCGCGATCACGGCCTCGATCTCCTCGAGCTCGACGCGGAACCCCCGGATCTTCACCTGGCTGTCGACGCGACCCAGGAACGTCAGCGCTCCATCCGGGAGCCTCCGCACCAGATCTCCCGTGCGGTAAAGCCGAGCGCCGGGCTCACCCCCGAAGAGATCCGGGATGAACCGTGACGCTGTGAGCGCTGGCCGGCGAAGATAACCACGCGCAATGCCCACGCCTCCGATGTACAGCTCTCCGGGCTCACCGTCGGGGACCATGCGCAATGCAGCGTCGAGCACCACGCACGTCGTGCGGGGGATGGGCCCGCCGATGGGCGGAGCGGCGGCGGCGGCGACGCACTCGGCCATCGTGGTGACGCAAGACGCCTCGGTCGGGCCATAGACATTGAAGAAGCGACGGCCCCGGGACCAGCGCGCGGCCAGATCGGCGCGGCAGGCTTCCCCGCTCACGACCAGCGTATGAAGCGCAGGAAGCATGTCCTCCGCGCCCTCCGGGAGTGCCGACAATGCACTGGCCATGAATACGGCGGACGATATCGCTTCCGTGCGCAGGAACTCGACGAGCGCCGGGCCTGGCATCATCGCGGCGCGTGATCCCATGACCAGGGTCGCCCCCGTGGTGAGCGCCAGCAGGATCTCCCAGACGGACGCATCGAAGCTGAGCGACGCAAACTGGAGCACCCGGCTGCCGGGCCCTACCTCACGGAAGACCGCCTGCTGCGCCAGCGCCAGGTTCACGACTCCCCGGTGGGTCAGCTGCGCCCCCTTGGGCCGCCCGGTGGAGCCCGACGTGTAGATGACGTAGGCAAGCCGATCGGGATCTGTCGCAAGGTCCGGCAACCCGTCGTCTTCCGGGCTCGCAATCGCTGCGCACGCCTCGTCGAGCAGCACCACCTTCGCGCCGTGAGGCGGGAGCGACGCCGCGAGCCGCGCCTGCGTGAGCAGCACCGGTACCGCAGCGTCCTCCAGCATGAAGGCCACCCTGTCCGGGGGATAGGCCGGGTCGATCGGGACGTACGCCCCCCCTGCCTTGAGCACGGCGATCAGCCCGACGAGCGCCTCGATCGACCGCTCCACACAGAGCCCGACAAGCACCTCGGTGCCCACCCCCATCTCCTTCAGGCGGTGGGCCAGGCGATTCGCCTGGCGATTCAGCTCACCGTACGTCAGATGCGCCGTGCCGAAGGTGATGGCCACGGCGTCGGGGAGACGCGCGGCTTGACGCTCGAACAACTGGTGGACGCAGGCGTCCGCGTCGCTGGAGTGGGTAGAGGTCATACGGTGCACGGTCTGCAGAAAAGGTTCACGTCGAGGCACCGCCGCCGCAAGAACCCTGGCCCGATCACGAGGTGCCCTCGCGCCGGTTCAGGGGACTCGTGGAGATGCCGCAAGGCACGGTTACCCGGCTGACAGCCGGCAGCATGAGCGACATGCGCGGAATCAGCATGGGCAGGGTGAGCACCAGACTCCGGCGGCCGCCAGGTTGAATCCCCCGGCTTTCGCATGATGCCACCATTGAACCCGCTCCGGGTCAGCGGCCTGGAATACACCCCAGGTGTTTGGAGCGCATCTGATTACACACAGACATGGAACGTCCGTCAAGTGAGACATGCGGTTTTTCCTGGGTAGTCGCCTACAGGAGCGCCCGCAGAAGCGCCCACAGGAGCGCCACAGGAGCGCCACAGGAGCGACCAGACGCTCCGGTGATATGAACGGAGCCCATGCGTACGCAAAGTGAGCCTCGACGCGCCCTCCCTCGACCAATCCACGGCCGCGTCCTGGAGGTTTCCCTGGAGGCCGGAGGCCGCCGCACCATCACCATGCTCGTCGCCGGGGAGACACGCACACTCTGCGGGCTGCCGGAAGCCCCTTCGCTCGCCCCCGGTGACCTCGCGGTGGTGGACCTCCCACCCTCACCGGGCTCTCCGGATTCCACCGCACACCACGATTCTCCTCGCCTCATGTGCCTCGGCGGTCCCGCGGAGGGGGCGTGGGATCCGGAGGGCGACGCCCTCCGCTGGCTGCGCCCAGGCAAGACCCCGTCCCGCATGGAGCTGCTCTGGCAGCGCCAGACCATCCTCCGTGCGGTGCGCGGTTACTTTTATGACCAGGGCTTCCTCGAAGCCCAGACGCCGCTGCTCGTTCGCGGTACCTGCCCCGACATTCACCTCAGTCCCATCCAGGCTGGCGACGGATATCTCACCACCTCGACCGAATACCAGATCAAGCGCATGATCGTGGGCGGCTTCGAGAAGGTCTTCACCCTCACCCAGAACTTCCGCGGCGGAGACTCCGGCGCGATGCACAACCCCGAGTTCACCATGCTCGAGTGGGCGCGCGCTTTCGACACGCTCGACGCCATCGAGGACGACGCGGAAGCCCTCGTCTCTCACGCGCTCGACAGCCTCAGCCCCGGCGCCCAGCACATTCGCTACCGAGGCCGCCAGGTCCAGCTCTCGGGCGCCCGCTGGGAGCGGCTCACCGTGCGCGATGCCCTCGCCCGTCACCTCGACGTCGCGCTCGACGCGACCTTCTCCACCGAGAGCCTCCGGGCCGCCGCCGCGAGGCCCGACCTCGGCATCGAAGAGCGTTTCCGCGGAGATCCTCACGCAGTGATCACCCTGCTCCTCGACCAGCTCACCCCTCACCTCGGCCACGATCTCCCGGTCTTCCTGCGTGAATGGCCAGCGTTCATGACCACCTCGGCCGCCCTCGCCCCCGGCTCCCCTGCCCTCGCCGAACGCAGCGAGCTGTTCATCGCCGGCATCGAGATCTCCGACGGGTTCCCTTCGCTCCGCGACCCTGCGCTGCAGGAGGCCCTGTTCACCCGCGAGCTCGCACGACGCGCCGAGGAGGGCCTCCCCACCGTGGAACTCGATACGCGTTACCTGGCGGCGCTCCGGCAGGGGATTCCGCCAGGCGCAGGCATGGCCCTCGGCGTCGACCGCCTCGTCATGCTCCTCACGGGCCAGGAGAACATCCGCAATATCCTCCCCCTGTCCTGGGATGAACTTTGACCCCCCCGACCCTGGCCGGGTGATGTCAGCGCATCCGCCGGGTGAACACCTGGTCGGGCGCCCCCGCGACCCAGATCACCCCTGACCGCCCCATCCCGAAGCGCTCTGCCACCCGGATCCCGTCCTCGGAGACGGTGATTGCCGCGAGACCCCGCAGCGAGATGTGCTCCAGATCCTCCGCCAGGGCCCGCAGCAGCCGCCTCGCGCAGGGTGTCTTCCGGAGCGGCTCCACGATGCTGTAGTTGAACAGGTACACGAAGCTCCCCTCCGGATCCACGACGGGCAACACGGTCAGCGTTCGGTCCCTCAGCTCTCCGGCGCGCGACACCAGGGTCTCGAACGTGACCTCCTGGATGGGAAACCAGCCCGTGTATCCCACCGGAAGCCAGCCAGCGCCGGGCACTTCCGCCCACCACAGCCTGAACCCAGCCGGGAACACCTCCAGAACCTGCACCAACCTCGCAAAGCTCACCTGGTCGCCGGGCATCGCGTAGCAAGCCCAGTCCGCCAGCAGCACCGCGAGCACAGTCTTCCTCCACGCCGCGTCCGTGTAGCGGCCGAAGGGAGCTGCCGGCGCGCCGAGGACGTCGCGCACCTGCATCGGCTTGAACGAGGCGAGCACCGTGGGCGACGCAACGAAGGAGCGCAGCGTCTCCCGCTTCTCCTCGAACCACGCCGTCGACTCGGCAATCCCGGTGAGGTCGGGGACTGCAGCCAGCAGGTCGCAATCACTCGTGCGCATGGCTCGCCGTCACCGTACGCGTCCCCTGCCCCTCTCGCGACCGTCGACAGAGCACCTCGACGCATGCCCGCACACTCGCGCCGAGCGAGGCCAGATCGTACCCTCCCTCCAGCACGAGCCCCACCCGCCCTCCTGCCGATCGCTGGGCCAGCGCACATACCGTGTCGCACAGCGCCGCGAATCCTGCGGTGCTCACCTGCTGCTCGGACATGGGGTCGTCGGCATGCGCGTCGAACCCCGCCGAGACCAGCACCATCTCGGGCTCGAACCCTGCGACGAGGGGCGCGAGTTCCCGCGTCAGCACCGCCGCGTACACCTCGTCATCTGCACCGGGCGCGAGAGGCACGTTCCGCGTGAGCCCGGCGCCAGGCCCGGTCCCTCTTTCATCGACGCCGCCTCCTCCGGGGAACAGCCGCTCCTGATGCACGGAGAAGAACAGCACGTCGTCCCGCGCCTCGAAGATCTCCTGAGTCCCATTGCCATGGTGCACGTCCCAGTCGACCACGAGGACCCGCTTCACGCCCCGCACAATCGCGTGCGCTGCCGCGGCGGCGACATTGTTGAAGATGCAATACCCCATCGCCCGCGCCGCCGTCGCGTGGTGCCCAGGCGGTCTCACCAGGGCAAAGCCATTCCGCGCGGACCCGTCGCACAGTGCATCCACCAGCGCGAGGCACGCTCCCGCTGCGAGGAGCGCTGCCTCCACCGACCCTTCGGACAGGATCGTCTCCTCATCGAGCGCGCAGGCCCTCCCCCGCTGTCCCAGCACCGCCTCCAGGTACGCCCCTGTGTGGACCCGACCCAGTTCCTCCGCGGTGGCCATCCTGCCTGGATCGCGCAGCACTGCCCCTTCCGGCAGGTTCGTGAGCGCCGCGAGGACGCTTCTCAGACGCGAGGGACTCTCCGGGTGCTCCGGACCCGGGTCGTGCTCCAGGAGCCTCGATGAGGAGACGAGCAGGGTATGCAACCGACCTCCGGGTACCCGCGCACCATGCCGTGGCAAGACGATCCGCGCCAGTCCCGCGTACCCTGGATCGGGGTATTTTCAGCCCTCGCGCGTCCGCGGATCGCTACCCCCCTGGGCCGCGAGGCTGCCTCGCCAGAGACCTGGGTTCAAAGCCGACGGGTCCCTGCAACGGAGTGCGCGGTGCTAGCCTGTCGCCTCTGTGGGGACCATGCTCCCCGGAGGTGCCATGAGCGAAGACGACCACACTCCCGCCGCGCAGGCGGGCACGCAAGGAGGGGGCCCCTCGACGCCCACTCCGACGGGACAACCCAGCACGACGCCTTCGAGCCAGGTGGGCCAGGGCCCTGGACTCGATCCGCCGAGCCCTCCGGAGGAACCCGAGGACGACGAGGATGAGGCCTTCCACGAGCGGCCCACGCGCCCAGGGTTCGGCGATGAGGACACCGAGGGCGCCGCCGAACAGCGTCCCCCCGCCGACTCCTGACGGCTTTCGACCCGGTGCGGCGCACGATGTACGGCGTTCCCTGACCCTCTTTTTCGCGCGCAGCTCCCGCTGAACCTGTGAGGGCAGCGTCCGAGGAGATGTCCGGGATCCTGGAGCGGGCGCAGTCATGCTAACGCGCCAGCATGGAAGCGAACGGGGACCTTTCCGGCCGGCTGGCGAGGAACGCGAAGCAGCTCCGCGAGGCGCGAGGTCTGACGCAGCAGCAGATCGCCAAGCTGGCAGGCTTGCCGCGCGCCACCTGGGCGCACCTTGAGTCCGGTGAGGCCAACCCTACCCTGGCCGTCCTCGACCGCGCGGCAACGGTCCTCCAGGTCTCCATCGAGGAACTCCTGTCGGCCCCTCGCGCCACGGCCCGCTTCTACGCGCGCGGCAGCCTCCCCGTCCGTACTCCTGGCGAGGCCACGGTCCGCAAGCTCCTGCCCGATCCCATCCCCGGCATGTCCATCGAGCGCATGGAACTCACCCCGGGTGGCCGCATGGTGGGCATCCCCCACACCCCCGGCACCCGCGAATACCTGACCGTGGAGGCAGGAGAGATCCAGCTCATTGTCGCCGGGGAGATCTGGACCGTCACCCCCGGAGACGTGGTCGTCTTCCGCGGCGACGAGCGGCACTCGTACTACAACCCAGGCCGCGTGGCGGCCGTCGGCTACTCGGTGGTGGTCCTGGCGGGCTCCGAATGAAAGCAGCCCGGGCGCGCCACCCCTCGTGCAGCGCGCCCTCCTGGCGGGAACGAGAGATCAGAGCTTCGTGAACTTCAGGGTCATCCGGTCGCTCTCACCGATGGCCACGAACTTGTCACGGTCCTTGTCTCCGCCCTCCAGCGAGGGGGGGAGCGCCCAGACGCCGTCCGCGTAGTCCTTCGTGTCCTTCGGGTTGGCGTTCACTTCGCTCTTGCCGGCGAGCTTGAAGCCAGCAGCCTCCACCTGCTTGATGACCCACGCCTCGGGCAGGTAGCCGTTCTTCGAGCTCTCCTCGGGCGCTGCGTCCGGCTTCGCCCGGTGCGCCACCACGCCGAACACGCCCCCCTTCTTCAGCGCCTTGTGCACCGCCGCGAGGTTCTTCTCCAGGCGCTTGTTGTTCACCCACCCGTGCATCTCGCGGATGGCCAGCACCAGGTCCACCTGCCCCTCGTGGCCGAGATCGGGTGCGTTCATGTCCTTGATGACGATGGGCTCGATCTTCCCCGTCAGGTCGGGCGACTTGTCCAGGAACCGCTTGAACCGGCGCCCGTAGAGCGTGCTGCGCACATCCTCGGGGCCGTTCCAATCGGAGGTCGTCACCATCAGCTTGCCCTTCTTGGCGAACACCGGCGCGAGCAGCTCCGTGTACCAGCCGCCGCCACCGCCGAACTCGATCACCGTCATCGTCGGCTTCAGGCCGAAGAACACCATCGTCTCCACGGGGTGACGGAACTGATCGCGGGCCGCGTTGCCGGGCATCCGGTGGGGGCTCGCCATCGCGGCCGTGAGAGCCGCCTTCGCGTCGATGTACTTCGCCTCCATCAGCGTCTTCACCTGCGCCTTGAGGGCGTCGTCGAAGCGCGCGGCCTCCTTCTTCGCGGCCTCCTCCATCGACGCCATCTCTGCGGCGAGCTTCGCCCGCTCTTCCTGCTTCTTCTTCTCGGCCGGATCGATGGGTGCAGGTGTCTCCGCGGGCGCGGGCGTCGCCACCGGCGCAGGCGTCGCGGCGGGCGGCGGCGGAGGCGTCTCCGGGGGCGGCGTCTCGCCGCCGCCACACCCGAGAGAGGAGACGAGCACCATCGGTACAAGCACATTCAGCAGCGTTCGCATGGCTGGGCACCCTAGTCGGCTCGGGCCACATGACAACCCCTGCGAAGCGCCATGAAGCTCCCTCCCTGCTGGCTTCCCCCGCTCGTCCCTACCGTGTCTCCCAGACTTTCTCCCCGCGTTGCAACTACCTCCAGCCGACAGTGCCTCGTCGTTCCGCGCAGACGGGCCGCACCACCTCATCCACGGGCACCGGCAGCGACAGGCCTCAGAGCCACGCTGCCATCTGCTTCGAGGGCGGATTGATTCCCACCTCCAGCCACCACCCGATCACTCCGAGGTACGCCGATGCGAGGTCGCGCCCCCGCAGCGCCGAGGGGATACCCCACGGATCGTGCTTCATGCTCTCCACGATGCGCGTGGTCAGGAGCGCCATCTGCATGCACGATGGCGCACGCCGTCGTGCACCAGACGCCGAGGAGGGATCCATGAACGATGAGACCAGCGCGGCCCGCAAACGCCGCATGAAAGTGGTCGTCGACCTGAGCCGATGTGAGGTCTTCGCGCAGTGCGTCTTCGCATCGCCCACGACCTTCGTGCTGCATGGCGACGAGGTGCTCGAATACGACCCCTCCCCCGACGAGGCTGCACACGAGCAGGTGATCCTGGCTGCGAGAGCATGCCCGGTGCAGGCCATCAGCATCGGATGGTCCGAGGAACCCGAGGACATGGAGGCGCGCGTCCCGTGACCGAACACCTCGACTCCAGGACGGATCGCTTCACCCGTGGCCGGGTGGTCATCGTCGGCGCCTCGCTCGCAGGGTTGCGCACCGCGGAGGCGCTGCGGCAGGAAGGGTTCACGGGCGCGCTGACGCTGATCGGCGACGAGCCGCACCTGCCCTACGACCGCCCCCCGCTGTCCAAGCAGGTCCTCGCCGGACGCTTGCCCGTGGAGCACACACCGCTCGCGCGCCTCCACGACCTCGAGGCATCCTGGCGGTGTGGCGTTCCGGCGGTCGGCCTGTCCCTCGCCGATGGGCACGTGCTTCTTGCAGATGGACAGCACGTCCCCTTCGACCGCCTGATCATCGCCACCGGTGCCCGCGCGCGACCGTGGCTCCACCCGGCCGAGGCAGCGCTCGACGGGGTCCTCCTCCTGCGCACCCGCGACGATGCCAGCCGCCTCCGGGCGCGGCTCGCGGCGGGCTCCCCGCGGGTGCTCATCATCGGGGGCGGCTTCATCGGCGCCGAGGTCGCCTCCGTCTGTCGTGCGCTCGACCTCCGGGTCACCGTCGTCGAGCGCGGCCCCGCGCCCCTCGCCGGCGCGCTCGGGACGGTGGTCGGCTCCATCGCCGCCGCAGTCCAGCGCGATCATGGCGTCGACCTCCGGTGCGACACCACCGTCACCACCCTGGAAGGCGATGCCGATGGGCGCCTCCGCCGTGTCCACCTCTCCGACGGTGACACGCTCGACGTCGACGTCGCCCTCGTCGCCATCGGCCCCCTCCGCAACACCGAGTGGCTGGCAGGCTCGGGCCTCGCCGCCGATCCTCGCGGCGTGGTCTGCGACGCTTTCTGCCGGGCCATCGACGAGCGCGGGGAAATCCAGGAGCGGGTCTTCGTCGCGGGGGACGTCGCCCGCTGGCCTCACCCGCTCTATCCCGACGAGCTCCTCTCGGTGGAGCACTGGAGCAACGCCGTCGCGCAGGCCAGGACGGTGGCGCAGAACCTGGTCCATGGTCCGGCGGCGTACCGCGCGCACACCCACCTCCCCTCATTCTGGTCCCACCAGTTCGGCATCAACATCAAGTCCGCTGGCGTCCCCGCCCTCGCGGATCAGGTGCTCATCACCCAGGGCTCCGTCGACGACCGCCGCTTCGTGGCAGCCTACGGCCTCGGGGGCCGCTTGATCGCCGCCGTCACCTTCAACCAGGCGCGCATGCTGCCCGTCTACCAGGCCCTGATCGAAGCCTCTGCGCCGCTCCCGATCGACTTCAAGGCCTCCGATCGCCCCTCGGACACGCGGCCCTTGCCGGCTGGCTTCCCTGCGGCGCCGCAGCCCAGCCCCACCATGGCCGCGCCCACACGATCCCGCGCAGAGCACGCAGCGACTTCCGCGATGGCCATGGAGCACGCCGCGTCGCGCACCTCCCTCACCAGCGACGCGGGCTGAAGGACACGAGCGAAAGAACACGCCCAAGGAGAAGCGACATGCCCCAGGAAACCTTGTTCCAGGAGTCCGCCCGGGTCTCGAACCGAGCCAACCCGTATCCCCTCTATGCCGAGCTTCGCAGGACGCCCGTCTCGCGCGAGAGTGACGGCACGTACGTGGTCAGCACCTACCGCGAGGTCTCGTCGCTGCTCTACGACCCCCGCATCAGCGCCGACCCGCGCAACAGCGCCGATCCGCCGCCCATGTACAAGAACCCCAACGCGCCGCCGCCGGAGCCCTCCTTCATCCAGCTCGACGAGCCCCGGCACGAGCACATGCGCCGCCTCACCATGAAGCACTTCGGCCCGCCACGCTCCCCGGGGAGGATCTCGGGCATGGCGGCGCGGATCGGCCAGCTCGTCGACAAGCTCCTTGGAGCCCACCAGGGCCGCCAGGAGATCGACATCGTCCAGGACCTCTCCTACCCCCTTCCCGTGATGGTCATCTGCGACCTGCTCGGGGTGCCGCTCGAAGACGAACCGCGCTTCCGCGACTGGTCCGACATCCTCACGAGCGGCCTCGATCCCGACCCGTCCCTGCAGAACGACCCCGCCTTCCTCCAGCGGATCTTCAAGGCGTCCGCCGAGATCCGCGTCTACATGGCCGAGCTGCTCAAGGCCCACCGCCGGACCCCCAACGACAGCATGCTCTCGGCGTTCGTCAACGACCCCGAAGCGCGCGCGCAGGTCACGGACGGCGAGTTCATGAGCATCGCCATCCTGCTCCTCATCGCGGGTCACGAGACCACGGTGAACCTGATCTCCAATGGCGTCCTCACCCTGCTGCGCCACCCCGATCTGCTCGCGCGCCTCCGTCGCGAACCGGAACTCGTTCCCGCCGCGATCGAGGAGGTCCTGCGCTACGAGCCGCCAGTACAGTTCAGGAACCGGACGACGCTCGCGGACGTCTCCGTCGCCGGCGTCACCATCCCCAAGGGCGCCGAGATCATCCTGCTGATCGCCGCCGCCAACCGCGATCCGCTCCGCTTCCCCGACGCAGACCGCTTCATCCCCGACCGCACGGACAACCAGCACCTGAGCTTCGGCAGCGGCGTCCACTACTGCTTCGGCGCTCCCCTCGCCCGCGTGGAGGCTCAGATCGCCCTGCGGGAGATCATCCGCCGCCTCGACGGGCCCGTGCTCGCCGTCGATCCGCCGCCCTACCGCTTCAACCCGGCCCTGCGTGGCCCGAGCCACCTCGTCGTCAACTTCGAGCGCCTCACCGACTGAGCGCCTTCCCTCATCTGTCGCCCGCGTCGCCCGCGTCGCCCGCGTCGCCCGCGTCGCCCGCGTCGCCCGCGTCGCCCGCGTCGCCCGCGTCGCCCGCATCACCCGCGTTCCTCGCACCGCTCGCCGCCCTCACCCGCAAGGCGCGCACGAGGACGCCTACTGCCGCCCGCGCGCCCTCGGTGAGGTCCTCCGGCGCGTCCAGATCCACGGCCCACGCGCCGACCCGGACCGCGTAGGGCGCGCCCTCCACGTGGGGCCGCACCCGCACCGCGAGCCGCTCCGCCCCGCGCGCCAGGGAGATCGTGTACCCGCGCCCGACCTGCTCGATCGCGGTGATGACGTGGGCACCGACACGCACACCCCTCCGGAGCGACGCCGGCAGCGGTGTCAGCGCCGTCCCCCCTCTCTCTCTGACACCTCCAGCGGCCTTCCCCGAGCGATGTGTTCTCTCCGCCTCCTCGGCTGCCTCGTTCCGGGCGAGGATCTCGAGCACCGGTGCCGCCAGCGCTTTACCTGGCTCGACCAGCAGCGGGCCCTTCGCTCCCACACGCTGCACGCGCCCGTCCGCAGTTCCCAGCGTCACCCCGTCCGGCGCGAGCCGCACCCATGACGCTTTCGCCACCATCTCCGCGAAGGCCCGGCTTCGCCCCGCGGACCACGCGCGCCTCCCTCGCAAGACGAACACCTCTCCCTCGAAGCTCCCTTCTACGAGGGCGTGGCGCTCGTAGTCGAGGAACAGGGACGCCTCGGAGAGCACCGCCCTCGCACGGACCGCGGCCTCCGGGCTCATCTCCGCAAGCCGCGCGAGCACCCGCCCTGCCCGCTCCGACGAGGCGCCGCACCCCGGTGAGCAAGGCAGGTGCGAGATCCACCGGAGCAGCCCCGTGCGGTGGAGGAGCGGCGAGAGCGGCTCGCCTGGGACCCGCAGGTAGGGAGCGCGCTCCATGGCCTGATTGTCGCGCTGCTCCGTTCGCCTGACGAACACCTCCACGCAGCACGAGGGGTATCCCATGAGCCTCCCCATCGCGCGCACCGCCGCACCCCAC
Organism: Chondromyces apiculatus DSM 436; assembly: GCF_000601485.1. Lineage (GTDB taxonomy): Bacteria > Myxococcota_A > Polyangia > Polyangiales > Polyangiaceae > Chondromyces > Chondromyces apiculatus. Next base: position 34,662 of record NZ_ASRX01000051.1, read on the forward strand.
TTCTCTGGCGCGCTCCGGTCGGCGATCGACCGGAGTTGCTGGAGCACGTCCAGGAGCGTCGTGTCGTCGACGGCCACCGCCACCACGGCGCGCTCCAGAGGCGCCGCCCCCGGGCGAATCGCCGCGTGATCCCCGCTCGCCTGGTCCACCGTGTGGAAGCCGACCACCTCCGCCGAGAACCCCATCGCCCTGTAGGCACGCGCGAGGCCCTCGGCATCTGCGGCCCACACCGCTTCCTTGAGGGCGGCTCGCTTGCTGGTCACGCCCATGGCTTCGATCTCGGGGTCGAACACTGCCCCCTCTGTCCCGAGCGTCTCCACCAGGACGCCGAGCGGCGCCCCCCATGTCTCGGTCGCCGCGCGGAGCGGCAGCCAGGCGTCGCCTGGTACGCGCGCGAGGCCTGGCCAGCGCAGGACATGGCGCGTGGCGACCTCGATCATGTCCGAGTCGAGCACCGCCCGATCACCATCGAGCGCGCGGGCCGCCTGCGCGACCTGGAAGATGGCCTCCACCCGACCGTCCTTGAAGCGCCACGCAGCGCTCGCGTCGTAGCCTTGCTCCACCGCGCGATCGACCCGTCCTGCATCGAGGGCGTCCACGAGCAGCCCGTCTCGCGCGGCCAGGTGGTGAAGCGGGGTGCGCGGGTAGAGCCGCAGGCGCGTCTGGAGCGCCTCTGCCCGCAGCTCGTGAAAGCGCAGCCGCCGCATCCAGCGCGCGTTCTCCAGCAGCGACTCGGGGGAGGTCCACGGCGTGAACAGCAGGAAGCCATGGGTCCTCAGCGGCAGGTAAGCAAAGGACCGCGGGAAGCGGGCGCCGAGATCGCGCATCACGCCGATCGCGGCCTCGCTCTCCTCGGGGCCGTGCCCTTTGTGGAACAGCGCGAGCGCCTCCCTGTCGAAGCTCTCGAACCCCACCAGGTACAGGTGCAGCAGGCTCCCCGACCGCTCGGCCAGCGCGCAGGCCGGCGCGATCGCCGACTCTGCGAACTCCAGCAGCCAGTCCACGCGGCTCTTCCAGAGCAGCTCGATCGGACCGATGCCGGGCTCCCGGAGGAGGGCCTCGAAGAGCGCTGGCAGGTGCGGGTGCGGGCGCTCGTCGGTGAGCAGCACGGTGAGCCTCGCGCCGCCCGCCGTAGCCGGTGGCGAGGCCTGCTGTACCGCGTGAGATGCCCGCAGCGCCCGGAGCTGCGCGAGCCATGTCGCCACCACGGTCTGCGTGTCCGTGGCGACGTACGTGCCCGTGTTGTCGAGGCAGAAGGTGCAGCCGCGCGTCTGCACCTGTTCCGGGTCCAGCGACAGTGCGGCGAAGAGGGGGTTCCGCCGCGCGTCGGACAGGTAGGGACAGCCCCCGGAGGGCCCGGAGATCGTTGCCCGCGCGGGTACCCCGAGCACCTCGATCGCGCCCGTGTTCTCGCCCGGGTTCTCGCGCCCGGTCGCGACGGGCGTCATCACGGTGAGCTTCCGGCGCGCGTCGGCCGCCGTGATCCTCCGGAACCTCGCCTCTTCCGGCGCCTCGCCGGCCAAGAGGGCATGCACCCCCTCTTCGTCGAGCACGTGGTCGAAGGCCTCATCGAGCGCTGCCCGCACACCTCGCGCGAGGCGCACCACCGTGCCCCCCTCCGCGAGCCCTGCGCGCACGGCCTCCAAGAGCGCCCGATCCCAGGCCCGGGACAGCACCACCACCGGTGCTCCCGCCTCGCGTACGGCCTGGGAGATCGCTGCAAGAAACGCCGGCGCTGGCTTCACCGCGTCCCCGGGAGTGCCTCCCGGATCTCCCACGAGGCGCACCACACGCGCCCGTCTCCCCCCCGCAGCCAGCCTCTCGGCGAGCGCAGCCAGCGTCGGCTCGCCGATGAAGCCGTCCGAGCGAGCCTGCAGGTCCAGCAGCAGCACCGCCCTGGCAGGTGCTTCCTGGCTCCCGGACCGAGTCATCTCGGCATCCTACACCATGGCTTCGCGAACGCATGTCCACGGCGTGGCGTGCGCACACGGCGCCATGCCTCAGGACATCGCGAACGGTGTCCTTTCCGCGGCGGGCACCCCGGGCAGCACGTCCTCCGGGGGCTCGACCGTCGGCCTCACGAAGGCTGCATGCTCCGACACCGCCTGCACATCGCGCAGGCAGCGCTGCAGCAGGTCCTCCCGCGCCCCTCCCACCTCCCCCGTCGCGTCGACGAGTTCGCGCACGATGCGCACCGCGCTCTGGGTCGCGTGGGTGCAGGACAGCCGCAGCGCTGCCCGGTGATGGAGTGACACCTCCCGCCGCGTCGCCGCCTCGTGGGCTGCGTGGGCGGCTTCGAGGAGGTAGGCGCGAGCGCCGCGCAGCACGCTCTCGCACGCGACGACCGCCTCCTGCAGCGCAGACCACCTGGCCAGCGCCCTCTGCCCCAGGAGCAGCCTCCTCTCCTGGTGCGCCGCGACGAGCAGCTCGTCGAGCGCGCGCCGCGCCACCCCCAGCGCGACCGCGGGACCCCCCACAGAGGGCAGCCCGAGACAGGGGAAATCATAGAGGGGGCCGCGCACGCGCGGGCGCGTCGTGAGCGACAGGCTACGCTCCGCCGGCACGCGCACGTTGGTGATCTCCATGTTCCCCACGCCCGTGCCGCACAGCCCCGAGGCCCGCCATGTCTCGTGCAGGATCACCTCTTCACGGGGCACGAAGAACAGCCGCATCTCCGCGACGCCTTTCCGCATCATCTTCGGCCTGCCGTTCTCGGTCACCACCGCCCCCGCGGCCAGCCACTGGCAATGCGCGCCGCCGCTCGCGGAAGGCCACCACCCCGTGAGGTAATAGCTCCCCCCGACGAACTCCGCGCGGCCCATGGGCGCCGTGACCCCCGAGGTCATCACCTCCGGTCGGCCGAAGATGTGCTTCGCGGCCTCGTCCGGCAGCCACGCCGCCGTCATTGCGGTCAGCGCGCCGGTCATCACGCACCACCCCGTGGCCGCGTCAGCGCGCGCGAGTGTCTCCAGCACGTCGATGACCGTGAGCGGGTGCAGCTCGAAGCCTCCGAGCGCCGCCGGCATCACCATCCGGTAGAGCCCGGCCTCGGCGAGCTCCCTGGTCAGCTCTGTCGGCAATCGCCGGCCGGCCTCGATCTCGTTGGACAGCGCCGCCGCCTTGGGAGCAATCCGTCGCGCAGCGGCAAGCACCGGATGCTCACGAGGAGCCTCCGCGGTGAAGTGAACGTGCGGGAAGGGCATCCTCGAAGGGTACGCACTGCCGACCTGCAATTGCCAGAGCGGCCGCGCCCGGGGAGACGATTCGACGAAGGAACAGTGACAGTGCAATCACCATCGGGACAGTGCCAACGCAATCACTAGATCGGTCGGAAGAGCCATTGCCACGTAATCTTGAGCCTTTTTCTGGGAAAGGAATCCTTCTGGAGAGCGTGGACGTTCTCCGCGCAGCGATTCCGGTGACGGGGAAATCAGGGAATGTGACGCTGAGCACTGCGCTCCATTCCCCGTCTCTGGATGCTTGAATGGCAGGTCGACCTGTGCAGGCGCCAGCCCCGCATCCGAGGGTCGTACGTTGGGCGAGGTGCGCTCGGTGAGGTGCGCTGGGCGAGGTGCGCTCGGTGAGGTCAAAGCGCCGGCGTCTGTGGCTCCACGCCGAGGAGCACCGCTCCGATCGGCTCAAGTGTGGGCCTCGCGGCCATCGCATGCTGCGTCGCCACGTGGATGTCGCGCAGGCATCGCTGCAGGGGGTGGGCGCTGAAGACGGCTGCCCCTCCCGCTGCCTCGTACATCCGATCCACCACCCGCGCTGCGGTCTGCATCCCGTGGGTGTAGGACAGCCGCAGCTCCGCCCGCTGGCGCAGGGAGACGTCCCGCCTCTCTGCCGCCTCGTACACCGCCTGCACCGCTTCCAGGACGAACGCGCGCGCGCTCCGGAGCGCCGCCTCCGACTCGGCGACGGCCTCCTGCACGGAGGACCGCGTGGCGAGGAGCCTTTGCCCTGTCGGCATCAGCTTCTTCGTGAGCGCGAGCGCAGTCAGCTCGTCGATCGCACGCCGCGCGATCCCGAGCCCGATGGCCGGGAGCCCGACGCCGAGCAGCCCGAGCGCCGGGAATGCGTACAGCGTGCTCTCCACGCGCGGACGTGCGGTGAGCGAGAGCGTCCTCGCCGCGGGGACCCTCACGCGGGTGATCTCCATGTCGCCGCTGCCGGTACCGCACAGGCCCACGGCGTGCCAGGTGTCGTGCAGCACCGCCTCCTCCCGCGGCACCACGAAGATCCGCGTCTCTGGCACCCCCTCGCGCACCAGGCGCGGCTCACCGTTCTCCGTCACCACCGCCCCCGCGAGGAGCCAGTTGCAGTGCTCTCCCCCGCTCGCCCAGGACCACCGGCCCGTCAGCTCGTAGCCCCCCTGCACCACCTCCGCTTGCCCCGCGGGTGCCGCCACGCCGCCGACGATCGTCATCGGGTTGCCGAAGATCTCCCGCGCCGTCTCCTCCAGCATCCACGCCGAGGTCATCGCCGTCAGACCACCGATCGCCACACACCATCCAGTGGAGCCGTCGGCGCGGGAGAGCGTCTCCAGCACCTCGTACACCGCGAGCGGGTGCATCTCGAAGCCCCCGAGCGCTTCGGGCACCACCATCCGGAACAGCCCCGCCTCGGCGAGCTCCCGCACCAGCGCTCGCGGCAGCCGACGTGCAGCTTCGATCTCGGCAGACAGCGCGGCGGCCTTCGGCGCGATCCGGCGCGCAGCGGCCAGCACCGGGTGCACGCGAGGAGAGTCCAGGCCCGAGTCATCGTGCAGAAAAGACATCCCCCGAGGGTAACCGCCGCCGCGCCACCCATGCCAGCATGCGTGTGGTACGAGACGGCGAGGAGACAGGATGAGCATCAGCACCAGCCGCCAGTGGGTCCTCGCCAGGCACATCCCGGAGCTGCCACGGGAAGAAGACTTCCGCCTGGAAACCGTGGGCGTTCGCGACCCAGGCACCGAGGAGATCCAGGTCAGGACCCTCTACGCTTCCGTCGATCCCGGCGCGCTCGCGCGGCTGAACGGCGCGACCACTTATGCTCCCCCACAGCCGCTTGGAGAACCCATCGTCAGCGCGACCCTGGGTGAGGTCATCGCCTCCGGAGACGCGCGCTTCACGCCTGGCGACCTCGTCGCAGGTGGATGGGGCTGGCAGGAGATCGCCGTCGTCCCCGCGAAGGCAGTGCGCAAAGTGACGGCCGACGACACACCGCTCGCTGCCGAGCTGGGCGTCTTCGGCCTGCCTGGCCTCACCGCCTGGTTCGGCATCCTGGAGCTCGGCAAGCCGCACCCTGGCGCCACCGTCCTCGTATCCTCGGCCGCCGGCGCCGTGGGCTCGGCCGCGGGTCAGATCGCCAAGGCCGAGGGCGCGCGGGTGGTGGGCATCGCCGGGGGGCCTGCCAAGTGCCGCTACCTCCTCGAAGAGCTGGGCTTCGACGCCGCCATCGATCACCGCGCTCACGGCACGGAGCCCGAGCTCGCCGCCGCCCTCCGCAGCGCGTGCCCGGGCGGCGCGAGCGTCTTCCTCGACAACGTGGGCGGCCTGGTCCTCGACGCCGCCCTCCCGATCATGGCGCGGGGCGGGCGCGTCGTGATCTCGGGGCTCGTCGCCGATTACGGCGTCCCTCCCGAGCGTCGCCATGGCCTCAGGAACGCCACGAGCTTCATCATCCAGCGCCTGCGCATGGAGGGATTCGTGGTCTACGATTACGCCAGGCGCTTCGACGAGGCCCGCGCCGACCTGAAGCAGCGGGTCAAGGCCGGCACCTTGCTCTACCGCGAGCACATCGAGGAGGGCCTGGAAGCTGCGCCCCGCCTCTTCTCTGGCCTCTTCCGCGGCGAGAACTTTGGCCGCGCGCTGGTGCGGGTGGCCCCGCCCTCGCGCTGACGCCTCTGCTCACCGCCTCGGCTTCGCCTTCCGGGTTCGCTCCGCACCGCCGCCCTTCGTCAGGGCCACGGACACTTGCTTCCCGGAAGGCGCCTGCTTCCCGGAAGGCGCCTGCTTCCCGCAGGGCTCGCTCCTCACGCCCAGCTCTTCCCCCTCCAGTGGCACGAGCTTCCCCGGCGCCCAGGCCACCACTGCGTCCACAAAAGCCCGCACCTGGGGTGGCATGAACTCGCGCTCGGGATACACCACGGCGATCTGCATGGTCGACCCGATCACGCCCGGCAGCACGTGCACCAGCGTCCCCCGCTGGATCTCCGGTCCCGCCAGCACCTCGGGCAGAAAGGCGATCCCCAGCCCCCGCAGCGCGGCTTCGCCGAGGAGCGTGACGTCGTTGCTACGGAACGACCCCTCCACGTGCAGCTTCCCTCCCTTCGCCAGCGGCCAGTGCGTCTGCGGCAGCTCTCCCCGCACGAACCCCAGCAGGCACCGGTGCTTGCGCAGATCCCGCGCCACCCGCGGCACCCCGTGCTCCGCCAGGTACGACGGCGACGCCACCGCCATCCCCTGAAACCGCGCCAGCACCCGCGCCACGAGCCCGGGCTCCATGTCGCCCGTCGCCCGGAGCGCCACGTCGTAGCCGTCCCGGCGCAGATCGACGATCCGTGTCGTGAGCTCGAGCTGCACCCGCACGTGCGGATACCGCTTCGCGAACTCGCAGATCATCTCGCTGAAGCTCGCGTGCGCCCTCGGCGGCCCGGAGATCCGCAGGTCCCCCCGCACCTCCTCGTCCACCCGCCGCACGCTCTCCTCGGCGCTCGCCACGGCGTCGAGCACCATCCGCGCGTGCCGGTAGAACGCCTGCCCCGCGTCGGTGAGCGCGAGGCTCCGCGTCGTCCGCCGGAGCAGCCGCACCCCGAGGCGCTCCTCCAGCCGGGCGAGACGCCGGCTGATCGTCGCCCGGGGCACCCCGAGCTCCACGGCCGCCCGCGAGAGCGACTCCGACGCCACCGTCTTGCAGAAGGCCAGCATCTCCGCCGTCTCGACCGGTTCGTTCATCTGGATCAAATCCTGTCAGATGATGCCCGTTGTTGACGCATTGTCCCATCTTCATCCGCGCCCTACAACTGAATGCATGAAGACCACCACGCAGGGTTCGACGAAGACGAAGCGCGTCGGTTACTGGATCGCCACCGGGCTCGCCGCCTTCGCCTTCCTCGCGGGCGGCGCCGCCGATCTCGCAGCCACCCCCGACATGCTCGCCTCGATGGCGCACCTCGGCTACCCCCCCTACCTCACCACCATCCTCGGCGTCTGGAAGCTTCTCGGCGCCGTCGCCATCCTCGCCCCCGGCTTCCCCCGCCTCAAGGAGTGGGCCTATGCCGGCATGTTCTTCGACCTCACCGGCGCCGCCGTCTCGCATGCGGCGGTGAACGATGGCGCTGCCAAGATCCTCACCCCGCTCGTGCTCCTCGGCATCGTCGCCGCCTCGTGGGCCCTCCGGCCCGAGAGCCGCACCTTGAAGGCCAGCGCGAAGGACGCCGCCAGGAGCCCCTCGTCGCACCCCGTCTCCCCGGAAGCCTCCCTCGCCACCTGAGCGGTGGCCCCGGCCCCCCCGCAACACCGCAACCTCCGACCTTCAACCAGTCCCACACGCCCTGATCGAGGAGCACAGACGACCATGAGCCCCCCCGACGGTTCCCTCTCCCCTGCGCATGCCCCCGAGGCTGCATCCCTCTCCGTCTCCCAGGCCATCGAGGCCCGCCGCTCGATCCGCAAGTACAAGCCCGTCCCGGTCCCCGACGCCGATCTCGAACGGATCTTCGCGCTGACGAGCCACGCCCCTTCCTCGGCCAACACCCAGCCCTGGCGCTTCGTGTTCGTGCGCGATCCTGCCCTCAAGTCGGCGCTGCGCGCGGCCTCCTACAACCAGGCGCAGGTCGACGCCGCGCCCGTCGCCATCGTCGCCTACAGCGACATGCGCGACACCCTGGCCACCCTCGACGAGGTGGTCCACCCCGGCCTCCAGGGCCCCCCGCGCGAGCAGATGCTGACCAGCATCCGCGGCTTCCTCGGCCCGAAGAGCGACGCCGATCTCGACGCCTTCGGCACCGCGCAGACCTTCATCGCCGTCGGCTACCTCTCGCTCGCCGCGCAGTCTCTCGGGTACGCCACCTCGATCATGGGCGGATTCGTCCCGGCCGAGGTCAAGGCCGTGCTCGGCCTCCCCGAGCACGCGGCCGTCGCTGCCGTCATCGCCCTCGGTGTCGCCGACGAGGAGGGGTACACCGCGCACCGCCACCCCCTCCCCCGCATCCTCCGCGAGGCCAGACCCGCCTGATCAAGGGCCGCACCCACGGTTGCACGCGCCGTGAACTTTGCTGTGCCCAATCCATCCCGGTAGCTTGCCGGCCCTCACGGCGACCGCACCGAGGTGTTGATGAAAGCCACAGCCATTCTGCTCGCATTCGGCGCTCTCCTGGGAGCGTGTACCCACGAGACCGCCTCCGACGATCCGTCCCGCGGCTCCCTGGAAGACACCTTCCCCTCGGGCGAGACCGACGCCGCCCATGCCTGGATCACCATCGGCACCGACGCCATCGAGGTGATCCACGAAGCCATGGCCCGGGGTGACCTCCCTGGCGAGCTGGAGACCTACGACACCACCGGGGAAGCCACCGTCCTCCGCGTCGCCACCTCTCAGCTCCCCGCCCTCACCCGCGTCATGCACGACCACCTCCACCGCTGCGGCGGCTACATGGTCCACGCCTCCTTCGACGACGCGGCGGGCGCCCTGGAGACGTCGGTGCGCAAGCAGGCCGCCGAAAGCTCCCTCGTCAGCTACACCCTGAACAACGCCTCGGTGGTGAACGCGCTGCTCTCCGCGGTCCAGGAGCCCCAGATCCGCAGCACCATCAACACCCTCTCCAGCTACAGCACCCGCTACTACACCACCCAGAGCGGCGTGGACGCGGCGCACTGGCTCCGGGACCGCTGGCAGCAGCTCACCTCGGGCCGCCCCGACGCCACCGTCGAGACGTACCAGCACACTGGCTACCCCCAGCCCTCCGTCATCCTCACCATCCCTGGCGACAGCGTCCCTGGCGAGGTCATCGTCCTCGGCGCCCACCTCGACTCCACCACCACGTCGGGCAGCCCGCTCTCTCCGTCTCCCGGCGCCGACGACGACGCCTCCGGCATCGCCACCATCACCGAGATCGCCCGCGTCGCCCTGTCGAGCGGCTTCAAGCCCGACCGCACCGTCAAGTTCATCGGCTACGCCGCCGAGGAGGTCGGCCTCCGCGGCTCGGGCGACATCGCCGCCGCCTACAAGACCCAGGGCGTCAACGTGGTCGGCGTCCTCCAGCTCGACATGACCAACTACAAGGGGTCCACCAAGGACATCGCGCTGGTCACCGACTACACGAACGCCGCGCAGAACCAGTTCCTCCGCAACCTCATCACCACGTACACCTCCTACACCACGCTCGACACCTCCTGCGGCTACGGGTGCTCCGACCACGCCTCCTGGCACAACCGCGGCTTCGTCGCCTCCATCCCTTTCGAGTCGAGCCTCGCTCAGTCCAACCCCCACATCCACTCCGGGGCCGACACCCTCGCCCAGAGCGGCGGCAACGCCAACCACGCCCTCAAGTTCGCCAAGCTGGGCGCCGCGTACATGGCCGAACTCGCGAAGGGCGCCCTCGACTACAGCGACGACGGCGAGGACCCGCCCACCATGCCGACGCCCACCACCACGACCCATACCGGGACCGTGGCCCAGGGCCAGAGCGTGCAGTACGGCCCCTTCCCGACCCTCCCCGGCACCAGCATCACCGCCGCCCTCACCGGCACGGGCGACGCCGACCTCTACGTCCGCTTCGGCGCCCCGCCGACCACCAGCGCGTACACCTGCCGGCCCTACCAGAACGGCACCAACGAGACCTGCGCCCTCACCTCCCCCGCCTCGAACTCCTCGGCGTACGTGATGATCCGCGGCTACAGCAGCGCGAATTACACGCTGACGGTCACCCGCTACGCGCCCTGAGTCTCCACGAGGGGACCCGCGCCCCTGCCGCTGACCCGCCTCTCTGCTATGCCGCCTACGCCGCCTACGCCGCGGCGGACAGGTCGGCGTTCCCGTCGGTCTGCGTCTTCACCAGCTCCGCGTAGAGGGCGCCGTTCGCCATCAGCTCGGCGTGCGAGCCCTGCTCGACGAGCCGCCCCTCCTCCATCACCAGGATCCGGGTCGCCCTCATGATGGTGCTGAGCCGGTGGGCGATCACCACCCGCGTGCAGCGGAGGCGATCCAGCTCGTCCTGCACCTTGCGCTCGGTGATCGTATCGAGCGCGCTCGTCGCCTCGTCGAGGAGCATGATCGCGGGCCTGCGCACCAGGGCCCGCGCCAGCGCGACCCGTTGACGCTGCCCTCCCGAGAGCGACCCTCCCCCGTCGAGGAGCAGCGTCTCGTAACCCATCGGCATGCGCACGATCTCGTCGTGGATCTGGGCCGCCCGGGTCGCCTCCACGATCTCCTCGGGGGTGGCCTCCGGGGAGGCGAGCAAGATGTTGGCGCGGATGCTGGAGCCGAAGAGCGTGGACCGCTGGGTCACGATGCCGAGCTGGGTGCGGACGCTGCGCAGATCGAGATCGGCGAGGTTCATCCCGTCGTAGAGCACGCGCCCCGAGGTGGGGCGATGAAGCCCGAGGAGCAGGCTCGCCAGCGACGACTTGCCAGAGCCGGAGCGCCCCACGATGGCGACCATCTCGCCCGGCGCGATCTTCACGGACACATCGCGGACCACCACCGGATCCAGCGGCCCGTAGCTGAAGCTCACGCCGTCGAGCTCGATCTGCCCCCGCAGCTTCCCCGCGGACCGCACCCGGTCCTCGTCCTGCTCGGGGGGCGTCGCCTCGACGTCGTTGAGGCGCTCCACGTAGCTGCCGAGGAGCTGGATCTGCCCCGCAAGCAGCACCAGGTTGGCGAGCGGCGCGAACACCCCGATCGCGAAGGTGTTCAGCGCCAGCATGTTCCCCAGGGTCAGCTCGCCGGCGAGCACCTGCATGGTCCCCACGCCCAGCACCACGAGCGGCGCGCCCATGCGCAAGGTGGTGTTCACCGCCTCCAGCACGGCGGCGAGGCGCCCCTCCTCGATGGAGGCGTTGAGCACGTCGACGAACAGGTTCGACCACTGCTCCTCCGCGCGCTCCTCGACGCCCATGGCCTTCAGCGTCTCGATGCCGGAGAACATCTCCACCTGATAGCTCTGCGAGCGCGCCTGCCGGGTGAGCATCTGGGTGTTGATGTCCCGCCGCTTGCCGCGCGTGGCGAGGAACACGATCACCTGCAGCACCCCGGCCGCGAGCACGACGCCGCCCATCTGCGCGCTGCCCACCATCAGCAGCGCGAGGTAGGTCAGCATCAGCCCCCCATCCAGGATCGCCGACAGCACGCCGGTCGTGAGGATCTGGCGGATCATCACGTTGCTGTTCAGGCGCATCATCAGATCGCCGGCCGATCGCCGCTGGAAGAACCCGAAGGGGAGGGCGAGGAGCCGGTCGAGGAAGCCGAGGGTCATGCGGGCGTCGACCAGGGTCCGCACGTGGAGCAAGAGGTGCGCGCGCACCATCGAGGCCAGCATGTAGAACACGATCACCAGGCCGAGCCCGATGGAGAGCATCAGCAGCAGGTGCTCGTCGCCGCGGGGGATCACCCGGTCGACGATCACCCCCGTGAGCAGCGGCAAGCCGAGCAGCAGCGCCTGCAGGAACACCGACGTGGTGATCACCCGCCCCCACTCCCCGCTCTGCCAGAGGAGCCGCCCGACGCGGGTGTTCGTGGTGGTCTGCGCCCCGCGGCGCTCGAAGCGATCGGTGGGCTCGAAGAGCAGCGCGACGCCCGTGAAGGCGCGGTTCACCTCCTCCGCACCGATCCGCCGCCGCCCGATGGCCGGGTCCATGATCTCGATGGCGCCGCCGGGGAGGAGCCGGTCGAAGACCACGAAATGGTTCATCTCCCAGTGCAGAATGGTCCCGCGGGTCAGGAACTGGAGGTTGTCGAGCTTGACCTTCACGCCGCGGCCACGCAGGCCGTAATGGCCCCCGGCCTTGAGGATGTCCCGCGCGCTGGTCCCGTCACGGCCGGCCGAGAGGACGTCCCGCACCTCCTCGCGGCTCAGCTCCTTGCCGTGGTAGCCCAGCACCATGGCGAGGCAGGCGACCCCGCACTCCGTGCCGGAGAGCTGCTGGACGAAGGGGATCTGATCCCGCCCCCTGCCGAGCTTCCACAGCGCGGGGAACCGCTCCGTCAATCGCTTCGACTTCCCCTCAGGCACGCAGCACCTCCAGCACCGCACGGAGACCGGGCAAGAGCGTCAACAGGATGGTCTCCGAGCGGACCCGCGCCTCCGCCGTGCCGTTCATCCCGTGGTGCATCTCGAAGCGCACCCCGTCCACCTCGAAGGTCGGCGCGCTGGGCCGCGCTTCCACCAGCACCACCGGCCCCTCCACCTTGATCGTGTCGGCGATCTCCTGCCCCAGGTATCGCTGCACCTCGTTGGGACCGATGATCTGCGTGCTCACCGATTCGATCATCATGTCCTGATAGGCATAGCGATAACCGGTCGGCTCGAACCTCAGGGACATCCCCGGGCGGAGCTGCGGCCTGAAATGGGCAGGGAGCATCGAGACGATGGAGGTCCGCGCCCCCTGCCCCAGCATCGTCAGCACCACGTCGCCCTGGCTGAGGAGCTGGCCCGACCTGATCCGGACGTCGCCGATCACGCCCGCCTTCGGAGCCCGCACCGCGAGCTGCTCGATCCGCGACTGCGCCAGATCCCGCTGCGTCCGCAGCGCGGTCAAGGTCTGCTTGGAGGCCTGGTCCAGCGGATCGCGCAGCGACTTCGCGAGCTGCAGATCGAACTCGCGCTGGATCTGTTCGAGCTCGGCGATCTCCCGCTCCGCGTGGAAGCGCATCAGCACCGCGCCGGCCTCCACCTGCTGGCCGGGCTGCACCTCCACCGTCTCCACGGTCCCCGAGGCCGTGGCCGTCAGCGAGGTCCTCCCCGCGACCCAGATCACCGCGGGCCCCGCAGCGTACTCGTGCACGGTCCCGGTCATCATAAACAGCGTGCCCAGCCCGAAGGCCGCCACCAGCACCCAGTAGGCCCAGCGCGTCCAGGCTGGCGAGAGCCGCAGGATGTCCCCGTCGCCCCCCCCACGCATGGCCGCCGCATGCTTGACGGCCTCTTCACGGAACAGGCTGCCACGACCTTCGGTCATGGCATCGCTTTTACTTCTGCGAAGGTTCCGGCAGCAACACCCGCGCGATTTCACCGGAGAGCACGCCATCCAGCGCGCTCGCCACCTGCTCGAGCCCTGCCTCGACGATCACCATGCGCGAGGCCGGATCGATCTCCGGAGAGATCTTCTCGACGCGCCCCATCAGCTCCAGCCGCCCGGCGAGCACCCGCACCGGGAGGCCCACCCCGATCTCCGACACCTTGTCCTCCGGCACCGCGAAGCGCACGAACCTCTCGCTCGCCGCGATCAGGCGCATGATCGGCTGCCCTGCCTCCACGCGCGCCCCCGGGTCCACGTACCGCGCCGCCACGATCCCCTCGAACGACGCCCGGAGCTCGGCCTCCGCGTTCGCGTGCTGGAGCATCCCCACCTTGCCCCGGTGCTGCTTGAGCCGCGCCTCCATCGCCTCCACCTGCACCCGCGCGAGCTTCACCTGGTAGGTGGCTGTCATCAGGTCTTCGCCCGACGCGAGCGACTCCGCCCGCAGCGACTGCTTGCGCGCGAGCTTCTCCTCGGCCTCCGCGAGCTGCACCCGGGCCCGATCGAGTTCCACCTCGACCTCCCGCGCCGAGGCGTCGGCCACCGTCAGCTCCAGGCGCGAGCTGGGCAGGTCGAGCAGCGCCACCCTGCCGCCGGCCGACACCTTGTCCCCGAGCCGCACGTCAACGGCGCTGAGCTTCCCCGATGCCGGCGCGACGACATCCACCGAAGCCCGCGCCAGCACCACCCCGAGGAGCCCCTCCTCGGACGCCCGGGGGCGCGCCTCCTCGGCAATCTTCACCGCCGGGGGCGCGAGCGCCGAACCTTCCGACGCCCTGACCGGCGCCTCTTCTTTGCCGATCGCGGCGAGCGCCACCGATCCAGCCATCGAGAGGAGGAGGACCCCGGCGGACATCGCCACCGGACGGGGGAGAAGGGTTCGTAGGGTTGCCACGGAAGACCCTCTATGCACGTCGCGCGCCACACCGCGGCCAGTTCCGATCGCGCCGCCTCCGGGCCCTCGCGCCGACCCTGTCTCGAATGATCAGCCCCCCCTTTGATGTTTCGATCAAGCGCTTGATCAAAAGATCAAACTGCCCCCCAATGAGCCCTGCCCCCCCCGAAGCAGATGGCCCACATCATCGTCACCGAACCCGGGCAGGTCTCTGTCGCCGTTCCCCTCCGCGATGGCCTCCGTGCCGGCCGCCACGAGCGGAATGACCTGGTGCTGGCGGATCACCGCGTCTCCCGGCAGCAGATCGAGTTCTCGCGGACACCTGCGGGGTGGCGGGTGAAAGACCTCCGGTCCACCCACGGCACCTTCGTGAACGGAGGCCGGATCGAGGAGTCCCACGAGCTCACCGATGGCGACCGGATCCAGGTCGGCAGCGTCCTCATCACCTTCATCGAGGCCGAGGTCACCCAGCAGATCGTCCACGAGCAGCTCACGTCGGCGGCGATCCCGTCGCAGCCCGACGATGGCGCCAACCGACGGCTGCGGCTCGTCTACGAGGTCAGCCGCGCCATCGGAGCCCTCGAAAACGAGGACGAGCTGCTCGGGCGCATGCTGGAAGCCATCCTGGACGTCCTCGACTGCGATCGGGCCCTGGTCGGCCTGACCAGCGGGCCTGAAGGCAGCCTGCGCCGCGTGGTCCGGAGCCGAAAAACGGCCGCCGCAGAGGAGATCGTCCTCAGCCGGGCCATGGTCGAGGCCATCCTCCAGCGCCGCCAGGGCGTGATCCTCCGCAACGCCGGCGGCCGCGAGACCCCCCACACCCTGGTCCGGGAGCACATCCTCTCGGCCATGGGCGCCCCCCTCCTCGTGGGCTCCCGCCTCCTCGGCCTCCTCTACGTGGACGACCGCGCCCGGGTGGACCGCTTTTCCCCGCAAGATCTCGAGTTTCTCACCTCCCTCGGCCACCTGACCGCCGCCGCCCTGGAGGGCGCCGAGCGCCTCCGCAGCGCCACGGCCATGGCCGAAGCCCTGGGCGCGGGCGGCCCCACCGACGATCTGATCGGGGCGAGCCCCCCCATGCTCCAGCTCAAGGCGCAGCTCCACAAGTACGGCGCCGCCTCCGCCAACGTCCTCATCCGGGGCGAAAGCGGGACCGGCAAGGAGCTCATCGCCCACCTCCTGCACACCCTCTCCCCCCGCGCCGCCCAGCCCTTCATCACCCTGAACTGCGCCGCCATCCCCGAGTCGATGATCGAGAGCGAGCTGTTCGGGTACGTCAAAGGCGCCTTCACCGGCGCCATCCGCGACAAACGCGGCAAATTCACGCTCGCCGACCGCGGCACCCTCTTCCTCGACGAGATCGGCGACCTCGATCTCGCCGCCCAGGCCAAGCTTCTGCGCGCCCTTCAAGAAGGCGAGATCCAGCCTCTCGGCGCCGAGAAAACGCACCGCGTCAACGTCCGCGTCGTCTCCGCCACCCACAAGGATCTGGTGAAGGAGATCGCCGCCCGCCGCTTCCGCGAGGACCTCTACTACCGGCTCAACGTGATCGAGGTCGAAACCCCGCCTCTCCGAGAGCGCGAGGGCGATCTGGAGCTGCTGGCACAAGCGTTGCTTCAGTCCTCCGCGTCCAGCGCTGACAAGCGGCTCGAGGGATTCACCCCCGCGGCGCTCGCAGCCCTGAGACGGCACCCCTGGCCTGGCAACGTGAGGGAGCTTCGGAACGAGATGGAGCGCGCAGCGATCAACGCCGACGGTCCCCTGGTGGACTTCACCGACCTGAGCCCCCGGCTCCGGTCGGCGTCGGCGGAGACCCCTGCGGCTCCGAGCGCTGGCGCGACGCTTGCAGAACGGTTTGGACAGCTCGACGTGCTGGAACGCCAGCTCGTCGAGGAAGCCCTCCGCACGGCGCGCGGCAATCTCTCCGAGGCATCGCGCTTGCTAGGCATCACCCGGATCATGCTGAAGCGGCGTGTCGACCGCTTCGGGTTGAACGCGCGGGACGACTGAGCGCCGCCCACCGGCGGTCGCACCGGCCCGCAAGACATCGCTAGCGAGACTGCCCACGCGGTGGGTGCCGGCGCGTTCTGCCCGGCGCCCGAGCCGCCCAGCGCCGTCTCACGCCGAACTGGACCACGCATCGCCCGTGGAAGGGCGACCTGCACCCTGCGCTCTGAAGGAGTCGGACATGAACTCGTGCCTCAAGTCGCTGCGTTCTCTCGCCATCGTCCTCGGCCTCGCGGTCTTCGCGACGGGCTGCATTGCCCAGACGGGCGACGAGATGGGCGACGCCGACACCGAGATGCTCGACGACGAGGCGGGCGACGAGGACGCCGAGGCCGGTGACGAGGACGCCGAGGCCGGCGACGAGATCGCCGACGGCGGCGACGACGAGACGCCCCCTCCTCCTCCCCCCTCCCCCAACGGTCTCTGCACCGGTACGACCTGCAACCAGATCTGAGCTTCGACGCATTGCGCAGCGCAACACGCGCCCCCGACGCTTCTCCGCCAGTTCCCGCCCCGCCGTCCCTCGCGATACAGCCATGAGCGAATCTTGGCCGCAGGCCCTCCATGGGTCCGTGAATGCATCGCGGCCAGTCCAGCGCGCTTGACGGTTGCCTCCAGGCGCTGGTGTACTCTCCGCACTTCGCAACGTTCCGGGCCCCCAGGGCCGGCGCAAGGAGAGCAGACGATGGACAGCAAGAAGGACGAGACGACCACCGACATCACCAGCTTCAACCAGGGAGTTCCCGAGGCGAACCAGCTCGTGGACCTCGACGAGGAAGAGCTGAAGCGCGTGGCCGGCGGCGGGTGTGGCGTCAACTGCGGCGTCAACATCCGGCAGCAGAACGCCGCTGAGGAGCCGCAGGGCGAGTGATCCGCGCATTCGCCGCCTTCCCCTCGGAAGGCGGCGGGTGGCTGTACATTCGCTCTCGCAATCAGCGTCCGCCTCCCAGCCGAGCGCGGTGCTCCCCTCGCCCCTCGATGACGCCCGAGCGAGCCACGCCGGCGCGTCCGAGCCAGTGTCCCGTAGAACAGGAGATCCATCCGTGCCGAAGGCTGAAAAGCTGCGCCTTCCCCTCTTCAACGCTGGCGCCGATCTCGCCGAGCTGGAGCCCTTCGCGCTGCCGGACCTGACGCTCCCTCCAGTCACGCGGCCGCTCTCCACGAACGAGCCCTCCGCAACCTCCAGCGAGGTGACCCCGCACCTCCGCACCAGCAGCTTCACGATCTACGTCGATCTGCCCGGCGAGCCGAGCGACATGCTCCTCGTGCACGGCTACACCGGCGCCTACGATCGGGTCTCCCGGCGCGTCGCCACCTACCTGCGCTCGCTGGAGACGCACCGAGCCCCGAAGCCCCTCTACGGGCAATGGGTCTCCGAGCCGCGCGTGGACGGGCAGGTGGTCACGCCCTCGGACGCGGTCATCGCCATCCTGAAGAAGCGCGGCTACCTCGTGGACATGTCCCCCGAGGAAGAGGACCAGTTCTTCAGCGGCATTGCAGGTCGTTATCACCAGGCCTCGCAGCGCCGCGCCCCCGGCTACGTGATCATTCCGACCTACCAGTGCAACCTGCGCTGCCATTACTGCTTCCAGGATCACATGCGCACTGATCCGGCCTACGCGCACATCCTGCGCGCCATGGATCGTCCCATGGCCGACCGGATCCTGCAGGGGATGCTCCACCTCGAAGCGAGCCACGGCCTCGACCCGGCCGCAGACATCACGCGCCAGGTGACGTTCTTCGGCGGAGAGCCGCTCCTCGCCTCGAACCACGACGTCGTGGGCTACCTGATCGCGCGCCTCCGCGAGCGCGGCAAGGCGTCCTTCTCCGCAGTCTCCAACGCCACCGAGCTCGACGCCTACCAGGACCTGCTGGGCCCCGAGGGCATCGCGAGCATCCAGGTGACCCTCGACGGCCCCCCCGCCGAGCACGATCTGCGGCGCATCTACCCCGACCGCTCCGGCTCTTTCGATCGCATCGCCCGCAACATCCGCATGGCACTCGACCTCGGCGTCGAGGTGAGCATCCGGATCAACGTGGACCGCGTGAACCTCGCCAAGCTCCCGGAGCTGGCCGAGGTCTTCCACGCGCAAGGCTGGGCCTCCCACCCCGGCTTCCTGCCCTACGTGGCCCCCATCCACGCCGCCAACACCAACGTGGACGCGAAATCCGTGTTCGGCTCCTGGGAGCTGTCCCGTTCCCTCGAAGCCCTGAAGCAGAGCGACCCCCGCGTGTCCTGCATCGGCATCTCCGACAACTCCATCCTCGCCCGCGCCCGCCAGATCTTCGACGGCAAGAGCGCCACGAACCCCTCCTTCCGCGCCTCCTTCTGCGGCGCCCACTCGACGATGTACGTGCTCGACGCGCTCGGCGACATCTACGCCTGCTGGGAGCGCACCGGCGATACCAAGGAACGCATCGGCCACATCGACGATCTCGGCCGCCCCTTGATGAACCGGTCCATGCTCACGCAATGGCGCGGTCGCAGCGTGGTCTCCAACCCGGTCTGCCGCAAGTGTCGCTACGCCGCCTCCTGCGGCGGCGGCTGCGCCATCCTCGCCGAGGAATCCAACGGCGACGCCTACACGAACCACTGCGACGGCTTCGGAAAACGCTTCCGCGCCAGCGTCGCCAAGGCCTACCAGGAATTCCTCCGCGGTGAACGCAGCGAAGCCACCGTCGTCCGCTCCTGCGAAACCTGAGTACCGGTACTGCGTACCCTGGCGCAGGGACCCAGGGTCCCTACGCTCCCGTTGGTCGCTACCCCCTCGTTTCATGCAAAGCGGGAAGCCGAAGGTTCAGAAGCGAATTTGAGAGAGAGAATGAGAGGGCTGCAGGGCATTCGAGAAAAGATTGCCGGCTGCTGCACCTTCGAGTCATTGCAATGAGATTTCTTTTCTGTTCGCTGGGCACGCCCGGGTTTCTGTATCCCTCCATCGCGCTGGCGAGAGCAATCGAAGCGCGCGGGCACGAGGTCGCCTTCGTCACCGCCATGGGCGCGGCCTCGCTGCTCGAGGAACATGGACTCAAGCGTCTGCCGCGAGGCCCCAAGGACGGCGAGAGCTTCCAGGTGGAGAACTGGTGGCTCGCCCCCGCGGTGAGCCTCCAGGCGAGGCACATCGAGCACGCCCTCACCCTGTTCTCCCCCGACGCCCTCGTGGGGCAGATGCTCACCCTCGGCGGCCACATCATGGCCGAACGCGCGCAAATCCCCGTCGCCGTGCTGGGCCAGGCGGCCTACCTGTGGCCCTCCTGGGAAGGCGAATGGCCCCAGGAGGAGGGGGTAGCGACCAACGGGAGCGTAGGGACCCTGGGTCCCTGCTCCGGGGTACGCAGCACCAGGGTACGCAGTACTGCTGAGGAGCGCATGAGCTGGCGCTACCAGGAGATGGCGACCTGGTACCAGCGCGCGCGGGAGCGGCTCGGCCTGCCCGAGATCGTGGCCCACCCCCGCGAGACGCCGCTGCTCGGCGACCTGTTCCTGCTGCGCAGCGTCCCCGAGCTGGAGGGAGATCTGAGCGCCCTGCCCTCCCGCGTGCACGCCATCGGCGCGTGCCTCTGGGAGCCGGCCGAAGCCCCCGCCGACATCGTCGACTGGCTGGAGCGCGCGCACGCCGAGCATCTCCCCGTGATCTACGTGCAGCACGGGCGCTCCTTCGATCAGCCAGGCTTCTGGACGGCCCTCGTCGAGGCCTTGCGCCACGAACCCCTGCGGGTCATCGCCTCCGTCGGCCGCATGGACGCCGAGATGGGCGACATCCCCGACAACTTCCTGGTGCGCCCCCACGTCCCCCAGGCCCTCGCGCTGCGCCACGCGCAAGCCGTGATCGCCAGCGGCAACAGCACCGTCGCCCTCGGCGCCCTCACCAGCGGCCTGCCCAGCCTGCACATCCCCGGCGGGAGCGAGCAACCCGACGTCGCCGAGCGGTGCGCCGCCGCCGGAGCGTCCCTGCTCCTGCCTCCAGCGCACCTCTCCCCGGAAGCGCTCAGAAACGCGCTCCGCACGCTCCTCGCCGACCCCGCTCCGCGCGCCAGCGCCCACGCCCTGCAGCGCGCCTTCGCGAAGCACGCCGACCTCGCTCACGCCTGCGCATGCCTGGAGCGACTGGCCGTGACCCGCGCCCCGGTCCTGCGCGGCCACCTCGCTCACGACGCCCTCACCTGACCCCTCACGCGCGTCGCTCACCTCGGCTCGAGAGCTGACCGGGAAAGCGTCGCGAGCGCCCCGCGACCAGGAAGGCCGACCGAGGAATCCACGTGGATTTCGAGGGAGGCCGACCGACGACGCGGGGCGCGCAGCAGCTTTACCGGACGGCTCTCAGCGTCCGACGCGCGCCCGCACCCACCCGACGCAGCTCTCCTCCCAGCGGTGCTGCGGTTTGCAGCGCTCGAGCACTTGCTGCGCCTCGCGCCGCCGCCCTGCCGCCTCGTAGAAGATTGCGCGCTTCAGCGCCTCGTCGCACGTCGCCGCCACCGCGCCCCCGGCGTGCTCCAGCCACGGCACCACCGCCTCCGGATCGGTCCACCGGTATGCGCTCGCCACGTCCAGCCCCACCCGCGGCTCCTTCGCCACCGCCGCGCGCAGCTCTGCCTCCAGCGCCCCGAGCCGCGCTGATGCGCCTGCCGGCGGAGCCTCCTTCGCCTGGGCTGCGACCCGCAGGAGCCCCCGCAGCGCGCTCGCCTCCGTCAGCGTGTCGCCCCCGCCCGGCGGCACCAGCTCGAGCTGCCGCTCCAGCGCCGTCCGCGCCTCCGCGAGGCGCCCGAGCCGCAGCAGCACCGCCGCGCGGAGCAGGTGCGCATCGCTCGTCGTCGGCACCCCGGCCCGCTGGCTCAGCGACCGCGCCCCGACCCGCCGCTCTTCCTCCTGCAGCTCCACCAGATCGCGCGTCACCCGGTCGGCGAGCTGCAGCTTGTCGTTCTGCAGCGCCAGCTCCCCGAGGTGCTTCAGGCTGCGCCCACCCTGGCTCCGATCCAGCTCGTTGGCCTTCTCCAGAGACGCCATCGCCTGATCGTCCCTGCACGTCCGATCGTACAGACGCGCGAGCACCAGCCGCACCTGCGCCGACGAAGGATCCGCCTGCAGCGCCGCGCCGCACGCATCCATCGCGCGCGCGATCCCCACGTCTGTCGGATCCCCTTCTGCCTCCAGCGCCACCTGCAGCAGCCGGCACCGCATCACCAGCGCCGCCCCGCTCGTGGGCTCGACCGCGAGGGCCCGATCGATGTCGGCGAGCCCTCCTGCCAGCCGCTCCTTCAGCGTCGCCGCGCCGCCCCCGCGCGCTTGCAGGTACGCGCGCTCCACGAGCGCCCCCACGTAGCTCCCGTCGGCCTCGATGGCCTCGTCGAGCAGCCGCTTCCCCACGTGCAGGTGCTCCGACCCCGGCGCCGGCCCCACCATCGCGTAGTACTGAAGCAGCTTCTTCCGTGCCGTCTCGCTCTGCGTCTCCAGCACCGCGCGCTGCTCCCGATCGTGCTCCTGCCGGAGGAGCCGCAGCTCGTCGAGTGCCCGCTCCCGCAGCCGCCCGAGGAGCGCCGCGGCCTCCGAGGGATTGCCGTCCACCTCGATCGGCTCTCCCACCGCTTGCCCCGACGACGCCCGGATCTGCGCCGCGAACCGCAGCGCGCTCCCGAGCCGCTGCACGCTCCCGGTCATCACCCAGGTCACGCCGCGGCGCCGCGCGTCCGCCATCGTCTCCGCCCCGGGGATCGCGTCGAGCAACCGCGTGTCCGGCAGCTTGCGCAGCCCTGCCCGGATCGACTCCGTCGCGCTCGAGCACAGGCTCTCCCAGGCCGGGTCCGCGCTCAGGTTCTGGAACGGCTGCACGAGCAGCGTCGGCGTCTTCGTCTCCGGCACCTCCACGGGCGCATCGGCCGGCACTGTCGCCACCGCGCTCACCGCCTGGGTGTTCGCCGTGTCGTAGCGCCGCACCGCGCCCGCCACGAGCGCCGTCCCGCCCATGATCGCCCCGATCGCCAGCGCAGCCTGCAGCCGTCGATCCCGCAGCAAGCCACCCACGCCGCTCAGGGCGCGCTTCGTGCTGCTCTTCGTGGGGTGTCTGCCGCCTTCAGGCTCGCTGCGCGCGTCCACGCCCCGCACGCTCGCGCTCGCGCTCGCGCTTGCGCTTGCGCTCACCACCGCCCCCCCGACCGACGTGAGCGATCCGACCGACGTGAGCGACGCGAGCGACGCCACCCCGCCCTGCACCAGCGACAGCGCCGAGGCCAGCTCCGTGGCCGAGGCGAACCTGTCCACCGCCGACTTCGCCAGTGCCCGCTGGATCACTGCCTCCAGCGCCGACACCGTGCTCCGCGGCAGCGACGGCATCTCCAGCGGCCGCGGCGGATCCCGCAAGATCGCGCTCGTCGTCGCCGCCGACGACCCTTGATCGAACGGCGACCGCCCCGTGAGCAGCTCCGCCGTGATCAGCCCCATCGCGAACACGTCGCTGCGCACGTCGAGCGCCTCTCCCCGGAGCTGCTCCGGGGACATGTACGTCGGCGTGCCCGCCACCGCGGCGATGCTCGAATGCTCCGTCGCCGGGCTCCGCGCGAGGCCGAAGTCCACCACCACCGCGCGCCCGTCCTCGCGCAGGATCACGTTCTCGGGCTTCAGGTCCCGGTGGATCACCCCTTGCGCGTGCGCCGCCGACACCCCCTCGGCCACCTGCCGCGCGATGTCCAGCGCCCGCTCCAGCGGGAACGCCCCACCTGCAAGGTGCGCGCGCAGCGTCTTCCCCTCGACGAGCTCCATCGTCAGGAAATGCAGCCCGTCCGCCTCGCCGTAGTCGAACACGCGGCACACGCCCGCGTGCGAGATCCGCCGCGCGATCTTCACCTCGCGGCGAAACCGCTCGATCGCGGTCCGGTCCTCGCCGCGCTCCGCCAGGATGACCTTGAGCGCGATCTCCTCTTCCAGCTCGCGATCGAAGACCCGCCAGACCGACCCCATGCCCCCGGCGCCGATGCGCCCGCGGATCACGTACCGGTTTGCCAGCACCTGCTCGGCGACCAGCGACAGACGCGGAGCCCCCAGGATCGCCGGGGCGTTCGGCGCGGTCGGGATCCCGCCGTCGAGGTCTTCGCTATCAGCCATGGCGCTTCTCCAACTTTAGAGCAGAGCCCGGCGGTTGCCTAGTACTGGCGCCCCTGAATCCATGCCCCCGGCGCGCCGTTTCCCCCGTTCCTCAGGCGGCGCCGATGGCCACGGGGACGGCCACTTCCGGCGGAGGGCCACTTTTCCCCTCCGCATCGCCGATCGCTTCGAGTTTCCGGTGCAGCTCGTCGAAGACCGGATCGGCGAGCGCCGCGCGGTCCACGCCGAGCCCCCGCCCCCGCATCAGCGCCACGTAGAGGCACTCCTGGAGCAGCGCCTCGCGCTCCTGCAGCAGCTCCTCGCGCTCCGCGACCCCCTCCAGCGCCAGCAAGGCATCCAGGCAGACCAGCCGGCAGGGCATGTCGTCGAGGTGCTTCGCAGCCTGCCTCGCGAGACGCCACACTGGCATTTCCGCGGCCGGCAGCTCCAGCCGCCCCGCCAGCGTGCCGAGGTACTCCAGGTAGCGGGGGATGCATATGTCCGCCGGCGTGCCGAAATCTTCTTGCGCCTGCACCCTGGCGACGAGCTGCTCCATCGTGCGGCGCGCGCGGTCCACCTCTCCGGAGGCCGCGCGCAGGGCGATCCGGTACGTGACGCGCAGGAGCTTCGCGTAGTCGCTCTCCCCCCAGCTCTCCCGCTCCAGCACGGACGCGGCCTCGTCGAGGCGCCCTGCCCGGGACAGCACCAGCAGCTCCAGCTCGTTCAGGAGCACGGACGGAGGCCCTCCGAGCCGCTCCCGGGCCTGCCGGAGGAACCCGAGCGCTGCGCCTTCGTCGCGCGCGCCAAGGAACGTCTTCACCGAATCGATCAGGTACACGGCCTTCAGCATCCCCAGCAGGGAGCGGTGACGCACCACCTCCTGCCATGCCTCGGCATCGAGGTGCAGCGGCCCCAGACGCACGGGCGCGCCGTCGAGCGTGGCCACGACGAGGCTGAAGTGCGCGAGGGCTCCCTCGACGTCTTTCTCCAGCCGCTTCAACCTGCCCAGGTTGATCCACGGCTGCACGGCGAGCACCCCTGCCGTCGTGCCCCCGTACCGCGCCTCGCTCCGCGCAGCCCAGCGGAGCTGCATCTGGCAGAGGCGGTGGGCGCTGCGCAGATCACCCCGGTACACCTCGATCAGCGCCGCATTGTTCATGCAGAGCTCGAAGGTGTGCGGGGAATCTGGCCGATCGCCGGACGCCGAAAGCTTCGTCAGGAGCGTCGCTGCCCAGGAACGCAACGGGAAGCGGGGCACCCTTCCAGATTCGTAAAGAGCATCCAGCGGAGTCCACATCGCGTCAGCTTCCGGGTCACGAGGAAGCGGCGTATCCAGAGGCGCCGTCGGCCCGACGAATCGAGCCGACTCACCCTTCACGCACGCTCAGAAACAGATGAGGCCACAGTTCGTGTTGGAGTCCTGGTACTCCTTCACGCCACCGGAGACCTTGGCGAGGTCGAGGTCGTCGAGCTCGTCGACCTCGATCTTCTGGGTCGGATCAACGGGCTTCTCGATTTCGGGGGTGATGTCTTTCTTCTGATCCATTGTTCGTTCTCCTTGTTGAAGAGCCCAGATCCTGGACTCAAACTCCTGGGGCTCGCCGGTTCCTTCAGCGAGCCGAGATCACTCCGCGTCCGAGGGAGGCGTCTGCGCCTCGACCTGACGCTTCCGCGCCGCCCGGGTGGGGTACTTGACCACTTCGAGCAGCTCGGCCTTCGAGTACTTCCGCGTGGGGATGCACGGCCTGTCGTTCGTCTCCATCCGCGGCAGGGGGCACGAGATCCCCTGGCAGCTCGGCAACACCGCGCACTTCTGGCACTGCGAGTCGCGCTCGAAGGCGGGCTCCGTCCAGAGGGCCATCCGGTTGTCGTCGAGGATCAGCTCCCCTTCTTCCGTGATCCGCCCGACCACGTTGTTCTCGTTCTTGTCGAGCACCACGGTGCACTTCATCACCTTGCCGCTCGCCCCGATGAGCATGTTGTACGGGCGGGCCGCGTAGCACACGTTCCCCCCGACGAAGTTCCAGTCGCGCAGCGTCTCCACGCGCAGGCCGCGCTTGCCGGCGATGGCCTTCAGCTCCCGCATCAGCACGAAGCGCTCTTCGTCGTGGCACACCGCGAGCGTCTCGTCGTTCTCGCCGCCCCAGCGCCCCACGGAGCGCGGGCTGATGCGGAACCGCTGATCCCCGCCCACGAAATCCTGGATGAGGTCAATGAACTCGTCGAACCGCTTGTGGTTCTTCTGGTCGAAGTTCACCCGCAGCGTGGCCCGGAAATCGTCGTCCCGGCGCGCCAGCGCTTTGACATTCTCGAAGATCTTCGCGAAAGACCCCTGCCCATCCCGCGTCGGCCTGCTGCAATCGTGATCCTCGGGCATTCCGTCGATCGTGATCTGGAAGCCGTGCACCCGCCATTTGAAGAGATCGTCGGCGACCTCGGGCGTGAGCAGATACCCATTGGTGGTGATCCCGCTCCCGAAGACGACGTCGTGCTTCGCCGCCATCTCCGAGAAGAACGGCGCGAGATCCTTGATCGCCTCCCAGCCGTACAGAGGCTCCCCGCCAAACCACCGGATGCTCATGCGGTTGAGCCGCTTGATCCGCGACTCGACGAGCTTCTTGATCCCCTGCCGGATCCCCGGGTGCATCGTGCCGCGCGCAAAGTCCTCGTAGCAGTACTTGCAGCGGAAATTGCAGTCCTCGGAGGACATCAGGATCAGCTCCAGCGTGTCGCTGCGGTAGTGATCCTGCCCGAATTTGTGGCGAAAGATGCGGAGCTCGTCGGTACCCTTCTTCACCAGGTACCCGCGCTCGGAGAGATACCCGGCCATTCCCTCGGCGCGCGACTCGAAGCCCTTGGCGCTCAGCAACTGGAGCACGGCAGGAGCCTGCTCCGGCTTGAACACGCTGATGGCCGTGCTGAGCGTGTTCCAGAGAATGACCTGCCCGGTGTCGGTCGTCGCCCGGACGTTGTACCGCGACGGCACCCACTGCTCGACCCCCAGCGGCTTCGCCTGCTCGATGGGCCCCGATCCACACCCCCCTTCGTCCAGCGGCGACTGGGACAGCAGCCTCAGCGAAACCTTGCCGTCATTCCGTGCACCGCTCAGCATGAGGGGAATCCTTCGCTCCGAGAGGGGGCCGCGCCCGTGAAATGACGCCACGTCGATCCAGCCTGCAAAGCGCGCTGCCTCACCGGCAGTGAGGTCATGCTGGATCGCCCATGGTCGAATGCTGCAATGCGCCTCGGGGCGGCGCACCACGAGGCTGTCCACGAGTGCGGCGATAGCAACATGAGCCAAGGGAGACTGTCAACGAAGAATCCTGGTGCTCCTACATCCTCCCGCCGCCGTTTCCATGCGGGTTCCATGCGGATTCCATGCGTGCCCCGCACATCTCCCGCGTGGCCACGCAGGTTCTTTTCAGCAGCGACCATCACCAGCGCATCTTTCCCGTGGGTCCGTGAAGCCCGCCGCCCCTTTGACCACGTGCGTCATCACCGTGCAGGCGGCGAGGCCTCCACCACGCGCCGCCCGGGAGCGCCCGCCGCACCAACGCTGGTGGCAATCACTCCAGGAGTGCGATGAAGAGAACCATGGAGCCCGTGTTCCTCGGCCGGCGACGGCGCGCCCTTCTCGCCACTCTCCTCACCGCCCTCACCACTGGCTGCGCCTCCATCCCCACCCTCGTCCGCGACGGCCAGCTCGACGAAGCCTGGCTCGCCGCCTGCGAACGCGAGCACAGCGCCGACCGCGGGGCCCGCTCGGAGGAGGTCCTCGACGACGACGAGCGCCAGGCGTTGCGGCAGGCACTCCTCTCCCGCACCAACGCCACGCTGACCGGCCGTGCTCTCGGCCGCGAGGCGATGCACGCCCGCCTCGGCCACGAGGTCTTCCCCACCGACGTCACCTTGCTCCAGCTCCGCCTGGAGACCTCGGCGCACGCCGGAGCGGGCCTCCGACCCGAAGCCCGCCTGCGCGCCGGAGACCGCCTCTGGTCGGCCTGGGAGGAGCGCGATCTCTGGAAGCTCGCGCGCGTCGAGCCCCCCACCTCTGGCGGCATCGCTGGCGGCTACAACCTCCTCGGCGCCCTCGCTGACGCCGTCGTCGCGGGCCTCACCCTCGGCGCCGTCGACCCGCAGCTCCGCGGCACCGAGAAGGTCCTCCCGGACATCGTCCCTGGCCGCCCTGGCACCGGGACCCCGCTACAGCAGGAGACCCTCACCGTGCTCAGCGTCCGCGAGGGCGAGTGCAGCATCATCCAACCAGCGCGCCTCGGAGAGCCCTGCGAAGCCGTCACCATCCTCGCGCCGGAGCCCGCCCCGAGCGACCCCTTCGACCCCCTCTCCCTCGACCCCCTCTCCCTCGACCCCCTCTCCCTCGACCCCCTCTCCCTCGACCCCCGCCCCCGGCCCTTCCCCGCAGCCTCCGCGCCCTCTTCCACCGCCCCTGCCCCCACCCCGCTCCCACCGGACGACGCCCTTCTCGTCCGCCTCGTCTTCGAACCGGACCGCCGCCTCGAACGCGGCTGCAACCTCGGCACCGAGGTGGCGCTCCCCCTGCCTCCCGGCCCCGACCTCGCCGCGCGCGTGCACGCCCTCTTCGCCAGCGGCCCCCTTGACCTCATCGCAGCCGCCCGCCGCGCCCCCCCTCCCGGAGCCCGCCCGTGAAGCTGCCCTCCCCTCCCCGCCTCCTCCCGCGCGCCCCCACCGCACCCCGCGCCCCCACCGCACCCGTCCCCCTCGCCACGCTTGCTGCACTTGCCGCCCTCGCCTCCCTCGCCACCGCCTGCCGCCCCCACCTGCTCCCGGAGCCCCCGCGCCCCCAGATCTCCTTCGACACTCCCCTCGCCGCCTGCCGCCGCCTCGACGACCTCCATCTCGTCCTCCGCGCCACCGAGGCCGATCTCCAGGAGACCCAGCGCGCCCACGAAGCCCTCCGCCGCCTCCTCCCCGCGCGCGTCTCCCTCGCCCTCCGCGAGCCCGCCGCCATCGACGAGAAAATCGGCGCCTCCCTGCTGCGCGGCGAGATCGTCCCCGTCGCCTTGCACGTCTCCCTGGAGGGCCCTCACGCCGCGACCCTCACCGCCTTCTCCGTCACCCTCTCCGCCCGCCACGACGGCACCCGCTTCGAGAACGCCGCCCGCCGCGCCGCCGACCAGAGCCCCCCTCGCGGCCACCACGACCTCATCCGCGCCCTGTTCGCGCGCACGACCCCCCCGCCAATCCCGCTCCCCGCGCAGCGCACCTCTGCCGAAGTGGAGCAGATCGACCGCCGCGCCATCGAGAAGCTCTCTCTCATCTCGTTCTGCTTCACCCCGGCGCCTGGTGGCACCTGCGACGCGCTCATCCCGCTCGCGCGGACCGACCCGAGCCTCGGCCCCGAAGACCTGGAGCTGCGCTTCTTCCTCACCTTCGCCTCCGACCCCACGCCCACGCCCTCGCCCTCGCCCTCGCCCTCGCTCCCGGACGCGAAGGAGTGCAGCGTCATCCACCGCCGCAGGGTCCCCTTGCCCCCCGGCGCCACCCTGCCCGAGCGCCTCACTGCCCTCTTCGCCGCCGGCCCGCTGGTCGTGGGCAGCGAGAGCGCCCCCGCGCCTCTCCCTGCGCCATAGCCCCTCATTCACACGGCAGGGGCTCGCCCCCCGCCCCCCGTCGCGCAAAGCTCGTCGGGGCCCCCCACTCCGCGATCCACTCACGGCTCCCGGAGCGCTCTGCCGCTTCGGGCCTGACGCCCGTCGCCGCGGGAAGCGGACAATGTCCCCGGCCGCATGGATCAGGGCGAGTACCGCAGCAGCGCCCCCCCGTCCCCGGCTGCCCAGACATCGCTCGCCGACGTCCCCCACAGCGCCCGGACGTTGCGCGACGTCGGCGCCCCTGTGTCCACCCAGCCCACCCCATCGCCCCGTAGGATCTGCCCCTGCCCTGTGGCCACGAACAGATCGTTCGGCCCTGCCGCCCAGAGCGCCGTGCACGTGCAGTCCGTGCCCACGCTCGCCACCCAGCCCGAAGCCGTGCGGAGCGACATCCTGCCGTTGCTGAATCCATCGAGCCCCACCGCGGCCATCACCTCGCTGCTCGCCGCGTGGAGCGCGCAGGGGTCGTACGTTGCGAGAAGGCGGCGCGCAATCACCCTCCGATCCGGACGCAGCACCTCCCCCCTGTCAAGCGTTCCCCGTGAGCCGTGCTGTGGGACTCGCGCCCAGCAATGTGGCGCACAGGTCGTTCACGAAGGTGCGAGGTCGCTGCCATCTGTGCGTGCCGGCTGCCTGAGAAGCCCTTGCCTGGCAACGACAGACGGCAGATCATCGCGCATGCGGGGCGAGATCACTGCCTCCATCAAGCTCCCATGCCTACCTCCTTGCTGTTCGATGGGTGCCCCGAACCGCTCGCGGTCATCGTGGGCGGGGTCATTCGCGAAGCCAATGCGGCATGGAAGACGGAGTTCGGGGCAGCGTCGTCGATCGCCGCCTGCTTCGCGCTGGAGGATCAAGCCCTCCTGCGCTCCGCCCTGGCGCAGGCGGTCTCCGGCCGGGCGTCGCTCGTGGCCCGGCTCGCCGTGGGCCCGCAGCGCGGGGTGGCCATGCGGTGCACCCTCTGGGCCGCCGGCGAGGACGCCTGCTGCTTGCGGCTCGACGACGTCGCGCGCGGCGCCGTCGCCATCGCCCACGAGATGGCGCGCAATGTGGCGCGCACGACCGCGGATGACATCGTGCACTCCAAGGAGAAGACCCTGCTCTGGATCTTCGACCAGATGGACGCCGTGCTGTGGACGGTCCTCCGTGACGGCACCCTCGCGCTCAACGAGGGCAAGGCGCTCGGCCATTACGGCCTGCACCCCGGCGATTACGTGGGAAGCAACACCTTCGCGATGTATCCGGAGGGGAGCCACACCCTGAGCACGACCCGCCGGGTCCTCGCCGGCGCGTCGAGCAAGGACTGGTTCGTCGAGGAGCACGTCTCCTGGCTCCAGGAGTGCCACCCGCTCCGCGGCGAGGACGGGGAGGTCGTCGCCCAGGTCGGCCTGGCCCTGGCGATGACCGAGAACGTCAAGGAGATGCGCCAGGCCCAGAGCCTCCTCCGCGTCATCAACGAGCTGCCCATGGTGGTGTGGGCCATGTCGAAGGACGGCACCTGCACCCTCTCCGCAGGCAACAACCTCCACCTCCTCAACCGCGCGCCCGGTGAGCTGGTCGGAAAGAACCTCTTCGAGGTGTACAAGGCCTACCCCGACGCCATCGCGCGCTTCCACCGCGCCCTCGCTGGCGAGTCGTTCACCCTCGAGCACCCCGTGGGCGAAAGCGTCTGGCGCTCCAGCTACCACCCCGCGCTCGACGGCAAGGGTGCGGTCACCGGCCTCTTCTCCATCACCGAGGACATCACCCTCCGGGCGCAGGACGAGAAGCGGATGCGCGACCAGCTCGCGCTGATCCAGTCCCAGAAGCAGGCCATCGACCGGCTCATCAGCCCCATCATCGGCGTGTGGCGCGGCGTCCTGGTGGTGCCCCTGATGGGCGACCTCGACGCCGAGCGAACATCCGTGGTGACCGAGCGCTTGCTCGAGGCCGTGATCCAGCAGGCCGCGCGCTTCACCATCCTCGACCTGACCGGCATCGACATGGTCGACTCCGCCACGGCCCAGCGCCTCTTCACCATCATGCGCAGCGTCGACCTGCTCGGCTGCACCGCCCTGCTCTCCGGCATCGGCCCGAGCGTCGCCAGGACCATGGTGACCCTCGGCATCGAGATCCCGGGCGAACGCACCCACAGCACCCTCGCCGAAGCGCTCCGCCGCTGCATGCGCCGCGAGGGTTGAGGGCTGAGGGCGGGCTCGCCCGAGGCCAGGCGTCAGCCTGCCACCTCGCAGGCCACCGCCTGGGGCAGGCGCTGCAACTGCCTGGTCCAGAACGCATGCGTGAGATCGCAGCACCGCATGGCCATCTCTCGGATCGCCGCGGCCTGCCTCTCACGGGTGATGCGCGGGTGATGCGCGGGTGATGCGCGGGTGATGCGCGGGTGATGCGCGGGTGATGCGCAGGTGATGCGCAGGTGATGCGCGGGTGATGCGCGGATGGATGCCTCCGTCAGGGCTCGTAGCCGACGCCGCCGTTCCAGAGCCGCAGACTCTCGGCCTCGGTCAGCACCCGCGTCCAGTACCCCACCGCGTCGATGTCACCGTGGAGGTGGTCGTCGGCGCAGGTGTTGTGCGCGGCGATGTTGAGATCGGCCGAGCCGACGCGCACGCCACCCGTCCAGGGAACGGTCGCAACGGAGCCCCGATCCGCCGTCGTGCCGACGCGCAGGTTCACGGTGCCGGCGACCGCGTCGTGCCACGCCTCGATGAAATAGAAGGTGTCCAGCGCGATCGCTGCCGGGTGCGCGGCCGTGGCGGTCTCGCTGGCCGCGCCTCCACCTGTCCCGGAGACCTGGAATCTCATCTGCTGGCTCGAGAGGTCGTACCAGATCCGATACTCGCGGTTGTGGCCCGTGTCCTCGTTCCATTTCCCGACGAAGGTCTGGCTGTCATAGAACGACGCGAGCTTCATCCACCCGGCCCAGGTGAAGCTCCCGCCCCCGTGGCTCATCCCGGGCGAGCTAGGGCGCCAGAAGTGATAGCCGCCCGGACCATTGACGAACTGGCCGAGCCCCTGGATCGCCGGCACCGCCGAGATGCCCGCGCCATCGGGCGGGAACGGGGCCACGTCGAGCCCCCGCGCAATGTCGGCCCTCGGCGCGGGCCCGGCCTCGTTCATCCGGAAGAACATCACCGCGGACGACGTCAGCGTGATCGCAGGATCCGGCGGCGCGTGGACGCAGGTCCCGAGCCCGTACTTGCCCGTGAGGTAATCCTCGATCGCCGCCTGCTCCGCGTCCCCGAGCGCGCGGCGGTAGACGATCAGCTCCGCGATCGCGCCCGCAAACGGGTCGATCACCTTGTCCGAGCTCGACCCATCGCTCGCGCCCAGCGTGGACTTTCCATAGCCGTAGGCATTCGTGGCCGCCCCTGAGAGGCCCTCGATCGCGCACCCCACGGACAGCGCGCTCCCGCCAGCCCGCGCCACGCCGGACACGAGCCGCGGCGCGCCGTCGTGGATCGGGCTCGGCGCCGTGAGGTGGAGGCCGTAGCCAGCGTTGTTCGCCTTGAGCGTCGGCGCGCCGCCCACGAGGGTCAGGCCGCCGCCATAGGTCGTCAGGTATCCCGCCGAGGACGAGCCCGTGCCCGCCACGTGCGCGCTCGCGTCGGTCGTCTTGAGGACCGCGAACACGGTGAGCGGGAAGCTCGCGGCGGCGAACGTGTTCACCGCGAGATCGAGCCGATCGTCGGCGCCGTCGAAGCGCACCGCCGCGTGCCCCTGGATCACCCCTGCGTCCAGGATGGGCCTTCGGCTCGCCGTGGCCTGGCTCGCGTGGGCCCCTTGCCCGGACACGTCGCTCCAGCGCGCCACCGCGGCCCCGTCCGGGAGCGCGAGATCATCCGCCCGCAGCCACAGCGCGAGCTGATCGGGCACGACCGCCTCGTCCAGGCAGCTCGACCCATCGCCCCCGCACACCCCGCACGCGTCGCGGGTGAGACCACTGCCCGGCACCCCGTCACACCCCGGCGGCAGCGTGATCGGCACCCCGTACCTGGCGCCGAGGCATTGCTCGACGGCGGAACGCTCCGCCGCCGACAGAGCCCGGTGATGGACGATCAGCTCGGCCAGATCGCCAGCAAAGGGATCCCGCGACGCCTGCGCACTGGACCCATCGCTCGCCCCGATCGTCGACTTCCCGTACCCGTAAGCATTCGTCGCCGCGGTGGACTCGCCCTGGAGCTGGCCGTCGACGAACAGCGCACTCGCACCGGCCTGGGCCACAGCGGCCACCACGCGGGGCGCCCCGTTCGCAGCGCTCGCGCCCGCACCGAGCAGGAGCCCGCTCCCCGCGTTGTTGGCCTTGATCGTGGGGCTCCCGCCGCTCAAGGTCAGCGCGCCCCCGTAGGTCGAGAGATAGCCTGCCGAGGACGAGCCCGTGCCCACCACGTGCGCATCGGCGTCGTTCGTGCGCAGCACCGCGATGACCGTGATGGGAAAGCTGCCGGCGGCGAACGTGTTGAGCGCGAGGTCGAGCCGATCATCGACGCCATCGAAGCGCACCGCGGCGCGCCCCCCCACGGCCGCCGCCACCAGGGTGGGTCGTCGGCCCGCCGTGGCCTGCGACGCATGGCTCCCTTGCCCGGACGCGTCCGCCCAGCTCGCCACCGCACCCCCGTCGGGCAGGAGCAGATCGTCGGCGCGCAGCCAGAGCCGCAGGCCATCCTGAGGCGGCGCGCAGACGATCGCGCTCTGGCTGTCCTCCGCGCGCTCCACAGCGCCCTCGGGATCCGCGCCGCACCCCGCGGCGGACAGGGACGCGAGGATCATCGCCGCCGCGGCGTCGCCGCGCCACCGGACATGAAGAGTGGGCATCCGGCCACGCTACCAAGCGCCTCCGCGCCGACGCAAGCCGCGCTCCTTCACCTTGCGGCCCGGCTGCGGCCCGGCTGCGGCCCGGCTGCGGCCCGGCTGCGGCCCGCGGCCCGATCCCCCGCGCCGTCAGAGGTGGCGCAGGCGGAACCGCTGCGTGCATCCCCCGGAGCGACCATCGGTGTCGATCAGGAACTTCGCCTGGTTCGTCGACGTCGCCGTCTTCGTCCCGCTCAGGCCGCACTGCCCCCCATCGCCATCGGGCAGAAACTCGACGTCGAGGCCGATGTCGTCACGCCCCGAGACCTTGAAGACCTGGTAGCACCCGCCACTGCGATCGTCCGTGTCGATGCGGTACCTGGAACTCCACTGCACCGCATCGGACGAGATCGGGATGGTCCTGAGCCCGGGGTTGTTGCATTGCCCGCCATCGCCATTGGCGTAGAAATTGACCTCGACCTTGAGGGTGCGAAGCGTGCTCGCCGGGTCCGTGATCCCGAATTGCTGATAGCACCCTCCGCTGCGCCCATCGGTATCGATGCGGATCTTCGGCGTCCACGCCCCCATGGTGGCGCTCACGTGGCCGTACGCCTTGTTGTTGCACTGGCCGAGGTCACCATCGCCATAGAAGTTCTCGTGAAAGACGACGGACTCCTCGCCGACGCCCTCTTCGGGCGCCGTCACTGACGCACCGGACACGTCCAGGTGGTCGCTCGATTCCTCGACCGGCATCGGCCCTTCATCCTCCTCCGCCTGCACCACGCACCCGGCCAGAACGCACGACACTGCACCCACCGCAATGACAAGCAGACCACGGCCCCTATCCATGTCCCCTCCTGACGGCAAAAGAGCCGAGCATGTTGAAATCAATTCCGGCGATGTCAAGGCAGGGCTCGCCATACCGCGTCCTGGTGCAGCCTGGCGCCGGGCGACGCAGCAATGACCACACGCCCCAGCGTCACCGTCCGCGCGCAGTTCCTTGACGCGGGTCGGGTTGCAGCCCGGGCAGGAGCCTCGCGAGCTTCTCCGGATCCGCGCTCGCCGGCAGCGTGAACCGGCCCCTGAACCCGTGATCCCGCCGCTCCGCGAGCCACTGGAGCGCATCCGCCGCAGGCGCATGGCGTCATGCGAGGGTCGCGAGACGACGACTCAGGTCTCCAGAGGAAGCAGTATCGTGACCAGCCTGGAGCAGGTGTCCACGGCGTCCATGCCCAACAGCGAACCTCCTGGGGTTTTCATCCTCTCGGCCCCCGAGGATCAAGCGAACCTCCGCATTCCCGCGGGTCGCTCTTCCATGAGGACCGCACCCGCGCGGCTGTCAGGTAAGACGTCACCTCACAGCGCATCCCTACGTCAGCATGCTGTCTGCAACTGCGAGCGCCCTCCCCCAGCCTCCGCCTTCTGCCCGGCAATGTCGCCCAGGATCCCGCACGCCTGCCGCGCAGCATCTCGCTGCTCCTCGATCAGCTCCTCCCACCCCAGCGGCTGGACCTCGCGCCGCGCCCTCGGGGTCTCCTTCTTGCTCCGGTCACTCTCCGCCATGGTGACCGAGGCTACGAACGCCTCAGGCCACGTCAACGCACTCCTCTACAGAGGCATCCTTCCTCCGCCCGGCCAGCTCTCCTCCTCTCCTCTCCCCACCTCCCTCCTCTCGATCACCTCTCCTCTATCTCCGACCCTCGCCCTCACCCGACGACGGCGTCATTCTCACCGCGTCACCGCCCCCAGCTCCGCCGACAGGGGCCATTCTCACGTCCTCCCCTCTCCACCTACACCGACGCCGGCACCATTCTCACCGCGCCAGGACCACCTGCCTGCGGGTTCCGGCCAGATTCACCGCGCCGAGGCTCTTCGTCGTCCGAAGACGGCGACAGTCGACGCGCTCCGAATGACGCCGTCGTCCGCCGACGGCGACGTTCGACGCGCGCCGAACCCTGCCGTCATCGACCTCCCCATGGACTCGACGCGCCAGGAACAGGACTTGCTCCCAGGAAGCGCCCACGTTCGGACGCGGAGTGCCTCCATGCGCGGCTCACGGCGACGCTCTCTGCGCTACGACCGCGTTCTCCTGCGCTTTCCGGCGACAGTCTCTCCGGTCAGAAGGGTGCCCTCCTCCGCGCACGGCGACACTCGACGCCACCGGACTGCGGCTTCCGGAGAGCTGGCGCACACCTCACGGCGCGAGACTCCCCCTCCCTTCAACCGCCGCTGACCGCAGCCGCGCTGTGACGCGCGCTGCCATTGCAACACCGGGACCATCGACGGAGCGCAACTTCGATGCCATTCGTCAGCGCTCGCCCCGCGTTCCAGCGCAACAGGAAACGGATGTTCGATCCCATTTCGCTATTGAAACTACGAACGGAGTGACTATTGATTGCCACGCGTTCATTGACACGGAACGCGGAACCGAGATGCATCGGGTTCAATGCATCGTTCATGCCGGAGGAATTCCCATGGCTGCGAGAACGTTAGACGTACGCACGGCGCTCCAACCCCTGCTGGCCCAGGTGGGCTACACGCTGGAGCGGCTCAAGGCACACGCGCTGGGGGCGCCGCACATCCCGACCTTCGAGGCGCTGCGCGCCGAAGGTCTCGAGGTGCTCACCACCGAGCTGGAGATCAACGACGCACAGGCTGGCGCACAGGCCCGCGTCGACATTGCCGATGACAGGCTGGATGCGTTCGCGGGCAAGCTCTCGAAGACGGTGCTCGGCATCGTCGACGATGATCGCGAGCACGTGCTCTACGTTCATTACTTCGGCACCAAGACCCTGACGGAGTTCAAGCGCCCGGTGCTGGGGGCGCAGCTCGTCACCATGCGCAAGTGGGTGCAATCGCTGACGGAGAGCCCCCATGAGCTGCTGCTGGCGCTGGCGCCGGAGCTGACGCTCCTCGTCAACGAGGCTGACGCTGCGGTGCAGGCCCGGGATACCGTCCAGCAGGGCAACCGGAACTTCCGCGATACCGGCCAGCGCTACCAGTGGATCGCGCGGCTGAATGCAGCGCGGAAGGAGCTGCACGGGACGCTGGCCAAGATGCCTCACGAGCACACGGGGCTCCCCTCCTCGTTCGCGGATCAGTTCTTCCTCCGGAAGGTGGGGAAGCGCGGGTCGGGCGAGGAAGAAGAGACCGTGGAATCGGTGCAGGAGTACATCGAGGGCCTGCAGGAGGAGCTGGCGGGAGCGGAGCTGCGGCTCGCGGAGCTGGAGCAGGCCGAGGAAGACGCCCGGAAGGCCGCGGCGCTGCTGGAGGCCGAGAAGGCGCAGCTCGCGGAGCTCGACAAGGCGGCCATGGCCCTGGAGAAGCAGCGGGCGGCGCTGCGGGCGCGGATCGAGGCCGAAGAGACGGCCTGACCGGGGCTGCCGGGGCGTGAGGGGTGACGGCGGGCGGGGTACCCGGGAGGGACTCGCTCGCTGAAGCCCCCAGCGCCTGGACGACGCGCAGCGGGCGCGGCGGGCGCGTGGAGGTGTGTCGGGTGCTGGTACGGGCCTGGTGCGCCTTCGCGCGCGGTTTCCGGGGGGCAGGGCGGCGCTCGGGGTGCCTGGACGGGCTCCGGGCGCTGCCGTGCTATACCCCGGGGCAATGGTGATCATCGTCCTCGGGGTCTCGGGAGCCGGCAAAACGACGGTGGGGCGCGCGCTCGCCGAGAGCATGGGGGTGCGCTTCTTCGACGCCGACGATTATCATTCACCAGAGAATGTCGCGAAGATGCGGCGGGGGGAGCCGCTCACGGACGAGGACCGGAAGCCGTGGCTCGCGGAGCTGCAGACGCTCATCGTACAATGGCTGGAGGAGGCGGCGGACACGGTGCTGGCGTGCTCGGCGCTGAAGGACATGTACCGGGAGTGCCTGGTGGTCGATCCGGCGCGGGTGAAGCTCGTGTTCCTGCAGGTGTCCATCGAGGTGGCGCGGGCGCGGGTCGCGGGGCGGGATGGCCATTTCATGCCGCCGGGGCTGGTGGAGAGCCAGTACGAGGCGCTGGAGGAGCCGGGCGACGCCCTCACGGTGGACGCGACGCTCACGCCTGACGTGCTGGTGCCGCAGATCCGGGCGGCGCTGGGGCGCTGAGGCAGAGGCGCCGGGGTGCGCGCGCGGCTTGACAGAGGGCGCGCCCTGGAGAACATTCACCCAAAAGGGTGAACATGATGCACGGGGCGGTGGCGACCGATCTGGATCAGACCCTGGTGGCGCTGGCCGATCCCACGCGGAGGGCCATTGTGCAGCGGCTCTCGCGGGGGGAGGCGCGGGTGACGGATCTCGCGGAGCCGTTCGCGATGTCGCTGAACTCGGTGTCAAAGCACATCCGCATGCTGGAGCGGGCGCGGCTGGTGCGGCGGCGGCGGGTGGGGCGGGAGCACGTGCTGTCGTTCGATCCCCGGCCGCTCGACGAGGCGGCGGCGTGGATCACGGCGCAGCAGGCAGCGTGGGGCGGGCGGCTCAGGGCGATGGACGAGATGCTCCGCGCCGAGGACGCGCGGGCAGCCGAGAGCCAGGCGGTCCGCGAGGCCGGCGAGGCCCGCAGGACCCGCGAGACCGGCGAGACCCGAGAGACCGGCGAGGCCCGCAGGACCCGCGAGACCCGCGAGACCCGCGAGACCCGCGAGACCCGAGAGACAGGCAAGACGCGCAGTGTGCAGACCAGGAAACGCGCGGCAGGGGCCGTGCGGACAGGGAAAGGACGGGCGCGATGAGCACGGAAAAGAACCTCACGGCCAGGGTGACCCACCGCTTCAGCGCTTCGCCGGAGCGGGTGTTCGAGGCGTGGCTGGATCCCGAGAAGGTGAAGGTGTGGATGGGGGCGCCGGGGTCGAACGCGGGCGCGACGGAGGTGATGGGGCGCGTGGAGGTGGATGCGCGGCTCGGGGGGTCGTTCACGTTCGTGGTGCGGCGGGATGGAGAGGACATCGCGCACGTGGGGGAGTACCTGGAGTTCGACAGGCCGCGGCGGCTGGTGTTCACCTGGGCGATCCCGCAGTACTCGCCGGACAAGGATCGGGTGAGCGTGGACATCGCGCCGGACGGGAGCGGGTGCGAGGTGACGCTGACGTGCGAGATGCACCCGAGCTGGGCGGAGTACCTGGAGCGGACCGAGAAGGCCTGGGGGCTGATGCTCGGGGCGATGGAGAAGGCGCTCGGGTAGGCGACGGGCGCAGGGATCGACCGGGGCGTCGGGCGGGGAGGCAAAGGCGTGGGGAGGCGTCGACTTTTCCAGCCGCTGTGACATGACGTGAAGGGGCCATCGTGGGCGTCGTCAGGGCGCTCGGGGCGTCGGGCGTGGGGGTTGGGGGAGCGGGGGGGGCAGCCATGATGAACGGTCCCGGGGTCGCTCAGGGCGCAGGCGGCGCGGCGAGTGCGGCAAGCGCGTCGCGCCGGTCGGAAGCGGGGACGCGGGAGGCGGTGGAGGGGGGGAGGCCGCTGTCGCGGTTCGTGGCGCTGAGCGTGATGCGGGCGCTGCCGCGGGGGCTCTCGGAAGGGGCGGCGCGGTACGGGATGGTGCTGGGGCAGGCGAAGCTCGGCGCAGGGGACGGGCGGGTGGTGTTCCAGGCGGTGCTGCCAGGGATGCTGCCCGGGATGGGCGGGGGGCGGGGCGGGGCGTCGCCAAGGCCGCTGGACTGGATGGTGGAGCTCAAGCCGTCGATGCGGGCGCGCCTGCGGGTGTGTCAGCGGGCCTTCGAGACGCAGCGGTGGCGGGCAGAGCTGCGGCTGTGGGACCGGGTGGACAGGCCGCTGTCGGTGGCGCGGCACATGGCGATCCAGGCGGTGGATCCGTCGAAGTTCGGGACGGAGGGGTTGATCGCGCACCTGGGGTGGGTGCGGGTGCACGTGGAGGACATGGTGGCGATGCACCACCGCTACGATTTCGCGGCGGGGATCCCGGTGGGGGATTACCTGGCGCATGCGTGCGCGTGGACGGGGGCGAGCACGGGCGAGGCGCTGGCGCTGGTGGAGCCGGCGAGCACCGGGGCGGTGGGGGTGACGGGCGAGGAGGTGCTCAGGCTCGCAGGGGTGCTGCGGGGGAGCGCGGCAGGGGTCGCGGCGCTGGAGAAGGCAGGGAGCGCGCGGGAGGTGCTGACCGGGCTCGCGGGGCTGCCAGAGGCGGCTGGAGAGGCGGCGCGGGGCCACCTGGAGGCGGTGAGGTTCAGGTGCGCAGGGCACGACGTGAGCGAACCGATGGGCGAGGAGATGCCGGAGATGCACGTGGAGGCGCTGCGGAGGGCGCTGGAGAAGGCGCTCGGGGCAGCGGCGGAGAAGGAGCGGGCGGAGCGGGAGCGCGCGCTGCGGCAGCGGGTGCCAGAGGCGCACCGGGCGGGGTTCGATGGGCTGCTGCAGGAGGCGCGGGCGATGAGCCGGCTGCGCGAGGAGCGGGCGGTGTTCTCGGTGGGATGGGGGATGGGGCTGGCGCGGCGGGCCGTGCTGGAGGCGGGAGCGCGGCTGGTGCGCGCGGGGGCGCTGGAGGCGGCGGAGCACGCGGTGGAGATGACGCTGGAGGAGATGGCGGGGCGGCTGCGGGGAGGGGTGGGGCCGGACGCGGCGGAGGTGAAGCGGCGGGTGGAGGCGCGGGCGGCGCGGGTGCGGGCGGAGGCGGCGCGGGTGCCCGCGGGAGGGTGGTCGGCGTGGGGGCCGGCGTGGATGCACGTGCCGCTGGCGCCGCCGCCCTCCGCAGAGGCGCTGCCAGCATGCGTGCAGCGGCTGGCGAGGGCGACGCAGGCGCTGGCGCTGGCGACGGGGGTGGTGGGGCGCGGGGACGGAAACCGCATGGTCGGGAAGTGAGATGGAAGGCGGAAGGGGGCGCACAGAGGGGGCGCAGGAGGCGGGGTCAGCAGGGGCGGAGGGGCGGCTGCGCCTGTTACGGGGGGGGAGGGAGTGGTAAAGGTCGGAGTGACCCATGGTGTGGCTCGATGAGTCTCCCCTGAATGCCTCCAGAGCCGATGATGCGGTTCGCGCGCTGGAGAACGCTTCCCGGGTGAAGCTGGTCCTGGCGCCAGGCGTCCACCGCGCAGGGCTGATGGGGGCGCTGGAGAAGCGGAGCGAGCGACAGGTGGCGACCGTGCTGTTGCCTCCTCTCGATGACGCGGATGCGCCGCTGCATGGGTTGCTCCAGGCAGCTTCGTCGCTGGGCAAAGAGGCTGTCGCGCGCGCGCTCGACGATGGTGTCGACCTTGGTGAGCGGGCCTGGAACGTCGCCAGGGAGCTGGCGAAAGAAGGCCAGGTGCTCGCGGTCTGGGTGCCGCCTTCGTGGCAGAGGGTGCGGGCTTCGACGCCCGAGGGGCCAGGGATGGAGCTGCGCTGCCTGCACGCGGCGAAGGTGCTCGATCGGTGGCTGGCCGAGCAGAGCTTGCCGATCATGATCCTGGCGAGCAGTGGCGCGCTCGGGCTCGGCGGCGAGCTGGCGAAGAATGCCGAAGGGTGGCCGCGCATCGATGTCGCGCCGGAGCCGGTCTCCATCGAGGTGCTCCAGGATGCGCGGGCCTGGGGGGACTACGCCGACGCTGCGGCGGCCCTCCACAAGGGGCTCGCCTACAAGCGCATGCAGACGCTCTTCCCGTGGCAGATGCGCCTCCTCGTGGGGCTCGTCGGCCTGGGTGAGGCGCCCGGTGCGCTGCTCTCTCGTTTCGGGCCCTCGCAGCGGCGGACCACCGCCCTGGAGAACTACATGCGCGAGGTGCTGACCCGTCCGAAGCACGATGAGGTACGCGAGGGCCTGGTGAGGATCGCGCGCGCACGGTTCCCGGTGGAGCGGCAGGAGGCACGGGAGATCGCGGCGCTCCCCGAGGAGCACCTGCCGCTGTTGACCATATGCATCGGGACGGAGGCTGGGGATATCGAGATCGAGGAGGATCTGCGCCAGCAGATCGCGAGGCTGGCCAGAAACCGCCCCGATCCGGCGATACACCTGAGGCTCGCGGCTTATCACCAGAGCCTCGATGGTGCGCCTTCTGCCAGGGATGCAGGGCCGCACATGCGCGACTGGCTGGAGAAGGTCCACAACCTCGGCCGGGCGGGGACGGAGGCGACGGGGCGCTGGTCGGACCTCGATCTGCCGTCCCGGGAGCTTTACTGGGATCGGGCGCGCTCGCTCAGCATCGAGCACCATGCTTTCGTGGAAGCTGCGGCGCTTTACCGCGAGTGCTTGCGCAAATTCGACGATCGGGATGCCTACTCGTGGCATTACCTCGGGTTCAACCTCGACCGCGCGGGGGCGCTGCGCGAGGAAGCGGAGCACGCCCTTCGCAAGGCGGTGGAGCTGCGACCGACGCACCCCTGGTACAACGGGCGGCTGGTCACCTTCCTGATCGACCAGGCGAGGTTCCGGGACGCCGAGGCGGCGTGGGCGGAGGTGCTGGAGCGCATGGATCCGCGGGGAGAAGCGGTCCACGGTTCGCCCTGGCTCGCCGGGCAGATGCACCGGTGGGTGGTGAAGGCGTGGCTCGGGATGGGCGAGGTGAGCCGCGCGCGCGAGGTGTTCGACGACATCCCGGAGGAGATGGTCTCGCGCGAGGAGTGGTTCCAGAAGCTGCGCCACGAGCTGCTGGACTCGGAGGAGGCGGTGAGGCTCGGCGAGTCCGTGTATCCACCGGAGACGCCGATGTCGGAGCGGTGGACGCACCCGCCCGCCATCGTGTCCGAGCACGACGCCTCCAGGCGGCCCCTGCGCCACTGGTTCCCGGGTCGGGTGGTCGCGGCCTCGGAGGATGAGGTGAATGTCGCGCTCGCCGTTCCGCACGCCGACCCTGACGAGCGGCGGATCATCGCGCGGGCGCTGACGGCGGGCGAATGGAGGACCCACGCCGGGTTCTGTCCGCCAGAGGAGGCGCTGGGCCGGTACTTCGTGCTGGCCATCTACGAGGAGCCCGGGTCGGACGAGGAGGTGATCCGCATCTACCCGGTGAAGCACGAGGAGCACCGGCTCGATGAGGAGGAGATGAGGCTCCTGACACGGTACATCCCGGCGAGCCTCGGGTGACGCAGGCGGCACCACTCGCGGCTCTCGGTCGGCTCGATCGGGATCTCCTTCATGTGTTCGTCGCAGGGCCCGGCCTGGGAGAAGGGATCGCCGTCGCGTTGCCCGGAGCTGGCTGGCTCCTCATCGACGGCTGCACGACAGGGCTCGATGGCCGCGGGCTCCCGCTGGAGGCGATCGTCAACCGCTGGAGAGCACCGACGGACGATCCGGTGGTCGCGATGGTGCTCACGCATCCGCACGAAGATCACGTGGGTGGGTTCGCAGAGGTCATCGATGCGCTCTCGCCCCAGTGCATCGGGCTCCTGTCTCCACCAGGCTTCAGCGAGTCGGGCAGCATCCGCGAGAAGCTCGGCGACCCGCGGGCGGGGCGTGCCGAGCGGATCCGCAGAGGTTCGGAGAGGGCTGC
The DNA here is from genome assembly GCF_000601485.1 of Chondromyces apiculatus DSM 436. Classification (GTDB taxonomy): domain Bacteria; phylum Myxococcota_A; class Polyangia; order Polyangiales; family Polyangiaceae; genus Chondromyces; species Chondromyces apiculatus. The sequence goes on from NZ_ASRX01000051.1 coordinate 77,669, forward strand.
GCTGATCGCCATCCAGCGGTGGGCGGAAGCCCAGCCGGGGAGGCAGGTGCTCGCTCTTCACGAGGGCGTGACGTTGCCTGCCGGGTCGAGCCCGGTCCAGGTCGTGGCCCGGGCCCCGGATGAAGCCGTCGCACGGCTCGGGCTCCTTCCGTCGCAGGATGCCAATCACCTGAGCGTCGTGCTGGAGATCGCGCACGGGACGAGCCGGACCGTGCTCGCCAGCGACCTGCCCCGCTACTTCACGAACACGACGAGACCGGTTCGGACGGGCTGGGACCTGGTCATGAGCAGGTACGATTTTCTGGGGGATCACGCCGTCCTGAAGGTGCCCCACCACGGCTCGGCGGCGGCCATGCACCCGGACCTGATGCCACAGGCTGCGGGCACGCAGAGAGCGTGGTGCGTCACGCCGCACAACCGGGCGAAGTTGCCTCGCGTGGCGGACCTGGATGGGTTGCCGCGGATGCTGGAACGGCAGTCCTCGGTGCTCCTCACGGCAGTGCCAGCGTCGAAGAGGGTGCAGGCTCCCGAGGAGCACCCCGGGACCGTGCGCCTCTCCCAGCTCGCGGCGCGGATGGCATCCCAGCGCACCGGAGCGCCCTTCGTGGATGCGGCTGGTGTGCACGTCGCGCCAGGCAATGCGTACGAGCCCCTCGACCCGCTCTGGTGCATGGCCGTGGACCAGCATGGGACGCTGGTGAGCCGCTGGCGAGGTCGCGTCGCCATCGAAGTGATTTCCTGATGCCGCGCCCCTGCGACCAGACAGGGGCAGGAGAGTGTTGAAGGGAGATCGAAAGACACGGTGTGGAAAGTTCTCCTGGCGAGCACCGCTGCGCCCGTTGCGCCGTCGACGCGCGTGTTCTGCATGAGGTTCCGGGGCGTTCTCGGCTATGGCTGCGGGGGTGCCGGCTGCCGATGTGCCGCCCGGAAGGAGAGGTCGCGATGGGTGCTCGGGCGATGGGGTTGCGGTGGGTCGCTGCGGCAGGGTGCGTGGGGCTCGCGGGGTGCGTCGGCGGGGGCGGCGAGGAGGTCGAGGAGGGGGAGGCGCGCGATGGGGAGGTCGTCGAGAGCGACGCGCAGGCGCTGACGGAGGGGGCGCCGCTGGCGACGCACGATGCGAGCTGTCTGCAGCTCACGGATCAGAACACCTGGAGCACCTATGCGGGGTACATGGCGCAGGTGCCGAATGCGCGGAGCATGGCGCAGGTGCTGCTGGATCTGAACCGGGTGGGGCCGGTGCTGACGGCGAGCACGCGGCCGGCGGCGGTGGGGTACAAGGGGGGGTTCCGGTGGAATGACGGGGACATGGGCACGGAGGAGTGGATTCCGCAGGGGATGACCGCGGGGGTGGCGGGGGGGAAGAATGTGGTGCTGACGGCGTGGCATTACACGCAGAGCCCGGACAAGGGGGTGCGGGTGTCGGTGGCCGACATCTCGGACATGGCAGGGAGCGCGGTGAATTACCGGCACGTGCTGCTGGTGCGGCCTTCGGCGGCGGGGAATTTCACCACGGTGCCGGTGCACGGGGGTGGGCTGTCGTGGTTCGGCGATTACCTGTACATGGCCGATACCGGCGCGGGGATGCGGGTGTTCGATCTGACGCAGATTCGCGAGGTGGACGACGGCGCGGGGTGCGCGAATGCGATCGGGAAGACGACGGTGGGCGGGGCGACGACGTGGTGTGCCTATGGGTACAAGTACGTGCTGCCGCAGGTGAGCGCGTACGTGGTGCCGGCGAGCATCGTGAAGCCTTGCCGGCCGACGTTCTCGTTCCTGGGGAAGGATACGCGGGGGACGACGCCGGTGGTGCTCGCGGGGGAGTACTGCAATGACGGGGATTCGCCGTGCCCCAACGGGGGGACGGCGGGGCTCGGGGGGCGGCTCTACCGGTGGCCAGTGGATGCGGCGACGAACCGGCTGAAGCTCACGGGCGGGGTGGCGAAGGCGGAGAAGGCGTACGTGATGAACGAGCCGAACGTGCAAGGGGTGGCGCCGATCATGACGGCGAGCGGGACGACGTCGTACTGGCTCAGCTCGACGCGCTACGGGGGGGCGCTGTTCAAGGTGTCGACCGGGGCGTCGCGGTCCATCTACAAGTCGGGCGAGGGGCGGTGGGTGCGGATGCCGCAGGGGATGCACGCCACGGGGTCGGGGACGAACCTGTGGACCGACACCGAGGGGTACAACGGGACGACGAGCCCGGCGTCGGGAGGGCGGGTGGTGGTGTACGTGGACCAGGCCTCGGTCGACTGAGGCGACGGAGGCGGGCGCCGGACCGCGGGCGGGGCCTCAAGAGCTGACCGGAAAAGCGTCGCGAGCGCCCCGCGGCGAGGGAGGCCAACCGAGGAATCCTCTCGGATTTCGAGGGAGGCCGACCGACGACGCGGGGCGCGCAGCAGCTTTGCCGGTCAGCTCTTCAGGGCATGGTGAGGTGGAAGTGGGGCTCGGCGCTCTTGCGCTCGTCCATGAGCGTGACGCCGGGCTCCTTCTTGATGGCGTCGCGGAGGGCCTGCTCCATGGGGCCCACCATGTCCCAGGAGCGGACGTCGACGGCGCCGGCGCGGAGGTGCTTGGAGATGTACACGCCGCGGGCGACCTGGGCCTCGATGATGTCCTTGATGGTGCGGACGAGGCGCTTGCGGGTGTGCTCCTGGGCGACGCCGGCGCGGTAGGCAGCGCGGATCTCGCCGACAGCGGCCTTGTTCTCGTAGAGGAGCACGATGTCCTCGCCGCGCTTGAGCTTGTCGACCATCAGCTCTGCCTGGCGCTGAGGAGGGCGGTAGCCGCCGGTGACGACCAGGCGCTTGCGGGTGGCCTTGTAGTAGGAGGCGGCGATGCGCTTGAGGCGCTCGGCGTTGGGGTCGGTGAGGCGGAGGTCGCGGGCGAGCACCTCCATGTGGGCGTTGCCGGCGACCTGACGCACCGGCTCGGGCTCGCCACCTTCGAGGATGCGCAGGGCGGCGATGTCGGTGAGGTCGCGGCAAGCCACGCAGACGCCGGCCTGGTTGATGCCCTTGGTGAGGGAGACGTCGAGGATCTCGATGGCGCCGCTGCGGGTGGTGAGCTCGACCCGCATGGCGCGGGTCTCGGGGTAGGCGCTGCGGATGTCGAGCTGGATGACGGGCTTCGCAGGGTCGGAGGAGGGCTTCGCGGGGGCCTCATCAGCAGCTCCCTCGGAGGGGAGGACCTCGTCGTCGGCGGTGAGCGCGGTGAGCGCGGTGAGCGCGGTGAGCGCGGTGAGCGCGGTGAGCGCGGTGGGCGCGGCGGGCGCATCCGCCGTGTGGGGCACGCTGGGCGCGTCAGCCGCGTCGGGCGCAACAGGCGCGTCGGGGAGCCGGCAGGTGCGGAATTCGAGGCGGTCGTTGGGGGCGGCGAGGGCACGCCACGACGAGCACTGGCGGGCATCCGCCGCCGTGGCTCCACCTTCCAGGGTCAACGCTCCCAGGACCACGCCCGCGGCCGCGCACCACGCTGCCCATCGCTCACGCACGACGCCGTACCTCCGCAGGGTTCGGCGGAACCCTGACGATCGCTGTCGCGCGGGTGCCACGTCGTGCGAAAGGCGTCAAGGGACGCAGGGGCAGCCGCACGCGCTGGACAAGGCGAAATGCGGCTTTATGGAATGCGCGCAGATGAAGACAGGTGAAGAAACGATGAGCAGCAATCCCTCTCCCCTCGGTCCGCAGGATGTCATCGATGTGCGCGCGGTGTTCCCGAAGGTCAACGCGCGGCTCCTGGAGCTGCTCGAAGGGCTCGCGCCCGGGGACTGGCTGCGGCCCACGGTGCACCCGACCCGGGAGGTGAAGGATCTGGTGGCGCACCTGCTGCACGGAGACGTGCGGCGGCTGTCGATCCACAGGGACGGATTCGCGCTGCCGACGCCGCCGATCCGGGGGGTCGCGGATCTGACGGAGTTCATCCAGTCCGACAACCGGGAGTGGATGGCAGGGATGCGGCGGGTGAGCCCGCGCATCCTGACGGAGCTGGTGAGGCAGTTCGACGGCGAGTGCCTGGCGTTCCTCGAAGGGCTGGACCCGATGGGGGAGGCGATGTTCGCGGTAGCGTGGGCCGGGGAGGAGCGCTCGCGCAACTGGTTCGACGTGGCGCGGGAGTACACGGAGAAGTGGCACCACCAGCAGCAGCTCCGGGAAGCGACAGGAAGGCCCTCCCTCTACGAGCAGGAGCTGTTCGCGCCCGTGCTGGAGACGTTCGCGCGGGGGTTGCCGTTCGCGTACCGGGAGGTGACATGCGCGCCCGGGACGAAGGTGTCGATCGTGGTGACAGGGGCCGTGGATCTCTCGTGGACGCTGCGGCGCGAGGTGGAGGGGTGGTCGCTGTGGCCGTCGACGGACGCCGGCGCAGCGGCGGTGGCGTCGATCGACGCCGACAAGGTGTGGCGCATCTGGACGAAGGGGATGACGCCGCTCGAGGCCGATCAGTGTCTGTCGGTGGTGGGGGAGCGCGCGCTCGCGGAGCCGGCACTGAAGTTCGTGGCGATCATGGCGTGAGCGCGATGCGGGGCCGACGAGCGCGTTGCGATCAGCAGGCGACATTCGGGGGATTCCTCAGGGCTTCAGGAATGCATCCAGAAAGACGTTAGGGAGTTGCCCCAGCAGCATCCGCAGGGCGCTGCAGTTGGCGGTAAAAACCGCAGATCTTGCGCGATCGCGCGACCTATTCACTGGACGAGGGACACGTGACGTCTACGCTCGATGGAGTGAGGACGGGCGATCTACTGGGCCGACGCTTCCGCGTGGATGCGCTGGCCGAAGCAGGTGGGATGGGCGCCGTGTACCGCGCCCGGGACCTGCTGACGGGGGAGCAGGTGGCAGCAAAGGTGCTGCTGGATCCCTCGCCCGTGCACCTGGCCCGCTTCGAGCGGGAGGCGGCGCTCCTCTCGCGGTTGTCGCACCCGGGCATCGTCCGGCACGTCGCCTACGAGGCGCCCGCGGATGGGACGCCGTACCTGATCATGGAGTGGCTGGATGGGGAGGATCTCGCCCATCTGCTCTCGCGGCGGAAGCTCTCGGTCGACGAGACGGTGGAGCTGGCGGTGCGGGTGGCGTCGGCGCTGGAGACGGCGCACACGCGGGGGATCATTCACCGTGATCTGAAGCCGGGGAACATCTTCCTGGTGGGGGGGCGGATCAACCAGCCGAAGATCCTGGATTTCGGGATCGCGCAGCCGACGGGGAACGACAGGCTGACGGGGGCGGGCTCGCTGATCGGGACGCCGGGGTACATGGCGCCAGAGCAGGCGCGGAGCGGCGACGACATCGGCACGCCGGCCGATGTGTTCGCGCTGGGGTGCGTGCTGTTCGAGTGCCTGACGGGGACCAGGCCGTTCCAGGCAGACCACGTGATGGCGCTCCTCGCCAGGATCATCTTCGAGGAGGCGCCGCGGGTGTTCATGCGCTGCCCGGAGGTGCCGGAGTGGCTCGACGATCTGGTGGCGCGGATGCTGATGAAGGATCCGGCGCGGCGCCCCGCCGATGGCGCGGCGCTGGTGGCGGAGCTGGCAGCCCAGGAGGTGGTGGAGGCGCCGGTGTCGTTCGCGCCGGTGTCGGCGATCACCGGGAGCGAGCGGAGGTTCCTGGGGGTGGTGGTGCTGGGGCGCCAGACGGCGGCGCCGGCAGACGTGACCATGCCGGACTCGGGCGCGGCCATGCCGGCCAGGGATCTGCAGGACATCGCGGCGATGTTCGAGGCGCGGCTCGAGCTGCTCGCGGACGGGACGGCGGTGTTCTTCGTCAGTCATCCGACGGTGCCCACCGACATTGCGGCGCGCGTGGCGCGGTGCGCGCTGGCGCTCGCGGTGTACGCGCCAGGTCGGCCGATGGCGATGACCATCGGCTGGGGGGAGATCGGGCTGGGGCTGCCGGTGGGGGACGCGATCGAGCGGGCAGGGTCGCTCCTCCGGCGGGGCGGGAAGCCCACGGGGCGGGGGCCGCAGATCCTGTGCGACGAGGGGACGGCGGCGCTGCTGGAAGCGCGCTTCACGGTGGCGAAGACGTCCGAGGGGATGATGGCGCTCCGGGGGGAGCGGGCGCAGGACGAGATCTGGCGGCCGCTGCTGGGGAAGTCGACGCCGTTCGTGGGCAGGGATCACGAGCTGCGGCTGCTCGAGCAGACCTTCGCGTCGTGCGTGGAAGAGCCGATGGCGCGGGTGGTGCTGGTGACGGGGCCAGCAGGGATGGGGAAGTCGCGCCTGCTGCAGGAGCACATCGGGCGGCTCCGCGAAGGCGTGACGCGGGGAGAGCCGCCAGCGGAGGTGTGGATCGGGCGGGGCGATCCGCTGCGGGCCGGGTCGACGGGTGGGCTCCTGGCCGCGGCGCTGCGGGGGGCGGCAGGGATCCGGGGGAGCGAGGCGCTGGCAGTGCAGCAGACCCGCGTGCAGGCGCTGGTGGCGCGGCACGTGGCGACCCAGGAGCAGGGGCGGGTCGCGGAGTTCCTGGGGGAGCTCATCGGGGTGCCCTTCGACGATGAGGAGAGCCTGCCGCTGCGGGCGGCGCGGCAAGATCCCGACCTGCTCGGGGAGCAGATGCTGCGGGCGCTCAGGGACCTCTTGCGGGCGACGTGCGCGGCGACGCCGCTGGTGCTGATCCTGGAGGACGTGCACTGGGCCGACCGGGCGTCGGTGACGATGGTGGAGGCGGTGCTGCGGGAGCTCGCGGATCAGCCGCTGCTCGTGCTGGCGTCGGCGCGGCCGGAGGTGGACGAGATCTTCCCGCAGCTCTGGGCAGAGCGGGGGCGGCAGGCGATGCGGCTCGGGCAGCTCTCGCCGAAGGCAGGGACGCGGCTCGCCACGCAGGCGCTCGGGGAGGGCGCGGAGGCGGGGCTGGTGGAGCGGGTGGTGGCCCAGTCCGAGGGGCACCCGTTCTTCCTGGAGGAGCTGATCCGGGCGGCCGCCGGGGGGCAGGTGGACGCGCTGCCGGTGTCGGTGGTGGCGATGGTGCAGGTGCGGCTGGAGGCGCTCGATCCGAAGGTGCGCCTCGTGCTGCGCGCGGCGAGCGTGATGGGGCAGGTGTTCTGGCGGGGAGCGGTGGAGCACCTGGTGGGGAGCGAGGGGGCGGCGCACGTGCACGCGTGCCTGGCGGCGCTGGTGGACCAGGAGATCTGCGTGCGGCACCGGCAGAGCCAGTTCTCGGGCGAGGAGGAGCTGGCGTTCCGGCAAGGGCTCCTGCGGGAGGGGGCGTACGCGCTGCTCACCGAGGAGGACCGGGCGCTCGGGCATCGGCTCGCGGCGGAGTGGCTGGAGGGGGCCGGGGAGGCAGACCCGCTGGTGCTCGCGGCGCACCTGGAGCGGGGCGGGTTCCCGGCGCAGGCCGCGATGTACATCCTGCGGGGGGCGGAGCTGGCGAGCGCGCGGCAGGCGTACCTGGACGCGGAGCGGTGCTACGAGCGCGCGGCGGAGGTGCTCGAGCCGCTGCCGATCGGGGCGCAGCGCGGGCGCGGGCTGACGCGCTTCAGGCTGGGGCGGCACCGGGACGCGGTCGCGGCCCTGCGGGCGGCGCGGGAGACGGCCGCGGCCGAGCAAGAGATCGGGGCGGAGCTGGAGCTGCTCCTCGACGAGGCGATGGTGCTCGACTGGATGGGCGAGTACCGGGAGGCGGAGGCGCTGGTGTCGGCCGCGCAGAAGCGGTCGTCGCGCGTGGTGTCGCCACTCCTGCGGGCGCGCCTGCTGCTCGGTGTGGGGCGCTCGCTGCACCGCGCGAGTCACCAGGAGGACGCGGCGGCAGTGCTGAGGCTCGCGGTGGAGCAAGCCGAGGCGCTCGGCGATCAGGGGTACGAGACGCACCTCATCGCGCAGCTCCTGCTGGGGTTCATTCTGCCCATGCTGGGCCGGGTGGACGAGGCAGCCCAGGCGCTCGACGAGGTGATCGCCCGCTGCGAGGCGCGCAGCGATCTGCTGCACCTCGGCGCGGCGCTGAGCAACCGGGGGCTGGTGCGGGGATACCGGGAGGACCGGGAGGGGATGGTGTCAGACTTCGAGCGGACCGTGGCGCTCGGGCGAGAGCTGGGGCAGCCGGCGCTGGAGCTGGTGGGGCGCTACAACCTCGCCGAGACGCTGTTCCTGATGGGCGATCTGGAGGGGGCAGACCCGGAGGTGCGGGCGGTGCGGGCGATGGCCGCGCGCTCGGGGGACCTCCACCCGCCCGCATCGGTGGTGCTGCTCTGGGCACGGCTGAGGCTCCTGCAAGGAGACGAGGAAGGCGCGCTCGCGATCGCAGCTCAGGTGCGGGCGGCGGAGTCGGAGGCGGGGCAGGCGCTGTCACCGTCGGAGGAGGTGTTCTGCGCGATGATCGAGCTGTCGGCAGGACACGGGACCTCGGCCGCGTGGGACGCACTGGAGGCGCGATCGACCTACTGCTCGGTAGGGCAGGAGCGGGTGGAGGTGCTGGAAGCGCGGGGGCTGTCGGCCATGCGGCGGCGGCACCGGGGCGAGGCGATCAAGCACCTGGAGCGCGCGCTCGCGGCCGCCGCGACGACGCCGACGGTCATGGGTAACCGGCTTCGCAGGTGGCTCAGCGACATCGTGGGCGCGACGACCGTGACCTCCTCGGGGCGCTCACACCGCGCGACATCGACATCGGCAGCCTACAACCGCTGACGACGTACCAGCATCTATCCCTCAAGCACCTGTCCCATTTCTGTACGGAATCTGGCGCGCGCGCAGTGGCGGGTCACTTGCAGCACGTCAGCCTCCGCAGGGGGCCCCCACAGGAGATTGCAAGAATCATGAAGCTTACCTGGATGTCCCTTCTGTCGGCTGGCGCGATGGTCGTCTCGGGATGTGCCGGAGACATGGATCCTCTGGAGGACGCGGAGGACGCGGACCTCGGCGAGGCCATGGGCGCGCTGGTGGGGGACAATGCGCTCAGCCTCAATGCCCTCAGCCTCAATGCCCTCAGCCTCAATGCCCTCAGCCTCAACGGGCTGAGCGCGCAGAACCTCCAGGCCCTCCAGGCTCCAGGACTGGTGGGACAGTACTCGCGGCAGTTCATGCGCTACGCCGTGGGGTGCGCGTTCTCCAGCCACATGTCGTTCTCGATTCCGTGGACCGACGCGAGCGGGGTGGTGCACCAGGAGACGTACCAGGGACAGCTCGGGCTCCTCGACAAGTGGAGCGAGGGTCCGCTGGATCTCGCCGGGCAGCGCATCGTCTCGGCATGCCTGGCGGCGCGGGTGAATCTCTACGGGGTGCAGGTGGCAATCTCGGTGCGCTCGCCCCAGAAGTCGCTCAAGAAGATCACGCTCGACGAGCTGACGAACTTCCCCGAGGTGGAGGGCGCGTTCTGGGGCAACCTGTTCGTGCCTCAGCCTTACCTGTACGCCTGTTACAAAAGCTCGACCGTCAGCAACTCGCGCGCCTGGCAGCGGGCCTGCGCGACGGGCTACCTGAGCGAGGACGGGACGCTGGCGTCGTGCGGGCCCATTCACATCGCCGGGGCCTGCGAGGACGTGTGCAACACGCTGAAGTCGCCAGAGAACTTCTATCCCGAATGCAAGGAGCGCCCCGACACGACAGGCCCGGCCAAGGTGAAAGAGGTGATCACGACGGCGTTGCCCTGAAGGCGCGTCGGGGAGCGAGGGCCGAGGACGCCAGAGGGCACAGGGTGCTGTGCGGGAGCGAGAGAGCGATGCGGACGACAACGGCGCGGGCGATGACGACCTGGGTGCTGATGGGCTGCCTTTCGGGGCTCGCAGCCTGCGGTGGCGAGGGGGACGAGGAAGACGACCTCGCGGAGGGCGGGGCGTCGGAGGCATTGATGGGCGACAATGCGCTCAGCCTCAATGCGCTCAGCCTCAATGCGCTCAGCCTCAATGCGCTCAGCCTCAATGCGCTCAGCCTCAATACGCTCAGCCCGGAGAACCTCGGCGCGCTCCTCGACCCCACCCCCGCCGGCGGGCTCTCGCGGGAGCTTGCGCGCTACCTGGTGAGCTGCGCGCTCGAAGACGGTCAATCGCTGGATTTCACGTGGGCCGGTGTGGACGGGGTGGTGCACGAGGAGTCGCTCCCGGGGCGGCTCGGGCTGGCGCCCAGGTGGGCATCCAAGCCGCTCGATCCTCCGAGCCAGCGCCTCGTGTCGGCGTGCGTGGCGGCACGGGTCAATTTCTATGGGCAGCCGGTGACGATATCGCTTCGGTCGTCGAAGAAGCCGCTCAAGACCTCAGCGTGGAGCGAGGAGGTCTACACGTATCCCGCCATCGAGGGGGCGTTCTGGGGCAACCTCTTCGACCGGGAGCCGGCTCTCCATGCCTGTCACCACACCTGGAACGTCTCGCATTCGCGGTCCCGGAAGCGCGATTGCGCGGCGGGTCACGAGGGGGAGGACGGCGAGATCCTGGAGTGCGGGCCCATCCGGATCGTGGGGTCGTGCGCGCTGAACTGTCAGCCGTTGAGCACGGGCTGGTACTATCCGGGGTGCCTGGAACGCCCCGGGAGCAGCCTCAAGGTCACGAAGGAAGTGATCACCACCGCCTTGCCTTGACACGGTGAGGACGCGGTGGGCCACGCCGTACCGGGGAACTTGGCCGGGGTGGGGCGGCCATGCATAGTCGAGGGGATGCGGATGCGACCCCTGATGCTCTCTGCCATGGCCGTGCTCGCGACGGCGGTCGCGGCGTGCGGCGGGACCCCGCCAGCACCCGTTCAGGCAACCGCGCCCCCGGCAGCGAAGCCGACCGCGGCGCCGGCGGCTGCAGTGGTCCCCCCCGGACATGTGGCGCGGGCCGCCCTGGATGAGGTGCTGCTGCAGGGGCCTCCGTGGGTGCTGCGACGGGTGGCGGTGGAAGAGGTCATCCGCGGGGGGAACTTCGTGGGGTGGAAGCTCAACGGGCTGCCGCCGGCGTGGGGCGAGGCGCCGCTCAAGGTGGGGGACGTGGTGATGCGGGTGAACGGGCAGGCGCTGGAGCGGCCCGATGATCTGTTCACGGTGTGGAAGGGGCTGACGACGGCCAAGGAGATCCGGATCGCCTACGAGCGGGACGGCAAGGAGGCCGAGGCGACGATGCCGGTGGTGGGGGAGCCGTCGCCAGAGGTGGTGAGGGCGATCGAGCAAGGCAGGCCGGCGGCGACGCAGCGGTCGGCGCGGCGGAAGGGCGTGACGGTGATCGAGGAGGGCGGGGCGAGCGGCGAGGACGAGGAGAGGTAGGAAGAGCGGGGGGCGTGGCCGCGGGGAGACGGGGGGGTGAGGGGGTGAGGACCGCGTCAGGCGCGGGCAGTCAGCGCTGGGCGGCGAGGCCGAAGACGCCGGTGGAGGTGCCGATGTTCATCTGGGAGCCGCCTCCGAGATCAGTGCGCATCCACTCGCCGAAGAGGTAGATGGCGCGCAGGCCCGTGGCGTCTTCGAGGGCGTGGGAGCCGCCGGAGTCCAGCCAGTTCAGGGAGAACATGCCGCCGAGGGCGAGGTGGGTACCGAGGCTGGTGCCGCGCCCGACGACGCCGTCGAAGCTTGCGGAGCTGTCGCCGGAGCTGGCGCTCCACAGGCCCCAGCCGAAGCCGAACTTGGCGTAGGGGACGATGGGGATGTCGACCTCGCGCATCAGCGCGTCCACGCGCAGGACCGCGGAGGCGTGCATGGGCATGATCCAGAGCGAGGTGTCCTGGCTCGAGGGGCCTCCGCCGCCAGCGATCTGGGCGACGGCGCTGGCCCAGGTGTATCCCCAGCCGACGGTGGGTCCGAGCACGCCGAGGTAGGGGATGCGGAACGGGAGCCAGTCGATCTCCAGGCCCACATAGAACTGCGGGTTGGTGTTGAAGACGTCGGCGTAAGGGGTGGCGGCGCCCTCGAACTCGTCGTCGATGTGGGGAGAGTAGAGGCCGAAGCGCGCCTCGAAGGCGAACCTGGAGTAGGAGAAGAAGGCGTCATCGCTCTCCACCCGGTTCGAGCGGCGCCACTCACCCCCGAAGCGGCTCTTCTGGGCCGAGGCAGTCCCCGTGAGGAGCAGGGCGGCGCCGACGAGGAGGCCGCTCGCGGCGAGGCGCAGACCGAAGCTCATCGTGCGTCACCTTTCCTGGTGCTCCGCGTGGACCGCTGCATCCGTCGAAGCCCAAGCGCGAGGCCGGCGACGCCGAACGCGCCGAGCGCGATGCCGAGACCGCGGGGAACGGCGGGGCCGTGCGCGCTGCAGAAGCCGCCGCCAGCCAGCCCCCCGGCTTCCCGGTAGACCTCGAAGAAATCGTCCACGTTCCTGGGCTTGCCGCAGACCACGTCGGAGAGGACACCGATGTTGCCGATGTCGTCATACGCGGCCACGGCGATGCGGTAACAGGTGTCGTTGTTGAGGGGCTGGACTTCGCCTTCGAACCCTGTGGTGCTGCCGCAGGAGAGATCAGCCGCGGCTTCCGGGGAGAGCCTCCTGCCTTTCACGAGCGCCTTCGAGGTACAGGCCTCAGCGGTACCCGCGCATGCAGGGTCATCGGCCGCTCCCGGGGTCGACGCACCGCCGCTGCCCGAGGTTCCCCCCGCGCCTGCGGCCCCGGCTCCGCTGTTGCCCGCACCCCCGTTCCCCCCACTGCCACCGGCGCCGGCAACGCCACCTGCACCTCCGCCCCCCGCTGCCGCGGCGCCCCCATCACCACCGCTACCCCCACCACCCGTGGCAGCGGCACCTCCGTCCCCTCCGCTGCCTCCGGCGCCTCCGTCTCCTCCGCTGCCGCCTTCGCCTCCGGCAGGGGCTTCCGCGCTGCCGTCGTCACAGAAGAACCTGAAGCCGGCGCGATCCGTCTCATCGGCGAGCGTCTGATAGCTGACGATGAGCCGCTTCTCGCCGATCCCGGCCTCGAGGTTGACAGGGGCGAGGGGACCACGCAGATCGACGGCCGTCTGCGTCCACTCCGTGGACGTCACGCTTTCCGCCTGCGCGGACGTGTACCGCATGAAGAACAGCCTCGCCGGGAACGGCTCGGTGTTGCTGTCGCTCCCGCTGTTGCAGCTTTCGCTGCCGTGAACGGCACTGACGATCTTCTTGGCGCTGAGCGGGACCTTCGTGCCTGCCTGCTGCGGGTTGGCGTTGCTGTACAGCTCGACGCAAGTGGCAGAGGCGCCTGTCCTCTCTTCCTTGAGCGTGCAGTCCGAATCCTGGCTGCCCCAGACCGAGAAGATCTCGTTCGCGGCGAGGCCGGGGAGGTCCACCGTGAACGTGAAGTCGTTGTCCCTCAAGCAGTCGGAGTAGCTCACGTAGTACGGGTAGGACTGCTGAGGTCGCGTCTCCACGGTGCGCTCGATCCCCGTGGGGCGAATGGTGACCTGCGCGTGGGCCGTGGCCAGGCCTCCGGAGATCGCGGCGGCCACAGCAGACGCCGCGCAGAGGCGCCGCAGAGAAGTCGCTCCCCTCCCCCTTCTCGACCCGTCGAACCGCCCTGAGACTGTCATCGCTGGTCCTTTCAGCATACCTCGTGCCAGACAGCAAACCTCTTCGGCGCTCCGCTCCATGACCCGCCACGCGCATTTCCACTGACGAGGTGGCGCGCGAGAGGCCCCGGACGCGCGCGTCGTTGCCAAGTTGGCAGGAGGCTGCGGCTGGGACCGGCGATCGGCAGGGGAGCACCGTCCGATCCGGCCTTCTGCCCCACAGGCGCACGCGGCCAGGACAGGACTTCCGTTCTCTGGTGGGGATGAACTTCACCAAAAGTCGACTAACTTGTCACGTTCCGTTGACTTCCAGGTCGAGCCTTCCCCCTCCGTCCGCCTCCGGTGCTGCACGTCCGAGAGGATCCTTCGAGCGCACGCCGGTGTCGCTGCGCCCCAGCATGTCGCTGCGCCCGCCAGAGCCGAACGTGCGGCGGGCCGAGGCGCTCGGGATCCGGCTCACGCCGGTGGAGCTGGAGCGAAGCGCGCTCCTCTTCGCGCTCCTGTTCCTGGCAGCGCTGCTCCTCGTCGTGGGGCGCACCGCGCGCGATGCGCTGTTCCTGACCCGCTTCCCGGTGAGCTGGATCGGGCCGATGTGGATCGTCTACGGCGTGGCTTCGTGCGCGGTGAGCCTGGTGTACGCCGCCATCGCGCCGCGTCTGCCGCGGGCGCGGTTCACGATCGCCTTCTCGATCTTCGCGGCGGTCACCTACGCGATCCTGCGGATCCTCATCGGGCAGGAGGTCCGGGCGGCGTACGTGGTCTTCAACGTCTGGTCGGAGATCATCGCCAACTTCACGGCCGTGCTGGTGTGGGGGATCGCGCAGGATCTGCACGATCCGCGCAGCGCGAAGCGGCTCTTCGGGCTCATCGGGCTGGGGCGGATCGCAGGGACCGTGGCGTGCGGCTTCGGGGCCGGCGCGGCGGTGTCGTTCCTGGGGACCGAGAACCTCATCTTCATCCTCATCGGCGCGCTCCTCGCGGTCGCGTGGCTCACCCGGGTGCTCGCGGCGCGCCACCCGACGCCGGCGCAGCACCCGGAGCAGGCGATCGAGGAGCGCCTGTCTCGCACGCCGGTGTGGCACTCGCGCTATGCGCTCTCGGTGGCCCTGTTCACGCTGCTGCTCTTCGCGGTGCTGACCATCGGGGACTACCAGTTCAAGGCGATCGCCACGGTGGCGTACCCGGAGCGCGATCGGCTCGCGACGTTCATGGGGTTCTTCTACGGGGCGGTGGGCACGCTGAGCCTGGCGGTGCAGTTCGTCATGCCCTGGCTGATGTCGCGCTACGGGGTGCTCGGGGCGCTGGTCGCGATGCCCGCCGCGTTCGTCACGGCCACGGCGGCGCTGCTTATCTCGCCTTCGCTCCTCATCGCGTCCGTGCTCAAGGCGAGCGACACGGGGCTGCAGTTCACCGTGCACGACAGCGCGACGCAGCTCCTGCTCTTCCCGTTCCCGCAGTCGCTGCGGGAGCGGGTCCGGACGCTGGCCTCGGCGGTGGCGAAGCCGCTCGGGTGCAGCGTGGGCGCGACGCTGCTCATCCTGGTGACCTCGTCGGCCCCGGCAGCGAACGTGGGCGAGGGGTTGATCCGCTCGGCCGCGCACCTGGGGCTGCTCTCGCTGCCACTCGGGTTCGTGGTGCTCGCGCTCACGCCGCGGCTGCGGCAGGGGTACATCGAGGCCATGCGCCGCACCCTGATCCGGCGGGGGATCGGGGGCGAGGACGTGGTGGCCGGGCCCCAGACGAGGGCCATCTTCGAGGAGGCGCTGGGGAGTTCGGACGCGCCCCAGGTGCTCTTCGCCATGGACCAGCTCCGCGCTCTCGCGCCAGGGGTGCTGGCGACGGCGATCCCACGCCTGGTCCGGCACCCTTCGGCGCAGGTGCGCTCCACGGCGCTGCGGCTCCTCGGAGAGATGGAGGGGATCGAGGGGGGGCCGGGCCTGGCGCGGGCAGCGCTCAGGGACGAGGACGAGGCGGTGCGGGTCGCCGGGGTGGAGGCGCTCTCGGAGCTCCTGCGCGAGGACGCGCACGAGGAGCTGGTGACCTTGACCAAGGGGGAAGACCACGCGACGCAGGCGGCGGCGATCGCGGCGCTGATGCGGCACGGGGGGCTCGACGGGATGCTCGACGGGGCGCCCAGGCTGCGCGAGCTGCTCGACAGCCCTAACGCGCGGAGCCGCATCGCCGCGGCGCGGGCCATGGGGATGGTGGGGCAGCAGTCGCTGCAGCGGGCGCTGGCGCGTCTCCTCGGGGACGCGGATCCGGAGGTGCGGCGGGAGGCGGTGAAGGCGGCGTGTACGGTCGCCGATCCGCGGCTCACGCCGCTGCTGGTGGGGGCGCTCGCGGAGCGGGGGCTGTCGCGCGTGGCAGGCCGCGCGCTCACCGCGATCGGGGCGTCGGCGATCCCGGACCTGGCCGAGCGCCTCTCGGATCCGGCGACGCCGCGTGAGGCGAGGCTGGCGATCCCGCGCATCCTCGCGGGGTCCTGCGCGCCGGAGGCGCTCGAAGCGCTGGTGGGGCGCATCGGCGAGCCGGACGAGGCGGTACGCCAGAAGATCCTGGCGTCGGCCTCGCGGCTGCGGCTGACGCTCAAGGCGCCCGCCGTGCCCCGCGCGATCGTGATGGATCAGGTGGGGCGCGAGCTCGATGAGCACCAGCGCACGCGCGACGGTTACCTGGCGGCGCGGCCCACCGTCGCGGGGCCGCTGCTCGATCAGCACCTCCTGCGGCGCCTGCGCAAGGGGCTGATCCGGGCGCTCCGGCTGTGCGAGCTGAGCTACCCGCGCGAGGAGGTCGCGCTGGCGCGCAGTCACGTGCTCGGCGCGGATCCGGCGCTCCGGGCGAACGCTCTGGAAGTGCTCGATGCGCTCCTCGAACGGCCGCTGTTCGAGCGGTTGAGCAAGCTTCTGGAGGAGCTGGTGGAGCTGCGCGCCGGGGGGCTCGCGGCGAGGCGTGGGGCCGGCGCGGGGACCGAGGCCGGGGGGCTCGCGCAGACGGGCGGGGGACACGCGAAGGCCACGGCGTGGGTGCAGGCAGAGGTCGCGCGCGGTGAGCCGTACAGTGCGGCGCTCGCGCTCGATGCTGCGGCCCGGCGCGGGCTGAAGGGGGTGGCGCAGGACGCCCTCGGGGCGACGAAGCACCCCGATCCGCTGGTGCGCGAGGCGGCCGCGATCGCCGTGGCGGCGCTCCTGCCCGAAGGGGGGCGCGAGCGGCTCGCCGAGATGCTCCGGGACGATGACGCCGTGGTGGCCCGGTACGCGCAGTACTGGGCCGAGACGGGGAGCGTCGGGCTCGACGAAGAGGACACCATGTACACCACCATCGAGAAGATCCTGTTCCTCCAGCGGGTGCCGCTGTTCGCCGGGGTCGCCGGGGACGACCTGGTGGCGCTCGCGCGGGGCTCGATCGTGATCTCCCTGCGCAAGGGCGACGTGATCTTCCGGGAGGGTGAGGCCGGGGGCTCGCTCTACTCGATCGTCGCCGGCTCGGTCGTCCTCACCACGAAGGGGCGCGAGACCTCCCGGCTCGGGCCCCGCGATGTGTTCGGGGAGATGTCGATCCTCGATCGTGATCCGCGCACGGCGACGGCGACTGTCACGGAAGACGCGGAGCTGCTGCGCGTGTCGGCCGAGGATTTCCACGAGGCCGTCCACGACACGGTGGAGATCGCCGAGGCGGTGATCCGGGTGCTGAACCGGCGGCTGCGCGAGGCGGATCGGCGGCTCGCGGAGGCCCAGCCACAGGCAGCGGTGCCCCCGAGGGAGCCGGCGAACGAGGCGGCAGGGTCACCGCCAGGGACGGCGGCGCAGCCGCAGGAAGGGCAGGCGCGGGAGCCGTCGCTCGACGAGCACGACCTGGAGTGAGATCGGGGCGCGATCGCGTCAGCGCGGGACGGTGATCTCGACGACGCCGGCCTTGAGGTCCTCACGCAGCTCCACCTCGTAGCGGCTCTGGTCGAGGTAGCCGGCGCGGAGCACGAGCAGGATGGCCCTGGCGCGCTCGTCCGCCGCCTGGGCGCTCACGCCTTTCGTGCCGATGCCGATGGTCACGTGCGCGATCCGGGGGTTGGCGCGGACGGTCGCGGCGACCTCCTCCAGGGCGGCGCGGGCGTCGCGCGAGAGCGCAGGGCCGTCGACCACGAGCGGGGGCTCCATCTTGAAGCGGTCGCCTTCGAGGCGGGCGTAGCGGGGGCACCCGAAAGGCGCGGCGCCCGGCTCACGCGGGCACCCGTCGAGCGGATCGGGGACGGTGTCGTTGTCGCCGTCAGGGCAGCCGTTTGCGCGGGGATCGGGGTGCTTCACGCCCGGGCGCTCCCGGCATGCGTCCTCCTCGTCGCGCACGTCGTCCGAGTCCTGGTCGCGCACCGGGCAGCCGCGCAGGGAGGGGTCCTTGCTGTCCGGCCCGGCCTCGGCAGGACATGCATCCTGCGCGTCGAGCACGCCGTCGAAGTCGCGGTCGGATGGGGTCCGCGCCCTGGTGCGGGGGCCGCTGGATTTCGCGCTGCCCACCACCCCCACGGTGAAGACGCCCCGCAGCTCACCCGTGCCCGCGGCGTTGCCGAACACCGGGCCGCCCGCGAGGCCGAGGCGTACGGCGCCGAGCTTGAGCCGCATGGCCGCGAGCGCTTCGACCGCGATCTGGGCGTGGTGAGAGGCATCGGGCCGCTCGTCCATGAGCACCACCACCGAGGGCTCGACGCCCAGGGAGAATGCTGGGACCGGGAGGACGTGCACCGCGAAGGCTGCGGCTGCGCGATCGCCGTCGCGGAGCGTGAAGAGCCCGGGCGCCACGCTGATCATGCCGCCGCAGAGCACCGGGCCGGCCTCGCAGGCCACCCCGACGTCGAGCTCTCCGCGCAGGCGCTTGTCCGACATGAAGGTGCCCTCCGAGCCCACCGGCACCCAGACCCGGCCGCCGAGCAGCAGGTCGAAGGTGCCGCGGTCCAGGACCCGGGCATGCAGCCCGAAGCGCGGATCACCGAGGCCTGCCCCGCTGGCCGGCGAGATCTGCTGACCCGCATAGGAGATGGGACGATCGCCCTCGCCTGCGGTGTACACGGCGAAGGGGACGCTGAGGTCGAGCGAGACGACGCCGCCTGGCGTGACCGAGGCGCCGACCCGCGCGAGCACCGCATGACGCACCGGGTCACCCAGCGCGACCTCGCCTTCCGCGCTGTCCACCCCGGCGGCCCTGACCGGCCTCGAGGCGTACTCCACGCTCGCCGAAGCGGCGAACTCCACGGCGTCCTCGTTGGGAGTGTGGGGCGACTCGGCGCGGATGAAGTGGCTCTCCGGAGAGGCGGGCTGCAGGACGTCGAGGCGCACCCCTTCCCGCACCGGCGCCGCGCTCGCCGCGCTCGGCACGCTCGGCACAAGAGACGCGACCAGGACCGACGCCAAGATGCCCCCGCTGAACGACCGCATGAAGAGGTCACCTTACAGCGACGCGCCCACGGGGCGAAAGTGTCGGCGAAGTAGGCGCTTCCGCGCGCCGCGACGCGCCGCGAGGAGTTCGCCGCCGACGGCGGTTCGCACCCTGCAGCGTCCACCGGGATCGGCCGAAGGGAATGCTCCTTGCAGCGTGCACGGTGCTGAGAAGCAGGCTGGGCGCAGGAAGACCCCCCACTTGCGCTGGCTTTCCCCTGGAGGACGACCCATCATGAACCCGATGTCTCCCTTTGCCCGCATCCTCTGTGTTCTCGGAGCTGCCGTCGCGATGGTCGTCGGGGCCGAGGGGGCGCACGCACAGGACCTCCCCGCTGGCTACGCGAACGACACGCCGGGTGCAGCAGGTGAGACCGCCGATTCACAGCGCCTTGTGGCACAGCCGGCCCAGGACGCGATCGGCGACGAGTACTTCCAGGACGACGACCCGAGCGCGCTGACCGACTTCGAGGAGCCCCTCGCGCCCTACGGAGACTGGGTCGATGACGGCACCTACGGCACCGTGTGGGTTCCCTCTGCGGACTACGTGGGGTCCGACTTTGCGCCCTACCAGACGGCAGGTCACTGGGCCCTGACGGACCAGGACGAGTGGATGTGGGTCAGCGATTACGACTGGGGCTACATCCCGTTCCACTATGGCCGCTGGGTATGGACGGGGGGATACGGGTGGGCGTGGATCCCGGGCCGCGTCTACGCGCCGGCGTGGGTCGTGTGGCGCACCGGCGACTATGGATACGTCGGGTGGGCGCCGATGCCGCCGACCTTCTACTGGTCCGCCGGGCTCGCGGTGTCGCTGTGGGCCGTGCCGCGCGCCGCCTACGTGTTCTGCCCGACGAGCTACGTCTTTCATCATCACGTGACGACCTACGTGGTCCGCGATCGCACCGTGGTGCAGCGGGTCGCGGCCCACACCAGGCCTTACCGCCCGGCAGCAGCCTCCGCAGGTGGCAGGTCGCCAGCGCGCCCCGGCGCCTCCGCGGGGCATGGCGGGACCGGTCGGCCGGGATCTTACCGGCCCGCGTCGCCCTCGCTGTCCGAGGCCCGCGTGTCCGCCAAGGCAGTGCCCAAGGCGCGCGTCACTCCCGACAGCCGTGCCATGGGCTTCGCGCGCCGGAGCACCACTCCGCAGGCGAAGGCGCTGGCTCCGAACAGGCGCAACCAGCCCGGGATGCAGCTCCAGCCGCGCGGCGGCGATGCGCGCGACGCCTTCGGCCGCCTCCCGCAACGTGCCCCTGGCTCCCAGCCGCAGCTCGGCGGTGGGGCACGCGGATCCTCCCGGGGCCCGGAGCGCATCAATCCCCAGGGCGGCTTCGAGCAGCGCGGCCCGCAGCGCGTGGCGCCGAGCACGGGTGGGAGCGGCTCGCGCGTCCCCTCCACGCGGCAGCCAGGCTTCTCGGGGAACCCGGGCCGGATGTCGCGACAGCCGACGCCCACGTTCCGCACCCCGGACTCGAGCCGGGGCAGCTCCATGCCCACGCGCGCCCCCTCGGCGAATCAGCCACGGTTCAGGGCACCGAGCGCGAGCCCCTCGCCTTCGCGCGTCTCCCCTTCCCCGTCGCGCATCTCTCCCTCTCGCGCGACGCCCTCGCCGCGGGTCTCCCCCTCACCGCGGGTCTCCCCCTCCCCGCGGGTCTCCCCCTCGTCGGCGCCTCGCAGCTCCGGGATCCGCGCGCCCAAGGCCTCTTCGGCCCCCAAGGCGACGCATTCATCCTCCAAACCTTCGAGCGGGAGCCGGCGCAGGTAGCGCTGGCCCGGTTCATGCTTTACACCTGAGTATCCCGAATCTGAGGAGCAGGTCCCATGGCTTTTCCTTCCGATGTTGTGAAGCGACGTTCACCAGGGCTGTGGACAATCCTTCTCGCCACGGCCGCGTTCGGTCTCGGTGGCTGCGTCATCATCGAGGGCGAGCACGGTGATAGCTGGGACGATGGTGGCGATGTCGCCACGCCCCCGCCGGTGGCGACGGATCCCATGCTGATGAGCATCCAGACCGACGCCACGGTCAGCGCCGAGCCGGGTGAGGGCGTCGGCGTGTTCGTGGAGTACGCGACCGACGGCCTGTGGCGCGTCTGGACGACGTGCGACACCAACCACTCCGATCTGGTCTGCCTTTTTGACATCTTCGTCTCCGTCGAGGTCGGCGCGGAGCTCATCGACCTCGGGGGCGTGAACCTCGAAGGTCGCGACCAGGCGACCCTCTACGACGAGGGGGTAGCGTACCTGCAGACCTCCACGGCGTCCGATGTGGACGAGATGGAGGTCGTGACAACCCCGGGCGCCATCGTCCGCCTCGAGGCTTACCTTGACGGAGTGGCACAGCCCCGGTTCATCTTCTGGCAGGGCGAATGGGAGGGGGAGGAAGTCCTCCACCAGGGGGCGCCTTCCCATCCCGTCGATTTCGAGCCCCTCACGCCCTGAAGCGGCGTCAGGTCAGGCCCTCGGACCTCGCCAAACTGGCAGACGACGGCAGCCGACAGCAGACGACGACAGCCGACGACACAAGCGACTCCCGCCGGCTGCCCACATACCGCACGCTCAGGGCGTGGTCTTCGCGCCGCTCGGCTGACCCTCCACATCCCAGACCACCGGCTCGCCGAGCTGCAGGGCCTTGAGCTGCGGCTCGATCTGCGCCCTCGGGCCCACCACCACCACCGTCGCGGCGCGCGGGTCGACCGCGGAGGCGAGTTCCGCGAGCTGGGCCAGCGTGGACTTCTGCCGCGCCTCGGTCGCCGTGGCGTCGTGGGCAGGGGGGAGGCCCAGGAGCGCCAGCGTCGCGAGGCGCTGGGCTGTGCGGCCCGTGGTCTCGTAGTTCTCCACGAGATCAGCGCGATCCTGGGCGCGGACCTTGGAGAACTCCTCGGGCGTCAGGCCCGCGTCGGCCATCTTGGTCAGCTCCCCGATCATCTCCTTCAGCGCCGGTCCCGTGGCCTCCGCCACCACGGCAGCCCGCGCCAGGAACGCGCCCTGGCCCCGGGTCTCGGTGAACGCGGAGCCCGCGCCGTAGGTCCACCCCTTCTCCTCGCGCAGGTTCTGGTTCAGGCGCGAGGTGAAGGAGCCGCCGAGGGCCGTGTTGATGAGGTCGAGCAACGGCGCGCGCGGGTCGCTCGCGGGGACGCCGCTGCGCATGACCATGATCATCGACTGCGGCGCCTCGGACCTGTCGACGAGGAGCAGCCGCGGCGGCTTCCAAGAGGTGCTCGCGGTGGGGACCACCTCCGGCGGTGCTGCCTTCTTCGGCGCCTTCCAGCCCGCCAGATCGCGGTCGAGGGCCTTCAGCACCTCGTCCTTCGTGATGTCACCGACCACGACCAGCGTCGCCCGATCGGGCCGCCACGTGGCCTGATAGAACGCCTTCAGATCGGGCAGCTTGATCTTCTGCGCGTCCGCGATCAGCCCATCGGACGGGTGGCCGTAAGGCGTCCCCGGGCCATAGAGCGCCGCGCCCGAGACGACCCGCGCCACCTGCGCAGGATCATCGCCGCGCTTGCGGAGGCCGTTCTGCCAGAGATCGCTGACGCGCTTCCACTCCTTGGGGTCGAAGCGCGGCCGCGCCACGACGTCGGCGAAGATCGAGAACGCAGGGTCAAAGTTCTTCTTCAGCACGGTGAGCGCGGCGATGCTCCCGTCGACGCGCGCTCCCAGGCTGAGCGTGGCGCCGAGGTCGTTGACGGCGCTGGAGAGGTCGACCGCGTCACGCTTCCCGGCCCCCTCGTCCATCATGTCGGCCGTGATGTAGGCGAGGCCCGCAGCGCCCGCTGGATCCGAGGCCGAGCCATAGGGAATTGAGAGCGACACCGAGACGAGGGGCAAGGTGTGCCTCTCCAGCAGCCACACCTTGATCCCGCTCCTGGACTCGAAGACCACCGGAGCCGGGGGCGTGAACACCTTCGCCGAGGGCAGCTCCGGCCTGGGCCCGAGCGCGTCGGGCTTCTCGGCCGAGCCGGCGGCCTTGCCGCGGTCCGAGGTGGGCGTCTTGCCGGCGTCGGGCGTCGCTGGCGGCGGGGTCGTGGACGGCGTCCCCCCGCAGGCAGCCGCCCCTCCCAGGAGCCCGGCGCAGAGCGCGGCGCGCAGCACGGTGTGGCGGATCATCGCGCCCCTCCCTTGCCCTGAGCGGCGGGCACCACGTGCAGGATCACCCGCGCGTTCGGGTCGAGCGAGGCCTTGGCCTGCTGCTGCAGCGACTGCAGCGTCACCGCCCGGTAGCGGTCGAGATCGCGCTCCGCGTAGCCCGGATCGCCGCGGTAGCTCTCGTACTGGTTCAGGATCATCGCGCGCGCCATGGTCGACTCCAGCCGGCTCACGAAGGCCGTTTCGTACTGATTCCTCGCCCGGTCCAGCTCCTTCTGCTGGACGGGCGTCGTGCGCACCTTGTCGAGCTCCGCGTCGATGGCGGCCTCGATCTGCGCGAGGTCCACGCCAGGCCGGGCGATGGCCTCGACGACGAAGCGCGAGCCGAGCTCCCCCGAGAGCTGCATGGCGGTGACCTCCTGGGCGAGCGGCTTGTCGTAGACGAGCGCCTTGTACAGCCGGCTGGCCTTGCCCTCGTCGAGGATGGTCGCGAGCAGGTCGAGGTCGGCGTCCCCCGACGCGTACTGCGCGGGGCTGTGCCAGGCCATGATCACCTTGGGGAGCTGCACGTTGTCCGTGAGCGTCTCGCGGACCACCCCCTTCAGCGTCACGGCCGGCGCCGCGGGAGCAGGCGGCACCTTCCCCGCCTGGATGCCGCCGAAGTACTTCTCGATGAGCGCCTTCGTCGCGGCGGGGTCGATGTCCCCTGCCACCACCAGCGAGGCGTTGTTGGGCACGTACCAGCTCCGGAAGAAGCCCGTCACGTCCGCCACCGTGGCCGCCTGCAGGTCCTCGTGGGAGCCGATGACGGGGTGGTGGTAGGGGTGACCGGGCGGGTACATCAGCTCCGGCAAGCGCAGCTCGACCTTGCCGTAGGGCGTGTTCTCCGAGGTCTGCCGCCGCTCGTTCCGCACCACGTCGCGCTGCGCGTTGAGCTTGGGCAGGTCCATGTCGTCGGCGAGGGACGAGAAGCGGTCGGCCTCCATCCAGAGGAGGAGCGGCAGCGCGTGCGCCGGCGCGACGTCGTAGTAGTCGGTGCGATCCTCGCTGGTCCAGGCGTTGTTCCAGCCCCCCTCCGCCTCCATCCAGGCGTCGAAGCGCTTGGTGGGGACGCGCTCGGTCCCCATGAACATCAGGTGCTCGAAGAGGTGCGCGAAGCCGGTGCGCTTCGCCTCCTCGTGCCGGGAGCCGACCTTCACCATGGTGTTCACCGCGACCAGCGGGAGGGTGTGATCCTCGTGCAAGATCACCGTGAGCCCGTTGGGGAGCGTGTACCGGGTGAAAGGGACGTCGAGCCGGGGCGGCTTGGCCGGGGCCGGGAGATCGGCCTGCGCCGCAGGGGGGGCAGCGAGCGCGGCGAGCGCGGACGCGGCGAGCGCGGGAGCGAGGAGCGCACGAAGACGCCTGTGGACAGCCATGGGCGCGAGCGTTGCCACGCCCGCCGGGGAATGCAAGCGGGGCGAGACCCCCGGAGGGCCCACCGGCCAGGGCGCCGACCGCCGGGACCCCGTGAGAAGCCGCGGAAACAGCGCCTTCAGTCGGTCGGGACGCGCCGCGCCAGGAAAACTCCAGGGAGAGAAGCCACGAACGCGAGGCCGAAGAAGACCGTGAAGCCCACGCGCTCCGCGAGGAACCCGCTCACGCTTCCGATCGCGGTCGCGGGCAGCGACATCAGGGCGCTGGCCACGGCGAAGTGCGAGGCCTTGTACTCGCCAGCGCAGCGCCGCATCAGGAACACCATGAGCGCCGCCGTACCCACCCCTGCCGCGAGCTGCTCGACGATGACGATCCCGCCCACGAGGGGGAGCGAGGGGCGGAGCCAGGCGAGCACCGCGAAGAGCGGGATCGCGAGGCTCTGGAGCAGCGTGATCGGGAGCAGCGCGCGCCTGAGCCCCCAGCGCGAGACGGCGAACGCCCCGAGCATGGACCCGCCGATGGAGGCGACGATGCTCGGCATGTTGAGGAGGCCACGCGCCGCGAGGTCCAGGCCGAGCCACTTCAGGAACGGCGTGGACACGGAGAACATCATCGCGTCCCCCGCCCGGTAGAGGACGATGAACGCGAGCACGGGCGCGATCTGCGGCTGCCGCACGAAGGACTTCAGCGCCGCGAAGTAGCTCGGCCGCGACGCAGGCCGCGCGCTCGCCGGGTGCGGGAGGATCGCCGCGTGCAGGCCCGCGATCCCGAGGATCAGCGCGCCAGCCGCGACGAACGCCCACCGCCACGAGGTCACCGCGGCGAGCGTCACCAGCACGCTCCCGCCGACGAGGAGCGCCCCCCGGTAAGCGCCGACCCGCACCCCGGTGAGCCGGGTCTGGGCGTCCTTGTGGAGCGCCTGCAGGTAGAAGCCATCGACCGCGATGTCGTGGGTCGCCGCGAGCAAGGCCACCAGCGCGAAACCTCCCGCCACGAGCCCGAGCGCTCCGTCGCCCGCAGGCCACGCCAGCGCCATCACCGCAAGCCCGATCAGCACCTCGGTCGCCAGCAGCCACCGCCGGCTGGTGCTGTGGACGTCGAGCAAGGGGCTCCACAGGAACTTGCTGTTCCAGGCCAGCCCGTAGAGGGAAAGGAGGCCGATGATCCCGGTGCTCGCGTGCGCCGCCGTGAAGAACTCCGAGGCAAACTTGTGGACGATGGCGTAAGGCAGCCCCTCCGCAAAGTAGCTGCTCACCACCCACGACAGCGCGGCCGCGCTGCCCACGAGCGGCGCCGCCCCTGCAGCCCCGGATGCCGTTCCCGCGGGATCCCCGGCCTGCCCGGACCCGCGCGCTTCCCCTGCCCCCGCCGCAGCCCCCGCCCCTGCCCTCTCCCCGGCGCCCACCGCAGCCTCCCCACCTGCCGCAGCCCCCGCCTTCCCCCGCGCGGCACCCTCCCCTGGCGTGGCCTCCCCCCCGCCC
>NZ_ASRX01000052.1 GCF_000601485.1 Chondromyces apiculatus DSM 436
GTCCTTGCTCCCGCCCCCGTCCTTGCTCCCGACCGCGACCTCGCCCCTGGCCTCAGCCTTGCTCCCCGCCCCAGCCTTCGCCCTCCGCGTCGCCGTCTTCTTCGTGGCCATCCGTGTTCACGCCCCCGTGCGATCACCCACGGTGCCCGGCCGCCGCCACGCGTGTCAACGAACAGCAGCCTCGCCCTCTTCGACGCGATCCCCCACCACCCATGTCCCCAGATCGCGCCCCGGGACGCGCGCGTCGATCGCTGGGTCCGTGCTCGTCGCTGCCCCCGCGGCCGTCGCCGCGGCCGTCCCTGGGTTGGCCGGCGCCCTCGCCTCCGCGGCCGGCCCCGCCCCGGCAGCACTCGTGGCGGAAAGGGCGGCGAGGCAGGCGAGCGCGCCCAGACCTCAGGAGAGAGGGCGAAGCATCCGGCGAGTGTAGTCCGCGCGGCGCGCTCCGCGACGGTCTCCCGCCGTACCTGGCGCTGCGCCTCACCGGCGCTCATCCGGGCTTACAGCGACGTCTTCATCAGGAACATGTCCTTGCCACCTGATGCGCGCTGCCTGGCACAATGCTTCCTGACGTCTCCCCCGCCACGTAGACCTCACCCTCAACGCCAGCAGCGATCGCGGCCGGCCTATCGTATTCCGAGCTACCGGCCTGCCAGGCGCCTTGCACGAGCCCCCGCTTGTCGAACGCGAGCGCGAAGACGTCCGTGGTCCCCTGGTTCGCGTAACCGGCGAACGCACCGTTCGTCGTGCCGGCCACATAGACGTTTCCCTCGGCATCGAAGGCGATCGCGGTTGGCCATTCAGAGCCCGCGGTACCGTACCGGAGAGGCGCCTCGATCGTACCGGGCCACCACCCTGCGCGCATTCCCGGTGGGCTTCAGGTTCTCGGCCTGAAAGCTACCCTGCTCGTATCCCGTGAAGTAAAGGTTGCCCTCCGCATCGACCGTCAGCGCATTGATCATGTCGTCCCCGGACGTGCCGAGCTGAAGGTCGCCGGCCCACGGTCCTGTGGTGCCGGGTATGCCGCCTCCCTCACCCCCTCCGCCACTCCCGCCGACTCCCGCCGGGTGACCACCGCTGCCGGGAGCCGTGGTTCCCCCACCCCCGCAGCTCGCGCAGGAGGCATCGCCACCCTCACCGTGCTCGGGCCTGGGCTCCGCCGTCGTGGGCTCCACGCGCGAAGAGAACGGCTCCCCGACGATGCCACACGCACCACCGACGCAGGCGGCCACACCTGCGAAAACGAGCTGGTAACGGTGGAGCATGAACATGGTCCCCGCTTGAATTCCTCTGTCCAGCCAGGGCGATCAGCGACCCCATTGGCGCATCCCTGCGCAACGCTCACTCCGTGAAGACATCCCCTGTGCCCACATCCAGCGGAATCGCATCCGTAGGGATGAGGTTGCAGGGCCAGCTTCGATCACACAGGCCAGCTCTCACGAACAGACGACAGAGGCGGAGATGCCGTCCCCGTACCGCCGCACCATGACCATGACCTTCCACGCCCCAAAACCGGGTGTTGGTCAGGCCTGAATGGTACATTGATCACCGCACAGGATCGAGAGCGCGCGTGGAAACCTGCTGGCAGCGAGCGTCGACGCCCTGGTGACCACCGTCAACTGTGTGGGCGTGATGGGCAAGGGCATCGCGCTCCAGTTCAAGCAGACGTTCCCGGAGAACTTTCAGGCGTACGCGCCCCCCGAGGACTTGCGCCGCGGCATGAAGCGCCCCGAGATGACGCGTGACGTTGCGCGGCTCCTCGCCGCCACGGAGAAGTACCTCGGGCAGCAGGAGACCCGCGAGCCGCGGCCAGCACGGGCTCTCGTGCTGACCGCGGCCCCGTCAACTCACCTCGGCTTGGTTCAGCTCGACTTGCCCGCGGGCATGGGCTTCTCCGGCTCCTCCTCGGCCTCTTCCGCTTCTTCGTCCTCCTCCACCTCGGTGGGCGGGCGACGGTAGAAGGCGGCGAAGGCCTCGACCAGTTGCTGGAAGATGACGCCGATCTCCGGATCGTGCTTCATCTGTGCCTTCACGTGATCGTTCATCTGCCGCACCAGCTTCCAGGCGTCCGCGCCGAAGATGAGGTGTGACTGACGGAATTTCTCGCGGACCACGTCGAGATCGGTCAGACACTGGTCGGTGCCGTCCACGCGCATCGCGGCATCGCGCAATGCCTGGGCGGTGATACCGGGAGGTGGCGAGAAGGTCGTGCCGGCGCGCTCCAGGGCGTCGGCGGCCTGGTTGCAGAGGCGGCCCACACTGTGCGGCGCTTTGGCCGTGCGTCGAATGTCGCGCTTCGACAGCTTCCCCGCCTGCTGGGGCGGCGCGAGCAGGTCGTCGATGGTGATGGTGATCGTTCCGTGAGTGACCGTGGCCATGACTGGCTCCGTGAACAGGGCTCGATGAAGGCCGCCTTCCTCCTCTGCGCCGCATGCGCAGGGATCGACAGCCGGCACGGCACCGTGGCGCCGTGCGTGCCTGGCCTATTCGCAAGCCGTGTGCCGCGGACGGCGCAGCTTGCAACACTGCGGAATCCTTGAGCGCGACACCCTCATCAGGAGAAATCCTACGCAACCCATTGCTCGATCCGGAACCGATCGAGCAATGGGTTGCTCGCGCAACCGGTTGCGTAGTGAGCGAGAACACGGTGTCACCTGTTCCAGGAACACCTCGGACCTGTTCCAGGAACACCTCGAAGGTGTTCGCGGAACACCTCGGACCTGTTCCCGGAACACCTCGGACCTGTTCGCGGAACACCTCGGACCTGTTCCCGTGACAACTCACATGGTGTCACGCGAACACCTCGGACCTGTCCGCGGAACACCTCGGACCCATCCTACGGCTACTCCCCCCTCCCCCTCACTTCGGCGGGCGCACCAGGCCGAACGTCTTCACCTTGTGGACCAGGGTGCGCAGCGGCATCTGCAGGTCTTGCGCGGCCTTGGTCTTGTTCCAGCCGGCGGCCTCCAGGGCGCTCAGCAGCACGCCTCGCTCCTTCTGGAGCATCCGTGACCGGTAGCCGGCTCCGCTCGGGCCGTGTGCGACGCCGCCCTCCTCCAGGGCGGCGGCGGCCTCGTCGTCGGCGACGGTGTCGTCGAACTGGGCGGCCTCGCGGAGGGGGGCGGCGTCGCGCACGGCCCGGGGCAGGTCGGCGACGCTGATCTCGTCGGAGGTGGTGAGCACCACGGCTTGCGCGATGGCGTGGCGCAGCTCGCGGACGTTGCCGGGCCACGGGTAGCGCCGGAGGGCCTCGAAGGTCTCTTCCTGGATGCCGCGCACCGCGCGCCCGTTGGCCTCGTTGGCGAGGCGGAGGAAGTGCTCGGCGAGGGGCTCGATCTCCTCCTTGCGCTCGCGCAGCGGGGGGACGACCAGGGTGACGCCGTTGAGGCGGAAGTAGAGGTCCTCGCGGAACTTGCCGGCGAGGCTCATCGCCTTGAGGTCGCGGTGGGTGGCGGCGATGACGCGCACGTCGACGGGGATCTCGCGGGCCGAGCCCACCCGGGTGATGCGCCCGCTCTCCAGGACGCGCAGCAGGGTGGCCTGGGCGGCGAGGGGCAGCTCGCCCAGCTCGTCGAGGAACAGGGTGCCGCCGTTGGCCTCCTCGAAGACGCCCTTCTGCGGCTGCACGGCGCCCGTGAAGGCGCCCTTCTCGTGCCCGAAGAGGTGACTCTCCACGAGCGACGCGGAGATGGCGCCGCAGTTGACGCAGATCAGGGGGCCCTCATGGCGTGGCCCGCGCTCGTGCACGTAGCGCGCGAGCATCTCCTTGCCCGTGCCGGTCTCGCCCTGAACGAGCACCGGGATCCGCGCCGTGGCTGCGCGCTCCGCCCGCGCGAGCAGGGGGCGCATCCCGGCCCCCGCCACGAGCGGCTCGACATACGCCACGCTCTCCCCGGCGCGGGCCGCACCTTCCACCATGCGGGCCGCGCCTCCACCGACGTGCGCCGCGCCTTCATCCGCGGAGGTCACCGCCCCGTCGCTGCGCTTCTCCCCGCCGAGCCGCTCGACCCGCACCCGGAGGCTGCCGAGGCGCACGGCGTCGCCGATGGACAGCTCGGCCTGCTTGAGGCGCTTGCCGTGGCGCCAGGTGCCGTTCGTGGAGTCCAGATCCTCCACGAGGACCTGCTCGCCGGTTTCGCCGGTGAGGGTGAAGCGGGCGTGAGTGCGGGAGAGGGCGCTGTCCTCGAAGCGCATCATCGACGGCCGGGAGCGGCCGAGGACGAAGGGGACGCCAGGGTGGAGTAACGCCATGTCCACGCCGCCAGGGTGGGTCACCACCAGCGAGATCCGGAGCGGCTCGGGGCGCGGCGTGCGCGCGTGCCGGAGGATGCTGCTGGGGACCGGCTGCGTGGTGCGCACGGACGCCGCGTCGGAGGCGGCGCCGCCCTCGCTGGAGGGAGGGCCCTCAGCGGCCATGGTGACCTCCCGGTGCCCGTGCCTGTTCGTCGCCTGATCGTCGCCTGATCGTCGCTCGTGATCGGCCATGTCCTGTCCGCACATCGAAGAGAAGAATCACCGCAGACTGGACCGGGAGAGTACATGAGGGCTGGTCGTGCGGAACAGGGGACAGCGGGCGGCCTGGCTTGCACGGGCGGCCTGGCTTGCACGGGCGGCCTGGCTTGCACGGGCGGCCTGGCTTGCACGGGCGGCCTGGCTTGCACGGGCGTCTTGCTGCGCCTGGCGTCCGAGCGCGTGGAAAGTCAGGTCAGTCGCAGGGATAGGCGTCGAACAGCGTCCAGGAGAGGCTGCCGGAGTTGTCCTCGAAGACCTGGTCGGCCACCTGGATGCGGATGCTGGTGCCCGTCGCCTGCCAGTAACCACGCTGGTAGCTGGCGCCCACGGGCTCGGCGGCGGCGCCCCACGCCACGGTGAAGTCCTTGCCGTCGTCGGCGCTGTCGTTGAGGCGAAACCAGGTGACGCCACCGTCGTCGGAGACCCACGCGCCGTAATAGGCGGGTCCTGAGCCTCCGCCGTGCGCAAACCAGGGGCCGCCGCTGGTCTCGATGGCGTACCAGTTGCCCGGGACCAGCTCCCCCACGGGCCCGCCCTCGGCTGCCGTCGCCTCGATCGTGCCGGTCGAGACCGCGTCGCCCAGGCAGAAGCCGAGGGGCGTGGGCTGGGGTTCCGGAGGGAGGGGCTCGGGAAGGGGCTCGGGAAAGGGCTCGGGCGGAGGCTCAGGGTTGGCAGGAATCGGCGTCTCGTCGGGCCCGGACAGCACCACGACGTTGCCGGTGCAGCCCACCACCAGAAGTCCGAGCGCCACGACCGCCATCCGGCCCACCATCGACCCGCCTCCGCGCCTGCCCGAGATCGCCTCGAACGCCATTGCATCGTACACCGACACGATGCTCACGGTCAGGGCGTCAGGGCGTCAGGGCGTCAGGGCGTCAGGGCGTCAGCGCGTCAGCGCGTCAGGGCGTCAGCGCGTCAGCGCGTCAGCGCGTCACATCTGCGGGCGGCGCAGGCCGAGGACCATCATCTTGTAGACGAGGGCGTGCAGGGGCATCTGCAGCGCCTCTGCGGCCCTGGTCTTGTCCCAGTCGGCGTCTTCCAGGGCCTGGAGGAGGTGCACGGCCTCCTCGCGCTGAAGGCGGGAGCGCTCGTCGAGGAGGCCCGGGGAGCTGGCTTCGAGGGCGGCGGCGGCGCCGTCTTCGGTGAGGGTCTCCAGGATGGCGCCGCGGGCGAGGGAGGGCTCGCGCACGGCGCGGGGGAGGTCGGAAGGGGTGATCTCGTCGGAGGCGGTGAACACCACGGCGTGCTCGATGGCGTGGCGCAGCTCGCGCACGTTGCCGGGCCAGGAATAGCGGAGGAGGGTCTCGAAGGTGTCCACCCGGAAGCCGTGCACGGTGCGGCCGTTGGCGTCGTTGGCGAGGCGGAGGAAGTGCTCGGCGAGGGGCACGATCTCGTCCTTGCGCTCGCGCAGCGGGGGGACGACCAGGGTCGCGCCGTTGAAGCGCATGTAGAGGTCGTCGCGGAAGTGGCCGGCGGCGATCATGGTGTCGAGGTCGCGGTGGGTGGCGGCGATGACGCGCACGTCGACGGGGATCTCGCGGTGCGGGCGGACGATGCGGCCGGTGTCGAGCACGCAGAGGAGGGCGGCCTGGGCTTCGAGGGTCAGCTCGCCGATGGCGTCGAGGAAGACGGTGCCGCCGCTGGCCTCCTCGAAGACGCCCTTCTGCTGCACGGCGCCCGGGAAGTCGCCCTCGTCGTGGCCGAAGAGGTGGCTCTCCTGGGCCAGGCGGGGGATTCCGCCGCACTGCACGGAGAACATGGGGGCGCCGCGGCGGGAGCTGCGCTCGTGCAGGTAGCGCGCGAGCAGCTCCTTGCCGGTGCCGGTCTCGCCGCAGAGGAGCACGGGGACGCGGGCGGTGGCGGCGCGCTCGGCCTGGGCGAGCAGGGGGCGCATGCGGATGCCCGTGAGGAGCAGCTCGGGGGGCATGTCGGGCTCGCCGGGGTAGGTGACGCGATCGCCGACGTGCCACTCGGCGTGCTCGACGTGCTCGACGTGCGGGTCGGTGTGCAGGTCGACGCGGCCAGGCTGCAGCTCGGTGGCGAGGGAGCGCGCGAAGTCGCCGTCGGCGAGGGTGGGGGCGTCCTGGTGGGGCGAGGCGTCGTCCTCGGGGCGGGCGGCGGCGGACGCGGCGGAAATGGCAGGAGCACCAGGAGAGGCGTGCCTGTCGCCGCCGAGGCGCTCGATGCGCACGTGGAGGCTGCCGAGGCGCACGGAGTCGCCGAGGGTCAGCTCGGCTTGCTTGAAGCGCTTGCCGTGGTGCCAGGTGCCGTTCGTGGAGCCGAGGTC
Organism: Chondromyces apiculatus DSM 436; assembly: GCF_000601485.1. Classification (GTDB taxonomy): domain Bacteria; phylum Myxococcota_A; class Polyangia; order Polyangiales; family Polyangiaceae; genus Chondromyces; species Chondromyces apiculatus. The sequence continues at coordinate 6,797 of NZ_ASRX01000052.1, forward strand.
CTCGACGAGGACCTGGTCGCCCGTGAGGGTGAAGCGGGCATGGGCGCGGGAGAGGGCGCTGTCGTCGAAGCGCAGCATCGCGGGCTTGGAGCGGCCGAGGACGAGGGGGACGTCCGGGTGAAGCAAGGCCACCTCGACGCCGCGCGGGTGGGTGACCACCAGCGAGACCCGGAGCGGCTCGAGGCGCGGGGCGCGCGCGTGCCTGGAGAGGCCAGGGAGGGGGGGCCCCGCGTCGAGGGCCGCGCCGCGCTTGCTGGGAGGAGGGCCCTCGGCGCTCATCGAGGCCTCCGCGCTCTTGCCTTCGTTTCGCGCCTTCGTTTCTCGCCTGATCGCCGCTGGTGACCCATGTCCCGCCCACGCCGAGTAAAGATGAGAAGGCTCACATCCGACCGGAGGTGGAGAGTACATGAGGGCTGGCCATCCGGAACAGGAGACATCCCGATCCCCGGGGAGGGAGACCCCTTGAAAGCGCAGTCCGGACGTCACGTCGGGCATGCCTGATCGGAGCCGCGTCAGGGGGCTTCCCGGGGGAGCGGGCGGCCCTCGGCGAGGGCCAGGCGCAGGCGGGCGTGGCGGTGGCGTGGCAACGGGTCGGTCAGGCAGCGATGCCCTCGACCTCCAGGAGGAGGCCGGGGCGGCAGATGTCGTCGAGCAGGTAGATGATGTGCTCGGGGGAGATGTGGCGCTCCAGCTCGAATTGGGCTTCGGGCAGATCCTCGGGGTGCTTCACGTAGGCGCGGACGGAGTGGAAGCCGAGGAGGGAGAAGCTGGTACCGCCGAGGTTCTTGCGGGAGAGGAGGGCCTGCAGGTTGCGGACGGTCTCCGCGGACTGGGCGCGCATGCAGGTGTGGGCGGTCTCCTCGCCGACGATGCTGGCGGTGCCGGAGACGATGAGGTCGGAGAAGTCGCCGCCGCGGCGGAGGCTGCCGCGCGCGAAGACGGGCGGGCGCACGCCGAACTTGCGGGAGTAGCAAGCCGAAGGGACCTGGCGGTAGTTCTGCACGTAATCGACGCGCTGGCGGGTGAGGAGGACCTGGATGACGAGGGGGCCTCCGTGGGCGCCGATGCCCGTCGCGGCCGGGTAGAGGGGGTCGCCCTGGTCGTCCTTGGGGCCGTGCTGTTGCCAGGCGGCGAAGCGGCCGGCGTTGAAGAGGCGGTAGCGCTCCTGGTCGTCGGCGCCGCGCAGGATGCAGGGGACGTAGTTCCAGAGGCGGAGGAGGCGGTAGGCGGCGAGGTGCTGGGTGACCTGGAAGATGCGGCTGTAGGCGGCCTCGGTGGTGGCGGTGAGGTCGGCGGTGTCGTCGATGCGGACCTCGAAGTACGCGAGGTCGGCGGCGAAGCGGACGAGGACGCCCCCGACGAGGTCCTCGCGGGTGAGGGCGTCGGTGACGAGCAGCTCGTAGCGCTTGTCGGCGAGAGGGCTGATCCAGACCGGCTCCATGCCGGGGCGCGGGGCCTCGTCCGGGCGCAGGAACTGGGTGGGGCGGAGGATGCGGCCCTGGTGGCGGCGGAGGAGGCAGTCGAGGTCGGTGTCGCTGGCCTGGACGGCGCGGAGGCGGGTGCTGTCGGGGACGCGGTCGGCGCTGACGTCACGCAAGGTGGGGCGGTCGCGGTCGGCGCGGACGTCACGCACCGTGGGGCGGGCGGAGTCGCGCCAGGTGTCGACGCCGACGTCGGCGCTGACGTCGGCGCTGACGTCGGCGCTGACGTCGGCGCTGACGTCGACGCTGACGTCGGCGCTGACGTCACGCAGCGTGGGGCGGGCGGGGTGGCTGCTGGTGTCGCAGGTGGTGGAGCGGGTGTCGCGGGCGGTGCGGGTATTCATGGTGGCGTGGGTTCTCAGCGCTGGAAGTAGAGGCAGACGTTGTTGTTGTTGCCGGCCCAGACGCGCACCTCACGGACGTTGAGGTGACGGGCGACGGTGCCGGCGGCTTTGCGGTACTGCTCCAGGGAGGGGGCGCTCAGGTGGGCGCGGACGAAGGAGCGGACGAGGTTCTCGACGTCGCGGGTGACGCGGCGCTCGCGCACGGCGGCGACGAAGGCGGCCTGGCCCGCAGGGCCGAGGTCGGAGACCTGGCGGAAGGCGGTGAAGCAGGCCATGCCGCCGCGAGGGCGGGCGGCGGAGACCATGCGGGTGAGGGTGTCGCCGAGGCCGTCGATGCGGTGGAGCATGTTGCGGGAGACCACGACGTCGGCGAGGTGGTCGGCCTCGCGGGCGACGAGGCGGGCGTCGTGGTGGTGCAGGGTCATGCGCCCGGCGACGCCGAAGGACTGGAGGGTGCCGGCGGCGAGGGTGAGCATGTCGCGGGAGAGGTCGACGCCGGTGACGTGCGCCGCGGGGATGGCGCGGGCGATCATCGCGGAGAGGATGGCGGGGCCGCAGCCGAAGTCGAGGATGCGGGGGGCGGTGAGGCCGGCGCGGTCGCAGAGGTCGCGCACGAAGCGGACGATGGGGCGGTAACGCTCGGGGTGGTGCGCGGCCTCGCGGCTGAACTCGGAGGCCTCGTCGCCGACGATGGGCTCGTCGTCCCTGGACAGGGAGACGACCTGGCCGAGGCCGAGGTAGGTGCCGTAGCCGCCCCCCTCGACGAGGGCGCGGAGGTTGTCGTCCACGGCGTGGCGCGCCACGCCCGCGGTCGCTGGAATCAAGAGACGGGTCATCAATCCTCGCTTCCGGAGAGGGTTTCGGGTCGTTGCTGGCAAGGTCCGCACGGGGTGGGTGAGGCTCGGGGTCAGGTGGGGCGGGCAGCGCGGCTCAGGCCGTAGAACCTGGCGGCGTTGTCGTGGACGAGGGCGATCTTGTCGGCGGCGGAGAGGGCGTCGCCGTCGAGCAGCTCCGTGAGCTCGTGCTGCGATTTGTCGGCGCCGTGCTCGTGCGGGAAGTCGGTGGAGAAGATCCAGGGCTTGTTGCCGAGCACCTGGACGGCATAGGGGAGGTCGGGCTCGTCGCCCTCGACGCCGACGAAGATGCGGCCCTCGTCGATGTGGCGCTGGATGTAGGCGGCGAAGCCCTCGCCAGGGCGGAGGCGGGCGTGCTCGCCGCGGGGGTCGACGGGCTGGAAGGCCTTCCAGGAGCCGTGGGAGCGCTCGCGGGCGAGGAGCATCCAGGCGACGCCGCCTTCGAGGAAGCCGTAGCGGGCGCGGGGGAAGCGGTCGAAGACGCCGTGGAAGAGCATGGCGACCATGGCCTCCATGACGGCGATGGGGTGGCCCAGGGCGTGGACGGCGGCGAAGACGCCGAAGGTGTCGAGGCCGAGGCCCTGGTGGGGGCCGCCGTGCACGGCGAGGGCGCAGCCGAGGCGATCGGCTTCGGCGTAGACGGGGAAATAGGCGCGGGAGCCGAGGTGCATCTTGAGGCCGTTGGCAGGGAGCATGGCGCCGGCCATGCCCAGCTCCTCGACGCAGCGGCGCAGCTCCTCGACGGCGAGGTCGGGGTCCTGCATGGCGATGAGGCCCATGGCGCGGAAGCGGCTGTCGCGGAGGAGGTAGGCGTCGTGGATCCAGTCGTTGTAGGCGCGGCAGAGTCCATGGGCGTAGGCGGCGTCCATGAGCCTGCCGATGGAGAGGCCGGCGGTCGGATAGAGGACGGCCGCGGTGAGCCCGAGCTCGGTCATGAAGCTTTGCCAGCCATGGACGCCCGGGTTGCCGAAGGAGCCCTGCGGGGGCACCCAGACGCCGTGGTGCAGGTGGTCGAGGTGGGGGAAGGGGCCGAAGAGGCCCGGGGCGGCGGCGCCATTCCAGTGGGGGAGGCGGCGGGAGATCTCGGCGATGTCCTCGACGACGTGGCCGTCCGCATCGATGCGCATGGGGCGCATGTCGAGAGGAGTGGTGGTCATTCTGTCACGGTCTCCCGCACACGCCGAGCACGCCGCGCGCGGCGTTCGTTGCCGGGCACTGCGTGCACGCAGGCGGCAGGTCGCCTGCGCTCGGCGTGCACGCCGCTCATGGTCCAGGTGAGAGGAGCCTGACCATAACGACATGTTATGGCACCCCCCGCTGCCCAATCTAACACAGCGCGCGACACGGGCCAGAACACCGAGGCCGTGGTGGCGAGGATCTCCGGGCGGGGGAGCATCGGGAAGCGCGGCCATGGGCCTTCCCGTCCAGGGCCTGCGCGGGATGCGACGACGATGCCGCGAGGATGCCGCGAGGATGCCGACGGTTGCGGCAGGAGTGCGGCAGGGGTGCTGGTAGAGTGACGGGGATGCGCTGCTGGTGGTTCGTCGCGTGTTTCCTGTTCCCCGGGCTTGCCTGTGCACCGGCCGCGCCTCCGCCGTCGACGCCTGGGCAGGTGATGCCTGCGACGCCCGAGAGCGCGTCCGTTCCGGTCCCCTTCGCGGGCGGGCACGCGCCAGCGGGAGCCGCGATGCTGGCGCGGGTGAAGTTCGACGCGCTGCCGAACCTGCCCTTCGGGATGGGGAGCGCCTCGCAGTTCCCCTGGACGCCGTACATGGAGGGGTGTGGCCTCGACGGGCGCACGGAGATTCACACGCTGGAAGGTGGCGTCGCCAGGTCAGGCGCGTTCGCCATGGCCTTGCAGGGGACGCCAGGCGCGGAGGCCGTGCGCTGCGTGCTCGACGCGATGCTCGGTGCCGAAGGCGGCAGCCCGGGAGCTGCGGGGATGCCGGCGCTCCAGGTGGCTGCCCTCCCGGAGGGGGCGGTCCTGGTTTCGCGCGAGGGCGTGGGGGCGCCGGCAGTCACGGGAGGCAGCAGGTCCGGCGGCGGCGCGTCCGTGGATCTCGGGGCGTGGCTCGCGGAGGTCGATCCGAAGGCGCCTTTCGCGTTCGCGGCGCAGCTCGCGCCCCGGGACCGTGCACCTGCCCTGCGCTTCGTCACTGGCGCAGATGCCGTCGAGGTCCGCCTGCGCTTCCCGGACGCCAGCGGGGCCGCCGCCGTGCGCGCGTTCTTCGAGGAGAGCTTCGCGCGGGCCGCGGCGCAGGGGGGTGCGGGTCTGAAGGAGGCGTTGCACCTCGAAGGCGCCGAGCTGACGCTGAAGGTCGCGCCGTCCGTGAGCACGGCGGCCGCGCTGCGGGAGCACCTGGTGGAGGCGTTCCGGATGCCGACGGGGAGCATGATCCCCTCGCTGATCCCCGGTGATCAGGTCCTGGTCGCGAAGGGGGCGCTCGCGGGGAAAGCTGCCCGCGGGGACATCGTGGTCCACGCGGATGTCCGCAACCCACGCCAGCGGTTCATGAAGCGCGTCCTCGCGGTCGGAGGCGACCGGCTCCAGATCGATGGCTATTCCATCCGGCTGAACGGGGCGCCGGTGGCAGCGACGCTCGTCGACGGTGACGTGACCTGGGGCGGGTACGGGGGCGAGGAGACGCAGAAGGGTGCGGTGTGGCGGGAGACGCTCGACGGCCACGCCTACGACACCCTCCGGACCGCGTCGGAATCGGACGTGAAGGTCGACCTCACGGTGCCGCCGGACAGCGTGTTCGTGGTCGGGGACAACCGCGACAACTCTCACGACAGCCGGCATTTCGGTGCCCTTCCGATGTCGGCCGTGGTGGGGCGGGTGGTGCTGGTGCACGTCTCGGTGCTCGACGGGGAGATCCGCTGGGAGAGGCTGGGGATCCTGCCGGATGCAGCGCTGCACGCGGGGCCTGGCGGGCAGCGCTGAGGCGTCGGGAGCGGTCAGGCGCGAGGTGGGGCCAGCGGACGAGGAGGTCGATGCGGCCGCGGCCGATGCCGTACTCGGCGGTGTGCTGGGCGTAGAGTTCGCGGACCTCGGCGAGGGTGAAGTTGCCGAGCCGGAGGGACTTGATCTTGATGTTGAAGGGGCTGGAGGAGCCGAGCCGGTCAGGATCCCCGCCGCTGGCGATCTTGTAGTCGCGCACGTTGCGCAGGCCGCAGAGGGCCACGGAGGCAGGAAAGTGGGCAGGACGGCTCGGGAAGTTGGCGCGGAGCTGCCTGAGGACGCTGAGCAGGCTGGCGCCGCGCTGGGCGTCGATCTCGTCGAAGAAGAGGACGAGAGGGCGAGGACAGGCGCGCGCCCAGGTGCTCAGGGCTGTGCCGACGAGTCCCTCGTCGCCCTCGGTGTCGACGGCAGGTGGCCGCAGCTCGGGCGGGAGCTGGCTCTCGGCGCTGAGGAGGGGGCTTTTCAGCAAGGCACGGTGCGCCGAGCCGATGTCGTCACTCCAGGCTCCTCCATCCTCGCAAGAGAAGGCGACCGCAGCATACCGGCCCGACGCGGTGAGGTGCTGGGCGAGCGCGCGCAGGGTGGTGGTGTTGCCCCTCTGGCGGGGAGCTGGCTGGATGTTGACGAACTCCATCCGCTCCACGAGGGCGGGTATCTCGGACAGGCGGCGCGCCGCCTGAACCATGCAGTGGCGCTCGGTGATGCAAGGTCCGGCGGTGTTGAAGCGGCGCTTCATGGCCGGACCTAAGGACCACACTGCGGGCGGGGCGCAAGGGAGCGCGTTGGCGGGGCGCGCAGGATCGGATACGAAAGAAAGCTGAATCCGATGTCACCTCGATCCGTATTGCTGCTCCTCCCCTTCGTGCATGCGTTCGCTTGTGGGGGCGCCACGGAAAGTGAGCGGCGAGGGCTCGCGACGGGAGCGGGAGCAGGATCGCTGCACCAGGAGAAGCGAGGCGGGGCAGTCCAGGCAGACTCCTCCAGCCCGACGCGCAGTGACGGGGACGTAGACTCCGGAGCGGTGGACGGCACCAGTGCGGCTCCGGGGGCACCGAGCCCCGCCGCCTCTCCGCAGGACGGGCCGCGGATGGCCGGGAGCGGCACGCTCGCGATGCAGGCCCCGACGACGGCACAAGGAAGGGCAACGGGGCTCGCGCAGGCCGGCCCCGGGATGCAGGCAGCCCACGGCGGACAGGCTGCGGCAGGTCGCGTCAGCGATGGGCAGGCAGGTCACGCCAGCAAGGGGCACGAGGGTCCCGCAGCAGCTCCGACGAAGGAGGCAGCGCCCATCGACGATCGGCCGAGGCTCACCAGCCAGGGATACGTGACGTGGATCTGGCCAGAGCCGGCGCGGGGGGAGAAGTACCTGGGGTACGTGCGCAACGGGGGGTCGGTGGCGCTGCGGAGCACAGAGAAGGTGCGGGGGACAGGGTGCCCGGGGGGGTATCTGGCCGTCGAGCCGCGGGGATACGTGTGCGTGGACAGGACGGTGACGCTCGCACCGGCGCCGCGGTCGGTGGAGATCGCGGAGGCGACGCGGGGGAAGGAAGGGGCGTTCCCGTACCGGTACGCGCTGTCGAACGGGGCGCCGATGTACAACCGCCTGCCCACGCGGGCAGAGCAGGCGCGGTTCGAGACGAAGTTCGGGAAGGCAGGGTCGTTCAGGCCGCTGCCGAAGACGCTGAGCGGGCACGAGGCGCTGGCAGTGGTGGAGGCGATCCCGGCGGTGGACGCGCTGCCGGAGTTCCTGCGGGGAGGTCAGGGGCTGAGCGACCGGATGGGGCTCGTGCGGCAGGACATGCCGCTGGGCTCGATGGTGTCGTTCACGCGGTCCTTCGAGGCAGAAGGGCGCACGTGGCTGCTGTCGGCCGACAACACGCTGATGCCCGCGGACCGGGTGCGGCCCTTCAGGCCGAGCACGTTCCAGGGGACGCGGCTCGGGGCGGAGGTGAAGCTGCCCCTCGCGTGGGTCCGGAAGCAGGCGCGGCCCAGGTACCGCGGGGTGGCAGGTGGCGGCGTGGAGGTGGCCGGGGGGGAGTTCGCGCTGCGGTCGTTCGTGCAGCTCACCGGGGAGCAGGTGGAGCACGGGGGGCGGGTGTTCCTGGAGACGCGGGAGCGGGACGCGGGGGGCGCGACGCTCTACATGGCCGAGGAGGACGCGACGGTGGTGGAGGCGGCGAAGAAGCTGCCAGGGGGCGTGGCCGAGGGGCAGAAGTGGATCCACGTGCGGGTGACGCTGGGGACGCTGACGGCGTACGAGGGGAGGACGCCAGTGTTCGCGACGCTGATGTCGCCAGGCGCCGGGGGGGTGTCGGTGCCAGGGCGGGATCCGGTGAAGGACAGCACGACGCCGCGGGGGACGTTCTACGTGACGTTCAAGGACCGGGCAGCGACGATGTCGCCGGAGAAGGGGGAGAACCGCAGCTTCTGGATCGCGGACGTGCCCCACACCCAGTACTTCAACCCGCCCTTCGCGCTGCACGCGGCGTACTGGCACGAGCGGTTCGGGGAGCCGACGAGCGCGGGGTGCGTGAACGTGTCGCCGATCGACGCGGCGTACCTGTTCGGGTGGAGCGATCCGCAGGTGCCGGAGGGGTGGCAAGGGGCGACGGGCGCAGGGGCGACGAAGGAGAACGGGGCGACGACGGCCGTGGTGGTGCACCGCTGAGGGATCGATAGGGCGCTCTCGTCACGGCGGCGCGGGTGTAGGCTCGCCGGCCATGAGACTTGCGCTGCTCCTCCTCGCCCTCGCCACGGCTGGCTGCGCCGCGACCCCTCCGATGTACGAGCCGTCGACGGTGCCCTCGGCGCCTTCGCTCACGGCCTACTCGTCAGGAAGCTTCAGCTCCGCGTCGGAGAGCTTCACCTCCTCGCCCTCGGCGCCCTCGGTGCCGCAGCGGGGGGCGACGTCCGACCTGGTGGTGAGGCCGGACATGCTGGAGATGGGGTTCGCGCTCCGGGAGACGGAGATGAGCGAGGCGCAGGCGATCGCGGCGGCGCAGGCGACGGTGGCGGCCATCGCGAAGGAGCTGGAGCAGGTGACGCAGGGGGCGGCGAAGGTGAAGATGTGCGGGATGACCGCGACGCCGATGCGGCTGTCGTACAGCAAGGCGGCGACGAAGAAGGCCGAGGCCGCGGACGACGAGAAGGCGCCCGGGGAGAAGGCGCCCGAGAAGGTCAAGATGATCGCGGTGACGGTGGACGGGCTGGTCGAGGTGCCGCTCGCGGCGTCGCTCGACTACTGGGGGCGCATGCGGTTGATCTCCGCGCTGAAGCAGGTGACGCGGGAGGTCGTGGCGCGGGCGGCGGCGGTGCCGGAGGGGCGGCGGGGGGCGACCTTCGCGGATCCGAGGCCGCTGGTGAAGGATCCGGAAGGGCACCGGGCAGCGCTCACGGAGCGGTGGGTGCGGCGGGTGCGCTCCTTCACGGAGGTGGCGCAGGGCGGGGCGGCGCCACTGCAGGTGGTGGACTGCACGCCGCCAGGGCCGATCGAGCAGCAGGTGAGGTCGCTGGAAGAGGTGGCGCTGTCGCTGAACATCGCGTGCAGGCTCAACGTCGCGGCAGGGCGTCAGGGCGGCGGGCGCGAGTAGGGGGCGCGCAGGCCGCACAAGGGCGCGCGGGGTCTACGCGGGCGGGGCCGCGGGGGGGTGCTTGAGGGCCTTGATGGCGTAGACGCCCTTGCCGGTGGCGATGAGGTGGTCCTCGGCGCCGGGGTGGAAGAGGCGGACGTCGGAGACGCCGATGCGGCCGCCGACGCGGACGATCGCGGCCTCGGCGATGAGGCGCTCGGTCTTGCCGGGGCGCAGGTAGTCGACGCGCAGGTCGATGGTGGAGACGCGGAGGGAGGGGCTTTCCAGCGTGGACCAGACGGCGACGCCGCCCGCGACGTCGGCGACCATGCTGATGACGCCGCCGTGGAGGGCGGCGCGGGCCCAGTCGCCGAGGAAGTCGTCGCGGAAGGGCAGCTCCAGGCGAACCCGACCGGGCTCGGCATGCGTGAGCTCCAAGCCGAGGAAGCGGTTGAACGGGATCTGCTGTTCAACCATCACCTTGAGAAGCGCGAGGTCCATGGGGCCTCCCATACCAGGGTTGAGGAAGGTGACGCCATGGAGGCCGGCAGCCCTCTCGCGCTCCGCCGGGCAGCATGCTAGGGGCATGCCGCCGACATGGCTCAAAACCTCCGCAACATCGCGATCGTGGCGCACGTCGACCACGGTAAGACCACCCTCGTCGACCACATGCTCCGGCAGGCAGGCGCCTTCCGCGAGAACGAGGAGGTCGTCGAGCGGGTCATGGACTCGAACGACCTCGAACGGGAGCGGGGGATCACCATCCTCGCGAAGAACACGAGCGTCCGTTACAAGGGGACCAAGATCAACATCGTGGACACGCCAGGCCACGCCGACTTCGGCGGGGAGGTGGAGCGCACGCTGATGATGGCCGACGGGGCCATCCTGCTCGTGGACGCGGCGGAGGGGCCGCTGCCGCAGACGCGGTTCGTGCTGTCGAAGTGCCTGGAGCGGAAGTTCCCGGTGATCCTGGTGGTGAACAAGATCGACCGGTCCGACGCGCGGCCCCACGAGGTGCTCTCGGAGGTGTTCGATCTGTTCTGCGATCTGGAGGCTTCGGACACGCAGCTCGACTTCTCGACGCTCTACGCGATCGGGAAGCTGGGGCAGGCGAAGAAGGAGATGACGGACGTGGCGACGGACCTCACGCCGCTCTTCGAGACCATCCTGTCGAAGGTGCCGGCGCCGGCGGGAGACCCGGAGGGGCCGCTGCAGATCATCATCTGCAACACGGCGCACGACGACTACGTGGGCAAGCTCGCAGTGGGGCGCGTGGTGCGCGGGACGGTGAAGAACAACCAGGAAGTGCTGGTGCTCGGCGAGGAGGGGCAGACCCGCGGGAGCGTGAAGGTGCTCTACGCCTTCGAGGGGCTGAAGCGAGGCGTGGTGCAGAGCGCGTCGGCGGGCGAGGTGGTGGCCGTGGCCGGGCTCGACTCGGCGACCATCGGAGACACCATCGTGGTGCCGACCCACCCGGAGGCGCTGCCGCGGATCGTGGTGGAAGAGCCGACGATCAAGATGCGGATCGGGGTGAACACCTCGCCGTTCGCGGGCAAGAGCAAGCAGTCGAAGTTCCTGACCAGCCGGCACCTGAAGGACCGCCTGGAGAAGGAGGCGATGCGCAACCTGGCGATCCGGGTGGAGCCCACGGAGTCACCCGACACGTTCCTGGTGCTGGGGCGCGGGGAGCTGCAGCTCGCGATCCTGGTGGAGACGATGCGCCGGGAGGGCTACGAGGTGCAGCTCTCCAACCCCGAGGTGGTGACCCGCGAGGTGAACGGGGACATCGTGGAGCCGGTGGAGCTCGTGGTGGTGGACGTGCCCGAGAGCTTCGTGGGCGTGGTGACGGAGCGGCTGAGCACGCGGCGAGGCCGGATGGTGAAGATGACCAACCCGGGCTTCGGGCGGGCGCGCCTGGAGTTCAAGGTGCCGTCGCGGGGGCTCATCGGGTTCCGCGGCGAGTTCCTGACGTCGACGCGCGGGACGGGGCTGCTCAACACCATGTTCGACGGGTGGGCGCCCTGGGGCGGGCCGATGATGCGGCGGCCCACGGGGGCGATCGTCTCCGACCGGGCCGGGGTGGCGACGCCGTACGCGCTGCACCACCTGCAGCCGCGCGGGCAGTTCTTCATCAACCCGGGCGTGGAGGTCTACGAGGGGATGATCGTGGGCGAGCACAACCGGAACAACGACACGGACTGCAACGTGATCAAGGAGAAGAAGCTCTCCAACGTGCGCAACCACGGCAAGGACGAAAACGTCCTGCTCGCGCCTCCGAAGGTGCTCAACATCGAGACGGCAATGGAGTGGATCGACGGCGACGAGCTGGTGGAGGTGACGCCGGAGGCGGTGCGGGTGCGCAAGCGGGTGCTGGCGTGCAACCTGCGCGACCGGCGCGAGGACGCCATCGAGAACGCGCAAGCCGTGACCTGAGGCAGAGTGCGGGGGGGAGCACGGGGGAGGCGGGGTCGCCATGCACGTCGCGCGCGTCGAGATCCGCAACATCAAGGGCTTCGGAGACGGCGAGGACGGGGTCGATCTCGACCTGACGGACGGCGGGAGGATCAACAATCTCGCCGGCTGGACGGTGTTCGCAGGGGCGAACGGGAGCGGCAAGACGACGCTGCTGCGGGCGATGGCGGTGGCGATCGACGGCCAGACCGCCAGCGGGATCGCCTTCGAGCGGGTGCCGGACTGGATTCATGCCGGCTGCGCAGAGGGGTCCGTCCGGATCGAGCTGGAGCGCTTCCACGTGGTGACGGACGCCACGACGCCCGAGCCGTTCGCGCGGCGCGCTCCGCCCCTCGCGGCGAATGCCAGATGGCTCCGCGAAGAAAAGATCTGGCGCAACAGCCTTGATGACCTCCCGCCATTCATCACGGAGGGCCCGTTGAACCTGGTGTCGTTCATGGCGGCCTACGGTCCGACCCGCAGGGTGGTGGGGCGCCTGGATGACGTGACGGCGCTGATGCAGTCGCACGCGCACCGGAGCGCAGGTCTGTTCCGGGAAGATGCTTACCTCGCCGAGAGCGTGCAGTGGCTGCAGAGGCTCGATTATCAGCGGCTCTCGGGCGATGCCGACGCGGAGAGGCTCCTCGAGCTGACCCTCAGGCTGCTCAATGACGCTCTGCTCCCGGGGGACTTCCACATGCTCGGGGTCTCCCCGACCGGGCTGCGGGTGCGGCACCGAGGTACGGAGCTGTCCCTGCAGAGCCTCAGCGATGGATACCGCACCACCGCCGCCCTGGTCCTCGACCTGGTGAGCCAGGTGGCCAACCAGGTGAGCCGCGGCGCCCCGCTGGAGCAGAGGCCCGACGGGCGGGTCATCGTTCCTCACCCCGGGGTGGTCTTCATCGACGAGATGGAGCTGCACCTGCACCCCTCCTGGCAGAAGCGGATCGGCTTCTGGCTCAAGGAGCACTTCCCCTGGACGCAGTTCCTGGTGACCACCCACAGTCCCTTCATCTGCCAGGCGGCAGATACGCTGGTGCGCCTCTCGCCGCCGGGGCAAGGGCAGCCGGTGGCGGAGATCGTGGACGAGGAGACTCACCGGCGGGTGGTCACCGGGGGTGCGGACGACGCGGTGGTCAGCTCGCTCTTCGGGCTGGAGTACCCGCACTCGGACCAGGCAGAGCGGGCGCGGGAGCGGCTGGCCATCCTGGAGGTGCGGGAGTTCGACGGCACGCTGAACGAAGAAGAGCCGCAGGAGCTGGAGCGGCTGCGCCGGGCCTTCCCCGAGACGGCCACGGCAGCGGTGGAGAGGGCGCTGCGCAAGGTGGCCGCGGTGTCATGAGGAGAATCCTCCGCACTCCGCTCGGTAAAAAAGCGCGGGTGTGGTTGTGGCGCCATGCCCGGGCCGTGCTGAGTGCTCCACGGCCCGTAGCCGTGGCGAACGCAAGGTGGGCTTCACGTAGGCCCCTGGACAGGCGCTACCGCGAGGAGGTCCGGCACGCGCTGAAGCAGATGGCGGGTGGCGTCGAGCGCTGCATGTACTGCGAGGACTCCGCAGGGCACGCCATCGAGCACTTCTGGCCCAGGTCACGGTTCCCGGAGCGCGCGTTCTGCTGGGAGAACCTGCTGCTCACCTGCGACCGCTGCAACAACCACCACAAGCGGACGCAGTTTCCCCTGAGCCTGCAAGGAGAACCGCTGCTGGTCGATCCCACCGCCGAGGAGCCGGGCATGCACCTGGAGCTGCGCCCGCGGGAAGGACTGATGCTGGCGCGCGAGGGCTCTGCCAAAGGCGAGACGACCATCGGGGTGCTGGGGCTCAACCGGTACGAGCTGCGGAAAGGTCGCAAGATTGCCTGGACGGGCTTGCAGGCGCTGGTGGAACGCTACGGCCGGTTCAAGGAGCAGGACCGGGCCGAAGAGGCGGCGCTCTGCGCGGGGACCCTCACCGGGCATCCCTTCCCCGCAGTCCTTGAGGTCCTGCTCCGCACCGCGGAGCGCGCCGACGCCGAGCAGTACGTCGACCCTGAGTGCCTGGCGGTGCTGCGGAGCCACGGCTCGGACCTGCGTGCGCTCCTGGCCAGGGGTCTCTCCTCCCAGGCTGCGCCCGTGTCACCAGCGAGGCCGCTCTGATCGAGCGTCTCCGGTTCGGGCGGGAGCCGAGAAGCAGCCTCCACCCCTTCTGAGGAGCACCGCTCGTCGGCGCCTCCCGTCTCAGCTCGCCGTGGCGGGCCTCTCAGCTCGCCGTGGCGGCCTGGGGGGCGGGGACCTTGGCGTCGAGCCAGTGGACGATGTCGCGCATCACGTCGGCGTGGTTGGCCTCGTTGAGCATCTCGTGGCGGCCGCCAGGGTAGATGCGCAGCTCCACGTGGCGGACGCCGGCGGTGCGGAGGGCCCTGGCGAGCTGGAGGACGCCCTTGGCGCGGTCGCTCAGAGGATCCTCGGAGCCGGCGAAGAGGTACACCGGTAGCTCGGGGGGGAGGCGGGACTGCATGTCGGGTCGGGAGATCTCGGCGGTGCCGTTCATCACGTCGAGCCACATGCCAGCGCTGGGGGTGAAGCCGCAGCGCTCGTCGGCAGCGTAGCCGTCGACCACGGCCGTGTCGGTGGTGAGCCAGTCGAAGGGGGTACGGTTGGGTCTGAACGCCGCGTTGAAGGTGCCGAAGACCATCTGCTTGAGGAGGGGGCTCGGCGCGGAGGGGCCGAGTCGCTTGCGCTCGATCTGCGCCACGGTACGGGCGACCGCGGCCAGAGGGGTGGGCTTGCCGCTGCTACCTGACAGCACAGCGGCTTTCACGTCGACGCTCCGCTCCATGAGGGCGCGCTGCGCGATGAAGGAGCCCATGCTGTGTCCGAAGATCACGAGGGGCAGGCCCGGGTTCTCGGCCCGCTCGTGGCGGAGAAGCTGCTCCTGGTCACGGACGACCCGCTGGAAGCCGCCCTCGCGGGCGAAGCTGCCCACATCGTCGTTCGTACGTGCGGTGCGTCCGTGGCCACGGACGTCCCCCGCGTAGACCACCCAGCCCGCCTCGGTCAGAACCTCGGCAAAACGCGCGTATCTGCCGCCATGTTCGGCCATCCCGTGGACGATGTGGAGCACGCCCCGGCGGGGTTTGCCGTCGTCAGGGAGCCAGCGGTGGACGAAGACCTCCGCGCCGTCGTCAGCCTGAAAGGTGAAGGGGTCTGCGCGCATGTGGATGGCGACCCTACCACCCCCTCGGAACGTCCTCCTGGCATTTTGTGCGTCTCGGGCGCGGTCGCTGCGTCGGGAATACGTGTCAAGTGCGCCCCTACTTTCTGGCATGGGCCTCGCACACCCTCGGCGCATGCCCGAGCGCAGATCGCTCCCTGTTCTCTCCTTGCGAGACACCGTTCTCTACCCCGGCATCACCACGCCGATCACCGTGGGGCGTCTGAAGACGCTCCGGGCCGTGGAGGCAGCCCTGAGGGCCGAAGGCGAAGAGAAGCGTCTCTTCGCGGTGGCCCAGCGGGATGCCGCCGAAGAGCCGACCACCGAGGGCCTGTACCAGGTGGGCGTCGTGGCGCGCATCACCCAGGTCCAGCGCTTCGGCGCGGGGCTGCAGATCAACCTCACCTGCGAGTCGCGCGCGACCGCGCTGCGGTACACCGAGGCCGAGGGGGTGATACGCGCGGTCACGGTCGATCTGCTGGATCTGCCGGCGCTCGCCGGGAACACCAGCACCACGGAAGAGGCGCTGGCCCGGGAGGTGCGGGACCAGGCGGTGATCTACGGGCGGCGCCGCGGCGCGCCCGAGGAGGTGCTGCGGCAGTTCGTGAGCGCGATCCACGACGGCGACGACCTGGTGAACCACATCGCGTTCTACCTGGACCTGGAGACGTCCGAGAAGCAGGCGCTGCTGGAGACGCTGTCGAACGATCAGCGGCTGGAGCGCCTGAACGAGCACCTGCACCGGCACATCGGGATCGCCGAGGCGCAGGAGCGGATCCGCTCCAGCGTGGAGGAGGAGCTGGGGGAGCGGCAGCGGGAGCTGTACCTGCGGGAGCAGCTCCGGGCGATCCAGAAGGAACTCGGGGAGTCGGACGACGAGGCGACGGCGGATCGGCTGGAGCAGCGGATCGAGAAGGCCGGGCTGCCCGCGGAGGCGGCCGTCGAGGTGCGGCGCGAGCTGGGGCGGCTGAAGCGGATGGGGCGGGAGACGTCGCCAGAAGCGCAGCAGCTCACGAGCTGGCTGGAGTGGGTGGCGGACCTGCCCTGGAATGCGCGCACGGCGGATCACGTGGACCTGGAGGAGGCGCGGCGGATCCTGGACGACGAGCACTTCGGGCTGGAGGACGTGAAGGACCGGGTGCTGGAGTTCCTGGCGGTGCGCAAGCTCCGGGTCGATCAGGCGACCGATGACGACGAGCGGAGCCGGGCCATCTCGCGGGGGCCGGTGCTGCTGTTCCTCGGGCCTCCAGGGACCGGCAAGACGTCGATCGCGGAGTCCATCGCCCACGCGCTGGGGCGCAAGTACGTGCGGGTGGCGCTCGGGGGCGCGCGCGACGAGGCGGACATCCGGGGGCACCGGCGGACGTACGTGGGGGCGCTGCCAGGGAGGATCCTGGCAGGGATGAAGCGGGTGGGGTCGAAGAACCCGGTGGTGGTGCTCGACGAGATCGACAAGCTCGGGTCGTCGTACCAGGGGGACCCCGCAGCGGCGCTGCTGGAGGTGCTGGATCCGGCGCAGAACCACGGGTTCGTGGACCACTACCTGGGGCTGCCGTTCGACCTGTCGGAGGTGCTGTTCGTCTGCACCGCGAACCTGCGCGACGGGATCCCGGGGCCGCTCTTCGATCGGATGGAGACCATCACCTTCGCGGGGTACACGGAGTTCGAGAAGCACGAGATCGCGCGGCGGTACCTGCTGCCGCGGCAGATCGACGAGAACGGGCTGCGCAAGGAGCAGCTCGCGGTGTCCGACCCGGCGCTGCGGGAGCTGATCACCTCGTACACCCGGGAGGCGGGGGTGCGGCAACTGGAGCGGTCGATCGGGGCGCTGGCGCGCAAGGCGGCACGACGCATTGCGACACACGAGATCGACAAGGCGGAGATCAGCTCGCCGGTGTCGGTGCGCAACCTGCTGGGGAGGAGCCTGGTGCGCCCGGAGAAGCGGCTCACGCGGGACGCGGCGGGGGTGGCGACCGGCATGTACTACACGCCGATGGGCGGCGACATCATGCACGTGGAAGCCACGGTGATGCCGGGGAAAGGCGACTTCATCCTGACGGGGCAGCTCGGCGACGTCATGAAGGAGAGCGGGCGCGCCGCGCTGTCCTACGCGCGGGCCCACGCAGGCGGGCTGGGCATCCCCACGCGGCGGCTCCAGGGTCACGACGTGCACCTGCACGTGCCCGCGGGGGCCGTGCCCAAGGATGGCCCCTCCGCGGGCGTGCCCATCGCGGTGGCGCTGGTGAGCGCGCTTTCGGGGCGTCCGACGCGCAGCGACGTGGCCATGACGGGGGAGATCACCCTGCGCGGGATGGTGCTGCCGATCGGGGGGGTGAAGGAGAAGGTCCTCGGCGCGCACCGGGCAGGAGTTCCGGAGATCATCCTTCCCGCCGAGAACGAGGTGGATCTGGAGGATCTGCCGGAAGACGTGAGGCGCTCGCTCCAGTTCCACTTCGTCGAGCACCTGGATCAGGCCATCGCGCTGTGCCTGCGGGCACGTCCGGTGCGGGCCGAGATCGCCGAGGACGACGAGGCCCCGCGCCCGTACGCCAGAGCTTCCTAGGCTCTTTCGGCGCACATCCGGCGCCATTCGGGTCACACTGCGTACCGTGATTCCCCCCGGTGGGGAGGAGGCGATCGGGCCTGGACCCGGTCGTGCGCCTTTCGTCCGCGGCATCCGAGCCGCTACACTGGGGCTGGCGTGGTGGCGTGGTGGCGTGGTGGTGCAGCGGCCCCGGGCCGCAGGAGATCGGGCGCAGCAGATGGCGGAGCAGCAACGGTACCGGGTCATCAAGCGACTCGCCTCGGGCGGCATGGCCGAGGTGTTCGTGGCGGAGAGCGCAGGCATCGAGGGGTTCAAGAAGCGCGTCGCGATCAAGCGCGTGCTCCCTCACCTGAGCAAGAAGGACCAGTTCGTCGCGATGTTCCTGGACGAGGCGCGGCTCTCCGCGCAGCTCTCCCACTCGAACGTCGTGTCCGTCTTCGACATCGGCGTCGGCGACGGCGCGTACTTCATCGTGATGGAGTACGTCGACGGCGCCGACCTCCGGAACGTGAACGAGCACCGGAAGAAGCTCGGCAAGACCATCCCCGTCGAGGCGGCGGTCTTCATCTGCGCGAAGATCTGCCAGGGGCTGGCTTACGCGCACGAGGTCACCACGCCGGACGGCGTGCCGCTGCAGATCGTCCACCGCGACATCACGCCCGCGAACGTCCTCATGACCAAGCACGGCGAGGTGAAGATCGTGGACTTCGGTCTGGCGAAGGCGACGAGCCAGCTCGCGAAGAGCGACCCGGGCATCATCAAGGGAAAGTTCGGCTACCTCGCGCCGGAGACGGTGCTCGAATCCGGTGTCGATCATCGCGTCGACATCTTCGCCGTAGGCATCATGCTGTGGGAGCTGCTGGCGGGTCGGCGCCTGTTCCAGGGCGACACTGATTTCGCGACGGTGCGGCTGGTGCGAGATGCCGTGATCCCACCCCTGTCGAAGATCAATGGCGACGTGCCCCCCGAGCTGGATGCCCTGCTCGGCAAGACACTCGCGAAGGATCCCTCGCAGCGCTACAGCAGCGCGCGCGAGCTGGGGCGCGACCTCGTGCGGTTCCTCTACGGCTTCGGTCGCCCCGTGAACGAGGACGATGTGGCCTCCCTCGTGCGCAGCGCGATGGGGACGCCCGCGCACCACCTCGACCCGACGCAGAAGATCGCCGAACTCATCGATCTGACGCTGCTCGAGTTCAAGTCGCTGGCGAAGGAAGAGAGCGATGGCGAGGGGATCGATCCGGGCGCCGTCAGCCTGAACCTCAGCTTCCTCGGCGAGCCGCAAGGTCGCGCGCGACCGGGTGAGACCGAGACCATCGAACTCGGTGGACTGGCCGATGAGCTGGAAGGCCCCGAGTCGATGGCCGACAACACGGACGCATCCCGCAACACAGGGTGGTTCTCCCGCTGGCTGCGGTAAGGCCGGTCCCGAGTGGCGCCAGGGCGCTCCACCGTCCTGGCCATGTCACTCCGCCCAGCGCCACGAGCACCCCGCCGGGCCGCTGCAAGTGTGTCATACCAAGGCCTGCGTCCTGGACTCCCGTGGCGCGCAGGGTTGGATCATGGCTCGACCCGTTCCAGACAAAGATCACGTTGTAGGTCGGCGCGCCGTCGTCATCGGCGGCAGCATGGCGGGGCTGCTCACCGCCCGCGTGCTCGCCGATCACTTCGACGAGGTGACCCTCGTCGAGCGCGACTCCATCTCGGCCGAACCCGCGGACCGCAAGGGCGTGCCGCAGGGCCGCCACGTCCACGTGCTGCTCGCGCGGGGGCTCGACGTGCTCGGCGAGCTGTTCCCCGGCGTCATCGAGGAGCTCGCGGCGGAGGGGGCCGAGCGCATCGATTTCGGCACCGACATGCGCTTCCAGTCCTTCGGCACCTGGAAGGTCTGCTTCCCGAGCGGGATACGGTGCTCGTTCCAGAGCCGCGCGCTCCTCGAGGCGGTGGTGAGGCGGCGGGCGCTCGCGCTCGAAGGGGTGCGCCTCCGCAGCGGCCTGCGCGCGACGGGCCTGGAGCTCGACGCCTCGGGGCGGCAGGTGACCGGCGTGCGCGTCGAGGGTGCCGTGGGGGACGAAACCATCCCGGCGGACCTCGTCGTGGACGCGAGCGGTCGGGGCTCGCGCACCCCGGCGTGGCTCGAAGCGCTCGGCTACGAGGCACCCGAGGAGTCGTCGGTGCGGGTCCACGTGGGGTACGCGAGCCGCATCTACCGGCGCCCCGATCCCATGCCCTCGACGTGGAGGGCGCTCTACATGCTCGGCACCGAGACCAGGCACCGCGCGGGGGTGGTCTCACCCATCGAGGGCAACCGCTGGATGGTGACCCTGATCGGCGTCCTCAAGGACTACCCGCCCGCCGACGAGAAGGGCTTCCTGGAGTTCGCGCGGAACCTCTCCTCCGACGAGCTTTATCACGCGATCCGCGACGCGGAGCCCCTCGGCCCCATCGCCAGCCACCGCTTCCCCTCGCACGTGTGGCGCCGGTACGAGCGCCTGGCGCGCCTCCCCGAGGGCATCGCGGTGCTCGGCGACGCGCTGTGCAGCATCAACCCCGTCTACGGCCAGGGGATGACCACCGGGGCGCTGGCGGCGATGACCCTGGACCGCTGCCTGCGCGAGCAGCGTCGGGCGCGAGGCCCCGGGGACCTGTGCGGGCTGACCCGCGCGTTCCAGGCGCGGGTGGCGGAGGTCATCGAGGTGCCATGGCGCCTCGCCACCGGCGAGGACCTGCGCTTCCCCGAGGTGGAGGGCGAGCGCACCCGCTCCCAGTCGATGCTCAACTGGTACGCGCGGCACGTCCACGGGCTGTGCGGCTACGATCCCGAGGTGACGGCGCGCTTCTACCGGGTGCAGCACATGCTCTCGGGGCCCCAGGCGCTCTTCCACCCGCGCGTGGCGCTGGCCGTGCTCCGGCGGCAGCTCGGCCTCGACCGGCACCTGGCGCTGGGCGCGTGAGCCATACGCTGAACGCGTGAGCCGCGCGCTGGGCGCGTGAGCCGCGCGCTGGGCGCGTGAGCCGCAGGCTGGGCGCGTGAGCCGCCCTCAGGGGCAGGCCATGCGCCGGGCGTCCTCGCCGCCTGCGGGCACGCAGATGCACTCCCCTCCGGTCTTCGCGCGGTAGACCACGCCCGCGGGGCACGCCTTGAACTTGAGCGCCGCCTCCGGGCACGGGACCTCCTCGGTCTCACGGCTCTCCTCCCCCGAGCTGCCTGCCGGGCTGCCCGCAAAGACGAAGCACTCAGGGTGGTGGGAATCGAAGCTGAGATGCACGACCCGCCCGTCCGGGAGGCGCGGGTTCAAGGGCTCGCTCCCCTTCACCTCGGCGGGATCCACGGCCGCGCCGCCCGCCGTACCACCCCCGCAGCCGAGGAGCGCTCCGAGGAGCACCGCACCCACGCACGACCACCGCTTGCTCATCGCACCCTCGACTTTCTGCGTACCTGCTGTGCGCCTCAGGGCTTGCCAGGAGGCGCCACGACCATCGTGTTCTGGAACAGGAGCTCCTGCCATTCCCCGGCGCGCCGCTCGAAGATCCGGGTGAAGCGGAACTCGGTGACGGGCACCCGCTTCCCTGCCCGCGCGGCCTCGGCGTGCAGCGTGCCAGTCACGATGGCCAGGTCGCCGTGAACCATCCAGCGGGACGAGGTGATGTCGTACGCCTTGAAGGCCAGCGTGCCGGAGCGCATGTCGGCGAGCAGCGCCTCCTTGGTCTGGAGCATCCCGAAGACGTTGTTGTGCACGTGGTCGGGCGAGACCAGGCGCTCCAGCGTGGCCACGTCGTTCGCGCGGTAGGCGGCGACGAGCTTCTGGTGCACCGCCTCCAGCGCGGCCGCGACGGCTGGCGGGGGCGCAGCGGCTGGCGAGGCTGCCGGCGCCGACGAGGCCACGGGCGCAGTCGACGCGGCCGGCGAGGCTGGCGAGGCTGGCGACGCTGGCGAGGCTGGTGCGGCTGGCGCGACCGGCGCCGGCGGGGTGGTCTCCGGCGACGCGACCTCCGGGCAACGCGCGCCTTCTCCGGGCGAAGCTCCACAGCCAGGGCCTCCGCAGAGGACCACGAAAGCAAGCACCAGGGACCGGAGCGCGCGCGTCATCGGCCGCTACGAACCAAACCCGCGCCGGCCTGTCAAGCGGGCCCCGCACCGGCCTGTCGGAGCGCCCAGCGCCTTGCTCCCCGCTCTACCCAGCCCCCTGCGTCGCGTCCCGCCCCTCCCAGCCGCTCTGGCGCAGGTACGCCTCCAGCGTCAGGAGCCCCGGATGCAGCGCCCTCAGCGCCGGGATGAAGGCCCCGAAGCCGTGCCCGTGGATCCAGCGGAAGATCTCGGCGAGCTCGGCGCTGAACGCCCCGAGCTGCTCGAGCCTGGCCAGGCTGCCCGCGAAGCGCACCGGCCTGCCTGTCACCCGGGCGAAGGTCGCTGCGGTCTCCACCATGGTCAGCTCGTCCCCCGCCAGGTCGAAGGCCGCGCCGATGTAGTCGCCGGGCCTCTCGAACGCGGCGGCGATGAAGTGGCCGATGTCGTCGGCAGCGATCATCTGCAAGCGCGTCTCCGGCGCGAGCGGCAGCTCCAGGCGCCCCTCCAGGATGGGCTGCATGAAGCCCCACCCCGGGTTGGTGAAGTTGTCCATGAAGAACACCGGGCGCACGAAGGTCCAGGGGATGCCGATGGCCCGCGCGTGCAGCTCGATCTGGCGCTTGCCCTCCGTGCTCGGGATGCACGGCGGCGAGCCCGCGCCCCCCGATGAGGCCTGCACGAAATGCCGGACCCCGGCGGCCTGCGCGGCATCGAGCAGCGCCCTGCCCTGGCGGATCTCCCCCTCGACCCCGAGCTGCGGACCCGGGAAGCCGTCCCAGTAGTTCTGGACGCCGACCACCCCGTGGGCCCCCCGCACCGCCGCGTCCAGGGACGCGCGATCGTCGAAGCTCCCCTGGACCACCTCCACACCTGCCCCGACGAGCGCCTGCGCTGCAGGCTTGCCGGGGTCGCGGCAAAGGGCGCGGACACTGAACCCACGCCGCTGGAGGTGCCGCACGGCAGCGCCCCCCTGAACCCCCGTCGCGCCGGTGACCACGATGAGACGCTCACTGTTGCTCATGGGGCGGTCACGGTACACGACGACACGACCGTGAGGACGTATCCGCCGTGTCCCGAGGTCACCCGCGACCCGCGCGGATGTCCGTGCGCTACTCCGTCCTCGCGCGGGCCCGGGGCGGGGCATTCGCCTCGCCTTTCCGCTCCCACGCCAGCTACCGGCGGCCCCACCCCTCCACCGGTGATATCCCAGCGCTGGCTCCCCCCCCGGACAGCCAGCATGTCTACCGTGAAACCGGCGTCCCCCCCGGTACGCCGGTGAGTCCCCCCGACCAAGCCGACGCCACCCCTCGGACGCCAGCCTCCCCCCTGCACACACCGGCACCACCCCTCAGGTACCGGCTTTCCCCCCACGCACCGGCGCCACCCCTCAGGCGCCGGCTTTCCCCCCCACGCACCGGCGCTTCCTGCGGCCGGCCTTCTCCCCCCTTCACACGTCGGCTTCCCCCTCGCCGACCGTTCCCCCTCGACCCGTCGCCAACCGCCAGCAGCAGATGACCACGTATCAGGCATATAGGCGCGGCTTTCCGCCGTGGTCAAGCGGTGCAAGCGAAAGCCATCAGATTGGGTGATGCCCTGTCGCACCTGCGCATTCAAGCGCGGTCGATCTCGCGGCGCAGCACACGCGACCTGTGGCCGCGCATTCCGCTCATCCCGCGCCTCCACCCTCACTGCACGCGGATCACGCCGAAACTGGAACGGGCTGAATGGCAGCCTGGCTGGAAATCGGGCTCAGGAATCAGCAATGCAGCGCGAGGACGCGTATGGCGGAAGAATGCCACCGCGGGAAAGCCGGTATCACCTCAATGCAGCGCGAGGACGCGTACGACGGAAGAGTGCCGCTGCGAAGCACTCCGCTCGGCACCAATGCGCGGAACGGACGCGTATGACGGAAGAGTGCTGCCACGGGGAATCACCGCTCCGTCCCCACCAGCCCGCGCCGCACCTCCCGGACGGGATTGGCCTTGTCCGGTGCTCAGCGCGGCTGGAACGGCTTGTTCATGGAGGGGGGCGGATCGACCACGTGCGCGATGCGGTGGCGCTGAAGCAGCTCGGCGACGAGCTCCACCGGCAGCGCCGGCGCGCGGTGGCCGCTGTGGCCGACCATGTCCTCCCCGGCGCAGAGGGCGTTGAGGATCGCCTCCTCGACCGTGTCCACGGTGGCCTCGTAGAGCGGGTCGATCTCCGTATCGAGGATCAGCTCCACCGTGTGGCGCCCGTGGTCGGAGAGCCGCGGGATGCGGTTCGCCGTGCTCCACGAGAGGATGATCTCCCCCGAGTTGTGCGCGGCGTAGCCGCCCGTCCTGCCGATGGCCAGCGCGGCGCGGCGTGACAGCCGGCTGAGCTGGCGGTGGGTCATGGGCACGTCGGTCGCCACGAGCACGATGATCGACCCCGCCGGGCCGCGCATCGGCACGTGGGCGAAGCGCTCGGCGATGAGCCGCCCGATGGGGACCCCGTCCATGCGGAGCAGGTTGCGGTTGCCGAAGTTCGAGAGCACCAGCGACCCCACGGTGTAGACCACCCCCGCGAGCTCCACCTTCCGGCTCGACGTGCCGATGCCCCCCGCGAAGTGGAAGGTCTGCATCCCCGTCCCCGCCCCGACGCACCCCTCCTCGACAGGCCCCGAGCGCACCCCGTCGAGCGCCTCGGCCACGTCTGCCGGGGTAACGTGCCGCCCCACCGCGTCGTTCAGGTAGCTGTCGTCGCACTCGGCCACGACCGGGATCACCACGTCGTACTCCTGGCCGATCTTGGGGTGCCGCTGCGACAGCCAGGCCACCGTCGCGTCGGCCACGCGCCCCACGCAGAGGGTGCTGCAGAGCAGGATGGGCGTCTCGCAGAGGCCCCACTCTTCGATCTGGTTGAGCCCCGTCACCTCCCCTGCCCCGTTGAGCACGTAGCTCGCGGCGTACACCCGGTTCAGGAAAGGGTCGCCGTGCGCCGGCATCACCGCGGTCACCCCGGTGCGCACCGGCCCCATGCCGGGCACCAGCTTGCCGCTGCCCTCGACGAGGGTCACGTGGTTGACGCGCACCCCGTCGACATCGGTGATCGCGTTGTGCTCCCCGACGGGGAAGCGCCCCACGGCCACGCCCAGGTCACGCAGCCGGGGCCTGCCCGCAGCCGAAGCCGTCATGCGCCGTTGGCTCCCTTGCCGCCCGGCGGCGCACCGGTGGCGCCTCCCGAAGGCCTGTCGGTGGGCGCCGCCTGGGTGGGCGACGACGAGGTGGCGGGGGGCACGGCGGGGAGCACGGCAGGGGACGGCGCGCCCGCCGCTGCAACTGCCACGGCCGCTCCCGCTCCCGCTCCCGCTGTGAGCTTGTCGTTGCTCCCCGAGGCCACCGACCGCGAGAGGCTCAGGCCCGTCGAGCTGACCTCCCGCGCTTCGCGCTGTCTCTTCAGGCAGCCGGAGAGGATCTCCCCGATGAGTGACCGGAAGTCCATCCCGGCCACCTTCGCGATCCCGCAGAGATCGCTGAAGTCCGGCGTCAGGCCCGGCAGGGGATTGATCTCGATCACGTACACCTTTCCATCCTTCGCCATCCGCATGTCGACCCGCGCCACGTCGCGGCAGTCGAGGGCCGTGAAAGTATCACGTGCAACCTTTTCGATGCGCCGCAATTCTGGCGCGGTCAGCTTGGCGGGGCAGTCGAAGCGGACCTTCGTCGTCCAGTCTTTCTTCTCCTCGAAGCCGTAGACGGGGAATGCGGGCGCGTCGTTGAACACCACCTCCATGGGCGGCAGCACCTTGGGCCGCCGCTCGCCGAGCAGCCCCACCGTCAGCTCGCGCCCCGCGATGTACTCCTCGATCAGCGCCGGCTGGTGGTAGCGATCGATGAGCTGGCGCGCCGCGGCCCGCGCCGCCGCCTCGTCGTGCACCACCGAGGACGAGGTGATCCCCTTCGAGGTCCCCTCCGCGTTGGGCTTGACGATCACCGGGTAGCGGAAGGCCTTCATCTTCTCCTTGCCCGTCGAGAGGACCTGCCACTCCGCCGTGTCGATCCCCGCCGAGCGCAAGATCTGCTTGGTGAGCCCCTTGTCCAGGCAGAGCGACAGCGTGGTCGCGTCCGAACCGCTGTAGGGCACCCCGAGCAGCTCGCACAGCGCGGGCACCTGCGCCTCGCGCCCGCGCCCGCGGATCCCCTCGGCGATGTTGAACACCACGTCCGGCGCCGCGTCGGCGATGCGCCGCGGCAGGTCCGGCGTCGCCTCCAGCGGTACCACCGTGTGCCCGTAGCTCTCGATGGCCTCGGTGATCGCCTGGATGGTCTTCGGCGAGTCGAACTCCGCCTCCGCGTCGTTCTCCGCCGTGTCGCCGCGCCGCATGTTGTAGGTGAACCCCACCCTGACCGCCGTCCGCGGAGACTTGCGCGGCTGCCCCTCCAGCACGCGGAGCAGCCCCCGCCGCCGGCACGCGCTCTGCACGATGGCCAGCACCACCCCGTCGAAGTCGACCCCCTTCTGCCCCGCCGACACGAACACCGGCTGCCCCGGCTCCAGCGACGGCAGCCCGTCCACCTCCAGGAAGTGCACCTCGTGCTCCCGGTCCCCGAGCGCGGGCGGCGTGATCCGGAACTCGCAGCGGACGTGGTCCTTCAGGTCGAGCGCGCGCACGATGCGCCCCGTCAGCGCCCGGATCCGCTGCGACACCGTCGGCGGGAGCTGCGCCAGCCGGAACTCCACGTGCTCGGTGCGCGCGTTCTTCAGGTAGTAGTCGTACACGTTGTACGGCCCGGCCACGGACGGGTCGATGCGGTACTCCACCGGCTCCAGGATCCCGTCCTCCCCGAGCCCCTCCACGTACGAGCAGCCCACGTCGAACCCGCGCAGGTAGCGCTCGATGAGCAGCCCCGCCTCGAAGCGCGGCAGGAGCCGGTCGATGACCTCCGCCAGCTCGTGCGCGTCCTCGCACACGCTCCACGCGCTGGAGATCCCCTTCGACGACCCCTCGAAGTTCGGCTTCACGATCACCGGGAACACCACGTCGTCGAGCCCGCCGCTCTCCAGGCTCGCCCGCCGGATCAGCCGCGACCGCGGCGTCGGCACCGCGTACGACGCCAGGAGCCGCTTGGTCAGCGACTTGTCCAGCGCCAGCGCGTGCGCGTACGCATCCGATCCGGTGTACGGGATGCCCATCTCGTCGAAGAGCGACGGGTAGAAAGCCTCGCGCGTCTTGCCCTTGTGCCCCTCGGCGGTGTTGAAGATCAGGTCCGGTTGCAGCGCCTCCAGCCGCGCGATCACCCGCGACGCAGGCCCGCTCACCTCGATCCGTTCGACCTCGTGCCCGGCCCGCTCGAGCGCCGCCGAGATCGCATTGATGGTCTCCGGGCTGTCGAACTCCGCTTCCTCGGGGGAGCCAGTGATTTTCAGGTTATGGGTAAGAGCAATGCGCATTGTGCGATCTCCGGTGTGGGCGGGCCGCGAAGAGGCGTCAAGCCTGCTCCCCACGCAGCGCGCGCCGTGCTAGCGACTCCCCGTGGCGGAGCAGCACGAGCATGGAGGCCAGGCCCCCGGCGACAGGCCGGTGATCCCCGAGGAGCTGAACGGCCCCCAGGCCGACGCCGTGGAGCACGTCGACGGCCCCCTGCTCATCTTCGCGGGCGCCGGCAGCGGCAAGACGCGGGTCATCGTCTACCGCATCGCCAACCTCATCGCGACGCACCGCGTCCCGCCCTACCGCATCCTCGCGGTCACCTTCACCAACAAGGCGGCCGGCGAGATGAAGCACCGCCTCGAACGGCTCCTGGGCCCGGACATCGTGAGGGACCTGTGGGTGGGCACGTTCCATTCCGTCTGCGTTCGTCTGCTGCGCAAACACCACGAGGCCGCGGGCCTCGACCGAGGCTTCGTCATCTACGATGACGGAGACCAGCGCGCCGTCGTGGCCCGGGTGCTCAAGGAGCTCGACCTCGACGACCGCCGCTACCCCCCCCGCCAGGTCCTCTCCCGCATCCACGCCTACAAGCAGGAGGGCCGCGGCCCCGACGACGTCGACTCCGACGGCTACTTCGACGACGCCGTCCTCCGCTGCTACCGCGGCTACGAGCGCCACCTGAAGCAGGCCAGCGCCGTCGATTTCGACGACCTCCTCCTCGCCGTCCTCCGCCTCGTCGAGGACCCCGAGAGCCTCGCCGGCGACGACCTCCGCCGCCGCTTCAGCTACGTGCTCGTCGACGAGTTCCAGGACGTCAACCACGTCCAGTACCGCCTGGTCCGCGCCCTCTGCAAGCAGCACGACAACCTGTGCGTGGTCGGCGACGACGACCAGAGCATCTACCGCTGGCGCGGCGCGGACGTGCGCGTCATCCGGGGCTTCCGCCGCGACTTCCCCGGGGCCTCGGTCATCAAGCTCGAACAGAACTACCGCTCGGTGGCCAACGTCGTCCAGGCCGCCCTCGGCGTCATCCGCAGCGCCAAGGACCGCGAGCCCAAGGAGCTGTGGACCTCGAACCGCTCCGGGGACCAGGTCCAGGTCGTCGCCGCCGACAGCGAGCACGACGAGGCGGCCTGGGTCGCCTCCCGCATCAAGGAGCTCACCGCCGAGGGCGTCTCTCCCCGCGACATCGCCGTCTTCTACCGCGTGCACGCCCAGTCCCGCGTGCTCGAAGAGGTGCTCCGGTCGGAGCGCATCCCCTACCAGATCATCGGCGGCACCCGCTTCTTCGAGCGCGCCGAGATCAAGAACCTCCTCTCCTACCTGCGCGTCGTGGTCAACCCGCGCACCGACGTCGACCTCCACCGCATCATCAACGTCCCCTCCCGCAAGATCGGCTCGACCACCATCGACCGCCTCATCCAGGTCGCCGACAACCTCCGCGTCTCCCTCTACGACGCCATCGAGCCCCTCGTGGAAGGCGCCATCGACGACGTCCGCGCCGGCGGCAAGCCCGCGGTCACCACCCAGACCCGCAAGGCCCTCCTCGGCTTCCGCGACCTCATGGAGGACCTGCGCAAGAAGGCCCGCGAGGCCTCCCCCAGCCAGGTCGCCGAGGAGGTCCTCGAACGCACCGGCTACGCCAAGCTCCTCAAGGAAGAGGACAACGCCGAGGCCGACGCCCGCCTCCAGAACCTCCAGGAGCTGCTCCAGTCCATCCTCGACTACGAGGAAGAAATGAAGGCCGCCGGCGAGCCCGCCCTCCTCACCGGCTACCTCGAACGGGTCAGCCTCACCTCCGACGCCGACACCCTCGAAGACGTCCCCAAGGTCGCGATGATGACCATCCACGCCGCCAAGGGCCTCGAGTTCCACGCCGTCTTCCTCACCGGCATGGAGGAAGACCTCTTCCCCTTCCGCAGCATGGAGCCCTCCCGCGGCGACGACGTGGAAGAGGAGCGCCGCCTCGCCTACGTCGCCATCACCCGCGCCCGCGAGAAGCTCTGGATCACCCACGCCTCCCGCCGCGCCATCTTCGGCCAGACCCGCTACAACGCCCCGAGCCGCTTCCTCAAGGACATGCCAGAGGCCGCGGTGCGCGGCGTGCTCACCCCCGCCACCCAGATGATGGCCCGCCGCCCCGAAGGCTCCTCCGGCGGCTTCGGCAGCTTCTCCGGCGCTTCCGGCGCTGGCCGCTTCGGTGGCCGCGGCGACCGCGACCGCGCCGCCAGCACCCGCTTCGACACCAGCCCCCGCCCCGCCTGGCGCCACCCCCAGGACAGCGCCGTGAGCGGCATGCGCGACGCCGCCCCGCGCCCCCCGCCCCAGTCCGTCAACCCGGGCGAGCGCTTCATCGACCGCGACCCCGACGCCGAGAGCGACGGCGAGAGCATCTCCCTCCGCCGCGGCTCCCGCGTCCGCCACGAGCGCTTCGGCCTCGGCACCGTGAACAGCATCGACCCCGGCGCCGACCCCATCGCCAGCGTCACCTTCTCCGGCTGGGGCCTGAAGCGCATCAAGGTCCGCTTCCTCAAGCCCCTCGACGGCTGACGCATGACCGGGGGGACCTCAGCGGGCAGCGATAGCGGCAGCGATATCGCCCTCGGCGTCGACCTCGGCGGCACCAAGATCGAGATCGTCGCGCTGCGCCTCGATCCCGCCGGTACACCTGCGGCCACCACCACGCCTCGCGCCCCCGACATCCTCGCCCGCCGCCGCGTCCTCACCCGCCGCGAGCGCGGCTACGACGCCGTCCTCGCCGAGACCGCCACCCTCATCACCTCCTTCGCCGCCGAGCTTGGCCTCGACCCGCACCACGTCCCCCTCGGCGTCGGCATGCCCGGCAGCATCACCCGCGCGGGCCTCGTCAAGAACTCCAACACCGTCTGCCTCAACGGCCGCCCCTTCCGCACCGACCTCGAAGCCCACCTCGCCCGTACCCGCCCCATCGCCTTCGACAACGACGCCAACTGCCTCGCCCTCGCCGAGACCTTCCTCGGCGCCGCCGCCCCTTACCGCGACGGCATCGTCTTCGGCGTGATCATGGGCACCGGCGTCGGCGGAGGCCTCATCGCCTTCGGCCGCCCCTGGCCCGGCCCCCAGGGCATCGGCGGCGAGTGGGGCCACCACGCCGTCTTCCCCGGCCGCGGCGACCCTTGCTACTGCGGCCAGCGCGGCTGCCTCGAACAGTTCGCCAGCGGCCCCGCCGTCGAGGCCGACTATGCCCGCCGCGCCGGCGCTCCCCTCCCCCTCGCCGCAATCGCCACCCGCGCCGCGCCCGAGGCCAACGACCCCCACGCCCGCGCCGCCATGGACACCCTCCTGGATGCCTACGGCCGCGGCCTCGCCAACCTCATCGACATCCTCGACCCCAGCGCCATCGTCCTCGGCGGGGGCCTGAGCCACCTCGACGCTCTCTATGACGAGGGCCGCGCCCGCGTCGCGCATTACGTCTTCAATGACGAGCTGACCACCCCCATCCTCCGCAATGCCCTCGGCGACTCCGCTGGCGTCCTCGGTGCCGCCCTCCTCGGCGCTTCGTAAACTCACCCCACCAGTGACGCGAGCGCCACGTTCTCGTCCGCGAGCGCCCCCGGATCCACCACCGCTTTCACTGCCACCAGCTTCTTCGCCGCCTGGAAATCCGCTGGCCTCCCGATCACGTCCGCTGCGATGAGGCGCCCTTCTGCCAGGTAGAACGCCGAGAACGCCCTGTTCTCCATCGACCCCCGCGTCACGCACCGATCGTACCCCGTCGACAGCCCCACCATCTGCAGCCGCATCCCGAACTGCTCCGACCAGAACCACGGCACTGCCGGCGAAGGCACCGGCTTCCCCAGCACCGTCGCCGCCGCCACCCGCGCGTGCTCCATCGCGTTCGGCACCGACTCCAGCCGGATCCTCCGCCCCGCATATGCGCTCGGCTGGTTCGCGCAGTCCCCCACCGCCAGCACCGCCGGGTCCGAGGTCCGCGCCATCTCATCCACCACGATCCCGTCGTCCACCGCGAGCCCCGCCGCCGCCGCCAGCTCCGTGTTCGGCGTGAGCCCGATCCCCACCAGCACCAGGTCCGCGGCGATCCGATCCTCCACCCCGTCCTGCGCCACGATCACCTCGCGCACTGCCTCCTCGGCCGCGTCCAGCGTCACCCCCTGCACCGCTGCCGGCATCCGGAACACGACGCCCCGCTCCCGGTGCACCCCCTCGATGAATCCCGACACCTCCGGCCCCGTCACCCGCGACAGCACCCGCGGCGCCACGTCGACGACCGTCACCTTCACCCCGAGCTGCACCGCGGCCGACGCCACCTCCAGCCCCACGTACCCCGCCCCGATCAGCACCAGGTGCTTGCCCGCCTCGAACCGCGCGCGCATCGCCTCCACGTCCGCGATCGACCGCAGGTAGAACAGGTTCCCGAGCTTGCGCTGCTCCACCCCTGGCAGCGGCAGGAGCCGCGCCCTCCCCCCCGTCGCGATCACCAGCTTGTCGTACCCGAGCCGGCTCCCGTCCTGGAGCACCGCCTCCCGCGCCTCCCGGTCGATCGCCGTGACCCGCGTCCCGAGCTTCAGCGTGATGTTGAACTTCTCGTACGTCGCCTCCGGCTTCAGGTAGAGCTGCGCGAGCTGCATCTTCCCCAGCAGGAACCCCTTCGAGAGCGGCGGCCGCTGGTAGGGCGGGTGCGCCTCATCCCCCACGAGCACCACGCGCCCCTCGTACCCTTGCTGCCGGAGCGAGGTCGCCACCTCGCCACCCGCCTGCCCAGCCCCAACGATCACCACCGTCTCTTCCACGTACATCACTCCTGCTGCGCGGTTTGTTAGCACTGCCCTCGCTCCGAGGCGCCTGTTTGTTGCCGGGGCGAGACCTCGGTGGCCCATCGTGCCGCGCTCTCGCCGCGGGGCCGCGCCGATGCACAACCGCTCCGACCAGTTCGCGAAGAACATCCTGCGCGACGCGCTGAACCGCGCCTCCACCGCCGAGACCGAGGTCGAGGTCCTGGCCGCCACCCAGAAGATCGACGTCTACAGCGTCTCCGACCCTGCCCGCGAAGCCGAGCGCCGCGAGATGGGCCTCCTCGGCGAGCTGTCCGCGGAGCCCTCGCTGTTCGAGCCCTACCACGCCACCCCGAGCCTCAGGCATGTGCGCCACTGCCTGCGCAAGCAGCTCACCTGGCACCACGAGCTGGAACGCCGCGCCCGCGCCGCCAGGGTCTCCGCGGGTTCGCAAGTCGACCCGGAACCGCCTTCCCAACCACCCGTGCCCTTTCCCGCGCTCGTGGTCATCAGCCCCGGCCGCCCCGAGACCGTGCTCGAAGCCTACGGCTGTCAGCGGGCGCGTCCCGGCCTCTGGCAGGCTGTGCCCGGACTGGCGATGTGCATCGTCATCCTGGCCGAGCTGCCCCGGACGCGCGACACGCTCCTCCTGCGCCTGCTCGGCGAAGGACAGCTCCTGCACGGCGCCCTCGCTGACCTGGCGGCACTACCGGAAGACGCCTGGGAGAACGGCGTCGCCACCCCCCTTCTGGTACACTTCCGCCTCAGCCTCGTGGAGGCCGCGGCAAACGAGGAGGACGAGATGAGCGCAGAGATCCGGGCCTGGTTTCAGGACTACCAGCAGAAGCTACGTGACGAGAGCCGCAGCGAAGGGCAGCAGGAAGGGTGTCGGGAAGGCGAGCGCCTGATGTTGCTGAAGCTGCTTCAGTCTCGCTTCGGCGACCTGCCCGCGGCCGTCGTAACCCGCATCGAGGCGGCCGAGATGCCCGAGTTGGAACGCTGGGCAGAGCGCCTGCCTCACGCCCAGACCCTCGCCGAAGTGCTCGACGAGCTGAGCTGAGAAGCTCGCCCCGCTTCCTGAAGTTTCTGACGAGCCGAGCTGACGCCGCACGCCCCCGCACCGACCTCCCGCCCGTACCCGCCTCAGCGCCCCTTGAAGTCCCCCGCGCGCCGCTCCAGGAATGACTTCATCCCCTCCGCCGCGTCCTCTGTCGCCATCAGCCCCCTGGCGCGTTCCACGAGCCGCAGCGCCTCGGCCTCGAAGCCCTCGGCCAGCATCGCCCGTGACGACGCCAGCGTTGCCTGCACCGCCAGCGGCGCCTGCTGCGCTACCTGCTGCGCCAGCGCCGTCGCCCGGTCGAGCACCCCGGCCGCCGGCACCACCTCCTGCACCAGCCCGATCCGCAGCGCCTCCGCGGCGTCGAGCGTGTCGCCCGTCAGCAGCCACTTCATCGCGTTCCCCCACCCCGTCAGCAGCGGCAGCCGCAGCGTCGCTCCCCCGAACGGATAGATCCCCCGCTTCACTTCGAGCTGCGCGAACCGGGTCCCCTCGCCTGCCACCCGGATGTCCGCGGCCAGCGTGAGCTCCATCCCCAGCGTGTAGCAGTAGCCCTGCACCCCGATCACCAGCGGCTTCGTCAGCCGCCGCGGCCCGAGCCCCACCGGGTCCACCCGGTCCACCGGGAACAGCGCCTTGCCCGACGCCACCGCCGGGCCCACCTCGCCGAGGTCCAGCCCCGCCGTGAAGTGGTCTCCGTGGGCGAAGAGCACCGCGCACCACAGCGCCTCGTCCTCCTCGTAGTCAGTGAAGGCCTGCGACAGCTCGTCGAGCATCGTCAGGTCGAAGGCGTTGCGCTTTGCCGGACGGTTCAAGCCGATACGGACCACGTGCCCCAGCCGCTCCACAGTGATGCGTTCCATCCCTCGGAGCGTACAGGCAACGCGGCCGGATCACCCCCCTGCCCTGCTTCCAGTCCCTCCGAGCGCCCCTGCACCCGCGCCTCCCTCGCCACCTGCCTCCGGCCCCGCCTCGCCTCCCGCCCCCGCCTCGCCACCTGCCTCCGGCCCCGCCTCGCCTCCCGCCCCCGCCTCCCCTCCTGCCCCCGCCTCCCCTCCTGCCTCGACCCCTTCTCCCGCGCCTCCCTTAGTGCGCCCCACCAGCACCACCTCGGCCGCGTTCTCCCCCACGAGCAGCCGCGTCTCGTCCCAGCTCCACACCCCGCGCGTGCGGCGCGGGCGCTTCCCCCCGAACGTCGGCAGCTCGGTCCAGGGCAGGTCGACGAGGTGCTCTCCCCACGTCCGGAGCACGCGCGCCAGCACGTCGAGCGAGCCGATCGACCCCGACTCGTCGCGGCCGTCCTCGTGCTCGATCCGGTACACCCACCCGCGCTGCCGCGGGCCCAGCCCGTCGAAATAGATGCGGAGCATGGCGCCCAAGCTCGCCTCCAGGTCCGGCGTTGGCCGGTTACAGATGGAGTCCTTGTGGATCTAGACGCTCGCGCAGGAGTCGCAGCGTCTCTGCGTCCGGAGATGCGGACGTCTCCAACCGCGCGGCCACCTTCAGGGGCCACCCGCAGGCCGCCTGCACCTCCTCCGGCGTCACGCCGGGGTACACCTCCGTCAGCACCGCCTCTCCCGTCTCGTCGAACGCGAGCACCCCGAGGTCGGTGATCAGGCGCGCCGGCCCTCCCCCGGGCATCCCCAGCTCCGCCCGGCTCTTGCCGTGCATCCGGTGCCCGGGGCTGGTGATGAAGTCGCAGCGCTCCACGAAGGCCCGCCGGCTCATGCGCATCATCAGGAGCAGCCTCCGCGCGTGCACCGCGATCTCGCAGGCCCCTCCGCTCCCGGGCAGCCGCACCTTCGGGTTCTCGTACGGACCGACGACCGTGGTGTTGATGTTCCCCCAGCGGTCCACCTGCGCCCCGCCGAGGAAGCCCACCTCGATGCGCCCGCCCTGGAGCAGGCACTGGAAGACCTCGGCCTGGCTCACCACCGCCAGGCTGTCCGTCACCAGCGACGGGTCTCCGATCGACACCGGGAGCCGCTCCGGGATCGCCCCGATCGCGCCCGACTCGTAGATCATGCACAGCCCCGGCGCGTGCGTCGCCCGCGCCAGGTTGCAGGCCAGGTTGGGCAACCCGATCCCCACGAACACCACGTCCCCGTCGCGCAGCTCCTGCGCGGCCCGGAACGCCATCCGCTCCGACGCGCTCGCCATCCGCTCCGACGCGCTCGGCGCCGCCGCGCCTCCCCTCGACTCAGTAGCCATAGTCCACCCCCGCGCACACCCGCGGCTTCGCCCGGAGCCTGTCCATCACCCCGGCGCCGAGCTTCGCCAGGTAGCCCTTCCGGTCTTCCACCCCGTACACGAACGCGTCGAGGTAGGCCGCGTAGCGCTCCGGGCTCCGTGAGATCTCCTCCCACGCCACGTAGAACTCGTTGTCGCGATCGTGGAACCCCTGCACGAAGCTCGGGTGGCAACCCCACGGCTCGTGCACCACGTGCGAGACGATGATCCCCGGCACCAGCGTCCGGTTCGGGTCCTTGCGGATCACCTCCGTCGGCACGATCTCCTCGGCGACCACGATCACCCGGCGCGCCGCGAAGGCCACCTCCTTCTGCGACCCCAGGAGCCCCCACACCTGCGCGTTCCCCTCCTGGTCGGCGCGCTGGCAGTGGAGGATCGCCACGTCCGGGTGCAGCGCCGGCACCGTCGCCAGCGTCCTGCCCGTGTAGGGGCACTGCACCGTCTTGATCTCCGGGTTGGCCCTGGCGATGTCGCCGCCGGCGTAGTTGTCGAGCGGCCAGAAAGGCAGCCCCGCGCTCGCCGCCAGGAACCGCGAAAGCAGCCCGAAATGCGAGTACTCCTCCAGCGCGATGCGGCTCGACGCGCCCGCCTCGCTCCGGCGGCGCAGCGCGTGCAGGCTCCCCACCCCGGGGTTGCCCGCCCAGCTAAAGACCAGGCGCTTCACGCACCCCGCCTCGATGAGCTGGTCGTACACCAGGTCCGGCGTGAGCCGGATGGCCGTCAGATCGCGGACTCCCTGGCGGATGATCTCGTGCCCCGCCGCGAAGCAGATGAGGTGCGTGAACCCGTCGATGACCAGCGAGCACCCCGTCTTCACCGAGGCGGCGATGGCTTCCTTCATCGAGCAACGCTTGTCCATGGGCGCCCTCAGATCTTCTCGCCGAGCGTTGCTGCGGCCTGCTCCGGGTGGTGCTTCTCGTCCAGATCCGCCAGGCATTGCCCGAGGATGCCCAGCATCACGTCCACCTCGTGCTCGGTCACCACGAGCGGCGGCGCGAACCGGATCGTCGACTTGCCGCACGACAGGAGGAGCAACCCCCGCTGGAACGCGAGCTGCTCCAGCTCCCCCACGTACGCGCCCGCGGGCTCCAGGGTTCCTGGCACCACGAACTCGGCCCCCACCATCAGCCCCACGCCCCGCACGTCGCCGATCACCGGGTGCCGCGCTTGCAGCGCGCGCAGCCCCGCCTGCAGGTACGCCCCGGTCCGCTGCACCTGCCCGAGCAGCCCCTCCACCACGTCGAGCGTCGCCAGGGCCGCCGCGCAGCACACCGGGTTGCCCCCGTAGGTGCTCCCGTGCGACCCGCGCGGCCAGGTCATCACCGCCTCACGCGCCACGATCGCCCCGAGCGGCATCCCCGAGGCGATCCCCTTCGCCGACAGCAGGATGTCCGGCATCACCCCGAAGTGCTCCGCCGCGAACATCGTCCCCGTGCGCCCGATGCCCGACTGCACCTCGTCGAACACCAGCAAGATCCCGTGCCTGTCGCAGATCCGCCGCAGCTCCTCCAGGAACCCTGCCGGCGGCACCACGTAGCCCCCCTCGCCGAGGATGGGCTCCACGAACACCGCCGCCACCTCGCGCGGATCCACGTGGTTGACGAAGTACTCCGTCTCCAGGAGCCTCGCGGGGTTGCCCGCCTCGTCGCCTGCGCCGACGCCTTCCAGCGGGCGGTAGGGGTTCGCGTAGGGGATGTGGATCACCCCCGGCAGGAGCGGCCCGAAGAACGCCCGCTGCGCCACCTTCGACGAGTTGAGGGAGATCGCCCCGTAGGTGCGCCCGTGGAACCCGCCCTTGAACGCCACCACGTACTGCCGGCGCGTGTGGTGCCGCGCGAGCTTCAGCGCCCCCTCCACGGCCTCCGTCCCGGAGTTGGTGAGGAACACCTTCTTCGGGCCCATCTCCGGCAGGTAGCCGGCGAGCCGCTCGCACAGCCGCGCGAAGGAGTCGTAGTAGAAGTCCGTCCCGCAGATGTGCAGGAACCGCTCCGCGGCCTCCTTGATGGCCTGCACCACGTGCGGGTGCGCGTGGCCCGTCGAGGCCACCGCGATGCCCGCCATGAAGTCGAGGAAGCGGTTGCCGTCGACGTCGTAGACCCACGGCCCCTCCCCGCGCTCCACCACCAGCGGGTACTCCTTGATGTACGACGGAGAGGCGTACTTCCGGTCCTTCGCGATGATCGCCTGGGCCTTCGGCCCTGGCGGCGCGATCTGCACCTCGGGGAAGAGCATGCTCATGTCTCCGCTCATGTCTCCACTCACGCCTCCGCTCACGCCGCTCACCCCACCCGCGTCTGCGATTGCTCGCGCATGAACTGCGCCACGTAGTAGGGCCCGCAGCCTCCCTTCCCGGTCGACCCGCTCCCCTTCCAGCCGCAGAACGCCTGCACCCCCGGCCACGCCCCGGTCGTCGCCCCGGCGCGGCGGTTCGCGTAGAGCACCCCCGCCTCCGCGCGCTCCATGAACGCCTCCACGTCCTCCGCCTTCTGGCTGAAGATCCCCGCCGTCAGCCCGTAGGCGCAGTCGTTCGCCATCCCCAGCGCCTCCTCCAGCGTGCGGAAGCCGGTCACGCCCACGAAGGGCAGGAACAGCTCCTCGCGCATCAGCCGGTGCCCATGCTCCAGCTCCGCCACCGTCGCCGCCACGAAGTGCCCCTCTGCGAGCTCCGCCGACGGCCGCACCCGCACCCCGCCGGCGTGCACCGTCCCCTCCCGCCGCGCCTCGGCCGCCGCCTGCTCGAAGCGCCGCACCGCCGCCGCGTTGATCACCGGCCCCATGAACGTCTCCGCCAGGCTCGGATCTCCCGCGCGCACGTCGAGCGCCTTCTTCGAGAGCCCGGCGAGGAACCCGCGCTTCAGATCCTCGTGCACGTAGACCCGCGACAGCGCGCTGCACTTCTGCCCCGACAGCCCGAAGGCCGACCGGAAGCACCCCTCGATGGCGTCTTCCAGGTCCGCCTCCTGGCAGACGATGGCCGGGTTCTTCCCGCCCAGCTCCAGGAAGCACGGCCTGATCCCCGCCGCGTTGAGCCGGGCGTGGATCCCGTAGCCCACGCTCCGGCTCCCCGTGAACGCGACGCCATCCACCTCGGGGTGGTCCACGAGCGCCGCCCCCAGCGTCTCCCCCTCCCCGTGCACCACCTGCAGCACCCCCTCGGGCAGCCCCGCCTCCACGAGCGCCTGGTAGAGCCCCTCCGCGCACCACGGCGCCTCCTCGCTCGGCTTGAGCACCACCGCGTTCCCGCCGAGCAGCGCCCCCGCGCTCATCCCTGCCGCGAGCGCGAGCGGGAAGTTGAAGGGCGCGATCACCACGAACACCCCGTACGGCCGGAGCACGCTCAGCGTGCTCTCTCCGGAGGACAGCCGCGCCATCGGCCTCACGAACCCCTGCGCCTCTTCGAACTGCCCCGCGTAGTAGCGCAGCAGATCGGCCGACTCTTCCACGTCCCCGAGCGACTCCAGCCGGTTCTTCCCCACCTCCAGGCTCATGATCGCCGCCAGCGTGAAGCGCCGCGCCGAGATGAGGTCCGCCGCGCGCCGCAGCACGAGCGCCCTCTCCTGCCAGGGCACCCTGGCCCAGCGCCGCTGCGCCTCCTTCGCGGTCCGCATCACCCGCGCCACCTCGCCCACCGGGGTGCGGTGAACGCTCGCGAGCAGCTCCGCGGGCCGCGCCGGGTTCCGGCTCTCCAGCAGGTCCCCGCTCCGGAACGCCTCCCCCGCGATCCACGACGGGTGCTCCCCGCCGAGCCCACCCCGGACCACGGCGAGCGCCTCGTCGAAGTGCGCGTGCAGCGCCGTCATGTCCGCGTCGAGCACCGAATACGTGATGCGAAAGCTCATCGCCTCTCCATGTGCTGCATGATTCCCCGGGCCAGCTTCTCGACCAGCTCGTCCACGTCGCCCTCGGTGATGACGAGCGGCGGCCCGACCATCACCAGATCCCCGTTCTCTCCGTCCGCGTGTCCCGTGTTCGGCCACAGGATCAGCCCCTCCGCGAACAGCGCCCCGAGCAGCCCCTCCACCACCTTCCGGGCCCGAGGGAACGGCCGCTTCGTCGCCTTGTCCTCCACCAGCTCCACCCCGGCGAGGAGCCCCACCCCCTCCACCGCGCCCACCCCTGGCAGCGGCAGCAGCGCCTCCCGCAGCCGCCGCTGGAGGTACGCCCCCACCCGCGCCGCGTGGCTCACCAGATCGTGCTTCTCGAAGTAGTCGAGCACCGCGACCCCCGCCGCCGTCATCGACGGCGCCTGCAGGTACGTCTGCGCGTGCATGAACCCCCCCGACCCCTGCCGCATCTCCTCCAGGTGCGCCCCCTTCACCAGCAGCGCGCTGAGCGGCACGTATCCCCCGCTCAACCCCTTCCCCAGCACCAGCGCATCGGGCTCGAACCCGAGCGGCGTGCTCGCGAAGAAGCTCCCCGTGCGCCCGCACCCGCACATCACCTCGTCGGCGATGGTGAGGATCCCGTGCCTCCTGCAGATCTCCCCCACCTGCGCGAAGTAGCCAGGAGGCGGCACCGCGGCCCCCGCCGACGACCCGATCACCGGCTCCGCGATGAACGCCGCGATGGTCTCCGGCCCTTCCCGCGCGATGGTCTCCTCCAGGAGCCGCGCATAGTGGTCGGCCCCCTCCCGCGCGTAGTCTTGGAGCCCCGACCGGTACGGATACGGCGCGGCCGTCGTCACCACCTCCGACAGCAGCGGCCCGAAGAACTTCTTGTAGTGAGGCCGCCCCGACAGCGACAGCGCGAACAGGGTGTTGCCGTGGTAGCTCGGCACCCGCGCGATCACCTTCGATCGTCGCGGCTCTCCGCGCTCCACCCAGAGCTGCCGCGCGAACTTGATCGCCGCCTCCGTGACCTCCGACCCCGAGCCGAGGAATGCCGCCCTGTCGAGCCCCGGGGGCGCCTGCGCGCAGAGCCGCGCCGCCAGCTCCTCCGTCACCTCCGAGGTGAAGTGCGTGCCGTTGACGTACGCCACCTTGACGAGCTGCTCGTGGATCCTCGCCGCCACCTCGCGGTTGCCGTGCCCCACGCTCGCCACCAGCGCCCCCGCCGACCCGTCCAGGTACGACCTCCCCTGCTTGTCGAACAGGTAAACGCCGTGCCCGTGCGAGATCACCGGCAGCTCCCGCGCGAGGTGGCGCAGGAGCACGTGCCCCTCCGGATAACGAACGGTGTCCATGCCCATTGAAACCTGGCAACCCGCGCGCACACGACCGCCCTCTCGGCGCGCCCGTGGGCCGCGAATGAAGTGAATGGCGCGCGAATGGCGCGCGAATGCCACGTGAATGCCGCGCCAGGGCATGCGAATGCACTGCGCGACGACGGAATGAACGTGCCGCAGAATCCCCGAACCGGAACACCGCCACGCGGGCGGCCCGGAGCCGCAGGAAGGATGGCTCGGCCCCTGATGCGCGCCCGGACGCGCAATGCTCCCGAGCGCTCGGACCTCGCCGCCTTCCCTAGAGGCTCAGGTCGAACCGTGCGCGCATGTCTCTCGCGTACGGGCGCTGGCAGGTCTTCGGGCTCGCGAGCATTCCGGCGCGGGGCCGGCTTCCTACCGCTCGTCCCTTCCCAGCTCCCCGAGGGAACCAGTGTCGTTGACGAGTTTCGTTCTCACTTACCGCTGCTGGGCAGCCCCGGAATCACACCGGGTTCCCTATTATGCCTGCGCAAGGGCACAGGCACCAGCACGCGCATTTCGTACCCTCCGCACCATTGCCTGTCAAGCATCACCCGGCAGAGGGCTACGACAGCGCGCGGTGGGCCCCCGGCGCATCCGGCGCTTCAGCCGCCTTCGCGCCCTTCGGGGGGGCCCCTCCCGCGAGGATCACGTTCTTCTCGCGGAAGGCGGCGAGCACGCGCTCGGTCAGGGTGCCCTGGTAGTCCTGCTTGTACTTCATGTCGAGCACGTGGGCCTCGGCCTCCAGGCGCACCGCGGTGCCGAACTGGAGCACCACCTGCTCCATGCTCACGGCCCAGGGCTGGCCGAGGAACACGTAGCGGTTGCTGGTGATGCACTCCTCCACGATGCGCTTGGCGAGAT
Source organism: Chondromyces apiculatus DSM 436 (assembly GCF_000601485.1). Taxonomy (GTDB): domain Bacteria; phylum Myxococcota_A; class Polyangia; order Polyangiales; family Polyangiaceae; genus Chondromyces; species Chondromyces apiculatus. The sequence goes on from NZ_ASRX01000052.1 coordinate 47,779, forward strand.
CCAGGTCCTGGTCCGCCGACACGAAGAACTCGCGCTTCACCATCATGTCGAGGCGGCCCTGGTTCGCGGAGGCCACCGACTCGGTGAGGAACTTGTTGTTGGGGATGGTGACGAGGAGGTTGTCCTCCGTGCGCAGCCGCACGGAGCGGAGGCCGATGGCGGTAATCTCCCCCTCGTAATCCTCGAAGTGCACCCGGTCACCGACCTGGAAGGGGCGGTCGACGATCAGGGTGAGGCCGGCGAGGATCGACGAGGCCAGATCCTTCAGCGCGAAGCCGATGGTCACGGCGACGGTGCCGGTCAGGGCCAGCACCACCTCCTTGGACAGGTTGAGGGAGAAGCCGATCGCCGCGGCGATGCCGCCGATGTACATGCCGAACCGCGTCAGCGTCGCGAGCTGGCTGAGCATCAGGCGGCGGTGCACGAAGCGGTTGCCGCTGCGCTCCAGGGCGGCGGTGATGATCCGCACCAGGAACCAGGTGACGGCGAGGATCACCAGGCCCGTGACCACCCCTCCAGCCTGAATGGTCTCGATGAGCTTCGCGCCGCCTTCGATGTCGTCCTGGTCGGGTTCCATGGTCTCGTCTCGTCAGGGCTGGATGAGGTGCTTGCGCAGGAGGAAGCTGGTCACGGCGCTCTGCCAGGGCGTGGTGACCCGGTGGCGGCCGCCGTTGTTGTCGACGACGCCGACCTCGAGGAGCTTGGTCAGCGCGTCCTCGCAGGGGAGGCGCCCGTAGCCGAGTGACAGCGCCGCCTCCTGGGGGGTCAGGCTGTCGTGCCACACCACGCTGGCCAGCACGAAGCGCTCGATCTCGCTGAGGTCCTCCAGGGTGTCCTCGCTCGGGCCGTGGAAGAGGCGCACCCGCAGGCGCCGCTCCCCGTCGGGGCGCAGCGAGGCGAGCCAGTAGTGCAGCGCGACGCGGGGCACACCTTGCGAGTAGTCCCAGAGCAGGCGGTTGAAGTCGCGCTCGGTCTCCGCCGCGTGCGAGGCCTGGTCGGGCGCGTCCTCGTCCACGAGCAGATCGTGGAACGACAGCTCGTACCCGCTCTCCCGGACCCTGCCGGCGAGCAGCTCGCCGAGCTTCTTCTCGGGCCACGGCGCGAGCTGCACCACGGCGCGGAAGACCGGGATCTCGCCGCGCGCGAAGAGCACGAAGCGGTGCGGGTGATGGGCCAGCGCGCACAGCCAGAACATGCTGGGCGCCGAGTACTCCACGATGTCGAGGAAGGCCTCCCAGGCGCCCCAGGTGTCGAGCCCTCGCAGGAACAGGTGCTCCAGGTCGTCGAGGATGAGCAGCCGTCGCGGCTGGGTGCGCAGCCACCCCGCGAGCGCCTCGGCGCTCCCCAGCGCCGCCTCCGGGGCTCCGAGCGCCGCGCCGAGCGTGGCCGACACGTCCTTCTCGGTGAGCATGCGCTGCTTGAGGGCGATGCGCTGGGTGGGGATGCCCTCGGCCTTGCGCTCCGCGGCGCGCAGCCAGCTCGTCTTGCCGGATCCGGCGCCCCCGACGAGCAGGAGCGAGCCGATCCGAGGGCTGTCCTTCCAGGCCGTGAGCAGCGCCTCGAACTTCTCGAGCCCCGGGTAGTACTCGAGCCCCGTGGCAGGGTCCTCGATGGGCAGCTCCGGGATCCGCGCGCGCAGGTCCTCGGGCAGCTCCACGACCGCCTCGTCCGCGCCGGCGCCCCCCTGGCGGCGCTCGAGGCGCCTCCGGAACAGGAACGCGAGCAGCCGGTGCGACTGCTCGAAGCCGAGCAGGTAGCGCCTGGCCCAGCGGCCCAGCGCGGCCACCGCCAGGACCAGGAACGCCAGGACGGCGACGAAGAACCCGTACCACCGCGTCCGCGTGCTCCGCACCGCATCGGCGAGCGCCCCCGTGTCGTGCCGGCGCAGGTACGCGTCGCAGATGTCGTCACGCCACCGCCGGATCAGGATCCACGCGAGCACCAGGGTGCCGAGCCACGCGACGCGGTGCACCAGGTGGTAGATGTACCCATGGCCGACCGTGACGGCGAGCACGGTCAGGATGAGCGCCGTGAAGAGCGCGTAGCGCCCCACGGTGCGCAGCGAGTGGAAGATCTTCTTGCTGATGGCCTCCCCGAGCGGCAGCTCCGGCGTCCCCACCCGGGAGGCCACGAACTGGTGCGCGATCGCGACGCCCAGCCGGTAGAGCGCGTACCAGCGCAGAAGGGTGAAGCCCAGCTCCACCTCGCGGACGCGCGCCGCCGCGGGCCCCAGCGCCGCGTGCACGCCCCACACCACCACCAAAAACAAGAGCGGCCCCGAGATCGCCGAGACCGCCGTGTGCGCCCCCGTCACCCACCGTTGCAGGCGCGGCCTGCTGATGACGCGGTGGAGCACGTCCCTCGTCCGATCGAGGAAGCGCTGTCGCCGTGACGCCAGGACCAGCACGACGACGACCACCACCAGCACCAGGAGCGCGCGCACCGACAGCGCCGCGAGCTGGAAGGGATCGCGGATCCAGGCGAGCGCCTCGCCGGCGATGCGCTCCCGCTGGAGCACGTACCCCTGCGCCCGCGCCTGCAGGTGCCACACCTCCGCGCGGAGCTGCTCCATCCCCGCCCGGTCGATGCCGAACGCCTCCTCGCGCTGCTCCTCGTTCAGCCGCGCGAGCAGGTGCACCCGCGTCGCGTCGAGCGTCTCCTCGTCCCGGAGCGCCTCCGCGAGCCGCGTCTTGCCGGCATTCGCGGCCTCCTCCGCTGCCCGCCCCTCGCCGAGCGCCGCGTCCACCTCCGGCCGGAGGGTCTCCAGCTCGTCCATGACGCGCTGGAGCAACGCCCCCGCAGGCTCGCCATGCGCCACGTCCTTCGCCTCGGCGGCGAGCGCCGCGATCCTCGTCTTGCGCTCCTCGCTGGAGGGAGCCTCGGCTGCCGTAGCAGGAGGCTCCGCTGCCGGCGCATCGGCGGATGCGGCTCCAGGAGCTTCGGGCTGCGCAGTCGCGGGAACTGCAAGGGGCGCGGCTGCAGGCGCGGCTGCAGCCGCCGGCTCAGGCGCTCCGGGGGCAGCCAGAGGCGCTTCGGGCGCGGCTGCGGGCGCTTCGATGGGAACGGCTCCAGGCGACGCTGCGGCGGGGGGTGCGGCGGACGGCTCGATGGGCGCTCTGGCGAGCACCGAGGACGGGCTCGCCACGAGCATGGAGAGGGTGGCTACGAGCGCGAACAGGATCGCGCCGCTCCTCCCGCGTCCGACCCTGCGCAGAGGCATGCAACGGCCTTCGCGACACCTTTCGGGGAGACGCGGGCAATGAGCGCTTCGTTCTGTTCTTTCGCGCAGCATCATCGGAATGGGTGTCACTTCGGTGGTCGCCAAGCAGGCTGGTTTCGACCGCCCTCATTCAGGCGGATGCGCCCTGGTCCCGATGGTGGCCCCCGGTCTCCCGCTCCCATCCCCCACTCGAATCGGTGCAATGCCAGGGGTGAGGGGGATGCTCCGTGGAAGCACAGGGACTGGAGCCCAAGGTGCAGCGTTGCGCAGGACGTACTTACGAGAGGAGCGTGCTCTGCTCGATGTCCATCATGCGCGCATAGAGGATTTGCGTGGTGATCTCAAGGTCGTTCGATGAGACGCAGCGCGGCCATCGCGCCATCATCGACGATCCAGGGCCTCATCGCGCCATATTCCACCTTCAGGATAACGGCCTCCGCACGCGCATCGTTGCAGACACACGACGAGCCCCGGCCAGGTCACGACGACGCTCCCCAGACCCCCCCGCCGGACCTGCTGCCCTCTGTCGTCGCCCACCCTCTTCGTGTCGACGTCTGCGTTCCTCACGTCAGCGTCGGGCCCCCTCACGTCAGCGTCGGGCCTCCTCACGTCACCGTCGGGCCTCCTCACGTCACCGTCGACCCCCATCACGTCACCGTCGACCCCCATCACGTCACCGTCGGCCCCCGTCACGTCACCGTCGGCCCCCGTCACGTCACCGTCGGCCCTCCCGACGTCACCGTCTGCATTCTTCATGCTGACGTCTATCCCCCGCATGTCACCGTCTGCCCCGCCTCACGGCGGCGTGACCAGGAGTCACGATGACGTGAGCGGGGTTGCCGTCACCGTCCTCGCAAGCGACGTCATCGTCCTGCCGGAGGACGTCATCGTCCTGTCGGAGGACGTCATCGTCCTGTCGGAGGACGTCATCGTCCTGTCGGAGGACGTCATCGTCCTCCCGGAGGACGTCGTCGTCCTGCCGGAGGACGTCATCGTCCTGCCGGAGGACGTCATCGTCCTGCCGGAGGACGTCGTCAGGTGTTCGATCTGTGTGAGGAACTACAGAGAAGCCGCCAGGGGGTCACCCTTTTCTGCCAGCGCCTTGACGACACGCGCGGGAGTGATCACCTCCTAGACGCGCGCCGGGAGCATGCTCGCGGACGCACCTGAACCCACCGCCCCCGCAGCCGCGGGAGCAGCTCACCCGAAGCACCTCACCGCAAGAGAGGGATCCGTGTCGAAAGACTCGTTCGTGACCTACTCCGGTCCGTTAAACGTCGACCTGTCGCACCTCGATGGTGTTCTCCTCAGCGCCGCAGCAGGGGCGACCAAGGGGATGCACCGCGAGCAGGAGGGCTTCGCGGAGGTGGAAGCGGAGCTGGCCCGGGCGATGCCGGTGCTCGGTGACACCATCGGGGTCGGGGGCTCCGTGCACGCGCGCATCGTCACCACGACCGACAAGCTGGCGCAGGTACGCGCGGCGAAGCTCGTCGTCGACAAGCTGGCGCAGGCCCTGACCGAGACCGAGATCCTCCTGGAGAACGAGCGCGAGGCCGACATCGGGCTCATCGTCTCCGCGGCGAGGTTCGTCGCGAGGCGCAAGGACCGGTCGGTGATCGCCCTGTTTCAGAGGACCATCCGCTACCACGGCCAGATCTCGCTGCGCGGCGCGAAGACCCGGCGCCGGAACGCGGAGAGAGCCGCGGAAGCCGCAGAAGCCGAGGCCGAGGCGGAGAAGATCGCCGCGCTCGTGGCTCACGGGATCGTGGACACGTTCACGGAGGACGGGCCCGGGTCCGAGCCCTTCGAGGGGACGTGAGGCTGTCGGGGGGGGGTCGTCGAGGCCTGCGCTAGGGCCGGTAGATGGCGCCGTCGGTCTTCAAGGAGCTGGAGCTATCGAGGCCGCCGTAGAGGATGGCTTCGCAGCCCGTCCAGACGGCGATGGCGCCTCTCCGGCTACCCAGCAGGTGGCCCCCGGGGATCGTGGACCAGGTGCCCGAGGCGAGGTCGTACGTCACCCCGTCGTCGAACGGACCGAAGGGGCCGTCTTCGCCGCCGCTGCCGCCCAGGATCCAGAGCTTTCCTGCAGCCTCCCAGACCGCAGCGCCAGAGCGCTCGGCGCCGAGTGGGGACTGGTCCATCGAGGGGATCAGCGTCCAGCTATCCGTGGCCGCGTCGTAAATGCCTCCGTCGACGGGCTCCTGGGGGAAGCAATGGCCGCAGGGGCCAATATCACCACCCCAGAAGATCGCGTCCGATCCCGAGGGGTCGCCGATGAACTTCCTGGCGTTGGCGCGCGGCACCAGGTTCGGCGTCGCGATGGTGGTCCAGGTGTCGGTCACGGGATCGTAGGCCGCGCCGTCTGCGAGGGGCGCGGCCTCTCCCTCGGAGCCGCCGTACACGATCATCCTGGAGCCGTTCCAGATGGCCGAGTGATACCCGCGTCCGGAGAGTGGCGAAGGCCCGAGGACGCGCCACGTGCCCGTGGCCGGATCGTAGGCAGCGCCGCCGTTGGAGAGGGGATAGGGGTCGTCGACGGTGTTCGGCTCTTCGTAGCCACCCCAGACGATCAGCTCGTGGGTGGTCGTGGACCAGACGGCGCTGTAGCCGCCGTACTCCACGCTCGGCGCCTGCGGGAAGGTGTCCCAGGTGTCGGTGTCCGGGTGGTAGGCGTACCAGGCAGGCTCGGTGCTCCCGTCCTCTGCGCCGTCCACGAACAGCGTGTCTCCGGACCAGGCCCAGGCGCCGTTGAAGTGGGCTGTGGGGCTGGAGAGCTGACGCCAGGTATTCGTGGCCGGGGAGAACGCCACGGCCTTCGTGTAGGAGAAGATCAGGGCTTCGGTCCCGGTCCAGGCATTGACCCGGATCATCCGGTCGTACGGTTCGTCCCCGAATCCCACCGCGAGCGAGCTGGGAATGCTTCGCCAGCCGGAGGGGATCGAGGGATCGCAGGCCGCGGGATCGGGGTTCGGATCGTCGTCCTCGTCCGGCACATCGGTGTCGGGATCGGGGACGTCGGGGCTCGGGTTGTCGGTATCCGGCGTGTCATCCCCCGACGACGAGGACCCGTTGCTGACGACGACGCAGCCGAGCGGCAGCCCGGCGATGAGAATTGAGCACAAACAACGAATGGCGATGGACATGGATGCCTCCAGGAAAGGGCATGGGTTGCGGACGAGGATGTGATCCTCGCCACCCAGGCTAGGCTCCCTGTGGCATTCCCTACAAGGAGAGAACACGTCCGAGAGCGTGCGGACGTGCGGACGTGCGGACGTGCGGACGTGCGGACGTGCGGACGTGCGGACGTGCGGACGTCAACAACCGTTCAGGGGCGGTAGATGGCGCCGTCGGTCAGCGTGCCCCAGCCGGCGTCGTAGCCGCCGTAAAGGATGGCCTCGCAGCCGGTCCAGATGGCGGTGGCGCCTCTCCGGCTCCCCAGCGGGTGACCCCCGGGGATCGTGGACCAGGTGCTCGTGGCGAGGTCGAACGTCACCCCATCGTCGAACGGGCCCGCGGGCGGATCTTCGCCGCCGCTACCGCCGCCCAGCATCCACAGCTTTCCTCCGGCCTCCCAGACCGCGACCCCGAAGCGCTCGGCGCCGAAGGGCGACTGATCCAGCGAGGGGATCAGCGTCCAGGTGTCCGTGGCCGGGTCGTAGGCCCCTCCGTCGGTGGGCTCCTGCGGGTCGCAGTGATAGCAGGGGCCGATGCTACCGCCCCAGAAGATCGCGGCCGATCCCGAGGGACCCCCGACGAACCCACTGGCGTCGGCGCGCGGCACCAGATTCGGCGTCGCGATGGTGATCCAGGTATCGGTCACGGGATCGTAGGCCGCGCCGTCCGCCAGGGGCGCCGCCTCTCCCTCGGAGCCGCCGTACACGATCATCCGGGAGCCGTCCCAGACTGCGGTGTGATACCCGCGCCCGGAGAGCGGCGAAGCGCCGAGAACGCGCCACGTACCCGTGGCGGGGTCGTAGGCAGCGCCCTCATTGGAGGTCGGCTCAGAGAACCCATTGGGCGGCTCGGCGAAGCCACCCCAGACGAGCAGTTCGTGGGTCGTCGTGGACCAGACCGCGCTGTAGCCACTCAACTCGACGTTCGGCGCCTGCGGGAAGGTATCCCAGGTGTCCGTGTCCGGGTGGTAGGCGTACCAGGCGTGATCGACGCCTTCGTTGACCGAGCCGTCCACGAACAGCGTGTCTCCGGACCAGGCCCAGACGCCGGCGAACGTGTAGGGGGGGCTGGTGAGCAGACGCCAGGTGTTCGTGGCCGGAGAGAACGCCGCTGCCTTCCGGTCGGCGAAGAGCAGGGCTTCGTTCCCGGTCCAGACGTTGACCCGGATCGAGCCCTCGGAGGGGTCACCGAAACCTGCCGAGAGCGCGCTGGGGATGCTTCGCCACCCGGAGGGGATCGAAGCATCGCAGGACCCTGTTTCAGGGGGCGGGTCGTCTTCGCCGTCCGGCGTGTCGGTGTCAGGCGTGTCTTCCCCCCCTGGCGAGGGCTCGGTGGTGACAATGACGCAGCCGAGCGGCAGCCCGGCCAGGATGAAGGGGCACAGAAAACGCAATGAGATGGACATGGATGCCTCCAGGGAAGGGCATGGGTTGCGGGCGAGGATGTGTGCCTCGGCACCCAGATTAGGCGCCATGTGGCGCTCCCTACAAGGAGGAGCTGACAGGCGTTCAGGGCGCGTTGTCGTCGAGGATCCAGGCGCGGGCGGCGATGTCGCTGGGGAAGCGGCGGGTGATGTGGTCGGAGCCGCTCTCGCGGGCGATGCGCTTGAGCTGGAGGGCGAGGACTTCGCTGTCGACGACCTCGGCGATCTTGGTGGTGCCGCACTCGCGCGCGTGCTCCTGGCGGCGGCGGAGGATCTCGGCGACCTGAGGGGCGACGGGCTTGAGGCCGCGCAGGTCGGCGTTGATGCGGATGTTGCGGCCCTGGAGGCTCTCCAGGACCCCGTAGAGCTCCGCGTCGAAGCTGCGCATCTCTTCGAGCTCGATGCGGCCCCAGAGGGTGTAGAGGACGAGGGCCTGGAGCCGGTCGGTCTTGATCAGGAACATGAGCGGTTCCCCATCCCTCGGAGGTACTCGGCGTGCGCGGCGTGCGCGGCGTGCGCGGCGTTCGCTCAGCGGGCTTTGCGGGTGGCGATGGCTTGCTCGTAGATGGAGGCGTAACGGGAGAGGAGCGTCTGCCAGTCGCGCTCCTGGAGGATCCAGGCGCGGGCGTTGCGGCCGACCTCCTGGAGGCGCTCGGGGTCCTGGAGGACGGCGACGATGCGCTGGGCGAGGTGGTGGACGTCGCCAGCGCGGAAGGTGAAGCCGGTCTCGCCGTCGCGCACCAGCTCGCCCATGGCGGGGACGTCGCTGACGATGACGGGGCGCTCCATGGACATGGCTTCGAGGGGCTTGAGCGGCGTGGTCAGCTCGGTGGTGCGGGTGCGGATGCGCGGGTACGCCATGAGGCTGGCGATGGAGTAGAGGTCGTAGACCTGGTCGTGGGGGACGCGCCCGGTGAAGGTGACGAGGTTGTCGAGGCCGCGCTCGCGGGTGAGGGCCTTGAGCTGCTCCTCCTGGCCGTGGGCCCCGGTGATGACCAGGTGGGCCTCGGGGATGGCGCGGGCGATCTCGCTCATGGACTCGATGAGGAGGTCGAGGCCCTCGTAGGGCTGGAACGTGCCGATGTACCCGATGACGCGCTTTCCCTGGAGGCCGTAGCGCTCGCGGGCAGCGGCGGAGTCTTCGCGGGGGACGAACTTGTCGCTGTCGGCGCCGTTGGCGACGACGTGGAGGGCGTTCGGGTCGCGGACGCGGGAGACGAGGGCGTTCCGGAGGGCCTCGCAGATGGTGACGGTGGCCTCGGCGCTCTTGAAGACGACGTTCTCGGCGCCGGCCGTGGCGCGGTACGGGATGGAGTCTTCCTTGAACTTGCCGCGATCGACGGAGGCGTTCTCCCAGAGGTCGCGGACCTCGTAGACGAGCGGGAGCTTGGCGCGGCGGGCCGCGTAGAGGGCGGGGAGGCCGACCAGCATGGGGGAGTGGGCGTGCACGACGTCGGGCTGCCACTCCTGGATGGCGGTCTCGACGCGACGTTCGAGGGCAGCCATGAGGCGGGCCTCGCGGACGAGGGGCGGGGTCTTGCCCTGGAGGGGCTGGGTGCGGAAGTGCGGGATGCCGTGGACGACGTCGAGGGGCGCGTCCTGGCCGATCTGCTGGGCCGAGGTGACCACGGCGGGATGGATGCCCTGGTCGCGCTGGGTGCGAACGATGTAGTCGCTGCGGATGGTGTAGCCGGCGATGTACGGGAGCGAGGTATGCAGGACGTGGAGCACGCGCACGATCGATCACCATCCTTCCGGGGCGGTCCCTGCCGATGGAGCGGCCGGGCGGTCGAGGAACCTACCGCACACGGCGCGCGGCGTCATCCGTAGCTCCAGGGGCGCGGAGCGGGGTAACCTCCGTCCTTTCAGCCCCAAGGAGCGCGATCGTGACCGTCCGACCCTCGATTTCCGCTGTCTTTGCCGCGCTGGCCTGCCTCGCGACGGCCTGTGAGCCTCGGGTGACGCCCGGGCCGCCAGGGTCCGCGAACGCGCCCGTGGGGCCAGCGCCGGGGGCAGGAGCAGGGGCGTCCGGCGCGACAGGAGGGGCGACGCCGAGCGGACCCGCGGTGCCAGCGCCGGTGTTCGAGGCGCCGCCCGCGCCGCCGACCACGCCGGTCGCGGGGCATCCGCGGCTGTGGGTGCGGGCGGAGGAGCTGCCGCGGCTCAGGGCGAGGGCGGTGGAGTCGAACCCGTTCTACCGGGATCTGATGAGCGTGGTCGCGGCGGCGAAGCTCGGGATGGACACGGGGAAGATCCCGTCGGCGGGCGACTGCACGTTCGACCGGGTGTTCTGCGAGTCCTACGCGGAGCTGTTCGCGTTCATGGCGCTCGTTTCGCCCGGGGAGGCCGAGCGGAAGCAGTACGCGGAGCGGGCGAAGAAGATCCTGCTCACGATCGTGGACCGGGTGCTCGCGGGGGCCGAGGGAGATCCGCTGGCGCGGCGGGGGTTCTCGACGACGGACAGGTCGCGCTGGGCAGGGGAGTCGTTCGGGCTGACGGCGGACTGGATCTATCCGTACCTGACCGCGGAGGAGAAGGGGCGGGTGCGGCGGGTGTTCCTGAAGTGGGCGGACGATCAGCTCAACTCGTCGACGACGAGCTACGACCACCCGACGCCGATCGGGAAGCTGAACGATCCGGAGCTGCTGAAGGGGAAGCCAAACGAGGGGCTGAAGAAGCCGCGGTACGCAGCGAACAACTTCTACACGGCGCACATGCGCAACCTGACCCTGCTGTCGCTGGCGTTCGATCCCGCCGACGATCCGCCCGACCACAAGGGTCAGTACCCGCGCCTGCGGGACTACTTCGGGAACGTGGCCGGGGCGTGGCTGTACGCGACCGATCACCTGCTGCGGAACGATGGGCGCGGGGGATCACCACCCGAGGGTTTTCAGTACGGTCCGGCGACGCTGGCGTACATCGGCCAGACCTTGCTGGCGATCCAGACGGCCGGAGAGGCCGACCCGGCGCGCTGGGGGCAGCAGGTGCACCTCGACGGGAACCCGTTCTGGAGCGAGGTGATCCCGGCCTACCTGCACAGCCTGAGCCCCGGGCCAGTGCACGGGAACGCGGGGCCGACGTACCAGGCGGCGTGGACGGGCGACGGGGAGCGGTACGAGCTGTGGGATCACATCGATCCATTCGCGGCGCTGGGGCTGCACGCGCAGAACAGCGGGAACGCGAAGCGGTTGAACGCGCTGCGGTGGCTGACGCTGAACACGGGCCCCGGCGGAGAGGCAGGGGCCTCGAAGCGGGCGCAGTCGCGGTTCGGGGAGGTCTACAAGCGGCACACGATCAACTACTTCCTGCTGATGGATCCGGCGGTGACACCCACGGATCCGCGGCCAGAGGTGGCGCTGGAGCACTTCGGGGCAGGGCGGGGGCAGATCTACGCGCGGACGGGGTGGAATCCGGAGGCAGCGTGGATGACGTTCCAGGTGGGGTGGGCGCAGATCGATCATCAGCACGGGGACGGTCTGGCCTTCACATTCTGGCGCGGCGGGGAGTGGCTAACGAAGGAGCGGGTGGGCTACGGGGCGTTCTTCGTGGGGTCGGACCAGCACAACACGCTGACCATCGAGAACGATCGGAACCGGCGGCACGATGAGCCGTTCCGGGGCGGGCTGTGGCGGCGAGGCTCGCAGTGGGGCCTGGTGCACACGGAGGATCCGCGGCTGCTCGCGAAGAGCTTCGGGAAGGATGTCGTGTACGCGCTGGGAGACGCGACGGCGCTCTACAACTCGGGCTACGAGCAGGTCGCGGACGTGCAGCACGCGAGCCGTTCGCTGGTGTGGCTGAAGCCGGATCACCTGGTGATGTACGACCGGGCGCGGACCGGGAAAGAGGGTCGGTTCAAGCGTTACTTCCTGCACACGCCGACGCTGCCGGTGGTGGCAGGAAACCAGGCGACGGTGACGACCACGAAGGGACAGAAGCTGTACGTGAGCACGCTCTTGCCGGAGCAGGCGTCGATCTCGGCGTTCGAGTACCAGGTGGATCCGAAGAACTGGGAGACGAAGCCGGCGCAGCAGGAGCCGATGAAGTTCACGCTGCAGGTGGAGCCGAAGTCGATGCCGGTGGATGCGCGCTTCCTGCACGTGCTGCAGGGGGCGAGTGGGGGCGCAGCGGCGGATGCGACGGCAGTGGTGAAGTCGAGCGGGGGGACGGCGTTCGCCGGGGCGGTGGTGAAGGAGACGGTGGTGATGTTCCCGGTGGAGCTGGGGGAGGTGAAAGAAGTTCGGTATACGGTGCCGGCCAGCGTGAAGCGGCACGTGGTGACGGGGCTTCAAGCCGGGGGGAAGTACGAGGTGGTGAAGCAGGGGGGGGCGGTGACGGTGAAGGCGGGGGGCGCGGTGGTGGCGGATGAAGGGGGAGTGCTGGTGTTCTGAGGGACGTTCCGGAGAGCCTTGTGAGGCTTACAGTCGGGAGATGTCGAACGCTGCACGTTCAGACATGTGGCCGCGCGACAACGAAGCGCTCTCGCAGCCACCGTCGCTGGAGTAGGATTCCTTCATGTATCTGCGGCACCTCCACGTGCAGAACGTCAAGCTGCTGCGTGACGTGAAGGTCGATTTTGTCCGGGGGATGGCCAGCCCCGGATGTGGACGGTGTTCGTCGGCCAGAACAGGCTCTGCAAGACGACCCTCCTCCAGACGATCGCTGCTGCGGCCTGTGGGACGGATCGCGGGACGCAGCTCGTCACGGATGTCATTGCCTCATGGCCTGACCTGAGGAATCCGGTTTCGCTCTCCGTAGAAGCGAAATTCGAGGTCAGCAGACGCCCCGATCCCGCACGAGTCTACCCGGTCAAAGGTGACAACGTGGGACCGGCGCCGGTGCTGACATCGACGTTGAACTTGGAGCCTGACAGGCGTGTCTTTGGGGGCTCGTCTGCTTACGACGACGACAGCATGGGAACGGGCGATCCGCTCAACGAAGCCCGGAGCAAAGCACTGCCTGGATGGTTCGTGGCCGGGTATGGTCCCAGCCGTCTGGATGGTTCGTGGCCGGGTATGGTCCCAGCCGTCTTCTCCCCAGCACGGGCTCCAGCCCACGGCAGAGTGAACCAACACTCGATCGGTTGCGCCCATTGTTCGGTCAGAGCCTGATCGGAACGGGCTTCATCGAGCTCCTCGGGGGCGATCTGGCGCAGTCATTCGTGCAAATCCTGCAGTCCGTGTTCGTCGCTGGAGGCTTGCTCCCTCACGTGACCGCGATCGAATTGCGCGGCCGGGGAGACATCCGTTCGGCCAGAGATCTCGTCGAGGCGCAACGGTTCGAGATGGATCCCCTGGATGCGCAAGGGAAGCGCATTCGTGTACCGGCGACCTGGCTCTCGCAAGGATACCAATCGATCGTCGCGTGGCTCGCCGACGTGGTCGGGCAGGTGCTTATCGACGCTGGTACGCACGTTGAGGCAGCGGACATGGAGGGTACGGTGTTGCTCGACGAGATCGACGTCCACCTGCATCCCACATGGCAGGCCCCGCTCATCCCGGCGCTAAAGAAAGTGTTTCCCCGGCTTCAGTTCATCGCCACCACCCACTCCCCCATGATGCTCCCCGGCTTGGAAGCTGAAGAGCTTTACATCATGTCGCAGGACGAGGGCGGTAACGTGATCGCTACACAGTCCCCACAATCTCCAGCGCTATTGACCGGCTCGGAGCTACTTGGCGCGTTCTTCGAGATTAAGAAAGCTCTATCCCGATGACCTCGGTGAGAAGCTGCGCAACTATGGCTATCTGGCGAGCGACCCCCTACGGAGCGACGAGGAAGACCAGAGGCTGCGCAGCTTGAAGGCGGAACTCGAAGCTGCAGGCGTCGAGTTCGATTGGGAACCTGTGGCGCGCGAGGTGGCAGAATGATCCGCATCGAGCGTGTTGCAGAGCCGCCTGATTTCGCGAAGGTGCGCTCAAAGAGACTCGCAGAAGCACGGCAAGTGATCGCGAAGGGCGACAAAATCGAGTTCAAAGACTATGCCGCGGTGAAAAGAGAACTTGCCGAGATGCAGCATCTCAAGTGCTGCTACTGCGAGAAGCGGGAAGAAACGGCCGAAAATCGCGATGTGGATCACTATCGCCCGAAGGTTCCCTACGGGTGGCTGGCATGGACCTGGGAAAATCTTCTCTTCGCCTGCATAGACTGCAATCGTCAGTTCAAACGAAACCAATTTCCGCTCAGCCCAGGCGATATAAAGCTCGTTTCTGAACAGGCTCCTCCGGGCAGTGAGCGCCCTCTTGTAATCGACCCTTCGGCTCGCCAAATCAATCCCAGCGAAGAGATCAAGTTCCGACCGGAAAAAGTGCAAGGCAATCAGCGCTGGAGACCTACCGGTCTCACGAAGAGGGGACTCGAAACCATCAGAGTCTGCGGCCTCGATCGACCTGGGTTGCTCAATTCGTATACGGATCACGTGAATCGCGAGATCCGACCGAAGGTGGACGAACTTCTGAAATCGATAAAAACTGGGCAGCCTTCAGCGCTTTACAAGCTGTGGTCGAGGACGAAACGGCAATTGTTGAGGCCATATCGTCCTTTTCAAGCCTTGTCCCTCGACGCGCTCGATCACCTCGTGAAGCCGGACATCCGCACCCACCACAACCTCCCCCTCCCCTGATCCCCGTCCCCTCCCCCGCAAATGCTCCTCGCTTCACGGCCAAGGCGTCGTCGGGGAGAGGGTCCCCAGGGCGGCCGGGGGCGGGCGCGCCAGAGCACCGAACCGCGCGCCATCCGGCCCCGTCCAGCACTCCGGGCCCAGCGCCGCCACCGGGCGGCCCTCCAACGCTTCCCCGCCAGCCCGACCGCAGGTGAGACGCGCTTCTGAGACGCCGCCACCGCGAGCCCCCCCGCCCCCCGTGTCTTGTCCCTACCCGCGCGCCCGCCCCCGGCCGCCCTGGGGACCCTCTCCCCGACGACGCCCCCCGGGACCGCGCTGGACCGTCGATCACTCGATCGGCACCACCGTCCCGCAGGGGAACGTCACCTTCAGCTCGTGAGCGCTCTCCTGGATCTTCGTGCACGCATCCCCCACCAGCTCCATCTCCGACTCATTGTTCAGCCGCCACCCATCGGGATCGTTGTAGGTCAGCGGCTCGCCATCCAGCAGCACCTCGCCCTGGCCCGGATCGTCGGTGGTGACGACCCCACCGAGGGTGAAGACGCAGGCCCGGACGCCGCCGATGATCTGCTCGAAGGCATCGATGAGGGACGCCTGGTTGAGGGCCTGGTAGTACGCCGCGTTGCCCTGACCGTTCTGGATGCCGGCGCCCGCGTTGGCCATGTCCTGCAGGTGGTCGAGGGCCACCTCGGGCCCGACGCTGAGGACCACGGTCTTGATGCCCTCGTCGAAGGCGCGCTTGGCGGCGGTGACGGACTCCTCCTCACCGTTCTGGGGGTTGGGCTCCGCGCAGGTGTCGGGCATCCCGTCGGTGGCGAGCAGGATCATCTTGGGGCCCGGGGCCATGATGGTCTTCAGGTAGTCGACGGTCTTGTCGATGCTCTCGCCCGTCGGGGTCTCGTCGTCGGGGTTCGCGTCCTCGTACATCTGCCGGATGGACTCGTAGTTGCCGAGGGAAGCGTTCACCTGCGTGATCCTCGGGCAGGTGCCGCCCTGGAAGCCGTCGCGGCTGGTGTAGAGGGCGAGGCCGAAGCGGATCTCGTCGGAGAGGGTGGCGACGACGCCGTTCTGCTGGTTCATCAGGGCGTCGTAGAGGACCTCCCAGCGGTTGCCGTCGCCGCCGAAGTCGTCGTTCATGCTGCCGGATTGATCGATGAGCAGCATCACGGTGGGGGTCACCTTGTCGAAGCTCACGGTGATGCTCGGGCAGTTGTCGCCGGGGCCGCCGGGGTTGCCGAAGCCGCCGCTCACGCCGTCTTCGCCGCAGCGGCCGCGGGGGCTGCAGCTCACGCCGTCGCTGCACTGACCGCCCGCGGGGGTGCAGTCGGCGGTGCAGGAGCCACCGCTGCAGTAGAGGCCATCGGCGCAGCCGCTGTCGTCGAGGCACTCCTTGCCGCACTCCTCGGCGAAGGTGGTCTCACACGGAGAGCCCGCGACCTCGGACGAGCAACCAGGGACCACGCTGGCGAGGGAGGCGCCGAGGGCGAGCAGGCCGAGAAGTCCGGTGCAGGCGCGGCGCAGGGGGCGGTGGCTGCTGTGGCTCATGACGCAAGCTCCAGGGGTCGAGACGAGGTGGAAGTAATGGCGCGGCGCATTGCAGGAGGCGGGCCATGCGCCGGAGAAACGCTGCGACACGGATCTCGGCAAGCTCGCGGCAGAATTCCGGGAGACCTGTGGGTCGACGCCGGGGATGGGGCGGGAGGCGGGACGAGGAGGCGCGCGTCTGGTTTCGGGCTTATCCAGCAGGGTGGGTCCATGAAGATCCACGCCTGCGGGAGACGCGGCGGCTACGTCCTTGAGCGGAGGGTGTCTTCGAGGAGCGTGGGGAGGTCGGAGCGCTGGGCGCGCCAGCCGAGGATCTCTTCGGCGCGGCGGGGGTCGGCGACGAGGGACGAAGGGTCGCCGGCGCGGCGGGGGCCGACAGCGCGGGGGATGGGGCGGGCGAGGACGCGCTCGGCTTCGTCGAGGACTTCGCGCACGGTGCTGCCGCGGCCGGTGCCGAGGTTGAGGGGGCCGACCTCGTGGCCGGCGGCGAGGCGATCGAGGGCCTTGAGGTGGGCGCTGGCGAGGTCGACGACGTGGATGTAGTCGCGTTCGCAGGTGCCGTCGCGGGTGGGGTAGTCCTCGCCGAAGAGGGTGAGGGGGGGACGACGACCGAGGCCGGCGTCGAGGAGGAGCGGGATGAGGTGCGTCTCGGGGTCGTGGGCTTCGCGGAGCTTGCCGCTGGGGTCGGCGCCGGCGGCGTTGAAGTAACGGAGTGCGGCCCAGCGGAGGCCGTAGGCGCGGCCGTAGGCTTCGAGGGCGTGCTCGAAGGAGAGCTTGGAGGCGCCGTAGGGGTTCACGGGGCGCTTCGGGGCGCTCTCGGGGATGGGGACCGCGTCGGGCTCGCCGTACACGGCGGCGGTGGAGGAGAACAGGATGCGAGGGACGCCGGCGGCGCGCGCTTCTTCGAGGAGGGCGAAGGCGCGGATGACGTTGACGTCGAAGTAGAGCGCCGGGTTGGTGACGGACTCGCCGACCTGGATCTTGCCGGCGAAATGCACGATGGCGTCGACGCCGCGGCGACGGATGAGGGCGGAGACGGTGGGGCGATCGCCGATGTCGGCGCGGACGACCTCGACGCCTTCGGGGAGGGGTGGCGACGTGCCGGCTGAGCCGTCGTCGAGGATGACGACATCACGGCCTTCGCGGGCTGCAGCCCATACGAAATGCGATCCGACGAAGCCGAGACCGCCCGTGATCAGGGTGACGGAGGCCATTGGGCCAGGGTACACGAGGGGGCGGGGCGTGTGCTACGTTCCGCTGTTCTTGCGCGTTCCTGCACGTTCGCGCACGTTCGCGCACGGAGTGAGCCCATGCTGTTGATGGAACGAAAGAAGCCGCTCATCGTTGCTGGTGCGCTCGCCGTGGCGCTCGGGGCGTTGCTCTTGCCGATCACCCCGGCGACGCCCGCGACGCCGCCGCCGAGCAAGAAGGCGCCCGCGGCGGACCTGTCGTCGTTCTCGGCGGAGAACCCGTCGTCGCCGGTGGACCTGGTGTTCCTCCATCACTCGGTGGGGGGGCAGCTCCTCACGGAACCGGGGCCGGAGAAGGAGCTGATCCCGGACACGAACATCTACGTGACCCACCCGAACGGGGGGGGGCTGCGCCGGAAGCTGGAGGCGGCGAGCTACAAGGTGCACGAGGCCGCGTACAAGAGCGCCGTCGCGGACAAGACCGATCTCTTCGACTGGCTCCCCAAGTTCCGGGGGCAGATGGATCAGGTGCTCCGGGTGGCGACGCACGACGACGTGCTCCCGGAGGGGATGAAGAACCGGATCGTGATGTTCAAGTCGTGCTACCCGAACAACCGGTTCGTGAAGATGGGGGAGGCACCGGGGAATCCGGCCGGGCCGGACATGACGGTGTGGAACGCGAAGGCGTCGTTCGCGGCGCTCTTGCCGGAGTTCGCCAGGCAGAAGGACACGCTGTTCGTGTACCTGACGGCGCCCGCGAACGTGCTGAAGAACCCGAAGGTGCCGCTGTGGAAGCACCTGGCGAAGCGGGCGCTGGGCAAGCCGACGGACGCGGAGATCGCGGTGGACCAGGCGGAGCTGGCGCGGGAGTTCAACGGGTGGATCAGGTCGCCGGAGGGGTGGCTGAAGGACTACCCGGAGAAGAACGTGGTGGTCTTCGACTTCTACGATGTCCTCACCGACGAGGGGGCCTCGAACTTCTCGAAGTACGGGTCGGAGGGGGGGACGGACAACCACCCCTCCAGCGAGGGGAATGCGCGTGCGGCGACGGCGTTCGTGCCGTTCCTGAACCGGGCGGCGCGCCGCGCGGGTATCATCCCGTAGCGCTCCGACGAACCGGGGGGCTCGGGGTACGCTTCTCCAGAGGGAGCGGCGGCCCCGGTGGTGCACGGCGTCGGAGCCACGATGGCGCTTCCCGGGGTCATCCTTCTCATCATCTTCATCTACGGTCGGCCGCAGGAGTTCAACGAGCGGCTGGCGGCGCTGCCGTTCCTCTACCTGTTCCTGGGCATGACCTTCGCCGGGATGGGGTCGGACATCGGCACGGGGAAGGCGAAGCTGAAGGCGGCGCCCCACTTCAAGGCGTCGGTGTTCATCCTGTTCTGGAGCCTGTTCACGCTGGCGATCTTCAACCCGGCGGAGCTGTCGGTGAACGCCGTGATCATCGGCGTGACCTGGGTCCTCTTCTTCGTGGTCGGGCACTCGACGGAGTCGCTGAAGGGGTTCCAGAAGCTCGCGGGGACGGTGCTGGCGATGGGGGTGTTCGTGGCCACGGTCGCGGTGCACCAGGGGTTCTCGGCGTTCCAGTGCATCGCCATGGTGCCCATCCCGGGCGCGCGCGCGGACACGGGGATCCCGGATGGGCGCTCGTGCGAGAGCTACAAGGACTGCCGCAACGATCCGACGGCAGACCCGGAGATAGAGTACCTGTGCGAGCGGATCGGCCTCTTCCAGACCACGACCATCACCGCGGGACGCGTGCGGTGGCGCGGGGTGCTCCAGGATCCCAACGAGCTGGCGCTGACGGCCGGGATCTCGCTGCCGTTCGCGTTCGCGTTCTTCGAGCAGAAGCGCAGCTTCAAGCGGCTGATGATCCTGGTCTACGCGCTGCTGATGATCGGCACGTGCATCGTGCTCACCCAGTCGCGCGGCGGGCAGCTCGTGTTCACCACGGTGCTCGGGGTGTACTTCATCAAGCGTTACGGGCTGAAGGGCGCGATCATCGGGGGTATTTGCGCGCTGCCGCTGATCATGCTGGGCGGGCGCGGGAGCCAGGAGGCCGAGGAGAGCGCGAACGAGCGGAGCGAGATCCTGGCCGAGGGGCTGATGATCTGGCGGGCGTTCCCGCTGACGGGGGCCGGGTTCCGGCAGTTCACCGAGCACTTCTGGCTGACGGCGCACAACGCCTACCTGCTGGCGGTGTCGGAGCTGGGGCCGTTCGGGTTCTTCGCGTGGCTGTCGATGATCTACGTGACGTTCAAGATCTCGCTGACGGCGCTGAAGCGGTACGAGCACGTGCCGGGGCCGACGGCGGCGGCGATCAGGGCGTGGTCGACGGCGCTGATGGCGTCGTTCGCGGGGATGCTGATCGGGATCTTCTTCCTGTCGTTCACGTACCACTACGTGCTGTGGATCTACTTCGGGCTGTCGTCGGCGCTGTACTTCGCGATCCGGGGAGCGGACCCGACGTTCAAGGTGGAGCTGGTCCAGAAGGACATCTTCCGGATCATCGGGATCGAGATCGCGATCGTCGTCGCGATCTTCGGGTACGTGAAGTCGAAGGGGCTGATGTAGCGGGGCGGGGGGCGGGGGGCGGGGGGCGGAGAGCGGAGAGCGGGGAGCGGAGGCGGCGGGCTGAGGAAGGTCAGCGGCCGGCGCCGAGGATCATCACCAGGGGGGTCCGGAAGATGATCTTCAGTTCGAGGGGCAGGTAGGCGCTGAGGCTCTCCAGTGAGGCGGCGTAGGCGAGGTCGAAGAGGAGCTTCATGCGCATGTCGTCGGCCTCGGCGCCCTCGGCTTCGTCGAGCTCGAAGGGGTTGGTCAGCGTGGCCTCGAAGGCGGCGACCTCGCTGTCCGGGGCGGCGCGGCCGGTGTAGCCGAGCGAGACCTGGGCGAGGCCGGTGACGCCAGGCTTCACGTCGCGCATGCGCTCCTCGAAGAAGGGGATGGCCATGGCGAGGTTGACGAGCAGTTCGGGACGCTCGGGGCGCGGGCCGACGAGGCTCATCTCGCCGAGGAGGACGTTGAAGAGCTGGGGGAGTTCGTCGAGGCGGCTCTTGCGAAGGAAGCGGCCCACCTTGGTGATGCGGGGGTCGTTCTCCTGCGCAAGCACGGGGCCCGTGAGCTTCTCGGCATCGACGCGCATGGAACGAAACTTGCGCATCTCGAATTCGACGAAGCGCGGGTAGGCGATGCCGTCGCGGACCTCCGTCCCGATGAGCATTCCAGCCCGACGTTGCTTGTAGAAAATGGGGCCCGGAGACTCCGCGTAGATGGCAGCCGCAATGACCGGGTAAAGCGGGAGCGTGAGCGCGATCCCGACGCTGGAGCTCAGCACGTCGATCGCGCGCTTGGCCACACGAACACTGGAGTTCACAGGTCTACCTTGTAGCTCAGTTCTCGGGTACCGTGGTAGGGTCCAAGCTTGGATGGAGGTGTGGGCGTGATCCGACTCCGCGTGCCCGGCTCGCTGACGTATCGGCACCTCGCCCTCCGCGTGGTCTCCGCTGCTTGCCGCATGGCCGCGAGCCGGGATGCGGGTGAAGGCCGCGAGGACGAGGAGCGCGACGGAAGCGCACATGCCGAGGACGATGCTGCGGTCGGTGAGGAGCGCAGTGGGACGTCGGCGCGGGGTCGGGAGAGTCTTGAGAGCGAGAGCGCCGGTGCGGCTCCGGAGAGCGGGCCGACACGGCTCGCGGGACTCGCGGGGCTCGCGGGGCTGGCCGGGTTCGAGGACCTCGGGGATCTCGCGGAGCTGGGAGACCTCGGCGAGGGGGGGCTCGGCGACGACGAGCCACTCACGGACGACGACTTCGAGGCGCAGACGCTGTCGGCCGTCGGGGAGGCGTTCAACAACATCGCGATCCATGCGTATCGCGCCGGCGTGCCAGGGCACGTCGACATCGAGATCGAGTCCGACGGGTGGGGTATCATGATCCGCCTCATGGACACGGGATCGAGCTTCAACCCGCGGCACGTGGTGGCGCCGGACATGGCGGCGCTGCCCGAGTCGGGGATGGGGCTGTTCATCATGAACTCGTTCATGGACGAGGTGGACTACCGGCCGGGAACTCCGAATGTGCTCCGCCTCGTGAAGCACCGAGATCCACGAGGACGTCCGGCGGACGATGGTGGAGAGGGCGCGCGCGGTGGCGCCATGAACCCGCGGGGCTCGGTGCCCGCAGCGGGGGCAGCCTGAGGCGTACATCACCGGGGAAAGCACCCCAGAAGCCCAGAACGCACAGCCAGGGGCATCAGGATCAATGAGCTACAAGCGGACCGACAATGGTGAAGTGACCGTCGTGCAGATTGATGGGACCCTCGACGCCGTGACTGCGCCCGAGTTCCGGACCCTGGTGGACGAACTCGTGGCCGAGAACCGCGCGGACATCACGCTCGAACTGTCTGGGCTGCGGCTGATCGACAGCTCGGGGGTCGGGGTCGTGGTCTCGCTGTTCAAGCGGATCCGCGCGAACGGCGGGCAGGTGCGCATCGTGGGGCTGCGGGATCAGCCGCGCGCGATCTTCCGGCTCCTCCGGCTGGACAGGGTATTTCCTACCTGAGATCCGATTCCCGCGACGGGTTGGCGCCCCGGCAGCCGGCGTCTACGATAGGCAGGAACCGTTCAACGGTCGGGAGTCCCTTGGCGCACCACGCCGAGACATCCCCTGCCCCCTTCTGCTGCGCAGCCGGACATGGATAGCCAGATCAACAGGAAAAACTCGCCGCCGCCCCCCGCGCTGGAGGGCCCGCTCGCCTTCGGGCCCGAGCAGCCACAACCCGCAGGCCCACAGCCACCCAGCATCGGAGGGATGATCCGGCGGACGCTGGCACACTGGTACATCGCGGTCATCGTGGCCGTGATCGGCGCCGGACTCACGGCGATGTACGTGAAGACGCGGCAGCCCGCGTACCGCTCGGAGACGGTGATCTTCTACCGGGAAGGCGTGCGGGCGGCGCTCGGTCCCGATGGGCCGGACCCGCTGCGCACCCTGTCGGCGCGGCTGAAGGAGACGCTGCTGGCGCGCTCCAACCTGGAGAAGATCGTCACCGAGTTCAACCTCTACCCCGACGTGCTGCAGAAGCGCGGCGTCGTGGACGCGGTGGACAGGCTGCGGGCGAAGATCGTGTTCCGGGCCAAGTCGCCCGACACCTTCGCGATCTCGTTCGAGGGCACGTCGCGGGACGAGGCGCAGATCGTGACCGCGCGGCTGGCCGAGCTGCTCGTCGAGGAGACGGCGCGGGTGAAGCAGTCGCAGGCGAAGATCACCACCGAGTTCCTCATCGCGCAGCAGAAGCAGGCGGAGCAGGAGCTGGAGAAGGCCGACAAGGATCTGACGCAGTTCCTGGCGCAGCACCCGGAGTTCGCGACGGAGAACGTGCAGGCAGGCGGGGTGCAGACCGGCGCCTCCATCCGCGCGGAGCAGCGTCGGGCGACGGAGGGGGATCCGATGCTGGCGGCGCTGGAGCGGCAGATCCCGCGGCTGCGCAGCCAGCTCAACCCGACGGCGCCCGCGGCGGGGAGCCCGGCTGCCGCGGCGCAGCAGCCCCCGGCGGCGCTCACGCAGGCGAAGTCGCAGGCGGATCAGGAGCTGGCCGCGGCGCGGCGCGATCTGGCGGACAAGCAGGCGAGGTACACGGACTCGCACCCGGACGTGCGCACGGCGACGTCGCGGGTGGCGGCCGCGGAGGCTTCGGCGCGGCGGGCCGAGCAGGCGCTCGCCTCGTGGCAGCCCGAGCCGCCGCCCGCAGCGCCGGAGGCCTCCGCGGGCGCGACCGCAGGGGTGGCAAAGAAGGCGCAGGTGCAGGCACAGCTCCAGCAGCTCGAGCGCGAGATCTCGCAGCGGAAGAAGTCGCAGCAGGAGCAGCAGGCGCAGGATCCGTCGGAGGTGGCGCAGCAGATCATCGGGGTGGAGGCGGAGTGGTCGCGGCTGGCCCGCGAGCAGGCCCGGGCGCGGCAGCGCCTCGCGGATCTGGAGCAGAAGACGTTCCGCGCGGAGATCAACGCGAACTCCGAGGAGGGCGGCTACGCGGCGCAGATCATGGTGCTCGACCCGGCGTACAAGCCGACCTCGCCGTCGACGCCGCCGCGCTCGATGATGGCGCTCGGCGGGCTCGTGGCGTCGTTCCTGGCGGGACTCGCGCTCGCGGCGGCCCGGGGAATCGTGCTCGACGATCGCGTCTACGGCTCGGAGGACATCGAGCGGCTGGGGCTCGCTCCAGTCCTCGCCGTGGTGCCCGCAGTTCCGGGCAAGCGCCTGAGGAGGCTCCGTGGCTGAGCCGATCGAGGCAGGCAAGCCCCCCCCTGTGGCATCGCTGGAGCGAGCGCTCGACCAGGTGATCGATTTCCTCGGGCGCGTCGAGCACGCGCCACGGGCCAGGGCGCTCGGGATCGAGGCGCGCCGGCTGCGCACGATCGTGGGCAAGTGGCGGTCGATCGAGCCTCCGGACGACGTGCGCGAGGAGATGATCGCGCGCGTGCTGCGGCTGGCGAACGACGCAGAGGAAGCGATCACGGAGGCGAACGCAGGCGTTCGTCACGCGTCGGCGCCCCAGCTCACGGCTGGGCTGGTGCCTGAGCCACAGGCGCCGAGGCCACCGCCGCGCCAGGGTTCGTCGCCGATGATCGACGCCGAGGGCTGGGCCGGCGGGCAGCAGGCGCCGAGGCCAGCGCCGCGCCAGGGCTCGTCGCCCAGGATCGACGCCGAAGGTTGGGCCGGCGGGCAGCGGGACGCCTACGGGCAGTCAGGGGCGCGGTACGCGCAGGGCGCGGCGTACGGCTACGAGGACCGGAGGCAGGGGGTGCCTCAGATCCCCGATCTTGCGCCGGGGGAGGCGCCGCGACGTCAGCCGACGCCGATGCCGGGACAGAGGCAGGGGTCGCAGCCGTTCATGACCCCGCCGGGGGGGCAGCGGGTGCCGTCGCTGCAGTTCGAGCGGACTCCCCAGCCAGAGCCGGAGGTGCTGGAGGGAGAGCTGATCGATCCGCCAGAGCCGCCGCGGCTGCAGAGGCCCGAGCCGCGCACGACGTACGAGTCGGGGGCGAGCACGGTGGAGATGGCGCAGACCCCGGTGCCACGGCCGCTGCGCGAGGAGGTGCCCATCTCGGAGGCGCTCCCGACGCGGAGGTTCGAGAACGATCCGTCACCGCCCTCGTACGACGAGATGGCGACGACGCTGTACTCGATACCGAGCAATATCAAGAACCTGAGCGCGCTCAGCGTGGTGCCCGCGCAGAGGCCCACGGGGCTGGATCCGAATGTGGTGATGATCTCGGAGCCCTACGGGAAGCGGGCCGACGCGTACCGGGCGCTGCGGCGGAAGCTCGCGGCAGGGTCGGCGCGAATCATCGCGATCACCAGCGCGAAGCCCCAGGAGGGGAAGACGATCTGCGCGATCAACCTGGCCCTGGCGCTGGCGGAGTCGAGCCCACGCAACGTGCTGCTCGTGGAGGCGAACATCCGCAACCCGGGCCTGGCAGCGACGATGAAGTTCGATCCGCAGATCTGCTTCACCGAGCAGCTCCGGCGTCACCGGAAGGACCCGGAAGAGCCCTGGGTGGTCGTGGAGCAGACGACGGTAGGGCCGACGGAGGACCAGTCTGGCGCCGCATCGACGCGCGGTGGGGTGGTGCACATGCTCGCGGTGGATCCGCGGGTGGAGCGGCCGCCGATCCTCGACGCCGTGGCGTTCGCCAAGGGCATGGAGGGGCTGAAGCGGACGGGCTACGAGTACATCATCGTGGACACGCCGGCGGTGCTCGGGAACCTGGACATGCAGACCATCGGCGACGTCGTGCACGGGGTGATCTTCACCTCGATCGTGAAGCGGTCGACCCGCAAACCCCTCCGGGATGCCATTGCGCAGATCAAGCCAGCTCCGGTCCTCGGGGTGGTCGTTCTCGAGAGCTGAAGCCCGCCGCGCGGCCATGATACCGTCCGTCCCCATGTGTCGGGGTAAAGCGCGATGGCTAGGCGTGGCCGCCCTGGGAGGGGTGCTGCTCGTCTCGCGCGCGGGGTCCGCGCAGCACGCGCGCATCCACGGCATCTTCACGGGCTCGGTGGGGTTCACCGACAACATCCTCTCGACGCCGGAGGTCGAGGCGTCGACGCCCGAGGAGGAGCGGATCTACCCCGAGGCCGATGGCTACGGGGTGGTGAGCCCGGGGCTCGTGTTCCGCTACAACACGCCGCGGACCGCGCAGACGCTCAACTACACCTTCGCCGCGAACCTGTTCTTCCGGCACGGCGAGGCGAACTCGTACACGAACACGCTGGTCTACGCGTCGCGGTTCGTGACGTCCCCCACGACGCAGCTCAGCCTGGGGGTGGTGGGCACGCAGGGCCGGTTGAACACGTTCATCCGGGACCAGGACTCCGGGCAGACGCCGCTCACGGCCTTGCCCGCCGGCGGGACGTCGTTCGTGCAGGGCGGGGTGAACCAGGGGTTCTCGAAGCAGTTCTCGCCGTCGGTGTCGGTGGCAGAGGCGCTGGGGTTTCTGATCTACAACCCCCTCACCGACTTCCCGCAGCGCACCTACAACGGGACGGGCTCGCTCGCGGTGCTGCGCGCCTGGGAGAACGACACGGGCTCGTTCCGGCTGAACGGGGCGTACACCCACTTCGACAACGTCGCCACGGGGGAGCCGGGCACGACCGAGCGCTTGGGGCGCGATCAGCTCATCACCACGCTGCTCGTGGGCTGGCAGCACGATTACGGGCGCTACTTCTCGCACCAGCTCGATCTCGGGATCAGCCAGGCGACGGACCTCTCGGGGCAGTACGCGCAGCTCTACCAGCCGGCGGCCCTGGCTGCCCTGCGGTACACGCGGGAGGAGGTGCAAGCCGAGGCGGCGTACTCGCACTCGGCGGCGCCCAACGTGTTCCTGTCGCAGCTCGCGCTGCTCGATCAGGCGACGGTCCGGGCGGCGGCGCCGCTGAGCCAGGTGGCGAGGCTCGGCGCGGTGGGCTCGCTGGGGGTGCAGGTCAACCAGCCAATCGTGAACGGGACGCTCGGCAACGCGATCACCCTCTGGCTCGCAGACCTGGCGCTGCTCTGGGTGCCGGTGCGGCGGATCCCGGAGCTCGAGCTGGAGCTGCGCTACCAGCACGTCAACCAGCTCGCGGCCGCGTCGCAGATCGTGCGCAACTCGCTGACGCTGTCGGCGGTGTTCACCTTCCCGCCGGATCGCGAGCCCCAGATGCGGATCGCGATGACGCAGCCGTTCGGCGGCACGCAGCGGGAACGGCCGCGGCGCGAGGAGGCGCCCCAGGAGAACGAGGAGCAGGAGCAGCAAGGGCAACCAGCGGGGCAAGGCGAGTGAAGGGGCAGCGCGGTCCTGACCAAGGGCGCGCCTGGGGAGGGGTGATGCGGTCGAGGGGGGCGGGGGCCGTGCTCGCGGCGGCTGTGCTGGCGGCGGGTTCAGCGCTGGGCGCGGGTGCCACGGAAAGGGCGTCAGGAGCGCCGGGCGCACGGGTGTGGGTCGCCGGAGAGGGCGTGCGGGTGCGGCGGGACGAGGTGGCGTCGCCGCTGTCCCGCGGTGAAGGGAACCCGGTGTGGCGGCCCGGTGCGCCGGTGAAGCTGGCCGCGCTCCGGGGTGAGGTGGTCGCCTTCCAGGTGGTGGTGACGGCCGGGGAGGAGCCGCTCACGGGCCTGGAGATCGCCGTGGGGCCGCTCGCGCACGAGGGAGGAGCGCCGACGCGCCTCGATGTCGAGCGGTTCGTGCAGCACTACGTGGAGGTGCGGGCGCGCTCGCGCAATGAGGAGAGGCCGCCGGAGTCGCTGGGGTGGACGCCTGGGGCGAGGCCCGCGGATGACGAGGTGCAGGGATGGGTGCCGGATGCGCTGATCCCGGTGGATGGGTCAGGAACGGGCGGAGAGAAGGCGGCTCCGCCGGGGGCCGCCGGAGGGCGCGCGCTTCCCTGGCCGCTCGCGGTGGCGCCCCGGCAGAACGGCGCCGCGTGGGTGGACGTGACGGTCCCCGAAGATGCAGCAGCGGGGATGTATCGGGGCGTGGTGCGCGTGGGCGCGGCGTCAGCGGCGTCAGGCGAGCTGTCGCGGATCGATCTGGAGCTGACGGTGGTGGATGCGGTGCTGCCGTACCGCCCGGTGAGCTTTTTTGCGTTCTACGAGCCGTACCAGATGGGCAACCGGCTCGGCGACAAGACGGCGTCGGGAGCGACGGCGTCGGAGCCTGCGGTGTGGCAGCTCCTTCATCGGCACCATGTGGACGCGCTCCCGCCCCTCACGCGGCCGGAGGAGATCGCGCGGATGAGGGCGGCGCTCGACGGAACGCTGTTCACGGAGGCGCACGGGTACCGAGGTCCGGGAGCGGGGGTTGGGCCCGAGGTGCTGGCGCTCGGTACGTACGGCGACCTGGGGAACCCGACGCCCGAGGCGCTCGCCCGCGCAGAGGCGCTCGCGGCGCAGGTACCCGCGGCGATCAAGGACGTGTTCGTGTACGCGATCGATGAGCAGTGCGACAGCCCGCGGGGACCCGCGTGGAGGAAGCTCTTGCGGGGATCACCGATCGCGGGGCGGGTGAAGGTGGGTCATACCTGCCACCGCGATCCGAGCCGGCAGGACGTGGACCTGGTGATGGTGCCGGCGAACCGCTTCGAGGTCGCCACGGCGCGGGCGGCGCGCGCGCAGGGGACGGAGGTGTGGGTCTACAACGGGACGCTGCCGCAGGCGGGGACGTTCATGATCGACGCGCCGATCACCAGCCTGATGGCCGACGGGTGGATCGCTGCTTCGTACCCGGTGGGGCGCTGGTTCCTCTGGGAGGTGGGGTTCTGGCACGACGGGAACCGGGGGGGGAAAGGGCCCATCGATCCGTTCGCGCAGCCGGAGAACTTCCACAACAACGACGGGGACGCGTGCCTCGGAGACGGGATGCTTCTGTACCCGGGGACGCAGGTGGGGAAGTTCGCGGAGGGGTCGTTCGGTCTGCCCGGAGTGCTGCCGTCGCTGCGGTTGAAGGCACTGCGGCGGGGAATCCAGGACGCGGGGTACGCGGCGCTGGCGCGGGCGGCGCGCGCTTCCGAGGTGGACGCGATCCTGGCGAAGGTGATCCCGGCAGCGCTGGACGACGCCGACGTGGAGCGACCGGCGACGTGGTCGCGTGAGGGGGCGGCGTTCGCGGCGGCGAGGGACGCCTTGCGGGCGATGATCCCCGCCGGCGCGGTGATGGATCAGGCCACGGCGCGGCAGGTGCTCGCGGACGCAGCGGCAGCGCGGGTGGCGCGGAGGTCAGGCGCCGAGGGCTCGCAGGGGAAGGGAAAGCTGCGCGTGGTGTGGCTCGTGGGCGCGGTGGCGGCGTCCCTGGTGGTGCTCGCGGCGGTGCTCGCGGTGGTGGCTCAGGTGCGGCGGGCGAGAAGGAAGGCCTGATCGTCCTCGGGGAGCTGGTCGCCGCGGAACTCTTCGAGCATCTGGGCGAGCTTCTCGGAGACGACGGAGATGGGGCGGCCGGTGCTGGCGGCGCACAGGCGCGCGAAGCCGGCGCCGAGGGCCTGCTCGCCGAGCATCTGCTTGGAGGAGTTGCGCAGCTCGGTGAGGCCGTCGGTGTACATCACCAGCACCTCGCCCGGGGCGAGGACGCTGGGGTGGGCCTCCATGGGCACGGGACCCATCCCGAGCGCGGGGTTCACGGCGTTCTGGAGCTGCCGGGGGACGGCGCCACCGTTCGCCACGAAGGCCGGCGGGTGCCCTGCGTTGACGCACTCCATGCGGCCCGTGACGGGGTCGAGGGCGACCACGATCATGGTGACGAACGAGCTCTCGGGGAGGTACTCGCAGAGGTAGGCGTTGAGCTTGTCCATCATGCCGGTGACGCCGCCGCCGGAGTCGACGGTGGCCCGGATCATGGTGTGGACGCTGGAGCAGACCAGCGCCGCCTGCAGGCCCTTGCCGCAGACGTCGGCGACCGCGAGCAGGATGCGGCCGTCGGGCATGGGGACGATGTCGACGTAGTCGCCGCCGACCCAGCGGCAGGGCTCGAAGCCGATGGACACGTCGAGGCCGCGGAACTCGTGGCGCTTGGGGACGAGCTGCCGCTGGATCTGGTGAGCCATCTGCAGCTCGCGCTCGATCGCGGCGTGCTCCTGGGCGTGGCGGCGGGCCTCCCAGGCCGACTCCGCTTGCTGGAACACCTCGGCGGCGAGGGCGATGAGGCCGAGCCACTCGACGCTCCCGAAGTCGGGGGGGAGCGTGACGTAGAGCAGGTTCATCATCTGCTCCTCGACGCGCAGGGGGCAGCACACGACCCAGAGCGCCATCACGTCGCGCGACATGGTGAGCTCGACGGTGGCGCTGTCGCTCACCAGGTTGCCGGCGAGCACGGGCTCGCGGGTCTCCATCACGGCGGCGAGGACGCGGCGCGAGATGTAGGGAGGGGAGCTGACGTCGTCGCGGCGCAGGCCCTGGAGGTAGAAGGGGCGGTGCGGGCCGGAGAGGATGGTCAGCGCGCCGTTGTCCCGGAGGCGGAGGGCGAGCGCCATGCTGCCGTGGAAGTCGTCGCGGACCATGAGCTGGCAGAGCGCGTCGAAGCGCTCCGCAGGCTCCTCGATGCCGAGCAGGCGGCGCGAGAGGTCCATGAGGGTGAAGAGGTGCTTGGCGGCGATGCGGGGAGGCTCGAGCTCGCCGAGCTTGCGGATGGCGGTGGGCTTGTCCTCCTCGAAGTGGACGCCGCCGCTGTCGAGCCCGATGCGCGGCGCGCGCGCCGGGAGCTGGAACTCGATGGTGTAGTCGCCGATGCCGATGCGGTCCGCTGGCTTGAGGACCTTCTCGTTGATGCGCTCGTCGTTGACGAGGGTGCCGTTGGTGCTGCCGAGGTCGCGGATCCACCAGCGGCCGAACGGGTCACAGAACAGCTCGGCGTGGCGGCGCGAGACCGTGTAGTGGTCGAGGGTGAGCTGCACACCGGGGGCGCGCCCGATGACCACGTGCGACTCCGAGAGCGGCCGGCGGACCGGGGGCGCGTCGCCGAGCCTGATCTCCAGGTAGCCCTTCCACTCCGAGCTGGATGGCGCGGGCACCAGGCTGTCATCTAGCGGCGGCATCGTCCCTGTTCTGGGTACCGAACCGGCGCGCGCGCATCAATGGGGAAGGGGGCTCGGAGGCGCCGAAGCGCGGGATTCGCCCCCTACGGGCCGATTCAGCGCTGCCGCGGGTGCGCAGGCCTAGGCCTTGACCACCTTGGGGTGCGCCTTCCGGTAGATGCCGCGGGTGTCCACGATGAGCTGGGCGTGCTCGAGCACCAGGTCGTAGTCGACCACCGAGTGGTCGGTCACGATCACCACGGCGTCGTGGGCCGCGAGCGTCTCCGCGGTGAGGGGCAGCGACTCCATGACCTTCAGGTGCGGCCAGGAGCGCATCGGAGGCGACCGGGGGATGTGGGGGTCGTGGTAGCTGATGCTCGCGCCGAGCTGACGGATGAGTTCGAAGACCTCGAAGGCCGGGCTCTCGCGCGGATCGTCGATGTCCTTCTTGTAGGCGATGCCCAGGACGAGCACCTTCATGCCCTTGACGGGCTTGCCGCGCTCGTTGAGGGCGAGCTGGAGCTTGTTCACCACGTAGTGGGGCATCTCCACGTTCACCTCGCCGGCCAGCTCGATGAACGCCGTGGAGGCACCGTACTCGCGGGCCTTCCAGGAGAGGTAGAACGGGTCGAGGGGGATGCAGTGACCGCCCCAGCCCGGGCCGGGGTTGAACCGCATGAAGCCAAAGGGCTTGGTGGAGGCTGCGTCGAGCACCTCCCACACGTCGATGCCCATGCGGTCGTAGACGACCTTGAGCTCGTTCACGAGGGCGATGTTCACGGCTCGGAAGATGTTCTCCGTGAGCTTCGAGGCCTCGGCGGCGCGCGCGGAGGAGACGGGGATGGTGCGCGCGATGGCCTGGTCGTAAAGGGCCTTGGCGAGGGTGAGCGAGTGCGCGTCGACGCCGCCGACGACCTTGGGGATGGTGGTGGTCCCGAAGTCACGGTTGCCCGGGTCCTCGCGCTCGGGCGAGAAGGCGAGGAAGAAGTCTTCGCCGGACTTCAGGCCGGACTTTTCGAGAATGCCGCACACCAGCTCGTCGGTGGTGCCCGGATACGTGGTCGACTCGAGCACGACGAGCTGCCCCTTGCGCAGCCGCGCGCTGATCTTCTGGGTGGAGCCTTCGACGTAGCTCATGTCGGGCTCGCGCTGCGGGGTGAGCGGCGTCGGGACGCAGATCAGGATGGCGTCAGGCTCGTCGAGCCGGCCGAAGTCGGTGGTGGCGATGAAGCGGCCCGTCTTCGCGGCCGCGGCCACCCGGGCCGGATCGAGGTGCTTGATGTAGCTCTCGCCAGCGGCGAGCGCGTCGACCTTGGAAGGGTCCACGTCGAAGCCGAGCACCCGGAAGCCCTTCTCGATGAAGGCGAGCGCCAGAGGGAGGCCGACGTAGCCGAGCCCGATGATGCCCACCAGGGCGCCTTGCGAGGTGATCTTGCCGAGGAGGTTGTCGACCACCGTTTGCGATTCTGACATCTCGATTCTCTCCGTGAATGAAGCGAGCACGCTATCACACGCCGAGCGGTCCGGCTGCCGGTCACCGAGGAATCGTGATCACCGACCGCGCCGGAGGGCACCACGCAGCGTGCCCAGGAATTCACGCGATGCCGCGGGCGCGACGACGAGTACCGCCAGCACGAATGCGGACGCACCGGCGACGACCTCGGCAAATACCCTGACACCCCGCGGGAGATCCCCGAAGCCCGACAGCCACGCGCGGGTCCCGAGGACGGCCAGCACGAGCGGGACACATGCGAGCAGCGGACGCACGAGGGGGCGAAGCAGCTCGACATAACGGATGTCACTGACCCGGCGCACGAGCGCCATGCTCGCCAGCGCATGCAGGCCGAAGGCGAGGCCGACGCCGGCACAAGCCCAGAGCGGCCCCCCCACCACGCCGAGCGCCCCGACCCCGAGGATGATCGCGGCCACCTTGAGCCACTCGAGGACCATGATGGAGCGAGTCCGTCCGTGCACCTGGAGGTAAGAGGCGATGACCCAGCCGAGGGGCCGGGTCACCCCGAGCGCCGCGAGCACGCTGAGCAGGGGTCCAGCGTCGTACCAGCTAGGAGGGAACACCGTGTCCCGCAGTACCGTCGGCGCCACTGCGCCGAGCCCCACGGCGAGCGGGAAGATGAGGAGCGACATCATGGTGACCGCGCGGATCAAGGCGCCCTTCCGTCGCTCCGGCTCCAGCTTGGCGAAGGAGGGCACGAGGACGTCGCCGATGCGCTCGCCGACCTGGGAGGCGGGGATGTCCGCCAGGTTCCAGGCGAGGTTGTAGAGACCACCGACCCGCTCTCCGAAGAGCCGCAGCATCACCAGGTTGTCCCAGCGCTGCGAGCCGAAGTTGGCCAGTGAGCCGAGGCTGAGCGGGATGCCGAAGGAGAGCATGCGCCGGGCCTTCTCGCGGGAGAGGGGACTCGGCGTGAGCCACTCGCGGTGATCGACGGCGGGCACGGTGATCACCACGCGCACCAGGGCGCGGAGCAGCATGCCGGCGACGATGGCGTTCCCACCCCAGCCCCTCATCGCCAGCCCCACGGAGGAGACGGTGTAGGTCAGCTCGCCGATGGTGTTGCGGACGCCGACCTCCTTGAACCGCATGTCGCGGATCATGATCCGGTCGGGGATGTACGAGAGTCGTTCGAGGACCACCGCGACGACGCACCCGGACATGTACGTGACCATGCCGGGCGTCTCGATGGCGCGCGCGATGGGCTCACGCAGCAAGAAGACCGCGCTGACCGCGAGGAGGCAGGCGGTGAGGTAGTAGACGGTGGCGTTGAAGATCGACTGCCGGTCGATGTCGGGATGCGCGACGATGTACTGCCCGAGGCCGAGGCCCGACGCGAAGTAGGCCGTGTAGGCCGCCACCTGCGCGCCGTTGACCTCGCCCTGGATGTCGGGCGCGACGTAGTGCGTGAGCAGCATGGTGCCCGCAAGCCCCATCGCCCGGGCGCCGAGGCCCGTGGCGATGGTCCACATCGCGCCGATGACCGTCCTGCGTGCGAGTGCGCTCTGCTTGGCCACGATCAGGGCACGTAGACGGTGTCACCCGCCTTGAGCACCAGATCCTGCTCGGGACGCTCACGCGAGACGATGGCGTCGTAGTTGATGGGGATATGCCGGTACTTGCCGGGCGCATCCATGCGGATGAGCAGGATCTGATCTGTCGAGGCGAACTGGTTCGGGCCGCCGGCCATGGCGAGCGCCTCCGAGACCGAGACGTAGTAGCTCGACGTGAAGATGCCGGCGTGCGCCACGTTGCCGCTGACGACGAAGCGGTAGCTGCTCACCGTGTTGACCGCGACGGTGATCACCGCGGTCTCGTCCTTGACGAACTCCGAGAGCCGCTTGGTGATCGCCGCGCGCACCTGCGTCGGGGTGCTCCCGGCGACGAAGACGTCGCCGATGAGCGGCAAGGTGATGATCCCGTCCGGACGAACCAGGGCACCGCTCGACAGGTCCGCCTGACGCCAGACGTTGATCTGGAGGTTGTCGCCGACCCCGATCACGTACTCGTGATCCCGTGGATCGAACTCCTTGGCGTAGTTGGCCCGGTCATAGACGTAGGTCGGCCCGCATGCCGAGGCGGCAAGCATGAGCGGGGCCACGAGCGAGACCGTCCAGCGGTGGAAGAGGGCGAATCCAGGCATTCTGAAGGCAGACCAGCATCGCAGGAAGGCTGCCCGCCGCCAAGAGGGGTTTTCGGTGGTGGCGCGCGTCGCGAGGC
Source organism: Chondromyces apiculatus DSM 436 (assembly GCF_000601485.1). Lineage (GTDB taxonomy): Bacteria > Myxococcota_A > Polyangia > Polyangiales > Polyangiaceae > Chondromyces > Chondromyces apiculatus. The sequence continues at coordinate 81,717 of NZ_ASRX01000052.1, forward strand.
GTCTGGGGGGGGGTCGGGGCGGGAGAGCCCCGCACCTTCACGAGGTTGCAGGGGTTTCATCACCTGCGCGATCATCGGCTCCGGCGATCGAGCCGCGAAGCAGTCCATGGGGGAGGAGACGGTGTTGAAAGCGTCATTCTCATCGTCAGGAGAGAACACGTGAACGGAGTCCTCGGGACATCTCCCGCTGGCGTGGCGGCGACGCTGCTGCTCTTTGCTGGCGGGTGCGGCATGCTCCTCGGGCTGGACGAGTTCACGGACGGCGCTGCCAACGGTGGAGGAGCGACCGGTGGATCGGGCGGCCAGGGTGGCGCCGGAGCCACGCTGTGCTCCCCCGGAACGGCGGCCCCTTGCTACACGGGCCCTGCCGGCACGGAGGACGTCGGTCTGTGCAGGGCCGGTTCGCGGACCTGCCTGGAAGACGGGAGCGGCTACGGAGAATGCGCCGGCGAGGTCCTTCCGAGGGCCGAGGACTGTGCCGGAGCGGGGGACGAAGACTGTGATGGGACGGCGTGCAGCGAGCCTCTGTGGGCGTACTGGCTCGGGAGCATCGCGACTCCGATGGGCTCGGCCCTGGATGCAGAGGGGAACATCCTGCTCACGGGGACCTTTCGGGGCACGATCCTGCCAGCGCCCCACACGCTGACCGCGGGTTTCAACGATCATTACTTCCTGGCCAAGTTCGACCGCGAAGGCGAAGTACTGTGGGCGCAGCAGTTCGGGTTGGCCGGCTCTCCGGGATACGACATCGATGTCGCCGTACACCCGGATAGCAACACCATCGTTCTCGCGGGCAACTTGCTCGAAGACACCGACTTTGGTGGCGGCGCCTTGCCCGCACCTACCAATGGTAACTGGGGGATGTTCGTGGCTTCATTTGACAGCGACGGCTCCCATCGGTGGAGCAAGTCATTCGGGAGCAGCGCCGACCTTCAGCAGATGCATGTGGTAGCTACGGCCGGAGGGAAGGCGATCATCTCAGGCATGTTTTTGGGCGCGGCGAACCTGGGTGGAAGCACCTTCACCAGCACTGCCAGCTACGATGCATTCCTTGTAGGCCTCGACATCAGCGACGGGAGTCATCGGTGGAGCCGATCCATCGGCGATGTGATCGGATCAGGATCGCAGGACCAGTACATCACCGCCCTCGCGACGAGCAGCGGCCATGCGATCGTGATCGGTGGTGCCTTCACGACGTCGCTCGCTCTGGGCGGGACTCACTCACTCACTCACCAGGGTCCCTCGGCTTACCTGGCTCGACTCGATGAATACAGCGGGAGCCCATCATGGAGCCGGAAGCTGCCGGGCAGCTCAATTCTTGCAGCAGCCACCGACAATGCCGGCAATTCATTCATCACCGGTTACATCGACGCGCCTGTGGACTTCGGCGGCGGCAGCATCCTGGAGCCTTCGGGGAACAAGGACGTGTTCGCAGCGAAGTACGGTCAGAGCGGCACCCACCACTGGTCCAAGCACTTCGGCCAATTCAACGACAACCAGGGGCTCCAAGTAGGAGTGGGCCCAGAGGACAACGTAGTGCTTGCGGGTACGGCAAGCGGGACCATCAATTTCGGCGGCGCCCCGCTCACCGGACAGCCCCCCTCCGACATCTTCATCGCGAAGTTCGGGGCGCTGGGTGCGCATCAATGGAGCCACTTGTACGGGAATGCTTCCGCAGAAACGCCACACACCATGAACGTGGACGCGCTCAGCGGTGAGGTGGTCATCGCCGGGAGAACCGAGTCAGCCATCAACATCGGAGTTCAACCGATTGAGCAGGGTATGTTCATCATGAAACTGGCGCGCTGACCTGCCATCCTGCAGCGCAACCTTGCTGCTAGATCACGGCTCAGGAGGTGCCGAAGAGACGGACAATCTCCTCGGGCACGGCACGACCGCTGGCGCGCATCTCACCCGCGCATCCCGCCACGGCCTGCGCAAGAGCCGGCGTCGTCCGACGCGCGATGCCCAGGATGCGGTCAAGCGCGATTTCCAGCGAGAGCGCCGTGAGTACTAGCTGATTGAAGTGAACATCCTGAAAGTGATCGGCGGGATAGGGATTCTCGCAAGCAATGGCCTCGAAGACGAGACGGTCGTGGCTGGAGCTGCCATCGACGGCGAGTGAGATAAAGCGCTGCGGGAGGACCAGGAAGGGAAGCGCGCGGAGCAGCGCCTGGCGCTCCCGGGTCTCGCCTCGACGGTAGACATCTCCGAGCAGGTGATCAATCTCCGAAGGCGAGAGGCGCGACGAGGCCACGGCCAGCATCGCAGCACGGCCGAGTTGATCGAGTGGCCAGCCATCGATCGACCACGTGATGCCCGACCGGGTCAGCACCTCGCGCTCGCCGGGTGTCAGCATGAGCGGCGCCTTGCCGAGCCAGCGGGAAGCGCTCGTGATCTCGGCGAGGAAGCCATCATGGTCGAACTCGGGCAGGGTTTGAAAGGAGGTGGGGAGCATGCCCCCGGCCAGGTGAACACCCGTGATGCCCTCCACGCGCTCCCGCCAGTAACGGGCTCCGGGAGGAACCCGCCGGGAGAGAAGTTCAAGAAGCACGAGGAAGCGGTTGCGCATGGCTGATGCTGCCTGGTCCGGCCGCCTTCAAGATCGCTGAACGGGCATGAAGGGAACGAACGCGCGCCCGCTCACCGGGAAAGTATTTACCAGCACGTTGGGCGATCGGGTAGGCTTCTGGTCCATGATGGGCACGAAGCTTCGTCTCTCGCGCTTGGTCTTGATCGGGATGGGGACTGTCGGGGTTGCACTGGCGATGAACGCCTGCGGGTCTGACGACTCGGGCGGGAGCGAGGCGACGGGACCGGGCAGCGGAGGAGGGTCGACATCGACCAGTTCGGGCGGTGGCGGCAACACAGGGGGGGCAGGCGGTTCCGGCACTGGCGGAGACGGCGGTTCCTCGACATCTCTGGCGAACTGCGATGCTCCGGTGGGGACCTTGCCGCCGCTGAGACTCGCAGAGGTGGTCAGCGGGCTCGATCGTCCAGTGTTCGTGACCAGCGAGCCCGATGATCCCGAGCGGCTCCTCGTTCTGGAGCAGCGAGGAAGGATCCAGCTCGTCGATCACGGTGTGGTGCAGGAGGAGCCCTTCCTCGACATCAACAACATCATCGATCCTCCCGGTGGCGGCGGCGACGAATACGGCCTCCTGGGGCTGGCCCTGCACCCCGATTATGCACAGAATGGTCGATTCTTCGTCTATTACACGCGAGACCCCTCGAATACTTTTGTGGTGGCGGAGTACCGTCGCTCTCAATCTGACGCCAACCTGGCCGACCCTGAAGGAGAGGAGATCTTCGAGATATCTCCCGGGCAGGATCACCCCCACTACAGCAATCACAATGGCGGCGCCCTGGCCTTTGGCGGTGACGGCTACCTTTACATCGGCGTGGGAGATGGTGGATCCGGCGGCGACCCGAACAACAATGCGCAGAATCTCTCGCGCCGCGAGGGGAAGATCCTCCGGCTCGATGTGGACAATCCGCAGACTGCACCGTCGGGCAACCTGCCAGGAGGAGACCCTTTCATCTGGGACTACGGCGTGAGGAATCCCTGGCGCATGAGCTTCGATGTGTGCACGGACGACCTGTACATCGGCGACGTGGGCCAGGATCGCCTCGAAGAGATCGACATCGAGCCCGCAGGTCAGGGGCACCGGAACTATGGATGGCGCATCATGGAGGGGACGCTTTGCTTCAACCCGTCCTCGAACTGCCCGACCGAAGGGCTGACCTTGCCCGTCGTGGAGTTCAACCACAATAGCCCCGAACCGGAGAATGTATCCATCTCCATCAATGGGGGTCACGTGTACCGGGGCAGCCGGATTCCGGCGCTGCGAGGGACGTACCTCTTCGGGGATTACAACCGCAACTGGGTTAAAACTCTGGTCTGGCGCGACGGGAGCCTGGTGTCAGAAGGGGATCTCTCCGAGGATCTGCAGTCGGGTGCCTTGCTGCAGAACATGTCTTCTTTCGGTCAGGACGCAGCCGGCGAGGTCTACGTCGTGGACCTGGCCGGTACGATCTATCGCATCGAACCAGAGTAAGATCACGCGCGGCAGGTAAACGACGACCTTTCCCGATTCAGCACCACCCACTTGAACTTGAAATGGAGATCACTGGCTGCAGTTCGGCTGGTGGTAGGCAAAGTCATGCATGTGAAAAGGACCTCTCTAGGCACGCTGCTGGCGCTGACCCTTTTCAGCAGCACCTCCGCCGCCGGGATCGATGATCTACTGGGTACGCAGCCGAGCGACCTGCCCAACGGTGGCAACTTCAAGAGTGCAGAGATCTGCGCCGGCTGCCACAGGACCGACGCCAACGACAATCCTGCCTGGAAGGAGCACATGCCCTACGACACCTGGGCAGGAACGATGATGGGCAATGCAGCGCGTGACCCGGTGTTCTTCGCTGCCCTCACGGTGACCAACCAGGACTTCCCGGAGATGGGGACGTTCTGTCTACGCTGCCACTCGCCCATCGCCTATGTGCGCGGTCATGCGTCCCCTCCGGATGGCAGTGGGTTTGACCCGAATCTGAGCGAAGGTCTCGTCGACACGCAAGGGGTTGGGTGCGACACCTGTCACAGGGCAGCAAAGCTGACCGATCCCGCGGATCCGAACGCGCCTTATTACCTCGCCAATGCCCAGATGCTCTACGAAGACGATCCGGATGGGACGAAGCGAGGACCCTACTCGGACGCGAACTCGCCCAACCATGGCTCGGTTCAGGAAACGAGCCTCGCGAGTTCCTCGTTCTGCGGCCAATGCCACCAGGTGACCAATCCGGAGGTGATGCTGCGCGACGAGATCGGCACCCCGACCACCCTCGAATTCCCGCTCGACACCACGTACGAGGAATGGGTCGCGAGTGAATTTTCGGTAGAAGCGACCAAGAAGAGCTGCATCGACTGCCACATGCGGCGTGCAGACGGCGACCTGCCGATCGTGAACCTGTTCGACCCCAAGCTCCGCCCGAACCCCCGCGATCACGCCATCGTCGGGGGCAATCACTGGGGCATCCAGGCCGTGATGGCCTCTCCGGCGAACGCGGAGCACGTCGAGGCCAACCAGGACGCCTTCGCGCTCGCCCTCGACCGGACCATGGAGAGCCTCCGGAGCGCCGCGAGCGTCACCCTCGTCGAGGCGCCCTCCGAGGCCAGGCCGGGGGAGGCCTTCGAGGTCCGCGTGCGCGTCGAGAACCTCACCGGACACAAGTTCCCGACGGGCTATGCCGAGAGCCGGAGGGCCTGGGTTGCGGTGACCCTGGTCGATGACGAGGGCGTCGAACGGACGCTGCTCGGCGGCTACGACACGGCCACGGGCGAGATCGTCACGGACCCGCCGACGCACGTGTACAAGGCAGTACACGGGAAGTGGAACGACCAGCTCGGCGTGGGCGAGGCCGAGGAGCACCTCGCGCTGCACGACATGATCATCTCGGACACGCGCATTCCGCCGCGAGGGTTCGTCCCCTCGGACACGACCAGGCCCACGCAGGAGATCGACTTCACCGACGGCAACGGCGGCTACCGGAGCTTCGACGAGGCCAGCTTCACGGTCACCGCGCCGAGCGGCGCGTCGGGCATGCAGACGCTCTCGGTCCGCGTGTACTACCAGTCGATGACGCGGCACTACATCGAGTTCTTGCGCGACCAGAACGTGACCGACGACCGTGGGCAGTTGCTCGAAGAGATCTATCTCGCGACCGGGGAGGCGCCGCCCATCCTGATCGCGAGCGCGGACGCGCCCATCGACTTCGGTGGGTCGGCCGGACCAGGGGGAGGCGGAGGTCAGGGTGGAACCGGGGGCACCGGCAGCGGTGGCTCTCCTCCCAATCCCTCGAACCCCGGCGATGATGGCGGTTGTGGATGCAGGGCCGCAGGCGCGGGAGATGCTGGCCCGCTGGCAGCCGCGGCGCTGACCGGGCTCGCCCTGGTCGCCGCGACGCGGCGGCGCCGACGCCGCTGAGGGAGCCAGGGCTCGCTCTGGATGCGGGCGGGCCCTCGCGAAGGTAGACCCACGGACGACCATGGCGAGCCTCGCCTTCCCGATTTCACGCCTCGTCGATCCCGTCCTTCTGCTCCTCCTCGCCATCTTCGTGGGGCTGTGGCGGGCGCGGTCGCGGAGGGGCGCCGTCCTGAATCGCCGCGCCCGGGTCGGGCTCACCGTCGCGTGGGCCGGGGCCATCGGCCTGTGGGTCCTGGCGACGCCCGTGATCTCCAGCCTGTTCACCCGCGCGGTGGCCGCGGTCCCCAGCGACATCGGCCCCGAGCTGGCAGGCAACGACCCGGACCGACGGGCGCTCGTGGTGCTCGGCGCCGCCATCTACCCCGAGGAGCACGGCGCGCCTGCCATGGAGCGCCTCTCGGACGCCGCCATGGAGCGCTGCATCGGCGCCGCGCGCATCTACCAGACCTACGGATTCCGCTGGGTGATCGTCTCCGGGCGCAACGTGGACGCACCGGCCGAAGCGCTGTCGAGCGGCATGGCCGACCTCATGGTGGCGCTCGGGGTCCCCCGCGACCGCATCCTGCTGGAGAGCATGTCCCGCGACACGAAGCAGAACGCGCTCTTCTCGGTGCGCATGGCGCGCGAGGTCGGCGCCGAGCGCCTCGTGGTGGTCACGAGCGCCCTGCACACGCCGCGCGCGGCCCAGCACTTCGCCGCGGCCGGGTTCCCGGCGGTGATGGCGCCAGTGCGTCGGGATCCGCCCCCTCCCTGGAGGGTGGACGGCTTCATCCCCTCGGCGAACGCGCTGCGGCGCTCCCAGCGCGCGGTTCACGAACTCCTGGGTCGGCTCGAACCCTGAAGGCGCCACGGCACAGCGTGGCGCGGAAACCCTTCACTCGCGCAGGGTGACCTTGCGGATGCGATCGCCGTCGACGAACGCCGACCAGGAGCCCGTCGCCGCGCCGATGAGCGCGTACTGACCATCGAGGTGCGGCGCCCGCGCGTGCATGACGAAGAGCTGACTCGATCCCGTGTCACGACCCGAGAGCGCCACGCCGACCTTCAGGGGCGTGAAGGGGAGCGGCGAGGTCTCGCAGCGGAGCGGCGGCCTCTCGGGTGGGCCCCCGTAACCATCGCCGAGCGGCGCGCCGAACTGGGTCACGAACCCGGGCACCACGCGGTGCACCACCATGCCGTCGTAATAGCCCGCGCGCGCGAGCTCCACGATGCGCGTCACTGCCGCCGGCGCGAGCGCAGGCTCCAGGGTGAGGGTCATCTCGCCGATCTCGGTCTCCAGCACGAGCGTCACCGGCCCGCGCACCGGTGCCCCCAGCTCGCGTGGCGTATCGCCCAGGCTCGCCGCCTCGCAGGTCGCCGCCTTCCCGAGGATCAAGGAAAGCGCCTTCTCCGCGCGACCCCGCGTCGTCGGGTACGACGAGCGGCAGAGCGCTTCGAGCCGGCCCGACGTCTGCTTCAGGGCGAGTGCGCCCACTGCATCGATCAGGGCATCGGTGAGCTCTGGCTGGTTGCCCCCGGCAGCGCGTTCGAGTGCGGCGACCAGCGCGCTGACCACGGCAGCAGAGGGCGCGAGGGAGGCAGCCCCCTCACCTGGCTTCCTGTCCTCGGTCGCCGCACCTTCGCGGGCGGCGCGGCGCCGCTTGCCCCGGCGGCGTCGCTCCGGTTCGGCGGCGCGCTGGGGTTGCTTGGTGATCACCTCCGCGGCCACCGCGGTGAGCCCGTCCTCACCAGAGGCCAGCGCCTTCGCGAGTACGTCCGCCACATCCTCGATCTCGGGATGCGTTCCGATGAGCTCCAGCGCCGCCTGACGCGCGCGTCGATCACCGCCCAGCGCATGGGCGCGCCACACGGCGAGGCGCCCGCCCGTGATCTGGCCACGACCCAGCACCTGCACCACGGCGCGCGCACCGATCGCGCCTGCGCCCGGCCCCCCTCCGCCGGCATCCGGAGGGGGAGCCGCTCCGGCGTCATCGCTGGCAGGTGCCGCGGGTGCAGATCCAGGCGTCGTGGATGTCGCAGCCGTCACGTCACAGCCCACGAGCAACGCATCGGTGACGTCTCCATCGACCAGCGCCACTGCCGACGTGCAGCGGATCCACGAGAGCCTGCGGGCGACAGCCGGAAGTGCACCAGGGGGCAGTGGGAGCACGGCGAGGTCGCGGAGCACCTTGCGCGCAGCTCCGGCCGACTCCAGCGCCTCGAGCGTGGTGAGCAGAGGCCCGAGCTCCGCGCCCCCGAGGGCTGCCGCCTCCGTGGGGGGCAGGATCGAGGGTAGCGCCTGTGCGAGCGCGCGTTGCCCGACCGCTCCGATCCGCTTGAGAGAGCGCGCAGCCTCGGCGCGCTCGGCCGCGGAGAACACCGAGGGCGTCGTCAGCACCCGTCCCAGCGCTTCTGCGCCCCTCTCACCCGTGCGCCCGAGGACACGCACCGCGAAGATCCGACCCTCTCCCGCTTCCGACAGGCGCGCAGAGGCCACCTCGTGAGCACGTTCGATGACAGTCGGTGGCAGGTGCTCGATCCGCCCGAGGGGGTAGAGCGCGTCCGTCATCGGCGGCGCAGCGGCGCTCCCGGCGGCGACATTCAGCAAAGCCACCACCGTCTCCTCGCGCAGCCTGAGCTTCAGGGCTGCAAGGTCCCCGAGCGCATAGACCGCATGAAGCGCCCGCTCCTGAGGCCCGTCGAGCCAGGCCACGAGCGTGGCCTCGGATGCAGGGGCACCGCACCGCCCGATGGCACGCGCGATCGCCTGCGAGGGCTGGAGCCCGGTCGCCTCTCTGGCACCTTCATGCAGAGACAGGGCCCGGGCGACGAGATCCGAAACCGTCTCCTCCTCGTGCCCTTTGCAGGAGAAGCCGAGGCCGTACGCAGCCCACGCCACCACCTCGCCGTCTTCATCGGAGAGCGCGCGCAGAAGTCCAGCCCGCGCCCCTTCCCCGCCGATCCGCGCGAGGGCTCTCGCCGCAGCACGGCGTACCGCGACGTCACGAGATTGCTGGTCGGCGGGCGTCACCTCGACAGCGCTCCGGCGATGCTCCGCTGCGAGCAGCGCAGCGACGCGCCCGCCGTCGTTCGGGATGGCCGCGCCCGATGCGGAACTGCTCGCGATCACGGGTGAGGCGCCATCCCCGGGCGCACCTGCGTCGCCTGCGGGCGGCGCCGGGGGTGGGGAGCAAGCCCCCAGTGCGAGCGTCGACAGCGCCGCCAGCGTCGTCAGCGTCCAGCAACGTGCCCGCGTCATCACGCCCACGACTCTCGAAGCCAGGCAGCGCTCTCCCGGAGAGCCCGTCGTTTCGTCATCGCGCGCGCGTCGAGCCACCCCGAGACCGCCTCGTGCACCTTGCGGTACGCATGGGTCGTCGACCCCGCGGGCACCACCGGCGTGGACAAGGGGCGGACGTCCACCCCCATGGCGCGGAAATTCGAGAGCGCCCGGGGCATGTGCCACGAGCAGGTCACGAGGACCACGCGGCGCACCGCGAGCTGCGCGAGGAGCGCTGCGCAGAAGATGGCGTTCTCGTAGGTCGTCATGGACCAGAGCTCCTCGACGATGGCGCCGGAGGGGACCCCCGCTCGCTCCAGCGCCAGGGACAGCGCCCGCGCCTCGCTGTGTGCACCCCAGCGACGACCGCCGCTGGCAATCACGCGCGGGGCCACGCCCTCACGCCACGCCTGAGCCGCCGTGGCGGCGCGCCTCGCCGCGGCGCCCCCTGGCCTCCCCGAGACGAGGATCTTGCAGCCCAGCACCACGATCGCGTCAGCCCTCAGCGGCATGGCCTCGACCATACCCCATGCCCGCGGAGCGCGGCACGACGCCGGTGACCCAGCGAATCCACTCGCGCGTGATGTCAACCACTATTCCCCGGGGCGCCACGCCCGCCTCCACGCCCCCTCACCGGCCAGGGACCATCGACGGGGCCGGGATGCTGACGGAGCTCTGGCTTGACGTTGTCGTACGGCGGAATCTAATAGCGTTATCCTGGAGCGGGCGGGATTCAACGAGCGAGGCAGGATGCAACTCAAGATGTGGGGGGTACGCGGCAGCATCCCCACGCCTGGCCCACACACGGTCGAGTTTGGTGGCAACACCAGCTGCTATGAGGTCCGCGCTGGCGGCGCCCTCATCATCCTCGACGGCGGGACGGGCTTGCGCCTGCTGGGCCAGGAGCTGGTCAAAGAGATGCCGCTCGAAGCGTGGATGTTCTTCAGCCACGTTCACTGGGATCACATCCAGGGCTTCCCCTTCTTCACGCCCGCCTTCGTGCGCGGAAACAAGTTTCACCTCTTCGGAGGCCTGAACGTGTCCCGCACCCTCGAAGAGACGCTCGCGGGCCAGATGGACTACCCGAGCTTCCCCGTGCACCTCACCGAGATGGGCGCCGGGATGACCTTCCGTGATCTGTACGAGGGCGAGGTCGTCACCGTGGGCCCCTCGAACGACGTGAAGGTGACCAACGCGCGCGGCAACCACCCGAACGGCGTGTACGCCTACCGCATCGAGCACGGCGGCAAGGTCATCGTCTACATCACCGACTCGGAGCACTACGCCATCATCGATCCCAAGCTGAAGCGCCTGGCGACCGGCGCCGACGTGCTGATCTTCGACGCGATGTACACCCCGGAGGAGTACGCGGGTGAGGCCGGCGGTGGCCCGCGGACGGGCTGGGGCCACGCCACCTTCGTCTCGGGGTGCGAGCTCGCCCATGCCGCGGGCGTGAAGCAGCTCATCCTGCACCACCACGATCCGAACCAGACCGACGCCATGGTGCGCGAGAAAGAGCGCCGCGCCCGGGAACTCTTCCCGCACACGCTCGCCGCCCGTGAGGGCATGGTGATCGAGATCTGAGTCAGGCGCTCTGTCTGAGTCAGGCGCTCTGGGCGAGGGGCTCGCGGGAGATCTCCTCCATGCGCTCCCGCATCTGCTTTTTCGCCCGTTCTTCGAGCTGACGCACCCGCTCCTTGCTCACGCCGAACGAGGTCCCCAGCGCCTCCAGGGTCGCCGGCTCCTCGGTGAGCCAGCGCTCGTGGACGATGCTGCGCTCCCGCGGCCCGAGCTCGCTCACTGCCTGGTGCAGCACCCGGGAGAGGTACTCACGCTCGTTCGCGTCGCAGGTCATCTCCTCGGGGCTCGTCTCCGCCGAGGCGAGCCTTTCGAGCGGGGCTAGGCTGTCCTCGCCAGGCGCGCGGTCGAAGCTCAGATCATGGGACATCAGCAGGGGCAACAGCTCCGCCGCGCGCTCCTTGCTCAAGCCGCTCATCGCCCCGAGCGCCTCCGGATCCTTCTCCTGCGTCCTGCGGTAGGCCCGCAGGGCACGGCGCTCGCTCTTCGACGACCCGAGCCGCACGATCCGGTAGCTCCGCGCCACGAACTCGCGGATCTCCGCCCGGATCCAGTAACCGGCGTAGGTGGCGAGCCGGCATCCCCGATCGGGGTCGAAGCGGTCCACCGCCTTGAGGAGGCCGATGTTGCCCTCCTGGACGATGTCCTCCATCGGCAGGCCCCAGCGGCGGTACTCGAGCGCCACCTTGACCACGAAGGGCAAGCACGCCTCGATGAGCTGCCGCCCCGCATCGCGATCACCCTCTTTCCAGCGCTGCGAGAGCTCGCGTTCGCGGGCCGCGCTGAGGGGCTCTCTATCCATCAGCTCGGCGCGGTACATGGAGAAGGACGCTCGATCTCCAGAGGTGCGCATCATTCCCTGCTCTCTCCTCTGCCCTACCGGCCGGGATAGGCTTCGACGCCTCTGACCGCTCCGGACATCGCTCCGGGGCTCGGCCAGGGTGAGGGTGCTTCCCAGGGTCCAGTGAACAGTGCCCGAGGTCCTTGCAGGGGGGATGCCGCTCCGCGAAGGCCGGAAACACAGCGAATTTGCGCGGAGATGCGCAACGTGTTCGGATCGCTGCAGGGGAGCGAAAGCTTTGCGGGAAACCGAATGGGCAGTCACGACGACGGAACCCGAGCGAGACGAGGCTTGATGCGTGCCCCGGTGCACCAGGGCCAGCCGGTGGCGCCGGTGGCGCCGGTGGCGATCGAGGCTCGGACCATGGTATTCGGAGAGAGGTGATGCACCGTCAGCGGGCCCGATCGGTCGCGTGCATCGCCGCAGGGATCCTGGTCGCCGCACTGCTATGGCGATCGCCTGTATCGCCGCCTGAAGAGGCGCGCCCGGGCATGGCCCGCCTCGTCTTGCGCCTGGCAGGGAGCGGGGACGAAGAGATCGACGGGGCGAGCTGCAATTCCAGCCCTGCTGAGCGCGGCTTCGCCCTGCCCACCGGTGCCCCCACGGCCCTCGACTGCGATCAGGCGCGGCTCGTGGTCACCCAGGCCCGGACGATGCTGGCAGCGGCCCCGCTCCGGATCGACCCCGCAAAGTTTGCCGAGGCCACCTCCGACTGGCTCGACCCTCACGGCCTGTGGTCCGTCGCCCCCGACGCGCCTGCTGGCGCCGCGCTTCGCCGGGAGGCGGCTGCGCTCCTCGACGAGCTGCAGGCGCCGCCCGGGAGCGGCCCCTGCCTTGCTGCCCTGCGGCTCGGCGCTGAGCTGTTCCGCTGGTCGCGGCAGGTCTCGGCCTTGTTCGACGAAGGCAAGCGCGCCGGCGAAGCGCGCCCCCCGGCCACCGCAGCCGAGGCCTGGACCGTGGCGATGGCCGCCCCGTTCGAGGATGGCGTGGTGACCCGGAGCGCCCGTGACCTCGCCAGGGAGCTCGGCCGCGAGGCAGGGACGCTGCACGCCCGCTATGGCGCCTCCATCGACCGTTACGTGGACGCCGCCCGCGAGCGCCTGTCGCCCTCCATCAGCCCTGAAGGCTGGGCCCAGGCCGTCATCGCGGCGGCCCTGCGCGCGTACGTCCCGCAGCTCGACGCGCACGGCGCGTGGGCGCCCCTCGAAGAGGAGATCTCCATCTACGACCTCGCGCTGGAGGTGAGCCCTCCGTCGAGGCTCTGGTCGGAGATGACGCGCACTGCCCTCGGCGTGCGTATCGACCGCGGTGCCCCGGCGCCCCTCCGCGACGGCGACGTCCTGCTGCACATCGAGGAGACGCCGCTCGCCGGCATGAGCGTGGAGCAAGCCGAGCAGATGTCGCTGCTCGGCGACATGAAGCCCGGCGCGCACACCCGCGTGGCCTTGCTGCGCCGCGGGCTCGCAGCCCCCATCGAGCTGATGCTCGCGCCAGAGCCCGAGCCGCCCTTCACCGTCGGCGCGGCCGAGCTGACCATGGAGCTCGCCCGCTACGGCGACGGAGAGGTGGCCATCCTGGCCATCCCCGACGTGCCCGACGACCTCGGCGATCGGCTCTCGCGCGCCCTCCTCCAGGCGCGGGAGCACGGCTCACTGCGCGGCGTGGTCCTCGACCTGCGCGCCAACGGCGGCGGCTCGACCGACGGCGCCATCGCGGCAATCGGCCACTTTCTCCCGGGCGCCACCCTCTTCCCCATGCGGCGCCGCGACGGCGGCATCGAGGTCGAGCGAGCCCCCGACATCCCTCCCTCGCGCGGCTGGGCGGGTCCCGTGGCAGCCCTGGTGGACGGCGACTCGGCGAGCGCCGCCGAGATGATCGCCGGAGCGCTCGCCAGCTACCGCCGCGGGGTGGTCGTCGGGGACCGCACCTACGGCAAGGGTTGCGCGCAGGAGTATCTCGACGACGAAGCGCACGTCGGGGTCCTCCGCTTGACCACGCTCCTCTACGCCCTGCCCGACGGGTCACCCGTCCAGAAGACCGGCATCAGCCCGCAGCTCTCGCTCACCCTCCCCGCGTCCCTGGAACGAGAAGCCCGCGTCGAGCACGCGCTGGGCCCCTGGCGAGGCCCCGATGTCCGCGATGCGGCGCGCGTCCGCGAGGTCCCCTGGCCCACCCATGGAGGCCGCGTCGGCCCCTGCCCGGACGACGTGGTGTGCCGCGCGCTGCGCGCCATCGGCGCCGTCCGCGCTGCTGCCCGCTGAACCGGGCGCCGCGTTCACCAGGCGCCGCGCGTACCCACGCTCCGCGCAGCCTCACCTCACCGCTTGAAGATCTTCCCCATGATGCTGCCGCCCCCTGTGGGCGTCGGCGGCTCCGGCGCGGAGCGCTTGCGCATGTCGTGCAGCCGCACCTCGCGCACGGCGTCGAGGTTCTTCGGGTTGATCTCCGCCGCCAGCCGGAAGTCCGCCGCTGCCCTGTCGGCCTGACCCACCCGCTTGAGCAGTGAGCCTCGGTAGAACAGCGCCCGCTCGTAGCGCGGCTCCTTCATCAGCACCGCGTCGAGCTTCTCCAGCAGGTCGTCGAAGTGGGGGCTCTGCGTCCCCTCGGGGAACGCCGGCGGATCGCCCCGCCGCAGCGCCAGGATCCAGGCCAGCAGCGTGATGTACTCCGGCTGCTCGGGATCGGCCTCTGCGGCGCGCCGCGCGAGCGCCTCGGCCTGCACCAGGTCGCGCTTCTTGACCAGCACCTCGGCCTTCTGGAACTCCAGCGCCGCGTCGACGGCGCGTGCGACCTTCGCTTCCTCGTCCTCCGACGATCCTGGCCCGTGGCCCGCCAGGTACTGCGCGCGCCGCTCCGCGTCCGTGAGCGTCTGGTACGCCTCGCTGATCCGCGCGAACACCCGCGAGACGAGCGGCTTGACGTCCTGCAGCTCGGCCGGGAGGCGATCGGGGTGCCACTGCTTCGCGAGGTTGAAGTAGGCCACGCGGATCCGGTCCGGCGCGGCGTCCTGCGCGATCCCGAGCACCTGGAACAGATCCTCCTCGTCGATGGCGGCCGCGCGCTTCTCGATCTCGGCGCGACGCTCCCCGAGGCGCGGATCGACGGCAGCCTTCTCCGGCGGCGCGGCAGGTCGCCCCCCGCCCGGGTGCGCGCCGAGCCTCTCGGAGGCCGGCTCGCCCTGCACATGCACCTGGGGAGGCGTCGCCCCGGCCTCGGCGCTGCGGCCCGCGCGCACCCCGGAGGACGCCAGCGTCCGCGTCGAGTTCGGTCCGCGCGGCATCGCCACCCCCTCGGTCGCGCCGCGCTCCGCTGCCGGCCCGCCACCCGCGCGGCGGCTCGCCGGCGGCTCTTCTCCGGGCGTGATCACCATGACGCCCTGACCGCGCGCCGGCGCCACCGTGTCGCGCCCCGGACGCGGTCGCGCCGCCTCCCCTGCCGGCGCGGCTGCCCCCGGTTCCGGGTCCGCCAGGTTGCTCCGGGTGGTGCGCGGCAGCGGCGTCGTGGAGCTCGACGCGGGCACCTGCGCCCCGCGCGCACCCCGCGCGGCCTCCTTCCCGCTCGGCGCCACCTCGATCAGCGGCGACGCAGGCCTGTCGCGCCCGACGCCCACCGGCCCCCGCCCGGGCATCCCCAGCTCCAGGTGGCGGGTGATCGCCAGCGCGTACACCGTCAGGCGCACCACGCGCTCCTGCGCCACGCCGGCCCCTGTCAGCTCGTCCAGCGTCATCCGCCGGGTGCGCAGCAGATCCACGACGGCCGCCTCGTCCCGGTGGAGCTGGAACCGCTTCACCTCTGCCTCCACGTGGAGGCCCAGCGGGCGCTGCGCGATGCGCTCCAGCGTGGTGTCCACCACGGGGTCGTCCGCGTGCAGCCGCACGCCGGCCATGACCACCGCGAGCGGCTCGCACTCCAGGAGCTCGGGCCCCCCGTACGCCTCGAGCAGGTTCACGCCGTCGTAGTAGGCGTACTGGGTCTCCGGCGGCAGATCGAAGAGCGCGATCAGCTTGCGCACGAGCTGGTGCCTCAGCACCGTCAGCAGCGAGTCCCTGTCGAGGAGTCCCTTCTGCACCAGGTGCACCCCGTGGAGCACCCGCTTGCGCGAGATCTCCTTGAGGCTGTCCCGGAGCGTCTTCTCGTCGAGCAGGCCGAGATCGAGGATCACCCGGTCGAGCGGCGCGACCATCGTCCCCGTCCAGACCTTGGAGGGCACCCCGTCCACGAAGTAGATCCCGTGCACGAACTCGTCGGGGTCCACGAAGCACGTGGTCCCCGTCAGGCGCCGGTCGAGCATGTACACGAGCAGGTGGACCAGCGGGGTGCGCGTGAGCGCCCCCTCCGCCGTGGGCTGCAGATCAGGGAGCGAGAGCAGGCCTGCATGGTCCGCCGGCGCCTCGCCCTCCTCTTCGAGGAGGAACTCTTCGAGGACCGGCTCCTCCGCTGCCTCGTCCCAGCTCGAGCGCGTGATCTGCCCGTGGACGTCGACCTCCTCCAGCGAGATGGCCGACGGCAGCGGAGGTGCTGCGGGCGCCTCGTGGATCTCCGGCGCATGCCGCTCGCGCCCGGTCGTGAACGACACCGCCGGACCGAACGGCTCCGCGAGCCGCGGCAGTGGCGGTATGGCGATCGGGGGCTGCTGCTGCGGAGCGCTGACGCGACGGCCGGGGCGCACGGTGGGCGACTCCGAGCGGCCGGGCATCGCGGGCG
This sequence comes from Chondromyces apiculatus DSM 436, assembly GCF_000601485.1. GTDB lineage: Bacteria > Myxococcota_A > Polyangia > Polyangiales > Polyangiaceae > Chondromyces > Chondromyces apiculatus. The sequence goes on from NZ_ASRX01000052.1 coordinate 98,080, forward strand.
CCGCGCCGGTCGATCCCCGCGGCGAGCGGACCACCGTCGGATCCTGAGGGATCCCCGGCGCCATCGACGGCGGCCGCGGCGGAGGCGCCGTCGTCTGCCTCGCGCGCACCGAGGCGGGCGAAGGCTCGTGCACCGCAGCGTGCGCGCGCATGGCCGCGGCGGCCGGATCATCGCTCGTCGCCACCACCCGCCGGATGTACCGCGACGGCAGCCCGGGGCGCGGCCGCTCCGCCAGATCGATCTCGATGGTCCTCTGGATCGCGCCCCCTGCCGCGTCGAGCACCAGCCGCACCCGCGGCTGCGAGTAGCGCGCCGGGTGCGACGGCGTCTGCACCACCAGCGCCACCTCGCCCGACGACAGCTCCACCAGCGTACCGGTCGGGAAGATGCCGAGCGCCCCCACGAGGAGCCGCAGCACCGCGCGATCGGCCGGATCGGACATCCCCTCACCGAGGCGCGCGATGGCCTCGTCCGCGGAGGGCGGCTCGTCCCCTGGCGCCGGCGTGAGCAGATCGTTGAACGCGCGGGCGGTGGCCACGATCCGCGCCTGCAGCATCGGCTGACGCAGCCCCCGGTACAGCGGCCCGAGCGTGCCCTGACGCCGCGCCCAGTGCCCCTCGTAGGCGATCACCGTGCGCATCACCGTCGGCTCGTTCACCAGCCCGAGCGCCGTCAGCACCACCGCCGTCCCCGAGGGCACGTCGGCTTCCTGCTGATCGGACAGCTCCGGCACGATCTCCTGACCGTTCGGCCCCGCGGCCCCCGACAGGCGTGGCCGTGCCGTATCGAAGAGCAGCGCCGCCATCCCCACCCGGCCGAGCTGGTTGATGTCGCTCGTGATCTGGCGCGTCATCGCCAGGCTCAGGATCGCGGTGTTCACCGCGCGCCCGGCGGCGTCGTGGTTCTGGTTGCGCAGCGCCGTCACCCCGAGGAACGCTGGCGTCTCGCCCGCGGACAGGTCCACGAGCCGCTGCGCGATGCGCTTCACCGACTGCCGGAGCGCGTACCGCCCCTTCATCAGATCGTCGAAGAAGCGCCGCATCACCACGATCGCCGTCGCGTACGTGCGCACGATCGCCTCGGTCTCGTCGTCGACCCGATCGACGGCCGTCTCTCGCCGCAGCACCGCGTCCCCGACCGCCCGGAGCCGGATGTGCGGCGCCGGGCGCTCCGGGAGCGAGCGCCCGCTGCGCAGCGACTCGGCCGCCGCCGTGGCGAACGTGATCAGATCGGGCGCGCGCACGTCCCGGGCCACCCCGATCTCCGAGTAGCCGCACCGCTCCAGGATCTCGGCCAGCTCCAGCGCCCCCTCGTAGGTGGATCGGTTCGCCTTGAGGAGCTGCCCCGAGACGAACACCGACCCCCGCGTGAAGAGGATCGACACGTTGTACCCGGTGCGGTGCCCGAAGTCGTGGACGACCGAGACCGTCTCCTCGACCTGCCGCACCACCGCCTGGTTGTCGGCCGCGTGCAGCGTCGTCGCCTTTACCAGCCGGAAGATCGCCTGCACCACGGCCGCCGCGAGATCGCGCGCCTGCTCGCGCCGGACGTTCTCCCCGACGTTCTGACTGATGACGTTGACAGCCCCCTGCGCCATCAGGACTCTCCGCTCGGCACGAGCCGCTGCCCGAGGCGCGCGGCGATCGCCTCGGCGGCCGCCGACGCCGCGTCGCGCAGCTCACCGCTGTTCCACGGCCGGCGCTTCGCGGCCGCGACCACCGCATCCAGCGCCGGCTGCGAGCGCGACTCCTTCCCGAGCATCTCCGCGGCCAGCGTGCGCGTCTGTTCCACCGCCTCGTCCACCAGGAGCCCGTGCCGCTGCAAGATCTCCACCGCCATCCCCTCCCCGCGCGCCGGGTTCAGCGTGAACAGCGCCGCGAGCAGCTCCCGGCGCTCGTCGAGCGACAGCTTCTGGAAGGCGGGGTCCTGGATCCGGCGCACCAGGAGCGGCCCCGCCGCCCGGATCTGGTGGAACGCCAGCGTCCGCAGCGCGGCCACGCGCAGGTCTGGCGCGCCCCCTTCGGCGAGCTGCATCAGCTCGTCCCTGAGCTGCTCCGGCGAGCTCGCCAGGTATGCGATCGCCTCGCACCGCAGCGCCGCGATCCCGCACCCCGACAGCCGCCGCAGCGCCTCCTGCGCCCCCGGCGTGGCCGACCCGGCGAAGATGCGCAGGATGGCCCTGGCGTTCTCCAGGTCCATCGTCATCACCACGTCCACGACCCCCGGCTCGTTCCCCGGCAGCGCCCGCGTGAGGAAGTTGAGCAGCACCTCGCGCAGCCCCTCGTGCGCCACCTGCGGCATGATCTCCATGGCCACCAGGATGTGCTCCGCCCCGAGGTACTCCAGCACCCTGTCCAGCCCGTGCGCGACCAGATCGAGGTCCACCGGCGCGAGCGGGATCCCCACCGCAGACGAGACCCGCGTCGCCTCCCGCACCAGGAGCCGCAGCGCCTCTGGCGGGAACATCCCCCGCGTGAACTCCGGCACCAGCATCGGCGCCTCGCGCGGCGTCAGCGCCACCAGCGCCCGCCCCACCGCGTCCAGCATCCCGAACAGCAGATCGAACCGCCGCGCCAGGATCTGGTCCCGCGCCGACGCGCTCATCGGCCCGAGGAGCAGCTCCGGATCCCTGTACCGCCGCGCGTTCAGGAACGCGTCCGCCGTCACGTCGATGAACCGCTCGCTCCACCGCTCCGGGCTCTGCGCGAGCTGCGCCCCGAGCGCCCGCTGCGCGGCCGGATCGAGCGAGAGCGCGCTCGCCGCCTGCCGCGCCGCCCGGAGCGCCTCCCGGTCCGTGTCGATCACCATCGCCGCGGCCTCGGCCCGGTTCTGCTTCTCCTCGGCCGCCGCCTGCCGCGCCAGCTCTTCGAGGTCGTCCGCCTCTTGCCAGAACAGCTCCCGCTCCGCCGCGTCGCCCTCCGCCAACACGCTGACCACGTCGTAGCGGATGTGCTCCAGCCGCCGCTCCCACAGCGCCGCCGCGATGTCGTCCTCCGGCAACAGATCGCGCAGCGGATCGAGCAGCATCACCTCCACGAGCGAGCGCAGCTCCCCCTCCGTGATCCCTGGCGCGAGCGCGAGCTGCCGCACCCCGGCCGCGAACAGGTTGTAGGGCACCAGATCCAGCGGGTGCGAGGGCTCCCAGACCGTGCACCCCCGGTGCTCGAACGCGTAAGGCGTCAGCTTCCAGTACACCTGCGACGGCGCGTCGCGCAGCGCGTCCACCACCACCTGGAAGGTCGCCCGCAGCTTGTTGTCGGACTCCGGGTGCCCCCAGCCGTAGTGGCGCACCGACGGCAGCAGCCGCTCCAGCCGCCGGAACAGCTCCATGAGGCGCACCACGTCCGGATGATCCGGCGCGAGCGCGACCTCGTCGTCGGGAGCCTGCGGCATCCGCACCTCGACCACGGGCGTCGGCGCCTCGTGCGCCGGCGGCCGCCGGGTGCTCAGCGAGTCGGTCTGGTGCGGGTTCGACAGGCCGAGCTCGTCCATCACCCGCAGCACTTCTTGCCGCATCTGCTGCGCCGACGCGAAGCGGTGCGCCGCCTGGAACGCGAGCGCCCTGTCCACCAGCGAGATCACCGGCGCCGGCAGCTCCGGCGCCGTGCGCGCCAGCGACGGCGCCGGCTTCGTCGCCGCGAGGATGAACGCCTCGTTGTCGGACCGGCTCTGGTGCAGCCGCTGCCCGCCGAGGATCGCGAAGAGCGTCGCCCCTACCGAGAACACGTCCGCGCGCCCGTCGATCTCCTCGATGCGCCCCATCGCCTGCTCGGGCGCCATGAACGACGGCGTCCCCAGCGCCGTCCCCGCCATGGTCATCCCCCTGCCGTCCAGCACCCGCGCCACGCCGAAGTCGAGCAGCTTCACCGCCCCTTCACGGGTGACGAAGATGTTCGCCGGCTTCAGGTCCCGGTGCACGATCCCCTGCGCGTGGAACTCCTGCAGCGTGTCGAGCATCTCGCTCGCGATCCACAGCGCCTCGCCCACCGGCACCTTGCGGGCCTTGCGCTTCCAGAGCTGCTGCACCGTCTCGCCTTCGAGCAACTCCATCACCAGGAACGGCTCATCCAGCTCGGTGACATCGTCGTCGAGGATCGCCACGCGCCCCGGGTGCTCGATCCGGTTGGCGACGTACCCTTCCTTCAGGAACCGCTCCCGGATCCCGGGATCCCGCGCGAACTCCGCGTGCAGGATCTTCAGCGCCACCCGCGCCCCGTTGCGGTGGGTCGACGCGTACACGGACGCCATCCCGCCGACGCCAAGCAGCGAATCGAGTCGCCACTTGCCCTTGATGGTCATCCCGATCCGCGCGCGCGCCCGCTGCTTCTCGTCGCCCCCACTGGCGCCCGAGGCCGGTGACGGCTGCGACAGCGCAGGATCTGGCAGGATACCGCGGGGCGAGCTCATCGGGGGACCCGGAAGGCTGGCGAAGGTATCACGACTGCTTGCACGGAAGACGGCCCACGCAGAACCGCCGGCGTCACGATCACGTCAGGATCCCCTCGAAAGGTGCGCCGCCCGACCGCGAAGCACCTCCCCACTGTGGCAACTCTTACCTTCGCCGAGAGAGCGCTGCGCAACGTGGATCGCCGGGCAGAACATGAACTCCACGGTTGGAGGGAAAGAGAGCATTCCATCGCACGGTCATCGCCGGGTCGCCCGTGAACACGTCCACATGACGCCCCACGATCTTGATACCGCGATCCTCGGCCAAGAAGCATCCATCATGCGACGTCCCGTTGCCGAGGGGCAACCCCGCCAGTTCCGGAATGAACATCGCCGTGCCGAGCGGGATCACCGCCACGTCCACCGCGACCGTACGCAGCGGGGTGATGGCGGTCCCCATCGCCCCCCGCCCGTGCGGAAAGCGCCCTGGATCCAGCCGCTCGAAGCACACCTGCTGCCCCGTCCGAGGGCATACCTCCGCACAGGCGCACCCACGCCGCGCGAAGCTCACCGTCGCCCCCGACGCCAGCCGACCACTGCCTTGTACGCACACCGCGTCATGAAACGCCCGCGTCACGGACGCGATGGGCGCACATGACGCGTCAAACACCTTCACCTCCCGCGCGCCCTCCGCCTCGCTGGGAAAATCATAGTAGGTGTTCCTGAACACCTCCTCCCCCACCCCCTCTCCTGTCGTCCCCCCTCTCCCACGCTCGCCGGCCGCCCCGCCCTCACGCCCCCCCGGCACTCCGTGCGCGCGCACCACCACCGCCTCCCCCGCTGCCGCCTCTCCCGCCGCCCC
>NZ_ASRX01000053.1 GCF_000601485.1 Chondromyces apiculatus DSM 436
CCGCTCCCGCCCTCGCCCCCGCTCCCGCTCCCCGACCCGTATGGGTCAGCGGCCGAGGGAGATGTCCGGCGGCTCGGTCGGCGTGGGCTTGACGGTGGGGGTGGTGGTGGTCGGCGGCGTGCGCGGACCCCGAGGCCTGCCGCCGCCCGTCACGCGCGGCTCGTCCTTCGGCTCCGTCTTCGGCTCGTCCTTCGCGGCCTCGACGAGGGTGGCCACGATGCGCACCGATTCGTCGGAGGGACCCTGCACGACGGAGTAGGGCTGGAAGCCGTCCTTCTGCACGGTGAGCCGGCGCGGCGTCTCGCGAGCCTGGTCGTTCTGGACCGAGAGCTGGAGCGGCGTGGTGCCGAGGACCTTGCCGTCCTCCATCACCGAGGCGCCCGCAGGCGTCGACTCGACCATCAACGTGAACGAGGCAGGCCTCTTGTCCGGAGCCGTCGTGGCGGTCACCGGCGGCGTCGGTCCCGGCGTGCCGCTCTGCGGCTCTTCCTTCTTGCCGACGAGGAGGAAGGCGCCGATCGCCGCCGCCACGACCAGCGCAGCCGCCACCAGGATCGGGCCCTTGGACTTGCCCGTCTGGGTGGTGTTGGCCGCGATCGCCGGAGGCGTCTTGTCCTTGTCACCCGGCACAGAACTCGGGACCGAGGCGCGCCCCGGCGAGGCGCCCACGATGGAGATGTCCTCCGCCGAGGCAGGCAGGGTCTCCGCCTCCTTCAGCGCCTTCAGCGTGCCGTTGTTGCGGAACGAGGTGATGCCGCTCAGCGACTCCACCGCGTGCGTGAACCCACCCGAGACGCCGATGGACCGCGCGCACTCCCCGAGCTGCTGGACGAAGGCGTCCATTGTCGCGGGGCGACCCTCAGGGTCCTTGGAGAGACACCGCATCACCAGCGACTCGAGCGGCTCGGGGATCTCGACGTCGGGGTTGCGCTCCTTCATCCGCGGCACCGGCTGCTGCAGGTGCGCCATCAGGATCTGGATGGACTTGTCGGACTCGAAGGGGACCTTGCCGCAGAGGAGCTGGTAGAGGATGACGCCGAGCGAGTAGACGTCGGTCCGCAGGTCGACCTTGCCGTGGGAGATCTGCTCCGGCGACATGAAGCGCGGCGACCCGAGGAACGCGCCCTGCTGGGTGAGCTCCTCGGAGTCGTCCGAGAGCACCTTCACCAGGCCGAAGTCGAGGATCTTCACCGCCTCCTCGCCGTCCTCGCTCGCGCAGAGCATGACGTTCGAGGGCTTGAGGTCGCGGTGCACGACCCCCTGCTTGTGCGCCTCGCGCAACCCGCGCGCGATCTGCTTGGCGATGCGCATGGCCTCCGGCGGCGGCAGGCGCCCGAGGCGCCGGATGCGGCGGAAGAGCGTCTCGCCCTCGAGGTACTCCATGGCCATGAAGTACCGCTCCCCGTCGGCGTCCTCGATGCGGCCGTAGTCGAAGACGGTGACGATGTTCGGGTGCTGGAGCTTCGAGAGGATGCTCGCTTCGAGCGAGAAGCGCTTGTGGAAGTTCGGGTCGAGCTGGCGCGAGGTGACGTTCGGGATGAGGACCTTGATGGCGACAGTCCTGCCGAGAGGCATCTGCTCGCCCTTGTAGATGGTCCCCATGCCGCCCGTGGCGAGCTGCGATTGGATCTTGAATTTCCCGTTGAGCACCTTGCCGAGGAGGGGATCGGCCGCCTCGGTACGCGGCGGTTCGCTGGGCTTCGGTGCGACCTTGTCTTCGGTCATGGGAACTCCGTCACTTCTCCAGACCGACGGTGCCAGACCGCAGGTCCGAGGCCGCACGAAGTGCTCCTTCCGGGATGTCTTCGAGGCAGCTCACGTTCCATGGATGTGCACGTCTGGATTGTCGGCGCAGTCTAAACGGAAGGTGGCGCCTTGGCGACCTTTCCCGCATCAGAGTCGTCCGTGAGGTGCAAACAGGTCCAGGGTGCGCCTTCGTACTTTCGCGACCAGCTTGTGTTTTCGGGCAGTCTGGGCACCTTCAGGGTACAGCCCGCGCGCGCTCCAGGAGCCTCGGGGGCGTCGGCTCGATCCTACACGAAGAGGACACGCGGGGCTTGTTTCCACGGCACGGTCAGGGTTCGACTGGGGCCGGGTCGGCTGGCCGTCCCGGAGGAACAGGAGACCTGAGCAGGTGATCCGGCGCTGGTGGAAAACGAGGGAATACCGCCGGCTGTATGATGAGGCGGCCGATGCGTTCGCGGGCGGGCGGGACGCGGCAGCCGAGGAGGCGTGCGCGCGAGCGCTGGCGCTGGCAGAGTCCCTGTACGGTCCTGACCATCCGGAGCTTTTGTCGTTGCTGTACGCGACAAGTTCGGCCCAGCTCGCGCAGGGGCGGCTTGACGAGGCGGAGGCGAGCTGCCGGAGGGCGATCGGGATCGCCGAGGAGGCGCCCGCGGCAGAGCCGCCGCTCCCACGTCTGCTGATGCAGCTCGCGTCGATCCTAGAGCGGCGCGGCGATGCGGAGGCGCTGCGGGCGCTGTTCGAGCAGATGCTGGCAGGCTACGCGCGGATGCGGGATCCCGATGCGGGGGAGCACGCGGCGGTGCTGACGCGGCTCGGTCTGCTGCTCGGGCGGCAAGGTCAGCGCGAGGAGGCGCAGCCGCTGCTCGCGCAGGCGATCACCTTGCGGGAGGAGGCGTTCGGCGCAGAGCACCCGGCCGTGGCGGAGGCGCTCTTCAACGCGGCGACGCTGAGGCCACGGGAGTCGCCGGTGGGGCCTGCCGAGGAGATGCTGCGTCGGGCGCTGGCGATCGCGGAGCATCCATCGGGAGCCGGGATGGATCCGTGCGTGCGGGCGTCGATCCTGCACAACCTGGCGGTGCTGCGGGAAGAGCAAGGGGCAACCGAGGAAGCGGCGTCGCTGTACGAGCGGGCGCTGGCGACACGGGAGGCGCAGGTGGGGGTCTCGCATGCGTCGCTTCGTCCGACGCTGGTGCGGTTCGGTCAGCTTCGCCACGCTGCTGGGCAGCTCACGGGAGCGCTGTCGCTGTACGAGCGGGCGCTGGTGATCGCGGAGGCGGAGCTCGGGGTGGGGCACGCGATTCCCGAGGCGATCAAGGCGTGGATGGCGGAGGCGCGGAGCCGGAGTTGAGGAGCGGGAGCTGAGGAGCGGGAGCTGAGGAGCCGGAGCTGAGAGGAGAGCCTGGTTCTGGAGGTGGTGGGGGGGATGGTGGGGGGATGGTGGGGGATGGTGGAGGGTGAGGTGTTGCCGGTCTGACCGGCGTCGTGAGGGAGGGGCTCTCGGCGCTTGCGTTGCGGCGGGCAGTGCAGGACGGGGGGCATCTCCTCCGGGGCCGACGCTTCGGCGGGCCCAGGGAGTGGCCCGCCTGCACTCTGGCCCCTGCGGCGATGCCCCCCGTCCTGCACTGCCCACCTCCGCTCCAGCGCCGAGAGCCCCTCCCTCACGACGCCTGCGGTGGCTCAGGGGAGAACGCGTCAACGCGTTGGAAGCAGAGGGGAAACCTTGGGCCGTGCGGGGTGGATTTTGGGGAGCGCGCCGGGGACGAGGGCGGGCAGGTGACGGGCATTTGGGGGGAGGTGAAGGAGGTGCGCTGGCACGCGAAGGAGGTGCGCTGGCACGCGAAGGAGGTGCGGTGACACACGAAGCGGGGTCACTGTCACGTGAAGCGAGAACACTGTCACGTGAAGCGAGAACACTGTCACGTGAAGCGGGATCGCTGTCACGTGAAGTGGGATCGCTGTCACGTGAAGTGGGTTCGCTGTCACGTGACGTGGGTTCGCTGTCACGTGACGTGGGTTCGCTGTCACGTGACGTGGGTTCGCTGTCACGTGAAGCGCAGGTCTCGTCAGCATCGAGGAGAGGTCGCCTGGTGAACGCGCTTCGCTGACACGTGAAGTGGGTTCGCTGACACGTGAAGTGGATTCGCTGTCACGTGAAATGGATTTACTGCCACGTAAAGGCCGTTCGCTGTCACGCGAAGCGGAACCCCTGTCACGTGAAGGTCGTTTGCTGTCACGTGAAGGTCGTTTGCTGTCACGTGAAGGTCGTTCGCTGTCACGTGAAGGTCGTTCACGGCTGCGCTAATTGAGTTGACGACCCCTGAACTGAGTTGGCTGTCACGTGAAGCGGGTTCTCTGTCACGTGAAGCGGATTTGCTGTCACGTGAAGCGGAACCCCGTTCACGTGAAGCGGAACCCCATTCACGTGAACGCCGTTCGCTGTCACGTGAAGCGGATTTGCTGTCACGTGAAGCGGAACCCCGTTCACGTGAACGCCGTTCGCTGTCACGTGAAGGCCGCTCGCTGTCACGTGAAGCGGAACCGCGTCCACGTGAAGCTCGTTTACTGGCACCCGAAGACCGTTCTTCCTCGAGGGAAGTGAGGTCGGTGCTTCACGAGGCGTGCTGAAGGGGATGGTGAGCTGGGTCGCGCGCGAGAGGCTCGACGAGGATCAGCGGATGGCGGGGCTGCTCCAGCGGGAAACGAGCTCCGGGATCACGGTGGCTCCCATCTGGAGCAGGTGAGACATGTGGTGCTCCGGGGTGTTGCCCGTGTAGCCCCGCACGTGAAGATCGCCGAGCCGGGTGTCGCTGGTGGGTTCGAGGCGCTTTTCGAGGCGCTTCGCGACCGCGCCTTCGGCCGAGCGCAGGGCGAGGTGCGCCGGGGCGGGGCCAGGGGCCGTGCGCTCCAGGGGCTGTCCTGCGGCCTCGCGCAGGAGATAGTCGGCGGTCAGGGACGTGCCGGCGTAGGCGATGGGGTCGATGTCGGCATGGGTGATGGAGAACAGGAAGTCGCCGCTGGAAGCACGGCGCGCGGCGCGGGCGAAGGCGTCGAGGTGGAGAGGGTTGAGCGCGGCGAGGTCGTGGGTGCGCGAGCCTTCGAGCCAGCCGGTGTGGATGCCGTCGAGAACGAGGAGAGCGTCGAGGGGATCGGCTCCGCGGCGCATCTCGAGGATCTTGCTGATGGCGCCGTAGCCTGCGCTCCACGAGGACAAGGCCACCCGGCGTAGACGAGGGGACGGCACGCCGCGCAGGGCGATGACCCGGTTGATCTCTTCGAGGAGGGCTTCGTAGGTGCCAGGGGCGATGTAGGCGACCTCGTAAGGGCCGGAGCCGACGCCCAGGTTCACGACGGCGACGGCGGCGTTGAGCCCGGCCACCTCGGCGCTCTCGCGCACGACACGGGTGTTGCCGTGGAAGTGAAGCAGGAGGTCGTAGTCGGAGCCCGTGGGGGCGAAGCTGTCAGGGGTGAACAGCACACCGCCAGGGATGCTGCCGTAACCCTGGTGCTCGATCCGGGGCGGAGGCTCATGCTCGACAGGGGCGGCGTCAGGGGCGGCGAAGAGCGCAGCAGGCTCGACGGCGTGGGCCGGGAGCGCGGCGCGCGTGAGGGAGGACGCCGCCACGCTGCGACCGAAGTCGAGCACGGAGCGCCACGTCGGCACGGCGACGGAGGGCGTGCCGGCGAGCGCGCGCGAGACGAGGAGCGCCACCGTGATCGCGGTGACGAGGAAAGGAGCGACGGTCCAGAGAGGAGACGAAGACCGCGTGACGTTCGGGGTGGGCGCTGCGGAGAGAGCCTCCGGCGCGACAGGGTAGGTATGGATTGGAGCAACCGCGACAGGGGGAGGCGTGGGCGTTTCGTCTCCATCACCATCACTGTCGGGGAGGCACCGCACGTTGCGTGGGAGCCGGATCATCAAGTCCAGGCCAACACGAAAAGCCTTGGAGTGCCAAACTTATTGGCCCCCAAAAGACGCGCGGATCAGGCTGTGAAGTCCGTGAACACACGCAATCTTCCATGTCGATGGCAAGACGCGTGTAGGTGCTGGTGGTCAGCGCTTTCGCGAGCGCGTGTGGACCGGTTATTGCCCACCGCCTATTGCCCGTCGAGGCGTCAGAGCGAGGCGTCGGGTGGGGCGCCGGGCGAGGCGCTGGGTGAGGCGCCGGGGACGTCCGGGGAGATGGCTGGTGGTTTTCCGGCGAGGGCGCGGACCAGGAACACGACGATGGCGGCGGTGCCCCAGGTGAGCGCAAGGGCGACGCCCACGTCGACGATGGCGCGGTAGATGGGCGGCAAGAACCGGATCAGGACCACGAGGCCCACGATGCCGACGAGGAGCGACCAGCTCACGATGAGCAAGCGCCGCGTGGCGTGGAAGAAGCCCATGCAGACCAGCGGCGCGAAGGCCACGAGCAGGGGCTTCGGGTGCGCGGCGATGTACAGCGCGCGCGCCACGACCCGCGGGGAGAAGCGCTGCTGGAAGCCGCGGTAACCCTCGGCGTAGCAGATGAGGAGGGTCCAGACGACGAGCATCACCGTCTGCGCTGTCGTCAGGCTGTGGGTGCGCAGGAGCCGGAGCGCGAGCATGCCGAGGCGCACGATGGCCTCGGCGAGGAGCAACACCACGCCACCCACACCCCAGAGGACCACTGCGACGGCGCCCATGCGCATCGTGCTCTCTCTAGCATCCCCCTCCCCGGGTGTGTCCCATGTCGTGTCCGAGGCGCGCTCATGGGCCTCGGGCCGTCGCAAAAGAGGGTCAGCGGACGTGGAGGGTCACCGTCCGTGGGCGTCCGTCGCGCGAGAGGGTCGCGGTGAGGAGGCTGGTGCTTCCGAGCTGTGCGTGGAGCGCGAGCACGGCGCGCGGGTCGCGGACGTCGGCGCCGTTCACCTGGAGGAGGTGATCGCCGCTCTTCAGGCCGATGGCGGCGAGAGGGCTGCCAGGGCGGATTCCTGTGAGCCGTAGCCCCCCGGCTCCTCCGTCCTGCGGCGCGGGCGAGGGACGCACGCCGCCGATGAGGGCCGGCTGTTCGAGGAGCATGGCGATGGCGGAGCGATCGATCTCGAAGCTGTCCTCGCCGAGAGGGCGGATGCGCTCGCGGAGGCGCTCCAGGAGAGCCGAGGCGTTGCCGGGCCCTCCGCGCGCGGTCGAGGGCTGGGGAGGCTCGCGTGCGCTGGGCTCGCGCGTGCCGGAGACGATGGCGGGGGCGCCGAGCTTGACCTCGCAGCGGGTGCCGCTGGCTTCCAGCCAGATCCGGTCGGGGCCGATGGCGGCCACCACGTGGTCACCCACGGTGTCTCCCGTGCGACGCAGGACCGCGTTGCTGCTGCCGCCACGTGTCGTCTCGCCGGAGGCGATGGCTGCGAAGGACCAGCGCGTGTCATCGGAGGCAGCGACCAGCAAAAGGCGCGTGGACGCGCAGGTGGGCACGCTGTCCGGGGAGTCGGGCGCGGGGGGCGGTCTCGTGCCGTCCAGGGGACCCGTCACGGAGTCGAAGGGGTTGCGCGCCAGGATGGCGGCCGCGGTGGTGGCGTGGTGGTCCGTGCTGTTCGTGCGGGTGCTCGTGAGCGCGCTCGCGAGCGCGACGGGAGGCACGCGGCGCCACGGCGGGGCGAGGCCATGGCGCGCGTCGTCGAGCGCGGAGGCCACGAGCGCGGCGATGCCCTTCGCCTGGAGATGGGCGGCGGTGGCGATCAACAGCAGGACGGCGGGGAGAAACGCGCGCTTGAGGGCGAGATCGGCGTGCATGGCACCTCTGTGGCCGTGCACCGTCATGGGCTGGCCGTGCGTCGGGTCGAGCAAGGGCTGCGCCACAGGGTGAGGGTGGGCGTCAGCGGGGCTCGGCGAGGATTTCGCGGCGATCCAGGGCGCCTTGTGCAGGCCCGTGGGCGGAGGACGTTGCGAGGACGTTGACAAGATGTCGGCTGCGCGGCGCACGCCTGTCAGGGTGACAGGGGTCAGCGCGCGGGGCGCAGGCGGAAGGCGCCGCAGAGCGGATGATCCATGCGTCCGGCGAAGAGCGAGCCGTCCTCGGAGAGATCGCCTTGCATGCCGACCGACACGTAATCCTCGGGCTGCACGATCCAGGCGCCGGGCGTGAGGGTGACCCGGTAGGTCTCCGGGTCGAAGCGGCCAGCCATCAGGTAGCGGCCCTCCACGCCGGTGGGGACATGGTGGAACGCGAAGAGCGCGCTCAGGTGATTGCCGCGCACCCCCAGGATGTGGAGGGTCATCTCAGTATTGCCCTGAGGGCAGTCGTAATCGCCTCGCCAGGCGCGGACTTGAGCGAGGGGATTTCCCTCGCGCGGCTCTTCAGGGATCCAGGTGTCGGTGGGCGGCTCGGCGCCCGGCTCCTGCAGCACGACCACCACCGCCGGCTCTCCCGCCGCATACCCCGGCGGCGTCTCCGGCATTTCTGGCGCCCCCCGCGCCCCCCGCGACCCCTCTGCTTCCACGTAGGGCGCGGCGCCGCAGCCGAGCAGCGACGCGCTCATGACCACGACCGCGACCAAGACCGCGCTCCCGAGCGCTTTCGCGTGGCTCATGGGAACCGAGCGTAGCACGGCGCCCGCGCGCCCGCGCTCAGCGGAAGACCATCTCGCGCTCCCAGCTCCCGGCGGGCTGGGTGTGCAGCTTCCAGTACTCCTCGGCGATCAGGTCGGGATCGTAGCGCGTCCCGGGCTTCACCATGCCGCACACCGTCACCGTGGCGGCGTGGATTCCGTCCGCTTCCAGCTCCTTCGCCAGGCTGAAGGCCAGGCTGCGAATGCCCGCTTTTCCGATGGCCAGCGAGGCGAACTGGGGGAAGGGGTCCAGGGCCAGGCCGCCGCCCGTGAACAGCAGCGTCCCTCGCTGCGCCGCCCGCATCGCGGGGAGCACCTGCTGCGCCGAGGCCAGCGCTCCGGTGACGTTCACCTGGAAGTCGTTGGCGAGCTGCGCCGGGTCGAGGGCGCTCGCAGTGGCCATGTGGAGCACCGCGGCGTTGTAGACGAGCACCGACGGATCACCGAGGGCCGCCCGCACCTCGGCGAAGGTGGCAGCGAGGGAGGCCGGGTCGCCTGCGTCGGTGACGAAGGCGTGCGTCTCCATGCCCTGCGCCGCGAGCTCCTTGCGGCAGCCCTCCAGGTTCGCGCTGCTGCGGGCCAGCGCTGCCACACGGAAGCCCTCGCGCCCGAACCGCTTCGCCACGGCGAGGCCGATCCCCGGTCCCATCCCCACCACCGCGCATACTCCTGCCGTCATGAGCACCTCCAGGAGGTCGGTAGCATAGACGGGGCAGGTCTCCGGTGGGCGCTGGGTGCTGGGTGCTGCGTCAGGGTGGGGTGACGCGGATCTGGCGGGTGTCGGTGACCACGAGGTGCACGGGCACGTCGTGGGGCGTCTCCGGCACCTCGGAGACGAGCTGGAAGTCGAAGGCCACCGCGATGGCGTGCGCAGGAGGGCAGAAGCGCGGCAGGGTGCGGTCGTAGTAGCCGGCGCCGTAGCCGATGCGGTAGCCGCGGGGATCTATCTGGAGGCACGGCACCACGACGGCGCCGAGGGTGAGGGCCTCCTCGGCGGCGGGGTCGGGCTCGCGGAAGCCGTAGCCGCGCTCCTCCAGCGCGTCGGGGGTGTCGACGAAGCGGAAGGTCATCGTGCCCGCGTCGGGATCGATGCTGGGGTACGCGACGCGGATGCCTCGCTCACGCAGGCGGGGGTCGAGGTCGACGAGGTGCACCTCGTTGCGCCCCTCGATGGGGTAGAACATCGCCACGCTGGCGGCTTCCATGATCTCGGGAAGCGCGCAGAGGGCGTCGAGGATGCGTGACGAGCGGCTGAGGATGGCGTCGCGGGGCACGGCGCTCCGCAACCCGCGGGCTCGTTTGCGCAGCTCCTTCTTGGCGCGCACGCGCAGGACAGTTTCGATCTGATCGTCGGTTTCCATGGGGATGGTCGCGGCCAGGGTAACATCCGGTGGAGGATTCGCTCACCGCGAGCGGCCCCACCACGCTGTCCTGGTTGGATGCTGATCCGCGGCCCGATGGTGCGGCCGAGCAGGACGGCTCCAGCGCTCCGGGAGCGGGCGTCGGGCGTCGAGACGTCACGCTCCCGGGTGGGAGGCGAAGGACGCAGGGGCGCGCCGCGCGCGAGAGGAGACGCCGGTCGGGTGCGCCAAGAGGCGAGGTGGCTTGAAGGAAACTGAGAATGCATTTACGGTTTCCTGAGCCCTCACCCCCCTCCGCCGTACCTCAGCTCCCAAGGAGACCGTCATGTCGGGACTGCCGCCTGGACCGCCCCTCGCTCCGCTGCACCTCTTCGCCGCCGCGATCGATACGCCCCGGTTTTTCCAGGCCTGCGCGGAGCGCTACGGGGATCCCTTCACCGTGTTGCTTCCCGCAGGGAAGGTGGTGATCACCGGTCATCCCGAGGGGATCCGCGAGATCTTCACCGCCGACCCTTCGACGTTCGGGACCTTGACGCAGATCCCGCTCCAGCCGGTGCTCGGGGAGGGCTCGATGCTGCTGCTCGCCGGGCAGCGTCACAAGCGCGAGCGCCGGCTGCTCATGCCGCCGTTTCATGGCGACCGGATGCGGGCCTATGGCGCGCTGATGCGCGACATCACCCTGCGGCTCGCCGGGAAACTGCCCCGCGGGGGAGACTTCAAGGCGATGGATCTCACCCAGGCCATCTCGCTGGAGGTGATCATCCAGGCGGTGTTCGGGGTGAAGGAGCCCGAGCGGGTCGCGGCATTCCAGGACGTGATCGCCAGGTACTTCGAGGCGTACACGATCCCGCTGATGTTCGTGCCCGTGCTGCGCCGCTCGTTCCGCGGGATCGCGCCGTGGGACCGCTTCCAGGGGGTGGCGGCCACGTTCAACCGGATGCTCGACGAGGAGATCGCGGCGCGGCGTGCGGCTGCGGCTCCGGGAACGCACGAGGACATCCTGAGCCTCCTCCTGTCGGCGCGTGACGAAGAGGGGCAGCCGATGACGGCCGACGAGATCAAGGACGAGCTGCGGACGATGCTGATCGCGGGTCACGAGACCACGGCGATCAGCATGGCGTGGGCGCTCTACCACGTGCACCGCCTGCCCGAGGTGAAGGAGCGGCTGTTCGACGAACTTGCGGCGCTCGGGCCGGACCCGTCGCCCGAGGCGCTGGCGCGGCTGCCCTACCTCGGGGCGGTGTGTGACGAGACGCTGCGGCTCAACCCGGTGGTGATCCTGGTGCCGCGCCGGCTGAGCGTCCCGATGACGCTGCGCGGTCACGCGCTGCCGGCGGGGATCGGGGTGATGGCGGCCATCGTGCTCGCCCACCGGGATCCGGGGCTCTTCCCGGAGCCCGAGCGCTTCCTGCCCGAGCGCTTCCTGGAGCGCAAGTTCTCGCCGTTCGAGTACCTGCCGTTCGGCGGAGGGTCGAGGCGCTGTCTGGGCGCGGCCTTCGCGCTGTACGAGATGAAGATCGCGCTCGGGTCGTTGCTCGCGGCCCACCGGTTCTCGCTGGCCGAGGAGGGACCGGTGCGGGCGGTGCGCAGGAACGTGACCTTCGGGCCGAAGACCGGGGTGCGCCTTCGTTACGAGGGCGAGCGCGTGCAGGCGCGGGAGGCGATGAGGCCGTCGCCGGAGTCGCCGGAGTCGCCGGAGTCGCCAGATAAGCGAGGCGCTGCGACGGAAGGGCTCGGTCCGGAGCAGGCGGCATGAGCGCGGGGTCCGCGGCGGGAGAAGGGGCGAGGGAGGCACGCGCGCAGACCGAGTCGCGCGAGCGGAGGGAGGCGCGTGAGCGGATCCTGAGCACTGCCGAGCCGCTCTTTCTCGCCCAGGGGCTCGGGGCAGTGACGATGGACGCCATCGCGGCCGCGCTGCGGATGAGCAAGAAGACGCTCTACCAGCACTTCCCGAGCAAGGAGGCGCTGTGCGTCGCGGCGATCGAGCGGGCGATGGACGTGCTCGACGCGGAGCTCGAGCGCATCATCTCGGCCGAGGGGAAGAGCTTCGACGAGGTGCTGTCCCGGGTGGTGGCGCTGGTGGCGGCGCGCCTGAAGGGGACGGGGCTGCTCCTGGAGGAGCTCGAGCGCGACGCGCCTGCGCTCTACGAGCGGCTCCAGGTGCTGCGACGGGAGGTGATCCACAGGCGACCCTTCGCGCTGCTCACCTCCGGCGTCGCGTCTGGCGCGCTGCGGTCCGACGTGCGGCCGGAGCTGGTGCTGCGGGTGATGCTGACCATGGCGCAGCACGTGATCGAGCCGCGCGCGCTCGCGGAGCTGGGGATGGACCCGGCGGACGCCTACCAGCAGGCGATGTCGATGATCTTCGAAGGGATCCGGGCGCCGCGAAGGGCGCCCGTCGTCACGTAGAGGGGGAAAGGCGCGCCTCCGCGGGGGAGATCAGGGGTTGGCAGCGCCGGGGCTGAGGGTGCTCGACGCCTGCCAGTCCGCGTTGGCGTTGTCGGTGTCGGTGCCGTTCGGGACGCGGGCCAGCACGCGGGCGGCGGTGTTGCTGTCGGCCTTCGCGGCGGCGATGGCCGTGCCCTCCACGAGGTTGACCGTGCCCACGCCCGGGATGATCGCCGCGGTGACGGAGCCCTCGTAGGAGACCTTGTCGATGACGGAGCTGCCGCTCACCAGCACCACGCCCTCGGTGTCGTTCTGGATGCGGTTCGACTGGCTGCCGGAGAACTCGATCTTCTTGGCGCCTGCGGCGACAGAGACGGTCTTCGAGCCGACGACGAGGTACTGACCTGCGGCGAGCACCCCGGCGACACCGAGATCCGCGGAGAGGTAGACCGCGCCGTCGCTGCCGTTGATGAACGCCAGCGCGTAGCCGGCGAGGTCCACGGGGGCGCCGGTGGGGTTGTAGATCTCGACGTACTCGTTGTTGTCGGTGGAGACGTTGTCGTAGTCGATCTCGTTGATGACGAGGTGGGAGGTCGGGTTCGTGTACGAGACCTTCAGGGTCACGCCCGCATAGGCCGCGTAGGCCTCGAGCATGATGAAGTACCTGCCCGGCACGGCGGTGACCGAGCTGCACGCCTCCACGTTGCCAGGGAGGTAGGGGCGGCAGTCGTTCACGGTGGCCGTGGGCATGCCTTCCAGCCTGACGCTGAGGTCGACGTCGCCGGTGCCTCCTGTGGTGAGGAACTCGAGGTTGGTCGCGCCGGGCGGTACGACGACGGAGTAGTACTTCTTGCTGCCCGTGGCGCCGCTCAGGCCGGTCAGGGGGACGTTGTTCTGGAGCTGCGGCGCAGAGGGCGGGGTCCAGTCGGGGATGCCCACCGCTTCCCAGGCCTTCGAGACAGCGTCCATCTCCGCCGGGGTGTAACCGAGGTTCACCGCTGCCTGCACGGTGGCTTCGCGCGCGTCGGCGTAGGTGGAGCTCGACATCAGGAAATGGATGTTCGCTTCGTAGAAGACCTTTGCTGCCTTGAGGATGCCGATGCCAGGGACGGTGACGGTGGTCCGGCCCCTCGGGTGGGTACCGCCCTGGGCCAGGAGGTAGAAGGCCAGGTTGCCGATGCCGGAGGCAAACTGGACGTAGGTGCCCGGCAGGTAGTCGTCGTAGAGATCGAGGGAGTAACCGTCCACCGCCGGGTCGGCCATGTAGCGCAGGCCGTCGCCGGGCGTGCCGGGCGTGGTGATGTCCTCGCCGAAGAGCCAGGTGTTGGTGGTGACGACCTGGCCGTCGCGGTACCACTCGCAGACGGCGCCGAAGATGTCGCTGAGCGATTCGTTGAGGGCGCCCGACTCGCCGGTGAAGGCGAGGCCAGATTCGGCGGCGGTGACGGCGTGGGTGAATTCATGGGCGGTGATGTCCATGGAGTGCGCCATGGCGTCGAATGTGACGCCGTCGCTGTCGCCGTACACGAGGTGCTTGGCGATGTCGTCCCAGTAGGCGCCGCCCCATTGCACGCCGTAATGGACGGTGCTGTTGATCACGGCGCCGGCGCCGTCGTAGGAGTCGCGGTTGAACAGGTTCTTGTAGCAGTCGTAGGTGTTGCCGAGGATGCCGTAGTTGGTGTTCACGGTGGCGTCGGCGACGGCAGCGCCTCCCTCGCTCCGGATGAGGGTCCCCGGCACGGAGGTGCCGTTCGCGGCGCTGTGGACCTTGCGGCTCCTGGCCGGGTGGATCTGGGGCATGCGCTGGGCGATGGAGCCGTCGGTGGCGTCGACGAGCACGATGTCGCGGATGGGGAAGCCCTCGTCGTCGGCGCCCTCGACCAGGACCTGGTAGACGAGCGCGAGCTGCTTGCCGCGCGCGTGGTAGGCGAGCCTGGGCTCGCCGCTCGCCGTGATGTCTGCGCCGTCGGTCCCGTCCCGCGCGGCGCGGAGCGCGTCTGCCGCGCCGAGGGTGGGCGCGTCTGCTGACGCGACGTCACCTCCCACGCTGCCGTTGGCGGCGATGATCACGCCGTCGCGCACGTGGAGCACGAGCTCGGCGCCGAAGACGGGCAGCCCGTCTTTCACCCGAGAGAAGCGGAGGTGATGGTCACCCTGGGCGTCGGTCCGCGCGCGGCGGAGCCGCAGCTCGCTGGCCTCTGCCTGGAAGACGGGCGCGATCGCCGCGAGGGCCGCGTCGACGCGGGTATCTTCGAGGCGGGACGCGATCTCGATCCGACCGAGGTCGCCGGTGACGAAGCGGGGCGTGGCGTTCTCGTCGAGCTGGACAGCGCGTGCATCGGGGAGTGCGGCGAGGTGCGCGAGCGGACCGACCTCCGCGGTGCGTGCGTCGTGCGCGTCGTGATCGAACGCGGGTGTTCCCTCCAGCGCGCGCTGTTCCGTCTGCTCAGCCGTGCTCTGACACGCCGTCGCGAGGGCGATCACCATGGCCACACCGAGACCCCGAACCACCGTGTGTCGCATCAATGCAATCTCCTTCCAGCGCCACGCGCGATTGGCAGTGAGCCGCCACCATTCCGTTGGCAAGGTGCCCGGATGGAGAGGTGTTCCAGGGAGAGCCGGCGTCGTTCCCGCCCGTGGGCGGCTCATGCAGCGCAGCGGAGGCGAATGGTTATCCGTTCCGGTGAGCGTGGTCAATGAGCGTCCGCATTGGACGAACACGGGACCAGATCATTGAAATCATGATTCGAAGGAGCGCTCTCAAAGCCCATCGCTCCGGCGCGTTGTCGGTGCAGGGGCGTGATTGCGTCCATCGACTCACCACCGCGGACGCGCATTGGACCGAAGCGCCGAGGTGGGTGAGCCGATGCAGAGAGCCCGGCGTCCGCGTGGGCTCTGGATCTCGCGTGTGCAGCGACGGGGCGGCGGGGCGGCGGGGGCGCGTGCACCCGCCGGGTGGATCAAGAAACCCAGCGGAGGGCGTCGGCGGAAGCGAGGGGCTCGGCCGCGCCTGGCGAGCGGCGCGTGGCCATCGGCCCGTCGAGGAGGGCGAGGTGCTGGTCGAGGCGGCGCGCCACCTCCGACACGTGCGGCGTGTCCATCATGCTGAAGTGATTGCCCGGGACACGGTGCAGAGAGAAGGCTCCCGGTGCGAGCTGTCCCCAGTCCTGCTCGGGGCAGGGGTCGAGGGGATCGCGCGCTTCCCGGGCGCGGAGGTAGACGGTCTCCACGTCGAGGGGGGTGGGCTCGTAGGTGGAGATGGCGCGCCAGGTGGCGACCATGACGGCACCGAGCGCCGTCTCTTCGCGCAGCGCCGTGGTGAACCCCTGGTAGGCGCGCTGGGCATGGTCACGGAAGGACTCGGCGTGGCGCAAGAGGTCCTCCGCGCCCTCGATGCGGGCGCGGCGGATGCCCAGGGGAGAGGGCGTGTCGAGGAGGGCGAGGAGCGCGATGCGCTCGCCGGCCGCGACGAGCTGGCGCGCCATCTCGTGGGCGATCACGCCGCCGGCCGAGTGGCCGCCGAGGGTGTAGGGGCCCGAGGGCTGGATGGTGCGGAGCTCCTGGAGGTAGCGCAACGCCATCTCGCCCACGTCGTCGAGGACGGGCTCACCAGGTTCCATGCCCGAGGCGCGGATCCCGTACACGGGGATCCCGACGCCGAGGGCGCGCGCGAGCGGCACATACGAGAAGACGGTGCCGCCGATGGGCTGGATGAGGAAGAGAGCGCGCCCTGCGCCGCGCTGGGAAGGAGGGCTGCTGTCGCGCCGGAGGCTCCGGTCGACACCTCCCGAGCCGTCGGAGAGGCGGACGATGAGCCGCGTGCGGCGGGAAGGGGGAGGGGGGACGCTCGGGGGCGCGCTCGGGGGACCGTCCACCTCCCGCGAGACGGGCAGGTCGGAGCGGATGCGCGACGTGAGCGCGCTGAAGGTGGGGGTCTCGACGAGGGCATGGACCGGGAGCTGGACGCCGAGCTGCTCCATGACCCGGGCGAGCACCTTGACGGCGATGAGCGAGTCGCCGCCGAGATCGAAGAAGTTGTCGTCAGGGCGTGTCTGGTCGACGCCGAGGGCCTCGCGCCAGATGGCGGCGATCGTCTGGACGACGTCGTTCTGCATCGTCATGTAGACGTTCGAGCTGCGCCCTGACGCGTTGGGCGGGAGGGTGGGCGGCGGGAAGCTTCCGGGCGGGAGGCTCCCGGGTGGGAAGCTTCCGGGCGGGAAGCTTCCGGGCGGGAGGCTCCCGGCCGAGGGGACCATGGTCGGCAGCGTGAGGTGCACCGAGGGGGTGGGTGGCGCGGGAGCCGCGGCGCTGCGGAAGAGGTGCGGGGTCCGCTCGAAGGGGTAGGTGGGCAGGGGGATACGGCGGCGCTGCTGGCCGCGCCACAGGGCGCCGAAGTCGACGGCGGCGCCAGCGCACCAGAGCTGGCCCACCGTGAAGAGCACGGCTTCGAGGTCGCTGCGGCTGGAGCCCGCGCCGGCCATGGTGGAGTACGCGGCGCGCTGCGCGCCGTCGGGGTGACGGCGGGCGAGGGTGGAGAGCGTCCTGCCAGGGCCGACCTCGACGAGCACGTGTGACGGGTCCTTGAAGAGCGTGGTGAGCCCGTCGGAGAAGCGGACGGTGCCGGCGAGATGGCGCGTCCAGTAGTGAGGGTCGCAGGCCTCGCGCGCGTCGAGCCAGCCTCCGGTGACGTTGGAGACGACGGGGATGCGCGGCGGGTGGCGGTCCATCCGTGCGGCGCGTTCACCGAGGCGGTGCGCGAGGGGCGCGATGAGCGAGGAGTGCGCGGCGGCGGCGAGCGGGAGGCGGCGGGGTTCGAGGCCGTCGCGCCGGATCTCGTCCTCCAGGGCGGCGAGGGGCCCGAGCTTGCCGGAGACCACGCAGACGTCCGGCGCGTTGACCGCGGCGAGCGAGAGGCCATCGCGGAGATGGCGCCGGAGGTTCGCCTCGGAGAGGGGGACGATGAGGGTGGCAGTGTCGCTGGGCAGCTCTTCGTAAAGCCTGGCGCGCAGGGCGACGAGGGCCACGGCGTCTTCGAGGGAGAGCACCCCCGCGAGGCGCGCGGCGGCGTACTCCCCGAGGCTGTGGCCGGTGACCGCGGCCGGGGTGATGCCCCAGGCGCAGAGCAGCTCGGCGAGGGCGTGCTCGGTGGCGAAGATGGCCGCGAGGTTGAGGCTCGGCGTGCGCAGGCGCGCGTCGGCCTCGGGGCGGCCTGCGTCGTCCGCGAAGAGCAGGGGTCGGATGTCGACCTCGAGCGCGTCACGGAACAGGCTCGCCACGTGGTCCAGGGCGTCGCGGTAGACGGGCTCGGCCTCGTAGAGGGCGCGGCCCATGGCGCGGTCCTGGCTGCCGCCGCCGGGGAACATGAACACCACCTTGGGGCGCGTGCTCGTGACGGCGTCGGTGCAGACCCACGCCGCGTCGCGGGTGCGCAGGCGGTTCGTGGTGGAGGTCGCGTCACCGCCGAGGATGGCGCGGCGGCGGGGGAACTCCGCGCGGCCGAGCTGCAGGGTGAAGGCGGCGTCGGCCGTGTTGAGTTCGGGCTCCGCGGTGAAGCGCGCGGCGAGCCGGTCGGTGGCGGTCTCCAATGCTGCGTCGGTCCGTGCGGAGAGCAGGAGGAGCTGGGGGTGGCCGCAGGGGGCGGACGCGGCGATCTCCGGGGCTTCCTCCAGGATGACGTGGGCGTTGGTGCCGCCGACGCCGAATGCGCTCACCCCGGCCCGTCGCGCCGTGCCGCTGCGCGGCCAGGGCAAGGGGGTGGTGTTCACGAAGAAGGGCGAGGCGTCGAGGTCGAGGCCGGGGTTCGGGCGCCGGAAGTGCAGCGTCGGCGGGATGACGCCGTGCTTCAGCGCCAGCGCGGCCTTGATCAAGCCGGCGACGCCCGAGGTGGCGCCGGTGTGGCCGATGTTGCCCTTGAGCGAGCCGAGGGCGCAGTAGCCGCGCCGGTCGGTGGCGCGGCGGAAGGCGCGGGTGAGGGCGGCGACCTCGATGGGATCTCCGAGGGCGGTGGCGGTGCCGTGCGCCTCGACGAGGCCGATGGAGTCGGGGTCGATGTCGGCGGCCTCCTGGGCGCGGGTGATCACCTCGGCCTGGCCTTCGAGGCCAGGGGCCATGAAGCCCACCTTGCTTCCGCCGTCGTTGCCGATGGCGCTGCCCCGGATGACGGCGTGGATGGTGTCGCCGTCCCGGAGCGCGTCGTCGAGGCGCTTGAGGACGACGAGCGCGACGCCGCTGGCGCCGACGATGCCCTGGGCCTCGGCGTCGAAGGGTCGGCAGTGGCCGTCGAGGGAGGTGATGGCGCCCTCCTCGGCGATGTGGCCGAGCCGGTCGGGTGGGAGGATGACCGAGGCGCCAGCAAGGGCGACGGTGCACTCGCCGGCGCGGAGGCTCTGGCAGGCGAGGTGCACGGCGACCAGGGAGGTGGAGCAGGCGGTCATCACGGTGAGCGCCGGACCGCGCAGGTCGAGCTTGTAGGCGGCGCGGGTGGTGAGGGTGTCGGCGACGTTGCCGACCATGACCTGGTACTCCTCGACGCTGAGCGGGGTGTACTGGGCACCGATGCGCTCCATCCAGTAGCGCGGCGCGTCGCAGCCACCGAAGACCCCGACCCGGGCGCCCGGGTGGGCCTCGCGCGTGCCGACCCCGGCGACGGCGCGCGGGCCATAGCCGGCGCTCTCAAGAGCCTCCCAGGCGCACTCGAGGAAGGTACGGTGCTGGGGGTCCATGAGCTTCGCTTCGAGGGGGCTGTAGCCGAAGAAGCCTGCGTCGAAACCGAGCGCGTCGTCGATCTGACCCACGGCGGGGACGAAGCGGGGGTTGCGCTGGAGCGCGACGTCCACGCCCGCAGCGTCGAGCTGCTCGGCGGTGGAGAAGGTGATGCTGTCGACGCCCGCGCAGAGGTTGCGCCACAGCTCGTCCACGTCGCGCGCGCCGGGGAAGCGGCCCGTCATGCCGATGATGGCCACGGCGTTCGGGGAGGTTGCGTCGCGCGGGGACGTGGCGGGTAGGTACGCATTGCGTGGGGGCGCGTCGCTCGAGGGCGAGGTAGGGAGCAGCGCGGGCCGATCGGAAGGCGTGGAGGCGGTCTCCGCGTGGGTAGAGGACGCCTCCTGAGGCGAGGTGGCCTCGCGGGTGGAGGCGTCGAGGTGGGCTGCGAGGCTGCGGATGGTGGGGCGCTGGAACAGCTCCACCATGGGCAGGTCGTGGCCGAGGCGCGCCGTGATGGTGGCCCGCACCCGCGCCAGCAGGAGCGAGTGCCCGCCGATCTCGAAGAACGGGTCGTCGATGCCGACCTGCTCGATCTCCAGGGCCTCGCACCAGATCGCGCAGAGCGCCTCTTCGAGCGGGGTGCGCGGCCCCGTGAAGTCCCGTGACAGCTCCGACTTCTTGCGGTCGGGGGGAGGCAGGGCGCGCCGGTCGATCTTGCCGTTGGGGGTGAGGGGGAGCTGGTCCAGCGCGACGAAGGCGCTCGGCACCATGTAGTCCGGCAGCCGGTGCTGGAGCGCCGCGCGCACGGTGGGCAGGAGGCGCTGGGCGCGCTTGCCGCTCACGGGATCGTTGGCGAGCGCCGCCGCGGGGAGGCCATCGGCGCCGGCGTGGCTTGCGTGGCTTGCGCGTTCGGGGCACCCGGTGCGCCCGGCGCGCGACCACCAGGTGCGTGGCCGACCGAGCGCTGTGCGCTCGAACAGGACGTCCACCGTGTACGGGTCCTCGTGGCCCGGGGCGACGCGGACTTCGTAGCCGAGCCGCTCGCCGAGGAGCCAGAGGTTCTCGGGAACGATGGCGCCTACCGCGTCCTCGGCCGCGCGGGCGCCGAGCGCTTCGGCGGTGCACGACAGGGTGGCGAGGCGTTCGTGGCAGCGGGCGTCACGGAGCACGCGCGCGTTCGGGACGCCGTGGATCTCGAGCGCTCGTGGCTGGTCTGCGGTGAGCCAGCGCTCGATGGATGCGAGGCTCCCCGACGCGTCGTCGAAGCGCCGCAGGCCGTCCACCACCACGGAGGGCGGGGGGGAGCCGACGTGGAGCAGCACGTCGTAGCGGTGCCGGGTCATCTCGTCGTCTCCGGGGCCCCGCTTCACCCAGACCTCGGCGCCCCCGAGGCCAGGGATCTCGCGCGCGAAGCGATGGAAGAGCCCGGGATCGAGCACCAGCTCCGACTCGGTGGCGATGGCGCGCCGTACCCGCTCGCGCAGGACCTCCGTGGGGAGGCGGGCAGGAGCGCGGTGCAGCTCCACGGAGGCGTGGAAGGCGGGCAGGAGGGGCAGGCTGCGCACGTCGCCGATGAAGATCACCCCGCCAGGGCGGACGGCGCGCGCGGCGCCCTCGACGACGGCGCGCAGGTAGCGGGCGTCGGGGAAGTACTGCACGATGGAGTTCAGGACGACGACGTCGAAGCGCCCCTCGTCGGTCGGATGGAAGCTGTTGGCTTCGCGCTGTTCGAGCCGAACGTGGTCGTACCCGCGCGCGGCGGTCCCGCTGCGCAAGAGGGAGATGGCGGCTTCGGAGAAGTCCGTGCCGAGGTACGCGGCGCAGCGGGGGGCGAGCTGGTAGAGGAGCAGGCCCGTCCCGCAGCCGATCTCCCAGACGCGCTGGGGTCGGAGGGCGAGGATGCGCGCCACGGCGCCGTCGCGCCAGGTGCGCATGTCCTCGGCGGGGATGGGGGCGCTCGTGTAGCTGCTCGTCCAGCCCGAGATGTTGAAGGTGACGTCGCCCTCGGGCGCGGGCGCGCGGCCATAGGTGTCGTCGTAGAGGTCACGCCAGTCGGAGACCTGCTCGGCCTCGATGGCGCCCTTCTCGACGGCGATGCCCGGGCAGCCAGGGCGGGGGGCGATGTACGCGACGAGGCGGCGCTCGCCAGGCGTGTCCTCGCGGAGGAGGACCGTCGCCTCCTGGACGGCAGGGTGCTCGAGGATGACCTTCTCGATCTCCTGCAGCTCGATGCGGACGCCGCGGACCTTCACCTGATCGTCGATGCGGCCCAGGAACTCGAGCTGGCCGTCAGGGAGGAAGCGCGCCCAGTCGCCCGTGCGGTAGAGCCGGGCCCCCGGGGTGTCGTCGAAGGGGTCCGGGAGGAAGCGCTCCTGGGTCAGCTCGGGGCGGCGCAGGTAGCCGCGCGCCACGCCGGAGCCGCCGAGGTGCAGCTCGCCCGGGACACCGACGGGGACCAGCTCGCCGCGGGGGCCGAGGGGCAGAACGCGGACGTTGGCGAGGGGGCGCCCGATGGGAGGCGCGCCCTGGCCAGGCGAGCACGCGGTCATGGTGGAGGCCACGGCGCACTCGGTGGGGCCGTAGGCGTTGAGGAGGCGGCGGCCCTGCGCCCAGCGGTCGACCAGCTCCGCCGGGCAGGCCTCGCCGCCGACGATGAGGGTCTCGAGATCCGGGAAGGCCTCGACGGGCTGTTGCGCCAGCACCGAGGGCGGCAGGAACACCGCGGTGATGCGGTGGCGCCGGAGCGAGCGAGACAGGTCGGCCCCGGGGAGCAGCGCGTGGAGCGGCTCGATGTAGAGCGTCGCGCCCGCGCACAGGGTCATGAGGAGCTCCCAGATGGAGGCGTCGAAGCCGAGCGCCGCGGTCTGCAGCACCCGGGAGCCAGGGGCCAGGGCGAGCGGGTCGCGGCCCGCCTCGACGAGGTGCACGGCATTGCGGTGCTCGACGACGACGCCCTTGGGCCGTCCGGTGGACCCGGAGGTGTAGATCACGTAGGCGGGATCCGCGGGGCGCACCTGGGAGCAGAGCCGGGGGGCGCCGCTCGGCTCACGACCTGCATCGACCGCCGGCATCTGCAGCGTGACGGCGCAGTGGCCCGCGAGCCGTCCGGCCGTGGCGGCGTGCGAGAGGAGCACCGGAGCGCCGCTGTCTTCGAGGAGGAAGGCGAGGCGATCGGCCGGGTGCGCCGGGTCGAGCGGCAGGTAGGCGGCTCCTGCCTTGAGGATGCCGAAGAAGGCCACCACGACGTCGCTGGAGCGGGCGAGGCAGCTCGCGACCAGGGTGCCGGGGCCCGCGCCAGCCTCCCGGAGGCGGCGCGCGAGGCGGTTCGCCGCCTCGTCGATCTCCCGGTAGGTGAAGGCGCGGCCCTCGGCAACGACGGCCGGCGCGTCGGGGTCGCGGTCGACCTGGTCCTCGAAGAGGGTGTGCAGGCAGTGCGACAGGGGAAGCGGACGCGAAGGACCGCGCCCGAGAACGTCGACGATCCGGAGCCGCTCCTCGGCGGAGAGCATGGGGAGCGTCGACAGGGGGGCGTGCGGCGCCAGGGTGGCCTCCTCTGCGAGGGCCAGGAAGTGCCGGATCATGCCGTCGATGCGCCAGCGGTCGTAGAGGTCGGTGCTGTGCTCGATGGCACCCTGCACGCTGCCGTCGCTCTCCTCCCAGCAGAAGAGGCTGAGATCGAAGATGGTCGAGCGTGCCTTTGCCGCGATCGGGTGGACGGTCACGCCGTCCAGCGCCAGGTGGCGCTCGCCGGGAGGCTGAGGCGCGAAGGCGATCTGGACGAGGGGGTTGTAGCTCGGGTTGCGCGCGATGCGCAGCTCCTGGACGAGCCTCTCGAAGGGGACGGTGGCGTGCTCGTAGGCCTCCACGCTCGCCTTCCCCACCCGGTGGAGGAGTTCCTCGAAGGTGGGATCGCCCGAGAGGTCGAGCCGCACGGGGACTGTGTTGACGAAGAACCCGAGCGTGGCCTCGAGCTCCACGCGCTCGCGGCCGGCGACGGGGATGCCGATCACCAGGTCGTCGCGGTGGGTGTAGCGGTGGACGAGCGCCGCATAGACGGCGAGCAAGGCCATGGTCGGCGTGAGGCTCCGCGCGCGCGCGAGCTCCCGCAGGGCGTGCGCGGTGCTGGCCTCCAGGCGGAAGGATGCCGTCGCGCCGCGGAAGCTCAGGGCAGCAAGGCGGGGGCGGTCGGCGGGCAGCTCGAGGAGCGGCGGCGCTCCGGCGAGCGTTGCCCGCCAGTAGGCGAGGTGCTCGTCGAGGGCCGCGTCGTCGAGGGTGCGGCGCTGCCACGCCGCGTAGTCGGCGTACTGCACGGCGAGGGGGCACAGGGGCGTCGGGAGGCCGTCGCGGCGCGCCTTGTACGAGGCGGCCAGCTCGCGCAGCACGATGCCCATGGACCAGCCGTCCGTGACAATGTGATGGAAGCCGAGGAGCAGCACGTGCTCGCCGGCACCGGCCCGCAGCAGCGCGGCCCGGAAGAGGGGCCCGCCCTCCAGATCGAAGGGGCGCGCCATCTCCGCGTCGAGGTGGCGGTGCATCTCGGCGTCGCGCTCGGGTACGGCCAGGGCCGACAGGTCCTGGGCCGTGAAATGGCACGTCATCTCCTCATGGACGCGCTGTGCAGGCGCGCCGTCGGTCTCGATGAAGGTGGTCCGCAGGATCTCGTGGCGCTGCGCCAGGTCGTCGAGGCTCTTCCGGAGCGCGTCCGTGTCGAGCGGCCCCTCCAGCCGGAACAGCGTGGCGCAGGTGTACGCGGTGCTCTCGGGGGCGAGCTTGTGGAGGAACCAGAGGCGCTCCTGGGCAAACGAGAGCGGGAGCAGACCGCCACGGGGCAGGGAGGGGATGGGAATGAGGGCCTGCGCGACGGAGGGCCTGCGCGCGCAGAGGAGGGCTGCCAGAGCGGCCACGGTGGGGCTGGCGAAGAGGTCGGAGAAAGTCAGGTCGACGTGGTGGTCGCGGCGGATGCGCGCGAGCATCTGCACGGCCTGCAGGGAGTGCCCCCCGAGCGCGAAGAAGTCGTCGTGGATGCCGATCCGGGCTGTGTGGAGCAGCTCCCTCCACAGGGCGACGAGGTGTGCTTCCTGCGGGTTGCGCGCGTCCACGAAGGCGCCGAGGTGTTCCTCGCGGGTGCCCTGGGGTGAGGGCAAGGCGCGCCGGTCGACCTTGCCGCTGGGCGTGAGAGGGAGCACGTCCAGCACCACGAACGCCGAGGGGATCATGGCGTCGGGGAGCCTTTCGCGGAGGAAGGTGCGCAGGGTCTGCGCCGAAGGAGCCTCCACGGCGGGGCGTGAGGTGGAGGTGCAGGCCACGCCTTGCGCGACGGCAGGCGGCTGCGGTGGCGCGACGACGTAGGCGACGAGGCGCACGTCGCCGGGGCCGAAGTCCCGGGCGATGACGACGGCCTCGTGCACCGTCGCGTGCTCGCAGAGGTGCGCCTCGACCTCGCCAAGCTCGACGCGGACGCCGCGGATCTTGAGCTGGTGGTCCAGGCGTCCCAGGAACTCCAGCGCGCCGTCTTCCCGCCATCGCGTCCGGTCGCCGGTGCGGTACATGCGCGCGCCGGGCGCCTCTGCGAAGGGATCCGGAACGAACCGCTCCGCCGTGAGGGCGGGGCGACCGAGATAGCCGCGAGTGACGCCGGTGCCGCCGAGGTAGAGCTCTCCGGCGACGCCCACCTGCGCGGGGTGACCGTGGCCGTCGAGCACGTAGGTTCGCGTGTTCGCCATGGGCCGACCGATGGGAGGCGCGCCCGTGCCCGGGGCGCAGTCGGCCGTGGTGGCGTAGACGGTGCACTCCGTGGGCCCGTAGGCGTTCACGAAGCGGCGACCGGGCGCCCAGCGCTCGACCAGCGCGGCGGGGCAGGCCTCCCCGATCACCACCACGGTGGCGAGGTCGGGCAGCGCTTCCAGTGGCTGCTGGTTCAGGACCGAGGGGACGAAGGTCGCAAAGGTCACGCGATGCCGACGCAAGCGCGCGGCGAGCGCCGGACCGGGCAAGGACGCGGCCGGGGGGATCAGGCACAGCGTCGCTCCCGCACAGAGCGCGAGGATGAAGTCCCCGACGGAGACATCGAAGCCGAGCGAGACGAGCTGGAGGACCCGGTCTCCAGGTCCCACCCCGAACGCGCGTCGCTGGGCCTCGACGAGCTGCGCTCCGTTGCGGTGGTCCACCACCACGCCCTTGGGTCGGCCCGTCGAGCCCGAGGTGTAGATACTGTACGCGGCGTTGAGCGGGCTCGTCGCCACCTGGGGCCGCGAGGGGCTCCTGCGGGCGATGTCC
The DNA here is from genome assembly GCF_000601485.1 of Chondromyces apiculatus DSM 436. Classification (GTDB taxonomy): domain Bacteria; phylum Myxococcota_A; class Polyangia; order Polyangiales; family Polyangiaceae; genus Chondromyces; species Chondromyces apiculatus. The sequence continues at coordinate 25,041 of NZ_ASRX01000053.1, forward strand.
GCCCACTCCAGGTCGAGGCGCAAGGTGACCCCGCGTCGGGGCGGCAAGCGCGCTTCGAGGTGCCCGAGCGTGAGGACCACAGGGGCCGCGCTGTCTTCCAGGATGAAGGCCAGCCGCTCCGCCGGGTACGCGGGGTCGAGGGGAAGGTACGCGCCGCCGGCCTTGAGGATGCCGAGGAACGCCACGACCGCCTCGAGGGAGCGCTCCATGCAGCAGGCCACCAGGGTCTCCGGCCCCACGCCGAGTTCGCGAAGGCGGTGGGCGAGCTGGTTGGCGCGACGGTCGAGCTCCAGGAACGTGAGCGACTGGTCTTCGAGCACGACCGCTTCGGCGCCCGGGGTCAGCTCCACGTGACGCTCGAAGAGGTGGTGAACGCCGGCGTTGCGCGCGAAATCGGCAGCGGTGTCGTTCCAGCCGCTGACCATCACGGCACGTTCGCCGGCGGTGAGCACCGGAAGCGACGATACCCTCGCGGCGGGGGATTGCCTCCCGGTGCGTACCAGCGCTTCCCAGGAACGCAGCAGCCGCCTTGCAGCCGTGGTGCTGAAGAGGGCCGTGCGGTGCTCGAGCCGCAGCGTGCCATCCTGCTCGCTGAACGATGCGGAGAGGTCGAAGGGTGACCAGGAGGGGCGCAGATCAACGGCGTTGAGCGCGAGGTCCAGGCCCCCGTGGAGCGCTGGGTAAGGGATACGATGTTCGAAGAGCACCTGAGCGAGGGGTGTGCGACCCGGGATGCGTGGTGGGGCGAGCGCCTCGACGATCTGCTGGAAGGGGACCACCTGCCGTGCGCGTGCCTCTTCGATGGACGTGGCGACGCGCGCGACCAGGACGCGCCAGGTCGGGTCGTCGTCGAACGAGACCCTGACGGGGACCAGGTTCCCCACAGGCCCCATCAGATGAGCCCACCTGGGCCGGTCTCGTCCACTCGTGCGCAGGGCGAAGACCACCTCTCGCTGCCCGGAGGAGCGGTGCAGCACCGTCGCGAGCGAGGCGAGCAGCGACGCTTCGTGCTCCATGGGAGCGGCCTCTCCGGAGTGGCTTGCCGCAGCGGCGAAGCCACCGCGGAGAGTGCACTCGGTCGCAGCGGATTCGAGGGAAGGGTCCGGCTTGATGGCCACGTCGCCCCACACCTCCAGCACGGGTGCGGCTCCGGTGAGCTGCTCCCGGAAGAAGGCGAGGCCCTCGGCCGTTCCAGTGGCGACTTCAGAGGCCTGAGCGTGGGCGTACTCCACGTAATGCAGGGCCGGAGCAGGGCCTGCGTCTCCCCGGTACGAGGAGAGAATGTCTGCGAGCAGCAGCCCCACGCTGGTGGCGTCTGCAACGAGGCTGTGGAGCGAGAGCGCCAGGAGATGACGACGAGGGTGGACGTGAACGAGGCGCGTCCGCCAAGGCGGCGCCGCGCTCGGTGTGAAGGGACTCGCCGCAGCCACCCTGGCAGCCTGCAGCGCTGCTTCGTCCGAGGCCGTATCCAGCAGGATGGGCGCGAAGTCGACCTGCAAATGTGGTCTGACGATCTGCGCTGGCATCCCGTCGCGCTCGACGAACACCGTGCGGAGGATCTCGTGCCGGCTCGCCACCTCCTGCAGTGCAGCGTGCAACCGTGCGACGTCGAGATCTCCGTCGATCCAGGCACCACCACCCTCCTGGAGGGCGGGAGAGTGCCCGTGGATCTGACTCAGTAACCAGATGCGCTCTTGCTCGAAGGAAATGGGATGTCCATCGATCTTCTTCATGGTCCACCTCTGTCGCTCCGCCGCTGGACGGCGAGCGATCACCGACAAGGTTGCAGAATGCAGCAGGACGCGTGTCATTAACGACCACGCCTCCGCGCGCCTCAGGGATGATTGGATGGCTATGATTCGGTGAAATAGAGCCGATCGCCCATTGAGGGGCGAACGCAGACACCAAAGCTCACTCGGACTGGGAGGAGGGCAAGCACTGCCATCGCTCAGTCGATCTGGCCATTTATCCTAATCCTATTATGCGGACGATATGATGGATCGTGAACCCGCTGCAAGTTAAATGTCCCTTCTTATGCGGGGACGGCACCGCATATGTGCGGCACGAGCGTCAAAAATTAGACAGGTTTCGTGATATGCGAGCAATCCGCTCGACGCGTATTCTGTGCCGAAATCCGTGACCCCAGATACAGCGTGAAATCGGCGCATGCCTTCTGGAATTGTGCCATCGAAGCGGCATCTCTCGCGGGGGCGTGTCGTCGGAAGGGAGTCCGGCTACCGGGGTTGGCCCACGAAAGCACCGGGAAACGAGCCCACACCGCCCGAGACGCCGGGCCTTCCTTGCTACGCCCGCAGCGCTTCGAGGGTTTCGAGATTCCGCGGAACTTCGTTCGCGGTGCATCCGACGGGGCGAGGCGACGCGAATCTCGTTCCACGCGTGGAGGTCGCCCTCCTCCGATAGGTACGCAGGATCGCAGGCATCGATGCATGGTTCAGGTATCGCCTCGACGCGTGGAGGCACACCATGGGTCATGAATGGTGCTTCTAAGTGATAGGTGATTATCTCTACCAGCGCGCTCACTTTTCGTTCATAGAGGCAGCGACTCCGTCAGCAATTGGTGCAACGCGAAAGCCCAGGGGACGAATCGCGCAAATCATGCGCGCACCGGGGAATGTTCACCACGGAGCAGCCACCCTGCCTCCACCGAACGGTGAGACGTCCCCCTCGCGCCGTGGACGACCCGTCATCTCCACAGAATGACGCCTCGTCCGGCCGCGGCTCCCCCTGTCGCGCCATGGTCGTGTTCCCCCAGGACGATAGGGTAATCTTACGCACGAAGCAGTGTCAACTTTGGACGTAGCCCTCTCTGCTTCCAGCATCGCTCCGGCATCGCTCCGGCATCGCTTCGGCATCGCTCCGCATCGCTCCGGCATCGCTCCGGCATCGCTTCGGCATCGCTCCGCATCGCTTCGGCATCGCTCCGGCATCGCTCCGGCGCATCGCGGCTGCGTCTGTATTGGACGGGCTACGCTGAAGCGCCGCTGCCGTTGCGCGATGCACCCGAGCTGACCCTTCCGTCCCGTCACGACCTGCCGCGCATCTGACTGGTGCCCCCACGTCGCGTGCTTACACTGCGCACGTGGGATCCACGCTGCGCCAACTCTCCGTGGTCGATCACGATCGTGATGCGGCCGGCATGACCTATGTCTATCCGGTGGTATCGAGACGGGCGGGAGGGGTGTCCGTGGGCATCAATCTGAACCCGAACAATGCGTGCAACTGGCGATGCGTCTATTGCCAGGTGCCCGGATTGATCTTCGGAAAGGGCCCGCAGGTGGACCTCACGAGGCTCGAGGAAGAGCTGCGAAGCCTGCTGCAGGAGATCACGCATGGTGACTTCATGGAGCGCTGTGTCCCGGAGGGCGCGCGCCGTCTGAATGACGTGGCGTTCTCCGGTAACGGAGAATCGACGACGTCGCCTCAGTTTCGCGAAGCCGTCGAGATCGCAGGCAGGGTGCTGAACGATCTCGGCTTGCTCGGTACGGTGAAGCTCGTCCTCATCACCAACGGCTCCATGATGAACAAGCCTGCAGTCATGGCTGCAGTGTCACGTCTCTCCGAGCTGCACGGGGAGGTCTGGTTCAAGCTCGACAGCTTCACGGCCGAAGGCTCGCGCTGGATCAATGGCAGTGCCGTCCCCGTCGAGGATCACGTCGCGCGCCTCGGAGCCGCGGCCGAGCGCTGCCCCACCTGGATTCAGACGTGCCTGTTCGCGTGGGATGGGCAGCCTCCCTCCGAGGAAGAGCAGCGCGTCTACCTGGAGGGCGTGCGCACCCTGGCGGGGGGGAGCGCGCCGCTCCTCGGCGTGCTCCTGTACACCGTGGCGAGACCCTCGATGCAACCCGAGGCGGCGCGCATCACGCCCCTCTCCGAGGACTGGCTGCGTTCCTTTGCCTCGCGCATCGAAGAGGCTGGACTGCCCACGCGGGTGAGCGTTTGAGCCCACGCGGAAGCGGGATCGGGCGGCGGTGATGGGGGGGTGATGGGGTGAAGTCTGCGCGCCCTCTCGGTGGAGAGCGCGCGCAGTGTCGTCACTGTTCGAGCGGCGGGTTCTCGTCCGTCTGATCTTCCCCGCGGACCGGAGCGCGCGGTTCTGGCGCCGGCTCCGGCGGGATCGGGGCCGCTTCTTCAGGCGCGGGAGGGGGCGCAGGTACCGGCATGGGCTCTGATGGAGGTTCCACCTGCTCCTTCTCGCGCGTCACCTCTTTGTCCGGGCTGGCCGAAGGACCCGGCTTCTTCGCCTCCGACGTGCCGAGAGGCAACCCCAGCCCCCCGGGCTTCTTGGTACCACCTCCCGCGAAGGGGGAGTCGCTGCTCTTGCCACGTTGCCGGGTCGCCGCTGGCGTATCGGTCGCGTGGGGATCGAACTTCGGCCGCTTCAGCGCTCCGTGGGCATGCCACCCGTAGAAGCCATCCGAGCGCTTGGCGCGCTTCATCCGCGGCTCCAGGGTCTCGATGAGGGGGGGCGGCCCGGAGCCACTGGGATCGCCCAGCACCGATTTCGTGGTGTCGTTCTTCCCCCGGTACGCATCCGAGAACTTGAAGCGCACGTACAGATCCATCGAGGAGTTGTTCCAGGGCTCGCGCACGTTGACCTTGCCGTCGCCCTCCAGCTCGATGTCGGGCCCGCCGGCCGAGAGCTTGGTGATCTTGAGGACCCCCTCCTTGGCTTCAGCGGAGATGGTGAGGTCACCGAGGCGCGCCGTCGGCAGCTCGATCAAGCCCTTGATCTTGGTCTTGCCGTCTCCAGCCATGACCTCCGAGCCGGTGAGCTCGAGGAGGCCGTCGGCCTTGTTGAACTTCCCCTCTGGCGCTTCGAGTTCGAGCTTCCCGCTCACCGTGCCGCGCAGGGGGATGCCGCCAATCGCCTCGCCGAGCGGCTCGATCTTGCTCAGATCGAGGTTCTCCATCTCGACCTCGATCGCGCCATCCGTCTTGCCGACGGGGGCGACGCCCTGTACTTCACCGCCGAACACGCTTGCCCAGAAGTCGACCCTCACCCGCCCGAGCAGCAGCGGCAGGAGCCGCACCCGCGCGTGTGCCTCGTCGATCTCGATGACCGTGGGCTTCGGCCCCGTGGCCTTGGCGTCCGCGGAGCCCGCTCCTGCGGACGCGGTGGTGGTGCTCCGCCCCGTCGCGCCGTCGGCGGGAGGCATGATCAGCCGCGCTCCCTTCACCTCGACCCCGGTGAACCAGTAGGAGTCCAGCTCGTCGATTTCGAGCTTCTGTGCAGCCGCACCGCCACGTTTGGATTGCGTGCGATCGAACTCCGCGATCAGCCGGTCTTTCAGCCGGTCGTAGGGGAAGGTGAGGTAACCGAACATGAACAGGCAGAGCAGGTAGAAAGCCGGGTAGGCCAGCCACTTTGCCACCCTGAAGAAGCGTTCCTTCATTGCTCGCTCTCCCCATCCTCCGAGGAGTCACCTGCGCCCGCCTGCGCCGCGCCCGTGCCCGCGGCCGCGCTGCTCGGGTCGGGCTTGCGCTCGAAGGCCGAGACGCCGAGTTCCACCTGGTACGAGTCCGGCTCGCCAGCGCGCGGCTTGAGGTTCAGCTTGGACACCGAGAGCGGATAGCCCGACGTCTCGATCTGCTCCAGCATCTTCGCGAGCGGAAGCATCCCGATCTTGTTCATCTTCACCACGGTCACCTTCTCGGTGTACCGCTTTCCGTGAGGCACGTCGGGCCGCTCCTGAGACTCCGACGCCGAGAGGCCCTGCTTCTTCGCCGTCTCTTCGAGGTACCCGGCGAGCGCTGGCGCTGGCTTCGCGTAGCGCGCCAGGAGCGCGTCCTTCTGGGATTTGCGCTCGGCGAGGCGCGCATCGGCCTCGTAGACGGACGCGATCAGGTCCCGGACCTCCTGGTTCTCGCTGCGCTGTGACGACACCATGCGCAGCAAACCGAGCGGCAGCGCCAGGAGCAGCAGCGCGCCCATGAAGACGGAGAGGATCGTGAGGAGGCGCTTCTCCCGCGGCTCCAGCTTGTCGAGGCGCTCGCGAAGTGTGCTCATCAGATTCCCTCCGGCTTCTCGGACGGAGAGGCGCTGCCCTCGGCGTCAGCGCCGCTCTTGGTGGTCTTCTTCTTCTTGTCCTCGCAGGCCAGGGTCATCTCCAGCACGTACTTCTGCTTGCCCTCGGTGTACTGGGAGAAGCGGCCGACCTTCACGTCGCGGAAGCAGCGGTACTCCTTCAGCTTCTCGGTGATCGCCTGCGCGTCGGCGACGGAGGGGACCACGCCCTGAATGGTCGCGTGACCACGGCTCACGTCGAGCTCGAGGACGTCGTGGGTCACCTCCTTGGGCACCGCCTTGGAGAGCTGCACCATCACGTCGAAGGCGTCGATGCGAGGCATGGGATCTTCATCCGCTGCGGGGCCGCTCTCGAGCAGCTCGCGCGCGCGCACTGGGTCGCTGGTCTCCTCGCCCAGCACGTCGCGCGAGGCGGTCGCCAGGGCGGCCGTGAGCGCCTCGTTCTCGGCGTCCAGACCGCGCATCTCGGCGACCATCGAGAAGCCGAAGCTCAGCGCGATCACCGTCCCGAGGCCGGCCAGGAGCGGCACCTTCTCCCGCAGGAACGGGTAGCTCCGCTCCGCTTCGAGCGCGCCGCGGCGCAGGTTGAGGCCCTTGGGTCGACCCGCGAGGCCGAGCGCGAGCGCCAGGGCCTTGGCGAAGCGGGGCAGGGCAGCCGCTTGCTCCGGCGTCACGCCTTCGAGCTTCGGCTGAGGCATCGGCAGGATCGACACCCCCACCTCGCCGGCGAGGAACGCTTCGGCGCCGTGCACGCTCGCGCCGCCTCCGATCAGGTACATGCCTGCCGGAGCTTCCCCGCCCAGGTTGCGCCACGCCGCGAAGGTCTGGCGCAGCTCGCGGGCGAGCATCGACGCCGAGCCCGGCAGCCCCGCTGTCCCGCGGGAGAGCGTTCGCGCGAACACGGGCTCTCCGTCCTGGAGGATGAGCACGTCGGAGCTGTGATGCTCGAGATCGAGGATCGCCACTGGCCCTGTGGCCGCGCTCGGGGGTTTCGCCAGGGAGGGCATCACCGCGTCGAGGTTCGCGAAGGAGAGCGGCCCCGTGGACACCCGCTCGGGCTCCATGTCGATGGCCTCGCGCACGGCCGCGATCCGCTCACGCACGTCGCTGACCCGGGCCACCGCGGCGAAGATCGGGATGGTGGCCGAGCCAGCCTCGCGCTTGAGCACGCGGTAATCGAAGATGGCGTCTTCCATCTCGAAGGGGATGGTGGCCTCCAGCTCGAAGGCGAGGACGCTCTCCAGCTCCTTCTGGGCCGCGGCGGGCATGTCGAGCCGCCTGTAGAACGACTGCTCGCCGGAGAGCGCGATGGCCGCGGCGTCGGGCTTGATCTGCCCTGCTGCCTCCCGCAGGGCGGTGAGCTGGGAGCCGGCGTCGGCGACCGACACCTCGCCGAGCGCTTCCAGGAACACCTTCCGGTACGCGGTGCGGATGAGCACCGTCCGCACCACGTTCTTCTCTGCGTCGATTCCGAGCAACCTTGCCATCGAAAGACTTCCCTTGTGCTCTGATCCTACTCGATGCGCCAGTAGACGACGTTGCCGGCGGGGTTGATCCGGACCTGTGATTCGTAGGCTTGCGGCGTCAACGCCGAGCCCACCATCGTGGACCCTCCGGTGGGCATGATGGGGAACCCTTGCGCCACCTCCGTGAGCGCCTGCGCCCCCGTGATGTCGATGACCGCGTGGATGCGCACCCGCGTCTCGCGCTTGTTCCCCGGCACGACCCCATCGGCGTAGATGCTGAAGAACTTGCTGTCCGTGCTGACGGCGGCGGTGAAGTCCTTCTTGAGCGCCTGGTTGATGGTGACGGGCTGCACTCCCAGCGAGGAGAGGACCATCGCGCCGATGCCACCGCCCTGCCCCTGGCCGGTGACGGCGTTGACGAAGTCGGCGCCCTTGCCGAAGACGGGGGCGCCCTGGAGCATCCCCTGGACCAGCGAGAGCCCCATGATGAACTGCGCTGCCTGCGCGGGGTCGACGCAGAGGGGTGTGGTCGGATCGGCGTAGGCGCAGACGATGGCGAGCAGGGTCGCCGGGTTGGCGGTGTTCACGTTGACTGCCGCCTGAGGCTTTCCCCACACGGTCAGGATGCGCTTGCTCGGGTTGCTCGAATCGGGGTCGACGAAGGTCGCCCAGAAATCGTCTCCCATGCCCCGGACCATCCTCAGCTCTTCGAGCGAGTCGAAGGCCGCGTTCTTGCGGAGATAGCGCTGCCCGATGGTCTGGTAGAAGTTGTCCTCGGCGCCTGTGGCCACGGCGCCGGCCGTCGTCGCGGTCGGGTTGCAGCCGTTGATCGTGTCGTCGTAGTCCGCCCAGTCGATGATGGCGCTGCAGATCGTGGTGCTGTCGGAGAACTGCCCGTCCGCGTCACGCCCCTCGAACATGGGGCGGTACTGCTCCTGGTTGAAGAGCGCGAGGAGCTGCTGCGCGAGGCGTCCCTGATCCCTGAACGACAGGTGCCCCTTCGCGGCGAGGTTGACGTTGATCTTCGAGTCCTCGTCGACAATCTTGAGCTCGAAGCGCCCGCCGCCCGTGATCCCCAGGTTCTTGCCCGTCGACGCATCGACCCCCGCGATCCCCGTGAATGCGGCCGAGCCCGAGGCGTCGTTGAAGGGGCCGATCAGCATGTCCGCGTAGTTCCACACGGGGAGCTGCGGCGACTGCTGCATGCCCATCAGCATGAACATGGGCGCCAGCGCGTTGCGCACCGTGGGCTCCATGGCGATCACCAGCCGCGCGAGGTTCACCGCGCTCCGGGCGTGATACTCAGCCTTGAGGGAGTCACGGTCCGCGAGCGCGGCAGACAGCTCGGAGCTGGTCTCCTCTTGCAGCTCGGTGAGGAACACGGTGAGCACCGCGATCGCTCCCATGACCATGACCAGCGCGACCCCGCGCCGATCGTGCCGTCTCCGGGCACGCTTCCGCCGACCCTGCAGCCCGGGAGCGCTCATTGCCTGGTCCCTCGGGTGGAGGGGCTCCCGGCGGACATGCCGGTGCCGGTCATGCCGCCTCCTCGCGTCGCCCCGCCTCCCTGCACCCTGCCGTTGCCTGTGTTCCCCATGCCTCCTGAGAGGCCTCCTTGCGAGGCGCTGTTCAGCGCGGAGTTCACGTCGTTGCCGGACTGGACCCCGCCGTTCTGGCTCTGGCTCGAGGTGTTCGGGTTCTGATCGGCCCACCCGAGCGGCACCTGCATGGCGATGGGCACCTTGGTCTCGAACTTGATGAGCTGCCCCCCAGGACCTCCCCGGAGCACCAGCGTGATCCACACCTGGAGGGGCAACCGGTCGTACTGCCCCGTGACCTGGCTCGAGTCCCACGAGTCGGTCCATTCGCCCGTCATCGGGTCGAAATACTGAAGGCTGAAGCTGTCGATGTCCTCGGCCAGCACGTTGACGACCCCACCGCGCTCCGGCTCCAGGTCGATGAACTTCGACTCGCGCCGCACCAGATCGAGCTTGTTCCGCTGCTCTGGATCCCTCACGGCGAAGAACCCGATCTCCGTCTGATCAGACTCGTGCGCGTCGCTCATCAGCCGCCGGTGAGCGAAGGCCGTGAAATCGACGCGGTCTGCGGGCGATGAGTCCTCGGCGATGAAGATCGTCTTTCGCACGAGGTAGTTCTGATCCAGCGGCATGTGCCTGGAGAGGAAGGCTGTCTGGAGCTCACGCGCCACCCGGCTCAGCGCTTGCCGGCCCTGGTGGTATCTGTCGCTCATCTGGCCAATCCCCCTGCGGGTGCGGTTCATCCCGTCGAACGCGCCGTAGATGAGCGTGCCGATCAGGGCCAGGATCGAGATCGAGATCAGCACCTCGACCAGCGTGAGTCCTGCCTCGCCGCGGCGTGCGGCGGACGCGCGCCGCCGTCTCCTGGAAAGGACCCGCGGGGTGCTCACTTCGACGTCCCCTGCGAGCCGCCCAGGGAAGTCCCCGTCCCTGTGCCCCCGCCGAGCATGCCGCCCATGTCCAGGGGGGGCATCCCCCGCTGCGGGATGGTGAACCACTGGCCGATCTCGATCTCTCGCTCCTTGCTCCCTTCCCTCCAGGTGATCTTCACCGTGAGGCGCCTGGTGCTCGCCTCGAAGATCATCTTCAGGTCCGGATAGACCATCTGCATCACGGTCCCGAGCATTCCCGACATCGCCCCGGCAGCGCCCTCCGTCCCGCCGCCCGCGAGCTGCTGCGCGATGTCGGTGACCGAGGCGTTCTCGCCGAACGGGTTGCCTGATTGCGTCCCCTGGGCGAGTGGGCCGAGCTTTTCGAGTCCCGATGAGTCCAGGTCTGCGTTGAGATCCAGGTCGCCGTAGTTGGGATCAGGGAACTCGGGCTTCTCGATCTTCCACGAGCACCGCATGGACGACTCGTCGCCCTCGCAACAGGCGCCGCTGTCCGCCTCATCCATCTCGGGGAATACGCCCTCGCGCATGAGCCGCTCTTCCAGCTCGCTCATCTTGCAGCGGAGCAGCCCCGTGGCCTGGCTGATGTTGCGCGCCTGGGAGGCGTTCGACAGCGCCCCAGCTTGCGCCGCGAGAATGGTCGTGAGCGCCAACCCGAGGATGGCGATGGCCACCATCACCTCCAGCAGCGTGAACCCGCGCTTCTCGGATCGCATTGCCATTCCCCTTGCCAGCCCTGGAAACCAGCGAGTCACCGCCGTGCTTCCCGTTCAGAACCCGGAATCCTGGCGCTCGGACTCCTCGTCGTCGTCCCGTGGCTTCGGCAGGTTCACCGCGCCCTTTCTGATCTCCGCTTTCCCTGTCAGCGGCGAGACCAGGACCGTGAGCACTGTCCCCTCGTCGGGTTTGCCGGAGTCGCTCATCAGGAGCTGGATGGCTGCCCTCTCCGTCTGACCTCCGGGCCAGAAGTAGAGGTACGCCCGCCCCGTCTGGAGCGGGTCGTCCTGGTGCGCCGTCTCGATCTGCAGAAACCGGATGCCCTTCTCGAGCTGCTTTCCGGGACGGTCTTCTTCGAGGTTCCACCCGAACGCCTTCGTGGCCTGAAACGACGGCCGCGGTGCGCGGGGGCCCTTCAAGATCGCGTCGGCCTCCTCGATGGCGGCGCGCTCGGCCTCCGTCGCGGCCGCCGCCCCCCCGGTCGCGTCCTTCTTCTTCAGCGCCATCGAGCCCGCCGTCGACTCTTCGAGGACGATCATCCGCTCCTCGAAGTCGAAGACCAGCCGGACCGGCCGGGACTTCGCGTTGGCGTGCGCGTAGGCGATGCGCACGGCCCCGGCGATCATCGAGGCGCTACGCTTCAGGCGCGCGCTCGCCACGAGCCCCATGCTCGTCACCGCACCTCCGGTGACCACCGCGACCAGAGCGATCGCGATGAGTACCTCGACGAGGCTGACGCCTCGACTCCGGCGGTGACGATGCATGACCCTAGCCCCTCTCCTCGGCGCGCGAGCAACGCGCGCTCGATGCTTGATCGAAGCGTGATTACAGCTTGGCGACCTTCTCGATGTCCGACTGCTTGAAGTTGTCCTTCACGTCGTCGGGTGTCCCTTCCTTGCGATCGTTGCCGTTCGAGTACACGCGGATGTCACCGCCATCCTCGCACTTGATCCGGTAGGGCATACCCCACGGATCGTCGGTCTTCGAGGCGTCGATCTTCTTCCCGCTCACCAGGTCCTGGATGGTCGGGCACGCGTCCGACATCGATTCAAGCTCGCGGTACACCTCCGCAGCTTGCTTGATGGTGGTCGCTCCGACGACGGACGTCTTGATGCGCGCCTTCTTGTACTCAGGGAACACGAGGTAGGTCGCCCCGCCGGCGATGACGGCCATGATGGCCACGACGATCAGCACCTCCACCAGGGTCACGCCCCGTTGAACGGCCTTGCCGAGCTTGCGGATCCTCTTCTTCGTTGCGCTCATCTGCATGGTATTCACTCCACCCTGTCCAGCCCGCCGATCACGCCGTCGGGACCGTCGCTCGTCAGATCATACCCCTCCGCGTCACGCCTGCCTGGGCAGGTCAGCCGGAGCGGCCTCCCCCAGGCGTCGACGGGATCGATCGGTAGGTACCCCTTCTCCCTGACCTCCGCGAGGGAGGTCGGACACGTGCGGCCGTTGTCGGCCCGGTACATCTCCACCGCGCGGTGGACCACCTCCATCGTCGCGCGCGTCGACCGCTCGCCCACGCGGTCGCGCTCCCGCGCGCCGAGGAGGAGCAAGAGCAGGGCCATCGCCAGCCCGGCGGCGAAGGGGCGGGCCCTCGACAGCCCGGAGCGCCGCCAGAAGCCGCCGCCCCGCTCCCAGGGGAAGAAGATGGTCTGCTCGCGCTGTCTCCGTCGTGCCACGTCGCCCCCTCACCCTGCGAAGCTCGACATCTGGGTGAGCGGCAGGAGGATCGAGATCGCGATGAAGCCGACGGCTCCTCCCATGACCACGATGATGAGCGGCTCCAGGATGCTGGTCAGCGCCTGGATCTGGGACTCGACCTCCGTGTCGTAAGCGTCGGCGACGCTGCGCAGCATCTCTTCGAGCTGCCCCGTGCGCTCACCGATGGCGATCATGTGCGTGACCAGCGGCGGGAAGCGGCCGCTCTTCTTGAGCGGGTCGGCGATGCTCTGGCCTTCCCGGATCGAGCTGATCGCGTCCCCGACGACCTTCTCGAGATCGGCGTTGCCGAGCACGCTCCGCACGATGTTCATCGCCGTGAGCAGCTCCACGCCCGAGGAGAGCAGCGTCGCCAGGGTGCGCGAGAAGCGGGCGATGGAGACCCGCTGGAGCACCCGGCCGAAGAGCGGCAGCTTGAGGACGATGCCGTCCCACTTCAGCCGCCCCTCCGTGGTCCGTACCCACCGCCGGAACAGGGTCGCCCCGCTGACGCCCAGGAGGAGGAACACCCACCAGTAGCCGGCGATGAGGTCCGACGTGAAGATGAGCAGCGCCGTGTACCAGGGCAGCGCCTGGTCCATCGACGCGAAGATCGAGGTGATGTTCGGCACCACGCCGACCATCAGGCCGGTGATCAGCCCGGCGCCGATCAGGGTCAGGAAGATGGGGTAGACGAGCGCCCCGGTCACCTTCCCTTTGAGCTTCGCCTGCGACTCCATGAACTGGGTGAGCCGCTCCAGCACGGCCTCCAGCGTCCCTGACGCCTCGCCGGCGCGCACCATGTTCGTGTAGAGGTTCGGGAAGATCTTGGGGTGCGCCTCCAGGGATTTCGCGAAGCTCTGCCCCTCGCGGACCTGCTCGCGCACCTGCGTGAGCGCGCGTTTCAGCGCCTCCTTTTCCACCTGGTCGATCAGCGCGTTCAGCGATTCGAGCAGGGGCACGCCGGCCTTGAGCAAGGTCGCGAGCTGGCGCGTCATCAGCGCGACGTCTCCGGTGCTCGGCCGACCGAAGAACCCCTTCAGGCTGATGCCACGCGACGGGGCGGCGGACTTGGAGCGCTCCTCGGTGGCGCTCGTCAGCATGATGCCGTCTCTGCGCAGCACCACCCGCAGCGCCTTCGCGTTCTCCGCGTCGCGGACGCCCTTCACCGGCTTGCCGGTGGTGGCGAAGATGCCTCGGTATTCGAAGACGGCCAAGAGGGACCCCCTTACTCGTCGATGACCACGTCCTCTTGCGTCGCCGCGAGGACTTCTTCCACCGTCGTCATCCCCTTCAGCACCTTGCGGGCTCCATCATCCCGCATCGTGTCCATGCCGCTGCGGGTGGCCACCCGCTTGACGGTCTGCGCGTCCGCGCTCTTCAGGATGAGCGGACCCACCGCGTCGTCCACGACCATCAGCTCGTAGATCCCGCGCCGCCCGATGAACCCCTTGTTCATGCATGCGTCGCAGCCGCCCGGCTTGTAGAACACTGGGTCCACCATGGTCTGGCCGATGTACTCGTACTCCTGTCCATGAACCTGGTAGCGGGGCGTTAGCTTCCTGCGCGCCTTCCAGGACAGGCGAGTTTTGTCGAGGCCGAGCTGGTACAGCTCGTACTCGGTGGGTCGATAGGGGACCTTGCACTGCTGGCAGAGCATGCGCACGAGGCGCTGCCCCAGGATCCCGATCACGCTGCTCCGCACGAGGAAGGGCTCGATCTCCATCTCCACGAGGCGGGTCACGGCGCCCGGGGCGTCGTTCGTGTGGATCGTGGAGAGCACGAGGTGACCCGTCAGGGAGGCGTGGATCGCGATCTCCGCCGTCTCCTTGTCGCGGATCTCGCCGACCATGATCACGTCAGGGTCCTGGCGGAGGAAGGCCCTCAGCGCGCTGGCGAAGGTCAACCCGATCGCCGGGTGCACGTGGATCTGGTGGATCCCGCCGATCTCGTACTCCACCGGGTCCTCTGCGGTGAGGATGTTCCGGCTCGGTTCGTTGATGCGGTTCAGGCAGGCGTAGAGCGTCGTGGTCTTGCCGCTACCCGTCGGCCCCGTCACCAGGATGATCCCATCGGGCCGCTGGATCAGCTCGTTCATGATCCCGTACTCGCGCGGGGCGAAGCCGAGGTCGGGCAGATCGAGCAACACCGAGGCCTTGTGGAGGATACGCATCACGATGCGCTCGAACCCCCGGCTCGTCGGGACCGTGGAGACGCGGATGTCGACGCTCTTGCCCGCGATCTTCAGGGTGATGCGGCCGTCCTGCGGGAGGCGCTTCTCCGCGATGTTCAGGCTGGCCATGATCTTCACGCGCGCGATGATCGGTGCCATGAACTGCTTCGAGGCGCGGCGCGACACGTAAAGCTCGCCGTCGATCCGGTAGCGCACCACGACGTCGCGCTCCTCCGGCTCGATGTGGATGTCGCTGGCCCGCTCGCGCACGGCCTGGGCGAAGAGGCTGTTCACCCAGGCGATGATCGGCGCGTCGTCGTCCGACTCGATGATGTCGACGAGGTTGTCGTCCTCGTGGGCGTGGTCCCCCTGCAAGGTGCCGCCGTCGTTCTCCTTGCGCTCCCACACCCGGTTGATGGCGTTCACCACCGCCTCGCTGGTGGCGACCGCGATCTCCACGGGCATCCCGAAGAGCGCCCTCACGTCGTCGATCGCGGTGGTGTCGAGCGGATCGGCGAGCGCGCAGAAGACCGCCCCGTCATGGATCCCGAGGGGCAGGATCCGGTGCAGCTTCGCGTAGCCGATCGGTACCCGCTCCGCGATCTCCAGCGGCACCGCGTCGGTGTCGATCTTGGGGAGGAGGCCGTAGCCACACTCCTCCGCGAGAGCGCGCGCGATGCTCTGCTCGTCGGTCACGTTGTTCTGCACGAGGAGCTCCGTGAGCGATTGCCCCCGCTCGCGCATCGTCTCGAACAACGGGATGAGCCGCTCCTCGGGGACGACGCCCCGCCGGACCAGGATCTCTCCGAGATAGTGCTGCTGCGCGCTCATGTTTCCTTGTACCACCGAGCAGTGCTCGACGCTTCTGACCCCGCGGACGAACGGGCAGCAGCGTTACTCGACCGATTCGGCCTGAGGCCGCGCTCTCTGCGTGCGCACCCGAGGCGTGCGCGGGAGCCGCGGCGCCGATTCCCCTTGGTCCTGGGGAGCCGCGGCCCCGGGCGTGTCTTCCGGGCTCTTCGCCCCGAACGAAGGCATTCCGATGGGCTCGACGGCCGTGTGCTCCATGCGGTCCTTCGGCCGTGACTCCTCCTCGAGGCGGGCCCGCTCCTCTTCCTTGATCATCGACTGGCGGATGTCCTCCACCAGCCCGTTCTGGCGGCCCCAGTCGCGCGGAGGCTCCCACGCCCGGCTGTCGGAGAACACGAAGTACCGGTCGATGAACTCCTGCCGCTCCTCCATCTTGCGCTCGAAGATGGCGCGGAGGTCGTCCTGGTTCCGGATCACGTAGGGGGTGAGGACGAGCAGGAGGTTGCTCTTCGTGGTCGTCCGCTTCGACTGCTTGAAGAGGAAGCCGAGCACGGGCAGGTCGCCGAGCACCGGGATCTTCGTCTCCGCGTTGAGCACCACGTCGCGCACGAGGCCGCCGATGACCACCGTCTGCTGGTCCTTCACTGTCAGGATCGTCGACGCCGTGCGCTTGTTGATGGGGATCGCGCCGAGGGCGCCGACCGCGGTCCCTGCGTCCGAGATCTCCTCGGCGATCTCCATCCGCACCAGGTCGGAGTCGTTGATGTGGGGCGTGATGGTGATGGTCGTACCCACGTCCTGGCGGGGCGCCGCGAACCCGCCGAACCCGCCGAGGAGGCTCCCGACGCCGCCGAGGGCGCCCGCGGCGCCCGCCGCTCCGCCCGCGAGCCCGGCGAGGCTGCCCAGGCTCGACCCGCCGACGTTGGTCTGGAGCGGGATGTTCTGACCGATCGAGATCTCCGCCTCCTCGTTGTCGGTGGCGATGATGTGCGGCGTCGCCAGCACGTTGGAGTCGCCGTTGTCGGCGAGCCAGTGCAGCACCACGCCGAGCGCGGGAATGGACACGCCCGTCCCGAGCAGGTTGTTCGACCCCTCGATCTCTGGCCCCCGGATGCCGAGCGCCAGCGCCTCCAGGTTGGCGGGCACCCCGAGGATGGACTGCCCCGGGTTGTTGCCGCCGTAGATGAAGGCGTCGTTCGTGTTCAGCGTCGAGAACGGCGCGCCGCCGTGGTAGCCGACGCCCCAGTCCCTCACGCGCTCGACGCTGACGTCCATGATCACGGCCTCGATGAACACCTGCCGCCGCGGCATGTCGAGCTCGTCGATGACCCCGCGGAGCTGCGCGTAATCGCGCATCGACGAGGTGACCACCAGCTTGTTGCTGGCCTCGTCGCAGGTGACCTTGATCTGCCCTTCGAAGAGCGTCTCCGCCGAGCCGGGGATGGGCGGACCCGCCTGCCCTGCGCCTCCCCGCGCCCCCCGGCCACCCACGGCCGCGCCGCTCGAGGCGCCGCCCGAGCCGCCGAGGATCTGGTTCAGGGTGGTCGACAGATCCTTGCAGAGTGCATGCTGGAGCGGCAGCACGTGGATCTGCCCCTCGCCCGTCTGCGGCACGTCGAGCCGCTTCAGGATCGAGAGGACGCGCATGTAGTCCGGCTCGGTGGCGGTGAGGATCAGCGAATTGGTCCGGTCGTCGGCGATGATCCGGGACTTGCCCGCGGCGCCTCCGCCCGCGCCCCCCCGACCCCCCGCGCCGCCGCTGGCCTTCGACGGGTCGAGGATCTCGCCGAGCTTCGTGGCCATGTCGGCCGCAGAGGCGTAGTGGACCGGCTGCACCCAGAGCTGCTCGCCCGCGCCGCCCACGTCGATGGCCTCGACGATCTGCAGCATGCGCTGGATGTTCGCGCCGGTGTCGGTGATGATGAGCAGGTTCCCCGGCGCGTACACCGAGACGTCACCGTCCTTCGACTTGAACTTGGTGAGCACTCCGCTCGCATCCGTGGCGTCCACGTTGCTCAGCCGGTAGAGCCGGGTGACGTAGCGATCCTCGTCCGGCACCGGCGCGGCGGTGTTGAACACTGGCGTCGTGTCGTTCACGATCCCCTGCGTCTCCACGATCTTCAGGAAGCGTCCGTGCGGGATCACTGTCATCCCGTTGGTGTGCAGGATGGAGAGGAACGCGCTGTACGCCTCGCCGACCGTGACCTTCTCCGGCGCGTACACGCTCGCCTTGATCTGGCGGAGCTTGCCTCCGTAGATGAAGCGGCGCCCGGTGATGTTGCTGATCGCCTTCACCAGCTCCGGCAGCTCGGCCTCCTCCAGGTTGAAGGAGACCCGGTAACCGCCCGGCTTGGGCTTGAACTCGATCTCCTGCACCCCCTGCTTCACGCTCGCCATGGGGTCGTCGTCACCTGCGCCCGACGCCGCTCCGGGCGCCGGCGCGGGCGGCGCGACCGCAGCGCCCGGGGCCTGTGCCCGTGGCGATCCACCCGCGGCGGGCGGACGCTCCACCTGCCGCTGCGCCGGCGTACGCAGCACGGGGGCGCCACGCGCGGGCTGCGCGTGCGCGGCGGGAGAGGCGCCCCAGAGGGCGAGCGCCAGGGCGGACGTGGAGACGAGCCGCATGCGGCGAAGGGAACGCTCGGGGGAAATCATGGCCATCGGATCGGTCCGGCTTCTGTACTGCGTCCTCGTGGGTAGGGAAGCTCGATGGAGGGAGCGCCCGTCGAAATTCTATTCGGCGTCACCTGCGGGCGCGGCGGGCGCGGCAGGCGCGGCAGCCGCTGCGTTGCGCTGGCGGCGCGTGCGCAGGGGCTTGTTCTGCAGCGAGGGCTTGTCGGCGAGCGGCAATTCCTCGGCGGCCGCTGCCTCGTCCGGAACAGCGCTGCTCTCTGCGTCAGAGGGGAGCACCGCGCGCGTGATCGTCACGAGCAGGAAGCTTGTCAGCGCCACGAACGTCATCGATCCCAGCGCGAAGGTGCCCACGTGGACCAGCGTCCGCTTGAGCAAGCTCCCCTCGTTCAGAATCCCGATCAGCCGCGCCATGCCTCACCCTTCTTCCCTCTGTCACCACCCCAACCCTGCGCCCTCACGATCATTCCCCGACGCGCTGACGTGCGGTGCGGCATGGCGACGTGCGCCAGCGCTCCTGCACCTCACTTGATGTTGAAGTCGAGCGTCATCGGGCTGCCCTTCCGCTGCACGTTCACGCTCAGCTTGTCGGCGCTCCGGAGCCGCGCGTACGCCTCGAGCGCCTTCTGCGGATCGCTCATCTCGAAGCCGTTGATGCTCTGCAGGCGATCGCCATTCTGGAGCCCCAGGGTGCCGAGGAGAGAGTCGGGGCGGACGCCGAAGAGCCGGATTCCGACCACCTTGTCGCCCTCCTTCTCGGGCACGATGCGCGCGCTCCGCATCAGCTCGGCCTGGTTTTCGAGGATCTGGTCCACCACGCTGCGCTCGATGGAGAACTCCGTCTCGCTGACCTTGTGGATCTTCGAGGC
This sequence comes from Chondromyces apiculatus DSM 436, assembly GCF_000601485.1. Taxonomy (GTDB): domain Bacteria; phylum Myxococcota_A; class Polyangia; order Polyangiales; family Polyangiaceae; genus Chondromyces; species Chondromyces apiculatus. The sequence goes on from NZ_ASRX01000053.1 coordinate 43,888, forward strand.
GATGTCCGCCGGCACCTTCCGGCCCCTCCCGCGCTTCGTGGTGTCCGCAGGCGTCGTCGCCGCCGCCTTCGGGGGCGCCACGTTCTTGTCACGCATCGACGTCTGACACCGCGCGCCCCCGGCACCTGCCGTGAGCCACACCCGATCCCAGCCGACGTAGTAGACCGTCTTGCCGTTGATCTCGTCGCCCTGGCGCCGCATCTGGGTCTTGCCGTCCGAGGCCGCGAAGGCCGCGAACGACCACTCCGGATCCTCCGACTGCGAGATCAGCACCACCTTGGTCCCGTCGCAGGGCGGATCGTCGTACGGGTCCTCCTGGTTCCGGACCTCGGCCACCGGCGCGTCCTCGATGCTCACGGGCTTGCCGTCGAGCGGCCCGGTCACCGAGTCGAACGGGTTGCGTGACAGGATGGCCCCCGCGCTCGTCGCGTGGTCCTGGTTCGCTGGCACGCTCGCTGGTGCGCGCGTCGTCGGCGCTGTCGCGCCCACCGCCGGCGCTGCGCCGTCCGACACGTTGGATGCCACGAGCTGCCCCATCCCAGACGCCTGGAAGTAGGCGGCGATGGCGATCAGTACGCAGACGATCGCAGGAAAATACCGCTTCAGGATCGCGTCAAAACCCATGCGCCCGCCTCCGTGTAAGCGAGAGTCGTGCCAGAGGTCAATGCTCCGGGCCTCCCGGCCCAGGCACCCTCAGGAAGACCCCAAACAAGCCTCTCGACCAGGCACCTTCGTGGCTCGCGATCCCTGGATCGCGGGATCCATCGCGCCAACGTGGCGCGCGGGGGAGTGCCCCCGGGAGCGACTTTGCCAAAGTGACAACCCGACTTTGCGCCCCGAGGTCTCAACCTCCTGCGGCGCCGCCCGATGGCCCGGCTCCCCCCTCGACTTCGCCGAGCTTGCGGTAGATCGTGCGCGTCGAGATCCCGAGGAGCTGTGCTGCCAGCGATTTGTCCCCCCGGGCGAAGCGCAGCGTCTCCCGGATCAGCCGCCGCTCCACCTCGTCGAGCGGCGTACCCACCGAGAACGTCAGCGTGCTCGGCGCTGTGTCGGCAGCTTCGCGCACCGGATCCGGCAGGTCGTCCACCGAGAGCCGCTCGCCCCGGCACAGCACCACGGCGCGCTCGATCACGTTCTCCAGCTCGCGCACGTTTCCCGGCCACGGATAGTCCAGGAGCCGCGCCAGCACCTCGCGCGGCGCCTCCAGGCGGCTCCGGTTGTTCTTCGCGCAGTACACCCCGAGGAAGTGATCGGTGAGGAGCGGGATGTCCTCGCGCCGCGCCCGCAGTGGAGGCGCCGTGATCGCGATCACGTTCAGCCGGTAGAACAGATCCTCGCGGAAGCGCCCTGCCGTGACCTCCGCCCGCAGGTCCTTGTTCGTCGCGGCCACCACCCGCACATCGGCCCGCTGCGTATCGCCGCCCACGGGCTCGTACTCGCCCTCCTGCAGCACGCGCAAGAGCTTCACCTGCACCGCCGGCGACAGCTCCCCGATCTCGTCGAGGAACAGGGTTCCCCCGAGGGCCCGCGCGAACCGGCCTTCCCGCCGCGAGAGCGCTCCCGTGAATGCCCCCCGCTCGTGCCCGAACAGCTCTGCCTCCAGGATCGACTCCGGGATCGCGGCGCAGTTCACCGCCACGAACGGCCCCCGCGCCCGCGCGCTGCGCTCGTGGATGTAGCGCGCCAGCAGCTCCTTGCCCGTCCCGCTCTCCCCGAGCACCAGCACCGTCGCGCTCGACGGCGCAGCCTGCGTCGCCACGTCGAGCACCCGCCGGAGCGCCGGGCTCGATCCCACGATCTCGCGCCGCGTCAGGAGCTTGATCTCCTGCTTGAGGGAGCGGTTCTCGGCGACGAGCGACTGCCGCTCCGCCGCCTTGCGCACGCTCTTGATGATGGTCATGCGCTTGAGCGGCTTCTCCACGAAGTCGTACGCCCCCTCGCGCATGGCCTGGACCGCGGTCTCCACCGTCCCGTACGCGGTCATCATCACCACCTCGGTGTCCGGCGAGACCTGCTTCAGCGCGCGCATCAGCTCGATCCCGCTCGTCCCCGGCATCATCAGGTCCGTCAGCACCACCTGCACGCGGTGGTGACGCGACAGCTCCAGCGCCGCCCGCGCTCCGTCCGCGGTCAGCACCCGCATCCCGTCGCGCTGGAAGATCTTCTGGATGGACGCCAGGTTCGAGGCGTCGTCGTCGACCACGAGCACCGTGGGACTGCCCGCTTGTTCCGCGTCGGCGGCCTCCAGCGGGATCCCCGCCTGCTCGTCAGCCATCGAGCCACTATGTCACGCCCTCTGACAGGGTGTCCAGGCGACCCCCGCCTGCCAAACTGGCAAGGGATGGCTCAGCGGATCAGCTTCGAGAGCATCCGGAACGGCTCGGTCCCGGCGACCCGCAACCAGTCGAAGACCACCGTTTCCATGGTGGTGATGGTCGCCCCTGCCGACCGGCACAGATCGAGCCCCACCTGCCGGTGGTCCTCGCGTCGCGACGCCACCCCGTCCGCGGGCACCAGCACCTCGATCCCCTGCGCGCAGAGGTCCCGCACCGTCTGGTACACGCACACGTGCGTCTCCATGCCCACCACGATGGCCACGCGGGCCCCGCGCTTCGTCCACAGCGCCTCGAAGCCCTCTGCCTCGCACGCCGAGAACGTCATCTTCGGCAGCACCGTCACGCCGGCAGCGTCGAGCTTCTCCTGGATCCTGGGGATCGTCGGCCCGAGCCCCTTCGGGTACTGCTCGGTCGCGAGGACCCCTGCGCCGAGCAAGCCGGCTCCCTCGATGAGCACCGTCGCCGCGCGCGTCAGCGCCGCGAGCTGCGCCTCCGGCATCGCAGGCGCGAGGCGCTCCTGCACGTCCACCACCACCACCACGCTCTCTGCAGGCTGGACCCGTCGCACGCTCATAGAACCACCACCTTGAAGCTGCGGAGAAACCGCAGGAGTTCACCCCGCAGGTCGAACCTGAGCAGCGCCTGCCCGATCTCGTCGCCCCCCTCGCCGAGGAGCTTTCCGGGCAGCACCGTCATCGTCTCCACGAGGTCGTCGAGCCGCACTGTCTTCTCCCCCGCGAACGTGCAGCGCTGCCCCCCGTTGTCGTCGAACTGGAAGCTGTACCGGAGCTTCCCCGTGCGCAGCACGTCGAGGTTCATGAGGCCCTTCAGGTAGCGGTGATCCGCGAATCCCTCGGCGTCCACCTCGCCTTCGATCTCCGCCTCGGGCCCCTTCAGCAACCCGCGCAGGCCTCCCCGTGAGCGCGCGCGGATCGTGAACGTCATCGGCCGCTCCTCGCTCGGCCTCGTGGCCAGGTGGTAGCTCCCGGTCATCGTCTCGCGGAACTCGATCGCCTTCATGCGCCCCCCTCTTCATGCACCCCCTCGCTCACACGCCCCCTTCACGCCCCGGCTCGGCGGGCCTCGGCACCAGGGGCAGCGACAGCGCTGGCCCAGCCGTCGCCATCTCGAAATCCTCGGGCGGCAATACCAGCCGCTCCACCCGCCCCCCGGAGACAAGCGCGTCCACGATCTCCGGCACGTCCGCTTCGGTGACCCGCCCGTAGAAGTACCCGTCGGGCTCCACGGCGATCGCCGGCCCTGCCCAGCACACGTCGACGCAGCTCGCGGTGCAGGCCCGCACCTCCGTGCGCGCGAGCCCTCGCCGGTTGATCTCCATCTTCAGCGCCGCGTGCACCTCCGTCGCCCCGCGTTCGGCGCACGACCCCTTGGGCGTGCCCTCGGGACGACGGTTCACGCAGACGAACAGGTAACGCTTGCGCTGAGCCACGGCCGCATCCTTGTGCGTCGGGACCGGCCGGTCAAGCGACCGGTCCGCGGCCGTGTTTTCGGGGTGTGGAGGTGTTCAGCGCGTGGGCGGTGTGATGGGTGCGGGCGCCTGGATCCCGCCAGGGCCTGCTTGCACTGCCGGCGCCGAGGGCATCGCCGGGCGTCCCGGGATGCCCGTCATCCCCGTCCCTTGCGACTGACCAGGGCGCACCCCCGGGGCCTGCTGGTTCGACGTGTACGGCGACCCCGTCGTTGGGTTCTGGTTCGGCTGGGCGCTCGTCCCGCCCCTCTGCCCCGGCGTGTACGGCGAGCCGGTCGGCACGTTGCGCTGCTGCTGCCGCATCTCCTGCGACGAGGGCGTCACGCCCACGCCCCGGTTCCCCAGCCCCTGGTTTCCCGAGCCCTGGTTGAGCGCTCCCCGCGGGTCGATGCCGGTCATCGGCGCCCAGCCCCCGCTGGCCGGATACTCCGTCGGAGGAGCCACCCTGCTCCGGGATGCCGCCGCTGCCGCCATGTTCTCCCCCCGCTCACGCGCGGTCTGCCCCGTGACGCGGCGGTCCACCTCCTCGTCGGTGGCTACGATCGCCCCCCCGGACGCCTCCTGTGCCGCCTGCTCCTCCAGCGCTGCCTGGTCCTCGCGCAGTGCTGCCTGGTCCTCGCGCAATGCCGCCCGATCCTCGCGCAGCGCTGCCCGCTCCTCCCGCAGTGCCGCCTGCTCCTCGAGGAAGGCCTGCTCGTCGGCGGCCATCTGCTCCTCGTAACGCTGCTGCTCGTCGGCAGCCATCTGCGCTTCGTAGCGCTGCTGCTCCTCGAAGCGCTGCTGCTGCGCCTCGTCGTAGGAAGCCCGCGCCTCGTTCACGCTGTAGGCGCTCTCCACCCGAGCCTGCTCTTCGTAGTTCTGGACCTGGCCCCAGTCGATGCGGTTCTCGGCGGGCTGCGTCGCCGGCTGGCCGCCGTGCTGCAGCCCATCCCGCTCGGCGCCCAGCGCACGATCCGACTTCTCATCGGCCCTGCAAGCCGTCAGCGCCATCGCTGAGGCTGCCACGATGTACCAGCGCATTGTGTCACCTCCGGCCCCGTCCTCGATGCGAGGGCCGTGCCCACACCGGGGCGTGCTGGACATTCCCGCTTCTCCCGGAGATCGTGCAGGGATTGCGGTCAGGTCGCCGCGATCGCCCGCGTCTGTCCCCTGTGTGCCCGTCGCGCCGATCAGCCGGCGAGCGCTGGTAGAGCCTGCGCGAACGTTTGCGCCAACCGCTGCCCAGTGGCGGCGGCCGGCATCCCGGCGACCGCGCACAGGTCCTCGGCGTATCCCGCGCGCGCCTCGTCCGCGACTTCAGCGAGTGCCTGCTGCCGGGCGGCTTCCACCCGCGCGAGCGCCTCCGGGGACAGCCGCGACCGCGCCCAGGCATCCACAGCCCAGGCGAGCGAGGCGTGGGCAGCCTCGTCCTGCGCGACCCGCCGCATCACCCGGCGCACCACCTGGTCTCGCGCGAAGCGCGCCTGGTGCATGCCGACCAGGGCGCCGTAGGTCTCGCGCACGCACCCTTCGGCGGCGTTCTCGAGGGCGACCTCTTCCAGCGAGCGCGGGGCCCGCGGTGCGACCACCGGCTCGCGTACGACTCCGCCGAACCTCGCAGCCACGCGCTTCATGATCCGGGCATGGCGCACCTCGTCCTCGCGCGCGGCGTCGGCCTGGTCGAGCAGTGCCTGGGGCGCGCCGTGCAGCGCCAGCTCCTCGCGCAGCACGGCGAAGGCGTGCACGGAGGCCGCTTCGAGCTGGGCGACCTCGGCGAAGTAGGCCCCGAGCCTGCTCGACCCGCGTCCCCGCGCCTCTGCGAGCCCCGCTGGCCGCCGGCCGACGCAGGCGCCGCTCTCCGAGGAGAGCACCTCCGACTCCAGCACCGCCACCTCGCCCTCGGCGCTGACGCTCAGACGGAACAGCGACTCTTCGATGGGATCACACAGGGCCGTGTACCGGGTCGCCAGCACCTCGTATCCCCCGCCCGCCTCCTTGAATCCGCCCTCCAGGACGTCTCCGCAGCCCACCGAGTAGCCGGCCGCTTGCGCGAGCAGCCGCGCCTCGGTCGGCGTGTCCACCGGCGCGAGCCATGCCGTTAGGGCCTCGGGGGTGTCGAGCACCGACACCTCGTCTCCCCGGTTCAGCACCAGCATGTACGAGGGGCAGAAGCTCACGCATTCTCCCACCAGGAAGCCATTCGTCGACGTCGCCTCCGCGAGCGCCTGCTGGCAAGCCTCCACGTCGGTCGCCGTGGCGCAGGGCGTCCCGATCGCGCTCCCTCCGAGTCCCAGGTCCCCGGTGCCCGGGGTGGGCCTCAGCTCCGCGTAATCCCACGCCTCGGCGGGGGTCAGTCCCTCGAGCGCTCCTGTCGACCCGTCCGCCGTGCAGGCGAAGGTCTCGAACCCTTCGACATCGATCTCGCCTGCTCCGCAGGCACCGATCAAGGGCGCGAGCGACAGCGAGAGCACACGACGCAACACACCTGCGACACGATCATTTGAACGCATGGATCCAGATCTCCTCGACGAAGCAAGCGTTGAAGCAAACCCCCGCGCCTTCAGGGGCGATCAGGAAAGCATGCTTGCCTTCCCGTCGCCCCTCCGGCGCACGACTCAAGCGGCGAGCGCCGGCATTGCCTGCGCGAAGGCCTGCGCCATCCGCTGGCCCACCTCGGCGCCCGGCATCCCGGCGACCGCGCACAGGTCCTCGGCGTATCCCGCGCGCGCCTCGTCCGCGACTTCGGCGAGCGCCTGCTGCCGGGCGGCTTCCACCCGCGCGAGCGCCTCCGGGGACAGCCGCGAGCGCACCCACGCATCCACGGCCCAGGCGAGCGAGGCGTGGGCCGCCTCGTCGCGCGCCACCTGCCGCATCACCCCCCGCACCACCCGGTCCTGCGCGAAGCGCGCCTGGTGCATGCCGACCAGGGCGCCGTAGGTCTCGCGCACGCACCCTTCGGCGGCGTTCTCGATGGCGACCTCCTCCAGCGAGCGCGGAGCCCGCGGCGCGACCACCGGATCGCGCACGACCCCGCCGAACCTCGTGGCCACGCGCTTCATGATCCGGGCATGGCGCACCTCGTCCTCGCGCGCGGCGTCGACCTGGTCGAGCAGCGCTTGCGGTGCCCCGTGTAGCGAGAGCTCCTCGCGCAGCACGGCGAAGGCGTGCACGGAGGCCGCTTCGAGCTGAGCGACCTCGGCGAAGTAGGCCCCGAGCCTGCTCGATCCCCGTCCTCGCTCCTCTGCGAGCCCCGCCGGTCGTCGGCCGATGCACACCCCGCTCTCCGAGGAGATCACCTGGGACTCCAGCTCCTCCACCTCTCCCTCGGCGCTGACGTTCAGCCGGAACAGCGCCCTCTCCACCGGAGCGCAGAGGCTCGTGTACCTGGTCCCCAGTACCTCGTAGCCCCCGCTCACCTCCTTGAAGCCGCCCCGGTCGAGGGCGTCGCAGCTCACCGAGTAGCCGTCCATCTTCGCCACCATCACGGCCTCGCTCGGCGTGTCCACCGGCGCGAGCCACGCCTTCACCGCGTCCACGCTGGAGAGCACCGACACCTCGTCGCCCCGGTTCAGCACCAGCATGAAGCGGTCGCAGATCTCGGTGCATTCGCCGAGCTGGAAGCCGTTCGTCGCCGAAGCCTCCTGGACTGCCTGCTCGCACGCCTCCACGTCCGTCGCTGTCGCGCAGGGCACCCCGGACGACGCGACTTCCTCGCCACCCGCGCCGCCCGCGTCATCCGCAGCGCGCCGGAGCGAGATGTACTCCCACGCCTCCGCGGGCGCGAGCTCGGCCACGCCCTCGGACGCGCAGGGGAACGCCTCGAAGGTCGCGGTGTCGATCTGCGTGCCTCCGGTCTCGGTGCCCCCCGTCTCGGTCCCGGTTCCTCCGGGGCCAACCCCGCCATCGCCTCCCTCTCCGCAGGCACCTACCAGAGGCGCGAGCGAGAGCGAGAGCACACGGCACAGGACACTCAAGACGCGGTCGTTGGAACGCATGGACTGATCTCCTCCACGGCGCAGGAGGTCCGTCCTCCTGACTCACGGCCGCGACCAAGGAGAGCACAATCCGCGCCAACCCCGTGGCCTCAGGCCCTCGGCAGCACCTCGAACAGGTTGAGGCGGTAGGCGTTCACGAACCTCTTGAACAGCAGTGGCCCAACATGGCTCAGCACCCGCAGGTAGAGGGGCAGCTTCGACCACAGTGTCTCCTGGGCCTCGGCGTAGGTCCGCGTCTCCAGGAGCCGCAGCCCGGGCACCCACCGCTCCAGGCGCTCCGGCTCGTCGCACGCCCACGAGAACTGCGCCGCCATGTCCTTCATCACGTCGTGCCGGTGCTGGTTGCGCACCATCAGCGTGCCTGCCGTGTCGAACGCGACCCGCGCTCCCGGGAACTCCTGGGCGATGCGGGAGAGCGCCTGCTTCACCTCGTCCTCGGCGAGGTAGAGCAGCACCGCCTCCACCACGATGAAGAACGGCCCGTTGCTCTCCTTCACCCGGGTGATCCAGGACTCGTCGAGCACCGAGGCCGCGACCGTGGTCCGCCGCGCGCTGTCCGTGAAGAACCTGTTCCGGAGCGCCACCGAGTCCGGCAGGTCCACGTCGAACCACCGGAGCTGCCCGTTGTCGAGCCGCTCGAAGCGGGTGTTCAACCCTGCCCCGATCTCCACCACCGTGCCCGTCGGGTGCGCCGCGAGGAAGTCCTTGATCCACTCGTCGAGCATCACCGTGCGGAGCACCGACCCCACCAGGCTCGTTGACCGATCGAACTTGTGGAAGTCGTAGTCGATGGCTGCCACCATCTCGACGGCCTTCGGGTCGCTCAGGAGGGGCCGACGCTTCCTGGTCTCCACCGCCCGTCCATACAGCGGGATGAGCAGCGTCTCCTGCACCTTGCCGAGGTCGACCTTCGCCTTCTCACCCATCACAAGCCTCGCTTGCCGTCTGCCCAGTAGGCCTTCGAGCGCACTGCCCGCCGCGGAATCCCCCGCTCCTCCACGAGCCACCGCCGCAGCTCCACCAGCGTCCCCGCGTGTCCGGCCAGGTAGAACACCGTGTCGCCGTTGTGCGCGCGCCGCTTGTCGAGCCACGCCGGGTGCTCTTCCACCCACCTCCGCAGCGCCTCTCCTCGCTTCCCCGCGCGCCGCGGCGCCCCGTCGAGCAAGCTCCCCGCGAGCGCCGGCCAGCGCTCGCAGCCCGGCTCCACCTCCACGGCACCCACCGCGCGGCTCCCTGGCGGCAGCGAGCGCCCCATCGCGCTGAAGAGCCCGAGGCTCGTCTCGTCTCCGAGGAGCACGTGGGTCGCCGCGAAGGGGTCGAGCGTGAACCTTCCCCCTGGCCCGAGCACGTTCGCCCTGGTCCCTTCGCGAAGGCCGCTCGCCCAGGTGCTTCCTGGCCCGTGCCCGTGGAGGAAGAACAGCACCTCCAGCGCGCCCTGCGTCCCGTCGAATGCCGACGGCGTGTAATGGCGGAAGGCCGTCTCGCTCACCCGGAATTCCACTTCCTGTCCTGCGTGGAAGCGCACCCCGCGCAGCGCGCTTCCCTCGAAGCGCACCCGCTTGAGCCGCGGCGCCAGGTCCTCCACGGCCGTCACGTTGGCGCTCCGGGCGAACCAGGGCTCCATCACATTCGCCAGCACCGCAGGCACTTCAGGCATGGCTCCACCTCGCGTCGCTCTCTCGCCGAGCGCGTCCACGACACTACCGGCTCTTGATGAAAACGCAAGTCAACTTCACATGCCCTGAGTCTGCAGGCGGCTGCCCTGAGTCTGCAGACGGTTGCCCTGAGTCTGCAGACGGTTGCCCTGAGTCTGCAGAGCCTTGCCCTGAGTCTGCAGAGCCTTGCCCTGAGTCTGCAGGCGGCTACCGCCAGGGTCTGCGGCGCCCGAGGAGCATTCCCGTCACTGCGGCGAGTGCAGCGGGCCAAGCTCCCCCTCCCGACGTTCGCGTCCCGCGCATGGAGCAACTTCCCGCGCTGTCCGCACGAGCCACCTCGCCGTTCTCCGTGTCCTCCTGCCCGAGCCCGTGGTCCCGCGCGTCGGCCGCCGCGACGTCGCCGCACAGACCTTCCGCGTAGAGATCGGCGTCGCTCCACACGGGAAACAGCTCTTCCCAGGGTGACGCCCCGCTCCCTCGATGTTGCGCGCGCGCAACGCGAGAGGCGCTGCGTGGCGCGTGGCGCGTGGCACGTGGCGCGTGGCGCGTGGCGCGTGGCGCGTGGCGCGTGGCGCGTGGCCATGGAGGCAATTTTCTTCGATGCCCCGATCGGGCTGACCTCGACATCGTGAGCGCGCACCCACCCGTTGACCCGGGTCCATCGTTTCGGTACCCAAATTGGACTGACGCCGGTCCGTCGAGGATCGCGAGGGGCGGGATCTAGAGCAGCGAAGTGCAGGGTTCTCCGGCCACACGCCGTGGGCGGTGGCGCGGACGACCCCGCGGGAAGACAGCAGGAGAGGGAGCGCCATGCGGGCAAAAGGATTCACCTGGGTCGTCCTGATCTCGTCCGACAGCGGGTGTACCCCGCCCCAACCCGCCTTCCCCGAACCCGGCGGCCCATTAGCGCTGCGCACGCTGCACGCGGTGCACGGCGCTGAAGCGGGCGACCGCGCCGCCGGCAGCACGCGCCGGGACGCCTGGTCCGAGCGCTGACGGTGAGGTAGGTAGGGCGGGCTGATGCGCTCGCCCTGGATGCTCACCGCCCTGATCCTCGGGGCCACGGCTTGCGCGCCGACCAGTGAGCCGCCTGGCCGCTCTGCCGTGGAGCGCCTCGACGCGCCCACCCTGCAGCCGCCGCCTCCGCCTCCGCCCGAGCAGGAGGCCGACTTGACGCCCGTGGTCAGCCCCGACGCGCTCCGACCCGGTCAGGGCGACCAGCTCGCCAGCATCGCCATGCGCACCTTCGTGCATGCCGAGCCCCGGCGCAGGTCCGCGCGCCTCGGCTACCTGCGCGCTGGCACCGTGGTCGAGCGTGCCGCTGCCCCCGCGGGCACCGACGGGTGCACCCAGGGGTGGTACGCCATCCATCCCCGCGGCTACGTCTGCGTGGGCAGGACCGCGACCCTCGACGCCGACACTGCCATGGTCCACGCCACGCCCCACGGTCCTCGCCGCGGCGAAGCGTACCCGTACCACTACGTGGTCTCCCGCAGCCCGCCGCCGCACCTCTACGTCCGCCTGCCCTCCGAGAGTGACCAGCGGCGCGTCGAAGGCCGCGTTGGCTCTGTGGAGAAGTCGGGCTGGGAGCAGCGCAACGAGCAGCTCCTCGGCCCTCCGGACGCCCTCACCGAGTACCTGCAGAGTGGCCGCGATCTGCCCAAGCCCTACGGCGCCGAAGAGAAGGTCCGCTTCCCCGTGCACCGCGGGCGCGCCCGGCACAACACGGCGTTCGGGCTGATTGCCACCTTCGACTGGACGGGGCGCCGCTTCGGCCTGACCACCGAGCTGGATCTGCTCCCCATCGACCGCACCCGCGCGGTCATCCCCTCCGAGATGCGCGGCGTGGAGGTGAAGACCGAGGGGACGCCGGCCTTCGTGATGCACCACGGGGTGCGCACCCTGAAGCCCGACGCCTCGGGCGAGCTACGCCCCGAGGGCTGGGCCGGGTATCGCTCCGGCTGGGTCCTCACCGGCCGCTCCGCCGTGAGCGGCGTGTACGTGGAGACGGACGCGGGCCTGTGGATCCCTGCGTCGAGCCTGCGCATCGCCGTGCTGGGGCGGGACCTCTGGGCGCACGCGGCGCGGGGGCTGAAGTGGATTGATGTGTCCATCACCCGGCAGATCCTGGTGGCCTACGAGGGGACCCGTCCCGTCTTCTCCACCCTGGTCTCCACCGGGCGTGGCGAGCTGGCCGATCCCGAGACGACCAGCGCCACCGTGCAGGGGACCTTCTTCATCCAGTCGAAGCACGTGAGCGCCACCATGGATGGCGACGAGGCCGACGAGAACGCGCGCGACCTGCGCGATGTGCCCTACGTGCAGTACTTCCACAAGGGGTACGCCCTGCACGGGGTCTACTGGCACGACGATTTCGGCAAGGTGAAGAGCAACGGCTGCGTGAACATGTCCCCGGCCGACGCGGCCTGGCTCTTCGACTGGACGGAGCCCGTGGTGCCGGCGGCGTGGCACGGCGTCATCCACGAGAAGGGCGGCACGCTGGTGTACGTGCACCCCTGAGCCGAAAGCCTCTCCCCAGCAGGGGTGGCGACCATCGGGAGCGTAGAGGCCGCAGGCCCCTGCTTGTTAGTCGCGGATGGCGGTGACGACGAAGCGCTCGCTCACGCGGGCTTCCTTGGATTCGTGGCGGACCTGGATCTCGTAACGGCCGGGTTGGGCGAAGGCGACGCGGAGGGGGCCGCCGTCGACCTCGCTGTGCTTGAAGCTGTGCAGGCAGCGGGACTCGGCGCAGGAGCGCTCGAGGAAGCTGCCGTCGCCGCCGGGCAGGCGCACGCTCACGCTCTCGGGGACCTCGAGGTGCACCGTGGCCTCGCGGCCCTCGTGGTGGTGGGTCACCAGGTCGAACTCGGCCCAGGTCTGGCCCTCGGCGTCGAGGCCGAGGGTGCGCTCCTCGGAGCGCTCCAGGGTGGCGGTGGGGTCGCTTTCGGGGAGGGTGCCGAGCGCGCCGCGGGTCGCGGCCAGGTGGAAGGCCACCACGCCCACTGCGGCGAGCGCGGGCGCGAGGGCGAGGCTGCCGAGGAGCCAGCGCGAGGTCGGACGCTCCCGGTTGGAGGAAGGCCGCGCCGACTCCGGGCGGCGGTCGGGCAGGGCGCCGAGGGCGCGCTCCACGAGGTCGTCGGTCGGCCCCATGCCGCGCAGCGCCTGCATCCCGCGGGCGAGATCTTCGGGCAGGGGGGGTAGCTCATGATCGTGACGCTTCATGTCGACTCCTCCCGCGCCGGGGCAAGGCTCCCGGTCGCCACGCGCTCGTACACCTCACGCAGCCGCGCGCGCCCACGCGCATGCCGACTCTTCACTGTACCCTTGGGAATGCCGAGCATTCCAGCCACCTCGTCGTAGCCGAGCTCCTCGATGTCGCAGAGCACCACGACGGTGCGGAAGTCCTCGGGGACCTGCTGCAGGCAGGCGAGGAGCAGCTCGGACTCCTCGCCCTGCATGAGCAGTCGGTCGGGTGCCTTCGCGTCGCTCGGCGCGAGGCCCAGGGCCTCGGTGCAGGCGTCGACGAAGCGATCGAAGAGCCCGTGACGGCGCGCCTCCGTGCGCCGCGTCTCCAGGTACTCGTTGCGGGCGATCCCGCACAGCCAGCCGGCGAGGTCGCTCCGGCCCTCGTACGAGGACGCGTTCAGGAATGCCTTCAGCACTGCGTTCTGGAACAGATCGTCGGCGCGATCGCGGTCGCCGGTGAGCGAGATGCAGTAGCGGTACACGCGCGGCAGGATGGGGCGCACCGCGGCCTCGAACTGCGCGCGTGTGCTGCCGAGGGGCGTGGATCGCGGGGCGGTCATGGCAAGCTCGTCTCGCGAGGGCGGCGTCGGCCCGCGGACTCTAGCCGGGCGCGGGCGGAAGTCTACCGCCTGCGCTGGTGACCAGAGGGCCTCGGCAATACCGAGCGCCGGGTGCATCGCCGCTTCCATGACAGTGCTAAAGACGGGACGACCTGGCCGGCGGTTCCCGGGTTGCCCTGGGCAGCTCCCGAATCTGACCCTCGGGAACCTCCTGGCGCTTCATCCCGTCTCCCCACGTCCGAACCGAGGCAACCAGCGCGTCCCGCGCTCGCTTGTCCCCGCGGACCTCAGGTCTCCATGGCCCCCACAGAGCAACAGGTCGCGTCAGCCCCGCCGGCGGGACCGTCCTGGAAGAACGACCTCGTCGCAGGGTTCCTCGTGTTCCTCATCGCCCTCCCCCTCTGCCTGGGGATCGCGATGGCGAGCGGCTTCCCTCCCGTCGCTGGCATCCTCACCGCCGTCGTCGGCGGCGTCATCTCCACCTGGATGGGGAGTGCCCGGCTGACCATCAAAGGGCCGGCGGCAGGTCTCATCGTCATCGCGCTGGGCGCCGTCACCGAGCTCGGGGGCACGGAAGGGGGCGGCTACCGCCGCGCGCTCGCCTGCATCGTGGTCGCCGCGGTCCTCCAGATCGGCCTCGCGCTCGCGCGTGCCGGCAAGCTCGGCGACTTCTTCCCCTCGTCGGTGGTGCACGGGATGCTCGCGGCCATCGGCATCATCATCTTCTCCAAGCAGATCCACGTGCTCCTCGGCGTCTCGCCTGCCGCGAAGGAGCCCCTCCACCTGCTCGCCGAGATCCCCCACAGCGTCGCCGCGATGAATCCCGAGATCGCGCTCATCGGCGCGCTCTCCCTGGCGCTGCTCTTCGGGTGGCCCTTCGTCGCCAAACGGTTCGCGTGGGCGAAGCGCGTCCCGGCGCCGCTCCTCGTGCTCGCGGGCGCGATGCCGCTCGCGTACTTCTTCGACCTGGAGCACGAGCACACCTACTCGTTCGCCATCACCCACCACGACTACACGATCGGGCCCAAGTTCCTGGTGAACCTCCCGGGCAACCTGCTCAAGGCGGTGGCGTTCCCGGACTTCTCCCAGATCACCTCGTCGGTCTCCATCAAGTACGTGGTCATGTTCACGCTGGTCGGGAGCATCGAGTCGCTCCTGTCGGCCAAGGCCGTCGACACCCTGGATCCCGAGAAGCGCCGCTCCGACCTCGACCGTGACCTGCTCGCCACGGGCGTCGGCAACCTCGTCGCGGGGTTCATCGGCGGCCTGCCAATGATCTCGGAGATCGTCCGCAGCTCGGCCAACATCGGCTACGGCGCGAGGACGCGGCTCGCGAACTTCTTCCACGGCCTGTTCCTCCTGCTCTTCGTGGCCTTCGCTCCCGGCCTCATCCACCGCATTCCCCTCGCCGCGCTGGCGGCGATGCTCACCTTCACCGGCATCCGCCTCGCCTCGCCGAAGGAGTTCGTGCATACCTTCCGCATCGGCAAGGAGCAGCTCCTCATTCTCTCGACCACCACGCTCGTCACCATTGCCACCGACCTGCTGGTCGGCGTCGCGGCGGGCATCGCGATGAAGATGGTGATTCACCTCTTCAATGGCACGCCCGTCGGCAGCCTCTTCCGCCCGGAGATCGACGAGCAGGTGGTGGGCGACCGGGTGACGCTGCAGGTCAAGCACGCCGCGGTGTTCAGCAATTACCTCACCATCAAGCGCCGCATCGAACAGCACGCGAGCGCGAAGGCCATCGAGGTCGACCTCTCGAACGCGCGGCTCGTCGATCACACCGTGATGACCAACCTGCAAGACCTGAAGTCCCTCTTGGAGAGCCAGGGGCGCTCGCTCACCGTGAGCGGGCTCGACGCCCACAGCCAGCTCTCGGCGCACCCCCTCTCGGCGCGCAAGAAGATGGCCCTCGCCCCCGTCGCCTCCCGCTGAAGCCTCCTTCCCCCCGAGCAGCCATGAGTCACGATCACGGTCCAGAACGTCACGCCGAGGCCACCCCGGAAGCGCGTCTCCGCGCGCTCCTCGACCACGCCGCGCACCTCTTGCCGGCGCAGGGGCCCATCGGCGTGTTCATCCACCACAACACCCTGCACGCCTTCCAGCACCTGCCGTTCCACGAGGCCGTCGCGGCGGCGAGCGCCACCTTCGGCGCGGAGGGCTACCTCGCCGAGGCGGAGTACCGCGCCTTCCTCGGCACGGGGCGCATCACCGAGGAGGACCTCGCGGCGGCGCTCGATGACCACCACCGCCGCGAGAGCCCGGAGCGCCTTGCCGAGAGCCGGGGGCCCTTCACCCGCGCCTCCATCGAGCGCGTTGCGCTCCGTCACTCGCTCCGCACGGTGAGCGAGGCGGCCCTCGTCTGGCGCATGGCCGAGCAGGGGAAGCGGGGCTTTTCCGACGAGGCGCGCGCGCTCTGGGACGCCTGCCGTGCCCTGCCCCTGCCGCCTGCGCCTCCGACCGAGCTGTCGCTCGTCGATCGCGTGGGCCTCGACCGCACCCACCGCGATCTTCTCCTCGCGGTCACGGGCGAGGACGCGGCGGAGATGATCGGATCCTTCCTCGTGCGGCTCCTTTCCGCCTACCTCGATGAAGGCGTCGCGCACTGGGCCATGCCCGACCGCGACAAGGGCCTGTTCCAGGCCTTCGCGGCGATGACCCGCGAGGCGCCCCCGGCTGCCGCATTCCTGCGCGAGCTCCCCGCCGAGTTCGGACGCATCGCCCGCGCCAAGCTCACGCCCGCGAGCATCGTCCTCAGCGCCCTGGAGACGCTCGGCGTCTCGGAGGCGCACCGGGAGGCGTACCTGACGCAGATCCTCCTGGAGATGCCGGGCTGGGCCGGGATGATCCACCGGCTGGAGCACACCCCGGGGGACAGGGCGCCCACGGCGCCTCCCGCCTCGCTCACGGAGTACCTCGCGGTGCGCCTCACCCTCTGGCAGCTCGCGCTGCGCGACATCGCGCGCCAGCGGCTCGGCTACGAGGGGCCGCTCGCGGGCCTCGTCGATCACGTGCGGCGCAGCCAGCGGCCCTCGTCGCCGCCAGCCCAGGCGATGGACCGCTCCGCGGATCACGAGCGTCCCTACCTGCTCTTCCAGCTCGCCCAGGCGGCGGGCGTGGAGGCGGCGCAGGTGAAGCTCCTCTCCGAGAGCGATCGCCTCTGGGTGCTCGGTGTGCTCGAGGCGTTCGACGAGACCACCCGCCGCCGGGTGTGGCACGAGGCGTACGAGCGTCACCACCGCCATGAGGTCATGCACGCCCTCGCGGTCAACCTGCGCAGGCCGGTCGCGGCGCGGCGCGTCGCCGAGCCCGCCCTGCAGGTCATCTGCTGCATGGACGACCGGAGCTGCGGCCTCCGCCGTCACCTGGAGGAGCTGTCGCCCCGCAACGAGACCTTCGGCATCGCCGGCTTCTTCGGCGTGCCCATCCGTTACCGTGGCCTCGACGATCCCGGTTTCGCGGCCCTCTGCCCGCTCGGCGCCGAGCCCGCCTACGAGGTGGTGGAGCGCCCCGTCGAGGAGGCCCACGGCACCCAGCGGCGCGGCCGGAGGCGGCGGTGGGCGCGGCTGCTCCATGCGCTGCGCCACGGCACGAACACCATGACCCGGGGGATGCTGCTCACGCCCACCCTCGGGGTGTTCTCGCTGTTCCCGCTCGTGGGGCGCGTGCTCATGCCGCGCACCGCGGGCAAGCTCCGGGCGGCGGTCGGCCGGCGCCTCCTGCCGCTGCCGGCGACGCACCTGCACAGCCCGGGCGAGGGCGACCTCGGCGCGGGCCTGCGCGTGCTCACCGCGGCCGAGAAGGCGGGTCGGGTCGGGGCGGCGCTGGAGAACATGGGCCTCGTGAAGAGCTTCGCGCCGCTGGTGGTCGTGCTGGGGCATGGCTCGCGCAGCACGAACAACCCCCACCAGTCGGCTTACGACTGCGGCGCTTGCGGCGGCCGCCTCGGCGAGCCGAACGCGCGGCTCTTCGCGGAGATGGCGAACGACCCGGAGACCCGCGCCTTGCTCCGCCAGCGCGGCATCGACATCCCCGAGACTACCTGGTTCGTGGGCGGGCTCCACAACACGACGACCGACGGCATCACCCTGAGCGACACGCACCGGGCCCCGCCCTCCCACGCGAAGGTGCTGGCTGCGGCGCGGGCGACGCTCGACGAGGCGCGCAAGCTGCACGCCCACGAGCGCTGCCGCCGGTTCGCCTCGGCGCCGAAGTCGCTCACCCCCGAGGCGGCCCTGGCGCACGTCGAGACGCGCGCCGAGGACCTCAGCCAGGCCCGGCCCGAGCTCGGGCACGTCACCAATGCCGTCTGCGTGATCGGCCGCCGCGAGATGACCCGCGGGCTCTTCCTCGACCGGCGGGCCTTCCTGATCTCGTACGATCCGACCCTCGACGTGGAGGGCCGCATTCTCGAGCGCATCGTCGCGGCGGCGGGCCCCGTCGGCGCCGGCATCAACCTCGAGTACTACTTCTCCCGCGTCGACAACGCCCACTACGGCTGCGGCACCAAGCTCCCCCACAACCTGGTCTCGTTGCTCGGGGTGATGGAGGGCGGGGCAGGGGACCTGCGCACGGGCCTACCGAAGCAGATGATCGAGATCCACGAGCCGGTCCGCCTCCTGCTGGTGCTGGAGACCACGCCCGAGGTGGCGGTGGGCATCTGCGAGCGGCAGCCCGTGGTGCGCGAGCTGGTGGTGAACGGCTGGGTGCAGGTCGTGTGCGTCGACCCGGACACCGGCCGGATGATGCACTTCAAGGATGGTGGCTTCACGTCGCTCGTCCCCCCGGGGGGACCGCTGCCGGAGGTCGCGCGCTCCGTCGACTGGTACGCCGGGAAGTCCGATTTCGTCGCTCCTGCGCTCATCCGCGCTGCGTCCGCGGAGATCGTGCGCTTGGATGACCCGCCGCGCCCGCCGCGCCCGCCGCGTACGGCGCAGGAGGAGGTGGCCCATGTCGCTGCCTGAGATCCTCGCGAGGCTCGCCGCCCTGGCCGTCGTCGCTCCGGCCGTGGCGTTCGCTGCGCTCGGTGCCTTCACCCTGCTTCTGCGCGCCCCGAGCGAGCGTGTGGTGTCGCGGGTCGTCCTCGCCGCGCTCACCCTGTCGGCGCTCTCGTCGCTCGTGGTGTGGGGCTGCGCGGTCATCGCGCCCGACGCCTTTCTCGCGGTGGACGTGGGCCACTGGTTCAAGACGCGGGAGTACGAGTTCGACCTCGTGCTGCTCATCGATCGGCTCTCGTCGACGATGATGCTCCTGGTCTCGCTCATCGCCCTCGTGGTGGGCCGCTTCTCCATCGCCTACCTGCACCGGGAGGCGGGCTTCACCCGGTTCTTCCTGCTCCTCTCGCTCTTCGCGACGGGCATGCTGGCGCTGGTCTCGGCCGGCACGGTCGATGTCTTCTTTGCGGGCTGGGAGCTCGTCGGCGTGACCAGCGTGCTGCTCGTGGCGTTCTTCCACGAGCGCGCGGCGCCGGCGCGGGCGGCGGCGCGGGTCTACGTGACCTACCGCCTCTGCGACATCGGCCTGCTCGTGGGGGTGGTGCTGATGCACGAGCTGGCGCACTCCTCGCATTTCGAGGCGGTCCTCGGCGGCGAGGCGTGGCCGGGCACCGGCGCGGCGCTCGGGCAGGGTGGGGCGACGGCGCTCGCGCTGTGCTTCCTCGTGGCGGCCATGGGCAAGAGCGCCCAGTTCCCGGTGGGGAGCTGGCTGCCGCGCGCCATGGAGGGACCCACGCCGTCGAGCGCGCTGTTCTACGGGGCGATCTCCGTGCACGCCGGGGTCTACCTCCTGCTGCGCCTGGCGCCGCTCCTCCAGAGCGCGCCCGCGGCGAGCGCGGTGGTCGCGGTGGTCGGTGCCCTCACGGCCGTCTATGCGACCCTGGTCGGCCGCGCCCAGTCCGACGTGAAGAGCGCCCTCGCGCACGCGACCATGTCCCAGGTGGGGATCATGTTCATCGAGATCGGCCTGGGCTTCTACCAGCTCGCGCTGGTGCACCTCTTCGCCCACGCCTGCCTGCGCTGCCTGCAGCTCCTCCGCGCCCCCTCGGCGCTGCGCGATGCGCAGGACATCCGCTCGGCCCACGAGGGCGCGCCGCTGCCGCAGCTCGGGCTCGCGGCCAGGCTCCTGCCCGCACGGCTCGTGCGGCGCGTGTACTGGCTGGCTCTCGAGCGCTTCCACCTGGAGGCGCTCCAGGAGCGGTTCGTCGCGGCGCCCGTGATGCGGCTCGGGCAGCGGCTCGACCGGGTCGAGCGCCGTCTGGTGGCGACGCTGGCGGGCGTCGGGGATCGCTCGGGTGAGGGTGGCGGCGGAGGTGTCGCCCGCGGCGCGCTTCCGGCTGGAGAGGGCGGAGAGGGCGTCGCGCGGCCCAGCTCGGGGGGCGCCATGGCCCTCTCTTCCCGTTCCGTGCTGAGCGATTCCCGCGACGCGGGGGAGGTCCGATCATGAGCGCACTCGTCCTGCTCTCGGCGTTGATCCTGGTCCCCTGGGTCACTGCTCTCCTGGTCCGACGCGCGCCGAGCGACGAGCGGGGCAGCGAGATCGCGATTGCCGGCGCTGCGGTGACGCTCCTCCTCGCCGTGGCCCCGCTCGCGCTGATGCACGGCGGGAGCTTCGATGGGGTGGGCCCGACCTTGCCCCTGGTGGGCGCCCGGCTGCACCTGGGGCTCGACGGCTACAGCGTGGTCATGCCGCTGCTCGTGGCCGGCATGCAGCTCTGCCTTCTCATCGCCGGGCGGCGGGCGGTGCTCGACCGCCCGAACCTCGCGGCGGTGCTCTCCACCGCGAGCGCCACGATCGCCATCCTGTGCGCCCGTGACCTCGCCCTGTTCGGGGTGGCGTGGGTCGCCACGCTCATCCCTGGCGAACGGCTCATTGCCCGCAAGGAAGTGAACGATCCCCTCCTCCGGCGCACCTACCGGCTCTTCCTGCTCGGCGGGACGCTGCCCATCGTGGCCGGCATCGCGGGCATCGCCTGGCTCGCCGCCCAGCGGGGCGCGGTGGCGCCCTTCGACATCGACGAGATCCACCGCGTCGGCCTGCCTGCCGCCTCCCAGCCGGTGCTCTTCGCCCTGCTCGGGCTCGCGGTGCTGATCCGGAGGGCGGCGGTGCCCTTCCACGGCTGGCTGCCCGTCCTGCTCGAGCGGGGGCCCTTCGGGGTGGCGCTCCTGCTCGGGCAGGCGCAGGTGGGCATCCACCTCTTGCTGACGGTGGTGGTGCCTCTCCTGCCCGAGGGCAGCGCGGCGGGGATGCCCATCATCGCCGGCGTCGGGCTGCTGAGCACCGTGCACGGCGCGGTGCTGGCGCTGGTGCAGACCGACCTGCGCCGGATGATCGGCTACCTGATGTCCAGCCAGAAGGGCGTGATGCTCCTCGGCATCGCTTCCATGAACATCCAGAGCGTGAGCGGCGCGCTGCTCCAGGGCGTGGCGTCGACCATCTCGCTCACCGGCCTCGCCATCGTGATCTGGGCCATCGAGGCGCGCACCGGCGCGGCCGACACCCGCAAGCTCGGCGGCCTCGTCGCGAGCATGCCCCGCGCGGCGGCGTTCTTCTTCCTGCTGGCCTGCGCGAGCATCGGCTTCCCGGGCGCGCTGACCTTCGTGAGCGAGGACCTGCTCATCCACGGCGTGCTGCACGTCCACCCGGTGCTCGCGGTGATCATGCTGGTGGCAACCGCGATCAACGGCATCACCGTCTTCCGCGCGTTCCAGCGCACCTTCCTCGGCCCCGCGCCGCGCGCACGCTACGCGGCCGTGGAGTCCATGCTCCTCAGGGAGCGGGTGGTGCTCCTGTCGCTCGTGGCGCTCACCGTGGTCCTCGGTGTGGCTCCTACGAGGCTCCTCGTGCTCCGCGAGGGGGTGGTCGATCGGGTGGTCGAGCAGATCCACCCGTGACGTGCGGCATGGGTCCTGCTCCAATCGCGGCGCATGGCCCAGACCACCCCCCCTCCGTCCACGCCCGCGCGCGCGTCCACGCGCCCGCCTCCGCGCCTGCTCGACGGCCCCTACGACATCGCGCCCCTCGACGAGCGCGGCCTGCCCCTCGTCATCGCGGCCCGGGCCCAGCGGGCGCTGCCACCCCTCATCGCGTGGCTCGAGGCCCACCAGGAGGAGCTCGCGGCGCGCCTCCGCGTCCACGGCGCGCTCCTCTTGCGCGGCTTCGACGTCCAGGAGCCGCACGACTTCGAGCGGGTGGCGCGCGCCGTCGATCCGGAGCTGTCGCGGGAGTACATGGGGACCTCGCCGCGCAAGGCGCTGACCGACTACGTGTTCTCCGCGAGCGAGCTGCCCGGCTACTACCCGATCCCGCAGCACTGCGAGATGAGCTTCACGGCGCGCCCTCCGCGCCGGCTCTTCTTCTGCTGCCTGACCGCGCCCGCCTCCGGGGGTGAGACGCCGCTCTGCGACTTCCGCAAGGTCTATGCGGGCCTCCGGCCCGAGGTGCGCGACCGCTTCGCGGAGCGGGGGATCCGGATCGTGCGCAACTACGGAGCACCGGACGGGTCGTCCGCACGCGGCGCCAACGGCGCGGGCGATGCGGGCGGTGAGGAGGGCGCGGGCGGCGCGGGCGATGCCCTGGCCAGGGTGAAGGCGTTCGGGCGCAAGTTCGATCCCTGGCAGCTCAAGCGCTGGGACGAGATCTTCGGCACCACGGATCGGGCCGAGGTCGAGGCCAAGTGCGCGGTCGAGGGCTTCAAGCCGACCTGGCTTCCGGACGGCGGTTTGCGGCTCACGAGCGAGCAGGAGGCGGCGCGGGCGCACCCGGAGACCGGCGACATGGCGTGGTTCAACCACGTGCAGGTCTTCCACCTCTCGACCGCCACCTCGGAGTACCGGCGGCTCTTCGCGCGGCGCCCGGAGCCGTGGCTCTTCGGGATGCTCCAGGCGAGCCGCGTCCTCACCGCGGCCCAGCGCAGGCTGCGCAGGTCGGACGAGCTGACCTTGCACTGCACGTACCGGGACGGCCGGGAGATCCCGGAGGCGGACCTGGAGCACGTGCGCGACGTGATCTGGCAGAACCTGGTGGTGTTTCCGTGGCGGCGCGGGGACGTGGTCGCGATCGACAACGCGATCGTGGCGCATGGGCGCATGCCCTACCAGGGCCCGCGCGAGGTGGTCGTCGCCTGGGCGTGAGGCGGCCAGTCCCTCGCGCGCTCCTCTACGCGGGGGGGCCGCCGCGAGGAGGCCGCCACCTCGCGCTCATTTGCGCGAAGGGGCCTGCATGGAGGTCTGGAACACCCGCAGGAGCAGGAGCAGCGAGGGGAGGATCAGCGCTGCGCCCGCGGCCAGGGCCCAGAGCAACGCCCGCTGGGTGGCGCTGCCCGCCGCCGCGCTTTGCACGGTGACGTCGGGGACCACGAGGTAGGGGTACTGCGACACGGCCCAGCCCACCACGATGAAGGCCACCTGCGCGGCCGCCGCGATCCGGGCCGGCCAGTAGCGCCGCGCGACGAGGAGGGCGAGCGCCGTGATGGACGTGGCAGCCGTCACTCCATGGAGTACGAGTGCGAAGGGGGAGCTCGTCAGCCCCGACCACACCCTCGGCGCGCCGCTCCGCGCGAGGAGCAGCACGCCGAAGGCTGCCCCGAAGACCGCGACACCCGACCCGAGCGCGCGACGGCGGAAGTCCTCCTGGAGCGCGCGCTCCCGGGTCTCCGCGGTCAGGTAGACCGCCGCCAGGAAGGCAAACAGGCAAAGCGCCAGCGCGCCCACCGACAGCGCGAAGGGGGAGAGCCAGGGCGCGAAGAACCCGCTCACCACCACCCGCCCCTCGACCCGGATGGCGCCGCTCACCACCGCCCCCACGCAGGCGCCGAGGAGGGCCGGCGACAGCACGCTCGCCACGCTGAACACGCGCCCCCAGCGCCGCTGCACGGCGTCGCCGCGCGCGTCGTAGGTGCGGAAGGTGAACGCCGTGCCCCGGAAGATGACGCCGAGGAGGAACAGCGACAGCGGCACGTGCAGCGCCACCGACAGCGCAGCGAACGCGGGCGGGAAAGCGCCGAAGAGGATGACGACGCCGATGATCAGCCAGACGTGGTTGACCTCCCACACCGGTCCGAGCGCCTTGGCGATGAGCGCCCGCTGCGCGTCGCGCCGGGGGCCGCGGGCGAAGAGGTCCCACACGCCGCCGCCGAAGTCGGCCCCCCCGAAGAGGGCGTAGAGCACGAAGGCGCCGAGGAGCGCGCCGCCGAGCCACAGCTCAGTGGGCATGGGAGGGCTCCGGATCGTCGTGCGCGTCGTGTCCCCCGGCGCCCTCGTGACCCGGCAAGGTCCCGGCCACCTGCCGCACGAGGAGGAAGACCACCATCACGCCGAGGAAAGCGTAGACCAGGGTGAAGGTCCAGAAGGGCGCGGCGAGGTGCGGCACCGGGGTCACGGCGTCGGCGGTGCGCATCACCCCGTGGATGATCCAGGGCTGCCGTCCCCACTCGGTGGTCAGCCACCCGGCCTCCATGGCCACGACGCCGAGCGGCCCGCAGAGGAGCCAGGCCCAGAGCATGCGGCGGCCGTCGGGCCAGGCCTTGCGTCGGAAGCGCAGGAACAGGGTGAGCGCCGCGAGCAGGGCCATGGTCGTCCCGGTCCCGACCATGAGCTGGAAGGCGAAGTGCACCTTCGCGATGGGGGGCCACTCGTCGCGCGGGAACTCCTTCAGGCCCTTCACCTCGGCGTCGGGGTCGTTGAAGGCCAGGATGGAGAGGGCCTTCGGGATCTCCAGCGCATAGCGGGTCGTGGCGGTCTCCACGTCGGGCAGCCCGCCCAGGCTGATGGGCGCCCCGCGCGCAGTCTCGAAGTGAGCCTCCAGCGCCGCGAACTTCACGGGCTGCGCGGTGGCGACGTGCTTCGCCGAGAGGTCCCCGATGAGGGGCTGGAGGAGCGCCGTCGCGCACGCGAGCGGCAGGGCGATGGAGAGCGCCTTGCGGTGGAAGGTCGAGCCAGGGTGCCGGAGCAGGACGAGCGCGTGGATGCCCGCCATCGCGAAGGCGCTCGCCTGGTAGCAGGCGACGAGGGTGTGCGAGGTCTGGTGCAGCCAGCTCGGGCCGAACATCGCCGCCACAGGATCGACGTCCACCGGCCCGTGCGGGGTGGGGGTGAAGCCCGCCGGGTGGTTCATGAAGGCGTTCACGAGGGTGACGAAGAACGCGCTCGCCGCGCCGCTGAGCGCGACCATCACTCCGGAGAAGAGGTGGAGCGACGGGGAGATCCGGTCGCGGCCGTAGAGGTAGATGCCGAGGAAGACGGCCTCCGTGAAGAAGGCGGTGCCTTCGAGCGCGAAGGGCAGCCCGATCACCTCGCCGTAGGTGCCCATCAGCTCGGGCCAGAGCAGGCCGAGCTCGAAGGAGAGGACGGTGCCGCTCACCGCGCCCACAGCGAAGAGGATGGCCGTGCCCTTCGCCAGCTTGCGGCTGAGGGTCACGTAGTGGGCGTCGCCCGTCCTCCGCGCCTTGAGGTCGCTCAGGACCATCAGGAGGGGCAGCGCGATGCCTGCCGCCGCGAACACGATGTGGAAGGCGAGGGAGAGCCCCATCTGGGCGCGCGCGTAGAGGAGGTCCATGGCGGGATGAATGTCCTTTAGGGGCGGCTCCCAGGCAATCAACAGGTGAGGGCCGTACATGTGAAATGTGTCCGGGGCTGCGCAGGCCGACAGCGCCACTTGGGCATGGCGGTCCTCTGCCTTCCTGGTGAAGGATGGCGCATTCAGGAGAAGCGCGTTGATCGTCAGCAAAACCCTCTCGGGTCGTATCGTCCTTCGCTACACCGGCCTGCCGGTGCTCTTTCACGTGCTGTTCGCCGTGGGCGTGGTCGCTGCCTACACGACGCTCGACTTCGGGTGGCTATCGGTGCCATCGCTGCCGCTCACGGTGATCGCCACGGCGCTCGGCGTGCTGCTCGCCTTCCGGAACAACAACGCCTACGAGCGCTGGTGGGAGGCGCGCACGCTCTGGGGGTCGCTGGTGAACATGTCACGCTCGTTCGCGCGCCAGGTGCTCACCTTCCTTCCCACGACTCCGGACGGCACCCCCGACACCCAGCGCGAGTCGGTGCCTGCCTCGCGCCTCCTGCAGACCGCGGTGTTCGTGGACAAGGACGGCAAGCTCGACGTGGACGAGCTGCTCGCGCAGTCGAGCGACGGGGCGGTGCGGGATCCGCTCGGCCATGCCCGCGACCTCCACACGCCCGGCAGCCGCAAGGAGGTCCGGACCTCCCTGGAGGTGGCGCAAGCGACGAACAACGAGCAGGCCGCGGGATCCATGGAGAAGGTGGTCGAGAACGGCAGGGAGCTGGTCTACGCGCAGATCGGGTTCGTGCACGCGCTGCGCTGCCACCTGCGGCGACAGGACTCGTTGTCGGAGATCGATGGCTTCTTCAGGCCGGTGGTGCTGAACGCGCTGCGCAGTGAGCAGAACGTCCCTGCCGCGATCCTGGTGTGGATGGGAGCGCGTCTCCGCCGTATCTACGGGCGGGAGGCGGGCCCCCAGGACATCTTCCGGCTGGTGGCCATGGACCGCTCGCTGACCGACCTGGCCAACATCCTGGGCGCGTGCGAGCGCATCAAGAACACGCCCATCCCCAGGCAGTACGACATCCTGCCGCGGGTGATGGTGCACGTGTACCTGGGGCTGATGCCGCTCGGGGTGGTGAACGAGCTCGGGTGGCTCACGCCGATCGTGAACGCCATCGTCTCCTTCCTGTTCATCGCCATGGACGCGATCGGGCGCGATGTGGAGACGCCCTTCGAGGACGACGTGAGCGACGTGCCGATGACGTCGCTGAGCCGGACCATCGAGATCAACCTGCGGCAGATGCTGGGTGAGACAGACCTGCCGGCGCCGCTGCAGCCGGACAACGGGATGCTGTACTGAGCCATGCAGGGTGGTTCGTCTCCTGACCAGCTCGGTCCGCCTACCGGCAGGAGCGGTAAGCGGTATGATTCGCCTCGATGTCCGGAAAGCCCCTGTACGTAGGCATCGATCTCGGCACCACCAACTCCACTGCCGCGGTCTTCGACGGTGATCAGGTGTCGCTGGTGCGCAATGCGCAGGGGTCGTCACTGACCCCGAGTGTGGTGCGGATCGACGGCAAGGGTACGGTCTCGGTGGGGGGGAGGGCGCGTCGGTTCCTGGAGACCGATCCCCAGAATACGCGCAGCGAGTTCAAGCGGCTGATGGGTACGGCGCAGGAGATCCCGTTCGCGGCGGCGAAGCTGACCCGCAAGCCCGAGGCGCTGGCCGCCGAGGTGCTGAAGTCCCTGCGCGCCGACGTGGCCGAGCAGTTCGGGGTCGCGCCGAGCCGGGCCGTGATCTCGGTGCCCGCGCTGTTCGAGGTGCCGCAGAGCGCGGCGACGTCGGAGGCGGCGCGGCTCGCGGGGTTCGAGCGGGTGGAGCTGATCCAGGAGCCGGTGGCGTCGGCGCTCGCGACGGGGTGGTCCGCCGAGGAGCAGGTGGGGAGCTGGCTCGTGTACGATCTCGGAGGCGGGACGTTCGACGCGTCGCTCCTGGAGACGCGCGACGGGCTGCTCCGGGTGGTGGGGCACGACGGGGACAACTTCCTCGGCGGGCGCGACTTCGACTGGGCCGTGGTGGACTGGGCGCTCGCCGAGGTGGGCCGCGCGCACGGGGTGTCGCTGAGCCGCGCGGAGGCGGCGCACGCGGCCGGGGTGCGCAAGCTCAAGCTGGCGGTGGAGGAGGCGAAGATCGAGCTGACGCGGGGGCGGGAGGCGCTTCTCTCTCTCGCCGGCGTGTTCGAGGTGGGGGGGCGGTCCATCGACGTGGACCTGTCGCTCGACCGGGTGACGCTGGAGGCGCTGTGCGCGCCCATCGTGGATCGCTCGATCGAGGTGTGCCGGCGTCTGCTCACGGCGCACGGGCTCTCGCCGGCGCAGCTCGCGCGGGTGGTGCTGGTGGGGGGGCCGACGGTGATGCCGGTGGTGCGGGCGCGCGTGAAGGAGGCGCTCGGGGCGCCCTTCGGCGAGGGGCTGGATCCGATGACGCTGGTCGCGCAGGGCGCGGCACTCTACGCGGCGACGGCAGGGCTCGACGCGCGCGCGCAGGCCGAGAGCGGAGGCGCCGGGGGTGCCGGGAGCGGGGCGGTCCAGAAGCTCTGGTTGCAGTACCCGGCGATGACCTCGGATCTCCTCCCGCACGTGATCGGGCGCAGGGTGGACGATGGCGCAAAGGGCGGCAGGGCCGGGGGCAAGGACGCGCTCGCGGCCGTGAAGCTCGTGCGCGGCGATGGGCAGTGGGAGAGCGTGGAGGGACCCCTCGACGAGGAGGGAGCATTCGTGGTGTCGGCAGAGCTGTTGCCGCGGCGGCCCAACGTGTTCCGGCTGGAGGGGCGGAGCGCGGAGGGGACGAAGGTCGAGGTGCAGCCGGCGGCGATCACCATCGTGCAGGGGCTGACCATCAGCGATCCGCCGCTGTCGCGGACCATTGGCGTCGCGCTCGCCGACAACGCGGTCCGGGTGTACTTCGAGCGCGGGGCGCCCTTGCCGGCGAAGCGGACGTTCGTGCACCAGACGGTGGAGAGCGTGGCGCGGGGGAGCGGGGGGCACCTGCTCAAGATCCCGGTGGTGCAGGGGGAGATGGAGCAGGCGCACCTCTGCCGGGTGGTGGGCACCCTGGAGATCAAGGGCGACGGGCTCAAGGCGAGCTTGCCGGCGGGGTCGTCGGTGGAGCTCACCCTGGAGCTCGACAGGGGAGGCCACCTGTCGGCGCGGGCGTTGATCCCTGCGCAGGGGCTGGTGTTCGAGCAGGTGGCCCACCTGCTCGTGCCCGACGCGGCCGTGGAGGTGCTCACGGCGTCGCTCGGGGCGATGCGGACGCGGCTCGCGGCGCTCAAGATCGATGCGGTGAAGCGAGACGATCCCCATGCGGTCGGCAAGCTGACGTACGTGGAGTGCACGCTGCCCGAGGTGGAGCGTGACATCGCCGCGGCGAAGGGGGGAGACGCGGACGCGGGGCAGAAGGCGCGGCGGTCGCTGCTCGACCTGGACGCGATGCTGGAGCAGGCCGAGGGCGACAAGCGCTGGCCGGAGCTGTCGAAGGAGGCGCAGGTCGCGGTGGCGGCGGCGTCGCGCTGGGTGGGAGAGCTGGGCTCGAAGACGGAGAAGCAGCTCCTCGGCGAGGCGGCCGAGGCGGTGGCGCGGGCGCGGGCGGAGCGCAATCTCCTCGAGCTGCAGCGGCAGCTCCGGCTGGTGCACAGCCTGAGCAACGCCGCGTTCTACCGGCACCCGGACGCCTGGACGTGGATGTTCGATGAGGCGGCGTCGGAGGTCGATCAGTCGTCGGACCTGGTGAAGGCGCAGCGGCTCGTGCGCGAGGGGCGACAGGCCCAGGAGAAGGGCGACAAGGCGGCGCTGCGCGCGGTGACGGAGCAGCTCTGGAAGCTGATGCCCGTCGACGTGCAGAAGCGGCGGCTCGGCCACGACTCGGGGGTGCGCTGAGATGGGCCGCGGAGACGAGGCGCTCGGGCGCATCCGCGACAACCCCTTCTACGTGCTCGGCCTCCGGCCCGCGGCGACCCGGATGGAGGTGGAGCGCGAGGGGCAAAAGCTCCTCGGGATGCTGGAGCTGAAGCTCAAGAGCGCGGGGACCTACGCGACACCCGTGGGCCCCGGAGAGCGGACGCCGGACAAGGTGCGCCGGGCCATGGCGGAGCTGCGCGATCCGGAGAAGCGGCTCGGGCACGAGCTGTGGGCGCGGCTCACGCCGGATTCAGGAGAGGAACCGGAGCGATCCGGGACAAGGCGGGTGACCGCTCTGGAGGCCGCGGAGCTGGCCGAGGAGGCGGAGCTGGAGGCGATGGCCGCGGAGGCCGCCGCAGAGGCGCGCGCGCGCGAGGGAGAGAATCCGCTCGCGCCGTGGCCGGAGGCGCTGCAGGCGCTCGGGTGGGCTGCAGGGCGGAGCGCCCGGTGATGCTGCTCCTCGTGGTGCTCGCGGTACTCCTGGTGGTGTTCGCGCCGTGGCTGATCACGCGCTGGGTGTTGATCCCGCTGGGGTTGCCGCGGTTCGCGTACTACATGGCCACGCTCGCCGACTGGACGTTCCTCGCCGACCGGCGTGGCGGGGCGGTGCTTGCCGGCGCGTGGGCCCTCTGCCGGAGGCCTGCGGGGGACGAGGCGCTCGCGGGGTGGCTGGAGCGGAAGCTCCTCGGGGTCGAGAAGCCGGGTCCGGAGGGCGAGGCGCTGCAGGTGGCATGGCTCGTGGCGAGGGCCTTGATGGCCCTCCGCCGAGGTGACCTCAGGCGGCTACGGATGCTGTTCGAGGTCCAGGAGCTGAGCACGGGGTTCGAGACGCTGCGGGGAGCCGGGATCGGAGCCATGGGCTTGCTCGCGGCTTACCGCGGGGACCTCGCAGGGGCGCGGGCGCTGCTCGAGAGCCTGGAGCACGTCGACGCACGCGCCTGCCCGCGCCTCGCCGGCGAGGTCGCCCTGCGCTGGCTTGCGGCCGATGCTGCTGCGCGTGGGGCCTGGAGCGAGGTGTCGGCGCTCTGCGCCGTCGGATGGCGAGGGGGGCGCGACGTGGCGCTGCTCGGCGCGGTGGCGGCGCGGCTGCTCGACGCGGAGGGCGCGCCAGGTGACGTCGGCCTGTGGGCGCGCTGGCTCCTCGCGCCCCGGCGGAGAGCAACGCTTGCGCTGGTGCAGCGGGCGCTCCGGCCCCGGCTGGAGCGGGGGCCGCAGGTGGAGGCGCCGAAGGTCAGGGGGGTGGTACGCGAAGGAGATCGGTGGGGGCACGCGGTGGCGCTGCATGCAGCGCTGCTCCTCCGGGGAGAGGGCGGGGTGAACGGCGAAGACCTGCGCCGGCTCGGCGGGGCCTGGGACGCGGTGTTCGAGGACGAGGCGGCGCGCGCGGAGGTCGAGGAGCGCGCCCGGGCCATCGGGGCATCGGGCGCACAGGCGGCGATCGAGGGATTGCGGTCCTCGGCCGTGGAGGACCTGGTGGCACTCGTGCAGGCGGCACGGATTCCCCATGAGCAGTGGGACGATCTCGGCGAAATGCTGCGTCGCGCAAACCGGCAGCTCCGGAGCGACCTGCTGGCAGAGCTGGAGTTGACCGTGGAGAGGCTGCGTCGGCGCGTGGACGAGGCCCGGGCGCTGCCGGCCATCGACGAGTGGCGGGAGTGGATCGCGCTCAAGGGCCGCTACGAGCAGGCCGCGGCGCTGGTGGGGATGGAGCTGCGGCGCCTGTCGTTCCCCAGGATGAACGTCGAGGTGTGTCACCTCGCCGTGTGGCTGTTCAACGTGCGCGGGCAGCGGGCCCTGGCGAACGCGATGTTCCGCTGGCTCCTCGCCGAGGCGGAGGCGGTGGGGGACGAGAGGGCCGCCGCGCGGGCGCGGGACAACCTCGCCTGCGGGGTCTGAGGGGCTTCAGGCGACGGTGGCGGCGGTGTTAAGCTCGCCTCCGCCATGGCGCTCCTCCCGTCCCGCCGCTCGTTCCTCTCGTTTGCCCTGATGGCTCCTGCACTCGCCGTGACGGGGTGCGAGCCGATCATGGAAGTGTACATGTCGACCGACGGGAGCATCGGGGTGAGCAGTTTCACCCGCTTCGACGAGATCCACTGCATCATCTACCTGAGGGGCGGTGACACCAACTCGCGCCTGAACTTCAAGCTGAGCGGTGGCGCCGCGCCGCCGGGCGAGAACGAGGTGAAGCTCATCATCCTGGAGCGGAACATCTTCCCGCGCCCGAGCACCGCGCAGCTCGGCGACACCGTGACGGTCGACGTGCAGCTCCTGGGTCCGGCGCTCGATCCTACGAAGCCAAGTGTGCCGAGCACGGGTGGTCCCTGGGTGCCGGACAACTACTCCATCACGGTGATCCTGGACGATGCCAGCACCGGTCAGGTGATCCAGGAAGAGACCGTGGATTTCTCGATCAGGTGAGCGCCCCGCGGAGAGAGGGCGAGCCACGCCGCCTGGTGAGGAGTCCCGTGGAGGCAGGGTGAGCCACCCCGCTGCCCCGGAGGCCGCGGTCCTCAGGCAATGCTGGAAGGGTCGTCGAGCTCGGCGCCAGGTGGTGGGAGATAACAGGAACGGCCCGCGCGGCAGCCGTGCGGGTGCGCGTACGAGTCGTCAGGGCCAGCGGTCTCCATGGTGGAGAGGCACCAGTACACGGCGGTGCTGGAGTGGCCATGACGCCAGTCGAGAAGGCCGGGATGCGGCGAGCCGAAGGCCTGCTTGGTGCGGAGCTTGCGGCACACCACCGGCGGCGCTCCAACGGTTGCCTCCCGGACACGGACCTGCGCCTCGGGCTGCGTGATGTCGGCTGCGAGCGCGACCGCGCCCTCTGCAGGGACGAGGGGCAAGTGATGAGGACGAGCGCCCTGGGAGGCCTTGCTGTCGTCGTGGCTCATGCGGTGTTCCCTCGTGCGGCAAGGATCGTCCGCCGGACGATGGCCTCGAAGATGGTCACCTTGTAGGCGTTCTGTTCGAGCGGGGTCGCCCCCTGCACGGCTGCCTTCGCCGCGGCACGCGCCGTGGCGTCGTCGATCACCTTGTCCGCGAGGGCAGCCTCCGCGGTCCTGGCCCGGACCGGCACGGGCCCCGCCGCGCCGAGCACGATGATGGCGCGCTTGCAGCGGTTTCCGTCGCGTTCGAGGAGCACCGCCACCTCGGCGAGGGGCCAGTCGAAGGACTCCTTCTCGCCCTGTTTGAGGTACGCCGAGCCGGCCTCGGAGGGGGGGTACGGGATCACGATCTCGGTGATGATCTCCCCCGCCCCCAGCGCGTTCTCGCGCATGACGTCCACCTCGGGGGCGACGAAGAAGGTCTCGAGCGGCACCTCGCGGGCGTCGGTCGGACCTGCGATCCTGAGCTTCGCGCCGAGGGCGAGGAGCGCCGTTGCGGTGGCCGAGGGGTGCACCGCCGCGCACGTCTTGTTGTTCATGATGGCGTGGTAGGCGTTCTCGCCGCCGTGCGCGTAGC
Source organism: Chondromyces apiculatus DSM 436 (assembly GCF_000601485.1). Classification (GTDB taxonomy): domain Bacteria; phylum Myxococcota_A; class Polyangia; order Polyangiales; family Polyangiaceae; genus Chondromyces; species Chondromyces apiculatus. The sequence continues at coordinate 76,069 of NZ_ASRX01000053.1, forward strand.
ACCGGCCGCCGCCCTTCTTCTTGCAGACGAAGGCTTCGCTCCGGAAGTACCAGCAGCGGGGCCGCTGGAGGAGGTTGCCGCCCACGGTGGCGACGTTGCGGATCTGAGGCGTCGCTGCATGGCCGGCTGCGTCGGCGAGCGCGCGGTAGCGTCCCTGCACGATCGGGTTGGCGGCGAGGCGCGCCAGGGTCACCAGCGGCCCGACGTGGAGCCCCTCGTCCTTCTCCTCGATCCGGTCGAGCCCCTCGACAGCGCGCAGGTTCACGAGGCGCTGGGGGGCGATGAGACCCTCCTTGAGGAGGTCCATCAGATCGATCCCTCCGGCCTTGACCAGAGCGCCCGGCTCGAGCGCACCCACAGCTTCCTCGATGGTGCTGGGGGTCACCCAGGCGAAGCGGTTCATTGCGCACCTTTCCTTGCCGCGGCCAGTGCCGTGAGCACGCGAGCGGGGGTCATCGGCAGCTCCGTCATCCTCACGCCGGTCGCGTTGTACACGGCGTTCGCCAGGGCAGCCGCCGTGGGTACGGTCGCTGGCTCGCCGATGCCGCCGGCGTCGGTGGAGCTGCGGCCCTGGTACTCCTCGAGGAGCAGGACCTCGATGGCCGGCACCTCGCGGGCGCCGAGCACCTTGTATTGCTCGAAGTTCGGGTTGAGCTGCACGCCGGCCCGTCGATCGAGCACGCGGTTCTCGTAGAGCGCGTACGAGATGCCCTGGAGGATGCCGCCGTTGATCTGGCTCTCCAGCGCGAGCGGGTTGATGGGGCGTCCACAGTCGTGCACGGCCACCACGCGCTCGACCTTGATGATGCCGGTCTCCGTGTCGACGGTGACCTCGGCGAACTGCACGCCGCCGAAGCCGCCGATACCCATGTTCATGCCGGGCCGCCCGGGGGCGAAGCCGCCGTAGTCGTGGGCGCGGCTCCTGGAGGCGGTGATCTGCTCGGTCTTGAGCTTGGCCGCGGCGCTCCTGAAGGGAATCCCCCGGCCGCCGTCGTCCCCGAGGAGCACCTTGCCGCCTTTCAGGCTGAGCGCCTCGGGCCTCGCGCCCATGGAGGCCGCCACGTCGGCGAGGAAGCGGCGGCGCACCTCGTGGGCTGCGTTGCGCGCCGCCGGTGTGATCGACCCGGTGGTCCTGCTGCCGCCCGAGGGGACGCCTGCGGGGAAGGCGGTGTCGCCGACGCGCACGGTGATGTCCTTCGGCTGGAGCCCGAGCTCCTCGGCGACCACCTGGGCCAGCGCCGTGCGGATGCCGGTGCCGATGTCCTGCACGGCGCTGAGCACCTCGACCGTGCCGTCCCGCAGCAGGCGCACCTCGCAGCTCGCGTCGAGGTCGATGAAGCGGTACCAGATGGACTGCGCGACGCCGAGGCCGCGCTTCACCGGGCCCCTGTCCGACCCAGCCGGCTTGCGCCGCGCCCAGTCGAACTTCTGGCTGCCGATCTTCCGCTCCATGCGCCGCGCCGCGCTGTCCACGTTGCGTCCGCCGAGGTCCTCGTCGATGTCGATCTTGTCGCGCAGGGCGAGGGGATCCATGCCGAGCTTCTCGGCGAGTTCGTCGATCACCTGCTCCAGCGCGAAGGCACCCTGAGGGTGCCCCGGCGCGCGGAAGGCCGCCGCCGGCCCCGCGTTGGTGAAGACATCGCTCTCCTCGATGAGGATGTTGGGGCAGGCATACATGTTCTTGGCGACGTTGCCTGCACCCGCGCCGGTGGCGGTGCCCCCCGTGCCCCAGGAGGTGAGGTGGATGGCGGTGAGAGAGCCGTCCTTCTTCGCGCCGACGCGCAGCCGCTGCACGGAGCTCGGGCGGTTGCCGCCGTTCACGTGCTCCTCTTTGCGATCGAGCATCAGGCGCACCGGCGCGCTTGCCTTCTTCGACAGGTGCACGGCGAGGACGCCGAAGTTGCCGATCCCGAACTTGGAGCCGAAGCCGCCGCCCATGAACTCGGTGACGACCCGGATCTTCCCCTTGGGCAGGCCGAAAACCTCGGCGAGTTCGTCGCGCACCGTGCTCGTGCCCTGCGTCGAGGCGTAGACGGTGAGCACCTCGGGCTTCCAGTCCGCGACGACGCCGTGAGTCTCCAGGGCCGAGTGGGTCTGTACGGCCGTCCTGAAGGTGTTCTCCACGGTGATCTCGGCCTCTTCGAAGCCCTTCTCCACATCCCCGCGCGGTGGCCCGAGCGGGCCGGTCTTCGTGGGACCGCGGACGTTGCCCTGCTGCGGCACGTTGGGGACGGCGCCTCCTCCGCCGGCGGTGGCGGGCTGCTCCGTGGCACCGGGGAACACCCGAGGTGCGTCGGGCTTGCGTGCTTCCTCCAGGTCCACCACGAAGGGCAGCACCTCGTAGTCGACCTTGACGAGGCGCATCACCTCCTCGGCGTCCGCGGGGGTCGCGGCGGCGATCGCCGCGATGGGCTGGCCGACGTACCGGACGATGGGGAACTTCGAGGGGGTTTCCTGCTTGGGGTCGCGGAGCTTGGCGCCTCCGCGCATGTGCTCGAGCACGTGCACCGCCCGCGCGGCCGGGTGGCGCTCGGCCGCCGTCACGTCGATGTTCTTGACCCGCGCGTGCGGGTGCGGCGAGCGAATCACGCGTGCGTGGAGCATGCCCGGGAGGCGCACGTCGGCAGTGTAGGTGGCGGCGCCGGTCACCTTGAGGGGGCCGTCGAGACGCGGGAACGGCTTGCCGACCACCGAGAGTTCGGCATTGAGCGGCCAGGGCGGCGGTTCGTCGGACGGCACCGCACGCTCCACCTCGCTGAGCGAGGATCCCCCGGGGAACACCAGGCCCGTCTGGACGGCGACCTTGCCATTCTCGTCGGCCATGCTCAGCTCCCCTTCGCTCCGCTCGACCCGCCCGACCCGCGCCGCGCGGCAGCGAGGGTGGCCTCGAAGACCTTGGGGTAGGTGCCGCAGCGGCAGAGATTGCCGCTCGTCGCCGTGCGCACGTCGTCGAGCGTCGGCCTCGGGTTGCGCTGGAGAAGCGCGGCGCAGCTCATCACCATCCCCGGGGTGCAGAAGCCGCACTGCGCTGCGTCGTGCTCGACGAAGGCCTGCTGGACAGGGTGGAGCGCGCCGCCGCTGGAGAGGCCCTCGACGGTGGTGATGGCCCGGCCCACCGCGTCCATTGCGAAGGTCATGCAGGAGCACACGGGGGTGCCGTCGAGCCACACCGTACAGGCAGAGCAGGCGCCGCGGTCGCACACCACCTTGGTACCGGTCATGCCGAGGTCGGTGCGGAGCACCTCGGCGAGGGTGGCGCGGGGCTCCAGAGAGACGGTGCGCTCCTTGCCGTTCACCTGCAGCGTGACCGGGACCTGCCCCGGGCCCGCGACCTCTGCGCCCTTGCCTCCTGCTCCGCCCACCGCGGCGGGCTTGCAAGCTTCAAGCACGGCCGTCGTGGCCGCAGTCAGGCCCGTGCCCGCCAGGAACCGGCGTCGGCTGAGCCGGAGTGAGGCGCCGGGTAGCGCGACGTCACTCCCATCCTCATCATCGTCTTTCTCGCGGAGAGAGCGCCGATCTGCGTGGTTCTGGCCGTCGTTCGACACGGCTGGAGGGTATGCTGGACTGCCCCACCCGTCCACGAATCGCGCGCCGTTCAGGGCTCTCCCGGAGGCGCATCCTGCGCGCGGTGGACGGTCTGCAGGTCAGCTCCCGATCATGTTGGCCCTCGTCGCAGCCTCACCAGGCCCTCGGGCCGCGTGGCCTCGGGCTGCACCGTGCAGTGACTGAGCCCGTGCACCTCGCGCATGCGCCGGTTCACCGCCGCCGCCACCTCGGTGCCGTGGTGATCGGGGGCGATGACCACGTGCACGGTGAGCACGTCGTAGCCTTCGGAGATCGACCACACGTGCAGATCGTGGAGATCCTTCACCCCTTGCACGGAGCGGATCGTCTCCTCCACGGCCGCGAGATCCATGGCCGCGGGGCTGCCCTCCATGAGCACGTGCGAGGTGTCGCGCACGAGGCGCCAGCCTCCCCAGAGGATCAGCCCGCCGATGGCCATGCTGATGGTGGGGTCGGCGCGGTACCAGCCAAACAACAGGATCAGCAGCGCGGAGACAAGCGCACCCACCGAGCCGAGCGCGTCGGAGAGCACGTGCGCGAGCGCCGCACGGGTGTTGACGTTGTGGCCCGCCTGGCCGGCCGAGAGGATGGCCGCCGAGATCAGGTTCACCAGCAGCCCCGTGCCCGCGGTGATCGCCACCGCCTCGCCCTGGATCTCGGGCGGGGAAGACCAGCGCGACACGGCCTCGACGAAGATCCAGATCGCCGTCAGGCCGAGGGCGATGCCGTTGGCGAAGGCGGCGAGCACCTCGGCCCGGCGGTGGCCGAAGGTACGGTCGCGCGTCCGCTCCCGCGCCGCGATGCGCTGGGCGATCATGGCCAGCCCGAGCGCCGCGGTGTCGGCCAGCATGTGCCCGGCATCCGCGACGAGCGCCAGGCTCCCCGACCAGAAGCCCACGCCGGCCTCGACCACCATGAAGGTCGCGGTGAGCGCGAACGCCCACCCCAGCCGGCTCAGGGGCGTAGCACCGTGGTGGTGATGGTGGTGGTCGTGCCCACCTGGGCCGTGATCGTGCCCATCATGGCCGTGAGCTTCGGGGCCGTGGTCATGAGGGTCAGGCCCATGGTCGTGAGGGTCAGGCCCATGGTCGCGAGCGCTGGCTTCGTGATCATGGAGCAGACCGTGGTCATGGGCGCCAGAGCCGTGGTGATGAGGGCTAGGCTCATGGTCGTGGTCACGGCTACCATCGTGGTCGTGACCACCGAGGGGGAACCGCCGGTCGCCCTGGGCGTCTCGCATGGACGTCCACCATCCTCATGCCATCACGCATCCGCTGCAACCCCCCCGGCCCGATCCGGACTATGCTCCGTACGATGCCCGACCGTTCGCAGCGCATGGTGTGGGTCGATCTGGAGATGACGGGGCTCGACGAAGACAGATGCTCCATCGTTGAGATCGCCACGATCGTCACGGAGAGCGACCTCTCTATCGTCGCGGAGGGCCCCTGCCTGGTCATCCACCAGCCCGAGGAGGCCCTCGCGACCATGACTGAGTTCGTCCGCGATCTGCACACCCGGTCGGGGCTCCTGGACCGCATCCGCGCTTCTACCGTGAGCCTCTCCTCGGCGCGTGACGAGACGCTCGCCTTCCTTGCGAAGCACTGCGAACCGGGCAAATCTCCCCTCTGCGGCAACTCGGTCTGGAAGGATCGGGCCTTCCTCCAGAAGGGAATGCCGGAGATCCTCTCGTTTCTGCACTACCGGATCATCGACGTGTCCACCATCAAGGAGCTGGTCCGCAGGTGGTGCCCGGCCAAGGAGGCTCCCAAGAAGCGCGAGGTGCACCGCGCCCTCGAGGACATTCGCGAGTCCATTGCCGAGCTGCGCTGGTACCGCGACCGCATCTTCCCCATGCCCGACATGTCGGCCATGGCCACACCGATCCCCGGGACCACCCGATGAACCGCACTCTCGACGTTGCGACATCCTTTGCCGGCACGCTCGTCAGCCTGGGGGGCGGGCTGGGCATCGGTAGCCTCTCCGTCGGCCCCCTCGGAGCGCGTCCCGAGAAGCCGCTCGAACTCTACGAATTCGAGGCCTGCCCCTTCTGCCGCAAGGTCCGCGAGGCGCTCACGGCCCTCGACCTCGACGCGGTGATCTACCCCTGCCCCAAGGACGGCCCCCGCTACCGCGAGGAGATCAGGCGCCGCGGTGGCAAGGCCCAGTTCCCCTATCTCGTGGATCCCAATACCGGCAAGGAGATGTACGAGTCCGACGCCATCGTCCGCTACCTCGCGGAGCAGTACGGCACGGGGCGGGTCCCGTTCGGGCTCTCTCTCGGTCCCATCACCAACCTGGTCTCGACCTCGACCTCGCTGTGGCGCCTGTCCCATGGGCGCCTCTACCGGGCGGCGCGGGCACCGGAGAAGCCGCTGGAGCTCTACAGCTTCGAGCTCTCCCCTTACTGCCGCATCGTCCGCGAGGCGCTCTGCGAGCTGGAGATTCCCTACCTGCTGCACAACGTGGGCAAGGGGAGTCCGAGGCGTGATGCCTTCGTCGCGCGCGCGGGCAAGATGCAGGTGCCCTGGCTTCATGACCCCAATACCGACCGTAGCTTGTACGAGTCGGCAGACATCGTCGCGTACCTCAACGCGACTTACGCGGCCTGAACGAGGGCGAGGGAGCGGCACCGAATGCAGGCGGGGCAGCAACTGACGCAGGCCATCCGGCTTGTGCGACCCCTCTCGGGAGGAGCGATGGGATCCTCCGTCTGGGTCGCGGACCATACCGGGCTCCGCTCCCAGGTGGCGGTGAAGTTCCTCGACGGGTCCCAGGCCAAGGATCCGGATCTGCTCATGCGCTTCCGGCAGGAGGCGCGCGCGGCAGCGCAGCTCAAGAACCCGCACGTGGCGCAGGTTCTCGGCCACGGGGTCACCGACGACAACGAAGCCTACCTGGTGCTCGAGCTGCTCGAAGGCGAGACGCTCCAGAGCCGGCTGCAGCGCCTCGGCCCGCGGCCCCTGAACGAGGTGGCCCGCATCGTGTCCCAGGCCGCCAAGGCGCTCGGCCAGGCCCACAGGTTCGGTGTGTTCCACCGCGACATCCGGCCCGAAACCATCCTCCTCGTCGACGGCGAGGGAGAGCCCTTCGTCAAGGTGATCGATTTCGGCTTCGTCAGGAGCGCAGGCGCCGACAGCACGCGCGTGCCCCCTTCGGGACAGCCAGCGACGCCGTACATGAGCCCCGAGCAGCTCGACGGCGTCAAGCAGGTGGACCACCACGCCGACCTCTGGTCGCTCGCGGTGGTGGCCTACGAGGCGCTCACGGGCCGTCCGCCTTTCCGCGCAGACTCGCTGAGCGGGCTCGTGATCGCGGTGGAGACGGGGGCGTTCGCGCGCCCGAGCACACTGCGGCGCGGGCTGCCGGAAGCGGTGGACGCATGGGTGGCCCGCGCGCTCCAGCGCGACCCGGAGGCGCGCTTCGGCTCGGCGCGCGACCTCGCGGAGGCCTTCGAGAGCGCGACGGGCGCGCCGACGCGGGCCTCGTCCTCCGACGTGGACAGCGGCCCCGTCCCTTCCGTCTCGTCCGTCTCCTCCTCCTCCCGCCCCACGGCCCGCCCCATTCCCCCGACGCCGGATTCCCGCCCGGGCCTCGGACCCCCCTCGAGCTGGTCGGGCTCGGGGCTCGTGGGCAGCGCCGGCCTGTCCAGCGCCATGGAACGGGGGCCGGAGTCCCGCCGGATCCCCGTCGCGGTCGCCGTCACCAGCGCCGAGGAGACCTCGCGCGCGAGGCTCGGCACCGTCCCGCGCGAGGCACAGGAGCTCCAGGTCAAGGAAGGTCGCGTCTCGCTGGTGCGTGGCCACATCGTCAAGCTCGGCACCGAGGCCATCGTCTGCCCGGCGGACGAGAAACTCACCCCCGGCTTCGACGGCGTGAGCCAGGCGATTCACCGCGCGGCAGGCCCCGAGCTTGCCGAGATGGCGACGCGCATCGGCCGCTGTGCTCAGGGCAACGCCGAGATCACTGGCGCCGGACGTCTACCGTCGCCCATCCGGAACGTCATCCACGCCGCGGGCCCCCTGTTCCAGGCCTCCCGCGAGCCGGAATGCGCAGCCCTCCTCAAGCGCGTGGTGGAGGTCAGCCTCCAGCGCGCCGAGCAGTACAACATCCGCAGCGTCGCATTCCCCGCGATGAGCACGAGCTACGGCTACCCCATCGAGAAGGCTGCCCCCATCCTCCTGGAGGCGGCGGTCGAGCACCTGCAGCGGGCGACTTCCGTTCGCCTCATCGTGTTCGCCCTGCTCACTGACGTGAGCTTCACGGTCTTCAGCCAGTCTCTCGGCGCCCTCTCCCGCAAGAAGTCGTGATCCGGCGCTGCGCCTTCCGGGCCCTGTAAGGTCCCCCGGGCGTCATCGTTCTTTCGCGCGTCCCCACGACGACGAAGGAACCGCCGCCATGAACGCCTCCCGCTCGCGCCTCGCCAAAGCCCTCGCCCTCATCACCGCCGCGACCTCGCTCCTCACCGGCTGCGGCGCTGCCGGCCCGATGCAGGCCCCCGGGGGCATGGTGGCGGCCGCGCCCGCTCCGGCTCCGGTGATGACCCACTCCCTGTACGCCAAGGATGCCTCTGGGTCCCTCTCCGAGGGCGATCTGCAGCGCGTGCTCGAGTCTCCGATCGATCTGCAGTTTCCCGCGCGGGTCGGGGTGGTCCCCCTGGCGAGCGCGTTCGAGCCGGGAGGCGACGTCTCGCTCTCGGTCCGCAGCGTCGCCTCGCGCGACCTCGCGCGCGCGCTCACGGGCCACCCCCACTTCTCGCACGTGAGCGACATCTCGACCGAGCTGCCCCACGGCGGCGGCCTCGAAGGGCTGCGGGTCATCGCCGCGCGCTACCGGCTTCGCTACCTCCTCCTCTACTCGGAGCGCTTCGAGGACGCGACCCACCTCAATGGCTGGGCCTTTCTCTACCCCACCATCCTCGGCATGTTCGTCGCCCCTGGCGTCACCGTGAAGAGCCGCGGCCTCGCCCAGGTCGACCTGCTCGACGTGCGCACGGGGACCATCCTCTTCTCCGTCGTCGAGCCGATGCAGGTGGAGGGGCACTCCCTGATGATCGGGGCCGAGCGCTCCCACCGTGATCTCGAGCGCGAGGCGGCTGCAGGAGCGGCGAGAGCCCTCGCCAAGAGGGTCGCGGCCCAGACCAACGAGCTCGTGGCCTTCGCCGACACCTCTGCCCTCGGCGGGACTGCGGTGCGGACCCGCATCCTCCCCGCGCCCATCCAGGTCGGCGCTTCCAGCAGCGCGATCGGCCCCTCCGCAGCGCTCCGCTGAGCGAGACCGGCGGGGGACCGTCCCGACGAGGCATTCGCACGGGTGCCAACCCGTCCCGCGAATGCATCACGGGCCTGCACCCTGGAATGCATTCACCAGATTCCCGCTGCCTGCATGCATTCGACGAAGGCGCACGCCCGCGGTGGAGTGCCTCCACGCTGGCTCACCTCGCGTGATTCTCTCGTCATTCGCCGACGACGCCGAAGGCGCAGGGTGGAGCCCAGAGGATTCAGGAGACGCGGAGGGCCGGCAGGGGCCTTCCACCTGCACATCATAATAGCGAAAAAACAGCCAAATTCAAGGCTTGAGCGCGCTCGCCCCAAGCGTAGGTTTCAGCTCACCAGCGACCGCTTCCGGATCGCGGGGCAGGAGGGGTGTATGCTCGCGCCGAGAGGCCGGCCCGTCACGGCCGGGGAGTCCGCGCTCATTGCAGAACAGGAGCGCCTGGCGGTCGCGGCGCGCGATGCCGCCCGGGCCGCGCAGCGACGCCTGGAAGGCGCCGGATGTGGAAAGAGCGTCCGGGCCGCGCTCGCCTCGCTGCGGGACGACTACGAAGCCGCTGGCGAGGAGGACAGGCCGGGAGTGCTGGCGCAGATGCACGAGGTTGCCGCGCGCGAGGACATCCGCCGTGAGGCGCCGCCGGGAGACCTCGACGCTCCCTACTTTGCCCACATGCGCGTGCGCACCGGCGGACGGGTGCGCGACGTGCTCCTCGGGACGCGCCCGCTCCTCGATGCGGGCCGCGGCGTCACCGTCGTCGATCACCGCCGCGCGCCCATCGCCGAGGTCTTCTTCACCTGCGCGCCGGGGGACGAGTACGAGATCGAGGTTGACGGCCGCAGCGTGGAGGGCGTGCTGGAGCGGCGACACATCGTCACGTTCGCGCGGGGCGCGCTCGCGGCGGTGAGCGTGCCCGGAGGCGCGCTCGAACGGTCCGACGATGGCTGGCGCTTCGAGCCAGGTGCGCTGGTCCCGACGCTCACCCGCGCGTCCGGTCAACCCCTCGCGGCCGAGCTGCCGAGCCGCGGCGAGGGGGGACCCCGGCTCGCGTCCCTGCTCGACGCCGCCCAGACCGCCCTCCTCCGCCGCGCGCCCGACGAGCCGCTGCTCGTCCTCGGTGCGGCCGGGTGCGGCAAGACCACGGTCGCTCTTCACCGCGTCGCCGCCATCTGCCGCGCCGCTCCCGACCGTTTCGATCCGGCCCGCGTGCTCGTCGTGGTTCCCGAGCCCGGCCTGCTCCACCTCGCCCGGAGAATGCTCGCCGACCTCTCCATGGAGCAGGTCCTCGTGCAGACCTTCGACGACTGGATCCGGGGGGAGGCACGGAGGCTCTTCCCCTGGTTGCCCCCGCGCGAGGCCGAGGAGGCTCCCTTCGGCATCCGCCGCGTCAAGCGCCACCCCGCGCTCACCGTCGCCATCGACGCGCTCATCGAGGAGAGCACCCGCGAGATCGCCTCGCGCCTCGACCGCCTGCTCGCGGGTCATGGCCGGATCCGCGCGGCCATCGAGGCGCGCACGGAGACCATCCTCGACGAGCGCCTCCGCCTCGCGGGCGAGGTCCTCCTCGCGGAGGCTGCACCGAAGCGCAAGCGCCTTCTCGAAGGCGCCCTCCGCGAGGAGCGCAGGAAGCTCGAACGGGTGCGCGGCGATCTACGCCGCCTCGTCGGCGACCGCGCCCTGCTCGATCAGGCGGCGCGCGTCGCGGGCGGCGACCTGCCTCCGCTCGTCCTCCAGCAGCTCACCGATCACACCCGCAGGCAGCTCGACGATCCCAGCGAGGTCCGCTACGCGCACGTGGACGCCGATCGCCTGATCACGCTCGACGGACGCAGCCTGGACGACGGCACCCCCGACGCCACCGCCGGCACCGTGGACGTCGAGGATTACGCGATCCTCCTCGAACTGCTCTACCGCAAGACGGGCCGCACCTCGACCCGCGCGGGCGCGCTCTCGCGCTATGCCCACCTCGTCCTCGACGAGGCCCAGGAGTTCGCCCCCATCGAGCTGCGTGCCCTCGGCCGCGCCCTCGCCGGCGGGAGCGCGACCGTCGCCGGCGACGCCGCTCAGCGTATCGACCGGACCAGCCACTTCGCCTCCTGGGACGCGGTGGTCGGCGAGCTGGGCGTGGAGGTCGCCCCTGCCCATCTCGAGACCTCGTACCGCTGCCCGCGCCCCCTCGTGGAGATGGCCCACCTCGTCCTCGGTCCCGACGCCCCGCCCAGCATGCCCCGCGCTGCCCGCGAAGGTCCCCCGGTGCTCCTCTCGATGCTGCCGGACGAAGGGCATGCCGCGGTGGTCATCACCGAGGCACTCCGTGACCTCGCCGCGCGAGAGCCGCGCGCCTCCGTCGCCGTGATCGCCCACGACGCTGCTACCGCGCGCGCCGTCCACGAGGTCATCATCCGCGCCCTCCCGGCGCGCCTCGTGCTCGATGGCAGCTTCACCTTCGCGCCGGGTGTCGAGGTCACCGAGATCACCCAGGTGAAGGGCCTGGAGTTCGATCTGGTCATCGTCCCCGACGCCGACGCCGCGAGCTACCCGGACACCCCGGCGCACCGGCGCATGCTCCACGTCGCCCTGACCCGCGCCTCACACCAGGCGTGGATCGTGGCACCCGGTGCGCCTTCCCCGCTCGTCCCCTGGGCTCCGCCAGGTACCAGCCCCACGCCGCCGCAGCGCATGAAAGCTGCGCCCGCGGAGCCATGAGCCGCCTGAGCCCGTGAGCGCCGACGAGCCCCCACCGCCCTCGGACGCGTCACCTGCTGCTCGCGCCGGAGCTGGTTCCGCGCCTCTCCTGCGTGCTGTGGCCTCGGTGAGGCCGCACCCAGCCGTGCGCCGATCGCTCGAACGCCTGACGCGCGTTCGTCTCGAACTTCCTCGTCTCCGGATCCCATACCCGCTGCTCGACCTCCGCGCGTTGCCGCGAGATGCGCACCACGTTGAACGAGTTCATCTCGCCTCGCCCCCGGGTGGAGGTCGCCGTGCCTGCCTGCACGATGAGCGTCGAATGCCCTCCCACGTTGAGGCGCTCCGCCGAGTGCCCCGTGTGGGTCACGTGCAGGTGCCCGGAGAGGATCATGTCGATGCCGCACCCGTCGAGGGCCACCAGTGCCTCGCGCGCTCGCCCCACGAGCTTCTTGTGGTGCGAGCCCTCCGGCAGGTCGAAGGGATGGTGGGTCACGAGGACCTTGATCACCTCGTCTCCGAGCCCGCACATGCGCGCCTTGATCCCTTCGATCTGACTCCAGCTCACCCGCCCATCCTTGATGGTGAGCGCCCGCGCGGTGTTGACCCCGAGCACGGCGATCCCGTCGCCCGTCCAGAAGGGCGCGAGGTCTGCGGTGATGTACTTCCGGTAGCGCCCGAGCCCCCGGAAGAAGCGCGCGAGGACGTCGTAGAGCGGCACATCGTGGTTGCCGGGGACCACGATCTGCGGAAAGGGCAGCGAGTCCAGGAAGGCGCGCGCCGCCACGAACTCGTGGCATTTCGCCCGCTGCGTCAGGTCACCCGAGACCACCACCAGGTCGGGAGCGATCTCCTGCGCGGTGTCGCGGAGCGGGTCCAGCAGGTCCGCGTCGACGCGGCCGAAGTGCAAGTCGGACAGGTGGAGGAGCGTGCGCATGGCGGCGCCTACCCGCCCACCATGACCAGGGGCTCTCGCGTCGGTGTCGGTCGCATGGGCGTCGCCCGGGCCCCCACGGTCGGCGGCGTGATCACCCGCAGCGCTCCAGGCAGCGCGCGGTAGTGGAGCGGCGTCGAGAACTCCCGGACCTCACCGTCGAGCGCGATGAGGATCCGATCGGCTTCGATCTCGGCCACCATCTCGGGCGTGCGCGCGTGCTCGATGTCACGCGCCAGGTGGAGCTGCCGCATGGCCGCCGCCCCGAGCAGCCGCACCATGGCCAGCCGATCCTCGGTCGTGACCACACTCACCCCGAGCTCCCCGTGACCTGGTGCAGGCCGACCCCCGAGGTCGAGGTCTCCCAGCAAGTAGTCGTTGTTCCCCACGAACACGAAGGGCGTCCGCAGCCACCGCTCGCCGCTCGCGGTGATCATCCTCACCGCGGTGAGCGCGTGGTTCGGTACGAGCGCTGCGGTGGCCATGGCGTAGGCCACCCACTTGTTCATTCCCCGCGTCGCCCGGAGCTCGTCCCGGTACCGGATGATGCTCGGGTGGATGCCGAAGGTGGAGTTGTTGACGAAGAGCCGCCCGTTCACCTCTCCCGCGTCGACCTGCACCGTGTGCCCCGTGGCGAGGGCCTTCACCGCGTCCTCGAGCTTCCAGGGGATGCCCACGGATTTCGCGAAGTGGTTGATGGTCCCGAAAGGCAGCACCCCGAGGGTGACCCCCGTCCCGACTACCGCCCCCGCCACCGAGCTGATGGTGCCATCTCCCCCCGCCGCGACGAGGACCGGATACCCCGCATCGACGGCGCGCCGCGCGGCCGCATCGACGTCGTCCCCTGGCTCCACGCAGACCAGATCCGCGTCGAGCCCCACGGCGTGGAGTTGCTCGGACAGCCTGAGCTTGAGCCCAGCAGCGCTCTGATCTCGCGCGGCGGTGTTGAGCACGATGGCCAGCGGTCGCGGCATACAGAGGATCTCTCCGAGGGAGGATCTTTGGCCGCGCCCGCCCTCTGTCCATCGGGCGCACCCTGATCCAGCCGCGTCAGGCACGGGCGTACATGACGTCGGACCGCAGCACGTACTTGGTCCCCGCGAGCACGGGCGCCCCGCGGTGAGAGAGCTGGTGCATGAACAGGAGTGCACCCCCGCGCTGGGGCGGCACGCAGAGATCACCGTCGCCATCCATGAAGTCGGTGGTGCCGCCCGCGAACCCGTCGTTCAGGTAGAAGAGCACGGTGAGCATGCTCTGCTCGTCGCGCGACCGCATGAAGGAGCCATCGCGGTGCCAGTCGAAGAACTGCCCGGCCTGGTAGCGGTAGTAACGGAGCCGCTCGTTCAGTCCCACGGCGTAGAAATCTCCGAACGAGGCGGGGACGAAGGGCTCGATGCGCGCCCAGAGCCAGGCCGCGTCCTCCGGAGCGTCGACCATGACCCGCAGGTTGTTGCGGATGTCGGGCGCCATGCGGAACTTGTTCACCCCCACGGTGACGGGCGCGTCGGCGAAGCCCACCCCCTCGGCGCGCTGGATGAGGTGCTCGCACTCCTCGGCGGAGAGGACGGACGAGAGGGTGAAGAGGCGGTCGCCGTGGAGAGCTGTCTTCTCGATGAGGTTCATGCCTGGAAGATGGGGGACGAGGGGCCGGATCCTCCAGGACAGGGACCGGGCAACACCGGGCACTACCGGACAACACCACGCACAACCACGGGCGCCGCCATGGTAGGCCGGGCCCATGCCGCTGCCCGATCGTCCCCGAGTCGTGATCACCGGCGCCGCTTCCGGCCTCGGACATGCCTTCGCCCTGGAGCTGGCCCGCAGCAAGAGCGCGCGGGTCCTCGTTGCCGACGTGAACCTGGAGGGCGCCGAGGAGACGGCGCGCCTCGTGCGCGAAGCCGGCGGCGAGGCGTCCACCGTGAAGTGCGACGTGAGCCGGCGCGAGGAGGTGCTCGCCCTGCCCGACGAGGCAGACCGCGCCCTCGGCGGCACGGACTTCCTGATCAACAACGCTGGCGTCGCCGTGGGTGGGATGATGGGCGACGTCCCGCTCGAAGACTGGGACTGGGTGATGGGCATCAACCTCTGGGGCGTCATCTACGGGTGCCACGCCTTCGCGCCCCGGCTCCGCGCCCAGCGGCACGGCGCCATCCTCAACGTGGCCTCTGCGGCGGGGCTGCTCTGCGCGCCGCCGCTCATGCCCTACAACGTGACCAAGGCCGGCGTCGTGGCCCTGTCCGAGACCCTGCGGGCCGAGCTTGGGCCGTCCGGGGTCACCGTGACCGTCCTCTGCCCGACCTTCTTCAAGACAGGCATCGCTGCGAGCGGCCGCACCCACGTGCCGGGCGCTGGCCCCGAGGCCGTTGAGCGCATGATGGCCCGGTCCAAGGTGCAGGCCGACGGCGTGGCTCAGTTCGCGATCAAGGCGGTGGACCGGGGCGACCTGTACGCGCTGCCGCACGCGGACGGCCGTGTCGCCTGGCACCTGAAGCGGAGCGCGCCGCAGGCGTTCTACGACTGGATCGTGCCGCGGGTCATGCGCCGGATGAAGTGAAGGGCAGCCGTGACGCGGGCAGCGGCTTCACGGCCCTCGGTTCACGTCCAGGCTGGAGGCATTCCCTCGTGGGGATGCCTGCGCGAATGCTCACGCCATGGGTGGGGCAGGGCGGATAAGCTCCCACCATGGGGGCTCTACGTGAACGCAACTCTGCCGCAGAGATCTCGACCATCGCTCTCGGAATAGGGGTGCTCTTCCTGGTGACGCCGGTGCGCCTCGTGTGGGCCCGCGCCGAGGTGGGATGGGGGGTGGCGTTCGGCGTGTGGCTCGGCCTCGTCGGCCTCGCGGTGTGGTGCGCCCGCGCGACGAGGCGCGAGATGCGTGAGAGGCCGGAGCGGTGACCTCCGACGCCCCCCTGCTCGCGGCAGCGCTCGGTTACATGGCGACGCTCTTCCTCCTCGCCCACGCGGCGGAGCGGGGACGCTTGCCCACGGCGCTCTCGCGGCACCCGGTGACGTACGTGTTCTCGCTCGGCATCTATGCCAGCTCCTGGACGTACTTCGGGAGCGTGGGTGTCGCCGAGCAGTACGGCCTCACGTTCATCGCCGTGGCGCTCGGACCGACGCTCGCGTGCCTCGCCATCCCCGTGGTCTGGCTGCCCCTCCTGCGCCTCGTGCGCCAGTACCAGCTCGGCACCCTCGCCGACCTGTTCGCGTTCCGTTACCCGGGACGCCTCACTGGCGCTGCGGTCGCGGTGTTCGCGCTGGTGGCCTCGGTCCCTTACCTCGCCCAGCAGATCCGGGGCGTCGTCAGCTCGGCGCGCACGCTCGCGTCGGAGCAATCGATCCCCACCCTCGCCCTGCAGGTGACGGGGCTGCTCGCGCTGTTCGCCGTGCTGTTCGGCGCCCGCCATGTCTCGCCCCGCGAGCGGCACGCAGGGCTCGCCGTGGCGATGGCGTTCGCCTCGCTGGTGAAGGTCGTGGCCCTGCTCGCGGTGGGGGCCTTCGCGCTGTGGGGCGTGTTCGGGGGCGTGTCCGGGCTCGTGCAGTGGCAGGAGGCGCACCCCGAGGCGATGCGCGCGGTGTTCACGCCCCTGGAGGAGGGGACGAGCTGGGGCTCTCTCATCCTGCTCTCCTTCGGGGCCGCGTTCCTCTTGCCGCGGCAGTACCACGTGGCCTTCGCCGAGGGGCCGCCGGACCGGTGGCTTCTGTCCGCGGGGTGGGGATTCCCGCTGTACCTCCTGCTGATCAACCTGCCGATCCTTCCCATCCTGTGGGCCGGTCAGCAGGTCGCGCCGGGGGTCTCTGCCGACGTGCTGGTCCTCGCGCTCCCGCACGCCATGGGCGCCGCGTGGCTGTCGCTGCTCGGCTTCGTGGGCGGCATCGCCGCGGCGAGCGCGATGGTGATCGTGACGACCATCGCCCTCGCGTCGATGACCCTCAACTCCCTCGTGCTGCCCGCGCGGATCGAGGTGCTCCGGCACGACGCCTACGCGCGGCTCCTCTGGCTGCGGCGGGCGCTCATCGCAGCGATCGTGGTCGCCGGCTACGGCCTCTACCTCCTGGAGGCGCAGACCGGCCCGCTCGTGCAGCCAGGGCTCGTGTCGTTCGTGGCCTTCGGCCAGTTCCTGCCCGGCCTCTTCGGGCTCCTGTTCTGGCAGCGCGCGACCCGCGCAGGGTTCCTCGCCGGCCTCGGCGCAGGGGTGCTCGTGTGGATGGCGACCGCGATGCTCCCGCTGTTCGCGCTCTCCGAGGGCACCCCGATCGACATGGCTGTCCTCGCGGCGGGCCTGGGCATGCGCTCGCCGGATCTGTGGACGGTCCCCACCGTGGTGTCGCTGTCCATCAACGGCCTCCTGTTCGCGGTCGTCTCGCTCTTCACCCGCCAGAGCGCGGCGGAGGTGGAGGCGGCGCGTCGGTGTGCGGACAGGGGCTCCGCGCCGGTCGAGGTCGCACCCGCGACGTCGGCGGAAGCCCTCACCGGGCGCCTCGCCTGGGCACTCGGCCAGGAAGCTGCGCAGAAGGAGGTGGAGCGCGCGGTGGAGGCGCTCGGCGTCGACCGGGGAGACCTGAGGCCCGCCGAGCAGCGGCAGCTCCGGGAGCTGGTGGAGCGGAACCTGTCGGGCCTCATCGGACCCGTGCTCGCGCGGATGGTGATCAACCACGGCGCCTCCGCCGGGTCGGACGAGGACGCGGCGCTCGCGGACCAGATCCGGTTCCTGGAGGAGCGGCTGGGTCAGCGCAGCGGCGTGCTCCAGGGAACGGCGGCGCAGCTCGACGTCCTGCGGCGCTACCTGCGCTCCGTGCTGGAGGGGCTCCCACTCGGGGTCTGCGCGCTGGGCCCCGACCGGAGCGTGATCCTGTGGAACCGGGCCCTCGCGGTCGTCACGGGCGTGCCTGGTGAGGACGCCGTGGGGCTGTCCATCGGAGAGGTGCCGGCGCCCTGGGGCGAGGCGCTCGGGAAGCTCGCGCAGGAAGAGCAGCAGGGCGTCGACCAGATCACGGTGCGCGCGCGCGAGGGACAGCGGTCGCTGCGGGTGCACCGCGCCGAGCTGGAGCGATCGGCCCTCCCGGGAGGCGCGGGCACGGAGACCGCCGGCACACCGAACGTCACGGGCGCCGGGGGCATCGCGAGCACCGCGGGCACTGCGGGTCCCGCGGGTACTGCGGGTACTGCGGGTACTGCGGGTACTGCGGGTACTGCGGGTCCCGCGGGCGGGTCCGGAGGCATGGTGCTCCTCGTCGAGGACCTCACCGAGCGCGAAGCCCTGCAAGCGCAGCTCATCCACCACGATCGCCTCGCCTCCATGGGGCGCCTCGCGGCCGGGATGGCCCACGAGATTGGCAACCCCCTCACGGGCATCACCTGCCTCGCCCAGAACCTGGAAGAGGAGACCGACACCCCCGACGTCCGCGATCGGGCGCGGATGATCGTGGAGCAGGCGCTGCGCATCAGCGCCATCGTCGGCTCGCTCAAGACGTTCAGTCAGGCGGGGAGCGCGGGCTCGGGGGGACGCGCGCGGCAAGCTGGCGTTGCGGACGAGCAGCGCGTGGCGGCGCGGGTGGGAAGGGTGCCGCTCGGCGCGGTCGTGGACGACGCGATGCGCTTCGTCGCCCTCGACCGCATGGCGCGGAAGGTGACCATGGAGAACCTGTGCCCGGAGGATCTGGTCGTCCTCGGAGAGCGCCGGCAGTTGACGCAGGTGTTCGTGAACCTGCTCCTCAATGCACGCGACGCGTCAAGCGTCAGGGGGCAGGTGATCGTCACCGCGCAGGCGAGCGGCGAGACCGCTACCGCGAGCGTCATCGATCACGGCGCCGGCATCCCCCCGGACCTCGTCGGGAGGGTCTTCGAGCCGTTCTTCACCACCAAGGCTCCAGCCGAGGGGACGGGGCTCGGGCTCTCGCTCGTCTACAGCATCGTGCGCGAGCACGGAGGCGAGGTGGAGATCGAGAGCCAGGAAGGAATTGGCACCACCGTGAGTGTGCGGCTTCCCCTGGCGCCGCCTTCGAAGGAAGATCCAGGCCCGTCGGCATGGCCCGCATCCTCATCGTCGAAGACGAGCTCGTGATCCGAACCGAGCTGCGCCGCCTCCTGGCGCGGCAGGGCTACCAGATCGCCGAGGCCGGGTCGGTGCGCGAGGCAGAGAGCGACCACGACCCGGGCGCGTTCGACCTGGTGATCGCCGACGTGCGCCTCCCGGGCGCGCCGGGGACCGACCTCGTGGCGCGCTACCCGGGCATACCGGTCCTGGTGATGACCAGCTACGCCACCGTGCGCTCCGCCGTCGACACCATGAAGCTCGGGGCGACCGAGTACCTGCCCAAGCCCTTCGACCACGACGAGATGCTCCGGATCGTGGAAGCGATCCTCGCCCGCCCCCGCCCCGCGGGCCTGGACGCGGCACAGGCCTCCGCAGCGACCCGCAGTGGCGCCCTGGCGCGGGAGGAAGGAGGCCGCGAGCTCGGCATGATCGGCAGCTCGCCGGTCATCCGTGAGGTCTTCGAGCGCATCCGCAAGGTGGCGCCGAGTGACGCGACGGTGCTGGTCCTCGGAGAGAGCGGGACGGGCAAGGAGCTGGTGGCCGTGGCCATCCACCGCCACAGCCGCCGGCGCGACCGGGCGTTCGTGCCGGTGAACTGCGCCGCGATCCCGGAAGGTCTGATCGAATCCGAGCTGTTCGGGCACGAGCGCGGCGCCTTCACGGGAGCGACGCATGCCCACGCGGGCCTCGTCGAGGCGGCCGACGGAGGGACGCTGTTCCTCGACGAGATCGGGGAGCTTCCGGCCTCGGCGCAGGCGCGGCTCTTGCGCTTCCTGCAGACCGGCGAGGTACGCCACGTGGGCGCCACGCGGGCCCGCCGGGTGAGCGTACGGCTCGTGGCGGCGACGCACCGCGACCTGCAAGCCATGGTGCGCGAGGGGACGTTCCGGAGCGATCTCTACTTCCGGTTGCGGGTGATCGAGGTGCGCCTGCCCCCGCTGCGCGAGCGCGCTGGCGACGCCGTGACGCTCGCCCGCAGCTTCGTCGCCCGCGCGGCGGCAGGAGGCGTCGTGCGGGCGGTGGACGGCGCCCCAGGGGTCGGCACCGCCGAGGAGGCGAGGTTCGTGCTGAGCCCCGAGGCCGAGCGCGCCATCATGGCGCACCCGTGGCCCGGGAACGTGCGCGAGCTGGAGAATGCGATCGAGCGGGCCGTGGTCCTCTGCGAAGGAGGCTCGATCACCCCGGAGCTGCTCGGGCTGGAGGAGGGCGAGACGTCGCCGGACGCGTCTGCCATGGCCGCCGCCCTCCCCGCAGGCGCCGCCGAGTCGTCGCTCTCGCTGGAGGACTACTTCCGCAAATTCGTCCTCGACCACCAGGAGCACCTGACGGAGACGGAGATCGCCAGGCGCCTGGGCATCAGCCGCAAGACCCTCTGGGAGCGTCGTCAGCGGCTCGGATTGCCGCGCCACCGAGGGGGCTGACGTCGGCAGAGGCCGGCGTTACGAGAGCCCCAGAGACGGATAGGGTGAGCGCAGGAGAGGGACGCGGATTGCGGCGTGGGCGCGGTGGGCGACGTGGGGTCGCGTTACCGAACGTAGCGTCACCTTGTTACGAAAGGCCCCAGTATGGGGCGGGCGCCAGGCACGGCGCAGAGCGTCGCGATGACGTGACGCGCGCGCCTCGTGCTGGCTGGGTCGTGCAGGTCGGCTTCTCGGGTGCTGGCCCTGTGCTTGCAACGAATACATGCAGCCAAACGTGCAGCCAAACGTGCAGCCAAACGTGCAACGAAACGAACGGCAACGAACGGCAACGAACGAGGGGGATGCGCGGCGACCGATGCGATCTCCAGACGACGTCGCAACCCTTCGCTCGCCATCTTCCATGCTTCGACAACGCAGGGCACTCACCCGTGTCCCGCCCAGGGAGTCCTCATGAAGCGCGCGCTCGCCGCCGCGCTCGCCGCCGCCGCGCTCAGCGTGGGCACCGCGGCGCGCGCTCAGGTCATCAGCCCTCCGCCGGGATTCCCGCCGGTGCAGCCGTCGCCTGCGAACAAGTTCCCGGCGCTGAGCCAGGGCGCCACCATCCCCCTCAGTGAGGACGGCTCCCGCTTCGTCAGGATCATGGCCTGGAGCCAGGTGTGGCTGCGCTACGGAGAGCTGAACCCCGGCTCGGTGTTGCGCGGACAGCCTGCGGACTCGGCCTTCGACTTCGCCATCCGGCGGGCGCGCCTCCTCGTGCAAGCGCAGGCGTCGAAGGACGTGATGATGGTCCTCCACCTCGGCATGAACAACCAGAGCGCGGTCTCCGGCGGCTTCGGCCTGGGCGCCGACACCCCGAAGCGCCCGCAGCTCTACCTGCACGACGCCTTCGGCCAGTACCAGATCCTCGAGAATGTGCTCTCCGTGGGCGCGGGGCTTCACTACTGGGGAGGGCCGACGCGCCTCGCGAACAGCACCACCATCTCGATGATGACCATCGACGTGCCCATCTCCAACTGGCCGCTCATCGACAAGACCGACCAGTTCGCGAGGCAGCTCGGCGTGTACGTGAAGGGCAAGATCGAGAAGTTCGACTACCGCCTCGCCGTCAACGAGCCCTTCTCGACGCCTGGCGACCCGGGAGAGCGCCGGGCCGACTACAACCCGGAGACGCGCAAGAAAGCCGTCACCGGGTACTTCAAGTACGACTTCCTGGAGCCGGAGGCCAACGTGCTCCCCTACGCCGTCGGCACGTACCTCGGCAAGAAGACCGTCTGGAACGTGGGGGCTGGCTTCTACCACCATGGTGACGCCATGGCGTACCTCGAAGGCGGCGAGAGGCGTCTCGCCGACCAGCTCTTCCTCGGCGTCGACACCTTCCTCGACCTGCCCACGAAGAGCGCCGGCGCGTTCACCGGCTACCTGAGCGCGCAGTACGAGGACTCCGGGCCTGGCTACGTGCGCAACGTGGGGATCATCAACCCCTCGTCGGGCATCGCCGAGGGCGCGGCGGGGTCCTTCAACGGCGCTGGCAACGCGCTGCCGACCATGGGCACCGGCGTCACCTACTACGGCACCTTCGGGTGGCTCGCCCCCTGGACCTTCGGGCGCGCCGGGCAGCTCCAGCCCTACGCCGCCCTGCGGGTCTCGAACTTCACCGCGCTCGCGGATCCGGTGATCGTGCCCGACCTCGGGCTCAACTGGCTCATCCTCGGCCACAACGCGAAGATCACCGTGAACTACCGGAGCCGGCCGGTGTTCCAGCCGGCCCCTGCGGGCTCGGGCGGCAAGCCCGCGGAAGACACCCGCAAATCCGAGGTGACCCTGCAGACGCAGGTCTACCTCTGAACCGCGGGAGCGCTGAACAGCGAGAGCAGCGAGGGGTGCGCGGCGCCCCGGAAGCAAGGATGGTGGGAACCATGATGGATCTGGAATCGAGCCCGCTCGAGCGGGGCAACCCCCGCGCGCGCAGCATGGAGGAGTACCGCGCGCTCTACCGGCAGAGCCTCGCCGAACCCGAGCGCTTCTGGTCCGAGCAAGCGCGCACGCTGTCGTGGTTCCACCCTCCGTACAGCATCCTCGACGTGGACCTCGAGGAGGTGGATTTCTCTTGGTACATGGGCGGCCGGCTCAACGCGAGCTTCAACTGCGTCGACCGCCACGCCGCGGTGAAGCCCGGCAAGCCTGCACTGGTGTGGGCCAAGAACGAGCCCGGCGAGTACAAGGTCTACACCTTCCGCGAGCTCAAGCACCACGTCGGCCGCGTGGCCAACGTGCTCAAGGCCCACGGCGTCCGCAAGGGCGACCGGGTGTGCCTGTACATGCCCATGATCCCCGAGACCGTCTTCGCGATGCTCGCCTGTGCCCGCATCGGCGCCGTGCATTCGGTGGTCTTCGCTGGCTTCTCCGCCGAGGCGCTGCGCGAGCGCATCCTCGACGCGGGCTCGGAGGTCCTGGTGACCGCCAACGAGGCGCCCCGCGGCCCCAAGAAGGTGGCGCTAAAGGCCATCGCCGACGCGGCCATCGAGGGCCTCTCCCAGGTCCGCTCGGTCCTCGTCGCGCGCCGCACCGACGCCGAGGTGCCCATGCGCCCGGGCCGCGACCACTGGCTCGACGAGGAGATGGGCAAGCACAGGTCCACCTGCCCGATCACGTGGGTCGCCTCCGAGGACCCGCTCTTCGTGCTCTACACCTCTGGCTCCACCGGCAAACCCAAGGGCGTCATGCACACCACCGCCGGCTACCTGGTCTATGCCGCGATGACCCACGCCCACGTCTTCGACGCCCAGCCAGACGACGTCCATTTCTGCACCGCGGACATCGGCTGGATCACCGGCCACAGCTACGTGGTCTACGGCCCCCTCGCCAACGGCGTCACCACCGTGCTCCTCGAGTCCACGCCGAACTACCCGGACGCCGGCAGGCTCTGGGAAATCGTCGACGACCTCAAGGCGGCGACCGTCTACACCGCCCCCACTGCGCTTCGCGCCCTCATCGCGGCGGGCGACGAGGTCCTCTCCCGCTCCATCCGCGCGAGCCTGCGCGTCCTCGGCTCCGCGGGCGAGCCGATCAGCCCCGAGGTGTGGCAGTGGTTCAACGACAAGGTGGGGAGCGGCCGCGCCGCTGTCGTCGACACCTGGTGGCAGACCGAGACTGGCGGGGTGATGATCACCCCCCTGCCCGGCGTCACCCCCTGCAAGCCAGGCTCCGCGACCCTGCCCTTCTACGGCGTGGACCTCGCCCTGCTCGACGACGAGGGCCGCGTCATCGACGGTGGCGACGTGAACGGCAACCTGTGCGTGACCCGCCCCTGGCCTGGCCAGACGCGGACCCTCTACGGCAACCACCGCCGCTTCCGCGAGACCTACTTCAACCGCTTCCCGAGCTTCTACTTCACCGGCGACGGCTGCCGGCGCGACGAGGACGGCTACTACTGGATCACCGGCCGCGTCGACGACGTGCTCAACGTGTCCGGCCACCGCCTCGGCACCGCCGAAGTGGAGAGCGCCCTCAGCCGGCACGACGTCGTCGCCGAGTCGGCCGTGGTGGGCTTCCCCCACCCCATCAAGGGCACCGGCATCTTCGCCTACGTCGTGCTGCGCCCCGACGTCCACGTTGAGAGCAAGGAGCAGCTCATCGGCGCCCTCAAGGAGCAGGTGCGGCACATGATCGGCCCCATCGCCACCCCGGATCGCATCCACATGGTCCCTGGCCTCCCCAAGACCCGATCGGGCAAGATCATGCGCCGCATCCTGCGCGGCATCGCCGCGGGCGAGCGCGAAGGCTTCGGCGATACCAGCACCCTCGCCGAGCCGACCATCGTGGAAGCGATCATCGACAGGGTGGCCAGCCAGGAAGGAGTGCCATGAGCGATCTCGAAGAACCGACCCCGGCGCACGGACGCGACGACCAGAAGGGCGCGCTCGAAGCGCTCGCCTCCCGGCGGGGCCGCATCGCGTTCGTGCTCACGGTCGCCATCATGTTCGTCTACTTCGGCTTCGTGCTCCTCGTCGCCTTCGACAAGCCCCTGCTCGGGCGCGTGGTGCAGCCGGGGCTCAGCATCGGTATCGCGCTCGGCGCCGCCGTGATCCTCGCGGCCTGGGTGCTCACGGGCATCTACGTGGTCTGGGCGAACCGCGTTTACGACCCCGCCCTCAAGGCCATCCGCGCCGCCCGGAGGGAGCCATGAGGCCGGAGACATCCCTCGGCCAGTCGAGCCCCCTCGCCATCGCCTTCTTCTTCGGCTTCGTCGCGCTCACCATGGGCATCACCTACTGGGCGGCGCGCCGGACCAAGACCACGAGCGAGTTCTTCGCCGCGGGCCGCAGCGTCACCGGCTTCCAGAACGGCCTCGCGCTCGCCGGCGACTTCATGAGTGCCGCGAGCTTCCTCGGCATCGCCGGCCTCGTCGCCTCCTCCGGCTTCGATGGCCTCATCTACTCCGTCGGCTGGCTCGTCGGCTGGCCGGTGATGACCTTCCTCATCGCCGAGCCCCTGCGCAACCTCGGCAAGTACACCTTCGCCGACGTCGTCGCCTACCGCCTCCGCCAGACCCCGGTGCGCATCGCCGCGGCCGCCGGGGGCCTCACCGTCGTCGCCTTCTACCTCATCGCCCAGATGGTCGGCGCGGGCAGCCTCGTGCAGCTCATGTTCGGCCTCCCTTACGAGACCGCGGTGCTCGTCGTGGGCCTGGTCATGCTCGCCTACGTCCTCTTCGGCGGCATGATCGCCACTACCTGGGTGCAGATCATCAAGGCCGTCCTCCTCCTCGGCGGCGCCACGCTCCTCGCCTTGCTCGTCCTCTCCCGCTTCGGCTGGAGCCCGCTCCGGCTCTTCGACAGCGCGGCGACCATGTACGGACCCGACGTGCTCGCCCCGGGCAAGCTCGTCTCGAACCCCCTCGAAGCCGTCTCCCTCGGCCTCGCCCTGATGTTCGGCACCTCGGGCCTGCCCCACGTGCTGATGCGCTTCTACACCGTCCCCGGCGCGCGCGAGGCGCGCACCTCGGTGTTCGTCGCCACCGGCTTCATCGGGTTCTTCTATCTCGTCACCTTCGTGCTCGGCTTCGGCTCGTCGGTCCTCGTCGGCCGCGACGCCATCAAGGCCGTGGACAAGGGCGGCAACATGGCCGCGCTCCTCCTCGCCGAGGTCGCCGGCGGCAAGGCCTTCCTCGGCTTCATCTCCGCCGTGGCGTTCGCCACCATCCTCGCCGTCGTCGCCGGCCTCACCCTGAGCGGCGCCGCGGCGCTCTCTCACGACATCTGGGTGAGCGTCGTCAAGAAGGGCCACGCCGACGAGCGCGAGCAGCTCAAGGTGGCCCGCATCGCCACCGTGGTCCTCGGCGTGTTCGCCATCGTCCTCGGGGTGGTCTTCAAGGGCCAGAACGTGGCCTTCATGGTGGGCCTCGCCTTCGCCGTGGCGGCCAGCGCCAACTTCCCCGCCCTCATCCTCTCCATGTTCTGGCGAAGGTTCACCACCCGCGGCGCGGTGATCAGCATGGTCACGGGCAACCTCTCGGCCATCGTGCTCATCGCCCTGTCGCCCACCATCCAGGTCGACATCCTGCACAACACCACGGCCCTCTTCCCCCTGAAGAACCCGGCCCTCGTCACCCTGCCCCTCGCGTTCCTGGTGGGCATCGTCGCCTCCCTCCTCTCGCCCGAGCCCACGGCCGAGGCGCGCTTCCCCGAGGTGGAGCGGCGCATGCACCTCGGCGCCCCCGACGACGAGTGAACCATACGGCCGGGGACATTGTCCGCTT
>NZ_ASRX01000054.1 GCF_000601485.1 Chondromyces apiculatus DSM 436
CTCGTCGTAGAAGTAGCCGAGCTGGGGGCGGGCGCAGGCGCCACGGGCGACGACTTGCTCGTCTGGGGGAGGGGGTGCGCGTGCACGACGGGCAGCGCCTCGGAGCGAGGTGGCCTCGGCGCGGGCTGGCTCCTGCTCGGGGTGCTCGGCTTGCGCCGCGCCCGCGGGCGTCGGGGGAGCGGGCGCCTCGCGGAAGCGTCCTCGCGCGGGCTCCGGGCGGCGTGACGGGCGTGACGGAAGGAGGCACGAGGTGAGTGGGAGGGCTGGCAAGCACGCAGGGCGCCGCAAGGCGAAGAAGTCGGGATCGGCCGTGGGGCGCTGGCTCGAGCGCGCCACCGGGACGACGATCGTCACGTTCCTGATGGTGTTCCTGATCCAGCGCAGCCAGAACAAGGACTCGCTGGCGGTGCAGATCAAGCTGAACGAGCTGGTGGCCGCGATGAAGGGGGCGAGCAACCGTCTCATCGACGTCGAGGACCTGAGCGAGGACGAGCTGCGTCTGCTGCACAAGCACTTCGCGGCGCTCGCGGCCCTGGCGAAGCGGGACGGGAACCTCGGCGAGTCGCATTCCGTGGAGGAGGCGGAGACGCGGCATGGCCGCAAGAGGAAGCCTGCGAAGGAGCCCGCCCGCGAGGGAGCCTCGGGGAGCGCGGAACCGCCGATCGAAGGCAAGACGGGAGAGCACACCTCGGCCTGGGACGACGGGACCGGCTGAGGGTCCTCCGCGGAGGCGCGTGCCGGGCACCGCCATTCCCACCCGTACGCACAAGCGTCGCTGGATGCCGACACGCGCATCCACCGAGCGGCGCGACGCCGGAGGATTTCCAGGGACACCGGGGTGATTGTGATAGTGCTGGAAGAATGAGCCCCAAATCGCCCCAGTTTCGGAGGCCACAGACGTTTGGAGCATTCGCCTCGCTGCTGATGGTGGCGTCGTGCGGCGCGGATGCGTCGCCCGACATCCCCGAAATGCACGCGGGTGGCGCAGCTCCTCCAGCCGCCGCGGTGGAGACGCCACCGCAGGAAGCGACGACCCCGGAGCCCTCACGAGCGCTGCGCGCGGCGTACATCGCGGCCGTGCAGGCCGACGCTCCGACGGAGTACGAGGCGATCGCTGGCGCGGCCGGCGTCATCGCCGACAACCCTGCCCAGGGCCTGATCACGGAGCTGTCGGCGGCCGGGGTGTGGCTCGCGCCGACGCGCGGAGACGCCGGGTGGAGCTTCGGGCTCACGCCGCGGGCCTGGGGCTGCGCTGACGCGGGAGGTCTCGCGGAGGACGCGCAGGAGCGCCTCGCCGCGCAGGCCGTGGAGCCCGAGGTGGACGGCAACCGGGTGACGTTCGCGCGCGAGGGCCTGACGGAGTGGTACGTCAACGGGCCGCTGGGGCTGGAGCAAGGCTTCACCTTGCCGGAGCGGCCCTGCGCGGTCGCGGGGAGCGCCGGGGGCGCGGGGCTGGCCATCGAGGTGGAGATCGGGGGAGACCTCGCGGCGACCCTCACCAGCGCGGGCGATGCGCTCTCGCTGCGCGACGGCTCCGGGGAGGAGGTGCTGCGCTACAGCGATCTGCACGTGGTGGACGCGGCGGGGAAGGTGCTCCCGGCGCGGCTCGCGCTCGACGAGGGGACGTTGACGATCCACGTCGACGACGCAGGCGCGACCTATCCGGTGGTGGTCGATCCGCTGGTGTGGACGGAGCAGCAGAAGCTCCTGCCCGTCAATGCGCCACAGACTGCGGAGGTGGGACAGCATGTGGCCGTCGCCGGCAACACGGCCGTGATGACCTGGTACAGGACCAACTTTGGAGTCCCCTGGGGAGGCTCCGCTTACGTGTTCGTGCGCTCGGGGGAGGTCTGGAGCCTGCAGCAGCAGCTCGTGCCGAGCGACGCGTCTTCCGGGAGCAAACTCGGCTCGTTCGTGTCGCTGTCCGGGGACACCCTGGCCGTGGGGGGAGGACGCGCGATCGGGGGCCTGAGTCATTTCGTCTATGTCTTCGTGCGCAGCGGCGGGGTCTGGACGGAGCAACAGAAATTTCAGGCACCTTCTCAACGGGCATTCCGCTCCGGCGCCATCTCGGGAGACACGCTGATCCTGGGCGCCCCCGAAGAGAACGCGCCCCTCTTTCAAGCCGGGGCAGCCTACGTCTTCACGCGGGCGGGCGGGGTGTGGACCGAGCAGCAGCGGCTGGTCCCCTCGACGCCGAGCGCCGACGCCGACTTCTCCAGGTCGGTGGCGATCTCCGGAGACACGGCGCTCCTCGGCGCCGAGGATCAATCCAGCCCCACGGGCAGCATGGGAACGACCTACGTCTTCGTGCGCTCGGGAGGTGTCTGGACCGAGCAGCAGAAGCTGTTCCCGGAGAACGGCGACAGCACCTACCGCTTCGGCCACGACCTCGCGCTCTCCGGCGATACGGCGGTCATCGGCGCCCTCAACGACAACGCGAACACCGTCTCGAACGAGTACTCGGGCGCCGCGTATGTGTTCAGCCGCTCCGGCGCGCTCTGGTCACAGCAGCAGAAGCTGCTCCCCTCCGACGCGCTGGAGGACGGCATCGGCCGGGCCGTCGCCATCTCGGGCAACACCATCCTGCTCGGCGCGTCCGCGGACGACACCCATGGGACGTTCGCGGGCGCGGCCTACGTGTTCGCGCGCTCCGGCGGCGTCTGGGTCGAGCGCCAGAAGCTGTTCCCGGCCGATGCCAGTCAATCCGATCAGTTCGGCGGCGCGATCGCGCTCGACGGGGGCACGGCGCTCCTCGGCGCCCCGTTCAGTGACGGGGGCAGAGGTTCCGCGTACATCTTCATCGGGCTGATGGAGGGGGAACTCGGTGAGCCGTGCGTCGACGCGGACGGGTGCCTGAGCGGGTTCTGCGCCGACGGGGTCTGCTGCGACGTGGCGTGCGACGACGACGCGTGCCAGGCGTGCTCCGTGGCGGCCGGCGCCTCGTTGAACGGGACCTGCGGGCCAGCGACCGGCAAGCCATGCGACGACAGCAACGCCTGCACGGTGGCCGATACCTGCCAGGCCGGCGTCTGCGCGGGCGGCTCGGCGGTGGTGTGCGCGGACCCGGTGGGGGAGGTGTGCCAGGCGGGGAGGTGCGATCCGGCGAGCGGCGCGTGCCTCGCGGTCGACAAGGAAGACGGCACGCCGTGCCCCGACGGGGAGTGTCTGGACGGTGAGTGCGCCGTCGATCCGGGCGCGGGCGGCGGTGGCGCGGGCGGCGGTGGCGCGGGCGCTGGGGGCAACGGGGCTGGAGGCGCGGGCGTCGGCGGCAACGGCGCCGGGGGGAATGGCACCGGGGGCAACGGCGCTGGAGGCGCGGGCGTCGGTGGCAACGGCGCTGGAGGCGCGGGCGTCGGCGGCGGGGGGGCCGCACCTTCCGGGACGACTGGCTCTGGCGCCGGGGCGACGGCGGACGAGGCGCTGCTCTGGGGAAGAGGCTGCGCGTGCACCACGGGCGCCACACCGGAGCGCGGTGGTCTCGGCGCAGGTTGGCTCCTCCTCGGGGTGCTCGGCCTGCGCCGTGGACAGCGGACTCGAGCACGCGAGCGCGCCCGTGCCCTCCGGCCGCTTGTCTGAGGCGCTCGCAGGGAAGCCGAGGCGTGTGATAGACCCGCGGGCCCTTTCGCGTCCCCGAGTCCTCTAGCCGTCGGCACGCCATTCCATGATCCGCCTCGATTCCATCAGCAAGCAACACGGTCGGCAGATTCTGTTCCTGGAGGCCAGCGCCGCGATGAACCGCGGCGAGAAGATCGGCCTGGTGGGGCCGAACGGCGCTGGCAAGACCACCATCTTCCGGCTCATCACCCGCGAGGAGGCTCCCGATGACGGGCAGGTCGCCGTCGATCGCGGGGTGACCATCGGCTACTTCAGCCAGGATGTCGGCGAGATGAGCGGCAAGACGGTGGTCGCCGCGACGCTCGACGGCGCAGGCCCCGTGTCGGCGGTGGCGGCGGAGCTCGCGGAGCTGGAGCACGCGCTCGCGGATCCGGAGCGGATGGACGAGATGGACACGCTCGTGGAGCGGTTCGGCCACGTGCAGGCGCGCTACGAGGAGCTGGGCGGGTACGCGCTCGACGCGCGGGCGCGGGAGATCCTGGCGGGGCTCGGGTTCGCGCAGGAGGTAATGGACGGCGACGTGGGGGCGCTCTCCGGCGGGTGGAAGATGCGCGTCGCGCTCGCGCGCATCCTGCTCATGCGTCCCGACGCGCTGCTGCTCGACGAGCCGACCAACCACCTGGATCTGGAGTCGATCCTGTGGCTGGAGAGCTACCTGAAGCAGTACGAGGGCGCGCTGCTCATGACCTCTCACGACCGGGAGTTCATGAACCGGATCGTCTCGAAGATCCTGGAGATCGACGGGGGCGAGCTGACGACGTACTCGGGGAACTACGACTTCTACGAGAAGCAGCGCGCGGTGCACGAGCAGCAGGCGGAGGCGCAGTACGAGCGGCAGCAGGCGATGCTGGCGAAGGAGATGCGCTTCATCGAGCGGTTCAAGGCGCAGGCCGCGAAGGCGGCGCAGGTGCAGTCGCGGGTGAAGAAGCTCGAGAAGATCGAGAAGGTGGAGCCGCCGCGCCGAAGGAAGACGCTGACCTTCGACTTCAGGTCGCCGCCGCGCTCGGGCGAGGACGTGGCGCGGGTGGAGGGGCTGAAGAAGGCGTACGGGAAGAGGCCCATCTACAGCGGGCTCGATCTGCTCATCCGGCGACGCGAGCGCTGGTGCGTGATGGGGGTGAACGGGGCGGGGAAGTCGACGCTGCTGAAGCTCATCGCGGGGGAGTCGAAGCCCGACGCGGGGCGGATCAACGTGGGGGGCAGCGTGAAGATGGCGTACTTCGCGCAGCACGCGATGGAGCTGCTCGACCCGGCGCAGAGCGTGTGGGAGACGCTGACCGGGGCATTCCCGCTGGCGTCGCCGGGGGCGCTCCGGACGCTGGCCGGGGTGTTCGGGTTTCCGGGCGACGACGTGGACAAGCCGTGCCGGATCCTGAGCGGCGGAGAGAAGGCGCGGCTCGTGCTCGCGAAGATGCTCTACGACCCGCCGAACTTCCTGGTGCTCGACGAGCCCACCAACCACCTCGACATGGCGACGAAGGAGATGCTCATCAACGCGCTCGCCGACTTCGAGGGGACGATGCTGTTCGTGTCCCACGACCGGCACTTCCTCGGGGCGCTGTCGAACCGGGTGCTGGAGCTCTTGCCGGAGGGACCCCGGGTCTATGGCGGCGGCTACCTGGAGTACGTGGCCCAGAGCGGTCACGAAGCTCCCGGGATGCGGAGCTGACGAACGGGCGCGCGGCGAAGAGACGGGGGGCGTGCGGGTGTTGACACCCAGCCGCGTCCTCCACTAGCGTGAAGTTGAAAGTTATTTTCACATCTTCACCGCTCGCTTCGTGAGCAGCGCACCGGACGGCAACTCACCGGACCTGTGGGCGCTGCAACGGAGCCGTGTGCTGCGCAAGCCAACCGAGGAACCCGCATGGGACTCCGCATCAAGCGTCCGACTCTGACTGCCCTCGCAGGATTCGCTTTCCTCTTCGCCGCCCCCATCGTCGCGCCCGCGTGCGCGGCGATGGATGAGCTGGACTACGGCGACGGGGACACCTCGTCCCAGGACGGCACGACCGGCACCGGCGTCGGGGGCGATGGCGGAACCGGTGGCGCAGGTGCCAGTGGCAGCGGAGGCGCTGGCGCTGGCGTCAATGGCAGCGGAGGCGCTGGCGCAGGAACCGGCGGCGACGACAGCGACGACGACGACGACGACGACGACGACGACGACGATGACGACGATGACGACGATGACCTGCCGGATGGCGGGGTTGGTGATGGGGGTGGCACCGGCGGCGCTGGCGGCGCTGGGGGTGGCACCGGCGGCGCTGGGGGCGGCACCGGCGGTGGCGGCATAGGCGGGAACGTGATCGGCTAGAGGCTCCTTGGACGCCCCCACGGGAGGGGTGGGCGGCCGTCGCGGAATGAACATGCTGTGGTCGTCCAGGTTGGGCGCGCCCCGTGCGACGCTCAGACGCGCTCTCCTTTCCCTCAGCGTGGTCACGGCCTCGCTGCACACCACGCTCGCCGAGGCCTCTCCCGGAGGCGTGTCGGCCGGGCAGCTCGGCGGGCAGCCAGTGCAGGCCCAGGCGGCTTCGACGGCTGCACCGATCGCACCGACCGCAACGGCCGCACCGGCGGCATCACCAGGCAGACCGGCGTGGTGGATCGGCTCTGCGCTGCAGATGGATACCGTGCTCCTGCCAGGCGGCGACGTGTGCGGCCGCGAAGGTCAATCCACAGGGCGCTATGCGTGCTTCCGGCAGGACGGCGAGCAGTACCTGGGAGCGCCAGCGGGAGCGTCGGGCGAAGGCGCAGCGACGCTGGCCTACGGGACGACGCGGATCCTGCTGCACGCGGAGCGATCGCTGCTGCCGTGGTTGAGCGCGGGAGGACGGCTCGGGATCGCGTTCGGCGGTGGGCCGCAGTCGGCGCAAGGGGCGGCGTTCATGCCGCTGCACATGGAAGGACGGGTCGCGTTCTGGGTGCTGGGCGGGCTCGACTCCGAGCAGCCGTTGAACCTGTTCGTGACGGCGCTCGGCGGGCTCGGGCAGGTGGATGCGTCACGGAAGATCGCCGTGGAGGAGTGCCAGGCGACGGGCGGAGGGTGCACACCGGCGAGCAACGAGCAGCCCGGTGGGCCGAACCCGGTGCGGCAGGAGCTGGATGCCTACGTGAAGCTCGGTCAGGGCTTCGCGGGGCTGGGGTTCGGGGTGATGTACCGGTTCTTCGGGGAGAGCGCGGCCGTGGCCGACCTGCGGGCCGTGCAGACCTTCCCGAGCAGCGGGACGTCGTTCTCGCTGTCGCTGTCGTATGTCGTCCGGGCGCCCTGAGTGGTGAGGGTGGTGGGCGCGATGCGTCAGCCGAGGGCTTCGCGCGGGCGGTGGCTCGGCCTGGGGTTGCTCGTGGCGTCCTTCGTCGCGGGAGTCACGCGCGCTGACAGCGCAGAGCCGGGTGGAAGCATCGGGGCCGCAGGCGCAGCGGGCGCCGCCGGGTCCCGGGAGATCGCGCTCTCGGATCTCACGGTGACGGTCAGCTCCGAGGTCTCCGGGTACACGGACGACACCGATGTGCACGTGCTCACGCCGACGGTGGCCACCACGATCGAGAGCCCCACGGGGGGATGGTCGGTGGGTGGGCGCTACCTGGTCGACGTGGTGACCGCAGCATCGCCGGACATCGTGGCGACGGCTTCGCCTGCGTGGACGGAGCACAGGCACGCAGGGTCGCTGCATGGCGATGTCCAGTCCGGGGATTACCGGGTGGGGGTGCAAGGGTCGGTGTCCGTGGAGCCGGATTACCTGTCGCTCTCGGCGGGCGGGCAAGGGTCGCTCGATCTGGACGAGAAGAACTACACGGTGCTGCTGGGGTACGCCTTCCGGCACGACACCGCCGGGAGGGCGGGGACGCCGTTCGCGGTGTTCCAGCGGGTGCTCACCCAGCACGCGCTGACCGGGGGGCTCACGGTGGTGATCAATCCAGACGCGGTGGCGGCGTTCGGCGTCGACGCGATGCTGGAGCGAGGGAACCAGGCGAAGCCTTACCGGTACGTGCCGCTGTTCGACCCGACGGTGGCCGGCGGCGTGCCGGTGGGGGCGAGCGTGGCGGAGGTGAGCGCGCTGCGGCTGGACGCGCGGCCGCTGGAGGCGCTGCCGCTGCACCGGGAGCGGTTCGCGCTGACGGGGAGGCTCGCCTACCGGTTCCGCGGAGCGACGCTGCGGCTGGAGGAGCGGGCGTACGCGGATACGTGGAGCGTCGTCGCCAGCACCACGGACGCGCGGTACATGTTCGACGTGGGGCGGCGGGTGACGCTGTGGCCGCACCTCCGGGTGCACGTGCAGAGCGGGGCGTTCTTCTGGGAGCGGGCCTACGGGGCCTCGCGGGGTGCATCAGGGGCGATCGAGGCGCCCACGCTGCGCACGGGAGACCGAGAGCTGGGGCCGCTGAACTCGCTCACCGGAGGCGGCGGGATGTCGGTGCTGCTCGCGACGGGATGGACGGCGACGCTGCAGGTGGACAGCATCTTCACCCATTACCTGGATACAGTTTACCTGACCCATAGGCAGGCGCTGTTCGGGGCGCTATCGGTGCAAGCGGTCTACGACTGACAGGGCGTCGGCAGACGGTACGCCGGCCGTGACGCCAGCACTCCGTTTCCCACGTTCTTCCCGGGTCCTCGGCTCGGCGTTCGCGCGAAGTCACGGGGGTAGCGACCAACGGGAGCGTAGGGGCCGCAAGGCCCCTGCTTCAGGGTACGCAGTACCGACCAACGGGAGCGTAGGGGCCGCAAGGCCCCTGCTTCAGGGTACGCAGTACCTAAAAGCCGAGCAGGAAGCCCAGCTCGGGGGAGGCGATGGTGCCTGAGGAGGGGAAGAAGCGGGCGAGGCGGAGGCCGAGGGAGAAGCCTGCAGCAGGGGTGACGGCGTAGGTCGCGGTGGCGCCGCCGCCGAAGAAGCCGGTGCCGGAGCGCTGGTAGGCGCTCAGGGTCTGGGTGGGAGGGTTGTCGAGCTGGCTGACGGGGGGCGGGACTGACTGGTCTTCGCGGATGAAGACGCGGTGCTCGGTGTCGACCTGGGCCACGCCGGCGTTGACGAAGAGCGCGAAGCGCAGGCCGGCCTCGCGGAACGGCGTGGCGCCGAAGGTGTAGGCGGCGCGCAGCTCACCATGAAAGGGCAGGAAGCTAGAGCCGTCGGTGCCGCTCTCGCGGGGGCCGCCGCCTTGGAGCACGTAGCCGAGGCGGAGGCCGAGGGAGAGGTTCTCTGTGAGGACGCGATCGTAGCCGACGAGGATGCGCGCCGTGGCGGGCTGGAGGAAGGAGCCGATCTCGCCGCCGCGGCCAGGCTCGGGGGTGCCGTGGTACTGGGTGCCGCCGCTGCGAAAGCACGCGAAGCCCTCGTCGAGCTGGCTTTGCCTGGAGCAGACGTCTGCGCCCGTGCCCAGGCCGAAGTCCTGCACGAGAGAGAGGGTGAGGAGGTTCGCGCGCTGCGGAGGCAAGACGGGAGGGCGAGGCTCGGCCGCGCGTGCACGCCCAGGGAGGGCGGCGACGAGGAGGGCGGTGAGGAGGGCGGCGCGGGCGCGGTGCGGGCGCCGCGGGGGGGCGTCAGTTGCAGCCACAACCGCTCTCTGCGCCGACGGCTCCGCCGGTCGCGCCTTCGTGGACCGCCTGCATGTGGGACTCACCAGGTCCGGCGGAGGGACCGATCGCCATGGTGGGGTGCGCGAGGCGGGCGCGGTCGTAAGGCACCACGTGGGTGCACGCGGAGAGGGCCAGAAGGCCAGCGAGGAGCGCGTTCAGAGCGAGGACGCGGCCGAGGGGAAAGGCGCGCGGGGTGAAGCGTCGTGCGATCGCGGTCATGGGGGAGAGGACGCTGCGGTCAGGGCGTGAGGGACAGGTGAATGCCGGCGAAGTTGCGCTGGTCGGGGACCGCGCGCTCCTCGGGGGCAGAGCCCTTCGTGAAGTCGATGGACATCCAGGGGCCGGCAGGCTCTCCCTCGGAGGAGTTGTCCTCGGTGAACTCGACGTAGATGCGGTAGGCCCCATCGGGAACGGTCTGCCCGCCGTTGTCGGTGCCGTTCCAGAGAGACTGGTGGGCGACGTGGGTATGGCGGGTGGCGCGGGTGATGGCGTCGACGACGTCGTGGCCCGCCGAGGCGGACTGCCATTTGATGAGGTGCTCGTCGCGCTTTCCGGCCCAGACTTCGAGGGTCTTCACGAAGGTGTCCTGCGCGTCGGTGACCCACACCGCGCCCACGTTCTCGGGCTCGTACTCGCCACCGACGGTGGCGGTGGTGAAGCTGAGGGTGAGCAGGGTGTCCGCAGGCGTCGGCGTGGTGCTGCCGCCGCTCGTGGTGGAGGTGCTCGACGGGCCGGAAGGTTCGGGCTCCGGCTCGCCGCCGCTCGTGTCACCGGCGTGAGGTGCCCAGAACTCGGGGTCGCTGTGGGTCGCGGGGGTGCATCCAGCCGCGAGGAGGGTGAGGGCTGCCAGGAGCGCGGGGGGCGCCGCGTATCGCTGAGCGCCCAGGGTGCGGGGGCGTGTCGTTGACGGGACCAAGGTCGTCCAGGTATGGAGTGGCGTGAGAAGTTGAATGTCGTTTTCACTCTAGGAGACGGCCGGGCGTGTGACAAGCATCATGGTGGGTCTGAGAACGAGGGGGGGTGCGGTCGTGCTGGGGTCTGGCCTCGTTTTCGCGCAGCTCGGATGCACCGATCCCGTGCAGGAGGAGGCGATCCTCGCGCTCGGTCCCGAAGCTCCGGGCGTCGCTCCCGGTCCGCTGCACCGGCCAGGGCAGCCGTGCCTCGTGTGCCATGACGGCGCGACGGCGACGCCGCTGTCGGTGGGTGGAACGATCCACCGGCTGGCCGAGGAGCGCGCGGTGGCGCCGTTCGTGCGCGTGAGCCTCGTGGACAGCCGGGGGGAGACGTTCGAGGCAGCGACGAACTGCGCGGGGAACTTCTTCGTGCGGCCGGGGGATTACACGCCGGAGTACCCGATGTGGGTGACGATCTCGCGCGGCGAGTGGCAGCAGGAGATGGAGTCGCCGGTGAACGGGGACGGGTCCTGCGCGACGTGCCACACGGCCGAGGCGGGCCCGCGGTCCGCAGGGCGAGTGTACCTCCTGCCGTTCGAGGTGGGCGACGAGGAGACCGGGTGCCCATGAAGCGCACCGAGAGAGCGGCGGGGAGGTGCAGCGGGAGCGCTGCGGCGCTGATCGCCACCGCGATGCTCGTGGCGTGTGGACCTCTGAGCGAACCCGCGGGGGAGCTGCGCGTGCCCGACCGGGAGACGTTTCCGCAGGTCTCGGACGCCCTGGAGCACCGGTGCGCGACGCTGGACTGCCATGGCAAGCCGGAGCGGAACCTGCGGCTCTACGGGAGCAGCGGGCTGCGGCTGTCCGCGGAGGACGCGCCGGGCTCGGGGTCGACCACGGACGAGGAGTACGGGGCGAACTACCAGGCCATGGTGGGGCTCGAGCCGGAGATCCTGAGCCAGGTGGTGGACGAGGGGGGATGGCAACCGGAGCGGCTGACGCTGGTGCGGAAGGGACGCGGCACGGAGCACCACAAGGGAGAAGCGGTGCTGGTGCCCGGGGAAGACGCAGACCGCTGCCTGACGAGCTGGCTGGCATCGGCAGTGGACGAGGAGGCGTGCACGCGGGCGAAGGATTTCGGGGCGCCCCGGTAGTCCTGGGGCATCCGATCTCCAGCGCGCGACGCCTGACGATCAGCCCTTGGGGTGGCGCCGGAGCGAGCGGCTGATCTGCTTGAAGTGGCGCTTGGTCTCGGCGCGGGCGCGGGCGTCGTGGCGCTCCCGGAGGTAACGGCCCTCGGCTTCCAGCTTGTGGAAGCCTTCGAGGCGGTCAGGGACGAGGGTGCCGTCGGCGAGCGCGCGCTCCACGGCGCAACCAGGCTCGCCCTGGTGGGAGCAGTCGCGGAAGCGGCAGGACGCGGCGAGGGCGCGGATGTCGTCGAAGCCTGCGGGGCCTCCCTCCCCGAGGTTCCACGGTTCGAGCTCGCGGATGCCAGGCGTGTCGATGAGGAGGCCGGCGTCCGGGAGCAGGAAGATCTCCCGCCCCGTGGTGGTGTGGCGGCCTCGCTCGTCGTGCTCGCGGATGTGTCCTTCGCGCTGCACGCTGACCCCGAGCAGACCGTTGACGAGGGTGGATTTGCCGACCCCGGAGGAGCCGACGAAGACCACCGTCTCCCCTGCGCCGACATGCGCACGAAGCGCGTCGAGGCCCTGCCGGAGGAGGGCACTGACGAGGACCACGGGCGCCGACGGGGCGATGGCCTGGACCGCATCGAGAAAAGGGGCGGCGTCCTCGCAGAGGTCGGCCTTGCTGAGGACGAAGACGGGCCGGGCGCCGCTGTCGAGGACGACTTCCAGGTAGCGCTCCAGGCGGCGGGGGTTGAAGTCCGCGTTGAGGGAGCTGACCACCATCACCGTGTCCACGTTGGCAGCGAGGACCTGAGCCTCGGCCTTGCGCCCCGCGCCCTTGCGAAGGAGGCAGGTGCGTCGGTCGAAGCGGTGCACGAGGAGGCCACCGCCTCCCGGACGGAGGCCCACCCAGTCACCGACGGCGGGCAGGGCTGCAGGCTCGTCGGCTTGATGGAGGAGCCGGCCGCTCAGGGTGGCGCGCTCTGGACCGCGCTCGGTGAGGACCTGGTAGGTGCCTCCGCCACCCGAGGCGATGCGCGCCGGCGCCACAGGGTCGGCGAGCGCCGCGCGCTGCTGCTCGAAGAAGGGGCCCCATCCGAGGCGATCGAGAGACGAAGACAGGGAAGACGCGGACGAGAACGAAGAAGACGCGGACGCATTCGAGAGAGAGTTCATTCGACGCGAGCTCCGAGCGCTGACATGCCGCGAGGGCATGGCGTTGCAGCCAGGGGCGCGCAGGCGAGGGGCCAGCGCGCCCGGGAACGGGGGTCTCGGCGAGGCCGAGCACAGCGCCCGTCCAGGGCTGCTCGAACGCGAGCGCGCGCAACCGGCAGGTGGCCGGGTCAGCGCGGAGAGGTCGCGGGCTTCTGGTGCATCACGCCCCCGGGGTGTGGGGGCGGAGCGACGTCAGCAGCGCGGGCTCGCGGCGGCGAGGACGGGTCGGGAGCTGGAGACGACTCTGGCTACAATCACGGCGCCTTCCCTTCTCGCTGTCTGGTCGAGCGAGCGGCAAGGATGCGCTTTCATCGCGGCCCCGTCAACTGCGGCACGGGCGTTCGCGGCGTGGGAAAGTGCGGCATGGTGAGCTTTCTGGAGGTCGATGGAACCCGGCTGGAAGTGGAGCGGATTGCCGGGCACGGGGCAGCCGCGGGGACGACGCTCGTGTTCCTGCACGAAGGCCTCGGGTGCGCTGGGAGCTGGAGGGAGCTACCGGCAGCGCTGGCCGAGGCGACCGGGTGCGCGGCCCTCGTGTACAGCCGGCGCGGGTACGGGCGCTCGGCAGCGGCTCCCCTGCCCCGTGCGGTGACCTTCATGCACGAGGAAGCGCGCCGGGTCCTGCCGGCGCTGCTGGAAGCCGCAGGCGTCGACGATGTGGTGCTGGTGGGACACTCGGACGGCGCCTCCATCGCCTTGCTCCACGCCGGCTCGCCGGAGAGCACGCGCGTGCGTGTCCGGGGGTTCGTGCTGGAGGCCCCGCACGTGTTCGTGGAGGAGATGTGTGTCCAGGCGATCGCGGCGCTGCGCGGCGCGTACGCCGGGAGCGAGCTGCAGGAGAAGCTCAGGCGGCGGCATGATGACGCGGACGCGATGGTCGAGGGCTGGACGGACGTGTGGCTCCACCCCGAGTTTCGCGCCTGGAACATCGAGGGCGTGCTGCCGGACGTGAAAGCTCCGGTGCTGGTCATCCAGGGCACGGCAGACGAGTACGGGACGCTGGCCCAGGTCGAGGCGGTCTGCGCCCAGGTCCAGGGGTCTGCGGAGCGGCTGATTCTGCCTGCCGTGGGCCATCTCCCCCACCGGGATCGGCCCGAAGAAGTGCTCCACGCGATGTCGGCGTTCGTGCGTCGGCTGCTCGGATGAGGCGTCGTTCCGGGCACCACGGGTGCCCTCCGCGGCGCGGGGTGGTAGCCTGTGTGGCGCGATGATCATCGAGACGGACGAGGAGGGGGCCGCCTCGGAGCGGGTGGGCACACGGGTCGGGTCCTGGACCGTGGAGCAGGTCATCGGCGTGGGCGGCATGGCGAGCGTGTTCCTCGGCCGCCGTGACGACGGCTGGGTCGCAGCGCTGAAGATGCTGCACCCCCACCTGGCGAGGCACGACGAGCTGCGCAAGCGCTTCCTCCGCGAAGGCCCGATCGGGAGCGCTCTGGCCGCTGTCGGACCTCTCTGCGAGGGGCTCCCCCAGGTGCTGGAGTCGGGAGTGACCGAGGACGGCGCGGTCTACATGGCCATGGAGCTCCTGGAAGGCGAGACGGTGTTCGACCGTATGGCGAACCTCGGCGTCCTTCCCTACGAGGAGGTGCTCGCCCTCGCGGACAAGGTGCTCGACGTGCTCTCGGTGGCGCACGCCCACGGCGTCGTGCACCGGGACCTCAAGCCGGAGAACCTGCACCTCGGGCGCGACGGGCGGGTAAAGGTGCTCGATTTCGGGATCGCGCGGGCCAAGGACGCGCTGCTGGAGGGCCTCGCGGATCTGCCCGAGAAGACGGCCACCAAGACGGGGGTGGCGCTGGGGAGCTGCGAGTACATGGCCCCGGAGCAGGCACTCGGCGACGTGAGAGACATCGACGGAAGGACCGATCTCTTCGGGCTGGGCGCGACGATGTTCCACCTGCTCTCCGGCCGGCTCGTGCATGGCGACGCCGAGGGGACCATGCTGCTCATCGCGGCCGCGACGCAGCAGGCCCCGCCGCTCGCCACGGTGGCCCCCCACGTGCCACCCGCGGTGTGCACGGTGGTGGACCGAGCCATCGCGTTCTCGAAGGGAGAGCGCTACCCGGACGCCGCGACGATGCGCGCCGACGTGCGGGCGCTGCGCACCGGCCGGGCCCCCACGTACGTGCAGGCCATCGCTGAAGGGCAGATCAGGCCAGGAGAGCGCCTGCGCCTGCGCTGACGTCATGATCGCGTGCCTCGACGTGAGCTACGGACAACGAGGCGCCGCTGCCGCGTGCCTCCTGTTCCGCGCCTGGACGGACGCGCACGAGCAGCGCGCCCACGTCGCCCACGTCGCCCCCGTCGCGCCCTACCAGCCGGGAGCCTTCTACCTGCGCGAGCTGCCCTGCTTGATGGCCGTTCTCCAGCAGGTGGAGGCCCCCCTCGCGACGATCGTGGTGGATGGCTTCGTGTGGCTCTCGGCCGAGAGGAGGCCTGGGCTCGGTGCCCACCTCTTCGAGGCGCTCGGCGGCGAGGTGGTGGTGGTCGGCGTCGCCAAGACCGGCTTTCACGGCGCCGAAGGCTTCGCCGAGCCGGTGCTGCGCGGTGTGAGCCGCAAGCCGCTCTACGTGACGGCCTCCGGCACGGACGCGGCGACGGCCGCGGGGTGGATCCGCGCGATGCACGGCGCGCACCGGATCCCCACCCTGCTCCAGCGCGTCGACCGCCTCTGCCGCCAGGAGAGCCCCTGAGACGTACCGTGGGGGGGTGCGACATTTGCGCGATGTTGCGCGATGTTGCGCGATGTTGCGCAATGTTGCGCGATGTTCAGCGCGCGTAGAGGCGGTGGATGTACTCGACGAGGAGGCGATCCCGGACAGCCGGTGGGATCGCGTTCATCAGGTTGTTGATGCCATCCATGCGGGAGGGCATCGTCGTCCCGTCGGTGCCGATCATCGATGCCAGCTTGTCGAACAGATCGGGCGGCGGATCCTGGAAGAGCGCGAGGAGCGGCGCGGGGAGTTCCACTGCGTCTGCCGCAGGCTCCCGGGCGCCTCGCGCAGCCACCGCCTCGCGCAGGTCCACGAGGAACGCCTCCACGTTCGGCGCATTGCCGGCTCCCACCGACAGGTGGATGTTGGGCGGGCAGCTCGAGAACCCGAACTGCGGCTGGATGTACCAGCCCCGCTCCTTCATGTCCTCGGCCAGCGCGAATACGTCGACCGTGCGGCTCGCGAACGAGAGCATGTTCATCCGCGGCTCGCCGAGGACCTCGATGCCCGGAATGTCCGCGAGCCCCTCGCGCAGCCGCTCGGCGGCGGCCTGCGTCCGGCGTACGAGGTCGAGGTACCCTGCCATGCCGAGGTGATGGAGGATCGCCCAGCACGCCGCGATGGGTCCCCCCGACTTCGACGACTGCACCGTGGGATTCACGATGGTGTACCCGATCCAGCCCGACCACGCGAAGATCTGGTACTTCCGCAGATCGCCGTCCTTGTAGAGGATCGCCGACGCTCCCTTCGCCGCGTAGCCGTACTTGTGAAAGTCCAGCGAGAGCTGGGTCACTCCGGGCACCGAAAGATCGAAGTCGGGGATCTCGTGGCCGAGGCGCCGTGCGAACGGCAGGTACATTCCGCCGACGCAGCAGTCGACGTGGAACAGCAGCTTGTGCTTCAGGGCGATCTCACCGAGCTCGCGGATGGGGTCGATAACGCCGAGCGCATAGGAGGGCGCCGACCCCACGATCATGATCGTGTCCGGCGTGATCGCCGCCTCCATCGCCGACGGTGAGGCGCAGAAGGTCGACGGGTCGACGGGCACCACCACCGGCTTCACGTCGAAGTACGCGCACGCCTTGAAGAACGCGGGGTGCGTGGTCTCGGGCAGGACGACCTCGGGCTTCTGGATCTCAGGGCGCACCGCGCGCGCGTGGTCGCGCGCCGTCTTGACCGAGAGGAGAATGCTCTCGGTGCCGCCCGAGGTCATGCTCCCCTTCGCTCCCGGGCCGCCGTTCATCAGATCGATGGCGGCGGCGATGACGTCCCGCTCCATCTCCAGCACCGAAGGGAACGACGTGGGATCGAGGCCGTTCTCGGTCAAGAACAGCGCATTGGCCGCCTTGACGAGCTGCATCGCCTCCGGCCCGGCGTCATAGATGTACGCGAACACCCTCCCCTTGGCCCAGGGGACGTCGCGGGCCTTCTTCTGTTCGAGGGCGGCGAGGAGATCTGCGGGGGAACGCCCCTCGGCGGGAAAGGACATGGGCTTCTACGTCTCCAATCGGTGGTCTCTGCGTCTCTGCGTCTCTGCGGTAGCGCGAGGCGGTGCACCACGGCGCGAGCGGAGCGCGATGCTGCGGGCGCCTCAGCGAGAAGCGCCGAGATCCCGCAGGAAATCGAGCAACAGGGCGTTCACGATGTCCGGCTTCTCCTGCTGCGTCCAGTGGGCACAGTCGGGCACCTGAGCCACGCGCAGGTCCTGGACGAAGGGTCGCATCAGCGCCACGAGATCGGGCCTGAGCACGGAATCCCGCTCCGCCGTCACCATCAGGGCGGGCACCGTGATCAGCGGCGAGGAGAGGTGCCGCTCCT
Organism: Chondromyces apiculatus DSM 436; assembly: GCF_000601485.1. Classification (GTDB taxonomy): domain Bacteria; phylum Myxococcota_A; class Polyangia; order Polyangiales; family Polyangiaceae; genus Chondromyces; species Chondromyces apiculatus. The sequence goes on from NZ_ASRX01000054.1 coordinate 16,955, forward strand.
CTTCCCAGGAGAGGTCAGCGGCGCGATACCAGGACAGCCCCCCCCGGAATCCCGTCTTCTGGTAGGTGCCGACGTACACGTCGAGCTCCGCCTCCGTGAGCAGCGTCTCGCCCGGGCCGATGCCGGTGAGCACGCCGCTGTCATCGTCGTTCACGTGCGCGAACGCCAGCATGTCTCCGGCATGGGCCGCAGGGCGCATCAGCTTCTGGAAGGTCAGGCGCACATCGGCTTCGAGCTCTGCCTCGGCCCGGCCCGGCCGCAGGAAGTAGTCCACGTAGAACGGCTTGCCGGTGCGCCCCGAGACCTCCCGGTACGCGGTGGAGAACGGCACAGGGCTCGCCGGAAAGTAGGGCGTGTTGAGGCTGACGACCCGCTCGACCCGCTCGGGGTGCCGCAGCGCGACCTGCCACGCGACGGAGCCACCCCAGTCGTGACCCACCACCACCGCCTTCGGCAGGCCGAGCGCATCGAGCAGCCCGATCACGTCACCCACGAGCAGGTACTGGGTGTAGGCCGAGATCTCGGGGGGCGCCTCCGTGCCCCCGTAACCCCGCATGTCGGGCGCGATGGCATGAAACCCCGCGGCCGCGAGCGCCAGCATCTGATGACGCCACGAGTACCAGAGCTCGGGGAAGCCATGGCAGAAGACGACGGGGTAGCCGGTCCCCGCCTCCGCGACGTGCATCTGGATCCCGTTCGTATCGACGAGACGGTGCCGGACGCCCGAGAGTTCCGTGCTGTACATGGGAGATCTCCTCACCGCCGTGCGGCGGCGCGATGCTAACCGGCCACCTCTCAGCCGTCCATGTGCGAGGCCACCAGCGACCTCGCGCGACCTCGCGCGACCCCGCGCCACCCGCGTGGTCTCCGCCGTCCTCCCCGCCTTCGCGGCCCGCGGCACTCGCCGTGATACGCTGGAGCGATGTTCGTCGTGGCGATCATCGCGCTGCATACGCCCCTCGAAGCCGAGGCAGCGGCGCTCGCCACGGACCTCGGCTCGACGGCCTACGAGCAGCGCCTGCACCTCACCTCCGGCACCCCCGCCGTGGTGCTCACCACGCCGGATCCAGACCGCGCACGCGCGCTGCTCCGATCCGTCCGCGGTCGCGGCCACGAGGCCGTCGCCTTCGACGCGTCGGCCATCGTTCCCAGCGGCGAGATGCTCCCGCTGCGGCGCGGACGCCTCGATCCGGAGGGCATCACCGCCGAGGAGCCCGCTGCCACGCACACCCCCGGAGCCCTGGGGCGCTTGCCCTTCGAGGACATCCTGGCGCTGATCCGCGCCTCCCAGCGCGTTCGGTTGGAGACCACCGTCGAGGTCAAGGAACAGAAGATCGGCCTCGGTCGTGCCGTGACCACCGGCGGCCTGGTGATGACGAAGACCGTGACCCGCCAGCAGACCCGCGTCAGCGACGAGCGCGCCGAGGTGCTCTACCTCTACCGGCGCAGCGGCGAGCTTCCCTGGATCCTGCGAGAGCGGAGCGCCTCCTACACCTGGCTCGGTGATCGGATCGCCCCCGTCAGCCTCCAGAACTTCCGGCAGACCGTCGCCCTCCTGCGCGAGCGCGCCCCCCGCGCCCACTACGACGAGCGGCTCACGGGCCCCCGGCGCGCACTGCCCGCCGCAGGAGAGCCGAGCGCCGCGTCCTCCGACCCGACCGCCGACCTTCTCGCCCACGCGCTGGCCCTCTGGGCATCGCGCCAGGCGCCCGCTTGACCGGTCAGGGCGCGCGCCCCTCCGGCAGGCACGCCCGCAACCCTTCCACGAGTGGCGACGCTTCCTTCTCCAGCCGATCGCGCAGTGCGCGCGACATCTCCACGTGCAGAAACGGCGCCCCCCGACGCCGGCTCACGGCCGCCTGCGCGTTCGTCGTCCCCCCGAGGCGATCGATCTCGTCGGGGAAAGCCCGGACCACGGCCGGCGCGAGGTGGGTACGGAGCACCTCGGCCACAGGCCCGATCTTCAGCTTGGTGCGCGACGCGCTCACGACCATGTCCACCCCGGGCGCCGATGCATCCTTGAAGCCGTGGAGCTGCACGGTCAGGAGTTGCGGCTCCACCTCCAGCAGCGCCTCGTGCGCGCCGAGGAAGTGCGAGCTGGGCGCGTGCGCCACGTCGGAGTCGCTTCCCCCCATCTCCTCGTCCGCGGGCGCCTTGTGCCCGATGCTGGCGTAACGGTGCACGGTGTTGATCAGGAGCGCCCGCGCCCGGAGTCCCTCGAACGCCGCGATGGCGATCGGCAACGTCCCCCCGTCGTAGAACGTGTGGGGAGCCTCCACCAGCACCGGCCGCGCAGGGCCCAGGCGCAGCAAGATCGCCCCCGCTCCCCGCCGCCGATCCGGCGCCTCCACGATGGCGAGCAGATCGTGCCGCCCCGCCACCGCCCTCACCTCGATCCCGTTCCCCAGCAACGCCCCGCCCTCACCCCCGGGCAGCGGCTTCTCTCCCACCCCCGCCACCTCGCGCGCGAGCACCTCGGCTGCCGGCGCCTGCGCACCCATCCCCCGCCTCGCCAGCGCCGCGACGAGCGCCGCGTGACGCTTCACCTCATCTTCTCCCGGCACCACGAACGCGACCTCTCGCCCACCGCCGCGCCGCGCCTCCTTGAGGAGTTCCTCGATGGCGCTTCTCCCCCTGCCGTTCGACACGTCCGCCTCCTCCCCTGGCGATACGCTCGCCGGATCCGCAGGCGCTGCGCTCGCCGCGGAGGCAGCAGAGAGGGTCGGCGCCGCTCCAGCGCCCGAAGCCGCTTCCGAGCCCGTCGGAGGCGTCGCCCCCGTCCCGCCCGACGCCCCGCAGTGCTGACACCCTCCCGCAGCGATCACCAGCGCCGCGCACAGGCCAGCGAGTCCCAGCCGCGCCATCGGAGCCTCTCTTTCATCAGCCCGGAATCATCCGCATCCGACAGCGCCCGTCAAGGATCCCCCTTCCCGCGCAGGGTGATAGCTTCCCGCGGCCTCGACGGACCGACCGATGGATCAGCTCGACCTCTTCGCCGCCGCCTCCCCGCCCCGACCTCTCCCCCGCGACCCTGCCGTGTGGATCGCGCGGCTGCTCCTCCTGCGCGCGCCTGCCCTCGCCGACGACGCCATCGTCCGCGACATGGCCTTCCGCCGCGGCCTCAACATTCTCTGGGCTCCTCCCACCCCCCTCGCTGGAGGCAACCGCCTCCGCGAGGGACGCCTCAGCGGCCACACCGCCGGCAAGACCACCTTCTGCCGCATCCTGCGCTACCTGCTCGGCGAGGAACGCTTCGGCACCGCGCGTACCCAGGAGCGCATCCGCGCGCGCTTCCCCGAGGGCTGGGCCGTCGGCGAGATCGTCGTCCGCGGCGACCGCTGGATCGTCGGCCGCCCCTTTGCCCTCGGCCTCCACCCCTTCGCCGTGCGCGGCGCGTCCGTCGCGCAGGCCCTTGCCCAGCGCGGCCCTTACCAGGACTTCCTCACCGCCCTCACCGACGCCACCACTGCCACCCTGCCCGTGCGCGCCTTGCCGCACGCCCGCCGCCCCCTCGACTGGCCCCAGCTCCTCACCTGGATCGCCCGCGATCAGGAGGCCCGCTTCGCCGGCATCGTCGAGCTGCGCCACCCCGGCAGCGAGTCCTCGAGCCCGAGCCCAACCATCGCCGACCGCCACGTCGTCCTTCGCGCCACGCTCGACCTCATGTCCGACGAGGAGCGCACCCTCCAGCAGGAGCAGGAAGACCTGGCCGACCGCCGCAAGCGCATCGAGAGCGAGGGCGCCCTCCTCCGACGCCGCGCCGACGAGGATCGACGACGCCTCGTCTCCCTGCTCGCGATGGCCCCCGACGAGGGTGAAGCCGGCCCCCTCTTTGCGACCCGCCTGCGCGAGCGCGTCGCGAGCCACCGCGCCGCCCTCGAAGGCGAAGCCATCACCCTCGCTCCCGAGGAAGCCGCCGCGGCGGAGATCCTCGACGCAGCCACGCGCGCCGCAGGCGAGCTTGCCCTCCGGGATCACCAGCGCCGCGAAGCCGAAGCCGCCCTCGCCCAGCACCGCGCCCGGCTCTCGGCCCCCGAGCCCAGGACATCCCCTTCCACCGAGGCGGCCCCCGCGGCCCCCCTCGCCCTCCAACCCCACCCGCCCCCCAGCGTCTCTCTCGCCCTCCAGCCCCACCCGCCCCCCGACGCTCCTCTCGCCGCACCACCCGGCCCCCGCGCCGCCGGGCGCTGCAACGTCCCCCTCACGACGGCCCTCGCCCGCGGCTGCCCCCACGCCGCCACCGAGGCCGAGACCCACGCCGCCCACGCCGCCCTGCCCCTCTTCGCTGCGACCTTCGCGCGCCCGTCCTCCACCCTCTCGCTCGCCCCTTCAGATCACCACGCTACCGACGCCGGACGGACGGACAGCCACCCCCGCCAGCTCCCCGCCGACCACCTCGCCGACCACCTCGCCGACCTCGAAGCGCGTGCCGCCGCGAGCCACCAGGCGTGGCTCGACGCTGACGCCGCGGGCCGCGCTCTCCACGACGCTTACCTCCAGAAGAACGCCGCCGTGCAGTCCCTCCGCGCCCGTCTCGCCGAGGGCCGCGCCGCCCTCGCGGAGGCCGAGCGTCTCCACGGCTACGCCAGCGCCTCGCTCGATCTGGTCCAGGACCACGAGCAGGCCCTCGCCCGCGTCACCCGCGCCACCGAGGCCCTTTCCAAGCGCAAGTCCCAGCAGCAGCGACAGCACGGCGAGGCCCTCGCCTGCTTCTCTGCCCGCTTCCACGACGTCGTCCAGGCGCTCCTCGGCCGCGACGTCATCGGCCGCGCCGACGTCCGCGCTGGTGAGCTTGGGCTCCACATCAGCGAGCACGGAGAGCGCGACGGCGCCGCCATGGAGACCGTCAAGGTCCTCGCCTTCGACCTCGCCGCCCTATCCCTCGGCGCCGAGGGCTCCGGCCACTTCCCTGGCCTCCTCATCCACGACGGCCCCCGCGAAGCCGATCTCGACAGCCTGATCTACGAGCGCCTCTTCCTCTACGCCGAGGAGCTCGAAGCCCGCTCCCCCGGCGAGCCCTCCTTCCAGTACCTCGTCACCACCACCGCACCTCCCCCCGAGCGCCTCCAGCGAGCCCCCTGGCTCCTCGAACCGCGCCTCGATGCCTCCACCCCCGAAGGCAGACTCCTCGGCCTGGATCTCTGATCCACGCGGCCGGGCCTCTCGCCCACGCGCCGCCCACCGCGCGGACGGTTGCGGACGATTTACTGCCCGTGGATCACGATCCGCGTCGCGGGCCCCATAAGCTTGCTGGGGCGCACGGAGTTCCACCCCTCCGGCAGCGCGGGCAGCGTCCACCCGAAGAGCCATTCCCCGTCGAGCGGTGACACGTTCAGGCACTCCGCGCTCCGCAGGTGCCCGAAATCCTCGTGCCAGTAGGTCACGTGCAGTGCCAGCGGCGCGTGCACGTACTGGATGTGCGGCACGTCCGAGAAGAAGAAGACGCTCGGCGCACCCTTGTCCGGCGACATCGTCGCCACCTTGTCCTTCCACTGGAACGCGAAGATCCCCGTCTCCGTCGTCGCGAAGCGCTTCGGATCGTTCCCCTTCACCGGCACGCCGCCCTTCCCCGCCGACCACAGCGTCGTCCACACCGGCCTCAGCCCCTCGTACGCCACCATCGTCCCCGGCAGGATCCGCGCCTCGATCCACTTCTCGTCAGCCCCGATCGAGCGAGGCAGCCGCTCTGCCGCCTGCACCACGCTCACCGCCTCCGACTCCGCGAGCCACCCCCCTTCGCGGCTCTCCCAGTGCCGCACTTTACCCACCAGCGCGCTCTTGCCCGTCAGCGCCACCAGCGTCTTCGTCGCCCACGCCTCCCCTCCCCCCGGCGCCATGAACACCCCCTCTCCCCCCCTCACCAGCTTCTTCACCAGCGCCCCCCGGATCCACGCCGCTGGCAGCGACGCGCCCTCCCCGCCCCCGCTCCCCTCCCCGCCCTTCCCCAGCAGCACCCCGTGAAACGCCGTCGGCTTGTACGGGAACACGCGGTCCGCCGGCACGAGCAGGAGGTCCGGCGTCAGCAGCCACGTCCTCCCTGCTGCCGCGAACGCCTTCACGTACGCAAGCCCGGATCCCGCCGGGATGGTGCGCACCTTCGCCAGCGCCTTCGGGTTCCATGGACTGCCCGGAATGCTCCGGTGATCCCGGAAGTACTCCGGCACCTCCGCCGTCGCCTGGATCGCGTCTCCCTCCGCCGTCGACACCAGCCGCTCGTGTCCCTCCGACCACTTTCCGAGCGGCTTGAAGGTGCGCACCGGCCCCAGATCGAGCTCCGCGTTCCGCTGCTCCTCGACCGTCGGCACCCGCGAGTACATGGGCGCCCCGGTCGAGAATGCATACCTGTACGGCAGCGCTCCCGGCCCTGGCGAAAGCTCCGCGAGTGCCTTCCAGTACGCCGAATCGAAGTCGAACGTCGTCGTCTCGTCCGCGCACACGTAGCCCAGCGGCTCCACCGCATACCAGCGCGCCGGACACCCTCCACCCGGGACCGGCTCGCGCGACTTCAACGCGATCGACGTCCCGAACCGGATCGACCCGATGGGCAGGTGGTTCTTCGGCCGATCCGGCGTGGACCAGATGTGCGTGATCCACTTGACGCTCCCGATGCGGGGACGGCCATCGTCGACCCGTACCGCCCCCCCAGCCGCCGCGGCCACGGCCGGTACACGCGCCACCGCACCGGCCGTGGCGCTGCTCGTGACACTGACCGTGACCTCCCTCCCCAGCGCCGGCTGCGCTCCTGGCATCCCCTGCGGCACGGCTCCCGGTGTCGCGTGTCCCCCTGGTGCTCCTGAGGCGACCGCCGTCATCCCTCGGGCGACCTCACGCGGGGCACTGGCGCCTGGTGGGTAAGGCGTCCCGTCAACACACGACACCTGGAGGATGACGACGCCGACCCCGAACGCGCGCCTGGGCACCACGATCGCATTCATGACCCGGCCACCGCCCCGCGGAAAGAGGGATCACGTACCCAGAACCCCCTTGAGACGCGCAGGGCGATCCATGTGCCAGGAGACGTCGATGCCCGGGGCCCCCGCAGGGCTCGCGACGAACCCCACGTCCCAGGCCCTGGAGTGGCGCTCACCGCTGGCCACGGGGGTAGCGACCATCGGAAGGCAGGGGCCGACAGGCCCCGACCCAGGGTGCGCAGTCCTCAGAACGTCGCCTCGATGGCGGCGACGTCGGAATTCGACAGCGACACGTCGCCGGCGGCGGCGCTATCGCGCACGCTCTCCTCACGACGCGCCCCGGGGATGGGGATCACCACCGGGCTCTTGGCGATCATCCAGGCCAGGACCAGCCGGTGCGACGACATCCCCTGCTTCTCGGCGAGGGCAGCGAGCGCCTTCATGCTCCCGAGTGACCGCGCGCCGCTCGCGCCCCCGAACGGGGAGTAAGGCAGGAACGCGATCCCGTGCTTCTCGCACGCCGCGAGTACCCCGTTCTTTTCAGGGCTCCTGTCCTGTGGGTTCCAGCGGTTCTGCACGCTGGTGATGGGTACGATCCGGAGCGCCTCCTCGATCTGCGCCACGCTCACGTTCGACAGCCCCACCCGCTGCACCTTGCCTGCCTCGCGGAGCCGCGCGATCGCCCCGACGCTCTCGGCGAAGGGCACGTTCACGTCGGGCGCGTGGAGCTGGTAAAGCGCGATCTTCTCCACCTCCAGCGCCTTCAGGCTCGCCTCGCAGGCCGCCGCGAGGTGCTCGGGCCGCCCATCGCGCCTCCAGTCCCCGCTGGGCCTCACGAGCCCCCCCTTGGTCGCCACCAGGACCGACTCGCCCCGCCCTTTCAGTGCCTTCGCGATGAGCCGCTCGTTGTGCCCGATGTCGCGGTGATCGAGGCAGTACACATCGGCCGTATCGATGAACCGCATCCCCGCATCGAGCGCTGCGTGGATGGTGCGGATCGCCTGCGCCTCGTCCGGGCGCCCCTGGATCGACATGTACATCCCGCCGAGCCCCACCACGCTCACCAGGGGCCCGTCTTTACCCAGCTTTCGCTCCTGCATCTGCGCGTCTCCTTCGTGGATCAGCCTCCGCGGCACCCGAAGCCCCGTCGGCTGCCGACGTCCTAGCGCATCCAGCCCCATCCGACGAGCGACGCATCCCGCCACCCCGCCACCCCGTATTACCGACACGCACATCATTACGTTCGTCGAAACCGCTCCGCCCATCCTCCGACCCACACCCCCCACCTGACGCCCGACACCCCTGCTGCCACTTCCGACACCCTCCCCCCCAAGAAACCTGCGCCAATTCCCCTGCTTCTCGCATGGCACGCCGCTCGCTCATCGGCCCTGCATGCATTCGAGCCGACGCTCTCTCCGCGCCCACGGCAGCCGCCCCGGCGCGCTTCTTCCTTCTCCTCTCAACCTCTCCACCAATCCTCCCCCACTCCCCGTAACTCCTCAGCGGAGCCCTCCCCTCCTCCCCGAGGTCGCGGTCTCCATTTGCCACCCATTCAAGGAGAACACTCAATGGCTTACCCGTTCGAACCACTCCCCATTTCAGAAAACAACGTCACGCCTTTCGGCAATCGCCATCTCCGGAAAGCGCCATCCCTCGCCCCCTTCTCCCTTGCACACGCTCCCCACCCCCTTCAGGTTGAGACCATGGCAACTGACGACGCTCCCCCATACCCCTTTTCAGCTTCCGCCCTCCCTGGCGGCCCACTGAGCGACGAGCCGCCCATGGAGACCGTCAAGCACGTGCAGCAGATGAAACTTCTGCTGGACCTCATCGAATGGGCATTCCGCGATCGTGACGACGTTTTCGCCTCCGGCAACATCACCATCGACTTCAGCCCGAAGCAGCTCCGCCGTCAGGATTTCCGCAGCCCCGACGTCTTCGTCGTCCTCGGAGCTGCACAGCGCCCGCGCAATAGCTGGGTGGTGTGGCAAGAGGGAGGCAAGTTCCCGGACGTGATCGTGGAGCTGCTCTCCAGCAGCACCCGCGAGAAAGATCTCGGCCCGAAGAAGGACATCTACCAGGATGTCTTCAAGACCCCCGAGTACTACGCCTTCGATCCCGAGACCGAGGAACTCTTTGGCTTCGAGCTGGTGGAAGGCCGTTACCGCAAGCGTACCCCCGATGCCTCGGGACGGCTCTGGAGCAAGGCGCTCGGCCACCACTTCGGCATCGAGCAAGGACTGCTGCGGCTCTACACTCGTGAAGGGCTTCCCGTGCCCACGGGCATGGAGCGCGGTCTGCGCGCCGAAGCCGCCGAGCGGCAGCTCACGCAGCTCGGCCTAGCCGTTCCCGCGACCGGCTGACGACGAGGCACTCGTCCGCTCCACCCAGACCAGCCCCTCGACGCCGTCCACGTGGGCCTCGACCATGCCGGGCGTCAGCTCGCTCGTCGCCATCCAGATCACCTCACGCGTCGTGGCGTCATAGACACGCACCATCGCCATGGCCCCCTCGCCCTCCGGCTCGGGACGCGGCAATGGCCCTGGGGCCGGAGGCGCCGGCTTGCTCTGTCGCAACGGGGGGCGCTGCGGCTGCGGACGGACCATCCACCAGACGACGAATCCGAGCGCAATCAGCAGGAGGAGCTTTCCCATGGACGCGCGTTACTTCGTGAAATTCCCGGTGCAGAGCCACTCGCAGCCGCACACCTGCAGGTGTCGCCCTCCCCCGATGCACGCGTCCTGAAACGCGGCGCTCGCTGGAGGTGGATCGCAGTCGGGCACCGCCGGCTCGCAAGGTTTCATCTGACCGCTCGCGTCGTAGTAGCGCTTCGGATCGCGGCTCACGTCGCCCGTGCAGAGCGAAGAGCAACCACACTGGACGATCCGGTAGCCACCGAGGGCGCAGCGATCGGAGAACGCCAGGTCTGGAGCAACAGGTGGGCAGGAGGCCTGCGGTGGCGTGCAGGAGAGCGCGGTCCCCCGGGCGTCGTACACCTTCGTCGGGTGGAGGGCCTTGGAGGGTGTCGGCGCCAACAGCGGCTGGTCAGGTGACGCCGACGTCGACTCCGGCATCGGCGGCGCATCGGCAGGGCGATCGGTAGCCCCACATGCCCCGAGTCCCAGGCTGCAGGTGCCAAGGCACAGGAGGAGCGAAGCGCCCCTGGGTGAAAACGAGACGTGCACGCGCCGCAGTGTACAGCGCTTGCCCCTCCCGCACGCCCTCCTCGTGCCAGCGGCGCGTGACGGGCCAGCCCCACGGCAGCTCCGACCGCAGGGAGCCAGCGCGGCTGTGCCTCGCCCGGTCGTCGCCACCCGCTGGATCCCGCCCGTGGCACCTACCGTGCAACCCAGCATGAAAAGCGTGCAAAAGCGTGCAGATGCACGCAGGTGCAACCTGAATGCAACCTAAAGGGACGGCGAGCAAGGAGCGGTGCTGCGCGCACGTCACGTGATGCGCCGCAGCACCACGCCGTCGAGAAGAAGGGAACGCGATATGGACCGTGAAAGAGACTGTGAAAGGAGGGCGCATGGGTAAGCTCACCACGGCACCCGAGATCCTTCAGGGTCTTGGCCTCGCTCCGGGGTTTGGTAGTCCCCTGTTCGGCAGCAGCAACCGCGCCGAGGGCGTCAAGAGCGCTCCGGCGGTGAGCGCAGAAGCCCCGCTCACGAACGATGCGAACGATGCGTTGAGCGTCGCGAACCGCATCACCGCCCTCTCATTCGGGGCCGCGGCGGCCACGTTGCTCCTCGGCTGGATGCTCCTGCCGCGGCGCGCCAAGCGTCGCGAAGCCAACCCTCTGGGGCTCGCCAGAGACATCGTGCTCGGCGCCACCCTGACCTCGGGCGTCGCGAGCCTCATCGGTAGCGAACTCAGGCGACGCCAGCCTGACGACGCGCACCTGCTGGCTGGGGATACGACGAAACCCGCCCTGGCGACCTCTCCCGTGGCCCAGACCGCCCAGCGGGTCCTCACCACCGCGGGCCCCGTGGAGATCGCCCTCGCGGGCGCGGCGGTCGGAATCACCGCTGTGCTGGCGCTGAAATCGGGACAAGCTCCCGACCGGTGGAGCTTCCTGTCGCGTCTGCTCCCGTGAGCGAGGGCGGGCGCGTCAACCCGCTGCCTTGAACGCTTCGTCCACGAGTTGACGCGCCTCGACCACGAGCTGGTCGAGGTGCTCCTGTCCGCGGAAGCTCTCCGCGTAGATCTTGTACACATCCTCCGTCCCCGAGGGGCGGGCTGCGAACCAGCCGTTCTCGGTGACCACCTTGAGCCCGCCGAGGTCGGCGCCGTTGCCGGGCGCGCGGGTGAGCTTCGCCTGGATCGGCTCGCCAGCCAGAGACGCGGCGCGCACCGCCTCGGGGGACAGCCGCTTCAGCACCGCCTTCTGGGCGGGCGTCGCTGGTGCATCGATGCGCGTGTAGGACGCAGCCCCGAAGCGCGCCACCAGCTCCTGGTAATGCTCACCTGGATCCCGCCCTGTGCGGGCCAGGATCTCGGCCGAGAGAAGATCCAGGATGATCCCGTCCTTGTCCGTGGTCCACGCTGTCCCGTCGCGCCGCAGGAACGACGCCCCGGCGCTCTCCTCCCCTCCGAACCCGAGCGTCCCGTCGAGCAGCCCGGCCACGAACCACTTGAAGCCGACCGGAACCTCCACGAGCGGCCGCTTCAGATCCCTCGCCACCCGATCGATCATGCCGCTCGACACCAGCGTCTTGCCCACCGCCGCGCTCTCGCTCCACCCGGGCCGGTTCTGGAACAGGTACGCGATGGCCACTGCCAGGTAATGGTTGGGGTTCATCAGCCCCACGCTCCGGGTCACGATGCCGTGCCGATCGGAGTCGGCATCGTTGCCAAACGCGATGGAGTAGCGGTCCTTCAGCGCGACGAGGCCCGCCATGGCGTGGGGCGACGAGCAATCCATGCGGATCTTGCCGTCGTGGTCCACGGGCATGAACCCGAACGTCGGGTCCACCGTGGCGTTCACCACGGAGATATCGAGCCCGTACACCTCCGCGATCGGCCCCCAGAACGCCACGTTGGCCCCGCCCAGCGGATCGGCTCCGAGGGAGAGCTTCGCCCCGCGGATCACCTCCATGTCGACCACGTGCCCGAGGTCCCGCACATAGGGGGTGACGTAATCGTGGACGTGCGTGGTCGGGGCGCGGATGGCCTCCGCGTGCGACACCCGGCTCACCCCGACGAGGCCAGCGGCGAGCAGCGCATTCGCGCGGTCCTCGATCCACCGCGTCGCCTCGGTATCGGCGGGCCCGCCGTGCGGCGGGTTGTACTTGATGCCCCCGTCCTCGGGAGGGTTGTGCGAGGGCGTGATGACGATGCCGTCCGCGAGGCGCTCCGTGCGGCTCCGGTTATGGACCAGGATGGCGTGGGAGATGACCGGCGTCGGCGTGTACCCGCCCTCCGCAGCGACGAGCACCTCTACCCCGTGCGCCGCGAGCACCTCCAGCACCGTGCGCTGCGCCGGTGCGGAGAGCGCGTGGGTGTCCATGCCCAGGTAGAGCAGCCCGGTCACCCCTTGCACCTGCCGGTACTCGCAGGTTGCCTGCGCGATGGCGAGGATGTGGGCCTCGTTGAAGCTCCGACGCGCCGCCGAGCCACGGTGCCCCGAGGTCCCGAAGCTGACCCGCTGCTCGGGGATCGAGGGGTCCGGGCGCTCGTCGTGGTACTGCGCCCGGAGCCTGTCCGGATCGATCAGCAGCGAGGAAGGCGCAGTCTTGCCGGCGAGAGGGTGGAGTGCCATGGGGAGGTCCTACCAGCTCGCGGCTGCGCGGGCGATGACGACCCGCCCTCCTTGTGCTCCGATCGGCCCATGCCGACCGGCGCCCTCGCGCTCGCGCCTCCTGCCCCCATCGCGCTCCTCGCGCTCGCGCTCGCCGCTTCTCTCGCCGCGTGCCGCTCCGAGCCGGCCCCGCAAGCGTCCCCCGCTCCCGGCGCAGCCCTCACGTCCGCCGCATCCGCCGCATCCGCCGCGTCCGCCGCCGCCCCTGCCATTCCCCTCCCTCGTGCCGTCCACGACGGCGCTCCAGCGGCGCACCCTGGCGCGCCGGTCTGGTTCGAAGGCCCTCCGGATCAGGCGCTCCAGAAGGCAAGGACCGAGGCCAGGCCACTCCTCGTGTACTGGGGTGCCGCCTGGTGCCCGCCGTGCAACGAACTCGCCGCCGAGGTCTTCGAGCACCCGCGCTTCCCCGAGATCGTGCAGGGCCTCGTCCCGCTGCACCTCGACGGCGACACCGAGGAGGCCCAGACCTGGGGCGAGCGGCTCGGCATCTCGGCCTATCCCACCGTGCTCCTCCTCGGCCCCCAGGGCGACGAGCTGCTCCGCCTCAACGGCGCCGTCGATCTCGCCGAGATGGAGCGCGCCATCCGCGCCGCCCTCGGCCGCGGCCAGAGCTTCGACGCCGCCATGAAGCGCCTCGACGAGGGCACCGCGGCGCAGCCGGGCGATCACCGCGTCCTCGCCCACGCCGCCTGGGAGCTGCTCCCCGAGCCTCCGTGGACCCCTGCGCGCCGCCTCACGGCCCTGCACAAGGCCACCTCCCGGTGCCCGCCCGACCTCGCCCCCGAGTGCGCCCTGCTCGCCTCGAACCTGCTGAGCCTCGCCCTCGCAGGGCGCACCGACCCCACCCTCGCCGCCGAGATCCAGGCCATCCGCCCCGAGATCCCGCGCTTCCTCGACACCATCTTCCAGGACCGCGCGTCCATCCGGGCAGCCCGCACCTTCGTCACCATGCGCGTCGCCGACATGCTCGCCTGGCTCCACGGCGACACCCCGGCCCCCACCCCACCTCAGGCCACCTCTCCCGCCCTCCCCTCATCGCCCTCTCCCCTCCTTTCCGAGGCCACACTCCGCCAGCGCTGGCTCACCGCCGCCGACACGCTCGGCGCGGATGAGAGCGCCTCCAGCGAAGCCCACCTCTGGGCCGTGCGCCCGGCCCTGGACATCGCCCGCCGCGATCAGCCCCAGGGCCCCCTCCCAGCCGCGCTCCGCGACCGCATCGTGCAGGCCGCCACCAGGGCCGTGCAGCGAGCCGAGCGCAGGACTGCCCGCCAGGCCATGGCCGCCGGGGCCTCCTACCTCCTGCGCCGCGCCGGCGCGCACGACGAAGCCCGCGCCATGCTCACCGCCGAAGCCTCCCGCGATCCGACTCCCTGGTACCACCACACCCTCCTCTCGGCCCTGGAGCAGGAACTCGGGCGCGCGGACGAAGCGCGCCGCTGGTCGGCCGAGGCCCGCAAGAGCGCCACAGGCCGCGCCACCCGGCTGCAGTGGATCGCCAGCGACATCGCCTTGAACGCCGAGCTGCCCGGCGCCGAGCAGCGCGCCTACCTCCTCGGCCTCGCCGACGAGTACTACGCCCTCGCCACGCAGCTCCCCGACGGCTTCTCGGGGCGCAACCGCTCTCGCGCCGAGCAGGTCGCGCGCGCGCTCGCCCCCTTCCGCGCCGACCCAGCCCTCGTTGCGCTCCTCGCCCGCCACCGCGCCCGCTGCGCGTCCTTGCCAGAGGATCGCCGCACCGCCTGCACGGGCCACCTCGACGCGCTCCGGTAGCGCACCGGCACGTCCCCTTCCATCCCCAGGGCCCTCCCCACGCTCCCCATGTCCCGTCCCGCCCACGCCCACGCCCCTCCGGTTGACGCCCCCTGCAGGCGCAGACAAGCAGGAGCAATGCTCTCCCGAACGCGCCCTGCCCGCCGCGCTGCCCGCGCGCTCTCCCTGTTCACCCTGCTCCTTGCAGCCGGCTGCGCGAGCGTTCCGCAGGCCACCTCGGCCGCCTCGGCCACCTCGGCCACCTCCACGCCGGAGCACGCAGCAGCGCCCCCGCACCACGACGCCGCCACGCCTGGGCACGATGCCGCCCCGCAGCACGCCACGCCCGCCCATCCCGGCAGCGGCCACGGCACACCTGGTTCTCACGCTGCACCTGGTTCTCACGACGCACCTGCTCCTCACACCGCATCGCCAGCCGCCTCCGGAGACATCGACCAGCAGCTCGCCGCCGTCGCCCGCATCCACGGCGGTACAGGCCCGTGGGCAGTCGCCGGCTACCGCATGGGCCAGCACGCACTCGCGCGCCTCGGCCTCGCAGCGCAGAGCTTCGACCTGGAAGTCGTCCACCATAGCCCCCGCGCCGTGCAGTTCACCTGCATCGCCGACGGCGCTGCCGCTGCCACGGGCGCGAGCCTCGGCAAGCTGAACCTTTCCCTCGTCGAGGAGCCCGACGAGACCGCCGTCTCCACCACCTACCGCCGCCGTTCCACCGGCACCTCCATCACCCTCCGCCCCACCGCCGCATTCCGCACCCGCTTCAAGAACGTCCCCCGCGAGCAGCTCCCGACCGCCGGCCGCACCGCCATGGAGCTCCCCGCCTCCGAGATCTTCGAGGAAGCAAAGCCTTAGGTACTGCGTACCCTGGTGCAGGGACCGAAGGTCCCTACGCTCCCGATGGTCGGTACTGCGTACGGCACTTCAGGGACCTAAGGTCCCTACGCTCCCGATGGTCGCTACCCCCGTTGCCTTGATCTAACGCCGCGCCGAGGACCCGGTACGAACTCGGGAAACGGAGTACCTCAGGCTGACCCGTGCTCGACGTCGAGCTGCTCTGCAGCGCTCACCGAGGCGGGCGAGAGTTCCTCGGCGCAGCGCTGGACGAGCTGGCGCAGGCGCTCCACGGGCTCTCGCATCGGCGTTACGTCGGGGACACCGGGTGCCCCGAGGACCAGGCCACCGCCGAACGAAGCGCTCGCCGGGCGGTAATGCACGACCAGCTCGCGGCCTTCGGGCCTGCGCACCAGACCTTCGCCGAAGACCTCCGCGTAGCGCGCGCCGAAGCGCTCGCGCAGCGCGTCGGTGGCGCGGCCCCCGGCGGCGAAGGAGGGGCGCGGCTCGTCGGGGTGGGCGAGCGCCCACGAAAGCGCCCACGGCGCCGGAATGGGGCGGCCGTCGCGCACGAGCTGACCGAGCCCCAGGCGGAGCAGGAGCGGCAGCTCTCCGGCGCGCGGCTCGTCGGGGGGGACGAGGCGCTCGTGCACGGCCGAGTCCTCGCCCATCCACATCGCCCCGAGCAGGCCCCAGGCGTAGCCGCGAAAGGAGGCGCTGCGCGCGTAGCAGTCCCGCAGGGCGAGGATCTCGGCTTCGAGGGCAGACCTCTCCGCCGCGGAGAGCGGGATCCGCCGCGCATCGGCCAGGAGGCGCCGTTCGAGGCCGTAGAAGAAAAGGAACACGTGGCCGATGTCCGCGTCCGGATCGCGGCGGCCGCGCGCGAGCCAGCCGAGAAACCCCGCGCGGTGCTGCGGCGAGAGTTCGCGGTAGGCAGGCCAGCAGGACATCGCGTCGTCGCAGCGCTCGGCGTGGCCAGTATGCCCGGCGTGCGCGGCGTCCACGCGCAGGCGCGGATCGAGCAGGGCCGGCTCGACCTCGTAGGGTTCGGCGACGGGCGGGAGGTGCTCGCCGACGTAGAGCATGCCGCCGGTGAGGTGATGGCCACCGACGACCACGCTGTCCGCACCCGGCGGAATCCAGGTGGCCAGCGCCGGAGAAGAGACCGGGTGCGGTTCCGCTGTGGCGTCGGCTCCCGCCGTTCTACCGGACGTCGCGACGACCGGAACCTCGTGCGCGCGGCGGCCGGCGAACCACCCAAGCAGCGCCGCGAGCCATCCGGTGGCGCGACGCTCTTTTCGCAGTGGCACGTCGCCATGGGAGGCGAGGTGGCCCGCGCCGTCAACCACCGACGCGCACATCCCCCACCCCTCCCCCGAAGAGGAGCGCTTCATGGACAACCACCGACACACACATCACTGAACATCCCTGGAGAGCTGTGGAGGAATTGTCCGGCGGGAAGTGACCGTCGTCCTCGGCAGATCGATGAACCCCCGCAGCTCGGCCTGTGAGACACTCGGCGCCGCCGGCCAGGGTTGTCCATCTCGGCACGGCACGGGAGGCGAGCATGATCCGACGCTCTTTGTATGTAATCACTGCGCTTACCACCAGCTTCGCGCTCATGGCGTGCGGCGGCGATGACGACGGCTCCGGCGGAGGTACCACCACCGACACGGGCACCACCACCGACACGGGCACCACCACCGACACCACGACTGGCAACCAGGGCGGCGGCGGCGGCGGTCAGGGTGGCAGCGGCGGCCAGGGTGGTGGTCCCGTCGAGGGGTGCGGCGACGGCCTGGTGTCCGCGGACGAGGAGTGCGACGACGACAACACCGTGAACGGCGACGGCTGTGACAACGGCTGCTCCGTGGAAGACGGGTATGCCTGCACCGGCGAGCCGAGCGCTTGCGGCCCGGTGTGCGGTGACGGGCAGATCCTCGGCGCCGAAGCAAACGGGTGCGACGACGGCAACACCGCCGAAGGCGACGGCTGCAGCGCCACCTGCACCGTGGAGCCCGGCTACACCTGCACGGGCGAGCCGAGTGACTGCTCGGCCGAGTGCGGCGACGGCCTGGTGTCCGCGGACGAGGGGTGCGACGACGACAACACCGCCGCGGGCGACGGCTGCAGCGCCACCTGCACCGTGGAGCCCGGCTACACCTGCACGGGCCAGCCCAGCACCTGCAGCGCGGCGTGCGGCGACGGCGACATCGCCGGCAGCGAGGCGTGCGACGACGGCAACACCACGAACGGTGACGGCTGCAGCGCGCAGTGCCTGGAGGAGCCGGGCTGGACCTGCACCGACGCGCCGGGCGGCTCGGACTGCGCGACCACCTGCGGCGACGGCATCAGGATCATGGGTGTCGAGGGCTGCGACGACGGCGACACGATGGGCGGCGACGGCTGCAGCGCCACCTGCACCGTGGAGGCCGGCTACACCTGCGCGAACAACCCGGGCATGCCGAGCCAGTGCGTCACGGGCTGCGGCAACGGCATCATCTCCGGCGGCGAGACCTGCGACGACGGCAACGCCGTGAGCGGCGACGGCTGCAGCGCGGCCTGCACCACCGAGACCGGCTACACCTGCAGCGGCACCCCGAGCGCGTGCTGCTTCGCCGAGACCGAGGCGAACAACACCTACCAGACGGCGGACGGGCCGCTCGGGGTCGGCGGCAAGGCGTGCGCGGCGATCACCCCGGCAACGGACGTCGATTTCTTCTCGTTCACGCTCCAGACAGCGGGCGACGTCACCATCGAGACGCTCCCCGGGGGCGGCAGCGGCATCTGCCCCTCGACGCTCGACACGGTGCTCGAGCTGTACGGGACGAACGGCACCACGCTCATCGCCAACAACGACAACAAGGCGAACGGCGATCACTGCTCGAAGATCGACCCGGTGACCCACCCTGGCGCGGCCTCGCTCCCGGCGGGCACCTACTACGCGCGCGTCATCGACTGGCAGCAGGACGGCGTGATCACGAGCTACCGGCTCTCGGTGAAGGCCACGGTCTGCGGCAACGGCATCACCGAGGGCAGCGAGGAGTGCGACGGCGGCACCGGGTGCAGCGCCACCTGCCAGCTCGCCACGCCGGGCCTGGGCCAGAGCTTCACGACCGCGCAGCCCTTCACCGCCTGCAACATCACCCCGAACTCCAACGCGCGCGTCGACGTGCCGAGCTGCTTCCCCCAGGTGGGCGGCGTGCACTGGTACTCGTTCAACACCGCGAACGGCCTGCTCGCCCTCACCGCGAACGCGGTCGGCCCGGTCGCGCTCTACAGCGGCCTCGGGCAGGAGCTCGGCTGCTTCAGCGACGCGACGCAGGCGCCGCTCGGCACCCTGACCAGCGCAGGCGGCACCGTGTACGCCGCGGTCGCGGTCCCCACGGCCATCAACTGCCTGACCTTCGCACAGACGCCCTACAACGGCGTCGGCACCACCGCGACCGACATCAACGTCAGCTTCGACACGCCGCCGGCGATGGACTTCGGCATGACGGTGAACTCCGGCTCGGTCTTCCTCGGCACCCACACCGAGATCTTCCAGTTCCCGAAGACGGGCGGGGTGATGGCCGAGGAGTACAGCGTCGCCGACGGCATCCAGTTCCAGCACCTCGGCTATGACCTGAAGTTCGCGGGCGGCAACCTCTTCAGCGTCACCAAGTCGGCGTCATCGAGCGCGAGCCGCATCTACCGGCTCTTCAACGAGTCGAGCAGCACCTGGGGCGCGACGCCCTGGGACACGACGCCCACCTACCCCTCGAGCGCGCCCTTCTACACCCTCACCTACGACGGGACGAACATGATCGGGGCCACGCGCACCACGCAGGGCACCGTGCACTTCTTCTCGTTCTCGGCCACCGCCGCGGGCACGCCCGCCTCGCTCGGCACGAACACCTCGGTCGGCTACGTCGTCGGCCTGGCGGCCGACAGCCAGTACTTCTACGTGGCTGGCCTCGGCGCGAGCGGCGAGGGCGTGTACCGCATCAGCCGCGCCAACGTCTCGGCGCCCGCCACCCGGATCGCGCGGGTCGAGACCACGACCTCGCACAACCCGATCGCGCTCGACAACACCGGTATGGCCAACTACCTCTACGTCCGCACCGAGGGTGAGATCCACGTGGTCGCGAACCCCGCGGGCACGCCGATCTACGCGGGTGCGCTCTCCACGCTGGGCGGGCCGGGCGATCAGGCCATGGCCTACGACCCGATGACGGACTCGATCTTCTTCGTGGAGACCGAGACCACGGGCAGCGCCCGCATCATGCGCCTCCAGTAAGCCGTCACGCCGGGTAGTGGCTCAGGCCCACGAGGTTCCCCTCCGGGTCGCGCACGTAGAGCGTGTACGCGCTCTCTCGCTCCACGTGCGCCCCGGCGGCCGCGAGCCGCTCCCTCCAGCGCTCCCGCGCGTCCTTGCCGATCGCCAGCGCCACGCAGTGAAAACCAGGCGCAGCGTCGACCCGGGTGGGCCCCTCCGCGCCAGCGCGCTCGACGGCCAGGAACGCCCCGCCCCCGAGCCCGAGCCACACCGAGCGCGGCGCTCCCGCCTCGTCTGTCCACCGCCGCACCACCGGCAGGCCGAGCAAGCCGCCGTAGAACGCCTCCGCGCGCTCCAGATCATGGACGACGACGGCGAGGTGGTGGACGGCGAGCGGCTCCATCATGCGCGTTCCTCTGGCACGACCCCGTCCGCGCGCCCAGCCACGCGCCCAGCCACGCCGAGGCCTTTGACTTCCCCCCTCCCGTGGCGATGATGGCGCCCATGCGCCTGACGCTGGCCTGGCTCTCCGTTCTGCCCGCCCTGCTCTCCGCCTGCACCCCGCCCGCTGCGACCCCTGCCCCACGCGACGCCACCGCGTCCTCCGCGCCGGCGGTCCCCCCGGCCGTACCGGCGGCGAGTGCCGCGGGTCAGAACCGCCCCTCCCTCCTGGGTCCGGAGGCGAGCGCCATCACCTTCGACCGGCTGGCGAAGTTCGGCGAGCCCGGCCTGCACACCCCGCGCGCCTTCGCCTACTCGCCCGACGGCAAGTGGCTCACCTACCTCGCGAGCGAGACGAACGACGACCAGATGGCGCTCTTCGGCTTCGAGCTCCAGACCAAGACCTCCCGCGTGCTCCTGCGCGCAAGCGACCTCGCGAAGACCGCGAGGCCCCTCTCCCGCGAGGAGGAGCTGCGCCGCGAGCGCCAGCGCAGCAAGATGATGGGCATCACCCAGTACACCTGGGCGCGCCGCGCGCCGGTGCTGCTCATCCCCCAGAACGGCGACGTCTTCCTCCGCGACGAGAGCGGCACCATCACCCGGCTCACCGAGACCCCCGCCCCGGAGCTTGACCCGCAGATCTGTAGGGGCGGCGAGAAGGTCGCGTTCGTGCGCGACAGCGAGCTTCACGTCGTCGACGTGGCCTCGAAGCGCGAGCAGCAGCTCACCCGGGGAGCGCCCACCGGCGTCACCCGCGGCCTCAGCGACTACGTCGCGCAGGAGGAGTTCGGCGAGCAGAGCGGCTACTGGCTCTCGCCTGGCTGCGATCGCCTCGCGTACCTGGAGGTCGACGAGCGGCAGGTCGATCAGCACCCCATCGTCGGTTATCGCGGCGGCAACCCCGACCAGATGCAGCAGCGCTACCCCGCCGCCGGCCAGAAGAACCCGCAGGTGCGCGCCGGCATCCTCGACCTGAAGACGCGCCGCACCGTCTGGCTCACCTTCCCCAAAGGCAAGGAAGCCGAGGAGCGTTACCTGGTGCGCTTCACCTGGGGCCCAGACGGCAAGTCCCTGTGGTTCCAGTCCCTCGATCGCGAGCAGAAGCGCCTCACCCTGATGCGCGCCGACGCGGCCACCGGGGCCGCCACTGAGGTGCTCACCGAGACCTCGAAGACGTGGATGGACCCCGGCGAGATCGAGCTGCTCGAACGCACGCCGCGCTTCCTCTGGACGCCCGTCGTCGACGGCCACCACCACCTCGCCCTGCACGACGCCGCGACCGGAGCGCGCATCGCCCAGCTCACCTCGGGCGCGTGGGACGTCGACGTCATCCACGCTGTCGACGAGACCAGGAACCTGGCCATGATCAGCGGCTCCCGCGAGTCGCCCCTGGAGAGCCACCTCTACGCCGTCCCCCTCGCTGGCGGCGAGCTGAAGCGCCTCACCAGCGACCGCGGCGACCACCGCGTCGTCGTCAGCCGCACCGGCGCCGGCTTCACCCACAGCCACTCCGCCGTGGATCGCCCGCCCCGCGTCGAGATCCGCGCTGCCGACGGCACCGCCCTCGGCGCCCTCCCCACCCCCGTCGACCCCGAGATCGAGGCCTTGCGCCTCCGCACGCCCGAGCTGATCACCGTGCGCGGACCGAGCGGCGACACCCTCCACGGCGCGCTCCTCAAGCCGAGGAACCTGGAGGCTGGCAAGCGCTACCCGGTGGTGGTGATGGTCTACGGCGGGCCTGGCGTGCAGACCATCCGCAATAGCTGGTACCCGCGCCTCACCTGGCAGCACCTCGCCGACCGCGGCTTCGGGGTCTTCGCGCTCGACAACCGCGGCTCCACGGGGCGCGGCCCCGCCTTCGAGGGCGCCCTCTACGGCCGCCTCGGCAACGTGGAGCTGGAAGACCAGCTCGCCGGCGTCGGCTACCTGCGCGCTCAGGCGTGGGTGGACCCGGGTCGGATCGGCATCTACGGCCACAGCTACGGCGGCTACATGGCAGCGCTCGCGATGCTCAAGGCCGCAGACCACTTCAAGGTCGGCGTCTCGGGCTCACCCGTCACCGACTGGCGCCTCTACGACACGGGCTACACCGAGCGCTTCCTCGGCCTGCCCTCGAAGAACGCCGAGGGCTACAAGGCGTCGAGCCTGCTGCCCCTCGCGCCGAACCTGCGGGGCAAGCTGCTCGTCATCCACGCCCTCATGGACGAAAACGTCCACTTTCAGAACACCGCCGAGCTCGTGGACGCCCTGGTCGCGGCCGACCGCACCTTCGATCTTCTCGTCCTCCCGGGCGAGCGCCACGGCTACCGCAACCCCCTGGCGCGGCGCTACGTCACCCGGCGTGTGGTCGACTACTTCGTGGAGCACCTGTGAACGGAGCGCTGCCGCGGCCCCCCCAGCAGCTTCACCGGCCGCCTCTTGAGCGTCTTGCTACGAAGAAGCACGTCGTCTAAGTTCACTCCCGCGGCATAAACCGCACCGGGGAGTCGCACAGTCCGGTAGTGCACGAGCTTTGGGTGCTCGTCGTCGCGGGTTCAAATCCCGCCTCCCCGACCCAGATCGCCGCCGCAAACGCCTCGAATCCCAGAACGCTTGCTCGCCAGGCCGTCGTCGAGGCAGGTCGCCCTCGTGCTCGGAAACGAGTCGCAGATGGAGACCCGGGCTGGTCAGAGCAGCCATGAGCCGCTCTCCGCGACGCGCCAGGTTACCAGCCACGCTCTGGTCCACAGGCCCACGCGCCTCACGCGCCATGGCCTCCTCGCCCTCATCCTCCTCCTGCTCGCTTACGCCCCACGGCGCGCCGAGGCAGCCACCGCGCGGCGCTCCACCGCGTGGCGCCTCACCGCCCCGCGCTCCCTGCGGGATCTCGGTCGTCGGCACGGTCCAGTACAGGCTGATGTTGTTCGCCGTGATGTTCTGCCCGGGCAACCACACCGCCGGCGCGCTCGGATCCTGCGCCAGCCCCGCGGCGAGCTTCTGCCGGTCGATGGCGCCGATCCAGAGCTGCTTGCACTGATTCATCCCCTTCGCCTTGCAACGGCGGTATTCGCCCCGTTCCACCACGAGTCGCGCGCCGCGTTGAAGGCGAGGTGCCCAGGTCACCTTGCTAGCCCCTGATCCCCAAAACTACACTCAACAACACGACGCTTCACGTCATTCACACAGCATGATTTGAATGGCGGGCGCTCCCGGTGGGCAGAATGGCATCCCTGGAGGGTGCGCGCGGGCAACGCATCGCTGCGGGTGCCACGTCTCTAATTTCTGCTGATCACGTCTCGGTCTTCCTATGGAGAGAGACCCGAACCGTCGTACGGCGACGTCACGCCATCGCCTCCTCTGCACGCGTTCGAATGGGCGCGCAGGCTTGGGTCTTCCCGCATCCCCTGCCCTCCCGTATCCCCCGCGGACTGCGGGAGGCACCGACCCCAGCAGCTTGCGCGTAGGGTGGAGGGCGGCCGCGCCGGGACTGGACCGCCCGCGCGGGTTCGCGCGTTCCCCGCTCTCGGCGATGGCATCGCCGGAGTGCTCCCCGCAGTGCGGCGCAAGCAGGTCTTCTTCGCGCCGATGGCGGACGGGTTCGAGGTGCTCGCATCTCGCGTCGACCTGCGTGTCACGTCGCGCCGGTGCCGAGACGAGGCCGCACGCAGAAAGGACGTGGAAGGGTGTTCTGGTACTTTTTTAGACGAAGCCATGCCGCGCACGTATGATCCATTGCTAGATGGCGTACTCGACCCGTAGCACCGGGCGCCGGGCGCGCTCTTGCATCGCCCTCGGCCTCTGCCTGACGACGTGCGTCGTGATGGGTTGCGGCTCGTCCATGCGCCCATTCCGCCTCCTCGTCGAGGTGCAGGTCACTCCGCAGTCCAACCAGAACTCTCCTATCCCCGTGACGCTGGTGGCCGTCTATGACCGGAAGCTTTACGAGCAGTTCTCGCAGATGGCCGCCAAGCAGTGGTACACGCAGCGGGATCAGCTCCGGCGCGATCATCCAGGCGGCGATGTCTTCATCGAGTGGGAGTGGGAGTTCGTGCCAGGGTTCACCCCTCCTCCGGTCGTGGTCGAGATCCGCGGGAATGCCGTCGGCGCGTTCGTCTTCGCCAATTACCGGTCGCCGGGGCCGCACCGCGTCCGCCTCGGCCCGCATCAGCGCATCCGCATCAACCTGGAAGAGGACGACGTGACGGTCAGCACCCTGGCTCCCCCGGAGGGCTCGTGAGGCGCGCTGGCGAGGTCCCCGGCGCCATCCAGTGGCATGACGGGATGCTGCTGTCCCCGCAGCATTTCCAGGAGTCCGCGCGCCGGTTCGAGCGACTCCTCGATTACCACCTCGGCCACGCGGGCCCGTTCCACTACGGGGTCCACCACCTGGAGATCGACCTGCGCCTCCTCGTGAGCGGCACCCTGCGCGTCATCGAAATCGAGGCGGTGATGCCGGACAACCTGATCGTGCACCAGGCCGCGCAGGATCCGGAACTCACCGTCGATCTCAAAGCGCACGCGGAGGGCTTCGCGGCAGGTCCCCTCACCGCCTGGCTCGCCGTGCCCCGGGAGCACCTCGGCGGCCCTGCGGCGGGTGGGGAGTTCGCCCGCTACCGCTCCGTCGATGGCGAGCCGATCCCGGACCACAACACCGGCGACGAGCCGCTCGCCATCCCGCGCCTCGCGCCGCTGGCGCGGCTGGTCATCGCCGCCGAGCCACCGGCGCGCTTCGTGTGCCTGCCCGTCGCGCGCATCCGGCGCGACGGCGAGGCCTTCACCCGCACCGACTACGTGCCCCCTTGCCTCGCGGTCGCCCTGACCTCGCCGCTCGGCGCCTTGTGCCAGCAGGTGGTGTCGCGGCTTCGCGAGAAGGCGCTCCGGCTCGCTGACAAGCTGGGCGCGCTGTCCCTGACCACCGACCGGGAGCTCATCGGCGAGATCCGCCGGCAGATCCACAGCCTCGTCGCCGCGCTCCCTCCCTTCGAAGCGGCGCTCGGTACTGGCCGCTCTCACCCTTACCCGCTCTACCTCGCGCTCGCGGGGCTGGTCGGCCAGCTCGCGGGCTTGGCGCAGACGCCAGTGCCGCCGATCCTGCCCACCTACCGCCACGAGGACCTCCGCGCCACCTTCCAGACGGCGCGGGATCACGTCTTCAAGCTGGTGGATGAGGGCATCCTTGAGACCTTCACGGCCCACCCGCTCGATTTCGCGGAGGGCCGCTACCGCGTGGAGTTCCAGCGCGCGTGGTCCGGTCGGCCGGTGCTGATCGCTGCACGGGGTCGACGCGGTGCGCAGGAGAAGGACGTCCTTGCCTGGCTCGACGCCTCGCTCATCGGGTCCCTGCGCCGCGCACGCGAGATGCAGCAGGCCCGCGTGCTCGGGGCAGGACGCCGCCGCGTCGATCGCCACGGAGACCTGATCCCGCCGGGCGGCACCCTCCTCTTCGAGATCGAGGAGGAGAGCCCGTACATCGAGCCCGGCGAGCCGCTCGTGGTGTTCAACACGGCGGATCCAGCCGCCGCCACGGGACCGGCGGAGCTGGTTCTCTACGTGAAGGCAACGGAGTAAGGGGTCGATGACCACCGCGCCGCTCGCGATCGCAGGACCGAGGAGCCGCCGGGGCGCGCCGCCCAGGGGCGCCCTCGCGCCCGCTGGCGCGAGCGTGACGCTGCTGCTCAAGGCCTTCCAGGACTTCTACGCGGAGGTCGCGCGACAGAAGGCGTTACTCCTCCACCCCATGGGGGGCACTCCCCCCTCGCCAGACGCCGTGCGCCAGCACCTCGTGGATCTCCTCGAGTCGCAGGCGGTGGCCCTCTCGCGGCACCTCGCAGAGCACGAACTCCGGCTCTACGACGACGCCCAGTACATCATGGCGGCGACCGCCGACGAGGCGCTCCTCGATCTCGACTGGGTGGGGCGCTCCGACTGGGCCGAGCGGCCGCTCGAGGCGCATCTCTTCCACACCCACGACGCCGGCGAGCGCTTCTTCCGCAAGCTCGACGACGTGCTCGAGGGCCGGGCGACCGTCTCCACGGCGCTCTTGCTGGTCTACCTCGCGGCGCTGGGGCTCGGCTTCCAGGGCAAGTTCCGCGCGCTCGGCGCCCGCGACCAGCCCGAGATGTACCGGAGACGCCTCGCGCGGCACCTCGGCCGCATGGATCCGGCCCTGCTGGCGCCGAACCAGGGGCTCTGCCCCGAGGCGAGCGCGCACACGCTCGAGAACGCGCCCCGCGCCGAGCTTCCGACCCTACGCGCCGGCTGGGTACCTCTCTTCGCGGTCGTAGCCTGCCTGCTTCTGGTCGCGCAGCTACTCTGGGCCTACCGTGTCACGGACGTGAACGAGGCGCTCGATCGCGTCGAGGGGGTCAGGTGAGGACAGCGCTGCTGATCGCGCTCGTACTGTTCCTCGTCGCCGTCGTCGTCGCGGTGGTGATCTTGCTCCTGCGCGCGCGCCGGAAGCGGATGGCCGCGGCCGGTCCGGCGCAGGTCGATCACGGCCTGGAGATGCAGCGGCTCTTCGCGGCCGGGCGCAGGCTCCAGAACGCCGCATCGTCGAGCGCGCTCTCCCACGCGGCGGCGCCGCGCCTGCTCCTGCTCGGCCTCCCCGACGCGGGCAAGTCGACCCTCATCGCGGGCGCCGGCCTGAAGCCGCGCTCCGGGCCGGCCCCCCTCCCGCTCGGCAACGCAGCGACCTGCCAGCTCTGGCTCTTCGAGCGCGCCGTGGTGATCGAACCTGCGGGGCGCACCCTCGTCGGCGAGCCCCGCGCCGAGGGACAGGCTCCGGACACCGGCGCCTTCGACGCCATGCTCGACGCCGCGCGGCGGGACCGGCCAGAACGGCCGATCGACGGGATCATCGTCGCCGTCTCGGCGGCCGATCTGCTCGATCCCGAGGGCGCACCCCAGGATCTCCGGCGCACGGCCGCGCTCCTGCGCCGACGGGTGGACGAGGCGCAGAGGCGCCTCGGGATGCAGGCGCCCATCTTCCTCGTCGTCACCCAGAGTGATCGCGTCGCCGGCTTCGACAACCTCGTCGAGGAGCTCGACCCTTCTCTCCATCAGGCCATGCTCGGCTGGTCCAACCCCCGCTCTCCGGCCGCGGAGGTCACGGCGGCCTGCGTCGACGAGGCGCTCGACAGCATGGGGGATGCGCTGGCCCTGGAGCAGGCCCGCCGCCTCGCTGCCGAGCGGTCCTTCGCCGGGGACGCCGAGGCGTACTTGCTCTTCCCGGAGGCGCTCGACGCGCTCCGCACCTCGCTGCGGGCCTACGCCGAGGAGCTGCTGCTCCCGATGGAGGGCGGCGAACCGACGGCGCTGCGGGGCATCTACCTGGTAGGGACCGCGGAGCCTGGGGCCTCCGCCGAGCCCTCACCCGGGCGCCCTGTGCTCTTCGCGCGCGAGATGCTCGAGCGGAAGATCCTCGCCGAGGCAAACCTCGCGCGCCCGGGGGCCACGGCACTTCAGCGCCGGCGCCGGACGCTGCTCGCCCTGCACGCGGGCACCGCAGCCTTCGCCTTGATCTACGGGGGCGTCCTCGCGATCGCCACCGCCCGGGTCGCCCACCATGCCACCCTGATCACGCCCTTCCTCGACGACCTGCAGTCCGCCCTGCTGGAGATCAAGCCGCCCGTGCCCCTGGACCAGCAGGAGATCAGCGCGGACGTCGACCCTGCCGGGCAGGCGCGCCTCGCACGCTCGGCGTATCTCCTCAAGAAACTGAGCGAGTTCGAGACCGACCGGCTTCGCTCCGCGGCGGTCCCAGGCTCCTGGCTGAGCAGCATCGACGATCGCCTTGAGCAGGCGATCGCCAAGACATACCGGCGCATCCTCCTCGATGCGTTCCACGTGGGCCTGGACACGCGGGCGAGACAGCTCGCCTCGCTCCCGCTCGCCGCGCCCCTCGGATCGGGTGCGCCAGGCACCCTGGATCAGACGCCCGAGTACAGAGCCCTGCAGGACTGGCTGGCGCAGGTGGCCGCGTTCGAGGCCAATGTCGCACGGTACGATACGCTGGTCGCGGGCCTCACCGGCTCGGATGCGGACGACACGACGCGGCTCCGGGCCTCGCTGGATTTGACGGGCTACCTCGTCCAGGAGCAGATCGGCCAGGGCCGGAGCGCGGGCTACCACGAGCGCGCGCTCCTCCGCCTCACGCCGCGTCCCCCCTTCAACCTCGGCCCTCACCGCAACAGCGTCCAGCGCACGGCCGACGAACTCTTCTCGCGGGTCGGCGCCCGTGTCTCCCTCACCGTCAACGAGGCGAAGCTCCGGAGCGACGTGGAAGCCCTCAAGACCGGGCTCGAAGCCCTCGGCATGGGCGGCGCCGAGTACCGCACCGATAAGCTCGACGCCCTCCAGGGAGCCATCCTCCGCACGGAGGGCCAGCTCGCCGCGCCCACCCTCTCCTGGGTGGGTGGTGGACAGCTCCCGATGGGCGAGGAACGCGAGCGCCTGCTCAGAGCCGTGCGGGCCTCCCGCCTCCTCGACGGGAAGACCTACGGAGAACTCAAGCAGAGCGATCTCGAGCAGAAGCTCAAGGACCTGCAGCGCTACCTGACCGAGGCCGAGACGGCAGTCTCGGGCCGCATCTTCCTCGACAAGGAAGGGACCGATCAGCTCGCCCTCGGCACCGTCGTCTCCGCGCTCAAGGAGCCGACCGGAGCCCTGCTCCGGCAGCGCTTCATGGCGCCCACGGACGAGGAGGATCCCGTCCCGGAGGACCTCGATGGGGCGCGCCTGAGCTGGGACCTGGAGATGCTCAAGGACGCGGTCAAGTTGCTGAAAGGGTACGAGGCCTACGTCCAGTCCGACGGGCTCAAACCCTTCCCGGAGAAGGTCCGGGGGACCGTGACCGAACTCAGCACGCGCAACCTCAAGGACAACGTGCTGGTCACGGTGGGCAAGGCCGCGCGGCGCGAGATCGCGCCGCCTCCGAGCGAGACGCGGCTGATCGAGACGGTGCGCGCGGACGTGGTGAGCCTCGCGCAAGCGAGCGAGGCGCTGCGGGAGATCCTCGCGGCGTCGGGGCGCATCGGGCTCGAGGAGGTGCGCGAACGGGTGCGGTCCCTCCTCCGCGGCCAGGGGGCGCGGCTGCTCAACCTCGCGAGCCGCGTGCTCGCGACCGAGTCGCTCTACGAGGTCAAGGGCAACACCTTCGCCTGGTGGAACGGTGAGCGCCCCCCGGTGTTCGAGGCCTTCGGCGTCTCCGACGCGGCGCGGCTCGCCGAGTACCTGATCATCCAGCGCGGCCGCATCGACAGCCTCACTCACTCCCTCGCCGACCCGGTGCTCGGGCTCCTGGAGAGCGCCGAGGTCGGCGCCGAGACGGCACCGGTGGAGGGCATGAAGCGCTGGCAGCGCATCACCAGCGCGCTCCGCGATTACGAGAGCAAGAAGCCCGGCAACAGCGTCGGCTCACTGGAGCGCTTCCTCCTGACCGACCTGCCCGCAATCACCTTCGAGAACTGCCTGGAGCAGCTCGGGCGGGCCCCGGTGGACGTGGAGACCATCGATCTGTTCAGCGAGCGCCGCCGCGGCATTCACGCCTTGCTCTTCGAGCGGTGCGCCACGCTCGCCGAGCGGGAGATCAGCGAGAAGTACCCCCGCCTCCGCCGCTTCTTCGCCCGCGCCCTCGCGGACCGCTTCCCCTTCGCCAAGATCGAGCCCGGCGTCGATCGCGAAGACGCGAACCCCGATGACGTCAGGCTCTTCATCCAGAACGCCGCCGACTTCCGCAAGCGCTACCGCGGCGTCCTCGCGGTGCGCGGCGACAGCGCCGCACAGGCGGTGGTGCGCTTCCTCGACCGCATGGAGAAGGTGCGGGAGTTCATGGATCCCATGTGGGGCGCGGGCGAGTCGTCGGCAGACGGGCGCTTCGACGTCAACGTCGCGTTCCGGGTCAACCGCGGCCGCGAGGTCGCCGGCAACCAGGTCGCCGAGTGGAGCCTCCGCTTCGCCGACGAGCGCGTCACCATGGACGGCCCGAAGCCCACCGCGACATGGCGCATCGGCGATCCGCCGCGGCTCCAGCTCCGCTGGGCGAAGAACAGCCCCGACATCCCCTTGGGCGAGCAGGATCCGGGAGTCCTCGTGAAGGAGCGTCTGGTGACCTTCGAGCAGAAGGGCACCTGGGCGCTGCT
Source organism: Chondromyces apiculatus DSM 436 (assembly GCF_000601485.1). Taxonomy (GTDB): domain Bacteria; phylum Myxococcota_A; class Polyangia; order Polyangiales; family Polyangiaceae; genus Chondromyces; species Chondromyces apiculatus. The sequence goes on from NZ_ASRX01000054.1 coordinate 47,081, forward strand.
CCGCCTCATCGCCACGCACCGGACCTCGGCCGAGGACGCCGAGAGCAAGGAAGACTCCTCCTCGAACGTGCTGCAGCTCGTGGTGTTCACCATCCCCGACCCGGCGGGCGGCTGGGTGGAGCGGGTGGACACGCCCGAGGTGGGTGGTGTGGCGCGCGTCTTCGTGCGCCTGGGCCTCACGGGCAAAGAAAAAGACAAGCCGCTCAAGTACCCCGATTTCCCCACGACTGCGCCGATGCTGGACCTCGAGTAACGCGAGCCCCCCATGGAGCCGAAGTATGGCCAACGTTTCCATCGCGATCGATCTCGACCACCTGCTCGCCCCCATCTCGGAGGGCGCCCCCGCCGGAGCGCACCTCCGTTACGAGGGCACCTATGACCGCATCCGAGAGGCCCGACGTGAGGATGACCCGACTCTCCCCCAGGGCGTCTGGGTGACCCGCCTCAAGTCCGCCGATTGGAAGGGGGTGACCGCGCTCTGCGCCGAGGCCCTGGAGCACCGCTCCAAGGACCTGCAGCTCGCGGTGTGGCTCGCGGAGGCGTGGGTGCAGATCCATGGCTTCGGCGGCGTGGCCTCGGGGGTCCGGCTCGTCTCTGCGCTCTGCGATCGTTACTGGGACACCCTGTTCCCCGCGCTCGGCGACGAGGGCCCGGAGCCGCGCGCCAACCTCATCTCGTGGCAGGACGAGGTGCTGGCCCGCAAGCTGCGGCTCTTTCCGCTCGCGGAGATCGGCGAGGACCAGCCACCCTATACCCTCGCCGACTGGGAGGCGGGCCGTAGACCGGGCGCCCCCCCCGCCGAGGGCGCGGAGCTGCCGGGCGCCGAGGCCTTCCTCGCCCGCGCCTCGCTGCTCGACCGGAGCCGCTGGACGTCGCTCTTCAAGGCCGCGCGGGCCGGGCTCGTGGAGGTGGACGCGCTCGAGCGGGCCCTCGCCGCACACATGGAGTCGCCGCCCGTGCTGCACCGCGTCCGCACCGTGCTGCGCAGCCTTGAGAACCTCATCGAGGCCACCATTGGACTGCCGCAGGAGGAACGGCTCCCCGACGTCGCCGCGCCCGCGGGCGGCGCCGACTCCGTCGCGCAGCCTCGGACGCCTGGCGAGGTCAACGCGCCACGCCTCCCCGGCGCCCCCCTCCAGAGCCGCGCCGACGCTTACCGGCAGCTCACAGAAGCTGCCGATTACCTCCTGCGCACCGAGCCCCATAGCCCGGTGCCATACCTCGTCAAGCGGGCCATCTCCTGGGGGAACATGTCCCTCGCGGAGCTGCTCGCCGAGTTCGTCGCGAGCCCCGACGATCTCGTCTCGATGTACCGGCTGCTCGGGATCCGCGGAAGGGACGAGAGCTGATCGTGTGACGCGCGTCGAGGCAGCGCCCGGGACCGCGGTCCCCAGCGCGAGGTGACCGCCCGCGTGGAGCGGGCATTGAAAGGCTCCTCTTCCGGACCGATGACAAGCGACGACAGGACGAAGCGACGACAGAAACATGGCGCTCGGGCGCCGATTCCGCGAGGATGGTGAATCATCCTCCACAGGCCCCGGAGAAAGGATCGACGATGGCAGAGAGCAAGCAGCACTGGCTGAGCAGGAACCGCCCGCCGCGGGTGCAGATCACCTACGACGTCGAGATCGGCAACGCGACTGAGAAGAAGGAGATCCCATTCGTGGTCGGGATCATGAGCGACCTGTCCGGCACCTCCGAGGCGCCGCGGCCGAAGCTCAAGGACCGCAAGTTCGTCGAGATCGATCGCGACAATTTCAACGAGGTGATGACCGCGGTGAAGCCCGAGGTCACCTGCCTCGTCGATGACAAGCTCACCGACAGGGGCGGGAAGCTGAAGGTCAACCTGTCCTTCTCGCACATCGACGATTTCCGGCCCGAGCGCATCGTGGAGCGCGTCGAGCCATTGCGGGAACTCCTGCGCGCGCGGGAGCGGTTGAATGATCTGCTGGCCAAGCTGGAGGGAAATGACGACCTGAACACGCTGCTCAAGCAGGTCGTGGAGGACACGTCGCGGCTCCAGACGCTGAAGCAGGAGCTGGAGAAGGACGGCTGAGCCCCGCGGCGGGCAGGGAGAGAGTGGAGGGACAAGCCATGGCTGAAGAGACCAGCACGCAGGGCACGACAGCGGGAGCTTCCTCGACCGAGGAGATGAGCCTGCTGGATCAGATCCTCGCCCAGGGGATGGTACGAGGCAACGTCGAGTCGCAGAAGCGGCACGCCCGCGACCTCGTCGACGAGTTCGTGAACCAGGTCGTCGACCAGAAGATGAAGGTCGACAAGGACACGGTCGCGTCCATCGAGGCACGGATCGCCGAGATCGACGCGCGCATCAGCGCCCAGCTCGACGCGATCTTGCACCACAAGGAGGTCCAGAAGCTGGAGTCGCGGTGGCGCGGCCTCCACTACCTGGTGACGAACACGGAGACCTCGACGCGCCTCAAGCTTCGCGTGCTCAACGTGAAGAAGGACGAGCTGCGAAAGGACGTCGAGGCCGCGGCCGACTTCGACCGAAGCGCGGTCTTCCGCAAGGTGTACGAGGAGGAGTACGGCACCTTCGGAGGCGCCCCTTACGGGCTGCTCGTCGGCGATTACGAGTTCGACGGCACGAACCCGGACGTCAACCTCCTCACGGAGATGTCGAAGGTCGCGGCCTCGGCGCACGCCCCATTCATCGCGGGGGCCTCGCCCGAACTCTTCGACATGCCAACCTTCGCCCAGATCGGCGTTCCCGGGGATCTCGCGAAGGTCTTCGAGAGCACCACCCTCATCAAGTGGCGCGAGTTCCGCGAGACCGAGGACTCTCGCTACGTGGGCCTCGTGCTCCCCCACGTGCTCATGCGCCTGCCTTACGGCCCGAAGGGCACCCCGGTCGAGGGCTTCCAGTATGAAGAGCAGGTCGGCGAGGGGGATCAGAACTTCCTCTGGGGCAATGCGGCCTACGCGCTCGCCCAGCGGATCACGAACGCCTTCGCCCTCTATGGCTGGTGCGCGGCCATTCGCGGCGTCGAAGGTGGCGGCCTGGTCGAGAACCTGCCGGTGCACACCTTCAGGACCAGCGAAGGCGACGTCATCGCCAAGTGCCCGACCGAGGTGGCGATCACCGACCGGCGCGAGAACGAGCTGTCAGAACTCGGCTTCATCACGCTCTGCTACAAGAAGAACAGCGCGCAGGCGGCGTTCTTCGGCGGAAGCACGGCGAACAAGCCGAAGGCGTACAACCTTCCGGAGGCGAACGCGAACGCGCGCCTCAGCGCGCAGCTCCCGTACATCCTCGCGTCATCACGTTTCGCGCACTACATCAAGGTGATCATGCGCGACAAGATCGGCACCTTCGCGAGCCGCGACGTCGTCGCCAATTACCTCAACAACTGGGTCGCCGAATACGTCCTGCTGAACGACAACGCCGGCCAGGAGACCAAGGCCCGGCTGCCGCTCCGCGAGGCGCGGGTCGACGTCGCCGAGGTGGCCGGCAAGCCCGGGGCCTACCGCGCAGTGGTCTTCCTGAAGCCGCATTTCCAGCTCAATGAACTCTCGGTCTCGATGCGGCTCGTCGCCGAGCTGCCCCCCCCCGCGGGCTGAGCTGGAAACACCGGGGCGGGGTGAGCCGCCCCACGATGGTTGCCCGCACGCATCGCGCCCTGTGATAGGGGTAGATAGCGCGCCTCCGTGGGCGAGCGGGGTTCGATCACAGGGTAGAGGCAGAGGAGGAGAGCGTCATGCAGAATGTCTTCTGGGAGATTGAGGGTATCAAGGGCGAGAGCACGTCCGCACAGGGCAAGGAAATGGTTGAACTCCTGTCGTTCAACCACGGGGTCTCAATGCCGCTCACGGCGGGACCCTCGAACACGAGCCGCGCCAGCGGCCGCGCGGTGCACCAGGATTTCACCGTCACCAAGTACCTCGACATCACCTCGCCGACGCTCAACCTCAAATGCTCGGGCGGCGAGGACATCAAGGCCATGAAGGTGCACGTGTGGAAGGCCGACGCTGCCGGAGCACCGCACAAATACATGCAGTACACCTTCGAAAGCTGCATCGTCACTTCGGTCTCCGTAGGCGGCGGCGCGGATCAGCCCATCGAGACCGTGACCTTCAACTACAAGAAGATCAGCTGGGAGTACGCTCAGCAGCTCCAGACGGCTCCGGGCGGCGCCAAAGGCAAGGCCGCGGCGGCGTGGAGCCTCGAACAGAACACGGGCAAGTAGCGGCGGAGCCTCCGGAGAATGGGCAACGACTGGGGGGCCAACGACGCCGGGCGCGTGCCCCTTTTCGATCGGCTGGTCGACGAGCACCGGTACCAGCGGAGCGAGCCCCGTCCGAAGCGAAGCCTCGACCGCGACGAGCTGCGCGCGTCGATCCACCGCGAGCTCACCCGGCTCTTCGGGACGCGCTGCCCGATCACGGGCGACGTCGCCCTCACCCGGCAGCGCACCACCCTCGATTACGGACTGCCCGATCTCGAACTCGGCGGCCGCGCCCTCGTCAAGGAGGACCGGCTCCGCGTCGCCCGCCTCCTGCGCCAGACCATCGAAGCCTTCGAGCCGCGCCTGCAGCGCGTCGAGGTGGAGCTGCTCGATCGCCGTGACGGCGGCACGCGCCTCGTCGTCGCCATCCGCGCGGTGCTCGTCACCGAGCGCGTCCGCGAGCCGCTCAGCTTCGACATGCCCCTGCCGGAGGGAACATGAGCACGGCCCACAACGACGCGGAGCTGCTCGATCTTTACGCCCGCGAACTCGCCTATCTGCGCGAGCGCGGCGCCGAGTTCTCCGCGGCCTACCCCAAGATCGCTCCCCGGCTCGGCCTGGAAGGGCGCCACTGCTCCGATCCTCACGTGGAGCGCCTCCTGGAGTCGTTTGCTTTCTTGACGGCGCGCCTCCAGCACCGCCTGGACAGCGATCTCCCGGAGCTGACCACCGCACTCCTCGGCGTCCTCTACCCTCCCCTGCAGAGCCCCGTCCCTTCCATGGCGATCGCCGCCTTCGACGTGAAGCCGAAGGACAGCAAGCTCACCTCCGGCCTCGTCATCGAGCGCCACACCCCGCTCTTCGCGGAGGCGCGCGGTGGACCGACCTGCCGCTTCCGCACCTGCTACCCGGTGACCCTCTGGCCCATCGCCGTGGAGAGCGCCGGCTTCACTGCTCCGGAGAAGCTCGACCTGCCCTCCGGCGCCTCCGGGGTGATGGCCGCGCTACAGCTCCAGCTCAGGAGCGGCGGCCCTCCCCTGCGCGCGCTCGGCCCGACACGCCTGCGCTTCTACCTGAACGCCGGCGGGATGGTCGGCTACCGCCTCTACGAGCTGCTCTTCGGCCACACCTTGCGCGTGCTCGTGGCCGACGCGGAGGGCCGTCCCGTCGGCGAGGCCCGCCTGCACCCGGTCGGCTTCGGCGCGGACGAGGACGCCCTCCCCTACCCCACCCACGCGCACGCCGGCCACCGCTGGTTGCAGGAGTACTTCGCCTTCCCGGAGAAGTTCCTCTTCTGCGACGTCGAGCTCGGAGCCCTGCCCGAGGGCGCGGCGATGCAGATCCTCTTCCTCCTCGACCGGCGTCCGCCCGCGAGCCTCGTCGTGCGCGCCGACACCTTCCAGCTCGGCTGCACCCCCATCATCAACCTGTTTCCGCGCACCACCGAGCCAATCCGCGTCGACGGACGCTTCCCCGAGTACCGCCTCGTCCCCGACGCGCGGCGCGAGCGCACCACGGAGATTCACTCCATCCTGCGCGTCACCGCCACCGCTCCGGGCGAGGCCGAGCAGATCGACTACGCGCCCTTCTTCTCCTTCAGCCACCATCGCGAGGGTGCGGGCCCGCGCGCCTTCTGGCACGCCCGCCGCGTGGCCACCGATCGCGAGGAAGTCCCCGGCACGGATGTCTTCCTCTCCTTCGTCGACACGACATTCTCCCCGGCCCAACCCCCCTCCAGGGCCGTGTACGCCTCGGTGCTCTGCACCAACCGCGATCTCCCCGAGGAGATGAGCGCCGGCGTCCGGCTGCAGCCCGAGCGCGGCGCCGCCGTGGGCACCATCTCCTGCCTCACCAAGCCCACCCCCCAGCGCGATCCTCCCCTCGCGGGCCAGGCCCTCTGGCGCCTCGTCTCCAACCTCTCGCTCAACCACCTCTCGCTCTCCGGCCCGAGCGGCCTCGACGCCCTGCGGGAGATCCTGCGCGTGTACCTCCCTGACCAGATCCCCGACGCCGAGCGCCAGATCCAGGGCATCGCCGCGGTCTCCGCGCGCACCGTCGCGCGCCGCACCGGGCCTGACGCCTGGCGCGGATTCTGCCGCGGCACCGAGGTGACGCTCACCTTCGACGAGGAGCAGTTCGTCGGCCAGAGCCCCCTGCTCTTTGCCGAGGTGCTGGGTCGGTTCCTCTCGCTCTACGCGCACATCAACACGTTCACCGAGCTGGTGCTGAAGAGCACCGCCCGCGAGGAGGTCTGGAAGCGATGGCCACCCATGGCTGGGGCAAGGCCGCTCCTCTAGAGGACTGGCTGTTTGCCGAGGGCTACCGCTTCGATTTCTTCCAGGCGGTGGCGCTGCTCGAAGCGCGCGCCCCGGGCACCCGCTCCCTGGGCGAGGGCGCCGAGCCCACGGCCGAAGCGGTCCGGCTCCGCGCCACCCTCGATCTCGCCTTCCCCGAGGCCGACATCGCGAAGGCCAGGCGCCCGGAGCTTCCTGGCGCGCAGCCCGAGCTGACCGTCAACTTCCTCAGCCTCGCCGGCGCCCTCGGCCCCCTCCCCGCGCCCTTCGCCGAGCTGGCCTACCAGCGCGCCGCGCGCGGCGATCTCTCCATCCGCGACTTCCTCGACATCTTCCACCACCGCCTGCTGTCGATCCTTTACCGCAGCCGCCGACGCCACCGCATCGGCCTGGGCATCACCTCTCCCGAGCAGGACGACGCCGCGCGCTACCTGTACGCGCTGCTGGGCCTCGGCCTCCCTTCGCTGCGGGACCGCCTCGGCGAGGTGAGCGACCGCGCCCTGCTCCATCCCGCGGGCCTGCTCGCCCGCGAGGTCCGGTCCATGGCGGGGCTGGAGGCCCTCCTCAGGCACCACCTCGACGTGCCCGTGGAGGGCACGCCGCTCACGGGCGCGTGGCACCCCATCGAGCCGAGCGATCAGACCCGCATCGGCCCGCGGGGCACGAACCGGCGCCTCGGCCGCGAGGCCATCCTGGGGCGGCGCGCCTGGGATCAGGAGGCAGCGTTCGAGCTGGTGGTCGGCCCGCTGCCGCTCGTGCAGTACCTGCGCCTCCTGCCGGCGGGCGACATGCTCGGCCCCCTGTGCACCCTCACGCGGTTCTACGCGGGAGAGATGCTGAGCTTCACGGTCCTGCTCCGCCTGCGCGCCGAAGAGGCGCCAGCGGCGCGCCTCGGGCGACGGCATGGGGCGCTGCTCGGGTACACCGCCTGGCTCGGCGGGAGCCGCAAAGGGCGCCCCATCGTGGAGAAGCGGCTCGGCGGGCTCGCCCTGCGGGGCGCAGCGGCCCGTCGCTCGGAATAGGCTCGGTGCCAGTGCCCCCATGCTCCAGCTCAAGAACACCTCCCCGTTCAAGGCGAGCATGGCGCTCTTCCCCGATGCGGCCGGCGTCGACACCCTCTACGTCGCCGTGCGCGCCACCTTCACCGTGCGCGGCGGCGCCCTTCAGGTCGCCGAGGTACAGGAGCCGCTCAAGCTCGCGGACGAATACTGGGGCGAGCCAGGCGCCTCCAGCCTCAAGCACGCCGCAGACCTCCACCTCGGCAAGCCCGCCACCGACATCGCCTTGCTCGGAGACGCCTGGGCTCCGCGCGGACGCCCCGTCCCTCAGCGCGACGTCTCCCTCCGTATCGGCCCGGTGACCAAGACCGTCCGCGTCTTCGGCGAGCGCACCTGGCGCGGCCCCCTGGACCTGCGGATCTCACCGCCCATCCCCTTCGAGCGCATCCCCCTCGTCTACGAGCACGCCTTCGGCGGTGTCAGCAAGCACGACCCCGAGAAGGGCCCTCTGGAGATCGACTGGCGCAACCCCGTCGGCATCGGCTTCGGCATGCGCAAGGCGCCGGAGGATCAGGCCATGCGCAAGCTCCCGAACCTCGAGGATCCCCGACAGCTCATCACGAGCCCCCGCGATCGCCCTGCACCGGCCAGCTTCGGGTTCATCGCCGCCTCGTGGGAGCCACGGCGGCGCTACGCCGGCACGTACGACGATGCCTGGCAGGAGACGCGTGCCCCCTACCTCCCCAAGGACTTCCAGCCCCGCTTCTTCAACGCCGCGCACCCGGACCTGGTGTGCCCTGGCCACCTCCGCGGCGGCGAGCCGGTGCACGTCGAGGGCGCCTCCGTGGATCCCCTGATCTTCCCGCTCCCCGCCTGCGACCTCGACGTCGCCGTCACCATCGCGCGCGACGTCGCCCGACCTCCGATGAAGCTGCAAACGGTGGTGCTCGAGCCCACGCCGGGCCGACTGGCGATGGTGTGGCTCGGCGCCGTTGGGTGCGACAAGCGCACCCTCAAGGTGAAGCTCGTGGAGATCGCGGTGAAACGGTTGACCCTCGCCGGGGCCCCCCGATGAGCCCTGGAGGTGCCGACATCGTCCGCGTGGGCATGGTCAGCCCCGTGGGCCTGAGCGCCGAGGTGACCGCCGCCGCGGTCCAGGCGGGCATCGCTCGCTTCCAGGCGGGCTCGATCCTCGATCGCCGCTTCAACCCCCTGGTGATGGCGCTCGTCGCCACGCCCGATCTCCCGCCCCTCATCCCCGAGGTGGACGCCGTGCTCGGCCTGACCTCGCGCCAGATGCGCATGCTCCGCCTCGCCGGCCCCGCCCTCCAGGAGTGCCTGGACGGCCTCCCTCCCACACCTCTCCCCCTTCTGCTCGCCGGCCCCGAGCCCTTCCCCGCGGGTCGCCCCGCGCCCATCGGACCTGTCTTCCTGGAGCATCTCGCCAGGCAGTCCGGACGCGCCCTCGCCCTCGCCCACAGCCGCGTCTTCCCCGCCGGCCGCGCGGGTGTCTTCCTCGCCCTCGCCGCGGCGCTGGAGGGCCTCGCGGCGAGGCGATACCCTCGGGTGGTGGTGGGCGGCGTCGACACACTCCTCGACCTGTACCTGCTCGGAACGCTCGACCTCGAAGAGCGCCTCCGCGCCGACGGCGTGTTCGACGGCGCCATCCCCGGCGAGGGCGCGGCGTTCCTGCTGCTGACGCGACCGGGGGCGGGCGACGGCGCGGGCGGCGGCGCGCTGGCGCGGATGGAGGGCGTGGGTGTGGCGGAAGAGCTGGGCCACCGGTACGCAAAGGACACGCCGTACAAGGGCGACGGGCTGGATGCAGCCTTCCGGGCGGTCTTCGCGGCAGCGCCAGGGGATCCGGTGCGCGCGGTCTACGCGGGGTTCAACGGAGAGAACTTCTTCGCCAAGGAGTGGGGGGTCGCCTTCCTGCGGCACAGGAAGCGCTTCGTGGAGGACCACACCATGGATCACCCCGCCGACTGCGTCGGCGACGCGGGCGCGGGACTCGGGGCGATGATGGTGGGGCTGGCGGCGATGGCCGTCGCGGAGGGGCAGCGCGCGCCGCGGTGCCTGGTGTGGGGTTCGTCGGATCTGGCAGCGCGAGGCGCCGCGCTGCTCAGCAAGCCACAGGAGCGATGACGAGGTAGACCATGGGGACGACGGTGTTCGCGAACATGCGTGGCGTGGTGCACAAGGACAGCGGCGGCATGAGCATGGTCATGCCCGATGTGTGCAAGACGCCGGCACCGCCGGCGGGGCCGATCCCGATCCCCTACCCCAACATCGGACAGGCGACCGACACGTCGGACGGGCCGAAGAAGGTGCAGTGCGACGGGAAGATGCCCATGGTGAAGGGGGCCAAGTACGCCAAGTCGAGCGGCGACGAGGCGGGGACCGCGGGCGGGGTGGTGAGCGGGTGCAACCGGGGGGAGTGCGAGTTCATGATGTATTCGTTCGACGTGAAGTTCGAGGGGAAGAACGTGTGCCGGCTGGGGGATCCGCTGTTTCACAACAAGAAGAACATCATGGGTTGAGCGAGCGACCGGAGAACGACGATGACGAACATCGGTGAATCGATTTCGATCCCTTCGGTAGACGGCCCCTGGGAGTGCCCGTTCGAGCACGATGGCCAGAAGCACGAAAAGCACAACATCCTTCCTCCGCCTAACACCAAGAATGATGCCGCAAAGCTCGCCAAGAACATGGGCGAGGAGCAATACTTCCACGTCAGCATCGACGGGAAAGAACACAGGGCGAAGCTCGCAGCGCACCATGTGCTGCCTGGGAACGAATCCTGGCCGCATAGCGATCTGCACAAGTGGGTGAACAAGGCGAACAAGAATTACGTCACAAGCGACATTGGATACGACGTTAATGCCGCCGCGAACGGCGTGAACCTCTGCGACGATGAGTATTACCCAGGGGGTTCGCTCAAGAAGCAGGACTACGCTTACGCATTCATGAAGTCGAAAAATCGCCAGTTCCATGATCGGCATACCGCCTATTCGGAGTGGGTGATCAACCGGCTGAACAAGATCGCGATCAGGCTGGATAGGGAGGTCGCCGGGCGCAGCGGGAAGGGATGCGGAAAGGAGAATTGCCCGCTGGATGGCAAGGATAAAGAGCCTTACGAGCCGCCCTACAACCTGCTGGGACGCCTCTATGAGACGGCAAAAACCATCAAGAAACTCCTGCTCGGCTCTCCGAAGCAATGGAGGATGCCAGTGATGACCTCTCGCTTCGCGGTGATGTATCAGCTCGCGATCTCCGAGGAGGAGGCACGGCAGCAGATGTCTGCAGCGCGGGCGACACTTAAGAAGATGCGCACAGGCTGAGGCCTAGGGTGAAATGTATTACCTTCTCGGCTGCTTCGGTCCCTTGGACGAGGAGCGCGCACGCATTGGCGGTGTGCTCAACACTCCCATCTCGTGGCAGCGAGGCCACCGCTTCGAGGATCCTCCCCCTGAACCCGTACAGGTAGATCTCGACGGTGAGTACCCTGGGGTGCTCGTCCCCATGTTCGACGCCGGCATCCTTCTCTTTTCGGACCAGATGGTGCTTGCCTTCAGGGATGCGGGCGTCAACAACCTGGACCATTATCATACCGTCGTGCGCGACCCGTCCACGAACACGTCGCATTCGAACTACAAAGCCACCAACATCGTCGGCGTCGTCTCGTGCGCTGACCTGTCGCAATCGTCCTGGGAAGCCCCCTCTGGATCGCCACTCATCGACACCGATTTCGAGAGCCTGTCGATTGACGAGGAGCGATCGCTGGACTTGCTCATGTTCCGGCTAGCGGAGTGCATCACGGGAATCGTCATCCACGAGCGAGTGAAGAGAGCACTGGAGCGCCGCGCCATCCCCCACCTCAATTTCTACGATCCGGTGGCGTGGCTCGGCTGACTGGCCGCCTCTACTTCTCCCCCAGCTCCGCCCGCTGCCGGTCGCCGCGCGCCCGCACCTCAAACAGCCCCTGCCGCGGCCGCGCGATGCAGCGCTCCACTGCCGCCGCCTGCCGCGCCGGCTGCGTCCCGACCCGCAGCACCTCCTGCACCCACGCGAGCTCCACCGGCTTTCCCAGCACGTGCCGGCGCCCCGCCGCGAAGTCGCTCCGGCGCCGCGCCCACCACCGCTCCACCGCCGCCGCATCGGGCCATGGCCACCCCTCATCGCCATCCACGGACACATCCTCGTCCTCCGGCGCGTCGCTCGGCCCTGTCTCCTCCAGCGCGGCCCCCTCAAGCTTCTCCTTCACGAGATCCACCCCCGTGATCAACGTCAGCGCCGCCCCCGCACACCGTGCGAGCTTCGGCGCACGCAGCCGCTCCAGGAGCCAGGGCACGAGCGCCGGATCTCCGAGCGCCCCCGCAGCAACCACCGCGACCCGGGCTGCCGGCCCCGCTTCGGGCAGGCGCCTCACCCAGCGCACCCCGGCCAGCGCCCCGAGCCGCGGCATCGCCACCGTCACCGCCCGCTCCCCGGCGGCTCCCCCTGCGGCCGCGATCTCCAGCAGCGCGTCCACACCGCCCCGATCCCCCAGCAGCGCCGCGGACCACGCTCCCCACAGCCGCACCCCCGCATCCTCCGCCCCGAGCGCCGGCCGCACCTCCGCGAGCCGCTCCTCGTACCCCAGCTCGCCCACCGCCCGCAGCGCGCGCGCCCGCAGCCGCGGCTCCTCCGCACGCATCGCCTGCCCGAGCCCCGCCCCTGGATCCCGCCGCCGCACCGCGCACGCCGCGATCCCCATCGCCTGGAGCGCCGGCAGCGCCTCTGCCGCGAGCAGCCCTGGCAGCACCTCGCGCACCTCCTCGGCCGACGCCCACCCCAGCGCCGACACCACCCCGCGCGCGACCTCCGGCGCCTCCATGCCCTGCGCGAGCAGCGGCGCCATCCCCTCCCGATCGTGCCGCGCGAGCGCCAGCACCAGCGCCGCGAACACCTCCCCTGCCCCGCCCTCACCCGCCGCGTCCACCGCAAGCGCGAACCCGGTCTTCCCCCCCCGCCGCAACAGCGCCATCTGCGCCGCGAGCCGCGCATCGAGCTCCGCCAGATCCTTCAGCGTGTAGCGCGGATCTCTCACCGCGCTGGCGCGCTGGCACCAGAGGAAGCCCGCCTGATCGACGGCCTGCCCGAAGACCTCCGCCTCGGTGATGGACACCTGCACGCCCTCAGTTCGCCTTCACCTCGCTGCCCTTGATCGTGACCTTCCCGCCGCCCTTCAGGGTGATGTCCTTGGCGGCCTCCCCCTTCAGCGCGTCGCCGGACTTGAGCGTCATCGCCTTCTCGCTCTTGATGGTCACGCTCTTGGCCTCGATGACGAGGTTCCCCTTCACCTTGAGCACGTAGTTCCCCTTCACGTCGTGCGTGAAATTCGCCTTGTTCGCGTGCGTCTCTGCGCCCTCGACGCTGACGTCCCGTGTTCCCTTCACCGAGTGCGCCTCGTTGCCCTTCGAGACGTCGACCGTGCGGTTGCCCTTCGACACGGTGAGCGAATAGTCCCCCTCCTCGACGGTGGTCGTCTGGTTCTGGGCCACCGTCACCGTGCGGTCGTTGCCCACCGCGAGGGTCTGGTCATTGTCGATGGTGATCGACTGGTCGTGCTTCACCGCAATGGTCCAGTCGTTCTCGACCTCCACGCTCATGTCCTTCTGGGCGTGCATGTACAGCTCTTCGCTGTCCTTCTTGTCCTCGAAACGCAGCTCGTTGCCCGCGCTCCCCTCCTTCGAGGAGCGGGACAGGATGGTGCTCTTCGTCTGCTCACCGGGGAGCCCGTAGGGAAGCGTCTGCGTGGCGTTGTACACCGCGCCGGTGACGAGCGGCCGATCCGGGTCCCCCCCCAGAAAGGCGACGACCACCTCCTGACCGATGCGGGGCAGGAACCAGATGCCCCAGCCCTGCCCGGCCCAGCCCTGGGCGACGCGGATCCAGCACGAGCTGTTCTCGTCCTTCTGGCCGTAACGATCCCAGTGGAACTGCACCTTGATGCGCCCGTGCTCGTCGACCCACATCTCCTCGCCGCCCTTGCCGACCACCACCGCGGTCTGCGCGCCCGGGATCGAAGGCTTCGGCGTCAGGCGCGGGGGACGGTAGGCCTTCTCCTTGGGAAGGGCCTCGAAGGTGTTCTGGTAATCATCGTTGTCCGCCGTGTGCACGACCCCGAGCAGGAGGTACTCGGCGTTCGCGTCGTCCCTGTCGTGCAGGGTGAGCTTGAAGGTGTGGCCAGGAATGAAGGCCCGGCAAAAGGAGGCCCCCACGAGGCGCTTCTGCACGGCCTCTTCGGCCTCGATGCGCTTCGGCGCGATCGCGTCACCCGCGCCCTTGTCAGGGTAGCCGCCCGGGTACTCGAAGAGCGCGAGCTTGGGGTCCTCCCCCGCCGCCTCGCTGAGCAGCGAGGTCTCCGGTGTCTGGAAGTTGTAATCCGTCGCCGCCCAGGCGCCCGCCACCACTTCCTGGGTGAGCTCGCACTCGGTCATGACGTCCTCGTCCCGGGTCGAACTCTCGGCCGCGCTGACGTACCGCACCTCGGCGAGATCCGGGCAGGGCAAGCTGCCACCGCTGTCGTCCGCGAGGACGAGGGTGTGCTTCCCGTCCTCGTGCGTGAAGTAGTAGTAGATGCCCTCCTCCTCGAGGAGCCGAGAGACGAAGTCGAACGCCGTCTCCTGGTACTGCACGCAGTACTCGCGCGGCTGGTAGCTGCCTGTGCACCCGTCCTTGTAGTCCGCGAAGCCGAGGTCATCGAAGACCTGCTTCACGATGTCGGGCACGCTCTTCTCCTGGAAGATGCGGCTGTCCGTGGTCCTGGTGAGGAACCAGAGCCAGGGGTGGACCTCCGCCCGGTAGATGGTCTGCGGCTCGCCGCCCCCTGCGTGCACGCGCCCGGCCTGGCGCAGGCGGGTGACCACGCCGTGGAGGACGCGGGCCCCACCGGCCGAGAGGCGGATGGTGACGGTGACGCCCTGCCCGACCAGGGCTGCAAAGTCGAGCGCCCGCTCCGGAGAAGCGAGGTCGAGATCGAAGCGGAAGAGGCCCGAGACGCGCTCCTCGCCGCGGAGGGAGATGAGATAAACCTCGTTCGCGCCGAGCGGCGTCGCGATAGCGAGGATCGTGTTGTCCTGCGCGTAGGGCATGGGGTCGCGGGGGAGCGGATGGAGCAGCGGGCGGCGTGAGGGGCGAGGGTATCACGGGGGCCAGGGCCAGGGTGCACGGGCAGCGCGAGACGCGAGAGACGGGACAGGAACTCCTGCGCATGGGCGCTTGACGCTTGCCGGTCACTCGGGTCTCCTTTTTTAGGTCAGCGGCCGGTGCGGCTGGCGGCACGGAGGCTCGTAAGCCGTGATCATCCGGCGGAGCGGCGGCGAGCTCCTTCATATCGGTCGGAAACGCCATCACGGGAAGGCCTCCGCGCTGGCCGTGCTCCACCAGATAGCCGAGGCCTCCGGGAGCATGGAGGGCCTGCGCGCCTTGCTCGCTCAAGATCTCTCCGGTGCCCGTGTCGGGCTCATGGAGGACGAGGCCGTGATCGAGGCGCTCGCGACGCGGATCGCGGCGGGCTCGCTGGTGCTGGTGTTCGAGCGCCCTGCGCTGCCTCCCGCCCCGCCCCTCCAGGCGGCCGCGCTTCCGGAGCCGGAGCCCAACCCGGCGCCGCAACCTGTCGAGAAGCACTGGATCGAGATCGAGCTCCGCGCGGAAGAGGCGCCACACGATCCCGTCCCCCACGCGCGCTATGTCGTCGAATTGCCGAACGGGGAGGTCGTCGAGGGCTATCTCGA
The DNA here is from genome assembly GCF_000601485.1 of Chondromyces apiculatus DSM 436. Classification (GTDB taxonomy): domain Bacteria; phylum Myxococcota_A; class Polyangia; order Polyangiales; family Polyangiaceae; genus Chondromyces; species Chondromyces apiculatus. The sequence goes on from NZ_ASRX01000054.1 coordinate 62,338, forward strand.
CGAGAACGGCAAGGCACGCCTCGAGGGCATCCCCGCTGGACAGTGCAAGGTGAGCTTCCCGGATCACGCCGAGCCCATCGAGGAGGGCGACGTCGATCTCGAGGAGCCTGAGGAGGAGGTCGCGGAGCCGCCCCCGCCGCTGCGGGAAGAGTGCCAGGTCAGCCAGCTCGTGGTCGCGTGCAAGCACGACAGGGAGCGCAAGAAGAAGCTGACGCTGCCGGCGCCGAAGGGCGTGAAGACGCCCTCGAAGGTGATCGAGGTGCTCGGCGCCTGGGAGGGGAAGGGCGACACGATCCAGGCGACGCTCACGGGCAAGCATTGCAGCCAGCACGCCGGAGAGGTCCTGGTGGTGACGCGCCCGGACGGGAGCACGCTGGCGTTCACGGAGAGCAAGGCAAGCTTCGACGCCTACTACAGCGCTTCTTCCGTGGGTGGGGCCTTCTCCCTCTGGCCGTGGGACAAGAAGCCCGTGGAGTTCCGCCTCGCGCCCCACGCGTGCCACGGCGCCTCCGTGCTCCCGGCCGTCGTCCGCGTCTACCCGGCGTACGAGGTGTCGGTCTCGCTCGGGATCGCGCTGGACGCGGAGAAGCGATCCGACAAGGCGCTCGCCAAGGCGAAGCAGACCGGGAAGGTTGAGCGCCGCGGGCGGCCAGCGCACACGGAGTGGTCCTTCGAGTTCGAGGGGGAGATCAAGTACGGCCAGCTCTCGAAGAAGCTCGGCATCGAGTACGAGAGCAAGCTGAAGTCACTCTCCGCCGTCAACCTGTACGTCAAGAAGGCGATCGACACCTTCTGTCACATCGTCTCGACATACATCGGCCTCGACCTCGTGCTCGAGCTCCCGAACCTCTCCCTGGCCTACACGGGGGGGTTCAAGGAACTCGACGGCTCGCTCCGCGTGGGGCACGAGTGGAGCATCGAATTCGAGGCCGATCCGCTCTTCGGCGCCAAGCTGGAGGCCGATGTCCTGGAGCTCCTGATCAAGACCCTGGGGAAGTTCCCGGCGCTCGCCCCGATCGCCGCGTTCCTGCTCAAGGCGCGGGCCTGGGCCGAGGCGGAGGGGATCGAGATCAAGCTCCTCTTCGCGCTCGCGGGGCGCATCGGCTTCGCGCTGGAGGCGAAGAAGAGCCCCGCGGACAAGCGGGTGCAGGTCGGGGCAAAGCCGCTCTCGGTGAAGGTCGTGGCGAGCCTCACCGCCAAGGCCAAGGCTGCGACAGGCGTGAAATGGTTGATGAGCTTCAGCGCAGGCGCCGAGATCGAAGGGCACACGGGCGTGGCGCTGGGTCTCGGGGTGGAGAGCGACGATGTGGGCCTCAAGGGCAAGCTGGACCTGACGCTGCTCGCCCTTGAGCTGGAGTTCTCCATGTACGCGTCCGGCAAGTTCGAGTGGTCCCAGTCGGAGAGCAAGGCCAGTGCCGGGGGCAAATACACCTTCTGGAAAGACACCCCGCTCTGGGAGCCAGGCGGTTACATCATGAAATACGAAGATCCCGTCGGAGGCGACGCATGAGCGGGCTCGCGACGATGACACCGGGGGGCGCGGGACCACGGCCCTACTACGAGCTCTCCGTGCTCTCGGTCGACGTGAGCTGCGAGATCCGCGTGAACGACGTCCCTGTCTTGCGGCTGCCCTCGGGGCGGGTGGAGACGGCGTTCGACGTCAATCCCTACGTGATCACCGGGATGAACATGCTGAGCCTCTCGGTGCGCGCCGCCCGCGGCAAGGCGGCCATGGGCCGCGGCTCGGCGTGCGCGGTGACGCTGGGGGTCCGGAGCCGTCCAGGCGCGGACGACCTGACCCCGGCCGCGTCCCTGGTCTTCCGTGCGCCGGAGGGAACGCCGGCGGGCTTCGAGGAGAGCCCGGGCTACGGGACGGCGATCCCCCCCTTCGTCCGCCACGCCGGGCTCACCGCGACGCAGCCCTTCCAGCTCGACACACCGTTCCTGCCCTGGTCCTGGACGTCGGCGCCGCCGATCGAGGCCACCGAGGCGACGCGCGCCGCGGTGCTCGCGGAGTACCGCCACATCTGGGAGCTGCTCCGGGCCCGCGACGTGGACGCGCTGGTGCGGGCCTGCGGGGAGCAGGCGCGCGATTACCAGGACGCGTACGGCCTGCCCGACCTCGCAACGGCGAACCGAAAGCTGGGGATCGCGCGTACGCTGGGGGATCCGGAGGTGGCGGTGGAGGACTTCCCGGAGGAGGTGCTGACGATGGAGCTGCTCGGCGACAGGAGGCTCGTGCAGCTCGTGGACGCGGAGGGGAGGAGCCCGCTGCGCCTGCGGGTGACGACCGTGGAGAACATGGTCGGGCGGTTCAACGTGGTGCTCTGCCGGGACGGCGGGAAGTGGACCATCGCGCGGTGAGCGCCTGATAGGCAAGGAGCGCCTGGTAGCGGAGACCTGATCGCGGCGGAGGACCATGCCCACCATCCACGTCGTCCAGCCCGGGGAGAGCCTCTCCAGCATCGCAAAGCAGCATGGCTTCGCCGACTGGCGGGCCCTCTACGACCACCCGGCGAACGTGAAGCTCCGGAGCGCGCGCCCGAACCCGGACCTCATCCACCCCGGCGACAAAGTCTTCATCCCCGACAAGAAGCCGAGCGCGCTCACGGCGGCCACCGACAAGTCCCATACCTTCAAGGTCAAGACGGGCAAACCGAAGAGCGAGACCTTCACCCGCAACCTGACCATCCTCGTCCACGGCGTGAACACCGACGCCGCCTGGTTCGGCCTGGTGGAAGCCGAGATGGCCCGCTACCAGGACGCGATCGACGCCGCCGAGAAGACCGCCGAGCACAAGCTCCGCTACGCCATCGTGCCCTTCACATGGGGCGATTACGAGAACACGTCCCAGGGCGGCTACCCCAACTACGCGGTCGACGAGGTCCACCAGATGTTCGAGAACCCCGCGTTCGGGTACGACCGCATCTACCAGGGGCACGCCGCGGTGCGCCTGAAGGAACTCATCGATCAGGCGAAGACGCTCGGGGCCCAGGTGAACGTGATCGCGCACAGCAATGGCACCCTGATCACCTGCGGCGCCCTGATGCTCGGCACGTCCATCGACAACTTCATCCTGATGGGCAGCCCGCTCGACTGTGACAACGACACCTCGCAAAAAGAGCTTGCCCGCGCGATCACCCACGTGAGCGGCACGGTGACGAACTTCTGGTCCTCGGGCGACGAGTGGGCCTACCTCAAGGGCGGCATCGGCGCGTTCGGCGCCAATGCCGACTACAGGAAGGCGAATCCCGGCATCGTGAACGTGCGGTTTTACAAAGGCGCGGTCATCGAGGGGGTGAAGATCAAGGAGGATGAGATCGACCACTCCGATTACATGCTCGCGGAGCACATGCCCATCTTCTCGAGCTACATCCGCAGGTTCGCCGAGAAGGCGACGAAGGTGAAGCACGACGCCGCAAAGGTCGAGGCGCTCAGGAAGCAGGGCGACTGGACCACCATGTCCTATTACAAGGAGAAGAAGAACATCACGCTCGAATCGCCGGAGATGAAGAAGTACCAGGCCCAGATCGAGGCCATCAAGCCATGAAGGAAGCCGTGATGCCGTACCGTGTGACGGACGTGAAGGACCTCGCGCGGGGGCTCCGCGACACGCTGCTCGAGGGCGCCCCGGGCTTCCTGGAGGCGCTCTACGATGTGGGGAGCATCGAGGACGACAAGCTACGGCCGCTGGTCGCCGCGATGATGGCCGACTCGGCGCGGTTCCTCCAGATGGCGCGGGAGAAGCTCAGGCCCAGATCGGTCGAGGTGGCCAGCGAGGAACAGCGGGGAACGAGCTACGTGGTACGGCTGCTCCTCGACGGCAAGACGACGCTCGAGGTGCTGGTGGACGACGTGTACGCGCGCGAGGGATCGCTGCACACGCGGGACGTGATGCAGATCAAGCTTATCGCGGGCTAGGGGCAGGCGCGGGGGCGAGGCGGCCATGGGTATCGACCAGAAGATCACCAGCGACAATTACATGCAGTCGGCCGGTGGGCAGGTCGTCCGGATCTGGCCCATCGACCGCTATGCCATCCCGTCCAGGCTGACGGATCGTGCGTCGGAGTATCACATCTTGAAGGTGCCGCTGCTCGGGCAGCATTACGCGAAGGCGGGCGGAACGGAGGGGACGGGAGCGCAAGACTGGTGCGGCCGCACCGCGGCCTCGATGACGTACAACTGGTACCAGCTCCTCGAGGGTGGGGACCCGAAGGCGCGCTACATCAGCCACTGGGGTCAGGACAGGGGCTATTATCTCGACCTCCGTCTGCCCACGGGCTCGCGCGCCTTCCACCAGAAACCGGACGACCCTCCATTCAATGAGAAAGTCAGCGGCGTCAAGGTAGGGGCAGGGCTGGAAGAGGTCCTCCAGTGCACATCGAACCACCTGAATGCCTATCCGTCATCGGAGAAGGAACAGCGGGATCGCTACAAGAAGGCCGAGGAGATTGCCGAGAGCAAGCCCAGGGTCGAGAGGGCCTTCAAGCCGATGCTCGACGTCCTTCGGGGGAACAACCCCGTCGTCTTCTTCTCCGGGTTCTCCACCTCCGACAAGCAGCGGGACTCGGCGATCCACATCATCCTGCTCACCGGGTATGCCTACCTCCCCGACACCAGCGGGGCGGAGGACCTCTGGCTCATGGTGGCCAATCCCGCCACGTTTGGCAATCTCGTCCGCATCGACGCGTCGGGGATACCTCCGCTGCTCGTCGCACCGAGCGAATCCAATGACCTGGCCGCGCTGGAGCGCCTCGGTCCACAGCACAACCTGATCCGGCTCGACCACGGCGACTGGACCAACGCGCGCGCCGCGCTTGGCTTGATCCGCGCCAGGAGGCTCTTCCAGCCGAATGAGCGGTCGATCATGCGCTACGACCTTCTCATGGATTACTGGGCCGAAGGTACGACGGAGACCTGGGGCAGGGGCGGCCTGTTCTATTACCGCGACACGCCCATCGAGGCCCCGCCCGAGGCCGTCGAGACAAGCCTCCGGGACATGCCCGTCACCTTCCCCTTCGATGGCGCTGGCGATGCTCCGAGTCCCGTGCGTTACCTCTTCCTCAACGAGAAGCAGCCTGGAGGTGGCTACTACCCGCTCGGTCTCCACCAGAACCTGCACAGCGGAGTGCACTTGCGCCCTTTGAACCCGCCTGGCCCACTTGCGCCGGTCCGCTGCCTCGCGCCAGGTTACGTGGTGGCCACCCGCCTTTCCGAGGCGCTACCGGCGGGCTTCGTGAATGCGGGGGACAATGAGGGCGCAGAGAAACGCGCGCTCGTCCAGGAGATCGCCCAAGGCAGCAATGCGTTCGTCCTGGTACGTCATGTCCTCGATGAGATCCCTGATGAGAATCACTCGGGGGTCTCGAAGACCTTCACCTTCTATACCCTCTACATGCACCTCGCCTCGCCCGATTGGTCGCAGGACGAGATCGCCGCGGAGTACGCCAAGGTGCCCTGGCTGAATGCGCTGGTGAGGCGCCGGAATGGCACCGTGATCGCCATCGATCCCGTGCCTCCGACGACGTACTTGCCCACCACGAAGCCGGAAGAGACGGTCCTCCGGGGGCAGACGCTCGGGATCATCGGCGCGACCTTCGTGAACGAGGAGAAGGTCGATCTCCATCCCAACGAGCCGAACCGCACTGTCGCCGTCTGGCAGGCTCCCGAGGGCGATGTCACGGAGGCGCTCGACGCCCTGGCCTCCGGCAAGGTGCTGACCTTCTGCCGCCCCTCGATCGTGGTCGGACGCGGCGAGGCGCTCGGCTACGTGCAGGCGGCGGACGAGGGCTTCTTGCACTGGGAGATCCTGGCGCCCGCGGGCGAGCCGCATGGGCTCGAAGCGCTGCTCGATTTCGCCACCGAGAAGCTCGGCCTCGGCGCGGATACGTTCAAGCGCTTCCAGGAGAAGACCGAGAACAACTTCTTCGATCCCGCGGACGGCGAACTCGCCGAGCTGCTCGGGATGCTCCCGGACGACGACGGCGACAAGGAAGGCAAGCTCGACCCGGAGTACGATCCCAGCGAGCTGGTGTCGCTCTACCAGGGTCCTGAAGGGCTGGTATTCACCCCAGGGCTCCCGGTCGATCCGCAGGGCACGACAGGCAGGGAGGTGTATCCGCTCAAGATCGCACTGGAGGACTTCCGCGGCGCGATGCCCGCAGGCCCGCAGAAGCTCACCATGCGCTTCGACCCGCCCGATCTACCTGCGCAGACCGTGACGTTCGATCCCAAGAAGGATCAGCTCGAGGTGCAGGTTCCGGCGGCAGCCAGGAAGATCATCTTCGAGACCGCCGATTGCTACATCGAGATCGGATCGACGCGCACGACGCCCGAGGAGGACGGGGCTCTGCTCCGGAGGCTCGCTGGCGCGCGGCTGCGCCAGGTGGTGCTCGCGCACCTCAACGGCTGGAGCAAAGAGGGGCTGCTCGCCGAGATGAAGGCCCGCTTCGAGAGCGACGACAGCGAACTCACGCCCTACGCGGAGGCCACCGCCTTCTGGGCGCACGACGAGGTGTCGGTCGTCGGCGAGGACGGCAACGAGAAGAAACTATTCGCCGACGCGCCCGGAGAGGACCAGCTCGCGGCGAAGACCAAGCTCGCACACGCGCACCCCGTGATTGTCGGCTGGTTGCTTGGCCTCCTCGTCAAGCACAACATCGCGCGCTTCCGGGACGAGTTCCCGCCTGTCCAGGGAGCGCAGGCTGTCGAGAAGCTCCTGTACCTGGGCTGGACTCCGACATATGCCGAGCCCCGACCGCGCAGGGTGGGTGATCTGGTGCACGCAGTGGCAGTCGCCTCGGCCCCGGTCGAGGGCGCCGAGGCGCTCGCCCTGCAAGCCCGGATCGCGGGGGCCGACGCGCCAATCGTCATCGCCAGGCGCCGCTATAGAGAAGGCGTCATCGCCGAGGCGGTCAACTGCCCCTTCTGGGGCCTCGTGACCCTGGAGGTCGCGTCGCAATCCCCGGAGGTGGGGCAGGTGGCGCTCGAAGTCCTCGTGCCGGAGCTCGGCGTCCTCGGCTCGCCGGTGAAGGACCGGAAGGCGGGCACGCACACGCTCACCTTGCATTTCACCGCGAACCCGCCCGTGGCGATCGACGGATTCGTGGTGATGGAAACCTGGACCGTCGAGGCGGGTGCAACGCCCGAAGGGCAGGGCTCCGAGGCGTCCGTCTCCATCCCCATCCAGGCCCGGCGGGCGCTGCCGGCGCAGACCGGCAACCTGCAGTATGACGAGACGGGCCAGTTCATCGTGGCGGCGAAGGACGGCAAAAAGCCAATCTCGACCAACTTCGCCTTCTCCGAGTACCACGCCAAGCGCACGGGCACCGAGGCCTTCCGGGTCTCGCGGGCGCTCGTCGACCTGGTCCAGTCCGTCAGGACCGCCTACGAAGCGGCCCAGAAGAAGGCCACAGCGACCGTTGCTGACAGGAATGCGGCCCAGGTGACGCTCGTCGCGATCGCCGCCGACGGCCTGAGCGTACGGCTCAAGTGCAGCTCGGACAAGAAGGGCTACCACGCGCGGCTGGCCGCCGCGGCGACCGAGTGCGCCAAAACCCCAGCAACGGCCGAGGATCTCGGCGATGAGGTTCGCCTGACGGCGCCACCGCCAGCCGACGATGCCCCACTCGTCGCCACATTCGACGCTTCCGAGGCGTACGGCAAGCTGGTCGCGGAGGCGTCCCTCGGACCGACCCAGGAGCTTCACGTGCGCTTCGGGGTGTGCTTCCAGAATGGAGGGCGGCTGGCCCGGGTCCCCACCTCGGATCAGGCGGGCAAGGGCACCGAGGACGTCACGCGGGGCGCGCTGCGGAGGACCGCGCCCTCGGGCGTGCTTGAGGCCTGGGAGGCAGCTCCCTCGGTGAAGCTGCGCAAGGCCCAGTTCGGCGCGATCCGCACCACCGTCCAGGGCTCCTCACTCATCCTCTCAGCCGCGCTCCATGGCGACGCAAAAGACTGGGCCGCGGCCAAACCTGCCTTCGTTTACAAGGACAAGGATGGCAAGGAGAAGACCCTCGGGGACAAGTCCAGGAACGACAACCTCTTGACCGCGACGATCGCCAGCTTCGGCGACAAGAGCCACGCCAACGCGAAGCTCAGGTTCGAGGCCCGGGTGACAAACCCGAACGCCCTCTTCAACGGAGAGAAGATCGCGATCGAGCCTGTTTCGCTCGATTACGACACGACGCCGCGGCTCGAAAAGCCCCGGCTGACGTGGACCGCGACAGATCTGGAGGTGCGCTGCATGGCCCTGGCGTTCCCGACGTTCAATGTCCTCGAGCTCGGGGTGTACAAGCTCGGCGCGACGGGCGAGGAGGACACCTTGCTCGGGCGGGTCGCCGATTTCGACAACAAGAACCCCAAGGGGGCGAAATACGCGGGCGCTCCGGATGGGCAGGGGCTGCTCGTAGGCCGCATCGGGCGCGCAGCGGTGGCGAAAAGCCTCGCGGAGGGCGATCGGATCCGGGTGGAGCTGCGGCGGAGCGAGGGGAACGAGAAGGTGCTCGAGACGAAGATCAAGGCAGTCAGCGCCGAAACCACGGTACCGGCGGCGTAGGATCGAGGAGAAGGCCATGGCGGGCGAGGGGAAATCTGTCGAGGTAGCGCCGGGCTACACCGGGGTCTTGCGCCTCCGCGTCATCCCGATGACGTCGATCAAGCTTGCCGCGCCAACCCTGACAGTTGCGGCGGCCCGGACTCCCGTGAAGCTGACCGGGGCAGTGAAGAACCTGCCCAGCGGCACGAAGGCCCGCTTCACGTGGCTCGTGCTGCGGGAGGGGGCTGACACGCCGGAGCGGTGCCCGACCCCAGACGTGACGATCGAGGTGCAGGGAGGGACACAGGCGACAGTGACCGTGCCCCTCGACGTGCTCGAGCACCGGCTCATCGGCAAGGGCAAGGTGGGCTTCGAGATCGCGCCCGACTTCCTCTATTGCCCGACGCAGACGGTCGCCCCGGCGGTGATCGTCTTCAACAACCCGCTTTCAGTATCGTTCCCGGACGGGACCGCGGGCAAGCGCATCGGCTCCCGTGTGCGCATCGTACCGACCATCGGGGCCGCGTTCCGGGGCGCCGCGATCCGGCTGCAGGTTCGCGAGCGCGACGTGGGTGATTGCGAGACGGCCACGGACGCAGACCTCTCGATCGCGTTCACGTGGAAGGGCGGAGATACCTCGGAGCGCGTCTGGCGGATCGGCTGCACCGCGCCCGAGGGGACGCCGGTGCTCAACTACCTGGAAGACCAGGAGGACGGCGGATATGAGTTTGATTACGACCTCTCGATTTCCAGCGACGGCCAGACATTCGTTCCCGTGATCCGGAGCGAACCGCTCCTCACGGTCCCCAGACCGAAGCTCACCTCCTTCGCGCTCTCGGCGGAAGAGACGCACTGGTGGGACGCGCTAGCCATGTGGATGTCGAGTACCAGCCCGAACGCCAGCGAACTCCCTGTGAAGCTGCTGAGCGCAAAGGGATCCATCGCCGACCTCGATCCCGAGCTGGGTTTGCCTGCACAGATCTCCCTGTGGATGACGGATGCCGAAGGAAAGATCGAGCCGTTCAAGGATATCGAGGCCACTGTAACGGTGGACGAGGATGGTGCGTTCGAGGCCGAACTCGTCAACTTCACCGAGCTGACGAAGAAGGAGGACTGGGCAAGGCTCAGGGCCGCGACCTTCTTCGGGGTGCTGCGGCTCTCGGCCGCAACGACGGGTACCAAGAACCGCACGCCGATCCGCTGCGTCCTCGACTACGACGAGGCGCAGTTCATCCCTTTCCACGAGGGCACGGGGGCGAGCCCCCTCCGGGGTACGGGAGTGTGCACGAAGGGCGCCAAGATCGAGCCCGTCGGAGCGACTGCGGATGGGTACAACGCTCTCCTGAAGAAGATGGAACCTGGCTCCATGTCACAGGCCATCGAGAGGGCGCAGGTCGACGCAAAGAAGGCACAGGAACTCGTCCCCATGACGAAGCAGCTCGGCGAGAAGTACGGTATCCCCCCCGCCCTGGCGCTCGGGATCGCCAGCCGTGAGTCGGGGCTTTGCAGGCTCCTCGACAAGCATGGGTACGGCGACCACGGGAACGGTTACGGAATGTTCCAGGTCGACAAGCGCTACCACGAACTCAAGGGCGGGCCGGATAGCCTGGAGCATGCCGAGCAAGCGATGACCATCTGGAAGGGCAACCTCACGACGCTCCAGGCCAAGTACCCGAGCTGGACGCCGGAGCAGCAGATGGCGGGGGCAACGGCGGCCTACAACTTCGGATCAAAGAACGTGAAGACGCGCCCCACCGACGCGAAGAGCTGGGCACAGCTCGACGATGGTACGACGGGAGACGATTACTCGCGCGACGTGTGGGCACGCGCTCTGTGGTTCGCTGAAAGCTTGAAATGGGATTGAGTTCCCTCTCGAGCCTCGCTCGGCGCTCCTACATGGAAAAGGTCCAGCGCGCGGGTCGCTTCTTCGTGAGTTCGACCTTGTTCACCACGATGGTGTGCTGTGTACCCGTGGATAGCCCCTTGAGCTCGAAGGGGGATGGCAGGAGCACGATCCCAGGGTCATCCGTGTCGTCGAAGCGGTAATTCTTCCCGTCCTTCGTTTTCTTGGTGCATCCCACGACGCGCCGGAGCGCGGCATTGATCTTCTTCGGATCATCGGTGCCGAAGTTGAACTTCGCCAGCTCCTTCCAGGTGATGCCCACGGATTCTGCCAGGCTCGCCAGCGTATCGCCGGTCCCGACCTTGCGGCGCTCCACCTGGGAGACCACGTACTTGCCGGAGGGCTTCTGCGCCTCGCCCTCGTCCTCCGGCGTCTTCGGCCGCAGCGGCGGGGCAGCCTGCCCCGCCGCTGCCCCGTGGGCCTCGTCCCCGGCGGCCCCGCTGCCCGATTTCAGGCCCACGAAGGCCAGAGTCTCTGCGCGGCTCGGGTTGCTCCACGTGCACCGGACCACGCATGTCCCCGCAGGGATCGCGTCGAGCCGCGCCATCCCCTCTCCATCGGTGGTCGCGCGCTGCACCTCCTCGGTAGGCAGCACGACTTCCAGGGCTACCGAGCCCACCCCCTCGCCTGAGGCGAGCACCACCCTGACCTCGATGAAGTGGGTGAGCGCGGCGGGCACCGGGAGCGGCGACTGCTCGGCGCTGCCCTCCAGCAGCGCGCCGAGGGTGGGCACCGCCAGGTCCGGCGCGGGCTCGTGGACGGAGGCAACCGTGAAGGCGCCGCGGGCGATCTGTTCGGCGAGCTGCCGCAGCACCTCATCATCACGCACGGCATGAATCGCGGACCGGCCGACCTCGTTGGCCCACAGCCGCCGAAGCTCGACCATCACCGCGCGATCCCGGGCGAGCTGCCGCAGGAGGACGAGCGCGGCGCGCACATCCAGGCGGAGCGGACGCCCAACAGCCAGTCGTCGTTCGTGCCGTTGTGAGAACACCCGATTGGCGATCGGACCTGCAGCAGGGTCTCGCTGTCAACCCTCCACTGAGACACGCGGGCGGGGAGTTCGCTCGCTTCCGGAGGCGACGGCGTGAGGCCCGAAGCGGCATCACGCCCGGAAAAGTTCGGGCTGGATCGCGGGCCGGATCATCGGGGTTCGTCGCGTGTTGCACCAGCCCCCGTGGCGGCCACGCTTCTTCGCGCGCGCCGATCCGCCCGTCGCCATTCTCCGCGGCTTTCCGGAGGGCGTCCGCGTTTACGGCGGGCACGCCGTACTTGCTCTTCGCGGATGTCCACCCCTACGGTTGCATCTCATGGCTCGACCTGCCCCCCAGCGCCCGCCCTCTACCCCGCAGGCTGGCTTCGGCGCTGATCTCGATGACGTCCATGAGCGGCTCATCGAGGCGATGCGGCGCGCCATCCCGCTCCTCCCGCAGGAGATGCGGGAGGATGTCGAGGCCCTGGTCAGCCCGGAGAACCTCGCGATCACGGCCGCGGTGCTCGGTGCCTGGGCGGCCTCGCACGCCGTCGGGGTGGGCGAGGTGGTGGACATTGGGCTCCTCGCCCTGGGACTGATGACCCTGGGCGCGATGGCGCTCGACGTGGGCAAGCACATCGGGGCGTACCTGCGCGTCGCCATCGGCGCGAAGAGCCCGAAGGATCTGGATGACGCCGCCGCTCACCTGGCCGAGGCGATCTCCATGCTGGGGGTGACGCTGTTCACCACCCTGATCATGAAGCAGGCGGCGAAGAAGCTCCCGGGCGTGACGGCAAAGCTCACGCCTGCGCCGCTGCAGCGCTACCTCGCGTTCACCGTGGAGGAGTGGCTCTACAAATCCGGCTACCGTCGGATCGCACCCAGGGCCCGCGCGGGGGCCCTGGAGGCGCTGCGGTTCTTCGAGACCAAACGCAATTTCGTCTCGGAGAACAGCATCCTCGGCTGGCTGAAGGGGATGGACCTCTCCAAGACCGTCACCTCTACCGTGCTCCCACCGAAACAGGTGGTGATCGGGTACATGCAGGTGAATCCCCTCATCCTCGCCAAGATCAGGGCGCACCCGTCGCGCGCCCGGGAGTTGATCGCCGGGCTGAAGGGCGGCGACATGGAGATCGGGCGTTTCTTCACCCGCTCCGGCACGTCGAGCAGACAGCTAGGGATCGGCGATCAGAACCGCATCTACTGCAAATTCGAGCTCGGCTCCGGGGTCTCGGCGCTTCAGTCCACGACCGCACCCTTCCGGGACACCTGGACCCTTCCGGGCGTCAACGTGGTCAAGCTACCGAGCGGGAATGAAGCACACCGGGGCCAGCTCGTTGGCGGGGGCGGGATGCAATACCTCATCCCCGACGCGAAAGATCTCCTCAAATCGGAGACGCTCAAGCTGGTCGAGATCGGGACGCGGCTCAACCCGTACTGACGGCGAGGCTCACCGCACCCAGCATCGCGCGGTCTGCGGCGACGCCGCCGCTCCCACCGCCCATCGAGGTCGCCCGAGGTCCCCCTGACAGCCTACGACGACTTCCCCTACGACGACTTCCCCTTCCCCGAGACGCACCCTGCGCACCTCGCGGCGGTGGCCACCCTCTTCGGCCTCAGCCCCGCGCCCCCGGACCGTTGCCGTGTCCTGGAGCTTGGCTGCGGCCTCGGCACGAACCTGCTGGCCATGGCGGTGGCCCTGCCCGGCAGCATCTTCGTGGGCATCGACGCCTCCGCGCGGCAGATCGCGTCCGGACGCGCGGGCGTGGAGGCGCTCGGCCTCCGCAACGTCGCGCTCCACGCCATGGACATCCGCGACGTGGACGCGCGGTTCGGGCCCTTCGACTACGTCGTCTGCCACGGCGTCTACTCCTGGGTACCGCCCGACGTCCAGGCGGCGATTCTCACCCTCTGCCGGGCCCTGCTCGCGCCCATGGGCGTCGCCTACCTCAGCTACAACACGCTGCCTGGATGGCACCTCCGGGGCGCGCTCCGGGACCTCATGCTCCGGGAGATCCCCGCGCAGGGCACGCCCGAGGCGCGCCTCGCGGCCGCGCGGGAGGTCCTCGGGCTCCTCGGGCACGCCCCGAGCCTGGACGGGGCACGCGCGTGGCTCCACGAGGAGCTGCGGCTGCTGGCCCGGATGTCCGACGCCTACCTCTTCCACGAGCACCTCGCCGCCGAGAACCGCGCGGTGTACTTCCGCGACTTCGCGCGCGCCGCGGCCCAGGCGGGGCTCGCCTACCTGGGCGACGCGCACCTCTGGACGATGATGCCGGATCGGTTCGGCGAGGCCGCGGCCCAGGCGATCGCCCAGCGGTCACGGGGTCTCGTCGACACGGAGCAGCACCTCGACTACCTCGACCTGCGCTTCTTCCGGCGGACGCTGCTCTGCCACAGGGAAGCGCCGCTGGACAGGGCGCTCTCCTGGCGCAGGCTCTCGGGGCTCTGGCTGCGCGCAGCGCTCACCGAGGAGCGCACGGCGGAGCAGGGAGACACGGACAACGGCACGCGCGGGGAGGCGTCCTTCTCGATCGGCCGCGGGCTCTCGCTGAGCACGACGAGCGCACCGTTGAAGGCGGCGCTGTCGGCGCTCGCGGAGCGCTACCCGGCAGGGATGCACTTCGAGGCGCTGTGCGCGCGGGCGCTCGCAGAGTCGGGTGACGCCAGGAACGCGGAGGCCCAGGACCGGCTCGGCAGGAACCTCCTCGGCCTGGTGACGCGCGGGGAGATCGCGGTGGACGCCTGGGCGCGGCCTTGCACGCCCGCACCTGGGCCACGGCCGGCGACGACGGCGCTGGCGCGGCTGGAGGCGGCCCGGGGGCGGGACGGCTGCACGACGCTGCTGATGGAGCGCGTGGCGGTCGACGCCTTCGATCGGGCGCTGCTCACGCGGATGGACGGGGCGCATACCTGGGAGGACCTGGTGGCCGGGGCCCTGGCCGAGATCGCGGCCGGGCGGCTCTCCGTGGAGGTGGAAGGGGTGCCACGCGACGCCCCCGAGGTGCTGCGAGAGGTCACCGAGCAGAAGCTCGCGCGGCTGGCGCGGGCGGGGCTCGTCGTGCAGGGCTGACAGGCCTCAGCGTGCAGGGCTGACAAGGCTCGCGGTTGCGCGCGGCGCGCGCAGGGGTGCATGCTCGCCCACGCCCCGCGCGGGCGCAGGAGAGGACATGGAGGTCATCGGGCTCGGGGCGCTTGTCGTGATCGCGGTGATGCTGGCCATCGCGATGGCCACGACGACGTCGCGGCGACGGCTGGCGGAGGCGCAGAAGGCGCTGGCCGAGGCGATGGCGGTGCAGGCGCAAGCGCAGCGGGCGCTGAACGCCGCGGCGGAGACGCGGGCGCCCTCGGAGGAGGCCTCCGAGGATGAAACAGCGCGGCTGCGGGCCGACCTCGCCACCGCGCAGCAGGGGCTGACAGAGCGACACGAGGCGCTGGAAGCGGCGCGTCTCGATGCTGTGGCAAAGGCGCAGGCGGAGGCGCGCATCGCCGAGGAGCTGCAGCGCGAGCGGGCAGCGGTGGCCAGGGAGATCGAGGAAGCACGCGCGCACGCCGAGGACGCGCGGCGGCGTGCAGCGGAGACGGGGGAGGCCCTCGACGAGGCCCGGCGCGATGCCGAGAACGCGCGGCGGGACGTCGCGGAGGCGCGGCGGGAGACGGACGAGATGCGCCGGTCCCTGAGCCCGCTCCAGGCCGAGGTGGCCCATCTGGGAGAGGCGCTGGCGCAAGCGACGTCGGGACAGGCAGCGGCGCAGGCGCGGCTCCTCGCGCTGGAGGTGACGTGCTCCGCCACGGAGCGCGCGGCGCTGGCCGCCGAGGCCGAGCGGAAAGGTCACGAAGCGGCGCTGGCCGCGTTCACGGGAGAGGCGCGGGCTGCCAGCGAGGAGGCGTCACGGCGGGAGAAGGCACTGCGCGCTGCGCTGGCCGGGGCCGAGGCGTTGCGAACGGAGGGCGAGGAGAAGCTGCGCGCAGGGCTGGAGGAAGTGCGGACCGCGCGCGCGGAGCGGGAGGCGTTCGCGCTGGAGGTGCGGGCGCTGCGGGAGGCGCTGGCGCTGGCGCGGAAGGCGGCAGAGGAGAAGAAGACTCAGGACGAGAAGGGCGACGGAGAGAAGCAGGGAGAGAAGACTCCAGGCGCCCCCGCGGCCGCGCGGGCTGGCGTGCCGGGGGCGGCGCGCGCTGGCACCGCGGCAACGAAGGGCAAGGCGCCGGAGGTGAAGCGCGTGTCGGTGTGGTGGTGCACCGCCTGCGGGCGCGGGGCGACGCGGCCGGAGCGGTGCTGCAGTTGAACCAGGACCTCAGACACACGGGCCGCTGATGCGGCAGCCCCCCGCCCACCGTCGAGACCTCCGAGGGAACGCTGGTGCTTGAAGGGAGAGGGCTCTCCCATCAAGGCGCGCTGGCGATCGCGACGCTGGTCACCGGGGTGGAGCTCACCTGAACGGGGTTGCTCCAGGCCGTGCAGGTATGCGCTGGCATTGCCGTGCAGCGGATGTGGTGGAGGGTGTCTGTCGTATCATCCTTGACGAAGCCGAGCTCGACGAAGGATGCGCTCGGGGTACCGGCCCCAGTCCCGCGCGCCACGGCCGGTGCCCCGACGATCGTGAACGTGTTGCTCATCTCCGCCGGGACCGACCAGGCGTTGGTCGACTCGCGGTAGAAGCTCGTGAACAACCTCCCCGCGGTCCCCGCGGCATTCGACCGGAACGCGATCACGGCCGAGCCTCCTGGGAGGGCGGCGAGCGCAACCTGGTCGGCTGTCGTGACCGTGGTACTACTGCTAATGAAATCGGTCGCTGTCCAGTTCGAGGTGCTGGAATTACGGCTGCGGAAGCAGATCCGGCCGTCTGTTTGATGCACATAGACGGTGAGGAGATCGTAGACCGTGCCGGTCATAGAGACGATCGAAGGCGGAACGTTCGGCGCGGCCATCGTATCCAGCGAAGTAAAGCCTCCCGGCCAGTCATTGTTGCTTCGCTGCGTGAACCGCAGCGCGGTCCCATTTATGTAGACGAACGCAGGGGTGCCACCACCCGAGGCCAGCACCGCGATGTCACCCGCCAGCGGCAACGAGGGGAACATCGAGATCGACTGGTGCGTGGACCAGCCCCCGTCGTACGCCGCATAGCGGAATATGTCCGTCCCCGTGTCGTGGAGGAAGGCGGTGTGGGCCGTACCATTCAATGAGGTGATGGCGGGCTTGGCGTTGGTCGGGTAGTCGGTGTTCACCTGACTCCACGCCGTCCAGTTCTTGGTGACCGAGCTCCACGTCGTGAACCTCAGCTCGTCGGTCCCCACAGCACCCGTGTGGCGCACGAGACCGACGCCCCGCACGGTGTCGACCGTCAACGCCACACGCTCCGTCGTCTCTGCGCCGGTGATCTGCTGTTCGCTCCACGATCCGCCCGGATGGAAGCTGGCTCCAACCAGCGTGCCACCGCCGCCCAGCATCAGCACGACGTCCTGATAGCAGGCCGACGAATCACCGCAGTAAGCGCCGGGTGCACAACTGGTGTCATCGACGCACGCCGCTTCGCAGGCGCCACTCACGCAAGCAAAGTGCTGGCACGACTCTGTTCCTGCATCCACGCAAACCCCGCTACCATCGCAGCGGTCGGTGAGGTTGGCCGAGGCGCCGTCAGGGCTGCAGGAGGCCGGAGCGCACTCGAGCCCCACGGCAGATGGGCCGCATTCACCATCCTCGCCCAGCTCCTTCCGGTCTGCCGAGCACGAGTCGCAGCTCGCGTCGCAAGCCGTATCGCAGCACACGCCATCCGCGCAGAAGCCGCTGGCGCACTCGTTTCCGGTGGTGCAGGGCTCACCGATCACCTTCTCGTTGGTGCACGCGCCACCATCGCACGCGAACACGCCACAGTCCGTCGTGCCGACGGACACGCAGACGCCGCTCCCATTGCAGGCATCCGCTCCGTCCACGGTCGTCTCGTTGACGCACGATGCCGGCGCGCAGGTCGTCCCCATGGGGTAGAGGCGGCACGCACCGCCACCACCGCACGTCCCATCCTGGCCGCAGCTCGCGACGTCATCTGCGACGCACTCGCTGTCAGGGTCGTTGCCGGCGGCGACAGGTCCGCAGGTGCCGCTCGGCCCCGTCCCCTTCTTCGTCATCGAGCAGGCCTCACAGAGGCCGCCGCAGGAAGTCTCGCAGCAGACCCCGTCCACGCAGAACCCACTGTCGCACTCCGAGCCCTGCGCGCAGAGGGCGCCGTCGATCTTGAGGGAGGAGCACGCGCCACCGCTGCAGAGAAACTCGCCGCAGCTCGCGGTCCCGCTCTCCACGCACGTGCCCGATCCGTTGCAGGTATCCACGGCGTTCACCGTCGTCGCGTCGGCGCACGTCGCCGTACTGCACGCGGTGCCGCTCGCGTAGAGCCGGCAAGCGCCAGCGCCGTTGCAGGACCCATCCTGGTCGCAGGTCGCCACCGGATCCGTCGTGCACTCGGAGTCCGGATCGCTGCCCGTGGCGATCGGGCCGCAAATGCCATTCGCGCCGCCGCCCTTCTTCGCCATCGAGCAGGCCTGGCAGAGGCCGGGGCACGCACTCTCGCAGCACACGCCGTCGACACAGAAGTTGCTCGCGCACTCGCCACTGTTCGCGCAGCTCACCCCGAGAATCTTCTCGGTCGTGCAGGCACCGCCCGCGCAGGTGAACTGCCCGCAGCTCGTGGTGCCACCGTCCACGCATGTGCCACCGCCATCGCAGGTGTGCGGGTTGTCCACCGTCGTGGTGTTCTCGCACGTGGCCGCGGCGCACACCGTCCCGCTCGCGTGGAGGCGGCACGCTCCGGCGCCGTTGCACATGCCGTCCCGACCGCAGGACGCGGCGGACTCCGCCGCGCAGTCGTTGTCCGGATCGGTCCCCACCGCGATCGGGCCGCAGGTACCGTCCGCGCCGCCGCCCTTCTTCGCCGCCGTGCAAGCCTGGCAGGCGCCGCCACAGGCGCTCGCGCAGCACACACCGTCGACGCAGGAGTTGCTCGCGCACTCTCCGGCGGCACCGCACGCCGCGCCGTTGATCTTGAGCTGGGTGCAGGTGCTGCCGGAGCAGATGAACTGGCCGCAGCTCGACGTCCCGCCATCCGTGCACACCCCGTTGCCGTCACAGGTATCCGCGGCTGCGACCGTGGTCTCGTTCGCGCAGGTCGCCGCTTCGCAGATCACCCCGGCCGCGTACCTGCGGCAGGAGCCCGAGCCGCTGCACATCCCATCCTGGCCGCACGTCGACGGTGCCTCCTGCGCGCACTCGTTGTCCGGATCGATGCCGTTCGCCACCGGGCCGCACGTTCCGTCTGCGCCGCCGCCCTTCTTGAATGCCGAGCAAGCCTGGCACGGGCCCGTGCACGCGCCGTCGCAGCAGACCCCGTCCACGCAGGCACCGCTCGCGCACTCGCCGGACGCGCCACAGAGCGTCCCGTTGATCTTCAGCGAGGTGCAGGCGCCGCTCGCGCAGGTGAACGGCGCGCAGCTCGTGGTCCCGCTGTCCACGCAGGTCCCCTGCCCATTGCAGGTGTCCACGGCGTTGACCGAGGTCCCCGACGCGCAGCTCGGCGAGGAGCAGCTCGTTCCGGCCACGTGCATCCGGCACGCGCCCGTCCCGTCGCAGGTCCCATCCCGGCCGCAGGTCGTCGCGGACTGCGCACTGCAATCATCGTCCGGATCCATGCCAGCCGTGATCGCTCCGCAGACCCCGTCGACCCCCGAGCCCTTCTTCGCGGCCGTGCAGGCCATGCAAACGCCGGTGCAAGCCGTCCCGCAGCAGACTCCATCCACGCACTGGCCGCTTCCGCACTGCGAGGAGAGGGTGCAGGAAGCACCGTCGGGCCTCATATCGGTGCATACACCGCCGGAGCAAAGATACTGGCCGCAGCTCGTGACGCCATTGTCGACGCAGGAGCCCAGCCCGTTGCAGGTGTCGGCGTTCGCAACGGCGGTGTCGCCCTGGCACGCCGCCGGAACGCACTCGGTCCCCGCGACGTGCAGCCGGCAGGCACCGGCACCGTTGCATGTCCCGTCTTGCCCGCAGGTGGTCACAGGCTGGGAAGCGCACTCGTTGTCCGGATCGGTACCGACCGTGACCTCTTCACACAGGCCATTGGCGAGGCCGGTCTTCGCCAGCGAGCAGGCGTAGCAGGTTCCTGCGCAGTCGGTGTTGCAGCAGTAACCGTCGACGCAGTGACCGCTACCGCACTCGTTCAAGCCCGTGCACTGGCTCCCTATGGGCTTCTTCGGGGCGCAGCTCGTACCGCTGCAGTAGTGGTCCGAGGCGCATTGCAGGTCCGAGGAGCAGTTCACCCGGCATACTGCGCTTCCGCCGCTGGGGTCGCAGACGTAGGGCGCGCAGTTCACGTTTCCGAGGACGTTGCATGTCCCGGACCCGTTGCACACGTCGGCCCTGTTCAGGGTCACCAGATCCACGCAGCTCGCTGGCGAGCACACCGTATCCAGCGGGTAGAAGGAGCAGGCGCCGGACCCGTTGCAGACGCCCGTGGTGCCGCAGGTGTCCGTCGCCTGCGTCGCGCACTCGTTGTCTGGATCCGTGTTGGCGATGACCGGGCCGCAAGTGCCGTTCGGCAATGAGCCGGTCCTGGAGGCCGAGCACGCCTGACACGTGGTGTTGCAAGCCGTGTTGCAGCAGAACCCGTCCACGCAGGAGCCGCTCGCGCACTCGTTGGCGCCGCCGCACGTCTGCCCGTTCGGCTTCTTCGCGGTGCAGCTCAGGGCGTTGCAGTAATAGCTCGACGTGCAGTCGACATCGCTGCTGCACCCGGAGCGGCACGTGCCGGTCGCGCCGTTGCACCTGTATGGAGTGCAGTCCTCGGTCCCCGCGTCCTGGCACTGCCCAGCGCTGATGCAGGTGTCCGGCCTCGCAGCCGTCACATCGTTCACGCAGATCGGGCTCGAGCACGACGTCCCCTGCGGCCACACCTGGCAAGCACCGAAGCCGTCACACACCCCCGTGGTGTTGCAGGTGAAGGGGTTCGTCGCGGCGCACTCCTCGTCTGGATCCGTGCCGGTCACGATGTTGCCGCAGGTGCCATCCTGACCAACCCCCTTCTGCTGCGCCGTGCAGGCGCGGCAGGGTCCGAGGCACTGCTGGTTGCAGCACACGCCGTCGACGCAGAAGTTGTTCAGGCACTCGTCGTTCTGCTGGCAGGTCGCGCCGTTCGGCTTCTGGGCGCAGACGTGCGTCGTCAAGTCGCAGACGTTGGTCACGCAGTCCGAGTTGCCGTTGCACGTGGAGCCGATCGAGCACTTGTCCGGGCAAGAGCCGCCGCAGTCGACGTCACTCTCGTTGCCGTTCTCCTGCCCGTCGTCGCAGGTGGGGGTGGCGCAGATCTGCCCCTGGCAGCTACTGCTCTGGCAGTCGGTATTCACGCTGCAAACAAGGCCGTCTGCGCACTTCTGCTGGCAGGAGCCGCCACAGTCGACGTCGGTCTCGTTGCCGCTCGTCCTCCCGTCGTTGGGGCAGCAAAACTGCCCCTCGTCGACGACGCCATCGCAGTCGTCGTCCTCGCCGTCGCACTGCTCGGGGAGCTGATCGGGCTGGTAGTTCGGCTGGCAGTACAGGCCATTGGCGCTGCACTGCCAGATGCCCGGGTTGCACGCCCCCTCCAGGCCCGTGCTGCAACCCTGGCCGACTTCCTGGATCCCCTCGTCGCTCTCGCCGTTGCAGTTGTCATCCTGGGCGTTGCAGGCCTCCACGGGCAAGGGGGTCACCATGCCGACGCAGGTATCGGTCTGCTTCTTCCCGTTCACGCAGGGATACACGCCCGCCCGACAGATCCCGATGTTCCGCGTGTTGGGGAAATTCACGTCGTCGTAGCAAGGATCATCCTCGACGCACTCGCAAAACTCGGAGTCGAGGTCGACCTCGCCGTTGCAGTCGTTGTCCTTCTTGTCGCACTGCTCGAGCTTCGGCGTGACATCGCCCACGCAGTCGCCCCAGCCGCCGTCGATGCACTGCTGCTTGCCCTGCGTGCAGAGGCCTTCGCCGATGGTCACCTCGGGGCCGCCGTAGCAGAACTGCTCGTCACCGTCGTTGCAGGAGCAGCCCTCGTCGATGTCCTCGTCGCAGTCGTTGTCGAGCTGGTCGCAGACCTCCTTCACGGGGAGGATCGCGCCCTCGCACTCTCCCCAGACGCCGTTCATGCAGACCTGCACGCCGTCCTGGCACATGCCTCGGTTGCGCGTCGCGGGTGAGCCGGTGAAGCACTGCTTCTGGAGGCCATCCTCGCAAGGACACTCGTCTTCGTCGATGTACCCGTCGCAGTCGTTGTCGAACCCGTCATTGCACAGGTCCTTCTCCTGAGCGTTCGCGTCTGGGCAGGCCGCGGGGAGACCCTGGCTGTCGCAGGCATCGACCAGCGCCCGGCAGGCGCCCTGGTGACAGTCGATGGGATCGAGCTGACTCGCGCTGGGCGCGTTGCAGGGGTTCTGTTCGTAATCGGTATCGATGCCAAGGATGTCCGTGCAGCTCACCACGGCCCCGAACAGGACCAGGAGGAGCCCCAGGAGCGCGAGGGCCTGCATCCTGACGCGGCCTCGACGCGCCCGGAGGCGCTGCGAGTTCACGCCTCGACCCTCTGGTGGTCTCCTCGCGGATGACTGCACGAACTCCGGCTTCACCATATCCACGTCGCTCCCACGAAACCGTCGCCCTGCCTGGACACGCTCACATCGATCGCCGGTGCTGCGCGGCCGATCACCGCCCTCTGCGGCGCTGCGCCGAGCCGCCCCTGCTCGGGCTCCGTCAGGATCAGCACCACCGCCACGGCGAGCCCTGCCAGCCCGATCGGGAACGCGATCGTGCTCACGGTCCCCATCGTGCTCGCGAGGTCCGCCGCGCTCTCACCCTTGGTGTTGCACAGCCCGTCGCGGCAGTTGCTGTTCACCACACCCTTCTGGCTCCAGGCAACCGCGCCGGTCACGATGCCCGTCACCACCCCGGCTGCCCCGATCCCGCCGGCGGTCCAGGTGGCGATTCGCCTCCCGGAGTTGTCGTACTCCTCGGGCGGAAGCAGCGCCGGCACGGGCTCCAGCGGCCGGCTGTAGCGCACCATCTTCGCGTCGTCGTCGGGGGACGACACCGACAGCGCGATCGTCTGCCGGTCGCCCTTCTGCACGAAGAACCGCTTCTCCCAGCGCGCGCCCCCGGGGGGCTGCGTCATCACCCAGTGCTCGCCGGGATCGATGGGCAGCGCCACGCCGAGGGCCACCGGCACCGGGTCGCCGCCCTGCTTCGTCACCCTCGTCACCTTGGTCCCGACGGGCGCCGATTCCGGCAGCCGGAACGTCACCCGAGGGATGTCGCCATCCAGCGTCTCCCGCCGCTTGAATGCCTTCCGCTCTCGCTCCCCCTCCGCCTGCTGCTCGGGCGGGGACAGACGCTCGAACAGGTCGAGGTACTCGTCGTAGTGAAGCGCCGCAGTGGCGATGCGCCCCGCCCGGTCCTCGCATTCGGCCAGGTGAAACAGGGTCGTCGGGCGCTTCTCGAAGCGGAAGCTCTTGCGCAGCGCCGGGCACGCCGTATCGAGCCGCCCCGCCTCCAGGTCTGCCATGCCCTTCTGGAAGAGATCATCGGCATCACCGGCAAAGGCAGGCATCGCGGTCAGAACGACAGCGCTCGCACAGAACACCCTGAGTTGCGTTAAAAACAAAGAATTCCTCTAGCCCAGACTACGAAGGTGGGATCCCGCTGGCAAGTCCTCAACAAAGCGAGATCCAAGCCCAGGTCATTTCATCGGATTCCTCCGTCGCGTGCCGCGCTCCTGGCAGCGGCATCCACCGCGCACCTGGAGTTGACCACGGGTCCGGGGTGGCGCCGCCGGCCGACTCCCGGAGACGCCGCTCGCGCAGGACAATCCACTCGGACCCCGCGGGGACGTTCGCGAAGGGACTCACCGCCCCATGATCACTGCGGGATCTCGGTCGTCGGCACGGTCCAGTACGGGCTGATGTTGTTCGCGGTGATGTTCTGCCCGGGCAACCACACCGCCGGCGCGCTCGGGTCCTGCGCCAGCCCCGCGGCGAGCTTCTGCCGGTCGATGGCGCCGATCCAGATCTGCTTGCACTGATTCACCCCGTTCGCCTTGCAGCCCGGGTCGGTGTTCGCCAGCGTCAGCTTGTGCCCGTAATCGCGCTGGCTGGAGAACACCACCCAGAGGTATTCACCGTCCGAGCGCGGCGCCCAGTGCGACCAGGTGATGTCCAGGTCTCCGGGGCCGTTCATGGCCGCGAGCTCCACCACGCCGGCGCCCTGGCTGTCTGCGAGGGCCAGCCGCTGCCCGGGCGCCGCGGCGTTCGCCCCGTTGCGCCACGCGCTGCGCGCCGCGTTGAAGACGATGTACTCCCCGTCCGGCGAGAAGCTCGGGAAGAACAGGTTGTTGTATTGCCCGCTCGGCAACTCGAGGGGGCTCGGCACGATCGTGTCAGGCTGACCGAAGATGTGGTTCGTCCCGTCGTACTCGTAGCTCATCACCGCGATCGCGCCCTCCGACAGGTCGATCCAGTGGGCGTTGGGGTACGGGGTCGAGGCGAAGGCCACCCTCTTGCCGTCGGGTGACCAGTCCGCCATCAGCGCCGAGCGCTGCGTGCCGTTCGGCCCCATCACCGACACCTGGGGCGCGTTGGAGGGAAGGACGGCGCCCGTGTCCGGATCGTAGGCCTCCAGGAACCCCGGCGACCGCGTCACCAGGGCGACCGACTGCGCGTCGGTCGGGAACGGGTAGCCCACGGGCGAGAACGTCGTGTACGAGCCGAAGATCGGCGCGGGGAACGTGTCGGCGTTGATGACCTCCACCCAGGCGTTGGTCTGCTTGTCGAAGCGCATGAAACCCACGCGCAGGTTGTTGCAGTCCCCGCCGACGCAGCGGCTGTACCCGATGCGGCTGCCGGATCGGGAGACCGAGTGGCACGAGGTGCAGTTCTCGATGATCCGCTCCGGCTCCGAGGTGGCCCCGAACGTCTGCGTGATCAGGCTCTGCTGGTTCGAGGCCCACCAGTAGATCGCCGTCTTGTCGAGGATGTCGTGCGAGATCCGGAACCGCACCGGGGGCGCGCCGAACTTCGCCGAGGGATCTGCCTGGAGCAAGGCCTCCACCTCGATGGTCAGGTCCTCGCCGGCCACCGTCTCCGCGACCTTCCCCCAGTCCCCCTCGGCGAGCATCAGGGACACGTCGGACGTGTAGAGGTCGAGATCGAGGTGCGTCGCGGCGAGGTGGATCCGGAACAGATCGTTCTGTCCCGTCAGCCACTGCATGTCGACCGGCGGCAAGTTCCGCGGCGCGATCGCCCCGTCCAGCGGGTACACCATCGACGGCGCGCGCGTCGCGTCGTCCGTCGGCGTGGCCCCCTCGAAGAGCTCGGGCGCGTTGCCCGGCGTGGCGCCTCCCGCAATCAGCTCTCCGGAGAGGTTCAGCAGAAGCTCACTCGATCCGCTCGCACCGGAGCAGCTCGCCGTGACCTCGCCCTCGCCCCCGCGCAGGGCCGTGGTGAGCGTCGCCCCCGACATCAACCCGAACCCGGGGCTCGCCGACCACGTGCAGTCGGCGGTGACCTCCACCTCCTGCCCATCGATGGTCGCGAAGGCGCGGTACGCCTGGGTGGGGGCCGGCCCGTTGAAATCGACCTCGAGCACGACCGACGGCGGATCGATCCGGACCGCGCTCGCCACGGGGTCCGATCCCCCGTCGCCGCCACTGCCACCCGTGCCGGAGCTGTTGGACGACCCCTCGTCCTCGCCGCTGCACGAACACGCCGGGATGGCCGCCGCCGTGGCCACTGCCAGGAAAAGCATCAAGGACGCGCGGAATTGCATGATCGCAGCTTATCGAGACGCACCTCGGCGCAGCAAGCGACACCGCTCTGGTGGTGATCCTCCACCGCCACGCATGCCCGGAGCCGCGCGCTCCTGCCAGGCGCCATCCGCGCGCCACGCCCCCGCCACGCCCGCCACGCCCGCCACGCCCGCCACGCCCGCGCCACGCGCGCCACGCGCGCCACGTACGCTGCGCAGTGGTAGGCTCCCCCGGGTGAGCGCCCCCTTCGACTGGATCATCGAGAACGGCCTCTTCTTCGACGGCGCGGGCTCCTCCCCTGCCCCGCGCCACCTCGGCATCCGCGGCGGCAAGGTCGCCGAGATCAGCGACGCACCCCTCCCGCGCGGCCCCGAGACCCAGGTCTTCGACGCCGCGGGGTGCTGGGTGACCCCCGGCTTCATCGACATGCACACCCACTACGACGCGGAGATCGAGGTCGCCCCCTCCCTCTCCGAGTCGCTGCGGCACGGCGTCACCACCGTGGTCTTCGGGAGCTGTAGCCTGAGCCTCGCGGTCGGCACGCCCGAGGACCTCTCCGACCAGTTCTGCCGCGTCGAGGCCATCCCCTACGACATCGTCAGGCCCCTCCTCGAAGCGCGGAAGACCTGGGAGACCGTCACCGAGTACTTCGAGCACCTCGAAACCATTCCCCTCGGCCCCAACGTCGCCTCGTTCCTGGGACACTCCGCGCTACGGGCGCACGTCATGGGCATCGAGCGCTCCCTCGACAAGCACGTCAGCCCCACCGAGGAGGAGCTCACGCGCATGGAGACCATCCTCCGCGAAGCCCTCGACGCCGGCTACCTCGGCCTCAGCGTGATGACCCTCAAGTGGGACAAGATCGGCGGCAGCCGCTCCATCCGCAGCCGCCCCCTCCCCTCCACCTACGCGAGCTGGTCCGAGTACCGCCGCCTCTGCCGCGTCCTGCGCGAGCGCGACCGGGTCTTCCAGGGCGTCCCCGACGCCTCCACCAAGGTGAACGCCATCCTCTTCATGCTGGAGAGCGCGGGCCTCGTCCGGAAGCCGCTCAAGACCACCATCATCTCGCTCATGGACCTCCGCGCCGATCGCCTCATCTACAAGGTCGCCGGCTTCGGCGCGCGCGTCTTCAACACCTTCCTCGGCGCCGACTTCCGCATCCAGGCCCTCCCCGAGGTCTTCGACCTCTGGGCCGACGGCATGGACCTCGTGGTCTTCGAGGAGTTCGGCGCCGGCACCGCCGCCCTCCACCTCGCCGAGGAAGCCGACCGTTCCCGCCTCCTCCGCGACCCTGCCTACCGCGCCCGCTTCCGCAAGGAGTGGACCTCGAAGCTCCTCCCCAAGGCCTTCCACCGCGACTTCAACCAGTCCGAGATCCTGAGCTGCCCCGACCCGAGCGTGGTCGGCAAATCCTTCATCCAGCTCGCCGAGGCGCAGGGCCGCCACGTCGTCGACGTCTTCCTCGACCTCGTCGCGGAGCACGGCTCGGCGCTCCGCTGGTACACGGTCATGGCCAACGACCGGCAGGGCCCCCTCGAACAGATCATCAGCGACCCCGCGGCCCTCATCGGCTTCTCCGACGCCGGCGCCCACCTGCGCCAGATGGCCCACTACAACTTCCCCCTCCGCATGCTCCGGCTGGTCAAGAACGCAGCCCGCGAGGGCCGCGAGATCATGACCACCGAGCGCGCCATCCACCGCCTCACCGGCGAGCTGGGCACCTGGTTCGGCATCGACGCCGGACAGCTCGCCGTGGGCCGCCAGGCCGACGTGGTGGTGCTCGACCCCGCGGGCATCGACGACGAGGTGGAGCGCCCCCACGAGGCCCCCATGGAGGGCTTCCCCGGCATCGTGCGCATGGTCCGCAGAAACCCCCGCGCCGTGCGCGCCGTGCTCGTGAACGGACGCCTCGCCGTGCGCGACGGCGAGGTCCTCCCCGAAGTCGGCACCCAGCCAGGCTTCGGCCGCCTCCTGAAAGCCCAGGACGCCGCGTCCCTCCCTGCCTGACGCGCCCCGTCCCGCCTGACGCGCCCCGCCCCGCCTGACGCCCCCCGCCCTGCCTGACGCGCCCCGCCCCGCCTGACGCGCCCCTGTCTACCTCACTGCTTCACGAACTTCACCGCGTCGAGCCCGACCTTCAGCGAGGTGCTCGCCGCCTCGCCCGAGTTGTCCCCCACCTGCACGAACTCGGTCCCGTCGCCGCTGAAGCTCCAGGTCCCGAGCAGCACCCACTGGTTCGAATAGATCGAGTGGTCCACCCGGGCATAATCGTTCGTCCCCTGGTGGTAGATCTTGTAGGGCGCCTTCTTCGAATTGGCGTGGTTCGACGGGATGTGCGCGTAGACCTTGTACGACCCCGCCCCCGGCAACGCCGGCTTCCACCGCCCGTAGTTGTTCTGGGTCGTGCCGTTCACGGTGATGTACCACATGTGCGATCCGTAGCCGTACGAGGCCTGGGTCCACGATCCCGTCCCGTACCGTGAAAAGCCGCTCTGCTGATCGTCCACGATCACCTCTGCCGGCGGCGCGCTGTACGGGCTCGGATCGTTCATCGCGCGCACCGTCTGCGTGAGGTAGATCCCGCTCGTGCTGTTGTAGAGCGGATTGCTGGTCCCCGTGTAGATGTCCAGGTGATAGCCGTCGATGGCGCCTCCGGTATCGTCGGCGCGGAACCAGTGGTTGTGGGAATCGATCCACACGTAGGACCCGAGGGCGATGTAGCCCGGATCCACGGCGATCGAGTAATTGGCGACGAGGGTCCGCCCGCTCGCGCCGGTGACGCCATTGACATAGGCGAACGTGGTCGAGCCGCAGTTCTGCCACCACGTGTAGCCGCTGCTCCAGGGCCCCCCGCCCCCCACGTACTTGATGTACTTGCCGTCGCTGGCGAGCCCGGTGCCCTGCATCGGCACGCCCCACCCCGAGCAGAGGAACTCCTTGCGGTAGCAGTTCCCGTTCAGCCCCGGCGGGCAGATGAACGAGCTGTCCCCGGTGTGCTGCCCGGCGAGCTGGGACTCCTGCGCCACGATGTAGTTGGTGAGCTGAAAGCCGTTGTGGTGGGCATTGTTCGCGAGCAGCGCGATCTCGGCCTCGTCGACGTCCTCCTCCCACGCTTCCCCCACCCCGGCCACGCAGCCCGAAAGCCCGAGCGCCAGCAGGGCGACGGGCAGCACGAACGAGCGCCGCGCGAAGGAGCGGAGCGCCATGAGGTCGTGAGCGTCGAGATCCTGGTTCACTGGCGTTTTCCTTCCGTGCCGTCGTCCGGCAATGATCACCGGGCAGCGTGACACTCCCTTCGTAGCGAACGCGCGCTGCGCGTGGAAGTCATCCCGTCACGCGCGATGCGCCGCGCGTTCCTGCCATGACGCACAGTTACCGCGCGGCACGCTGGGCGGTGGGGGCGCGAGCTCCTGCCGTGCGCATCAAAACGGCTCACGTACAGCACGTTGACGCACATCTCGTCGTTCGTGCCCTCGCCCGCGTGCGTCACCGTGGTGCGCGAGCGCGGAGCGAGAACGCAGAGGCCGCGGGCACAGGCTGCATGGGGTGCTTGCTCCGAGGCGACGTGCTGCGGGAGCACCGTGGGGGCCGCTCCCGCAGGGGTGGTGCGCGCGCGGCGCCTCGCCCTCGATCTCCCTGGGTGTCACCACAGGCCTGCGCACCGTCGAGCCCGGGTCCGGGCGCGCCACCGCGGTCTCCCGGGGTGATCCCTGCGGCTCGCGCGGCGCCACCCTGCGCACCTCCGCCCTGCCCGCAGGCTCACGCGGCGGCCATTCCGCGCTCCCAACCTACCGGGAAGCGCCCTGACCGCTCCGACTGCCGCCGGCGGACGACGACGGCACCATTCCGCGCGCGCGAACGCCTCCCTCCACGGACGCCGCCGGGAGTTGCGCGCGGCGACCACCCCCAGCGCGCGACGACGATGCCAGTCCACCCGCGAGGAGCGCCCCCCATCGCCCACAGCTCCCCGCGTTCGCGCGCCGAGCCCCGTCATCCTCGGCCGAGGGCGACAGGGCGGGGAGCGCCAGTGGCACGGTCGTCGCTTCAGGGCGACAGGAGCTGCGGTGAGAATGTCGCCGTCTTCCGGCGACGGCGACGTTCGGCGCGGTGAGAATGTCGCCGTCGCCGGAAGACGGCGACGTTCGGCGCAGTGAGAACGGTGACGTCACGGGAGAGACCGTGAGGTTCGTCACGCCGACTGGCACCTGTCGGCGCGGACGGTGAGGGTCGGCGCGGTGAGAATGTCGCCGTCTTCACAGGACGACAGGACTCGACGCCGCTGGAGGCGGCCCATCCTCACTTTCGGGCGGTTTCGGGCGGTTCAGGAGGGGCGCGGTGTCGGGACGCTCACGTCAGCGCGCGCCGCTCACGTCTGCGTCGTCGCCCGCGCCCCAGGGCGACACCGGCTGCCAGCAAGAGCGCGGGCACCGCCGGTACACGGGAGGAGCCCGGAGAGGACACGACGGAGACGCTGCACGAGCTGCGGTCGAGGAAGCTCGCGCCGGGCGGTGGAGGCACGCAGGCGCCGGAGGGAGCGCAGACCAGGCCGGGGCTACACCCGTCGGCCGACGTGCAGGAGGTGAGGCACGCGCCGCTCGAACCGTCGCAGGAGTAGGGCGCGCAAGGCGGGGTCACGTCGACGCAGGTGCCGTTCGCGGGGGCGTGGTGCTTCGTCGAGCAGGCCCTCTCGCAGAGGTTCCCGTCGCACGCTTCGTTGCAGCAGACGCCCTCCGTGCAGAACCCGGACCGGCAGTCGGCGTCGGCCTGGCACCCCTCTCCGTTGTCCAGAAGGGGGATGCACGCGCCGTCATGGCAGAAGTACTCGGGTGTGCAGTCCTCGGCGGCCTCGCAGGGGTCCGCGCACCCGCCCGTCTCGGGTCGGCAGACGTAGGGAGCGCAGGCATGCAGCGGGGTGCAGATGCCTTCCTGCACGGCGCCGAGAGACTTCAGGCAGGTCGCGCACAGGCCATCGTTGCAGATCGCGTCGCAGCAGACCCCCTCCCTGCAAAAGCCGCTCGCGCAGTCGGCGGATGACGAACAGTCGGCGCCGAGGCTCAGCGGCTCGAACAGCGCTGCGATGGGCGTCCTGTCCGACGCGATGCGGGAATATCCGGCGACCAGCACCTGCCCGTCCTCCAGCAAGGTGGCGCTGACCTTGCTGAGCAACCCTTCCACCGTCCCTGTCGACGTCCAGACCCTGCTCTCAGGGTTGAAGACTTCGGCGCGCATGCTCTCGATGCCGCCCTCGGCACCTCCCACGACCAGAACGCGTCCATCTCCGAGCAGCGTGGCAGCGGGCGCGTCACGGGCTGCATGCATGGGCGGCAGGAGGGTCCACGTCCGCGCCTCCGGATCGAAGAGTTCGACCGAAGAGGTGTGCCCTTCTTCGGCGGATTCCGTGCCGCCCCCGACCAGAACACGACCGTCTTCGAGGAGCGCCGCGGTGGGGTTCCGGCGAGGCATGCTCATGGGCGGGAGCTGCTCCCACGTCTGGGTCTCCACGTCGAACATCTCCGCCGTCGAGGTGCCCCCCTCACCGGTGTCGCCGCCGAGCACGAGCAGCCTCCTGCCGTCGCCGAGCCGTGTCGTCGCATGCAAGGTTCGACCTGTGCTCATCGTCGCGGAGATCGAGGTCCACGTCCTGGAGCCAGGCTCGAACATCTCTGCGGTGTCCTGCAGTCCCCCGGCATTTTCGCCTCCCGTGACGAACACCCGGCCATCGTCGAGCAACGTCGCCGTGTGTCGGATGCGCGCGGTCTGCATCGGGGGAAGCAGGCTCCAGGTGCCGAGCTGCGGCTCGAACAGCTCGGCAGCGCCACTCACCAGGGTATTCACCAGAGTGCGGCCTCCCGTGGCGAGGATGGTCCCGTCACCAAGTCGCGTCAGTGTCTGGTCTTCGTGAGGGGGGGCCACTGGCGGCGAGGTGAACGACCAGCTCCGCGTCTCCGGATCGAAGAACTCGGGCGTGCTCAACGCGCCCACTTTTTGCCCGGCGTCGTTCAGTTCGTAGCTCGTGGCAGTGAAGAGGACACGACCCTCTGGAAGTCGCGCTGGACCCGGAACTCCCGCTGAAGAAGAGGTGAAGGAGGGTGAACGCATCGGTTGGAGGAGGGACCAGGGGCTCGACCGCTCATCGAACAACAGCATCGACGTCGTCGAGAGCTCCAGGCTGGTGAACAGGACACGGCCGTCCTTGAGCCGTGTCGCCCGGGGATTGTAGAAGGTGATGGGAAAGAAGGGCGTGAGCGTCCACTCCTGCGACTGCGGGTCGAACATCTCCGGGCGGGAGAGTTGAGACACGCCTGTGTTCGAGACGAGGACAAGGCCGCTCCTGAGCCGTGTCACCTCGATCTCTCCATGATCCGCTTTCATGTGGAGCAGGGACCACGTACCGGTCTCAGGGTCGAAGATCTCGGCCGTCCTCGTGCTCTCGTCTGCCGGGCTCTCCTCCGGGGTGCTTCCGGCGACGAGGACCCTGCCGTCCAGGAGCAACGTCGCGCCGTGTCTCGAACGCGGAAGGTTCATCGGCGTCGAGAGCTGCGTCCACGTGCTCGACCGCGGGTCGAACAGCTCCGCGCTCGCGCTGATCCCTGCTTCCGTCCGGCCTCCTGCGAGCAGGACACGGCCATCGCGAAGCACGGTCGCCGTGTGATGAACACGATCCACGCCCATCGAGGAGGGGAGGTCGGCCCAGGTGTTCAAGACTGGATCGAAGACCTCGGCGCGCTGATGGTCCACAGGGCCCTCATCATTTGCTCTCCCTCCACCCGTGGCGAGCACCCGGCCATCGTCGAGCAGCGTGAACTCGCGGTCGTGCGCCGGCGCGGACACCGGGGAGGCCGTCGCCGTCCATGTGCCCGAGATCGGATCGAACACCTCGGCACCCGCGATCAGCGCCCCCCCCGGTCCCCCGGTCGTCAGGCCTCCCGCGACGAGGATGCGGCCATCGTGGAGCACGATGGCCGCATGACCCCAGCGACCGGTGCTCATGGGCGCGACGGGCGTCCATGATTGGTGCTCCGGATCGAACACCTCGGCCGACGCGAT
The DNA here is from genome assembly GCF_000601485.1 of Chondromyces apiculatus DSM 436. Taxonomy (GTDB): domain Bacteria; phylum Myxococcota_A; class Polyangia; order Polyangiales; family Polyangiaceae; genus Chondromyces; species Chondromyces apiculatus. Next base: position 94,608 of record NZ_ASRX01000054.1, read on the forward strand.
ACCTTGAGGGGGCACGAAGGAGCCAGTGAACCTCGCACCGCCGGCGATGAGCACGCGCCCGTCGCGCAGGGGGGTCACGCTGGAGCGGAGGCGCTGCTCATCCCTCGAATTCTGCAGCTCGATCCACTTGGGATCCACCAGCACCGCCTCCTGCTCCGCCTCCACCCAGAGCGCCATCCTCCCTCCCGAGGCCTCCAGCCGGCTCTTCACCGGCCTGCCCCCGAGCGCATACGCCGCCGGCGCCGTCACCAGCATCCGCGCTGTACCCGCCGCGTCGGCGAGCTGCACCCCCTCGCCGCGCTGCCGCAGCGTGGCTCCCTCCACGTCCCATGCCGCCACCGGCCGGTCCCGCCGCACCGTCGCCGCGTCGAGCAGCAACCACTCCTCGTAGCCCCCGTCGTCCGTCGCCACCCAGAACGACGTCCCCCCGGGGCGCCCGTAGGCCACCGCGTCCTCCACCAGCGTCCCGTCGCCGAGAGCGCCCACTTCGCGCACCTGCGCCGCGAAGCCGTCGGGGAGCGCGAGGTGCAGCGATCCGTCTCCGCGCGCTGGCAGGCGTGCTTCCAGGCCCCTGGCTGGCGCACCAGGATCCTCCTCGCTGCCCGGGAGCTGAAATCCCTCCACGCCCGGGCCAAACGCAGGGTGCCCGTGGAGCACGGCCTCGGCCTGATCCGGGAAGTACTGGCCGAGGCTGCGCGCGTCGAGTGGCGCGCTCTCCTCGGCGCAACCGAGCACGCAGACAGGCATGCCCGCGCCGAGCACAGGGAGGGCGAGAGAGGCGAGGCGGCAGAGCAAGGGGGCATGGGGCATGCAGAGTTCCTCTCGCGATGAAGTGCCACGGCGGCGTGGCTGGAGATCGCGCGTGCAGGGCGCGTGGCCTGCGCGTGGTCTGCGTGTGCTGCGTGTGCTGCGTGTGCTTGGAAAGAGGCGCTCTCGATGTGCTGGCCTCCCCTGCGCCGAGCGTACCATCGAGATCCAGGCCGAGGTCAGGTCGCCGCGCGGGCGCGGTGCAGACCGGCCGCTGCGCACCGGGCGGGCGTACCGGCAACATGGTTCCGGAGAACCACACGTCGAGATGCACGCGCGCGGGCGTACGACACGCACCTTCTTCGCGGCTTGCGCGGCCTCGGGCTGTTGCCAGCGCGGCGGAGCGGCCGGTACTCTCGGGTGCGGTGCTCGGGGAGACGCTGGACCGTAAGTACAAGCTGCTCCGCGTCCTCGGTGAAGGCGGCATGGGCTGCGTGTACGAGGCGGAGCACGCGGAGACCGGCGCGCACGTTGCGGTCAAGGTCATCAACAGCCGCCTGGTGGAGACCGAGGGCGGCGGGATCGCGCGCTTCCGGCGGGAGGCGCGGGCGGCGGCGGCGATCAGCAGCGCACACGTCATCCAGGTGCTCGACGCGGGGCACGACGAGGCGATGGGACGGCTCTACCTGGCCATGGAGATGCTCGACGGCGAGGACCTGGCCAAGGTCATCGAGCGCTGCACGATGCTCGCTCCGGACACGGCGCTCCGCATCGCGGCGCAGGCGCTGCTCGGGCTGCAGAAGGCGCACGAGGCGCACATCGTTCACCGCGACATCAAGCCGGCGAACCTGTTCCTCGCGCGGGGGGCGGACGGGGAGATCACGGTCAAGGTGCTGGACTTCGGGATCGCCAAGATCAAGGCGGACCCGCTGGGCGCGGTGCACACCACGGGGCTGACGAACACCGGCGGCATCCTGGGGTCGCCGCTCTACATGTCACCCGAGCAGATCGAGAGCAGCCGGGACGTCGATCCGCGGAGCGATCTGTGGTCGCTCGCGAGCACGCTCTACTGCGCCATCGCGGGGCGGGCGCCGTTCCAGCACGCGGTGTCGGTGGGGAAGCTGCTGGTCTCCATCTGCTCGTCGCGGCCGCCGCCGCTGCGGGAGGTGGCGCCCTGGGTGTCGCCGGAGCTGGGGAGGGCGGTGCACCGGGGGCTGGAGGGTGAGCCGGAGCGGCGGTACGAGAGCGCCGCGGCCATGCTGGAGGCGCTGCAGCCGCTGCTCACCGGGGGGCTCACGCTCCGCGAGGAGATGCTGGTCGGGATCACCGAGGCGGAGCGCGCGGTGCGGGTGGCGCCGTCGGCGCCGCCGCCGTCGTCGCCGTCGTCGCCGTCGTCGCCGTCGTCGCCGTCGTCCGACGAGCAGCAGGTGGTCATCCGGGGCTCGGGCAGGGCCATCCCGGAGGACGCCACGACGGCGCCGGATGCCGGGGGGGTCCGCGGCGTGGAGACGCTGGTGCAGGAAGGTGCGGTGGCGGTGCCGCCTGCGCCAGGGAGCCGTGACAGGGTGCCGCTGCCTCGTGAGGGTGCAGCGATCCGGGGCACGGACGCGGGGGCGAGCACCGACGCGGTGAGCGGGGAGCGGTTCGGAAACGTCGGCAATGCCGCCAGGCTGGCAGGGACGACGACCGGCGGGCAGGAGAAGCCCCGCCCCAGGGCCGGGAGCGAGGCCGCAGGCGCGCGGGATGCGAGGCCGTCGGGGCGGCGCGCGCTGCTGGCCGTGGCGATCGTCGGCCTCGGCGCGGCTGGGATCTACCGGGTGATGCTGAGCCAGCGGGAGCGGTTCATGCTCGATCCATCCCTCAGCGTGGCGTTCAGCGTGCGCACAGAGGTGACCCCGGCATTGCCTGCCGCCGAGGCCCCGTCCGGTGCTCCCGCGCCGCACTCTCCTGCCCCGCTGAAGGAGGTGCAGGTGGTGGTGCTGCCCGCCGACGCCGCGGTCGAGGTGGACGGCAGCCCTGCCGAGGTGCGCGGGGGCGCGATCACCCTCCGCGGTGGTCTGGGGACCGTGCACCGGGTGCGGGTGCTCAAGGAGGGGCGTGAGGCCGAGAGAGAGGTCGTCGTGACCGAGAAGGGGGCGATGCCTCCCGCGGTGGAGATCGGCGCGTCTCCTGCGCACGCCGCAGCCACGGCGCTCACGCCGACGCCGACGCCGACGCCCCGGCCGCGTCCCAGGCAAGGGGCGAAGACAGGCGTGGAGCCCGCGGCACCTGCTCCCCCCGCCTCACCCACGCCACCGACACCGCCGACACCGCCGACAGCGCTCCCACCGCCTGCCTCACCACCGCCGCCTGTCCCGCCCGCGCCCGCTGCGCCGCGCACCCCTGAAGAGGTGCTGATGCCCGATGCGCCCTGAGTGCCGGGCGCGGCGGAGCAAGCAGGAGGCGCTCGGCGCGGTGGTCCTCGCGGCAGCGCTCCTCCGAGGCGTGGCCACGCCGGCCCTGGCAGCGCCCCAGGAACCTCAGAACGAGAACCGGCAGGCCGAGGCGACGGCCAGGTACCGCAAGGGGCGGGAGCTCTACACGCAGGGTGAGCATGCCGCGGCGCTCGCGGAGTTCCTCGCCTCGCGCGCGCTGCACCCGACGTGGTCGGCGACGTCCGCGGCGGCGCTGAGCTTGAAGCAGCTCCGGCGGCACGACGAGGCGCTCGACATGTTCGAGGCGCTGCTCCGGCAGTTCGGCGAGGGCCTCTCCGCGGAGCGCCGGGAAGCGGCGCAGCGGGAGATCGTGCAGCTCCGGGGGCTCGTGGGCACGGTCGACATCGACGGTGCGGAGCCGGGCGCCGCGATCACGGTCGACGGGCAGGACCGGGGCGAGTTTCCCACGCTGGCGCCCCTGCGCGTGGCGGTCGGGGCCCACCTGGTGCGGGTGCTCAAGGAGGGCTTCGAGCCCTTCGAGCAGCGGGTGGACGTGGCCGGGGGGCAGACGGTGCGCGTGCAGGCGAAGCTCCGGGCGCTGGCGCGCTCGGGGCGGCTGCGGGTGGCCGAGACGGGCGGCAGGGCGCTGGAGGTGGTGGTCGACGGGAGCGTGGTCGGCAAGACGCCCTGGGAGGGGCGGCTGGCGGTCGGGGAGCACGTGGTGTCGCTCCGGGGGGAGGGCGATCTGGGGACGCCGCCGCTGTCGGTGCCCGTCGCGCTGGACACGACGACGCCGCTGACACTCGCCGCAGAGGTGCTCTCGGCGGGGCTGCGGGTCGCGCCGGAGCCGCTCAGCGCGGTGGTCGCCGTCGATGCGGTGTCGGTCGGGCGGGGGATCTGGGAGGGGCGGCTGCGCGAGGGGGCGCACCGGGTCGAGGTGGCGGCGCCCGGCTTCGTGCCCTGGGTGCAGGAGGTGTCGCTCGGGCGCGGAGAGCGCAAGGTGCTGCCCGTGTCGCTGACGCGGGACCCGAGCTCTCCTTTCTGGCCGAAGCCGCCCCGGAAGCCGCGGTTCGTGGTGGAGCTGGCCCAGGCGCTGGCGCTGGTGCCGAGCTTCGGGGGCGACGTCGCCGGGGGCTGCACGGGCGGCTGCGGGCTGGGGGTCGGCACGGGCGGGACCATGGTCCTGCGCGGGGGCTACGAGCTGGGTCTGGGGCTCGGGTTCGGCCTGTCGCTGGGCACGCTCTCGGTGACGCAGACGGTCACGGGGCGTAGCGCGCTGGCGAGGCCCGTGGGGCTGTCGGGCGTGCTGGGGATGGTGGATGACGACCTGCGCCTGCAAGGCGTGGTGGCTGGCGCCTGGGCGGGGCTGACGCTCGAGACGTGGCTGCCGATCCACGTTCGCCTCGGGGCCGGGACGCTGCTGGGGACGATGCGGGACGCGCGCCGGGGCACGCTGCCCGAGGATGGTGACCGGGGCGCCAAGGGCTTCGGCGATCTCACCGAGGTCCACGACGCCCGGTACTTCTACCTGGAACCGGAGGTGCGCCTCGGGCTCAAGCTCGGGGAGCACGTGGCGCTGAATGCAGGGCTCGGCGCCTTCGTGCTGTTCGCGTTCACGCGCCCCACCTGGGACGAGACGCACGCCTTCGATGGCGGGGAGCACGGTTACGCGACCTTCGACGCGGAAGCGCTCACCGGGCAGATCGTGGTCGCGCTCGCGCCAGGGCTGGGAGCCCGCTACGACTTCTGAGCCTCCACCCGCGCGCCGAGCTGCGGGAGGGCGTTCAGCGCGGCGTCGCGGGCTTGATCACGTTCGTCGATGAGCAACGCGCAGCGCGCAGCGCGCCTCACGGTCCCGGTCATGCCAGGATCGCGACGCCGGCACGCCCACGATCACATGCAGCACATGTAGGGGTTGGAGGCGCAGCAGGAGCCGCCGTCGACGATGCACTCGCAGCCACATCGGGGGCACATCTTGTCCTTCTCCGCGTCCTCGCTCACGGCTTCCGCGGGGCTCGCGGTGTTCTGCACCGCTTCGTGGGCCGGTGCGAGGTTGGTCGGCGTCGGCTGCACCGAGGCGCTGCTGGACATGCTGAGCAGCGCGATGGACATGACGGACAGGGCAGCGGCGATGATCTTCTTCATGGGAAACTCCTTGGTCTTCACGATTCCGGGTGGAGAACACGGTCCGACACGGGTTCGGGCCGCGCGATGCGCACCCTTGCGGGCTCGCACAGCACCTGCGTGGACGAGGGTCCGTCCTGCGGTCGAAGGTGAACTCACCTTCGCGCTGTCGTGTGGCTGCTATTACAAGGGGTATGCCAGCCGGCTTCGTGCGCATTGCAGGCGAGAGATACGCGCATGGTGGGGAAACGATCGGCGCGCCACGCGCACCTGATGCGGCGCTTCAAGGACGCGCAAATGCTCGTCATTTATTCATGAAATGGCTTCGTAGGGGTTCCACGCGGGGAGCAACGGCAATGGTCGCGCCGCGTCGTACCGCGTCGTATCTCACCTGCGCGGGTTGCGCCGAACATGCCCGAGTTGAGCAGCCCTGGCGCCTGTCGCACCGCGATCGCGTGGACCCCTTCCCCTGGCGGCGCAGGGTGGGTTCGTGTCGGACGTGCGGGGCGCTCTGGCGGTGCGGGGCGGGGGCGGG
>NZ_ASRX01000055.1 GCF_000601485.1 Chondromyces apiculatus DSM 436
GACGCCTGGATTGGGCGCCCAAGTCGAGTCTCGTGACATGGGGCTAATGACAGTGTCAGCTCGCAACCGGCTTATCGGAGTGCAAGTAGCCACCATGATTCAATCAGCACCATCTGAACCATGACAACCCGTGCAGATACCAACCCAATCGCAGTGCGGAACTTGCAGATTCGCACTGAGGACGGGACTGTCAGGGAGCTACTCATCGAGATCTATGCGCCGATATGCAATCAGACCGGTATGCCATGGCATTGTCGCTACCGCATCAACGGCCTCTGGCAGCGGCCTGTAGAAAGTGAGAGCGTGGGTGAAGACGCTATGCAGTGCCTGCATCTCTGCATTCAGGCGGTCGCAGGCGTGATGGAAGCCGCTCTGGCGAAGGGAATGATCTCGTACCCAGACGGCGAGAAATTTGACAACCTGGAGCTGTGCAAAGAGACCATCGCCAGCAGACGCCCACAAAAAATCAGGTCGGCACTGCGTACCGATAGGTCGCTAGCGCGCGAGATTCGCAAGGCGACATTGATGATCAGCAAAGATCCTGTGGCCGCACAGCGGATGCTGCGCACGCTGCGCCGACGTGCCTCTGCACAGGGGCTGGTTCCACAGATGCTCGTGTGTCTTGATGGCGAGCTAGCCTCCGCCAGAGAGGCGCACGACGATGCTGAGGAGTTGCGACTTCTGCGCGCTATCGCGAGTTGCCAGCCGTCAGCGCCCAACCTGGCCGCGCTGGGTGGAGCCCTGCTGCGGCGTGGGGAGGGCCGTGCCGCACGAACCTGGTTCCTGAGAGCAGCCGCTGTGGTGGAGCCTGGGACAAAGCTGGAGCGTATGATTGTCAGCAAGCTCAATAGATTGCCTTGAAGCGCAGATACAAGATGCTGTGGGCGAGTCAACCGCATGTGCCCCCACCGACAACGCCAAGGCGATCACGGGTCCCTTCGGCCAGACCACCACGCTCACGGCGCACGCCGAACGGCCGATACGCAGGGCCGGGCTGCGGAGATACAGCATGATGATGACGGTTGCTGGAGTTGGAGCCTCATGGTTGCTGGGGAACCTGAAGCCGATAGTAATTTCCTGACGCCGACGTCTCCGCAGGGAGGAGACACGCGAGCCCTGGTGCGCCGGTTCATGCGGCGGCCGCAGGGGGGTGGGCTGGAGAGAGTATCTGGAGGCTGGAGAGAGTATCTGGAGAAGGAGAAGTCCTACCGCTCCCGCGCGCTGCGGGGGACGTGGTCCCAGTAGGTGACCGCGCCGTCTTTCCAGGCCACGATGCGGATGCCGCCGTCGTGGGAGGCGACGATGGCGACGGCGCCGTGAATCTCGTGGCAGAGGCGGTAAGCCGAGCGGTGACGGGTGCCCACCCAGTCCACGGGCTCCAGCTCGTAATGCGCGCCTTCGAGGTCGAGGGCCCGGCGGACGGTGGTGAGGGTCGCGGCGCCTCCGCCGATCTCGCCGCCGAAGCCGAGCAGCTCGAAGCGCTTGGTCATGACCACCGCGCCGTCGACGTCGGCGAGGCCGGCGGTGAGGTGGGCCATCTCGAAGATCGCCTCGTCGAGCGCGGCCACCTCGGGGTTGCGGGAGCGCTCGTAGGTGTCCCAGTCGATCTGGCCGACCTCGGGAGGTGTGCTCTGCGCCAGGGTGCTCATGAGGGAGAGGATCAGGCTGCGGAAGCGGCGGCGTGGCTCGGCGTCGCGGAAGCGGTACTTGAGCTTGACGTACAGCGCCTCCTCCAGGACGGCGCGGGTCAGCTCGGGGGGGAGGAGAAGCACCGTGCCGCCGTGGCGGGCGACCTGCATGGTGGCGATGATGCGCTTCACCATCTGCTGCGAGATCTGCCGGAAGATCTCGGGGCCGAGGGGGGTCCAGGGGATGGGCGCGCAGCGCTCCGCCTCGGCGTGGAGCGCGATGAGCTCGCCGCGGGTCTCGCTGAAGGCGGCGGGGAACCAGCGCGACGTGAAGATGTCCATGCCCCCGCAGGCGGCGAGGGAGCCGCCGCGCAGCTCGCCGAGGACCTCGACGTCGCGGTCCACGGCGAGGAGTCCCGGGCCGAAGCCGCGCACGACGAGCGCTCCGGAGGGAAGCTCCGGGGCCGCGCCGCGTCCGCCCACCGCGCTGCGCAGCCAGAGGGGGCCCGACTGGAGGATGCCCCAGATCTTCAGCGCGCCGCCTTCATCGAGGTGTACGCCGATCAGCGCGCGGGCGTAGGGCGCGGCCGGGGCGATGCGGCGCAAGGCGTGGGGGGTGTACGGGCGGTGGGAGACCAGCTCCAGGCGCTGCAGGCCGGAGGGCGGGCCGGCGTCGGAGGGGAAGGCTTCGGGGGCGCAGAAGACCAGGCGGAAGGTGACGGGGCGCTCTTCCTCGCGGAGCAGGGTGGCCTGGTAGGCGGTCGAGAGGAGCGCTTCGAGGGTGGCGAGGTCGGGCGGTGGGCAGGCCGGCGTCGCCTGGGCGCCGTCGCCAGGGCCCGGGTGGAGGCGCTCCACGAGGAAGCGGGCGAGATCCGCGGGGTAGGCGTGGGAGGGCGCGGGCGGCGGAGGCGACTGGGGCGGCGTGGGCGGCGCGGGCGGCGGAGGCAGCGTGGGCGGCGTGGGCGGCGTGGGCGGCGTGGCCATGAACTGCGGCGCAGGGTAGCAGCGGGCGGCGCGGAGAGGGCGAGATCGGCCTTCAGCGCGGGCCGCCCAGCTTCTCGACGAAGAAGCGGCCTGCTGCGGCCGGGTCAGTCCAGCATGCTCTCGGCATGCATGAGGAGCCGCTCCACCTGCGTGCCCTGAGCGCTCCTTCGGACCCGCTCGGCCCCCTCGGGGTGGCTGATGAGCAGGTGTTGGTAGAGCTCCACCTTGGCACCCAGCACCGACCCACGGCGATCCTTTGCGACGTCCGTAGCCAGCTCGGCGAGGATCACCTCGGACATGCACGCGAGGATCTCCTCGATGCGACCTGGTTGGTGATGTAGTCCGGCGCATCGAGCGTGGCCTCTGGCCCGAGCGTGACGAGGTCACTGCGCCCGCTGTCATGCGCTTCCTTGATGGTGATGTCACCAGAGCTGAAGGTGACGTGAGCGTCAGGGGGGAAGCACCCTGCAACGCATAGACCCAGGTTTGAAGTGCCGTCCGGCAGAGCCGTGCAGTGATTGATTTGACCATTGTTCATGGTGAGGTAGGCGCTCGTGGGCACGTTCCAGAGGCCCTGGCTCATGGCGTTGTAATAAACGGGATACAGTCGTTGTTTCAGGGCGGGATCCGAGCTGGCGTACGCATTCACGCTCGCATCGTTCAGGTATAAACTGGCATCCCTGCCCGCTCCTTGCAGATTGGTCCAGTAGAGGCTCGCGTCGTCGGCCACGATGCTGCTGGGCTCTTGCTGCCCCGTCGCCAGCACGATGGGAGTGCCACCCTCGGTCGGGACCTGCAAGACCGTCCCGGCGTCCTGATCGACCACATAGACCGTGGCTTCGTACAGCGAGAGTCCATAAGGACCGACGAGGTCGGACGAGAGGATGAGGGGCGCGCAGAACGACACTTCACAGGCCTGTCCCAGGCAATCTCGTCCACACATGCCGCAGTTCGAAGCGTCGGTGCTCGTGTCGGTACAGCGTCCTCCGCAGTAGGCCCTGTCCTCATGACAGGTGCACGAGCCTGACGCGCAGGTCTCGCCGGCGGCGCAAACGATGCCGCATTCTCCGCAGTTCTCGGGGTCGATGCCGAGGTTCACACACGCGTGTGAGCATGTCGCAAGCTCCTGGGGACAGGGTTCGACACCCTCTCTGCCGCCCGCGCCCCCGCCGCCGTCGCCGCTCACCAAGGTGAAGTCATCCAGACCGGAGATGGCGCCGCATCCACTTAAAAGGACCGGGAGTTGGGGAATAAAACGCATGAGCCGCATCGTTGCACGAAACCGCGCACGGGCCCGTGGAGGAATGAAGGGCTATCACTCCTTCTCTCGTTCCGTACGCGGCAGAACCGCGGGCATTGCGACGATGAACCGAGGCGCCGCGGCGAGAGCCACGTGGGTATGGTCACTATCGCTGTGCCGACTTGCGGGTATGACCCGAGGTTTGCCGGAATGGGAAGATCGGGAGATCCCCTGTCAGCGCGGGCCGCCCAGCTTCTCGACGAAGAAGCGGCGCACGTCGTCGGCGTAATACCGGCCGGCCGCGCCAGGGGGGTTGTGGCCCTCTCCAGGCATGATCAGCAGGTCGAAGCGCTTGCCGGCGCGAATGAGCGCGTCGGCCATGCGCATCGTGGTGGACAGCGAGGCGTTCACGTCCTGCGCGCCGTGCATCAGCTTGAGGGCGCCGCGCAGGTTGCCCGCGAGCGCGACGTTGGAGCCCGCCGCGTACCCGGCAGGGTTGTCGGCAGGGAGGCCGAGGTTCGGCTCGTTGATGATGGCCTCCTCCTCCAGCGCGCCCGGCGCTCCGGCGTAGCCCGCCTTGAAGAAGTCCGGCGCGGTGAGCATGCCGCGCAGCGCGAAGTAGCCGCCCCAGGAGTGGCCGTGGAGGCCCACCCGATCGAGGTCCAGGTAAGGGCGCGAGGCGGCGGCCTGGCGCAGGGCGGCGACGTGATCGGGGATCTCCGTCTGGCCGACGCGGCCGTAATTGACGTCCTGGAAGGCCTTGCCGCGGCCGGGGGTGCCGCGGGCATCGAGCACCATGACGACGAAGCCCATCTGGGCCAGGCCGAGGGCGATGTGCGAGGTGGCAGTGCCCGCGAAATGCCAGGGGACGACGGTGATGAAGGGGCCGGCGTAGATGCAGTCGATGACCGCGTAGCGCTTGCGGGGGTCGAAGTCGCGGGGCTTGTAGAGCACGCCGTGGAGCGGCGTCACGCCGTCGGCCGCGAGGACGGTGAGGGCCTCCGGGGGCGTGTAGGGAAGCGCGGCGAGGGCGCTCGCGTCGGCCTTTGCGTAGCGGAAGGAGGTGCGCCCGTCGGTGGAGGCCACGTCCCAGGCGCGCGGCGCGGTGCGCGTGGAATGCCCGTCGAGGTAGTACTTGCCAGAGGGAGAGAGGGAGATCCGGTGGATGCCAGGGTCGGGCGTGAGCCGCTGCAAGGGTCCTCCGGCGAGGGGCACGCGGTAGAGGAGCCGGTCGTAAGGCGCGGCTTGATCGGCGGAGGCGAGGAGGAAGAGCGCGTCACCCTCCGGGGCGACGCCGACCACCTGGTGGACGGGGAAGGCGCCGGTGGTGACCTGGCGTTCGAGTTTGCCCGCGTAGTCGTAGAGGTAGACGTGGCGCCATCCGTCGCGCTCCGACATCCAGAGGAAGCGGCGGTTGTCCGGGAGGGGCACGAGCTGCTGCGCCCAGCCTTCCGAGGCGAAGTCGAGGGCGCCCACGAAGGTCTCCGGGCGCTCCTCGCGCAGTACGAGGCGTGCTTTGCCGGTCAGGGGAGCGACGGCGACGAGGTCGAGCCGCTTGCCGTCCCGGGAGAGGCGGAGGACGAGCGCTTCGCTTGCGTCAGGGCGCCATCCAGCCAGCCAGGCATACGTCTCCTGAGCCCCGGGGGAGGTGGCCGAGGGGGCTTCCGAGGGCACCTGCGTCACCCTTCCCGTCGAGGGCTCGACGAGGTGAAGCTCGGCGCGCACCAGGGGGGTGCCGGTCTTGGTGTAGGGGGCCATGGTGACGCGCTCGATGGCGGTGCTGTAATCGACGAGGGGGATCTCGTGGACGCCACGCGCGTCGTTGCGCCAGACGGCGAGGAAGCGTCCCTCTGGAGACCACGCCCTGGGGGGAACCTGCCAGGAGTGGTTCTTCGCGCCGCTCCGCTCGATGCGCGCGTGTCCGCGGCCGTCGCGCACGGCGAAGCCGCCCTCGCGCTGCACGGCGACGGTCTGGCGGTCCGGCGAGACAGCGTGGTCGTCGGAGAAGGCCAGCGCGGTGAGATCGTCGGGCGCGAGGGGCACCACGCGGTGATCCGAGAGGCCCAGGGCGAAGGCGCGTCCCTCGACTCGGAACACGATTCCTTGTTGATCCGGCGCAATGGCGAACCGGAGGTGGTCCGGGAGCGTCACCTCCTTGCCGGTGAGCCGCGAGAGCTGGGCGCGGAGGGCGTCCGGCGATAGCAACGGGGCCACGCTCCCCGTGCGGGCGTCGACGAGGACCCAGGTCCCCCGCAGGGGGCCCACCGCGGACGCAGATGCGGATTCGGACGCGGATGCGGTTGCGGACGCAGATGCGGTTGCGGATGCGGACGCAGATGCGGACGCAGATGCGGATGCGGATGCGGATACGTACCAGGAGACGAACCGCTCGCCCTCGCGGAGCCATTGCGGTGGGCTCAGGGCGTCGCGGATGTGCTCGGGGAACCTGGCGTACCGCTCGGCGAGGTCGAGGCGCGCCTGGAGGGTGTCCTCCGGCGCTGTCGGGGGCGGCGCGATGGCCCCCGAGGTGCTGCGCGGCGGCGTGAAAGGCGTCGGCGCGACACCCACGGCTGGGGTGCAGCCCGCCGCCGCGACCAGCGCCATGGCCACGACGTCGCGCAGAGAGCAGCGTGCCCGCTTCATGCGGGGCACCATGGAGGCCGGGCACGAGCGCTACCAATACAATTTCCAGGGGAGATCGAGACGGCTACCGTCTCGATGTGGAGTTCCGTCAGCTTCAGCTCTTCGTCGCGGTCGCGGAGGAGCTTCATTTCGGCCGGGCCGCAGCCCGGGTGGGGATGGCGCAACCGCCGTTCAGCCAGCAGATCCTCAGGCTCGAAGAGGAGCTGGGGGTGAAGCTGCTCTCCCGGACCAGCCGGCGCGTGGCGCTGACCGCCGCGGGCGCGCAGCTCCTCGACGATGCCCGGGGGCTGCTCGCGCGGCGCACGGACCTCATAGCCTCCGCGCGGCGGGCTTCGCGCGGGGAGATCGGCAGGCTCCGGGTGGGCTTCGCGGCGTCGTCCGCGTTCGGGATCCTCGCGCCCGTGGTCCGTAGCTTCCGGGCGCGGTTCCCGGAGGTGAGCCTCCACCTGGACGAGTACGAGATGCCCGGGCTCGGCGCGGCGCTCGCCACGGGTGAGCTGGACGTGGCGGTGGTGCGCGCGCCGTTCCAGCAGGAAGGCGTCGCGGTGGAGGAGCTGCTGCGCGAGCGGTTCGTGGTGGCGCTCTCGACGCTGCACCCGAGGGCCCACGAGAAGGCCCTGCCACTGTCGTCGCTTTCGCCAGAGCCGTTCGTGCTGTTCCCCAGGCACACGGGGCCCGGAATGCACGACACGATCGTGGGGATGTGCACGCGCGCGGGCTTCTCGCCCCGCATCGTGCAGGAGGCGTCTTCCTGGTCGTCCGTGATCAGCCTCGTCGCGGCCGGCATGGGGATCACCCTCGCGCCCAGGTCTGCCAGGATCCTGCGGCCGAGGAGCGTGGTGTTCCGGCAGGTGCGCGGCGCCAGGGGCTGGGCCACGCTGGCGATGGCCTACAGGGTGGAGGAGCCTTCGCCCATCGCCGCGCATTTCCGGGCCATCGCCCATGCGACGGTGGCAGGCACGGAGCCGGTCACGCCGGGTGCGGGTTAGCGCGCCAGACCAGACCGGTCCGAGCTGGCCGGACCTTCAGCGCGCGGCGAGGGCGGCGAGGGCGTCGCCGGTGACCCGGTGGACGGTCCAGCCGTCCATCGCGACGGCGCCGAGGGCCCGGTAGAAGCGCAGGGCGGGCTCGTTCCAGTCGAGCACGGACCACTCGAAGCGCCCATAGCCGCGCGCGACGGCGGTGCGGGCGAGGGCGATCATCAGGGCGGAGCCCACGCCGCGCTTGCGGGCGGCAGGGCGGACGAAGATATCCTCCAGGTAGAGGCCTGGCCTGGCGAGGAAGGTCGAGTAGGTGGTGAAGTAGAGCGCGAATCCGACCGGTGTGCCGTCGAGCACGGCGAGGAGGACCTCGGCGGCAGGGTGGGGGCCGAAGAGGGTCTCCCGGAGGCTTGCCTCGTCGGCGACGCACTCGTGGAGGAGCTTCTCGTATGCGGCGAGCTCGCGGATGAACGCGAGGATGAGCGGCACGTCCTCGGCGACGGCAGCGCGCAGGACGAGGCCAGGGGCGAGATCAGGGGCGAGATCAGGGACTGGCGTGGGGAGCGGAGCGGTGGGCGTCATGACGTCGTGACACGATGACATGCCCACTCCGTGATACGAAGCCACAGAGAGGACATCCATGACCGACCAGCTCAGCGAACGGGAGACTCGGCTGCTCGAACGGTTCTCGATGAGGACGCAGGAGATCCGGCACCGGCAGGGGGTGGAGGTGCACCAGGCGATGCCTCCCGATCTGGCCACGGACGCCGAGCTTCCAGGGCACTCGCGCCACCTCCTGCGGTGTCTGAACCGGTGGGCGCTGCGCTGGGCGTCGCCGGATGGCGTGCACTCGGGCGGGATCGCGCCGACGTGCGCGCAGTGGGGTGAAGACGGCTCCGCGTACAGGCTTCCTCCGGGGAAGACGCTCATGGAGCTCGACGCGCACGTCGATGGGTGCAGGGCGTTCTTCGTGCGCGACGCGGGGGCGCCCGTGGACAGCGCGTGCGTGATGGCGACGAGGGCAGGCGGCGAGGGGGAAGCGTTGAAGGTGGGGGAGACGCTGGCGGACTACCTGGAAGCCGCCGTGGAGCACCACTTCGCGGCCGGGTGGCCGACGGACGCGGCGCGGGCGCAGGAGGCGGTCGACTGGCTCACGGGGCAGCCGTTCGAGAGCCAGTTCGAGGTGCGGGTGGCGGCGCTCGAGAACGCGACGGCGGCGGGGCTGCGCGCGCTGCGCCTCCGGTGGCTGAACCCGAGGTCGCGCCGGAGCATCGCCGTGGCGCTCAAGCTCGGGGGGTCCGCCGGCTCGGATCTGGTCCTCCTGGAGCGGGCGCTGAGGACGCCGCGCACGATCAACCCGGGGGCGGCGAAGGACATCGCCTACAGCTTGATCCTCGGCAACATGGCTCCCGAGGACACGCACCGCTTCTTCATCGCCGACGAGCCGCCTGCGGACACGGCGCTCGTGGTGCTGGACGTGACGCGGGTGGGCACGGCGTTCCTCCGCGAGAACGAGCGGCAGCCGCCCGCGCAGCACCTGCTCCAGCTCCTGCTCGACGCGCCGGGGGCCGAGCAGCTCCTCGCCACCGTCGACGCGCAGCGCGTGCGCTTCTCGGAAGCGCTGCCGGCCGAGGAGCTGGCAGGGGTGGTGCTCGATACCTTCGTCGCGCAGCGGGAGTTCTCGCTGCCCCGCGGCAAGGTGCCCGGGCAGATCCAGGTGGCGGCGGTGCTGCCACGGGCGCTGATCCCGACGGGCTGCGTGCCGGACGCGGTGTGGACCTCGGTGGCGCCCGCGAACGATGGGCGGACGCCCGAGGGGTCGGTGCTGAAGAGCGCCTGAGCCCACGCCGGGTGCTGATCGCAGGCGTCCTGCCGCGATCCCGCGCAAGAATACGTGTCGGGACTGCCGCGGTCGCGGAGTCGCGGATGGGCCTCAAGGCGTCACGCTATCGCCAGGCGATGGGCATCTCCACGCCCAGCACACGACATGGATCCGCGGTTCACGCCATCCGTCATTGGCATCGAGTGATCGATCATTCGATCGATCGCCATTGCCATCTTGGTGGGGTCGCGTGGTGTCCGATTTGTCTTTGACATTGTTCGAGACCACGTACATCCTTGCGTCTCTTCCAGAGCATTCTGGAATTGACTGCAACCCATTACCAAGGAGCAGACGACATGATCATCAAGAAGGTCACCACCGTCACCGTCAGCACCGTCAAGTACCCCTGAACGAGGGTTACTGCGCCGGCCCATCACGGCGAAACCCGTGGTGGCCGGCGGTTTTGATACGCGCGACTTTGATGCGCGCGGTTTTGATACGTAGATAAGAGGGTGAGCCCTTCCGTGCTCTCCCGCCATGGGTGGTCGGCACCGTTATCGCCCGAGCGAAGCAATGGACTCAGCGGAGGCCTCGTGTTGAATCAGCGTGTCCCATTCGACGGTTTCTCTCTCTCCTGCTCAGGGGACGCATTGAATTACTCCTTGCCCTGGCTCTCCATCGAGGCAGAACTCTCGGGGCCTGACAGGGACACGGTCCTCGCCGGTATCGCGCAGATCCAGAAGGGCGATTACTTCGCCCGGGAGGCGCAGAACTTCCTCCAGCAGCTCAGTGATTACCCCGCGAGCTACTTCGCGCCACGGAAGGGCCTGGGGCGGGAAGCGTCGCAGGCGCGGATGGAGGAGCCGCCGGGCTGCACGACGCCTGGCGCGATCCTGGCGCGGGTGGGTGCCCCCTACCCGATGCAGACGTGGATGTGGGACCTCGGGCGCATCGAAGCGCTCTCGCAGGTCGACGAGCATGTCTTCGATCCCCTGAGCGTGGTGTCCTACCTCATTGGCAAACGGCTGGAGCTGGAGGTGTTGACGGATCCCTACCGCGCGGCGGTCGAGCAGAAGTTCGACAAGCTCCGCGTGTTCGACGAAGGGACGCTCTTCGAGCTGGCCGCCCTGGTGATCCGCCAGACGCACCACATCACCAGCAGCATCCTGCCCATCCTCAGGATCGCGCACGAGGCGCACCCGCGGCTCGCGGAGTCCATCAAGCACTTCATGGACGAGGAGATCGGCCACGACAAGCTGATGGAGCGGTCGCTCTCGCACCTCGGGCGCAAGGACCCCGCCACGATCCCGGTGCTCCCCTCGACCGCCGCGATGATGAAGCTCTTCGAGCTCGCGGCGCGCCACTCTCCCCTCGCCTTCGTGAGCTGCATCGGGATGTTCGAGGGGTCGTCCTACCCGGACAGCGATCCGCTGGCCGATCTGCTGGAGAAGACGTCGATCCCGGGAGCGGCGTACGGCTACAAGGCGCACTTCAAGATCAACCGCGATCACAACCACAAGGACGAGGTCTTCGCCTTCGCCGCAGCGCTGCCGGCGCTGAGCCAGGAGGAGCTGACGCTCGGGGTGCGCCTCTTCGAACTGACCGCGCGCGCGAGCCAGATCATGGACATCGAGATCAACCAAGAGATTGACCGCACGATCACGTCGCGGCTCGTGCGATGACGGGTGCAGCGGGGCTGCCGCGCCCATCGTCGGAGATTCTCGATTTCCGACCCCCTTCCCCGGTGGACCTGCCGCACCTCGTCGCGCTCCAGACCGACGCGGCAACCATGCGGCACTACGGTGGGGTGCAGGAGCGCGCCAACATCGAGCGCCGGCTGCAGCGCGCCATCGATCACGAGCAACGGTTCGGCTACGGGCTCTGGAGCATCTACGAGCGTCAGGCCGGGGAGTTCATGGGCCTCGGGGGGTTCATCCGCTACAACTTCGACTTCGATGCGGAGACCATCGAGCCTGTCGTGTGCTTGAAATACGAGGCACAGCGGCGCGGCCATGGCCGTCACATCGTCGAGCGGCTGCACGCCTGGGCGCACGAGGCCGGGCTGCTTCACCTCACCCTGGGGCGGGTGGAAGTGGCGCACGAGCACATGGCCAAGCTCATCGCCTCGTACGAGGGGCACCCGCGGTATCCGATGATCCGGTCCCCCGCCGATCCCGAGGGCCGCTACCTGTTCTACCGGCTGGTGCCTCCCTCGGGGGCGTGAGCTACGCCGGCTCGATGAAGTTGAGGCGGTAGCCGTCGGGATCGGTGACGACGATCTCGCGGGTGTGCCAGGGCTGCACGATGGGGTCGCCCACGGTGACGCCGAGCGCGCGGGCCTTCGCGGTCACCGCGTCGACGCCCCCCTGCCCCGCCCGGAAGCCGAGGAGTACGCCCACGCCCTTCGGCGCGGGGAGTTGCATGCCCGGAGGAGGGGTGACGAGGTAGACGTCGGCGCTGCCGCCCCAGCGCAGGTGGACGAACGGGGGCTCGGCGTGGATGCGCTCGAAGCCGAGGGCCTCGTAGAAGCGGGCCGAGCGGTCGGCGTCCGAGGTGAGGAGCTTCACGAAGGCGCTGGGGGTCGGGGCGATGTCCACGGGCGTTGCGTAGCACGGGCGGGGCGGAGCGCGGGTGGAGCGCGGGTGGAGCGCGGGCGGAGGGCGAGCGGAGGGCGAGCGGAGCGCGGGCGGGGCGGAGCTGGGTCTTCGGGGGGGAGCGGAAGCAGCTCTACGGGTAGGATGCAGCCATGACGACGGTTGGACTCATCGGCGCTGGGATGATCGGTGGCACGCTCGCGAAGCTCGCGGTGGACGCGGGACACGACGTGGTGATCAGCAACTCACGCGGGCCGGAGACGCTCGCAGATCTGGTGGCCAAGCTCGGGCCGAAGGCCAGGGCGGGTACGGCGCAGGAGGCGGCGGAGGCCGGGGACATCGTGGTGGTGACCGTTCCGCTCAAGAACTACAAGCAGGTGCCGGTCGCGCCGCTGGCCGGGAAGATCGTGATCGACACCAACAACTACTACCCGGGGAGAGACGGCCGGATCGAGGAACTCGACAAGGAGCAGACCACGACGAGCGAGCTGCTCGCGGCACACCTGCCGGGAGCCAGGGTGGTGAAGGCCTTCAACCACATCTACTTCGAGCACCTGGCCAAGGAGGGGCAGCCCTCCGGAACTCCCGGCCGTCGGGCCCTCGTCATCGCGGGAGACGACGCGGAGGCGAAGAGGGTCGTCACCGACCTGATCGACGTGTTCGGGTTCGACGTGGTGGATGCGGGGCCGCTCAGCGAGGGGTGGCGCTTTCAGCGAGATCTGCCGGCGTACAATGTTCGGGGCGATGCCAGGGAGATGCGGGAGGCGCTCGGGAAGGCCAAGCGCTACGCCGAGCAGGGATGACGCCGGATGCGTCGTGATCCTGGGAGGATGCTGGTCGGAGGCATGAAGGTGCTCGTGCTGGCAGGCGTTCTGGCAGGCGTGCACACGGCTGGCTGCAGCAAGGGGGACCGGGTGGTCGGGCGTGAAGAGGCGCCGACACGCGACAAGGAGTGCAGAGAGCCTGCCCGCCCCAAGGCTTACTTCTATCCTGCGGAGGATCGCACGCACTACGCGCCCGATGATCCCTGGAAAGATGGGTGCGCGCTGCTGGTCCCCGACCACCTCTTCTGCTGCCCGCAGAGCCGCTGAGTCGCGGCGGTACGCGGCCGCCGCCGTCGGACGTGACAGGCGCGGGGGGAGTGCCTAACGTTCCTGATCGATGAGATCCGCGCTCCTGGTGCTGCTTTCCCTGGCGATGCTCGGCTGCAGCGGATCGACCCCACCCGTCGACACCAGCATGCCGGACGCCAAGGCACCCCGAAAGCGCCGCGCTGGCGGGAACGACCGCTCGATGTGCCTGTCGCAGGTCAAAGACAACAACAGCGAGGTGATCGAGGCCGCGGGACAGGGCTCGGAAGACCCCAACATCCGCCGGGTGTTCCAGTTCATCGGGACCGGAGAGGACCGGCACAAGGTCCTGGTGTGCAGGGAGATCGACACCAACTTCGACGGCGTGAAGGACGTGGTGCGTCGGTACAACGATGCCGGGGAGAGCCTGCACGAGGAGGCCGATGCGAACTACGACGGTCGCATCGATACCTGGCTGACCTTTGCCAAGGGGCGCCTGGCCGAGGTCCGCACCGATACCAACCACGACGGCATCCCGGACCAGTGGAAGTACTACAGCGAGGGTCGGCTGGCGCGGATCAAGCGGGACACGAACCGCGACGGCAAGCCCGATGTCTGGGAGATCTACCGCGACGGGAAGCTCGAGCGCATGGGCGTCGACATCGACGGGGACGAACGCGTGGATCGGTGGAACCACGACACGGATCTGAAGCGGCGCGCCGAGGAGGCAGAGCAGAAGGCGATGGCCACCAAGGAAGCGGAGGCCAAGCGTGCTGCGGGAGAAGGAGAAGGCGAGGACAGCGCCGCCGCGGGGGAGGAGAGCGCGACACCCGGTCCCTCCCCGACGAAGGCCCCCGCGACCGGCGAGAGCAAGCCTCCGCCCCCGGCGCGCGAACCGCGCTGAGGTGCAGGGTTCAGCGCGACCGACGTGGTGCGCGACGTGAGCCGGCGGGCGCGCGCTCGTCCGAGCGTCCCTGGGTCACGCGAGCGCCCGCGGGAGATGAAGGAGAGGGGCGACGCACGGAGGATGGCTGCCGGGGCGGTCGCTCCTCCGCAGCGTCCCGGCTCCTTGGCGCGGTAGGGGTACTCGCGGGACGGCGCCCAGCACCGCGGCGGTCTCCTTCCACAGCAGGGGCACTCGCGGGACGACGGCCAGGGCCGCGGCGGTCTCCTTCCACGGCAGGGGCACTCGCGGGACGACGGCCAGGGCCGCGGCGGTCTCCTTCCACGGCAGGGGCGCTCGCGGGACGACGGCCAGGGCCGCGGCGGTCTCCTTCCACGGCAGGGGCGCTCGCGGGACGATGGCCAGCGCTGCGGCGGTCTCCTTCCCATGCGGGAGCGCCGGCGTGACGACGGCCAGCCGTGTGGCTTCCTTCCATGGGGGAGGACTCTGCCGGGCGTCGCGAGGTGGAGGCGCGGGGACCTCTGCCAGCGGCAGGGGCGCTGTGCTCATGCTCGTGGCGCTTTCGCCCGCCGGCGATGTCTCTCGCGGTGGTCGTCTTGCCCTGTACGCCGGGCGTCATCATGGCGCCGCGAATGCGCTTTGGCACGCCGAACTGCTTGCGCATCTCAAGGAGCTCGTCAGGCGAGAGGTGGCGCCACTGCCCAGGTCGGAGGCCTTCGCTGGTGATCTCGGAGAAGGCGAGACGCGCGAGGCGCAACACAGGCCAGCCAGTGGCGTCTCCCATGCGGCGGATCTGCTGGTTCCGGCCCTCGCGAATGGTCAGCTCGATCCAGGTCCTGTCCGGCTCGTGACGGAGGATGCGGGCCTCGGCGGGGAGGGTGAGTCCGTCCTCGAGCTGGACGCCCTTGCGCCAGGGCAGGAGATCTTCCTCGCTCATGACGCCGCGGATCTTGGCGACGTAGGTCTTCGGGACGCCGCCCCGTGGATGCAGGAGGGCGTTGGCGAACTCGCCATCGTTGGTCATGAGCAGCACACCGCTCGTGGCGTAATCAAGGCGCCCGACCGGGTACAGACGCACCCCGATGTCCTTCACCAGCCCGGCAACCGTGGGCCTCCCTTCGGGGTCCCGGACCGTCGAGACCACGTCGCGCGGCTTGTGCAGGACGATGTACGCCGGCTGCTCGGGTGCGAGCCGCTTCCCGTCCAGCTCGACGCGGTCACGCCCAGGGTCGGCCTTCTGCCCGAGCTCGGTGATCACCCGTCCATTGATGCGCACGCGCCCCTCAAGGATGAGCGCCTCAGCGGCGCGGCGCGAGGCGATGCCTGCGCGGGCTATGATCTTCTGCAGTCGCTCTTCCATGGGCTCCTCGGGTCGCTCACCGCAGAACGGTGGCGACACCAGCGTCTCTCGCAGCTCACTGCCTAGCAAAGCTGTGATAAGCAAGATAGATGCGCCGCGTCGATAAACCCTGGGGTCATGAGCTGATCTGGGCCCAGACGGACCGCTATGTCGGCAAGGTCCTCCACATCCGCGCCGGGCAGTGCCTTTCGCGCCAGTACCACCGGGTCAAGGATGAGACGCTGCTCCTTCAGAGCGGCGAGATGGACCTGGAGATCGGTCCCGCAAACGCCGTGGAGCGACGCAGGATGACCGCAGGCGACGTCTTTCATGTGACCCCGGGGACCATCCACCGGATGGCCGCGGTGACGGACGTCGCGGTGGTCGAGGTCTCCACCCCGGAGCTGGATGACGTGGTTCGCCTCGAAGACGTGTACGGGCGCGAGGGAACCAGCGCTCCCTGATTCAGATCTGGGCGAACCGGCCGCTCTGGAAGGAGGCCTGAAGCAGCTCGCCGACGCGCCGTTCGAGCTCCCGGGCGCGGGGGTCACCAAGGCTCGACAGCGCCACCTTGATCTCGCCGAGCGTCTTGAGCTGGCTGAAGAGCTGCACGTCGCCGAGGGCAGCGCCACCGGTCAGGATCTGACGGATGCGGTCGATCTCCGCAGCGAGCGCCTCCACACCCACGCTCAGGACACCCACCCGACGGCGATCAGGGTGCTCGCGGAAGAACCCTTCAAGCACCGGCTGGATGATGCCTTCGAGGATGGCTGCCTGATCGCGGTTGTTCCAGATGTGCTTCAGGACGAAAAAATCGCTCAGATCGGGGGCTTCTCGACCTTCGAGGTAAGCGCTCGCAGCGAAGAGCTTCAACATCTTCACGACGCGCCGATCGGACAGGGAGATGCCCTCTGCACGGATCTGGAAGACCAGTCCCTTGTAGGAGGAGAGAAAGCTCTCGGAGAAGCGCATGCGCGTCCCGAAGGAGCGGTTCAGCTCGGCGAACTCCTGGGCCGTCACCAGGGGCCGGAGGGGTTCCCCGGAAAGCTGCCGGATCTCGTGCTGGATGCCGCGCTGGAGCAGCTCGTTGAAGTGGTAGGCGTCCAGGTTGTCGGAATGCACCCGGATGAGAAAGCGGTCGAAGATGGCGGTGAGGGTCTCGTCACCGGGCACTTCGTTGGAGGCAGCGAACACGCTGATGAGGGGGCAGCGGAGGACCTGACCCCCGCTCGTGAACTTGCGCTCGTTGAGGAGGGTCAGCAGCGCGTTGAGGATGGCGCTGTTCGACTTGAACACCTCGTCGAGGAACACCACCTCGGCCTCGGGGAGCATCCCCTTGGTGTTCCGCCGGTAGACACCGTCCCGGAAAGCACCGATGTCCACCGGGCCGAAGATCTCGTTCGGCTCCGTGAAGCGGGTGAGCAGGTACTCGAAGTACCGCGCCTGCATCAGCTCGGCGAGAGACCGGATGAGGGCGCTCTTGGCAGTGCCGGGTGGCCCGAGCAGGAGGCAATGCTCTCCGGCAGCGACGGAGATCATGAGGAGGCGAATGATCTCGTCCTTCCCCAGGAACTGCTGCTCGAGGCTACCGGCCAGCAGGTGGAGACGCTCGAACAGGGGTGCCGACATCGGCGCGACTGATTAGCACAAGCGGCGAGGCGCTTACGCGCGTTTGGCGGCGCGGCGCGCAGCACGACGAGGCCTCAGGTCAGCGCGTCTGCAGCACACGCAACAAAGCCCGAGGGGATTGTGCCTCGGGCTTCTCTCGCGCCTATCGTTCGGCGCTCATCGTTACTGCTTTCCGGAGCGGGAGACGGGATTTGAACCCGCGACGTCAACCTTGGCAAGGTTGCACTCTACCACTGAGTTACTCCCGCAAATCAGGTCGGGACCGGCCTGATCTGGTACTGCATCCCTCCGGACCCCCCTTGCTGGGGTCCCCGTCGGAACGAGGGGATTGCTACCAACGGCCCTCCTCCAAGTCAAGGACTCGATCACTTTCGTTGCGAACTTCATCTTCCCAGCGGTTGCACGGCCGCTCTGGTCGAGTATGGTGTTGAGAGTCGTCAGCGAGGAGGTCGTCCGGGTGGCCGGAGCCGAGCTTCTGGTTGATGTCGTAGCCTGACGGGTGGGCGGGGTTCAGAGGCGGGGTGGTCCCGCCAAGAGCTGGACGTTGACCACTGGCAGGTCTTGAGGGGTTGGGGGGATTCATGAGTGAGCAAAGCGTTTTGAGGGTGGAGATGGCGGAAGCAGCGGCCCCCGCCATTCAACAGAAGGAATATCGCTCCGGAATCCACGCCAAGCGCCGGGACGCGGCCGGGGGTTGGGGACTGGTGATGGTGGGCGTCGACAGCCCCCCTCAGGTGGTCGGGCTGACGGATGGCGCCGTCGTCGGGAGCGCCGACAAAGAGAACCAGATCGGGCTCACCGGTATCGCCCCGGAGCACGCCCGAGTCAACGTCCGCTCTGACGGCTGCTACATCGAGGATCTCGGGACCCAGGAGGGCACCTGGGTGAACGGCGTCCGCGCCAGACGCATCAACGTCATGCACGGCGACGTGGTGCGGCTCGGTGAGCAGATCGCCGTGTTCGTGGAACGCGAACTCAACCTTCATGAGGGAAGCCCGTCGCGGCTTGGTCCTCTGGTCCACGGCTCCAAGCAGCGCCGCGACTGGATCGAGCCCGCGCTCGACCTGGTGCGGCGTGGGTCGAACATCTGCATTGAGGGCTCACCGGGTGTGGGCAAGCGGACGCTCGCCCACCAGGCAGCGATGCTGCGGCAGCACCTGGGCGACATCTTCGTGATCGATGGGGCCGTCGAAGGGAAGCCCACCGCCACCGTGTTCGACCCGAATGCCCCGGGCAAGATGGGGAGCACCCCTGCACCCACAGGGGTCCGACCGGTCACCTGGCTCATCTACAGCGCCGATCGGTTGCCGAGGCCGCAGCAGCTCGAGGTAGCCCACGCCGTGGGGCGGATGAGCGGTGCCACCCTGATCATCACCACCGAGCAGCCGCTGGACCGCGCCGCGGGGGATGGGCACATCGCCCCCTGGTTCGCGTCCCTCTTCTCCGGCAAGCGTCTCACGGTGCCCTCCCTGGAGGTCCGGCGCGAAGACATTCTCCTTATCGTGCGAGACATCGCTGAGCGCATGGGAATCGGCCTGAATCGGTTCACGCCCGACCTGCTGGAGGCGCTCGTGCGTGCAGGCTGGCCAGGGGGCGTCCCGCAGCTCGAGAACGTGCTCACCACGGCCGTGCAGGCCACGCCCGAAGGTCCGCTCTCGCTGGCGACGATCGCGGACTCGCTCTCCCGGGGTCCTCGGCTCAAGCCGAACCTGCCGCCTGCCACGGATCCGTCGCTCGCGCGGGCCCGGCTGGAGGACGCGCTCGCTCGCGCCAACGGTTCGGTGGCCTCCGCCGCACGCGCGCTGGGCATGTCGAGGCAGGCGATCTACCGGGAAGCCGACCGTCTGGGACTCGACATCGCCCGTCGCAAGGTTCGCTGAAGCCGCTCGCGTCCGCCAGAGGGCACCCCGAAGCCTTTCCCACGAGCGCGGCCCGGACCCGGGCCGCGGAACCCGCACACGACCCTCTTCATGGCTGCTGGCTGTCGAAGACGCCGGCCAGCACCTGGTGTCCCTTGTCGCCTCGCCCCGGTGACCGTGGCCTGCTCGGGAGTCCTGGGCTACGACTGCCCCCGTGAGAGCGGACAGGCCACGCGCGGTGCAAGACGAAGCCCGATGGCTCGCCGACCTCGCGGAGATCTATCGAGATGCCGATGAGGCCTTCTCCGGCTGGAGTTGCCCGGCGTCCACCGAGTGCTGCCGGTTCGGGATCACCGGCAGGGAACCCTACGTGACGAGCATCGAACTCGCGGCCGTTCGGCGTGCGCTGGCAAAACGTGGCGGGGCTCGCTCGTTCCGGCATGCCGCCCCCCTCGCCTCGGGAGATGCTGCTCCGCAGCCCTCCACGGGTGGGCCGCGGCGTTTGCCCGTCACGGAGCGCACGTGCCCGATGCTGACCGAGCAGGGACGCTGCGCGATCTACGCCGACAGGCCGCTCGGGTGCCGCACTTTCTTCTGTCACCAGGCCGAACCGGGCACTCCGGTGCGCCACCGAGACCTGCTCGCACTCGTGCGCCGGATACAGGAGCTGGCTGCGCGTCATCAGCCTGGAGGCGATCAGGGTCGTCCTCTGACTCGCGCTCTTCAGGGTGGGGGCTGAGCGGGTCTCAGGAGCGCTCGACGGCAATCACCCCAGGAATTCGCTGGAGCTGCCGGATCATGTTCTTGAGCTGAGCCAGATCCGAGCAGAGGAACGTGAACGTGTTCATGGCGCGGCCGTCATCGCTGGCACGGCAGGTGGCCTCGCTGATGTTGATCCCCTGCTCGTGGAACGTGTGGCTCACGGTGGCGAGGATGCCCGGGCGGTTGGCGGTGGTCACCTTGACGGACACGGGCCGGTTGATCTTGGCGCGGGCGTCCCACGAGATCTCGACGCGGCGCTCGGGATCGGTGTCGAACGCCTTGGGACAGTTGCGCCGGTGCACGGTGACGCCGCGACCGCGGGTGATGAAGCCGATGATCTCGTCACCGGGCAGCGGGTTGCAGCACTTGGTGTAGCGAACGAGGACGTCGTCTATCCCGTTCAGGCGAATGCCCTGGCTCCCCTTGCCGGTGACCTTGCGCACCAGCGACTCGATGCGCCCTTCCCGGATGGAGTCGGGCGGAGAGGCCCCCTTCTCGTCCTCGGCAGGCGCGAGGAACTCGCAGATGGTCCGCGCGCTCAGCTTGCCGTAGCCGATGCCGATGAACAGCTCCTCCGAGGAAGACACCGAGAACCGCTCCAGCACCCGGCGCATCTCCGCCTCGTTCTTGCTGAGCCGGTTCAGGCTCATGCTGCGCTGGTGCATCTCCTTCTCCAGCAGCTCTCGCCCGAGCTTCAGCGACTTGTCGCGCTGCTCCTGGCGGAGAAAGGCGCGGATCTTGGAGCGGGCACGTCCGGTGCTGACATTCTCGAGCCAGTCCTTTGAGGGGTGCTGGTTCGGGTTGGTCATCACCTCGACGACATCGCCATTGCGCAGCTTCGAGCGCAGGGGAACGAGCACTCCGTTCACGCGCGCTCCGGAGCAGTGCTCCCCCACCTCCGAGTGGATCGCGTACGCGAAGTCGATGGGGGTCGCACCACGCGGAAAGACGCGCACGTCGCCCTTCGGCGTGAACACGTACACCTCGTCCTGGAAGAGGTCGACCTTGACGCTCTCCAGGAACTCGGCCGGGTCCTTGAGTTCCTTCTGGAACTCCATCAACTGGCGGAGCCAGCTGAAGCGCGCCGCGTCCTTCGGGTCGACCCCTCCGGAGCCGTGCTCCTTGTACTTCCAGTGCGCGGCGATGCCTTGCTCGGCCACCCGGTGCATCTCGCTCGTGCGGAGCTGCACCTCGATCCGCTCCCTGCCCGGACCGATCACCGTCGTGTGCAGTGACTGGTACATGTTCGGCTTCGGCAGCGCGATGTAGTCCTTGAAGCGACCAGGGATGGGCGTCCATTGCGAGTGGATGACGCCCAGCGACGCATAGCAATCGGCGACCGATTCCACGACCACGCGGAACGCGATGGCGTCGTAGACCTGATCGAAGTCACACTGCTGCACCTGCATCTTGCGCCAGATCGAGTAGAGGTGCTTCGCGCGCCCCGCGACGTCGACCGCGAACCCCTGCTCGGCCAGCTTCGACGACAGGATCTTGGAGGTGTCGTGGATGTACTTCTCGCGCTCCTTCGCCGTGGTGGCGATCTTCCGCGTCAGATCGGCGTACGCCTGAGGCTCCAGGTACTTGAACGAGAGGTCTTCGAGCTCGCTCTTGAACCGCGCGATGCCGAGCCGGTTCGCCAGCGGGGCATAGATGTCCATCGTCTCGCGGGCGATGCGATCCTGCGCCTCTGGCTTCATGAACTCCAGGGTGCGCATGTTGTCGAGCCGATCGCACAGCTTGACGAGGAGCACGCGGATGTCGCGCGCCATGGCGACCAGCATCTTCCGGAAGTTCTCGGCCTGCCGGTCCTCCTTCGAGGCGAAGTTGATCTTGGAGAGCTTCGTCACCCCGTCGACGAGGAACGCGATCTCCTGCCCGAATGCTGCCTCGATGTCGGTGACCGTGGCGAGCGTGTCCTCGACGACGTCGTGGAGGAGCCCCGCGCAGATGCTCGCCGTGTCGAGCCGGAGATCGCTGATGATCCCGGATACCGAGGCGGGGTGGGAGAAGTAAGGGTCGCCGCTCTTGCGCTTCTGCCCTTTGTGAGCGTCGAGCCCGTAGTTGTAGGCTCGGGCAATCAGGTCGACGTCGGTGTGTGGCTGGTAGCTGCGAACGCGATCAACAAGCTCGGTCAACGTCAGCATGAAGACACCCGGCGGTTATCCCGCCTCTCTTGTTGACGCTAACACCGCGATCCAGACACCGCAATTATGTCACCATGCCAACCCCTGCCCTCTCGCCCCTTCACAATCCATCCCATCACGCCGAGCGGGCCAGCGGATGGCGCGCTACCACCCTCCACCTCGATGAAGTCCATCACCGCGTACATACACTTCCCCTGGTGCCTCCAGAAGTGCCCCTACTGCGATTTCGTCTCGTTTTCGAAGGCCCGTGAGGCCATCGAGCACCGCCTCTACGCCGACGCCGTGCTGGCGGAACTCGCACGCCGCGCGCCCGCGCTCGCCCACCGACGTCTTGAGAGCGTCTTTTTCGGTGGGGGGACACCGTCGCTCTGGGAGCCGGAGCAGCTTGGCCGCGTGCTCGACGGCATCGTCGCTGCGGCCGGCGAGGTCGCCCCCCACCTGGAGATCACCGTCGAGTGCAACCCCTCGTCCCTCGACGAAGACCGCGCCCGTGGCCTCCTGCAGGCCGGCGTGAACCGCTTGAGCGTGGGTGTCCAGGGCCTCGACGAAGAGCGTCTCCGCTTCCTTGGACGACTCCACGCTCCCGAAGGCGGCCTGTCCGCCGTGCGCGCCGCCATCCAGGCAGGGCTACCCCGCGTCAGCGGTGACCTGATCTACGGCGTTGCCAGCGGAGACACCGCTCGACCCCGCGAGCAGGACCCCGGCGAGGCCGCCCGGGAGGCGCGCACCCTCGCACGTACCGGCGTCGGGCATGTCTCGGCCTACAGCCTCACCATCGAGCCAGGAACCCGCTTCGGGGAACTCTCTCGCCGCGGGCGCCTGCCCCTGGCCGCCGAGGATGGTGTGGCAGATGCATTCCTGTCCATCGAGGCCGTGCTGGAGGAGGAGGGCTTCACCCACTACGAGGTCTCGAACTACGCCAGGAAGGGCGAGGAAGCACGGCACAACCTGGGGTACTGGACCGGCGTCGACTACGTCGGCCTCGGCTGCGCCGCCGTGGGTACCGTGAGCGATGCAGAGGGCTCGGCCCTGCGCTACCGGAACCTTCCGAACCCCGACCGCTACATGGCCGCAGCACGGGCCGGGACCCCCACGGCCGACAGCGAGGAGCCACTGGACGCCGAGACCCGCCTGCGTGAGCGGATCATGCTCGGCCTCCGGCTGCGCGCTGGCCTCGACCTGGAAGCGGCGGCCGCAGAGCTGGGCATCCCGGCCTGGTCCGAGCCACGCCGACGGGCAGCGGACCGCCTCGCCAGAGATGGCCGCCTGGAGATCCACGGAGGTCGGCTCACCATCCCCGCCCGTTCCTGGCTCCTCGCCGACGGCATCGCCGCGTCGCTCTTCTAACTAGGCCTTCTCTTCTCGGGCCTGCGCTTCATCCCCATCGCCCTCGCCCGGTCCGGTAGACACGGTCGCCCGCACCACCGCGGCCTGCGCCCCCGGCGCTGCGCTCGCCACCAGCCGCCCTCGCGCATCGAGGATCCGTGAGGTTCCCTGCCCCGCCAGCGCGTGCAGCGTGCGCTGCCGTGGCGGCCCCCAGTTGGCGTTGACCACCCCGATCCGGTGCCGGCGCGCCACCGCGGGCAGGATCTTCCGACGCAGGTCCACGTGGGCCGGACTGTCCACCCAGGCCGAGGGAAACAGCAGCACGTCCGCCGCATCGAGCGATGCCCCGGCCTCCTCGCTCACGAAGTGGATGTCGAAGCAGATGGCCGCCGTCACCCGCAACCCCACCACCTCGACCACTGGCGTACCCAGGTTCCCCTCGGACGCCCAGCGCTCCGGGAGCCACGGATGCCGCTTGCGCCAGTGACCGACGCGCCGTCCCTCTCCGTCCACGAGCACGAGGCTGTTGTAGAAGCACGCCCCATCCACCTCGATCAGCGGCGCTGCGATCGCGACCCCGGACCGACATGCCAGCGCGGCCACCTCCGCCAGCGTGGGTCCATCCAGCGGCTCCGCAAACCGACGCAGATCGAAGTTGCCCCTGCCCGACACGTAACCGGTGAAGCTCGCCTCGGGCAGCAGCGCGAGCTGCACGCCGTGCAGCGCCTCGGCGGCGAGCAGCGCCGAAAGCTCCGCCAGGGCCCCTGCAACCTCGCCAAACCGGTGCGGGAGCTGGATCGCCGCGACCTCGACTCCGGCCTCCCCTCCCGGAAGCCTTGCTCCCCCGCTCAGAAGCGCCCCACCACGAGTGCTCCGCCCATTCCCGGACCCACCGACGGGACCACGGACACCTCCAGCGACGGGTCGCTGTACCGAGGCAACGGCGAGGGCGCCTTTGGCTCCGGCTCCAACCTGCCAGGCGCCGGCACCGAGGGGTTGTCCATCAGGTACAGCAGCACGCCGGCACCCCCCATGATCACGCCGCTCGTTGCCGTGATGGCCCCGATCTGCCGCCACCTGTCGCGTTGTTCGAGCGCGTCGTTGTACCTGGTGCGCTCACTGGACGGCAGGTTCTTCGTGTCCTTTGCACTGTCGTGGATGTCCGCTGCCACGCCCTGCTTGTACAGCGCGAGCCCCGCGAATACGCCCCCGGCCACCATGCCGGCGATGCCCGTGCCCAGGAACGCGTAGGCGACGTAGCGCTGCGGCGTGCGATCGAGGGGGATGTCGAGGTGCAGCATCTGCCCCCGCCGCAGCTCGATCTCGCGGGAGAAGGGCTTGCGACCATCCCGGGTGATGGTCAGGAGGTGCTTGCCGGAGGGCACCTCCACGGGCTGGACCAGCGGCGCCTGGCCCACCGTACGTCCGTCGATGGACAGGTCGGCGCGCGCGTCCGTGCTGACCTCCAGCCTCGCCGGGCGCTCCTTCATCGCCACGTCGAGCGCCACCACGGCTCCTTCCAGGGTGACGACCTCGCGCTCGTCGTCGAAGTAGCCCGGTGCGCTCACCTTGATCCGGTGCTTGCCGGGCGTCACCTCCTCGATGAACGGCAGATCCTTCATCTCCCCGCCATCCATCCAGAGGACCGCCCCCTCCGCGAGCGCCGAGATCATGAGCTGCGTCTTCCGCTTCACCGGCGCAGGAGCCTCCGGAGCAGGCGGCGCCACCGCCCCTGCCTCGGCCGCGTCGAGCCGCGCCGCGATGGGCTCCAGCTCCGCGAGCGCCTGCACCACGTCGCTGCGCCGCCCCCCCTGAGGAACCTCTGCGAGGTAAGCCTGGTAGAGCAAGAGCGCCTTCCGGACATGCTCGGGCTGCTTGTCCACGTAGTACTGGCGGCGCTCCGCCTGCGCGATGGAGAAGCGAATCCCCGGCCGCGGGGAGAGCCGGTAAGCCTCCTCGAACGCCTGGATGGCCGCCTGGTACTGCGCGCGCTCGTACGCCTTCGCGCCTGCATTGAAGAGGTTCTTGGCCTGCACCACGGCATCTTCCTGAGCCATGGCCCGGGGCGCGCCGAGCATCATGGCAGCCAGGAACGCCGCCTGCGTGGCACGAAGCACTGGACGAAGCGCGTGGGCCTTCACGGATTCTCTGGCTGTCGGAAGAAGACACGGAACGACGTCGCGTCCGCCGCGATGAGATCGAGCAGCCCGTCACCATCCACATCGCCCAGGGCGAGCGTCGCACCCTTGAACAGCGCCGGCTCCTTGTCGATGAACGCACCGGCCGATTTCAGGATGGTGACGCGATTGCATGCAGTCCCCTCGCTGGTGTCCGTATCGCACTCCCCTTCCGACGGATCGGGAGGCGCGATGATGCAGCCCCCGTCGGCCGCGAGGACGACGCCCTCCAGCATCTCGTAGTCGCTCGAAAGCTCGGTCCAGACCACGCTCGAGATGACTCCGGACGAGTCCGCGCACGACTGCAGCAGCGGCGAGTCGAGAGGAACCGAAAGATCATTTTCATCCCCCCAGAGCACCCGGAGCTCGTTCACCGCAGAGTTGGGTCCGCTATCGGTGATCAGCGACAGGTCGTCGGTCCCATCCTTGTTGATATCGACCGCGGTCAGGCTCCCCGGTACGAGCCTTCCGGTGAGCTCCACCGGGTCGAAGGCAGGCACCCACTGCAGAACCGCGCCGTCCGTGACCAGGTCGAACACGTGAATCTCGAACGCCTCGTCCGACACCGGGACCCCCAGCACCAATCGATCCGGCTTCTCTGATCGTCTCATGATCGCAACCTGCGCCTCGATGACCCGCTTCGTGGCGCTGTCCTGCGGCACGGTGACCTGACGCTCCGACGGCGGCGGGGGATCCCCATCCTTGTCCAGCCCGATCCACCACATCCGGGACGAGAGCTCCGAGGCCCCTCCACCGAGATCCAGGCCCACCGCCGCGATCCCCTTGGTTGCCGTGCTCTCCTCGCGGGGCTTGCGAAAGTACCCGACCGCGATCAGCTTGGGCACATCACCGCTCACCAGCAGATCGGTGGACAGCATCATCGTGGACTGCAGCGAACGGCTCGCATTGCCGGCAAAGAAGGTCATGAAGGATCCCTCCTCGCCGCTCACCGCATTCCCCACCGACAGCACTGCCAGATCGGTCATCCCGTCGCTCGCTGCCGAGAGCGGGCGGTAGTCGCCCGTGACGAGCTGCACGCCATCCTGGACCCTGCCGACCAGGACTGGCGGCGCGGGAGCCGTCAGGTGGCGACCGAAGGCGAGCCGGACCCCCGCCTCCGAGCCGCGCGCGACGTCCTCCAGGAGGCCGATGTCGGCGATGCTATCCCCGTCGAAGTCGCCCCTGACCATCTGCCCCACGGCCATGCCGGCGGGAATGCCGCTGGGATTCAGGAGCCCCTCCTCCGTCCCACGGAAGAAGGCGAGCGCCGTCCCTCCCGGTGACACGGCCACCACATCGGGATGCGCGTCGCCGTTCAGCTCGTGCATGATGGCCGCGCCCCAGGGCCTCTCGGTGTTGTAGACGCGGTAGCCGGCCGACTCCCCGCCGGACAGACACTCTCCAGCCGGAGTGGCGGGAGACGAGAGGTTCGCGCTCATCACCACCTGGCAGGGGTCCACGTAGTCGGGGACGAGGTCGCCATCGAGGTCACCGATCGCCAGCAGCACCGGCGCAGCGCCGCACAGCGAGGCCACTGCGGGAGTCAAAGCGTCGACGCAGATCCCTTCCTCGAAGTGCCCGGAGACGTGATGAAGGACGTGGATCTGGATCTTCTCCTCGCCCCCCACCTTCAACCCGACCGCCACCTCGGGGTGGCCATCGTGATCCAGATCGAAGGCCTGGACGGGTCCGGCGAGCTCCGGGGCGACGCCGCCCTCACCGTCGAACGCCCAATTCAGCGCCGGCGCGCCCGGGTCAGCGCAAGGATCGTGGACGTGCAGGACCAGCGACCCGGCGCGCTTCAGCGGGATCAGCAGCTCTTCACAGTCGGTGCTGGGATCGACGTTCGCCACCGCGATGGGCCAGCGCAGGTCGACCTCGTCGTCCTGGAACTGCTGCTCCCCTGGTTCCTGGTCGATGGCGATCACGCTCCTGCTGGTGACGATGAACACGTCATCCAGGGTGTTGGCATGCGCATCGCCGTTGCTGGCAAGCACCATCTTCCAGTCCCTCTCCGACACGAGCGGCTCGTCCATGTCGGTGAGCAGCTCGACCGGGTAGACCCGCGGCGTGAACACGTGTTCTTCGTCCGCGTCGAGCACCCCGATGCCGTTGCCGATCGCGAGCAGCAGCTCCTCCCTGGGGAACGCGTCGACCTTGGTGGATGCGTTCAGATCGGCAGAGATCACAGCCTGACCTGCGAACGCGGTGCGCAGGGACTCCCGCATCACCTCTCCGTCGAGGTGGTGCACGGTGACGGTGGTCGCCGTGGCCGCGAGGACCTCCTGCTTGCCGTCGCCATCGAAATCGGCCGTGAAGAGGCGACCGACTTCGGTCTCGACCTTGGGACCGGGGCGAAACGTCGTGCCGGCCTGGCGACAACTCCCGTCGGTCCCGCATCCCCACCCAGGCGGGCAGCACGGATCCTTCATATCCTTGCTCACGAGGTCATGCTGCTGGAGGCATGCGGGAGACTTCGGCTCGCACTTGAGCCGGCAGGCGTCGGTGCATTCGAAGGAGGGCCCCTCGTATCCAGGGATGTCGGGCGTGATGGAGGCTCCATCGCAGTCCTCGCCTTCCGCTTCATCGATGAACCCGTCTCCGCAGACGCCACCTTCCAGCCGGGGGTAGTCCACGCACCCGGACGGCGCGAGGAGCGACGCTCCCAGCACCACACCCCCGGCCCATCTCCACGGCGCCCTCTGGCGGCTCCGTCCCGCCCTCCCCTTCACCACTCCACCTCTCCGCGTCCCGAGCCGTTCCCTTTTGTCGGCAAGCGGGTCAGCACCACCGGCAGCACCACGTTGGCCGAAGGAACGATCTCCACGTCCTTGCTCACGTACCCTGGCGCGCGGAGCGTCAGCGTCACCGGCGCCTCACCCCGGGGCAGCACCAGCGTCTCTGCCGAGGTGCCCAGCTTCCTCGGGCCGAGCAGCACCTCGACCACCTTCGGCGTCGCCTGCACGGAGAGCGTCACCTCGGCGGCCTCGGCGGGCTTCACCTCGGGCGGCGCGACCTTCGGCAGCGTCACCACGGGCACCCCCGGCAGGTGCAGCGCCGAGAGCGGCACCGCCTGCGACGCCCCCCGCTGCGAGGCCACCGCTGCAGCGCCCACGATCCCGGCCACCAGCGACACCATGGCCACGATCACGGCCGTCCAGCGCCTCCCGCGCGGGGCCACGTCTCCCGACGCATCGAGCGGCGTCTGGCCGCCCGAGCGCGGATCGACCAGCGTCTGGGCGCTTGAGATCGACCGCAGCTCGGCCGGAGTCAGCCCGCTCGGGGTCCGCCCTCCCCCGGAGCCGCCGCTCTTGCGCGAGGTGCGCGCCGCCGGCAGCGCCTGCACGTCGTACCCCGCCTCCTGGGCCGCGCGCGCGAGCGCCTCGACCGCGGCGCCCGCAGAATCCGGACGGGTATCGGGCTCCTTGCGGAGCATCTCCAGGATCGGCGCGTCGAGCTGCTTCGCCAGCTCCACCCGCACGCTCGACACCTTCGGGGGCGCCTCCGTGGTCTGCTTGAGCATCACGTCCATCACGCTGTCGCCGGTGAACGGCACGTGACCCGTGAGCATCTCGTGCGCGAGGATCCCGAACGAGTAGATGTCCGTGCGGTGGTCGACGTGCTTGCCGCGGCACTGCTCGGGAGACATGTAGTAAGGCGTCCCCATCGGCTGACCCGTCCGGGTCTTCACGCTCACCCCCGAGTCCCCGAGCAGCTTCGCGATGCCGAAGTCCAGGAGCTTCGGGAAGATCGCCCCGTCGTCCTCGAAGATCAGGAACACGTTCTCCGGCTTGAGATCGCGGTGCGCGATCCCCGCTGCGTGCGCCGCGTCGAGCGCCCTCGCGACCCCGCGCAGGATCGGGACCACCTCCTCCGGATCCAGCCGCCCCTTCTGCTTGAGGTAGCGATCGAGCGGCAACCCTTCGAGCAGCTCCATCACGAAGAACTGCCGCCCATCGTCCGTGGCGCCGAAGGAGAAGATGTCGATGATGTTCCGGTTGCGGATCTGGTTCACCGCCCGCGCCTCGGCCACGAACCGCGACATCATCTGCGGATTCGCCGAGTACTGCCGGTTCAGCACCTTGACCGCGGCAGCCTTCCCGATGAGCGGGTGCATCGCCCGGTAGACGCTACCGAACCCCCCCTCCCCGATCTTCCCCTCGATCCGGTACTCGCCCGCCATCTGCCCGGCGCTCAGATCGGCGTCCACCTGCTGGAACGACTCGTCCTGGAGGAGCACCGAGCCGTCCGCCTCGCAGATGGTCGCCTCGTCCGGATAGCGCTTGCGGCAGCGGGGGCAGGTGGCCATGGAGAGACCTGGACGTTCGCCTCGACAAGGTAAGAGCAGCGCTAGACTACACGAGGCGCGCTGGATGACCAGGCCGAGGCCCGCTCCGGGGTCACTCTGCGGGGGAGAACACGATCGGATACACCACCGTCACGATCCCTCCCTCGGGCTGTGGGAAGCTGATCCCGTAGAACGCGCGCACCACGCACGAAACCACGGCCTCATCGGGCAGATCGGAGCCGTTGCTCTGCGCGGCCCCGACAGAGCCGTCGCGCCCGATGACGAACCGCGCCGTGACGCGGCCCGCGAGCGCCGGGTTCCGCCGCAGCCCGTCCTCGTAGCACGCCCGGAACCTGCCGAAGTTCTGCCGGATGATGCGCCGGATCGCCTCCGGCGGCAGCCTCCCGGTGACCTGCGTCAGACCCCACCGGATGGTCGGGGGGCGGGCCCGGCGCCCGTATCCGCGCGGCCCGTGCCACGAAGACCACCACCCCCTCCCGCCGCCCCCTTGCAGCGGCACACCCCCGCCCCCCGTATACTCCCCCGGCAAGCCGCTCGTGTGTCCCACCGTCCCGATCCGCTCGAGCCCTACTCCGAGCCCCGATCCGCCGCCGCCGAGACCCACGCCCGAGAGCCCCAGCGCCTCGTGCCCGCTGCGATCCCCCAGCACCCGCGCCCACATCCCGCCATCGGCCGCGATCGCATCGGCCCCCTGTGCCTCCAGCGCGCCGAACGCCGAGGCTGGAGCGTGCTGACCTCCCGTCGCCAGGAGCCCGATCATCCCGAAATCCCGCGCCTCCTCGACCGCCCTCGCCGCCGACAGCGCCGCCTCACCTTCCGCCTGCTTCGGCAGCGCGAACCGCCGAGGCGCCGACTGCCGCGACAGCCGCGAGCCCATCGCGCCCTCCTCGCCCGCCGCGCGCGCCCCTCCACCTGCCTTGCCGTTGCCGCGGCGATCATTGACCCGGTGTCCCTCGCTGTCTCCGACCTCTGCTTGGCTTACCGGATCAGCAGCCTGGGTCTTCCGCTCCGCTGCCGCCAGGTAGCCGCGCAGCACCTCGGCCTCGGGTGTCGCCTCGTCCACGAGACCCGCCGTGAGCCCGGTATGGGCCGCGAATCCGAGCGCCCCCGCGTGCACCGCCGCCGCCACCGCCACGTACGGCAGCGCGCCGAGCGAACGCCTCCCTCCCGCTGCAGCCCACACGGGCCGTTCTGTGCCCTCCGCAGCCACCGTCACCAGGAAGCCCTCGATCCACAGCGTCAGCTCCTCGCCGCCAGCGAGCCGCACCTCGGTCGGCCCGGCCAGCAGGCGCGCCCGCCCGATCACCGTGCCCTTCCCCTCGCGCCCTCCCTCGCCCACCTGCCGCAGCGAGCCCACGCATCCCGCTGGCACCAGGGCGACCCCTTGCCCCCCGCGCAGCCTCGCCACGCAGACCGACGCCTTCCCCAGCGACGCACACGGCATCGCCACGAGCGCCCCCGGCGCCGCGCCGATCACCGCCTCCTCGCTGCCCCGGAGCTGCTTCGAGACGAGGACGTCGTCCCCCCACCGCACCGTCACCAGCAGCGCCACGCGCCCCCCCGTGCCCTCACGGCCATCCGCGCTCACGCGGGCCTCACCGGCGTTCTCGAAAGCTCTCATGGCACCCCTCGTCTCCTGCCGCATGGCTCAGAACCCCGAATCCCCGACTGGCTGCACCCGCCGCGATGCCGCGAGCAGCAGCGCTCCCCTGCGTTCTCCGGCGCTGCCGGAGCCCACGCCCTCGTCGCCGTCCCCCCCTGCGCCCCACACCACCTCCGCGCGCACCACCACCCCCTCGACGCCGCGCACGTAGGTGATCGCCCGCCCCTCGGCGAGCGCCTCGCCCCGGGGCAGCTCGAGCCGCGCCACCCTCCACCGCCCCAGCGGCTCATCCACCACCCAGGCTCCTTCGAGGGGCCTGCTCCCGGTCACGTTCACCGCGCGCGCCCTCCGCGCCTCGCGCCCGAGCCGGCAGAGCACCACGAACCCCCCTGCCCCATCCCGGTGCGAGACGCAGTCGTGCACCTTCGCCGGATCCGAGAGCGAAGCTCCTCGCTTCGGGGGCGCCGACGGCACGAGCCGCGCGGCATCGCCGTCCACCTTCACCAGCCCCCGCACCGTCTCCAGCGTGCGCAGCTCCGTCGCCTCCCAGACCAGCACCGCGCTCCCCGGCGACGCCGCGCCCGGAGCCGTCCGCAGCTCCAGCGCAGCCCAGTCGCGCCCCGCGCTCGCCGTATCCCGGTGCCGCAACGCAACCAGGTGGCCCTCGCGCGTGACCCGCACCGAGACCCCCCCACCCGCGAGCGGCGAAGCCTCGAGCGTCACGTCACCCGGCACCTCCCCGGACACCTCGCCCACCTCGGCGGGGGGCCAGGCCTGCGACAGCCCGCGCATCCCCGTCGCGGTCCCCGCCTCCGCCTCTCCTCGACGCGGCTCCGCCAGCACCACCTGCCCTCGCGGCTGCGCGCCTTCCGACCTGCCACCGAGGAGCGACCACGGACCGAACGCGAGGAGACCACCAGCAGCGATCGCCACTGCCACCGCCCCGACGATGCCGCGCCCCGCCCTCACAGCGTCCTCAGGAACGCGACGAGATCCTGCAGCTCGCCCGCCGACAGGTGCGACGTGTGCCCCATCCGATCGAAATTGTCCTCGAGCAGCGCCTCCAGCGTCGCGTAGCGCCCATCGTGGAAGTAGGGCGCCGTCCCCCCCACGAACAGGAGCGGCGGCGTCCTGAACCCCGACGTGGTGTCCTTCCCGCCGCGCGACCCCACCTCGTGCACCGTCCGATCACTGGCCTCCGCATCGAGACGGTGACAGTCCCCGCACCCCACCTCCGCCGACGCGAACAGCTCCTTGCCCCGCCGCGCGTCGCCTGCGCCGCCTGCTGTCCCCTGCGTCCCTTGCGTCCCCTGCGTCCCCTGCCCCGCCTCCGCCGCCACGGCGCGCCCAGGTGCATGCAGACCCTTCCGCAGGAACGTCGCCAGGTGCTGCAGCTCGACCTCGGGCAGCCCCGACCCCCCGAGGCGCGTCATCGTCTCCTGCATGTTGTCCTCCAGCCGCGCGTGCTTGCCGAGCCAGCCGTACGGCCCGCGATCGAGGCGCCCCACCAGCGTCGGCGTCTGCCGCGGCCCCGCGCCGAGCTTCCACACCAGCCCGTCGTCGCGCCCCTCCGGGTGACAGCCCGCGCATGCCCGTCCATCGCGCGAGATCCGCCGATCCCGCTCGGTCACGAACAGCCTCCTGCCCGCTGCCACCTCGGGCGGCAGCGGATCGTCCGCGATGACCGCCGTCTCCACCGCCCCCGAGACCAGATCCACCACCGACAGCGCGTGGGAGAGCTGGCTCCACACCACCGCGATCCCCGCCATGGCGTCCACGTCCACCCCTGTTGGCCCCGCCCCCACCGCGAAGACCCGCCGCACGCTCATCGCCGGATCGATCGCGCGCGCGTCGAGTTCCACCAGCTCGTCCGTACCCATCGACACCACGAGCAGCGCCTCCCCCGCGAGGGCCACCCCGCGTGCCTGACGGCTCGGCGCGGTCTCCGGCGCGACCGCGAGCCCGTCGCCGCCCTCCGTCGCGATCGACGCCAGCCCCCGCACAGGATGACTCCCCGCGGCCGGCTCCCCCACCAGCCGCTCGGCCACCGTCGCCACCACGGCCACCGACGCCACCGACGTCTCCTCCTCGACCGGCACCCCGCCGTAGGCCCCCGGGATCGCGCGCACCGTGTCCGCGCCGTTCTGCTCCGCCACGTGGGGCACGAA
Source organism: Chondromyces apiculatus DSM 436 (assembly GCF_000601485.1). Classification (GTDB taxonomy): domain Bacteria; phylum Myxococcota_A; class Polyangia; order Polyangiales; family Polyangiaceae; genus Chondromyces; species Chondromyces apiculatus. The sequence continues at coordinate 33,185 of NZ_ASRX01000055.1, forward strand.
CAGCATCCGCCCGTCCTCCGACAGCACCGCCGCGTAGGCGAGCGCGGCCGATGGGTGCAGCGTGCCGGCGCCGAGCGCGCCGTCCACCTGATTCCGGTAGCGCCCCCCGAGCACCGCCAGCCGCCGCGCGCGTGCCGGCACGCCGTCCACCGGCAGATCCACCACGCTCACCGCGTCTCCCACCAGGTGGGTCACGAACGCCCGACGCCCGTCCGGCGTCACCACCACCCCCCGCGGCTCTCGCGCGAGCGGCACCGACCAGCGCTGCTCCAGCGTCTCCGCGTGCAGCGACGTCAGCGCCCGCCCCCACGCCGACGTCACCAGCAGCTCGCCCCGCGGCGACAGCGCCATTCCTGCCGGCTCGACGGGCACCGTCACCGTTCCGAGCGGCGCGAGCGCCTCTCCCTCGCTCCGCGCGAACAGCGCCACCTCGTTCACATCCCGCAGCGTCACCGCGACCCTGTCGTCACCGATCAGGATCACCTGCTCCGGGCTGCCTCCGAGCAGCGTCGTCATCACCTCTCCCGACGCGAGCGCCACCGCATGAAGCGCCCTGTTGTCCCCGTCGGCGACGTACGCGACCTGCGCCTCCCCATCCAGCGCGACAGCCCCACTCCGCGACGGTGCAGAGAACGAGGAGAGCGGCGTCAGCGCGCCGGACGCCGCGTCGTCGTCCATCCCGCCGCACCCTGCGAGTGAGGCGAGCGAGGCGAGCGACCCCGCGAAGAACGCACCGAAAGCAATGCGGGCCGAGGACAGCACGGCAGACCAGACAGCGCCCGCGCCGCCCGGTTCCACCAATTGTCGAGTCAACCCTTATTTCAACGGATGTTCACGTTTCCAGAAGGGCCTGGCTCCCCCGCCGCGGCCTTCCTCCAGACGCACGAGGACGAGGATCCCGACGTGACCTGGTCTCCCTCTGGACGCACAAAAGCAAACGACCGCGATCGTCTCCGATCGCGGTCACTCGCTCCATTGCGGGCCGGGTATTGCTACCCGGTCAGCGCTGGCTGGCGCGGATCAGCACTCCGCCGCGCACTCGGCGTACGACGCGAGGGCCTCGGCGTCGTTGTCCGTGAACGCGCTGCAGTCGGTCTCCATGATGCAGTTGGAGGCACACTCGAGCTGCGCGGTGCACTCCGCGTCGCTATCCTCGCCGCCGTCACCCTCGGGGAGGCCGCACTCGTCGACGAGGTAGTCGGCAGCGTCGTCACACGGGGTGCCGCCGCAGCCCATGGCGAACGCGCTGGAGAACGCCATCAGAGCAGAAGCCATCAGAGCAGTCTTGAAGTTCATTGTCAGGATCTCCTTCAGTCAGTGTCTCGTGACGTATGAGGGCGGCCACACCGTCGACTCGAGGCCAACAGCGTTACGAGCAGCTCGCGAAGAGCGGCTCGTTCCTCCCCAGTTCTTTGCCCGCCAGGCGACGGGGTTCCCGTACAGCCTGGTAGTGCAAGGCCTGAGCCGTGCGTGCAGTACGTACAACGACGAGGATCGTCCCGTCAACTCTTGTGCGCCTGTATCAAATTCACCACAGGCCCTGCCCACACCCTGTGGTGGAAAGTATACGGGCGTCGCAAATACGCGCCGATCCTTGGATTTGACCGTCGTCCGCCGGCATCACGGCGCAGGACGCGCAGGACGCGCAGGACGCGCAGGACGCGCAGGAACTCAGCGGGCGCCCCGCCGCGCGAGGCCCCACCCTCGGCCCATGGGGTCATCTGCCACGACGCGTGGTGGGGTACCTGACCGCGCCGCCTTATGCAGACACGTCGCGGCACGACCCCCGCTGCGAGACCGGACTGCGCCACGCACTCGCTGGACCTCGCGCCGACGAGGGCGGACCGTCGAACCGCGGACAGGCGCCGGTCCGCAGCATCTTCTCCACCACCTGGCGCGAGACCGCCTTGAGCGGCGCGAACACCCCCACCCCTTCCCTGGCGGAGGCCTCGAAGTCGAGGGCGCCCTCCAGGTTGAGCGCCCCGCGCAGCTCCTCCACGGGGACCGCGTCCGGCAGGTCCACCTTGTTGTACTGAAGGACGTGGGGGATCTCGCGCAGCGCGTGCCCCTCCTCGGCCAGGTTCTCGCGCAGGTTCGAGAGCGACTGCGCATTGTCGGCTTCCCGCCCCCGCTGCGCGTCCGCGACGAATACCAGCCCGTCCACCCCTCCGAGAATGAGCCGCCGGGTATCGTTGCATTCCGTGCGCCCTGGCACCGTGTAGAGCTGGAGCCGCACCTTGCACCCCCACAGCGCCCCTACCTCGAGCGGCATCGCGTCGAAGCACACCATCCGCTCTGCGTCGGCCCCGAGCGTCATCAGGGTGCCGCACGTCGCCCTGTCCGCGTGGGCGTGGACATGGCGCAGGCTCGTGGTCTTCCCGCCCATTGCCGGACCGTAGTAGACGATCTTGCAGCTCATTTCACGCAGCGGGTAATTCACGCACGGCATGCTTTCGGCTCCACTGGACTGGACGTTGGGTGCCCAGAGGATGCGCCCCGCCCTGCCCCTGCGCAATGACGTGCACATTCATTCTGCAGGGACGCCGTGGACGGCGGGACTCGCGCCCGAGAATGGTCAATCGTTGCCAGTGCTCCGTTTCCCAGGTTCGTCCCGAGTCCTCCGCTCGGCGTTCGAGCGAAGAAACGGGGGTAGCGACCATCGGGAGCGTAGGGACCGAAGGTCCCTGATTCGCCGTACGCAGTACTCAGGGGCAGCCGGCGGGTTGCACTGCGCCTTGCACGATCTCGGGGACTTCGATGCCTGCCTGGGCGAGGAGCTTGTGCTGGAGCAGGGCGTAGTTGAACCACCAGCTATAGCGCCGCTGCGGCATGTTCACGTGCGACGGGAAGCCGATCCGGTTCTGCGCGATGAACCCTGCCGGGTCGCCCGCGCCCGCCGCGAGCTCCGCGCTCGTCCAGTTCGCCGGATCGCGCCGCTCCCGTGTCGCATTCTCGAACCCCCGCTCCGCGCAGGCGGCGAGTTCGTGGTGCATCGCGAGCAGCGCCTCGCCCTCGCTCGCGAACGGCCCCACAGCGCCTTCCTCGTAGATCCCCGCCTGCTTCAGGGCCCGGAGCCCCGCCGCCGTGATCGCCGTCGCGTCCGCGCAGTGCTGCCAGTCGTCCCACTCCCCGAACGTCGCCCGGCTCCCGTCCGGCCGGATCCCCGCCCCGTAGAGCGGCACCAGCCGCCGCCGGTTCTCCCCGGCGCTCGGGTCGTCGCACACCGACGGTGACAGGAACGAGTCGTTGAGCAGATCGTTCGTGAAGTAGCTGGTCCCCACGTCCCGCAGGAACCGCGTCAGGTGGATGAAGATCGTCCCCACCCGCTCGTCGCCCGTCTGCTCTTCCCAGGCCAGCAGCGGCTCGATGAGCATCGCGCTCATCCAGGGCGAGCACCACGGATCGTTCGCCATCGCGTCCGCGTGCTGCTCCCCCGAGTGCACGAAGCAGCTCTGGGGCGGGAACGACGCCCCCGGGTTCACCTCCCCGAGCGCCCCCGCGTCCCCGGTCACGTGCCGGTAGGCCGTGTCCACCATCTCGCCGAGCGCGTCTCGGAACGACACCTCTCCGGTGAGCTGGTGGCCGTAGTAGAGCCCCTCCATGCTCGTCCCGAGGAGCCGCTCGGTCCACAGCTTGTCGATCCCCCGCGCGTGCCCCTCCCGGTAGGGCACCACGAACAGCGGATCGTCCCGCCACATCTCCGCGATCGCCTGCCCTGCCTCGAAGGCTGCCTCGTCGCCGGTCAGCGCGTAGTAGGCGTACAGCCCGCGCAGGTGCGAGTACTTGGTGTCCGGGTCCGGCTTCCCCGTGAAGATCCCCCGGTTCTCGCCCGAGAGCGCGATCTTGCCCGCGTAGTACGAGCAGTTCTGGTAGCCGTGCCGCAGCACCTCGGCGTCGCCGAGGTGGCTGTACGCCGTCAGGAACGTCGCGCACCGGTCGTAGAGCCAGGCGCTGTAGTCCTCGATGGGATCCATCACCGACTCCGGGTCGGGGTTCAGGGCGTAGCTCTCCCGGTACATCGCCGAGCTGGTGAAGTCCCCGAGCGCCTTCGAGAAGAACCCGAGCCCCTGCTGCACCTCGGCTGCCGCGACCTGCGGCCCGAGCAGCCCGGTGCGGGCCACGTATCCCTCCGGGAACGTCGCCAGCACCCGCGGCTCCCGGCTGGTGAACAGCGGCAGCTCCTCGGCCGTGCCCTCCACCAGTGCGTAGGAACCGCCCTGCTGCGCGATGGTCCGCGTCGCCGTCCGCGCCGTCGCCGTCGACGCCGCGCTCACCTCGTCCGACCCGAAGGGCACGATCTCGCCGCCCGCGTCGCCATTTCCACCGGCCCAGCGCACCTCCACATCGAGGGTCTCGCCGGTCATCAGCGCCGCGGGGAACTGGATCACCACCGCCCGCGTCCCCTCTTTCCCCCCGGCCGCGTCGTGGAACGCCAGCGTCTCGCGGATCGTCGCCGCGACGGGCTCCCCGCCTGCGAGCACCAGCATCTCCTCCGCGTCGCGCACCGCGCCCCGCGGCAGCGGCAGCCCGAAGGACACCACCGATCCACCCGCCACGGCGCGCGTGAGGCGCACCGTCACGCCAGTCCCTGGATCCTCGACGCCACCGCCGATACCCCCGGGGGTCTGCCCTTCGCTGCCCGGCCCCCCGGGCACGTCATTCCCCCGAACTGTCGTTCCGCTGGGATCTCCACCGCCGCAAGCAGCGAGCGCAACAAGACCCAGGCACATTGCAATGCGCATTCATCCTCGCACGATGTGATCGGCACGCCGCGTTCGGGCGGCGGTGCGGTGACGGATATCGCGACATGCCTGGATCCGTAGGTCGTTTCCCGGCCTGGCCCGATAACCAGCTCAGGTCCGGACTGTACGCGCCGGGTCGGATCCGGTCCAGCGAGAACGCCCGCGGCGGCATTGCGGCCCACGCAACCCTGGGTGATTGCAGGCTTGAAACCGCGATCTCTGGTGAATGCGGGAAATAAAATCGAGACCCTCGCCCCAAGAAAGGAAAAATCGAGGCGCCAGCGAGCCTGGCTCAGCGCCGCAGCAGACGCCCGTGGCGCGACGCTCGACGAACGTGCTGAACGATGTTTCCCCCCTCCCCTGCGGTTTCCTGCCTGCTCTCGGCCACCACCTCGCCCGAGATCATCACCGTCCGGATCCCGGAAGGCGGCGCATCCGCGTGTCCTGGCCGGGTGTTGTCGGCCACCTCGGCCGCGTCGAACAGGACCAGATCCGCCCGGTAGCCCGGCGCGATGCGCCCCACCTCCGTCAGCCCGATGCGCTCGGCGGGGAACGAGGTCATCCGGCGGACCGCCTCCTCGACCGAGAACAGCCCGAGGTCCCGCGCATAACGCCCGAGCACGCGCGGGAAGGTCCCGAAGGAGGCAGGGTTGTGCTTGCCGCGGCTCGTGAGAATGGTGTCCGTCTCGATCGCGCAGCGCGGGTGCGACAGCGTCGCCCGCAGCGGCTCGTCCTGCTCCCCGTACCCCGAGTAGGTATCGATGAGGATCCGCGCCTTGCCGTCGCTGAGCCGCGCCAGGTGCACGTAAGCGTCGAAGGGATCCATGCCGAGCTGCGCTCCGATCTCGTCGACGCGCAGCCCTTCCAGGGCCGTGAGTTCCGGGACGTCTGCCCCCCATAGCAAGGTGATATCGCTGTACTCGAGCCCCAGGAACAGGCGGAACATCATGAAATCACGCCGCAGCCGCGCGATCGCCTGGCGGTCCCGGATCTTGGCGCTGAATCCGTCGAGCAGCCAGGCCGGGAACAGGGCATTGGTGGTGGTATTGCCCGCCGTGTACGGGAAGGCGTCGAAGGCCGCGTCCACACCCTCGTCGATCGCCCTGTCGATCGCGCGCAGCACCGCCCGATGCGTCGGCCACGTGCGCCTGCCGATGGCGATCTGGTGCGAGAGCTGGATGCGCGCCCGGGCGTCGCGCCCGAGGCGAAGCAGCTCCCGCACCGAGCGCAGGTTGTGCGGCACCGTGAGCAGCATCGGCCGGTAAAACGGCGACACCCAGGTGAAGGCCCGTCCGTGCACCGTGAACACCGCCCCCTCCTCCGCCGTCACCCGCGCGAGCGAGAGCAGCTCCTCGTTGTCGGCGAACACCCCCGGCGCGTAAGCGAGCCCCGCCGACAGGCCGAACGCCCCCTGCCGGATCGCCCCGCGCGTCTCGTCCCGCAGCGCCCGCATCTCCCCCGCGCTCGGCGGCCCCGGGCGGTTGCCCATCACCGCCTGTCTCACCGTCCCGTGCCCCACCAGGAAGGCCGCGTTGAGCAGGAGTCCCCCCGAGCCCAGCGCGTCGAGCATCTCCCCCATCGACCGCCAGCGGTACGGGAACGCCCGGTCACGCAAGAGCTCCGAGGAGTGCTCCACGAGCGGCTCCGACGCCTCGGTCACCGGCGCCGGCGAGTGTCCGCAGTTGCCCGCCACCACCGTGGTGATCCCCTGCGCCACGAGCGGCGCGAGCACGCCGCCGTGATCCGGCAAGGTGAGCACCCAGTCCGCGTGCGAGTGGATGTCGATGAACCCCGGCGCAACGCACAGGCCCGCGGCATCCACCACCCTCGGCGCCGTCATCTGCTCCGGCATCCCCACCGCGACGATCCGACCCGCACGCACCCCCACATCCGCGCGAAACCGTGGCGCCCCAGTCCCATCCACCACCGTCCCACCCCTCACCACCAGCTCAAGGTCCATCGGTACTGCGTACCCTAAATCAGGGGCCTGTCGGCCCCTACGCTCCCGGTACTGCGTACCCTAAATCAGGGGCCTGTCGGCCCCTACGCTCCCGATGGTCGCTACCCAGGTACTGCGTACCCTGGACCGGACCCCTGAACTCCCGCGGACTGCTACCCCGGGTTTCTTCGTGGCTCGGAGACCGGATGTACTAGGCTCCGCGCCCTCATGGCAGAGCAACGAGCCGCCTCCACCGGCACCCCTGGCCTCTCCGGCGATCCCGCCGTTCCTTCCGCAACGGACCGCGCCGACCACGCCGATCGCACCCTCGAAGGCGCCGAGGGCGCCGCTGCGCGCACCTTCCTCGACTTCCTCGCGTCCATCCGCCCTGCCGTGGAAGCGCGGCTGGAGCAGCGCTGGCAAGCCGAGGTCTCCCGCGTCGCCCGCTACGGGCGCGAGGTCGAGGCCATGGCCACCGAGGCCCGCAGCCTCACCTTGCGCGGGGGCAAGCGTTACCGCGCCGGCCTGGTCGTGGCCGCCCACCTCGGCCTCGCCCCCGACGCCCCGCTCGACGCCGCCTACGACGTCGCCGCCGCCCTGGAGCTGATCCAGACCTACCTCCTCATCCAGGACGACTGGATCGATGAGGACCCCACCCGCCGCGGCGGCCCCAGCGTGCACACCGCCCTCGGCCACACCCTCGGCGACGCCCGCCTCGGCGCGGTGAGCGCCTTGCTCTCCAGCGACCTCACCTGGAGCCTCGCCATCGGCACCCTGGCCCACGCCCCCGCCACCCCCGAGCGCATCGTCGCCACCCTGCGCGCCCTCTGCGACATCCACCAGGACGTGGTGGTCGGCCAGCACCTCGATGTGCTCGGCCGCGCCGAGGACGTCGAGCAGATGCACGCCCTCAAGACCGGCAGCTACACCGTGCGCGGCCCCCTCGTCCTCGGCGCCACCCTCGCCGGCGCCTCCGCCGACGTGCTCGCCGCCCTCGATCGCTTCGCCGCGCCCGTGGGCATCGCCTTCCAGCTCCGCGACGATCTGCTCGGCACCTTCGGCAGCGAGGCCGAGACCGGCAAGCCCGTGGGCAACGACCTCCGCGCCGGCAAGCGCACCGCCGTCATCGCCTGGGCCGACGGCCGCCTCGACGCTGCCGCCAGCGAGGCGCTCCGCAAGGCCTTCGGCCGCAGCGACGCCACCGCCAACGAGGTCGCCGCCGCCACCGCCGCCCTCGTCGCGAGCGGCGCCCGCACCGCCGTCGAGGACCGCCTCGACGCCCTCTGCGCCGAGGCCGAGGCCCTCGCCGCCTCCCTCCCCGTCTCCCCCCGCGCCCGCGAGATCCTCGCTGGCGCCGCCGCCGCCCTGCGCTGGAGGCAGCGGTGACCCCCGCGCGCGGCGCCGCCTGCGGCAAGGTCATCCTCCTCGGCGAGCACGCCGTCGTGCACGGCACCCCCGCCATCGCCGCCGGCATCGAGCGCGGCGCCGAGGCCACGGTGATCCCCGCGCCCGAGGGCCGCAGCAGCCTCCACCTCGCCGGCATCGAGCACCTCCCCGGCGAGGCGAAGACCCCCCTCTGCCACGCCTTCGCCGCCCTCCTCGCCACCTTCCCGGACCTCCCTCCCGTGCGCATCACCGCCGAGAGCCGCCTGCTCCCCGGCGGAGGCCTCGGCAGCTCCGCCGCCCTCGGCGTGGCCATCGCCCGCGCCGCAGCCACGTTCGCCACCAGCACCGGCAGCGCCACCAGCGTCGACGCGGCCCAAATCCTCGCCGCAGCGGGCGCCTGGGAGCGCGTCTTCCACGGCAACCCCTCGGGCATCGACACCACCGCCGCGGCCCTCGGCGGCTGCTTTCTCTACACCCGCGCCGAGGGCGCCTCGCCCCTGGCCCTGCGCCACGACGTGTGGCTCGCCGTGGGCTCCACCGGCACCAGCGCCTCCACCAAGTCCATGGTCGAGTCGGTCGCGCGCCTCTTCGAGCGCAAGCCCGAGGTCCGGGACCACACCCTGCCCGCCATCACCGCCCTCGTCCGCAACGCCGCGCTCGCCCTCGAAGCCGGGGACCTCAAGGGCCTCGGCCACCTCCTCGACCTCAACCAGATGCTCCTCGCCGGCATCTTCGTCTCCACCGAGGACCTGGAGCGCATGTGCCTCCTTGCGCGCGAGGCCGGCGCCCTCGGCGCCAAGCTCACCGGCGCCGGCGGCGGTGGCTCGCTCATCGCCCTGCTCGACGCCCGCAGCGACGACGACGCCGCGCGCGCCGCAGCCCCCGTGCTCGCCGCCTGGCGCGCCGCGGGCTACGACGGCCAGCTCGCGCGCATCAGCGACCGCCGCGCCACCCCCACCAACGGCCCCGCCAACGGCCCCGCCAACGGCCCCGCCGCGGCCACCTCCAAGGACCCCTCATGAGCATCACCGGCCGCGCCACCGCCGTCGCCCACCCCAACATCGCCCTCGCCAAGTACTGGGGCAAGCGCCGCTTCGGTCACAACCTGCCCGCGGTCCCGAGCCTCTCGGTGACCCTCGCCGGCCTCTCCACCCTCACCACCGTGGAGTTCGACGACACCCTCACCGCCGACGAGCTCCACCTCGGCGGCCGCCCCGCCGCCCCCGGCCCCCTCGCCCGCGTCACCGGCCTCCTCGATCGCGTCCGCGCCGCCACCGGCCGCCGCGAGCACGCCCGCGTGGTGAGCCACAACGACTTCCCCACCGCGGCCGGCCTCGCCTCCAGCGCCTCCGCCTTCGCCGCCCTCGCCTTCGCCGCCTCCGCCGCCACCGGCCTCTCCACCGCCCCCGACGCCGTGAGCGACCTCGCCCGCCGCACCAGCGTCTCCGCCGCGCGCTCGGCCTACGGCGGCTTCGTCGCCCTCCGCGCCGGCGAGCCCGCCGACGAGGTCCTCCCCGCCACCCCCATCGCCCCCGAGGACCACTGGCCCCTGCGGGTGATCATCGCCGTCACCGCCGAGGGCCCCAAGGACGTCGGATCGAGCGAGGGCATGAAGCACACCGTCGACACCAGCCCCTACTTCCCCGCCTGGGTCGACGACGCCCCCGCGCTCTACGCCCGCATCCACGCCGCCGTCCTCGCCCGCGACATCGCCGCCCTCGGCGCCGCCGCCGAGGCCAGCGCCCTGCGCATGCACGCCTCCGCCATCGCCGCCGATCCCGGCCTCCTCTACTGGACCGGCCCCACCGTCGCCGTCCTCACCGAGGTCCGCCGCCTGCGCGCCCGCGGCACCCCCGCCTTCTTCACCATCGACGCCGGCCCCCACGTCAAGGTCTTCACCCTCCCCGAGGCCGAGGCCGAGGTGACCGCCACGCTCCTCCAGATCCCTGGCGTCCTCCGCACCATCAGCGCGAAGCCCGGCGGCGGCGCCCGCCTCGACGGCGGCTGACACTCCGGACTGGCGAAAGCGCCTCGCCCTGCACGATTCCGACGCCCCAGCGCTCCCCGTGCGCGGCGGCGCTCCGGAGCGCCGCTGAAATACCCTGATATAGCGTGTCATAGCCCGGCCAGCGGCGGCGTCCCAAGGTGCCTGTGCCGGGAGCGCTGAGGCTCCCGCCCCACAGAAAGTCCCGTGGCCACAGCCAGGGGAACCAGGAGGAGACGCGATGAAAACCATGCACCATACCCTCGTTCCGTTCATGCTCATTGCCGCTTCCGCCATGCTCGGCGGCTGCATCGGCACGGAGGCGGACGAAGAGGCTGACGACCTCGCGAATGAAGACGAGATCCTGGTAGACGACGTGGAGCCCACGGCAGAAGCCGTTTCCGCGGCTACCTACAACGGGGTCTGCGGCTCGGGCTACCACGTAATCGCCTCCCACGCGCTGTCCGGAGGCACCGTCTTCCTCACCTACAACAGCAGCACCGGGAAGAACTGCGTGGTCACCGTCCGCAACACGTCGGGCGCTCGACTTCCCATGACGGCGCGGGTGTCGAAGGCAGGCCAGCCCTGGATCGTCGACTCCGGCCAGTTCACGACCTACGCCGGCCCGGTCTACGTGTACGCGCCCCATGCCTGCATCGACTGGGGTGGCTCGATCAACGGGTCCAACTTCAACGACTACGGGGTGTTCTGCGGCTGAGCAGATGCCCTCGGCCCTCGCCTGAGCATCCGACCTCGCCCCTCGGCGACCGCTGGCCTCCGGACGCGACGTCCGCGCCCGGTCGCCGGGGCAGTCTTCACCCCGCTCAGCCCACTCACCCCACTCAGCCCACTCACCCCATGCCTCGCCGCCTTCCCGCGGCGTGCATCATGGCGACACCACCTCGACCCGCGCGACCCCGAGCCGAAGCTGACCGGTGGTCGGGCGCCGCTCGATGAGCCCCGCAGCCCCGCGGATGCCGGCGTCCCCGAGCTGCTTGCGCGCGCGAGAGACGTCGACGTTGAGCTTCAGAGGGTCCACCGCGAGCATCTTGCACAGCGCCCCTCGGTCTATCCACCCGCACTCGATTGGCGGCAGCTCCGCGTCCTTCAAGCGCTGCCGCGCCAGCGTGAGCAGCAGGTAATGGTAGCTCCGCGGCGCGAGCAGGATGGGGTGCCCCCCGCGCAGGACCGTGACCTCGACGTGCTCCTCGTCGCGGCTCACCACGAAACGCATCGCGACGGTCTCCAGCGCCGTGTCCACGAGCCCAACCCAGGTCGCGGGCGCGCCCGCGGGCAGCTCGACGACCCACGTCTGTCCGTCGACGATGAGCAGCTCGTGATCGACCACCGGTTGGGGCGCTTCGTCCTCCCGCTCGACGACCCACTGCCCCGCGGCATCCTGAAAGACAAGCGCGCGCGGGTGCGCGTCGTCCGGCAGCGCGAGCACGTGATCGGTGGCCGTCTGGGTCTGGCCCGTCTTGCGCTGGCGGGCCAGGAGGAGCGGAGCGCCTGCGCCGACGAGCGTGAAGCCCATGGCCAGGCCGCCCAGCGTGAAGACCGCCCCCTCGTGGAGCAGGGCGCGCTCCCCGGCGTCGAGCCTGCGCCCGTCGACGAACGTTCCGTTGCGGCTGCCCAGATCGCGCAGCTCCCAGCGCTCCTGGAACCAGCGCACGATGGCGTGCTCGCTGGACACCCCGGGCTCGTCGAGACGCAAATCGCACGAGGGATGGCGGCCAATCATGCACCGGGACCCCAGCGCGAAGCGCCCCTGCCGGTTTCCGAGCTCCTCCAGGACTCCCATGGCGATGCTCAGGCCTCCGGCGCCCGTCGATAGAAGAGATGGAGCCAGACCTCTCTCTTGCTCACGTCGCCTCCCCCGACGTTGTGAAACGGCCCGGAGGTCATGGCAACCACGGACGGCTGCGACGGCTGCGACGGCTGCGACGGCTGCGACGGCTACGACGGCTGCGACGGCTGCGACGGCTGCGACGGCTGCGACGGCTCGGACTGAGTCGCCAGCTTGCCGTCCTCCGAGGTCAGGCCGTCAGCGAAGACCATCCCCTACCTCCGCGCACAACCGGCGCAGGTCGCAAGGCAGCACCCGTGCCCTCGGGCATGCCGGGCAGGTCTCGGCGCGCCGGAGCGCCCCCGGCCATCAGGGACGGGGGCATTCGGAGCCCTCGGAACCTCCCCTGTTCCGGGGACGGGGGCATTCGGAGCCCTGGGAATCCGTCCGGCCCAGGGACGGGGAGATTCTCGGGCCCGAAGAGTCTCCGCCGACGGGGACGGGGGCATTCTCACCGCGTGAGCCTCCCCGAGCGCGGGTCGGGACGGGGGCATTCGGAGCTGTCGGAGTCCACCCGGCCACCGGGGACGGGGGCATTCGGAGCTGTCGGAGTCTGCCCGGCGCCGGGGACGGGGGCATTCGGAGCTCTCCGAACGCGCTCCTCCCAGGGACGGTAGGATTCTCGGCGCCGAAGGGAGGCGTCCTCCGGGGACGGGGGGATTCCTGGCGCGTCCACACTCCCCCGGACCGCAGGGGCAGGGGGGATTCGGAGCTGTCGGAATGAGGGCGTCCGCGGTGGCCGGGGGGATTCCACGCGCCGGAGGGGAGGTCGGGAGGTGGGCAGGCGCGGGTGAGGCGCTCGGGGAAAGGGCGTCCGCGCAAGGAGAGGGCACTCGGGGAAGGAGAAGGCGTCCGAGCAAGGAGAGAGAGGGCGCTCGGGGAAGGAGAAGGGGGTGCTGCCGGGAGGAGCCTGGCTGGGCCGCGACCCGCTCAGGGCTTGACGACGTCTTCCATGTAGGCCTCGAAGGCCTTGGCGTGGTCGGGGTGCCAGCGAGAGAGGGCGGGGCGGTTCTTGATCAGATCGTCGGCGGCCCACTGGATGCGGCGCTCGTCCATCTCCCGGGTGACGGCGTTGTCGGGGCAGAGGATGTAGAAGTCGCCCCGGGCCATGCTCTCCAGGAGCAGGTCCACCACCTGGTCGGCGGTCCAGGCGGCGGGGGGCTTCTCGGCGCGCCCGGTCATGCCGGTGAAGGTGAAGCCCGGGACGAGGAGGTGGGCGGAGACCTGGCAGCCCTCGATGCCGCGCAGGTCGTGGGCGAGCTGCTCGGTCAGCACCTTCACGCCGGCCTTGGAGATGTTGTAGGCGGTGTCGCCCGGCGGGGTGGTGATGCCCTGCTTCGAGCCGGTGTTGACGATGGCCGCCGGGGTGCCCTGGGCGATCATGGCCTCGGTGAAGGCCTGCACGCCGTGGATGACGCCCCAGAGGTTGACCTCGAGGAGGCGGCGCCAGCGCTCGGGGCTCTCCCAGAGCTTGCCGCCGCCGCCGATGGCGGCGTTGTTCATGAGCACCGCGACCTCGCCGAAGGCGTCGTACGCGGCCTGCTTGAGGCGCTCGACGTCGTCGAGCCTGGCGACGTCGGTGGGGACGGCGCGCACGTCGGACTCGCCGCCTTTCGCGAGGGCAGCGACGCGGGCGGCGGCGCTCTCCAGGGCCGGTCCTTCCAGGTCGGCGAGGCAGACCTTGAGGCCGAGGCGCGCGAAGCGCTCGGCGGCAGCGAGGCCGATGCCGCTCGCGGCGCCCGTCACCACGGCGACCCGGCCGGGGGTCAAGGCAGGGTGCGCGCTCACGGCTTGCACCCCTGAAGGCAGGCCTGGAGGGCCGCCTGGCACGCGGCAGGGTCCTTGATCTGGGGGATGCCCGCGTCGTTGAAGCTCGGGGTGAGGCAGCTCTGGAAGGCCGGCTGGCACTTGTCGGAGCAGGCCTTGATGTTCGGCGCGGTGATGCCGGCGTCGGTGATGACACCCGCGTCGCCCTTGCCGGCGTCGGAGGTGCCCGCATCCGTCGGGGTGCCCGCGTCGGTGATGACGCCCGCGTCGGTAGGCAAGGAGTTCGTCTTGGTGCCCGTCCCGACCGTGGAAGGGGGGACGCCGGTGATGTCTCCGGCCGCGCTCGGGACATGGGCCGGCTCGGCGCCGAGGGGCGGGGTGATGGCCGAGTTGGTCGTGACGGGGGTCGTGGGGTCGGAGGTCGCGGTCTCGTCCTTCGAGCATCCGCCCAGGGCGAGGACCCAGGGTGCAAGCATGACGGCAAGGCACTGGCTGAGGTGCATGTCTTCCGCATGCGTCCACGAGGCGGCGAGCGCAAGCGGGATGGTCCCGTACCTTCCGTCGGTGGTCCGCGGCAGGTGGGTTCGACGCGCGCCGAGCCGCCCTCGCGCAGGAAGGGTCTGCGAGGACCGCCCTGCTCACGTCATGGTTTCAGTCCGGCGCGATGGACTTTCTCGAAGGGCGAGGTGCGCCTACTGTGCAGCGCGTGGTGGGCCGGGAAGGAGACGGGGCGTGATCGCGAAGGCGCCTGGGAAGCTGGTGCTGTCGGGGGCCTACGTGGTGCTGGAGGGAGCGCCGGCGCTGGTGGCTGCCGTGGACAGGTACGTGGTGGCGGATACGCGGAAGCCTGCCGATCGGATCACCGAGGAGGTGCAGGCGGCGCTGGATCTGGGGATGCTCACGCGGGCGCCGTGGTTCGACGCGGGGGCGCTGCGGACGGCGCTGCCGGAGGGGGGGAGCCGGAAGCTCGGGGTGGGGTCGAGCGCGGCGATCCTGGTGGCGTCGCTCGCGGCGGCGTGGGCGGAGGAGGGGCGGGCGCTGGACGGGGAGGCGCTGCTCGATGCAGCGCTGCACGCACACCGGGTGGCGCAAGGGGGCGGGAGCGGGCTCGACGTGGCGGCGAGCGCGCTGGGGGGCGTGCTGCGGTGCACGCTGGAGATGACGAAGGCGGCGCGTTCGGGGCCAGGGGCGCGGCTCGAGGCGGTGCCGCACGCGCTGCCGGCGGGGACGGTGATCACGGTGCTGTCGAGCACGTCGGAGGCGCGGACGTCGGCGATGCTCGCGCAGGTGCGGGCGTTCGCGGCGGAAGATCCGGAGGGGTACCGGGCGCTGATGGACGAGGCGACGCATGGAGCGGTGGCGGCGGTGGCGGCGGTGGACGCTGCGGGCGTGGAGGCGCTGATCGCGGCGCTCGCGCAGCAGGTGAAGGCGCTCGGGGCACTCGGGGATCGGGCGGGGACGCCGATCGTGACGCCCGCGGTGCGCGCGCTCCAGCCCGCGACGGAGGCAGAGGGCGGGGTGGTGCTCCCGAGCGGCGCAGGGGGCGGGGACGTGACGATCCTCGTGGGGAGCGCGGCGCCGTCTGCCGCGCTCCTGGAGCGGGCGCGCGCGGTGGGGCTCACGCCGGAGCCGATGGTGATCGGCGTGGTGGGGGCGCATCTCGACGTCTGACGAGGATGTCTGACGAGGATGTCTGACGCGGAAACATGGGGAGAGCCCGCGCGCGATTTGAGCCGGGGGGTGCCTTTCGAGGCTGGCACGGCACGCGCTCTGGGAGGGAGGAGAGGGGACGGGGCGTCGCAGAGGGGCGCCTCCAGCACAGCAGGTGCGCTCGGGTGACGCGGTGACCTCGTGGTCGGCGCGCCCCGGACACGCCTGAGGCGAGAAGGGGGGAACCACATGGCTCGGAGCGAGGAGCGGCGCAGTCATCCGGGGGACGTGATGTTCGCGGCCCTGAGCGAACCGAGGATCTCGCTGGATCCCGAGGTGAGGGACGCGTTGCAGCGGATACGGGGGTATCGCCGCACGCCGCTGCTCTACCTGCGGTGGGCGGCGGTGCATCCGTACAGCGTGGCGCTCCTCTGCGCCGTGGGGCTCGCGGCGCTGGTGAGCTGGAGCTTCCCGGTGCTGCTCGCGGGGCTGTCGCTGTCGTGGGTGCTGCTCGGGATCTCGCCCTGGGTGCGGTGCCTCCGGGCGGCGCTGGACGAGCGGCTCGACGTGCACGAGCAGGCCACGGTGGAGCAGGCGCGCGACGCGCTGGTGCAGCAGATGGGCGCGCCGCACCAGGTGGAGTTCGCGCGGCTCGAGCGGATCATGGAGCGGACGCGGGAGAACGTGGCGCGACGCCTGGACGTGGCGCCGGAGCTCGCGGCGATGCCGGACGGGAGCCGGCTCGGGGCGAGCTACATCCAGCTCGCGATCGCGCTCCGGGCGGGGCGGGAGTCGCTCGCGTCGACGAGCTACCACGAGCTGATGGAGACCATCGGGGCACTGGAGACGGTGCGCGTGGCGTCCACGGACAGGATGCGGGCGCTGGCGGAGCGGCGGCTGGAGGTGGCCTACCGGCGGGTGTCGTGCTGGTGCAGGACGCGCGATGGGATGGAGGCGATCGAGCAGCAGCTCGCGACCGTCGTGGAGCTGATCCAGCTCCTGCACGAGCAGTCACTCGCGCCCGAGCAGCTCCAGCTCGACGGGGTGGAGGTGGGGCGGTTCCTGCGCGAGCTGGACGACAGCGAGGGGGCGCTGCGGGAGATCGCGGCGCTCGCGATGGAGGAAGCGCGCAATGGTGCGAGGCTGCGAGGGCCCGTGCGGGTGGGTGAGGTGGGAGGCGTGGGCGAGGTGGGCGACCTGGACCGGGCCCTGGCCGAGGTGATCGCCGCGGAGGAGATGCTCGACGCAGAGCTGCTGGAGGGGCAGGGAGAGGCGAGGGCGTCGCTGCCCTGTCAGGTGCCGCACGTGGCAGCGGGCTGAGCCAGAAGGTCCCGCAGGCTTTGCGCACCCCCGGTGAGGGGCGTAGGGGCGGCGGAGGCGCGGCGCAGGGGCGGCGGAGGGGTAGGCGCGGAGATTTTCCGCGGGCCCGTCTTTCGTCCCCGGTCGCTGCGAGGAAAACCCATGGAGTCTCCAAACAAATCGGGGGCTCCGCTGGGGTATAGGTCCTCGGTCATGCGCGTCTCCACGTCACAGTTCCCCGGGTTCCGGACGATGACCCTCGAAGCGCGGCTGCGCTGTCTGGCGGAGGCCCTGGGGCGTGAGCCGGGGCAGCTCGCGGAGGCGCTGGCGAGCGGAGGGCTCGACGAGGGGACGGCGAACGCGATGGTGGAGAACGCCATCGGGGTGCTGGGGCTGCCGTTCGGGGTGGCGCTCAACTTCCAGGTGAACGGTCGGGAGGTGCTGGTCCCGATGGCGACGGAAGAGCCGAGCGTGATCGCGGCGGCGTCGCACGCGGCGAAGCGGACGCGGGCCGGCGGGGGGTTCGAGGCGTCGGTGGATCGGTCGATCATGGCGGCGCAGATCGAGGTGCACGACGTGACGGACCCGGAAGGGGCGCTCGGGCGGCTGCGGGAGGCGCAGGGGGAGCTGCTCGCGGCGGCGAACCAGGCGGTGCCGGGGCTGGTGGAGCGGGGCGGAGGCGCGCAGGAGGTGGAGTGCCGGTCGCTCGGCGACGGGTTCGTGGTGGTGCACGTGCTGGTGGACTGCTGCGACGCGATGGGGGCGAACCTGCTGAACACCATCGCGGAGACGCTGGGGGCGCGGGTGGCGGAGCTCGCAGGCGGGTCGCTGGGGCTCCGGATCCTGTCGAACTACTGCGACCGGCGGTGCGTGCGGGTGCGGGCGCAGGTGGCGTTCGAGGCGCTGGGGTGCAACCGGGCGCCCGGGGACGTGGCGGCGCGGGGGATCGCGTCGGCGTCGCGGTTCGCGGAGCTCGATGTGTACCGGGCGGTGACCCACAACAAGGGTGTGATGAACGGGGTGGACGCGGTGGCGCTGGCGACAGGGAACGACACGCGCGCGATCGAGGCGGCGGCGCACGCCTACGCGGCACGGAGCGGGGTGTACCGGCCGCTGGCGACGTGGCGGCTCGCGGAGGGAGGGCTGGTCGGTGAGCTGACGATGCCGCTGTCGGTGGGCACGGTGGGGGGCGCGCTGCGGGCCCATCGCGGGGCGCGGCTGGCGCTGGATCTGGTGGGAGCACGCTCGGCCGGGGAGCTGGCCATGGTGATGGGCGCGGCAGGGCTCGCGACCAACCTGGCGGCGCTGCGCGCGCTGGCGACGGAGGGGATCCAGCGCGGCCACATGTCGCTGCACCACCGGGCGACGTCGGGCAAGGTGGGGGCGTGATCGGGCGTTGCCTGGCGGCGGCGCTCGCGCTGGGAACCGCAGCGGGGTGCGCGGCGCCGACGGTGACCCGGTCGGTGAACGGAGAGCTGATCGAGGGGCGCTTCGTGTCGACGCGGGCATACGCGCTGTACGCGATCGGTGCGGTGGCCGAGGCGGAGGGGAACCTGCGGCTCGCGCTGGAGGCGTTCTCGGAGGCGGCGGGAGACGACGGGGAGAGCGCGGAGATCTGGACGCGGATCGGGGCGGTGCGCTGCAAGCTGGGCGGGGACGCGGAGGGGGCGTTCGAGAAGGCGCTGGGGCGGGACGGGGACTACGAGCCGCTCTTCCGGGCGCAGGCGCGGTGCGCGCTGCACCGGGGGCAGGAGGAGAAGGCGCTGGGGTTCGCGGAGCGGGCCGTGGCGCTGGATCCGGAGCAGGAAGCGGCGTGGTTGCTGCTGGCGGAGCTGCTGGAGAAGCGGGGTCGGGTGGTGGAGGCGCAGCGGGTGCTGCGGGGGTGGCTGAGGGAGCGGCCAGGTTCGGTGGAGGGGTGGATGCAGCTCGCGGGGCTGTCGCGGCGGGCCGGCGACGAGGCAGGGGCGCTCGCGGCGGCGCGGCGGGCCGTGGCGCTGTCGCCGCGGTACGCGGGGGGGTTCGCGCAGGAGATGCCAGGGTTCACGCCGCTCAGGCAGGTGGACGAGGCGCTCGGGCGGGGAGACCTGGAGGCGGCGCGGCGGTTCGCACGGAAGGCGCGGGTGTCGGCCGCGGAGCTGTCGGTGCGCGCGGCAGCGCTGGGGCGGGTGGCGGAGGCGCGCACGCAGGCGGCGCTGGTGGTGGGGGCCGATCCGGCGAGCAGCTCGGCGCGGATCGCGCTGGCGGTGGCGGCCGATCTGGCCGGAGACGCTGCGGGTCTGAGAGAGGCGCTCGGGGGGATGCCCGAGGCGGGCGAGGCGGTGACGCCGCCGTCGGCGCTGGCGCGGCTCCTGTTCGCGGAGCTGCTGGCGCGGCGGGTCGACGAGGACGCAGCGCGGGCATGGCTGAAGGAGATGCCGGAAGGGCGCGAGGACGCGCTCACGGCAGGGGTGGCGGAACGGGTGCGGCGGCGGCTTTCGAGGGCCGAGGGCGGGGGCTCCGCGGGAGGGGTGCCGAAGGCGGCGGGGGCCGGCGCGGGGAGCGTGGAGGGACGCGGGGGAGGCTGAGGCGGGACGCGCAGGAGAGGCTGAGGCGGGGCGCGCAGGAGAGGCTGAGGCGGGGCGCGCAGGAGAGGCTGAGGCGGGACGCGCAGAGGCCGACCGAGGTCGGGGGGCGCGCCGCAGGGTTGCCGGTCAGCTCTCCAGCGCTTCAGTTGCCGCTGGGGATGGGGTCGTTGATGCGCGCGAGGTTCATGGCCGCCGGGTAGTGGTAGGCGACGCGGGTGGCGTAGCCGATGACCTGGACGCTGACGTCCCTGGAGGCTTCCACGACGTGCATGCTCCCCTGGCCGGGGCTGATGGGTACGCGCACGACGTTGAAATCGTCGCTGATGCGCTCGGGCTCGCTGTTGATGGGAACGCCGTCGAGGGAGAGCGTCGTCTCGCGGGGGGTGACGATGCTGAGGTAGATCGCGTCGTACCCCGACGGCGTGAAGAAGCTCTGGCGGGCGCGGAACTGCTCGAGAGGGACGACGTTGCTGTGGGCGGGACCGCCGGTGCCGCCGTTGGGGTTCACGGTGGAGGCCGCGAGGAGGAAGGTGGAGACGCCGAACGGTTGGTTGCCGCTGACCTCGAAGTTGTCCTCGACGAGGCCGAGGTCCACCACCTGGCCCGCAGCGAGGCTGACGGGGGCGTTAGGGGGGATGGTGCCGGGATAGGTGAGCTCGGTGTTGTCCACGTGGCCGTAGAGGCGCACGGCATGCCTGGTCTGAAGACCGATGGGCCCGGTGGGGACAGGGACGAGGTAGTGGCTGCCGAGGGTCTCGACGGGGAGGACGACCTCTTCGAGGTGGTTGCACCCGAGTGCTTCGAAGGGGATCCTGGAGCAGGGGATGCCCGCGATGATCTGGACCGGCTTGCTGGCACTGACGGTGCTGCCGCTGAAGTCGGAGGTTTGGGTCCCGAAGATCTCGGCGACCTCGCCCTGCTGGAGCGTGAGCGAGGTGCTCTCGCCGGGATTCGTGGCCGTGATCTGCTCTCCGGCGATGATGTGGGCCCCGCTGCCGAGGTGGATATCGACCACCGTCTCGGGCTCCGTGGCGGTGATGGCGAGGTAAGGCGAGGTGAGGACCTCGGTGCTGCCGCTGTAACTGGTGATGCGGTAGCTGCCAGTCATCGAGGTGCTCGGCAGGAGCAAGGTGGCCTCGTTGGAGTAGGAGAGGCAATCGAGAAAGGTCGATGGGCACGATGCCCAATCCTTGCCCTCGGGTCCCGCTTCCGGGCTGGGTTGGACGGCGTTGAGCTGGTAAACGCTCACGGGGCGGCTGCTGACGAGGTGGTAGGCGCCGTCCGGTGCGCGGACGCTCTGGGTGGGCAAGGTGAGGTCGGTGTACTCATTCCAGTCCTCGCCCTTGAGCGTCTGCACCCAGGGGAGATAGAGGGTGCTCGCGGAGTGGGGATCGATGATCGCGGAGAGGACCTCCTGGTCGCCACGAGTCACGATCACCTCGGCGGGTTCCTCGGTCACGTTGGCGACGCCGACGCCGAAGTCGAAGACGCTCCAGACCGGGTTGGCGATGACGGTGGGCCAGAAATCGCAGCCCATGTGGGTCTTCATTTCCGCGGCTTCATCGCAGGTCGCCGGATCACGCGCCTCGGGTGCTGAAGCGCCACTGCCACCGGCGCCCCCCGCTCCTCCTGGGCCTGTGCTGCCAGCGCCGCCTGCTCCTCCCGCCTCGGTGTTGAGGCCGTTGTCGAGGCAGGCGCCGAGGGCGACGAGGGGCGCCATGGCAAGGAGCACTCCGAGGAAAGCTACCGATCGGGGCATGCGAGGGATTATCACCTGTTTGCCGAACCGCAGAAAAGGATCCGGGACGCCGCGCAGGCTTTTGACGCCGGGGTCGGGACAGGCTGCTTTGTAGGTGCAGGGGTGCTCAGTGCCGCGGCGGCGAGGCGGACGCCGAACTCGAAGGCGCAGGGGCCGCGTGCTTCGTGGTTCGCGCCTTCCACTTGCCGAGATCGAAGGAGAGCTCGAAATCGAGCGT
The DNA here is from genome assembly GCF_000601485.1 of Chondromyces apiculatus DSM 436. Classification (GTDB taxonomy): domain Bacteria; phylum Myxococcota_A; class Polyangia; order Polyangiales; family Polyangiaceae; genus Chondromyces; species Chondromyces apiculatus. The sequence continues at coordinate 54,338 of NZ_ASRX01000055.1, forward strand.
GTTGGCGCCCTCCACGATCTTGATCTCCTGCTTGGCCTCGTCGTTGAGCGCCGGGAGATAAGCGACGGCCTGCACTGTGCCCACGGGGATGCCGGTGATCTCGTAAGTGCCGTCGAGACCGGTGACGTCGTGTGTTGCGTACTTGAGGACGAACACGTCGGCGGTCATGAAGGGTTTGGGCATCTGGTCGCGGATCAGGTAGTGCCCGGCCTGCGGCGGGTAGAGCTTCACGGCGTCGCCTCGGGGGACGGCGACCATGACCGCGCGGCTGGAGCCGCCGTCGAGGTACGGCATGTAGCTCTCGAGCACGTCGAGGTTCGCGATCTCGATGCGCTGTCCGAAGGTCGCGACGACCGTCCGGCGAGACAGGGCGCAGCCATGGATGGTGACCTTGGTCGCCTCTTCCTTCTCGGGGACGTAGCCGTCGTAGCCGACGACGCTCACCAGTGCGTCCCCGAGAGCGCCACCCTGGCCCACCCGGAACAGGTGGCTGTACGTGGCCGCGGCCTCTCCGCACTTGCCCGAGGGAAAGGCGAACTCGGTGGGAGGCGGCGGGTCGCCCTTGATGCGCACGCGGCCCTTGAGGGTGCCGGTCGGGCCGCTGTAGGGGGCTTCTTTGCGGGGATTCACGGTCCGGGCCACGACCTCCGGCGGGACCGGGGAGCCCACGACGGCCGAGGGAGACTGGGCAGCAGCCTGTGCGCTGCTCGCCGGAGCGGCAGAGGTCGCGGGCGCTGCGACAGAGGAGCTGGCGGTCGCCGAGGGAGGAGCCCCGCCCTTCCCCTCTCCGCCACACGAGGACAGCCCGAGCAGCAGCAGTGCAGCGCTGGAGGCTCCGAGCGTCCGCGTCGCGCCGGCCAGGGGGCGGTCCAGGCGTGATGGGGTTCGTTCCAGGATCGGGGGGTGGCTGTTCGTGCCCTGCTCTTGGCTACGCATGCTCATCCTTGGCAAACCTCGTTGGCGGTCCCCGTGGGGGATCTCCGCTGGCGATCTCCCAGGGCAATCTTCACGGGTACTCCTCAAAGGCAATCTTCAAAGGCAATCTTCGAACCAGGCGCATGATGCGCGCTGCCCCCAGGTTCTGGATAGCGGGATTGGCAACCCGGTTGTCGGATCGCCAGGGTAGTTGAGGGCGTGAGGGGCGTGGACAGGTCTCCCCGAAGGGAGGCCCTCGACGGGCCGCCCGTCGAGGGCTCCGGAGACGCCCGCAGAGGTGCGCACCCGGAGCGGGAGATGTTCAGCGAGAGGCGAGCGCCGCCTGGGCGACGATCTCGAGGTAGGTCGAGGGGAACACGCCGAGCACCAGCACCAGCACGGCGGACAGCACCAGGGCGGTGGTCACGTAGCCGGAGCGCATGGGGCGCGCGAGAGGAGCGCCAGGGGCGGGCTCGCGCATGTACATGAACACGAGGACACGCAGGTAGTAGTAGGCCGACAGCACGCTGTTCAGCACCAGCACCACCACGAGCACGTAGTGCTCCGCGCCGAGCGCCGCCTTGATGATGTAGAACTTGCTGAAGAAGCCCGCGGTCGGGGGCGTGCCGGCGAGAGAGAGCAGGAAGAAGGAGAACGCCATGGCCGCTGCCGGATGGCGGCGCCCGAGGCCTGAGAGGTCCTCGTAGCTCACCGCCTCGGCGCCGCGGCTCCCGCAGAGGATCAGCGCGCCGAACGCGCCCACGGTGGAGGCGGTGTAGGCCAGCAGGTAGAACATGATGCTCGCCTGCGCGTCGCCACCCACCTTGATGGTGGCGACCAAGCCAACGAGCACGTAGCCGGCATGCGCGATGCTGGAGTAGGCCAGCATGCGCTTCACCGACTCCTGTCGCCCGGCGATGAGGTTGGCGACGGTCATGGTGAGCAGCGCCATGAACGCCAGCAGGGGAGGCCACCCGGAGGCCCAGGAGGTGAGCGCCGGGTCGCCGAATGCCTCAACGAGCACGCGCAGCAGCGTGGCGAAGGCCGCGCTCTTCACGGCCACCGCCATGAAGGTGGTGGCAGGCGTCGGGGCACCTTCGTAGGCGTCCGGGGTCCACATGTGGAAGGGGACCGCGCTCACCTTGAAGGCGAGGCCGACGATGACGAGCGCGACGCCGATCAGCAGGACGGCGGGGTTCGCTGCGCCCTCGGTGGCTGCCGTGGAGGTGATCGCGGCGCGGATGCCCGCGAGATCGGTGTGGCCGGTCGCGCCGTAGATGAGCGCGCCGCCGTAGAGGAGGATGGCAGCCGCGAACGATCCGAGCAGGAAGTACTTGAGGGCCGCCTCGGTGCTCCGCGGCGAGGCGCGGCGGAAGCCGGCCAGCGCGTACACGCCGAGGGACATGGTCTCCAGCCCGAGGAAGAGCGAGAGCAGGTCACCCGCGGCGGCGAGCATCATCGCGCCCAGGGTGGAGAAGATGAGCAGGGGGTAGAACTCGCCGCGATCCAGCTTGTGCTCGGGCAGGTAGCCGCCGGCGAGCAGCGCGGAGAGCGCGCCGCCCACGCAGAGGACGAACGAGAAGAACAGGCTGAAGCGGTCGAGGATCAGGTAGGGCTCGAGCGCGCGCGAGCCCTCGAGCTTGTCGGGGCCCACGAACCAGATGCCCGCGGAGAAGATGGCGCCGGTGATCAGGGTGATCGCGGTACCGAGCGCGAGGTCGCCACTCGGGCCGGCGCTCCGGGAGTCGTTCTCCTCCCGGCCGTGCTTGGAGAAGGCTTCCGCCACCATGAGGAGGCAGCCGCCGAGGGCCACCACGAGCAGCGGCGACGCCGCGAGGAACGGATCAAGGTTCATCGGTCGCCTCCACGATCCGCGAGCACGCCATCCCGGCGCGTCGGGGCGGCGCCTTGCACGCCTTCATCCCCTGCTTCCGGTGGCGCCTCCGGCTCGCCCTCTTCCTTCACTCCCGGCGCCCCCTTGAGGAAGGCGGGAGAGAACGTGTCGGCGGGCAGGAGCTTCGCCTGCTGCTCGTCGGCGAAGAGGATCGCCTGACCAGATACCGTCTTGAACTGGTCGTAAGCCATCGCGACCGAATCCTTCATCCGATCGAGGAAGATCGAGGGGAACATGCCGAGCACGAAGATCATCAGCACGAGCGGCGCGATGGCGACCATCTCCCGGGGGCTGATGTCCGAGAGGCCCTTGTTCTTCGGGTGGGTCAGGGGGCCGAAGAAGACCCGCTGCACCGCGCTCAGCATGTAGACGGCCGCCAGGATCACGCCGGCCGAGGCGCCGATGGTGTGGATGCCGGCGAAGGTGCCGAGGCGCTCGGAGGTGAACGTGCCCATGATGATCATGAACTCGCCGACGAAGCCGTTCGTGCCCGGCACGCCGATCGACGAGAAGGTCACCAGCACGAACAGCGCCGTGTAGATGGGCATCACCTTGGCGATGCCGCCGAACTCGGAGATGAGGCGCGTGTGCCGGCGGTCGTAGATGACGCCGACGAGGAGGAAGAGCGCGCCGGTGGAGATGCCGTGGTTCACCATCTGGAGCACGGCGCCCTGGATGCCGGTCGGCGTCACGCCGAACAGGCCGAGCATCACGAAGCCGAGGTGGGCGACGGAGGAGTACGCGACGAGCCGCTTCACGTCCGCCTGCTTCCAGGCGACGAGCGCGCCGTAGATGATGCCGCCGAGGATGGCGACCCCTGCCAGGTTGGCCGCGAGGCTGGAGGCCGGCCCGGGGAACAGGCCCATCGAGAAGCGCAGGTAGGCGTAGGTCCCGATCTTCAGCATCACGGCCGCCAGGATGATCGACCCGCCCGTGGGCGCCTGGACGTGCGCGTCAGGCAGCCAGGTGTGGACGGGCCACATCGGCACCTTGATGAAGAAGGCGATGGAGAAGGCCCAGAAGCACATCATCTGCGCGGGTCGGGAGAGCACCACCTGCGAGAGGGCGAGGTAGTCGAACGACCAGACGCCGGTCAGCCGCTGGTGCGTCCACGCGAGGTACACCATGGCGGCCAGCATCAGCATGGAGCCGGTCATCGTGTAGATGAAGAGCTTGAGGGCGGCCTTGATCTTCTCCGCGCCGCCCCAGATGCCGATCATCACGTACATCGGCACGAGCATCAGCTCCCAGAAGACGAAGAACAGGAACAGGTCCAGCGCCACGAAGGCGCCGAGCATCGCGCCCTGCAGCAGCAGCAAGCAGAAGCAGAGCTCCTTGACCTGCGTCTTGATGGATCCGAACGAGGCGTACGCCGCGATGGGGCCGATGAAGGTCGTCAGCAGGATGAGCCAGAGGCTGATCCCGTCGACGGCCACGTGCCAGCGGATGCCCAGCGACGGGATCCAGTCCTTGATGAACTGGAAGTGCCAGCCAGGAGTCATGGGCACGGTGAGGAGCGCCAGGGAGACGACGAACCCGACGCCCAGCACCACGAGCGTGAAGCCCCGCACGAGCGAGAGCATCTGACGCGGGATGAACAGGACGCCCACCGCGCCCAAGATGGGCATGCCGATGAGCACGTTGAGCAGGTGCGGCCACTCGTCAGCCGTGGCCTCTGCCGCGGCGCCCTCCACAGGCCACAGCCACTGGACGCTCAGCACGGTCAGCGCCGTGATGAGGCCGAGGGCGACGCGCCGCCGTGCAGGGAACTCACCGCGCGGGAGGATCCCCGCGACGATGCCGGCTGCGAGCGCCAGCCAGTACTTGATGACCAGGTCGAAGGGGCTCATTGCAGGCCTTTCGGCTGGATCAGATCAGGGATCCGCTCCGCCGGGATCGTGCCGGTGGGCAAGGTGGGGGGCTGCGGCGCCGGCAGGGCGCCGGGCTCCGTGGCGCCGCGACGGCCGCCCGCAGGCCGGGTCAGCGTGAACGTCTCGCTGGACTCGCTGCCCCAGGCGTTGCGCACGCGCAGGGTGACGTCCTTCGTCTCCCCGGGATCGAGCTTGACGGTGTGCTCGGTGGTCTTGGCGAAGGTGGTCTCCGAGACCCCTGGCGTGTCCCAGCGGTAGGAGTAGCCCAGGCCGGGAGCTGCCGAGAGCTTCACCTCACCGCTGCGGCGTAGCGCCTCGTCGTTCACCGTCGCATCGGCGTGCGGCTTCACCATGAACCAGCCCACGCCCACCAGGCCGAGGACCATGGCCGCCGCGTAGACCTGCACGCGACCGGTCTGGAAGGCGCGGAGCACGGTGCCGAAGAAGCCCACGAGGGCGGCGGTGAACTTGGCGAGGATTCCATCGACGATCCACTTGTCGGCGATGGTGAAGATGTCCGCGAGCGCGTCGACCATGCCCACGACCGTGGCGTCGTACAGCTCGTCGATGCGCCACTTGTCGTAGATGAGCCGGTGCAGGCGGGGGAACATGGTCGCGAAGCGTCGCTCCGGCTCGCCGCGGCGGTTCTGGTACACGACCATCGCCCCCACAGTGCCCGCGAGGAAGGCCGCGATGCCCGGGAGCATCATCGGGAAGAGCAGCCCTTCGGTGCCCTCCCGCTGCCGGATGGCGCGAGAGCTGAGCGCGAAGACGGGCTCCAGCTTGTGCGCGAGCGGAGCGACGTGGATCGGCTCGGCGACCAGGAAGCCCGCGCCGATGGAGAAGGCGGCGAGGACCATGAGGGGGATCGTCATCGGCAGCGGCGACTCGTGCGGCACCGGGCCGGTGATCTCGCCGTGCTCCTCGTGGTGGTCGTCGTGGCCGTGGTCATCGTGGCCGTGGCCGTGACCGGGGTCCTTCCACGTCGGGTCGATCTTCCACCCACGGAACTCACCGTGGAAGGTCCGGAAGTACGAGCGGAACATGTAGAAGGACGTGAACACCGCGCCGGTCACACCGGCCCAGTAGATGGCCCGGCCGAGCCAGGAGGGCCACATCCACTGCGACACACCCGGCGCGCTCACGGCCATGATGTCGACGGTGAAGGCCTTCCACAGGATCTCGTCCTTCGACCAGAAGCCCGAGCCCAGTATCGGCAGGCCCGCGATGGCGAAGCAGGCGATGAGGTACGTCCAGCGGGTGATGGGCATGTAGGCCTTGAGCCCGCCCATGTTCCCCATGTCCTGCGATCGGTCGGTGTCGTGGATGCGCACGTGGATCGCGTGGATCACCGAGCCGGCGCCGAGGAAGAGGCACGCCTTGAAGAAGGCGTGGGTGAAGACGTGGAAGAAGCCCGCGGCGAACGCGCCCACGCCCACGCCGATGAACATGTACCCGAGCTGGCTGACTGTGGAGTAGGCCAGCACCTTCTTCAGGTCGTTCTGGAAGAGGCCGATGGTCGCCGCCAGCAAGGCCGTCAGCGCGCCGGTGACCGCCACCACTGCCAGCGCAGCAGGCGAGAGCACGAAGACCGCCGAAAGACGGGCGACGAGGTACACGCCCGCGGTGACCATGGTGGCCGCGTGGATGAGGGCGGAGACGGGCGTGGGGCCCGCCATCGCGTCCGGGAGCCAGATGTAGAGCGGGATCTGCGCGCTCTTGCCGGCACAGCCGAGGAAGACCATCAGGCCGACGGCGGTCGCCGCCAGGATCGTCACCGGCTGCTCGGGCAGGAGGAAGTGGAGGAAGCCCGGCAACGTCCCCGAGGACATGTTGCCGATGGGCCAGATCTTGACGTTCTGGAGCAGGCTGCTCGCGCCAGACTGGATGCCGTCGAAGCGGAGGGTGCCCACGTAGTAGACGATGAGCGCCATCGCGACGAGCAGGCCGAAGTCACCGATGCGGTTGACGATGAAGGCCTTCTTGCCCGCCGCCGCGTTCTTGTCTTCGCCGTACCAGAAGCCGATGAGGAGGTAGCTGCACAGGCCGACGCCCTCCCAGCCCACGAAGAGCATGGCCAGGTTGTCGCCCATGACGAGCGTGAGCATCGCGAAGCAGAACAGGTTCAGGTACGCGAAGAACCGGTGAAAGCCCGGGTCATTCTTCATGTACTCGCTGGAGTACAGGTGGATGAGGAAGCCGACGCCGGTGATGACGAGCATCATCGTGCCGCTCAGCGCGTCGACGCTGAACGCGACATCGATCGGGATCGACTGACCCATCCGACCCTGGATGGAGATCCAGCGCCAGGCGGTCCACGTGAGCTTCCCCTCGGCAGGGAGGAGCAGGTACGTCAATACGCTCGCCAGGAAAGAGCCGCCGAGCGCGGCGAGCGCCATCAGCCGGACGCCCTCCTTGCCCAGCCGCTTGCCGAACAGTCCATTCACCAGCGCGCCCAGGGCGGGCAGCGCCAGGATGGCGGCGAGCAGGGTGAAGTCCGACGCGGGGAACAGAGTCCTCAGGGCTTCCACGCTAGCTCCTCAGCAGATCGGCCTCGTCGGAGCGCATCGTCCGTCGGACCCGGTAGAAGGCAAGGACGATGGCAAGCCCCACAGAGGCTTCGGCCGCAGCCACGGCAATGACGAAGAAGGTGAAGATCTGCCCGTTGTGGTTCAGCGGGTGGATCCGGTTGTAAGCGACGAGGGTCAGGTTCACTGCGTTGAGCATCAGCTCGATGCTCATCAGCAGGATCAACAGGTTCCTGCGGAGCAGGAAGCCGATGGCACCCGTGATGAAGAGCACCGCGGCGACGACCAGGTAGTACTCGATGGGGACGCTGCTCATGAATGGACGTCCTTGGTGTGGGTGGTGAGCACCGCGCGGGCAGCGTCACTCCCCTGCTTGTCATCATCGCCCGGCGCGGGGGCGAGGGTGGGATCTACCTGCTTGCCGCGGGCGACGGCGACGGCGCCGACCACCGCGATCAGCAGCAGGACGCCAGCGATCTCGAAGGGGACGACGGCCTGGGTGAACAGCTCCCGTCCGAAGCCCTCGACGGTACCCATCCCGGTGGGCGCGGCGGAGAGCGCCCGCGGACCGGCGCTGGCCGAGAAGACCAGCACCAGGGCGCCCACGCTCGCAGCGAGGAGAACTCCGGCTCCGAGATACCTCGGCAGCGCAGAGCGGGTGTCGCGCCCGGACGTCGCCGAGGGGCCGAGGAGCATGATCACGAACAGGAACAGCACGACGACGGCGCCGGCGTAGACGAGGATCTGGATGGCGGCGAGGAACTCCGCCGCGAGCATCAGATAGAGGCCAGCGATGCCGACGATCGCCGAGAGCAAACCCATCGCGCCGCGGATCGGGTTGCGGGAGGCGACGGTGAAGAAGCCCCCGAGCACGACCAGGAGCGACGCGAGGAAGAAGAAGGCGAGTTCGAAGATCTTCACGGTGCGAGCACTCCCGTGGACGACTTGCCCTTCGTCCGGATGGACTGCTCCATTTCCTTGCGGAACTTGCGCAGGAAGCCGAGCGCGGGCATCGCCGTGCCCTCTCCGAAGGCGCAGATGGTGTTGCCCATGATGTTGTCGGCGATCTCGTGGAGTCGATCGAGCTCTTCGAGGGTGGCCTGCCCGGCGACCATCCGGTCGAGGATGCGGAAGATCCACGCGCTGCCTTCCCGGCAAGGCGTGCACTGGCCGCACGACTCGTGCCGGTAGAAGCGCATCAGGTTGTGGAAGGCGAGGATCGGGTCGACCTTGTCGCTGAGCACGATGGCGCAGCAGGTGCCGAGCATGGTGCCGAGCGCGCGGTAGGTGTCGACACCCATGGGGACGTCGAGCGCACTCTTGCCGTGCCAGGGGTGCAGCGGAGACTTCGGATCTGGCGCGTCCACCACGTCGTCAGGGCGGATGATGGGGCAAGAAGAGCCGCCCGGGATCACGCCCAGGAGCTCGCCGTGCTTCACCCCTCCGCCGAGGTCGTAGACGAGCTCCCGGAGGGTAAGCCCGACGCAAGCCTCGAAGACGCCAGGCTTGTTCACGTGCCCGCTCACTCCGTAGAGCCGGCAGCCGCCATCCTTGATGTTGTGCAGATCGGAGAGCTTCGAGAAGGCGTCGCCACCCATCTCCAGCGCGATCGGGACGGCCGCGATGGTCTCGAGATTGTTCACCGTGGTCGGCATCCCGAAGGCGCCGTACTGCGCGGGGAACGGGGGCTTGAGCCGCGGCTCCCCGCGCTTGCCTTCCAGGGAGTTGAGGAGGGAGGTCTCCTCGCCACAGATGTACGCCCCGGCGCCCGTGTGCACGTAGACCTCGACCGGGTAGTCGATGCCGAAGGGCTTCTTGCCGAGATAGCCCTTCGCGCGAGCTTCCTCGATGGCTCCCCAGAGGCGCTCCTTGGAGAGGTGAAGCTCATCCCGCACATAGATGTACGCGGCGTGCGCCCCGATGCCGAAGCATCCGATGATGCACCCCTCGATGACGAGGTGCGGGGCCTTCTCCATCAAGGTCCGATCCTTGAAGGTCCCCGGCTCCCCCTCGTCGGCGTTGATGACGAGGTAGTGGGGGCGATCTGGCTTGGGCGGCCACGGCATGAAGCTCCACTTCACGCCCATCGCGAACCCGGCGCCGCCGCGGCCCCGGATGTTCGCCGCCTTCATGTCATCGACGAGCGCTTGGCGATCCATCTGCAAGGCGCGCTTCGCCTGCTGATAGCCGCCGTCGCGCTCGTACACGGACAGGCGATGGCCATCCTGGACGTCGTAGTGCTTGGAGAGGTACTTCGTCTGGCGCAGCATCCGGTTACCTCGTGAGCCGGTCGAGGATTGCGTCGACCTGCTCGATGGTGAGGTCCTCGTGGTAAATCTTGTCGACCTGCATCATGGGCGCGGTGCCGCAGGAGGCGAGACACTCCGCCGTGCGCAGCGTCACCTTGCCATCCTTCGTCGTCTCACCTGCGTGAATGCCGAGGCGTTTCTCGCAGTGGTGGAGGATGCGATCCGATCCCGCGAGAGCGCAGCTCAAGGTCCGGCACACCCACACCTGGTGCTTGCCCACCGGCTGCTGGTTGAAGAGCGTGTAGAAGGTCACCACGCCCTTCACATGGGCGGACGAGAGTCCCAGCCGATCTGCGACCCACTGAATGACCTCGTCCGAGACCCAGCCATGCTGTTCCTGGCAAAGGTGGAGCACAGGGATGCAGGCGGCCTGGCGGTTCGGATAGCGCGAGAGGATCTTCTCGAACTCGAGCTCTCGCTCGGGGCTCAGGGCGAAAGATGTCATGTCGGCTGCTGGCACGGTCGCTGGCTCCCTATTGCCTCGGGTCGCCGGAGCCGACGCGAGGCCGACTCGGGTTCGCGGTGCCCCGTCGGCGGACAGTAGGGGCGCCACCAGAAGGTCGGCGACAGGGGCGCCCCTCGCGGGGATACACGCCTCATGAACCAACCTTCGCGTGTGAAGCCAGCCGAAGCTGGCAGTCGTCAGCGCAGTTCCTGCGCGTGTGGCCGTTCTATCTGACGGAGCAACTTCTCGAAGCGCGCGCACGCTAGTGAGCGACGCCAGGTCGTGTCAAGGCGCGCAGCGTAATGCCGTGGGTGCGAACGAAACGCAAGAGCCGGCCTACTCCTTGCCTCGAATCGCGGCCCCAGATCGCTGCCCCCGCTTGGCGATGGCGGGAGGACGTGGACCAGGGACGGGTGAGACCGTCACGCTTGTTCTTTCTTCCATCTTGAGCCCAGGGCTCCCCTTCCAGTACCCTCCGCGCCAATTCGCAACGCGCGCAGGGCGCGAGCAGCAGCGAACTCCTCGCCGGAGGTGGTGCGTGTTTTGTCCGAATTGCGGGACGCAGAACTCCGAAACGGCGTCCACGTGCATGAAGTGCGGCTTCAACCTCAAGGGAGCGGCCGCCCCCAAGTTCAAGGGGACCATGCTGATGAATCAGCAACCTCCGGCAGGCGGCCCCCCGCGCCCTCCCGGCGCGCCTCCGGCCGGGCTGCCTACGCCCTCGCCCGCTGCGCCGCCTCCTGGTATCCCGGCGGCTCCCCTGAACCAGGGACTCGCGGGCACCGTGGTGGGTGTGCCGCCCGCAGGTCTCGGTGTATCGGCCGGACCGCTCCCCGGGCCTCCTCCTCCTCCAGCAGGAGGGTACGGTGGTCCTCCGGGAGGGTTCCCTGGCAGTAGCCCGCCGGCGCCCCCTGCTCCTGGAGCAGGCCCCGCGTTCGCTGGCGCAGCGGCAGGCCCCGCCGGGGGGCCGGCAGGCAATTACGGGCAGAGCCCTCCCATGAATCCACTGGGTGGAACGCTCGCCATCGACCAGCTCCCCTCCTACGGAGCTGTCGGCGGGGGTGCGCCCCCTGGTGGATCGGCCGGCTCCTTCCCTCCTCCCGGCGGACAGCCACCGGGAGGCTACGGGGCGGCCCCGAGCGGCTACGGTGGCCCTCCCGGTCCTGACGCAGGCGGTCCTCCGGGCGGCGGTTACGGCGGCTCTCCCTCGGGTGCTCCCGAAGGTTATGGCGCGCCTCCGGGCGGCTACGGCGCGCCTCCGGGCGGGGCTCCGGGTGGCTATGGCGCGCCTCCGGGCGGCGGTTACGGTGCGCCTCCGGGCGGCGGCTACGGCGCGCCTCCCGGTGGGGCTCCAGGCGGCGGCTACGGCGCTCCGGGTGGCTATGGCGCTCCTCCGCCAGGGGCCTCCAATCCTCCTGGCGCCTTCGGGGCTCCGGGCGGTGATCCGGGAGCCTTCGGAGGCCAGCAACCGGGGTACGGCGCACCTCCTGCGGGTGGCTCTTACGGCCTCCCGGGCACGGGTGGCGCGCTCGCCGCGCCGGGCCAGTTCGGCGCCGCACCCATGGGGGGCGGTCCTGGTGGCATGCAGCCTGGCGGCTTCCGTGGGGAGACCCGGAACCCGGTGACGACCCTCATCCTGGGGATGGTGTGCTGCCTGTACGGCCTCTACCAGATGTGGACCATGCTGAACGAGCTGCAGCAGTACACCCGGGACCAGGAGTTCAAGCCCTGGTACATGTTCATCCCGCTGCTCCAGTACTACTTCCTGTGGGTCAAGGTGCCGGAGCAGGTGACCCGCGCGAAGCAGATGGCAGGGTCCCGCAATCCGCAGGCGGCAGGCATCGTCCTCTACATCTTCCTGCCGATGTACGCGCTGTCGAAGGACCTGAACGAGGTCTGGGATCCCAACGCCGCGGTGTGAACAACACCGCCTCGACGCCCGCGACAGGATCCGAGCGCACACAGGCTGCGCTCCTTCTCCCCCCACCTTCTCCTCACGGACGCCTCACCCGCTTCGCACGGGTGGGCGCGCTCGTCGCCGTGCTCGGCGGAGCCGTCGCGCTCGAGATCCCTCTCTGTCCCTTCGCCATCCTCACCCGTCATCCCTGCCCGGGCTGCGGCCTCACCCGGGCCGCGCTCGCGCTGATGCGAGGGGATGCCGCGGAAGCCCTGCACCTGCATCCCCTGTCCGTGGTGCTGGTCCCGGTGATCGGGCTCGTCCTCGCCCACAACGCGCTGAGCTACGTGAAAGACGGCCGGGTCGCCGCGACCGAATCACTCCAGGGGCGCAGACCCACCGTCATCGCCCTCGTGCTCGGCGCCCTCGGCCTCATCGTCTGGATCGCGCGCTTCTTCGGCGCACTGGGTGGCCCCGTCCCGGTGTGAGCCGGACGCAGACCCATCACACCCGCGACACCCGCGACACCCGCGCGCGGGTCACAGCACCTGACGCCAGGGGCCGTTCCTCCGTGGACCGCGAAGACGTACCCGTCCCGCCACGTCGCGCCGTGCGCCGACCTCGACCCACGGGAGCGCGCAGGGGCGCAGAGGTGTCGATGTGGAGCAGCAGATCGTACGCGCGCGCCAGGTGCTCGCCGAGGTCATCGAGCTGCTCGTCGGAGAGGTCGCGCTTCATCTTCTGGAACATCCAGTCCTCTTCATCGGCTGCGTGCTGCTCGAAGAGCCCCCTGAGGAGCTTCAGCCGCGCCTCGAAGCACACGTCCGTCACGCGCGTGCGCAGCAAGCTGTCGGCCGCGAAGCGGGTCAGCGCGTGGGTCTCGTGAGCCTCGTGGAGCTTTCCACGATCACCCCTCATCCGCTCCGCGCACGCCGGATAGAGGTAGGTCTCCTCGATCCGCATGTGCGCCTCGATCGTGCGCGCCAGCTCGTTGATCATCACGGTCCGACGCCCAGGGCTCGGCTCCACCGTGATGCGATCGATGAGTCGACAGATGTCGAGATGTTGCTGCTCCAGAAGATCCAGCGCGTCCATCGAACCCTCCCCCTCGAGCATGGATCGCTCGATCCTGCCCTCTTGCAACGCATCAGGCACCACGCCGCCGCCCACACCGTCGCGAGCGTTCGTCCCGGGCCTTCGCGCGCTCCCGCGAAGCGCCAGAGGGGACGACCCTCGTGGGGGCGGTCTTGGCCCCCTGCTCCCAGCGGTGCGCAGGTACTAACGCCTGCGCGACGTCCGGCGGGTAGAAGAGCGCTGCAAGGCGCAGACCGCTCGAGGGTGAGCGGCGCCTGCGCGCTCGGCAACGGCAGTGAGGGCGGAGCGCATCTCCGCGGCGCTCTGGAAACGGGCATCCGGGTGCTTGGCGAGCGCGCGCGTGAGGATCGCCTCCAGCTCGCGGGGCGCATCCGCGCGGCGACGCCGGAGCGGAATGGGAGCGGCGCGCACGATCGAGACGAGCATGTCGACGTCGGAGGAGCCGCGGAACGGAAGCTCCCCGGTGAGCGCAAACCACAGCAGGAGCCCCACCGCGAAGAGATCGCTGCGCTCGGTGATGGCGCGGCTGCGCAGCGCTTGCTCAGGCGACATGAACCGCAAGGTCCCCACGAGGGCCCCCGGGCTGTCCGTCGTGTACCCATCGCCCGTATCGATCCCTGGCTCGTGTGCGAAGCCCAGGTCGATGAGCTTGACCAGGACTCCCCCTCCCGCCTGGGGCACGAGCAGGATGTTGTCCGGCTGCAGATCCCGGTGCACGACCCTCGCGTCATGCATCGCCCCGAGCCCCGCGAGGAGCTGATCGGCAATCGCGAGCGCGCGCTCCGTGGAGAGTGGACCGTGACGACGGACCTCATCGCCCAGGGTCACGCCTTCGTAGAGCGGCATCAGGTAGAACGGCCGTCCATCCTCCAGGCGCCCATCTGCAAGTGCCGGACAGACGTTGGGATGATCGATGCGGCGCGCGAAACGAACCTCCCGCGTGAACCGGTTCACGATGCCCGGATCGTGGGCGTGCTCCCGTCGCAGGACCTTGAGGGCGACCGGCGTGTCGGTCGCGAGATCTCGGGCAGCGTACACGGCCCCCATGCCGCCTTCGGCCAGGAGCCCCTCGATGACCAGCCCCTGGGTCGCGACCCCGGCCAGCGCGTCCTCCTGGAGGGTCTCCTCGGAGGTGACGGCGCTGCGGCCCCTGTGACGGACCACACCGGACCGAGCCAGCCCGATCGGGGAACTCACCGCGGGAGGGGCATCGAGCGCGGCAACGGCGCCGCTGGCTCCAGGCACCGACCTGCCCAGGACAGTCTTGGGAGAAATCGGTGCTCCCTGTATTCGCTGTGCGGGTTCCACTGGTAGACGCTCGTCAGGTTGTGCCTGATGAGTGTCCATGGTTCGAGGGGTACTGGCAAGCCTTTTGGCCCCCTCTCATGACCGGATCCGAGGGTTGGAGGGAGCGTCTTACGTCCGGAATTTACAGAGGATTCCCTGTCCCAGACAGGTGTCCGCTCCGGGCGGCGGGGAGCAACCCTAGGGTTCAACCCGAACGCACCCTAAGGGCAGCCGTCCCGCGGTGCACGGAGGTGTTCCATTGTGGATGAAGTGAGCAGGGAGGAAGGAGGGGGTCAGGAACCCAGGAGGCCCTTCAGCTTGACCACGAGCTGAAGGGCATCGAGCGGGGTCAGTCGGTCGATGTCGACCGCGCGTACCGTATCGAGCACCGCTGCCTGCTCCGCCGAGGGGGCCGGAGGAGGAGCCGCGAACAGGTCGAGCTGGATGGCCCCGGTGCGGGACCGCCCGCGCAGCGAGGCATGCTTGCCGCCGGGCAGCGCTGCGCCTCCCTCCAGCGTGCCCAGGATGGCCTTCGCCCTCGCGAGAACCCCTTCCGGGACCCCTGCGAGACGGGCGACGGCGACCCCGTAGCTGCGGCTTGCCGGCCCTGCCTCCAGCTTGTGCAAGAAGATGACGTCGTCACCGTGCTCCCGGGCCGACACGGAGTGGTTGGCGACCCCGGGACCACGGCGCGCGAGCTCCGTGAGCTCGTGGTAGTGCGTCGCGAACATGGCCCTGCAGCCGACGACATCGTGCAGATGCTCGGCGACTGCCCACGCGATCGCGAGCCCATCGTAGGTGCTCGTCCCTCTGCCGATCTCGTCGAGGATCACCAGCGACCGCCTCGTGGCTTCCCGCAGGATGGTCGCCGTCTCGCGCATCTCGACCATGAAGGTGCTCTCACCGCGGGCCACGTTGTCGCTGGCCCCCACGCGGGACAGGATGCGGTCGACCACCCCCACCTCCGCCGCCCGGGCCGGCACGTAGCTGCCGAGCTGCGCGAGCACCACGATCAGCGCCACCTGCCGCATCAGGGTCGACTTGCCGGCCATGTTCGGCCCCGTGATCAGCCACAGGCGCTCGCCCGAGAGATCCAGCGTCGTGTCGTTGGGCACGAAGTTTCCGGCAGCCGCATGACGCTCCACCACCGGGTGCCGGCCCGACTGGATGGCGATGGCATCTCCCAGCGTGATGTGCGGGCGCGCGTAGTCGTACCGGTGCGCCACGTCGGCGAGCGCTGACGCCACATCCCACTCGGCGAGGCGCCGGGCCAGGACGCGAACCCGGTCCGAAGCCTCCGCCACCCGGCTGACCAGACGTGAAAACAGCGCCGTCTCACGCTCCAGCGCGCGCGCACCGGCGTGCTCGATCTTGTCCGCCAGCTCGTCCAGCTCGTCGCTCGTGTACCGCTCCCCCGTGGCCACCGTCTGCTTGCGGCGAAACGTGTCGGGCACCTTGGACAGGTGGGTCCGGGTCACCTCGATGTACCAGCCGAAGACCCGGGTGTAGCGGACCCTGAGCGACGAAGCGCCTGTCTGTGCCCGCAGCTTGGCTTCGAGCGCCACGATGAGCTCCGTCCCGCTCTTCTCCAGCGCGCGCGACTCGTCGAGTTCCGCGTCGTAGCCCTCGCGAAAGATGCCCCCCTCACGCGCGTGCGGCGGCGGACGCTCGATCAGCGCGGACGCGAGCTCCTCCAGCAGCTCCCCCACCGGATCCACGTCCGCGCCGAGCACCCCATCGCCGTCCACCCCGCCGCCCCCCTCGTAGCTCTCCGACGAGGGCCCGCCGTCCACGAACGCGCGCTCTGCGGCGGGGATGGACCGGACTGCCGTGATCGCCGCGGGAGCTGCCGCGAGGCCATCCCGGAGCGCCCCCAGATCCCTCGGCGTGGCCTCGCCGAGCAGGGCACGCACCGCCAGCCGCTCCAGGTCACCGATCCCACCGAGCGCGTCCCGCAGGTCGGTGCGGGCCCGGGGGTGGGTCACGAACAGCTCCACGGCGTCCAGGCGGCGGCGGATGGCCCCGATGTCCGTGAGGGGCGCCAGCAGGCGGCGGCGGAGCAGGCGGGCCCCGGCCGGCGTGACGGTGGCGTCGATCACGTCGAGCAGCGAGCCGCGCCTCCCCCCGTCGGCAGCCCGCACCAGCTCCAGGTGCACCTGCGCGGTCTCATCGATCCGCAGCGTGCCCGAAGCCTCCTGGGGAGCCACGCGCCGCACCGGCACACGCGCCCCCGGGCTGCAGCGCCGCGCGAAGCGGAGCGCCCGCGCAGCAGCCCGGTTGGCGACGAGGGGGTGCTCGGTGAGCGCCTGCGCCGCGATCGGCTCGGCCGCAGCCTCGTCCAGCGTCGCAGCCACGTGCGCGTCCTCGAGGTCGTCGTCCTCGCGCAGCGCGGCCTGAGGGATCACCGCGCTTGCAGCCGCGCGCACGTCGTCCAGCCCCTTGCCGAAGAGGACCTCCCGCGGCTCGGCGCGGGCGAGCTCCGCGAGCAGCGTCGCGGCGTCGGGGAGGACGGCTGCCGACAGCTCCCCCGTGGAGAAATCGAGCAGCGAGAGCCCGTACATGGCCCGCCCCGGAGGCGCACCTGGCGCCGCGGCGACCGCATCGACCGCCGCGAGGTAGTGGTTCGCCCGCGCGTCGAGGTGCTCGCTCTCCGTCACCAGGCCCGGCGTGATCACCCGGACCACCTGCCGCGGCACCAGGCCCTTGATCTTCGAGGGGTCACCGAGCTGCTCGCAGATGGACACCTTGTGGCCGAGCGCGACGAGGCGGGCCACGTACCCGTGCGCCGCGTGGTGCGGGACGCCGGCCATGGGCACCTCCTCTGGCTCCCCCTTGTTGCGGCTGGTCAGCGTGAGGTTCAGCGCGCGGGAGACGAGCACTGCGTCCTCGTTGAACATCTCGTAGAAATCACCCATCCGGAAGAACAGGATGGCGTCGGGATGCACAGCCTTCGCATCCTCGTACTGACGCATCACCGGGGTCAGCTTCTTGCGGGCGGCGGACGGCGCAGGCGCAGACATCGGCGTGTAATTAGCCGCATGCGGCGCTGAGGTCCATGTACGCGCAGCCCGAGATCGGTCGTGTTCCTCGTGGAAGAAGGCAGCCGATGCCGGGAATGCACCCCGGCCTGGACCGCCGACGGCTCGGGACTGTCGGCTCAGTAGTACTGACGAGAAACGGAGAGCGAGCCCGGAAGGATCATCATCAGGCCCTCGAGCGACCCATCCGTCACGGCCAGCTCACCGGTCGCCGGGAGGAAGCGCATCGACTGAGGCTGGATGTCCGCGCCGCCGGCCGCGAGGTTCACGATGAGCGGCACGAAGGCCCCCTGCGTGGCGAAGCGGAACTGCATGTCACGCTGAGGCGGCACCAGGCAACGCCCGTCCTGGCAGGGCGTCCCCGGGCAGTCGGCTGCGGATCCGCATACCTTGCGCCCTTCGGTGATCGCGAGCTTCATCATCGGGCTGGTGAGGACCCTGGGATCTCCTTCGCAGATCGCCACGTCGTCGGGCCACCCTGCCGCCAGGGCGCAGCCTGGCGTCGAGGACGTGGACGAACGAACCCGAGCGTTCATGCGAGCCACCGTGGAATCGCAGGAGTTCCTGCACACGCTCGACACGGGGTCGACGATCACGTGATGAAGGAAGCCGGTGACCTGCGAGGTCGCGATCCACTGACTGCGTCCCCGCACCTGGTACGCAGCGGAGCCTGGGAAGCAGCAGTTGAGATCGGAGGAGGGCCCCCCGAGCGTGGGCGGATCGAGGACCAGGTGATCCTGGTAAGCCTCGCGGATGGTGAGCTCTCGCCGCGGCGAGGGCGACGCCGCCAGCCCGAACTCGGCGCGGCACGAGTCGTACGTGCACGTCCCCCGGCTCGGATCCGACCAGTGCGCGTTCGACTCGTCGGGCAGGTCCGAGACGATCGCCAAGAAGTCCGAGAGGGCCTGCACCGAGGCCTCCGACGCGTCTTCACCGGCCGCCTCGAGCTGCTCACGCACGCTCTCGGCGCTCTGGACACCGCGGCCACAGAACAGCCCCGCCGTGTCGTAGAGGTCCCAGCGCTTCTCCCGCGCGTCCGCGCCATCGCAGGCCCCCTCCACGCACCGCAGCGAGCCGGCGTTCGTGCTGAAGCCGGGGAGCGCCCCCTCGTAGGTCACGGCCCACGCTTGATTGGCGATGTGCGCGCGCGGATCCTCGAGGTTCATCCGCAGCGCGTTCCGGCCATCGATCTGGCCGGCGCGCAGGTAATCCAACTCCGGATCGGGGGCCGTGTCGATCACCAGCCTCTGCGCGCCCACCGCGAGCCCGAAAAAGGTGTCCGGGTCCGCCGGGAGCGGCGCCCGCATCTTCGGTTGCTCGTCGTCGTCGGAGAGCGCGGTGCCTGCGCGGTCGTAGAGGAGCGGCAGCGTCAGGAGACCCGGCTCGCCCCGCAGACCGCTCGTCTCGCTTGAGAACACGAAGTTCAGGCTGCGCGGCGTGTTGGGGACGACCACGTTGCACGACGGCTCGTTGGTGCTCGCGAGGTTTTCACTCCCCTCCCCCTGGCAGCGATCTCCGACATCCTTCGGGGGTAGCTGGGGACCATTACCGTCGGAATCTTCAGGCGCGGACGAGTTGGCCTGATCCGGGTCGTAGTGGAACGGACAGAGGTCCGTGGCGTCGGGGATGCCGTCCGCGTCCATGTCTCCGGGAGGCGCGTTCGGCGGAGGACCGTGGCCGGACGGACCCACCGCGGAGCACCCCAGGGTCTCGCTGAAGATCTTGGGTCCGCGGCACGAGGCGTCGAGATCGTCGATGTCGATCACGCTGATCTGCGCGTTCGTGAGGAGCGCGAACGCGAACGTACCGCGCAGCCGCGTGGGGCTCGCGCCGCTGTCGAAGGCCGCCGACGTGCGGTACAGCGTCTCCAGATCGCAGCTCGGATCGGCCGTGTCGCTGCACACGTCGAGCGTCGGGTTCGGATCGCAGCGGATGCCGGTCGTGGCGACGCCGGTCTCCGGATCGACCACCGGCAGATCCCGATCGATGATGAGGATGTCGCGCACCGGGGCGTTGAACCGCACCCGATCCGGAGGGATGAACGGGTTCCACTCCGGGTGCGGCCGCGCGATCGGGGTCCGCTGCGTCGCGCCGTCGCTCACGTCGAAGACCATCAGGTCGCCTTCGTCCGCGTCGACTGCGTACAGGTAGCGCCGGAAGTCCACGGTGGACGAGTTGCTCACCGCGATGCGGGTCGTGGTCACCACCCGGGTCGGATCGTCCATCGATCCCGTCACCAGCGGCGGACGCTCCACCGGCGCACAAGGCGTCGCCATGTCGATCGCGTGCACGAGCGGCAGCTCCAGGTCCGCGACGAACAGCCGCTCGCCGCTCAGCGCGATCCCTGCGGGCCTCGGCGCGCCGAGCGGCAGCGTCGAGGGCGTGAGCAGCTCGGGGTTCACGCACGCCGCCGCCGGAGGCGGGCTCGGCGGATCTCCCGGGGGTGGCACCTCGGCCTTGAGCGGCACCCACCGCTCCACGGGGCAGCTCGCGTACGAGCCTGGATGGCGGTCGAGGAGCCGCTGGGCGTCGATCACCACGAAGCCGCCCATCTCGGGCAGCGTCACCACGAGCTTCTGCCGCCCCAGCCCTTCGGCGCTCAGATCACCGTGCTGGTAAGGCGTGACCGGCTCCCCTTCGTCGGCCACGTAGCTCGCCCCGTAGGCGACGTCGCAGGAGCCGCGCTCCCCCTCAGGCCCCGCTGGATCCACGACGAGCAGTATCTCTCCTGGCGCAGAGGGGAGAGAGCATGCGGGCCACGAGTTCAGCTCCGTGGGGGGCCGCTCTGCCGCTGGCCGGATGAGGTGGGAAGGCAGCGCGAAGAGCCCTTCCCGACCCACCTCGGCGGTGGCCACGAACGTCGCCGTCCCTCCCGTCGTCGACACGATGTCGACCGGCAGGGCACCCACGTGCAGGAAGTTCGCGCCCGGCACGCCCGGATCCTGATCCAGCACCGGGCTCACCGTGGTGGACATGTCGACCACCGCCACCTCACCGCGGGTCGTCTGGGTGACGAGCGCGTAGAGGTGCGGCAGGGTCGTGTTCCCCTCCTCGTCGACCCCGTAGTCGTCCACGCTGGTGGCGCTGCGCCGCGAGCACGCCGTCAGCGGCAGACCCGGCGCCTCTCCCGGCGCCGCGAGGCACACGAACGAGCTACGCCCGGATCGCTCGAGCGACCGGACATCTACGGTGACGGCTTGCTGCGCGCATCCCCCTGCCACGACCGTGGCCGAGGCGAACACGGGGAGGGCGAGCGCGGCGGCGCGGCGGATCATTGCGACTCCTGGGGCGACTCTGGCTGACCCAGCGTCAGGATCATGGATCCAAAGGTCTCTGGACGGCGCGCGTCGAGATCGACGACGCCGATGTACGAATCCGTGAAATGCCCCACGTACATGAACGAGTGCGCCCGCGCCCCGACGCTGCCCTGCACCTCCACGGAGGGCGGCGGCGCGAAGGTGTCGAAGGCGATCGCGTGAGGCCCGCGGCCGGTGCGGATGATCGCGTCGATGCGACGCCCCACCGGGTCGTACGAGAAGATGAAGCGGGAGTCGAAGGCCACGGCGAAGACCCGCAGCGCCGGCAACCCGTCCTTGTCGATGATGTGCCCGATGGAGACCCGCGAAGCCCCGTAAGCAAGCGGCACCGTGTCGTGGATCTCCAGCGTCTCGTACGCGCTCGTGAAGCGCTGCGGCCCGCAGAGCTGCGTCCCCTCCGGGGGCACCCCCTCGAAAGGCACCGGCACCGTGCGCGCTTTCCCGACGATCAGCGACGCCGGGGAGCGGTTGGCGACGAAGAAGCGGACCGGGATCTCCGTGCAGGCGGCCATGCACGAGATCCTCCCGTCCGAGCACCCTTCCCCGCACGCCTCCCACTGCGCCTCGCACGCCGACTCGCACGCGCGCCGCTCGCTGTCGTCCACCGCGACGCCGCGCGAGTCGGCCCCGCTCGTGTTGACGGTGATCCCGAGCTGGAGCGCGCGCGTCAGGTACCCCCGCGGCGGGTCCGATCCCGCGTCTGGCTCATAGCGAAGCAGGTCCAGCACCGGCTGCGCGCGGTACGTCATCAGGAACCCCGACTGGTAGCTGATCGCGTCCCCGCATGCCGCCACGAGCCCCGGCACGGGCAGCCCCGCGACCTCGGTCGGCCCGGCCGCGAGCCCCGAGAGGACGTACGTGAGCGCGGGCTTGGCGTCCCAGGGGTTCACGATCAGGCTCGCCGCCGTCTGGGTCTGGTGCGCCGTGACGATCGCGCTCCCTGCCGGGCTCGACGCGATCCCCACCGGCTCCAGGGGCAGCCGGAGCGCCCGCGGGCTCTCGTAGGCATTCTCGCCGATGCGGTAGTCGGCGCCGCACCTCCCCTGGCTGTCCGCGCCGCAGTCGAGCCGCACCGAGCGCTCGCAGGCCGAGGGGTTCGCCGCGCACGAGCGATCGTCGTCCACCTCGAAGAACGAGATCGAAGGATCGCCGCGTACCGGGATGAAGAGGCGCGCCCCCTCCCCTTGCCCCTCCGGCGGGTGCACCATGATCGCGCCCGACGCGAACGCCCCGATGATGGCCGAGCGACGGATGAACCCCTCGACGCCGAGCGGCGCGCAAGGACCGGGGTAGAGCACCGGGTTCGGGTTCTTGCCGATGGCCCCGCACGGGACCCCACCGCCTTGCAGGATGCCCTCGCACGCGGCTTTGAAGCTCGCCGACGACGCCTCGTCTTCTCCGGGCAGCGGCGCGAAGCCCGAAAGCGCCCCCTGGAGGCACAGCGCCCGCTCCGTCAACCCCCCCGCGCCGGACAGCGCGAGCGCCTGCACCGTGCCGCCGTTGTACCGGAGATCGAAGTCGGAGTTGGCCACGTAGAGCGTCTGCCCACCGGGCGACACCGCGAGGCCCGTGGGAAAGTAGAAGCGGTCGACGGGTGGAGCGAGCCCCCCGTCCGCGCTGAAGCACCCGGCGGCCGCAGCCCCGACGGCGACGGCGATCGTGAGCCCTGCACACGTCGCACGTGGCCAGTGGGTGGTTGCACGGGTAAGCATCATGCGGCCGCGGAGCCTAGTCAGCAGGTCCTAGCGAGGCAACCCGCTCGGGGCTGTCCGGTAGTGACGCCCGTCACCTGGAGGGTGGTCCCGCCGCCCCCCATGCCCCCCCGCCACGGCCTCTGACCTGACGCTTGCAAGGGAATTGCAAGGGAACGAAGCTCAATGCGCGGCGGCATCTCCCTGGTCCAACCCCTCCCTGGCGAGCGGGCAATCGGTGCTCGCCAGGCTGCGCCCTTCGGTGCCGACACCCCACGACCCGAGCCTGCGCCGTCTGTGCCCGCCGTGCTCGGGGACTACACGATCACCCGCCGGATCGGCGCGGGGGCCATGGGCGTCGTCTACGAGGCCGTGGATCGCCGCGACGGGCACCGCGTCGCGCTCAAGACCCTCGAATGCATGGACCCGTCCGGGCTCTACCGTCTCAAGCAGGAGTTCCGCGCCGCGGCAGACATCGCGCACCCCAACCTGGTGACCCTGTACGAGCTCGTCTCGGATCACGGCACCTGGTTCTTCACCATGGAGCTGGTGGAGGGGAAGAACTTCCTCGGCCACGTCGCCCTCCCTTGCACCGTGAGCGACACCGCTCCCCGTGACCTCGCCAACGGCGCCGACCTCGCCGACCACGCGTCGGCGGGCGTCACCCTGGACGCGGCAGTCGTCCGCACCCTGCAGAGCGGACAGGTCCCGCGCAACTACCCACCGCGCTCCCAGACCTCCACCGGCCCTGCCCGTTCGTCGGAGCCCCCCACCCTGCGCCGCCTCCCGCCTTCCTTCCCCGCGCCTCGACCTGCCGCGCGGATCGATCTCCTGCGGCCGGCCCTCCTCCAGCTCGCGCACGCCGTCGATGCCCTTCACCGCGCCGGCAAGGTTCACCGGGACATCAAGCCGGCCAACCTACTGATCACCCCCGAAGGCCGCCTCGTCGTGCTCGACTTCGGGCTGACCGGCGCTCCGGGCGAGCGAGATGGCCACGATGGTGAAGGTACCCCCGGCTACATGGCACCAGAGCAGGCCAACGGCGGCGCGGCGAGCACCGCGAGCGACTGGTACGCCGTCGGCGGCGTCCTTTACCACGCACTGACGGGGAGGCTCCCCTTCCGCGGAAGCGCCCTGGAGATCCTCAGCGCCAAGCTGGAGCGCGAGCCCCCCCCACCGTCGGCGGTGACCCTGGGTATCCCGCCCGATCTCGACGTGCTCTGCAGCGCCCTCCTCCGCCGCGACCCAGCCCGACGTCCCACCGGGCCCGAGGTGATCCGCGCCCTCGTCCAGGCCACCACCCCCCTGCCCTCGCACGACATCCTCACCGACAGCGCCCGCCCGGAGCTGCCCGAGAGCGGCAAGCTGGTCGGCCGCGCGAGCGCGCTCGAAGTCCTGATCGACGCCTACCAGGCCACCGAGCCAGGCGTCCCGGTGTGGATCCAGGTGCACGGACCGGCTGGCGTCGGCAAGACGGCGTTGCTGCGCCACTTCGCCCAGCGCGCTCAGCGCGGAGAGTTCGCCCTTGCTCCCCGCTTCCTCCGCACCCGAGCGCACGTGGGCCATACGGGCCACGCGGGCCACGCGGGAGCCCCGGCAATTCCCTCGGCTTCCTCGGCCTTCCCTCCCTCCTCGGCCTTCCCTCCCTTCTCGGCCTTCCCCCCCTCTTCTCCCTTCCCCTCCTCGGCCTTCCCCCCTTCCTCCACCGCGCTTGCGCTGGAGCGAAGCCCCCAGCCAGGCAACCTGCAGGAGGATCCCTTCACCGATCCCACGAGCGACACCGCCCCCATGACGGTCCGGGTCATCCGCCGCGATCGCTGCAGCCCGAGCTGGGCTCCTCGCGGCTGGACCTGCCGTAGCTGGCCTCCTCCTTCGGCCCTCGGCCTGGGCGCCACCGTGCTCCAGGGCCGCTGCCACGAGCGCGAGACTTTCCCCTTCAAGTCCCTCGACGGCATCACCGACGCCCTGAGCCGACTTCTGGGCGCTTCCGGCACACAGCCCGCCTTCGCCGAAGGCTTCGACGGTGACAGCTCGCTCGTCGCCCGAGCGTGCAGAGACCTCACGCCTGACGATGCGCTCGCGCTCCTGCGCCTGTTCCCGGTCCTGACGCGCATCCCTTCCCTCGCCGAGACCGCGGGCGTGACCTCGGCCGTCCTCGCCCGCGACCCGAGCGCGAGCCCCCACCGCCCCCTGGTCAGGCAGCAAGCGGCCAGTGCCCTCAAAACCCTGCTCGGCGCCCTCGCCGCGCGGTCCCCGCTCATCATCGTCCTCGACGACCTGCAGTGGGGAGATCGCGAGAGCGCCGAGCTGCTCCGCGAGGTCCTGACCCCTCCGAACGCTCCCGCACTCCTTCTTCTGACAGCCCACCGGAGCGACACCGCGGCCGACCTGCCTCCAGCCTGCGCCGATCTCGCCGCCGCGATCGGCGCTCCTCGGGTCCTTGCTCTGGACCCTCTCCCCAGAGAGGAGGCCCGCAAGCTTGCCCTCGATCGGCTCCAGGGCAGCGCGACCCCCGAGGCGCATGCCGAACGGATCGCGGCGGAGGCCTCGGGCTGTCCCCGGAGCCTCGAGATCCTGGCCCGTCACGCCCGCGAGGGAGGACGCCCTCTCATGAAGGAGGCGCTCGCCACCCGGATCGCCGCCTTGCCCCCGAAGGCACGCCGGCTCCTCGACATCGTGACGGCCCAGAACGCCCCCATGTGCCGCCAGAGGGCCCTCGAAGCCGCAGGAATGGGGGCCGCGCAGGCCATGCAGCTTCTCTGCGCCACCTGGCTGATAAGGCTTGACGTCAGCCCCGCTGGACCCGTGGTCAGCGCCACGCATCCGCGCCTCTGCGCCCAGCTCCTCCTCGAGTCCCCCGCCCCGTAGCCCTCTCCCCCCCGCAGCAGAGCGCCCTGCACACCGCCAGAACGGCCGTGATTCAGGCCTTTCGTCAGCAAATACCCACACCCTGCGAGCAGGTGTCGAGAGCGGCGCGAGGACGCATTCAGCACGCCCCCTTCACGTAACCCTCGGAGAGACGCCGAGCCTTTGCTACGGTGGCTGCCGGGACGATGGCCGAACTCGCAGCCGCCCTCCTCCTGGGCATATCTCTCATTGGGCTGGTTTTCTGGTACTTCTATATGAAGGACCGAAACCGCCGTAATGGCGCGGTCATAGCCCAGCAAGGCAAAACCACCCGCGGCTCTGCCGACGAGCAGAGCGACGCTCCATCCAAGGAGAGCGCCGAACCACCGGCTTCGGAGCCGGTCCCCACTGGACGCACGGTGACTGCACCGCGACGCCGCAGCGGACCGGACTACGAAGACGACGACGACGTGGGGACCAAGGAGGAGGACGACGACCTCACCTTGATCACCCTCACGCCTCCGGAGGTCATCAACTCGCCGATCTCGCGCCCGAGCACCCCTTCCTACGGCGACGAGGAAGAGGAAGCCCGCGAGGATCGCGAGGCCGAGCAGCCCTCTGCGGTGCCCATCATCTACGACGACGACGCCGCGGTCGACGAGCCCACCAGCTCCTCTCCGCTGGTGCTCATCAGCGCCGTGGGCCAGACCCACCTGGGCCAGAAGCGCCGCAAGAACGAGGACTGCTACCTCTGCCTCGACGACTACCACCTCTTCGCGGTCGCGGACGGGATGGGCGGGCACAAGGGAGGCGACGTCGCCAGCCGGCTCGCCGTGGAGACCATCCAGAAGGTCTTCGAGGAAGGAAGCTGGACCGAGGGCCCCTACCCCGACGTCCCCCGGCGCGGCAGCGAGCTTGCGAGTTCCATCCAGCGCGCCAACAAGACCGTCTACGACGCGGCGCAGGTGGACAAGTCGCTGATGGGCATGGGCACCACGCTGATCAGCGCCCGCTTCTCGCCCAACAAGCAGCGCCTCTACGTCGGGCACGTCGGCGACAGCCGGTGCTACCGCCTGCGTGACGGGGAGCTTCGTCAGCTCACCACCGATCACACCATGGGGGCGGCCGGCATCACCGGCCCGCTCGCCAACCACCTCAGCCGCGCCCTCGGCGTGGCCGCCGCGGTGAAGATCGATCTGGTCATCGCCCGCCCCCGCCCCGGGGACGTGTACCTGCTCTGCTCGGATGGCCTCTCCAAGATGGCCAACGACGACGCCATCCAGGATGTCCTCATCGCGCAGCCCGATCCCGAGAAGGCTGCCAATGCGCTCATCGAGCGCGCCAACGAGGGCGGCGGCCGCGACAACATCACCGTCGTCCTGGTCCGCGTGAGCGACCCCAAGGATCTCGCCCAGGTGGTGAAGCGCTCCGCGTGAGCGCTCCTCCTTGGAGAGTTCGCGGAAACTTTCTCACCAAAATCAGCAGTCATGTCGCCGCTTTAACGCTGCAGGTCACGCCTGATCGGCGCTTGACGCGGTCGCCCACCGCAGCCTGAATGCAACGCGGTGCGACGCGCTGCCACGCTGCTCTGCGGCCTGCTCTCTCTCTGCATTCCCTGCATCACCGCGCCTGCTGCCGCGCAGGTCGCGGGCGGCCCGCCCGTCGCGGTCCGGCTCGAACTCCACCAGGCGCCGAACGTGACGCTGTGCCCCGGCGAAGAGCGCCTCCGCCAGGAGATCATGGTGCGCACGGGTCACGACCCGTTCAGCGCCACCGCCACGCGAACCCTCTCTGTCTCCATCGAGCGCCTCGGCGATCGGCTCGTGGGCAAGATCCTCTACCTCGACGGGACCACCCGGCTCGACGAGCGCACGTTCCTGGTCGCCGACCTGCCCTGCAACTGCTGGTCGCTCTTCACCTACCTCGCCGTCGCCATCGCCTTCACCCTCTCCCCCCTCCAGGCTGCGCAGGAGGTGCAGGAGACCCCCTTCTCCCCTCCCCCTTGCCCGGTCTGCCCTCCCGGGGCCCCCTGCCCGAGCCCCGCTGCGGCCTCACCAGCACCGCGCGCGTCACGCGCGTCGGGCGACACGTCAGCGCCTCCCCCCGCGCCAGGCCACCCCGGCCTTCAGCTCGGCATCGGCGGAGAGTTCGTGCTCGGGTGCGCCACCGCGCTCGCGGGGACTGCCCTCGTCCAGTTCGAACCCCGCTGGCGCGACTTCTCGCTCCCCCTCGAAGCCCGCCTCCGGTTTCCTGCCGTCGGTGAAGGAGACCAGGGCACCCCGCTCGACGTGACCATCTACTCTGCCGCCATCGCCCCTTGCCTCCACGAAGGGCGCGCCTTCGCCTGCGCCGTCGGCGAGCTTGGCGCGCTCCGCTTGCGCGACCTCGAACGCGCCCAGGGCACGAGCTTCAACCCTGTCTTCTTCGTCGGAGCGCGCATGGGCCTCGAGGTCCCCCTCGTCGATCGCCTCATCCTCCAGCTCCGGGCCGATCTCATGGCCACCATCACCCCCGGCCCCCTCGAACTCGGGGACGACCGCTGGCGCGCATCTCCCCTCTCCGCTGGGCTCGGCGGCACCTTCATGATGAGGTTCTGAGGCTCACGGCGGCGGGGGTGGTGGGGAGAATTTCCCGCTGCGTACGCCGGTCTCCACGAGGCACGCGCTGCCGCGGAGGGTGCGCGCGCCACGGATCACAACGCACGACTCACGACCGACGCCCGGAGGCCACCTCGAATCTGGCCCGTGGGGGGTGATTTCGCGTAGTCTCATGAGCAGTGCTCCCCCAGTTTGCGCCGAGCGATCGCTTCGTGATCGACGCCCGCGCCGGCAGTGGCGGGATGGGAGACATCTACAAGGGCGTGGACCGAGAGACCGGCGGCCAGGTCGCCATCAAGCTGCTCCGCCCCACGGCCTCGCCCCACGAACGCGCCCGCTTCGCCCGCGAGGTCGCCGTCCTCGCCGATCTCCGCCACCCCAACATCGTCCAGTACATCGCCCACGGCACCTGGCGCGACGACCGCCTCTTCTTCGCCATGGAGTGGCTCGACGGCGAGGATCTCGGCCAGCGGCAGCGGCGCGCACCCCTCGGCATGCGCGACGCCGTGGAGGTCGTGCGCCGCAGCGCCGCGGCCATGGCCGCCATCCACGCCCGCGGCGTCGTCCACCGCGACCTGAAGATGTCCAACATCTTCCTCCTCCGCGGCCGCGGCACCGCCGTCAAGCTCATCGACTTCGGCGTGGTCAAGCCCCAGGTCCCCGACGAGTACCCCACCGAGCGCGGCACCATCATCGGCACCCCCCACTTCATGGCCCCCGAGCAGGCCAAGGGCGAGCCCATCGACGTGCGCGCCGACGTCTACTCCCTCGGCGCGGTGCTCTTCCGCCTCGTCACCGGCCGCAACGTCTTCGAGACCGAGCACGTCATCGCCTTGCTCGGGCGCCTCGTCCTCGAAGATCCCCCGCGCGCCCAGCAGATCCGCTTCGACGTCCCCGAGGCCCTCGACGAGGTGATCTCCAACTGCCTCGCCCGCGACCGCGACGCGCGCTACGAGGACGGCGGCGAGCTCGCCCGCATCCTCGCCCGCGTCGCCGCGCAGGTCCTCAACAACGACCCCCCTGCCACCGACAGATCCGCCTCCGCGATCCGCCGCGCCACGCAGATCCCCGAGTCCAAGCCCCTCTCGTCGTCCCAGCCCCTCTCCTCGACGAGCGGCGTGAACAGCGAGCTCGGCACCCCCTCCCGGCCTGGCGTGAGCGAGCGCCGCGTCGTCGCCTGCGTCCTCTACGACCTCGGCGGGGCCGAGCTCTCGCCCGATCTCCACGCCACCCTCCGCGACGTGCTCGGCGACGACGCCCGCCTCGAACCCCTCGCCGGCAACCAGCTCGTCGCCGTGCTCGGCGTGGATCGCTCCCGCGGCGACGAGCCCCTGCGCGCCGCCCGCGCCGCCCTCACCGTCGCCCGCGCCCTGCCCGGCGCCCGCGTCGCCCTCGCCATCGGCCGCGCCACGCGCGCTACCGGGGGCCGCCAGAGCATCACCGGCGAGGCCCTGGAGCGCGCCGCCCGCCAGCTCGAAGCCGCCGCACCGGGCACCGTGCGCGTCGACGGCGCCGCCACGGCGGCCCTCGCGGGCCGCTTCGTCGTCCAGGAAGATCCGAAGGGCGGCGTCCTCCTCCACGAGGACACCCTCGGCCTCGACGGCCGCCGCCTCATCGGCCGCCCCTCACCCACCATCGGCCGCGACCACGAGCTCACCCTCCTGCAGGGCATCTACAGCGACATCCTCACCGACGGCACCCCCCGCGCCGCCGTCGTCACCGGCCCTGCCGGCATCGGCAAGAGCCGCGTCCGCTCCGAGCTGGTCCAGCGCCTCGAAGCCTCCCCGAAGCCCCCGCTCGTCATGCTCTGCCGCGGCGACCCCATGAGCCGCGGCGCCAGCATCTCCGCCCTCGGCCGCGCCCTGCGCGCCCTGATGGGCATCCACGATGGCGAGAGCGCCGACGAGCAGATGCAGAAGGTCGCCTACCACGTCTCGACCCGCCTGCCCCGCACCCTCCGCTTCCTCTCCGCCTTCCTCGGCGAGATCATCGGGGTCCCTTTCCCCGACGAGAACGACGAGCCCCTCCGGGCTGCGCGCGGCAGCGCCCAGATCATGCAGTCCCGCATGCGCATGGCCCTCGAAGCGTACATCCGCTCCCAGGCCGAGCGCGCCCCGCTCGTGGTGGTCATCGAGGACCTGCACTGGGTCGACGACACCACCATCGACCTCGTCGACTGGCTCCTCGGGTGCACCGACCTCCGCTTCGGCGTGCTCGCCTTCGCGCGCCCCGAGATCGACACCCGCCTCCCCACCCTCTGGGAGCGGCGCAACCTCACCCGCCTCACCCTCCCGCCCCTCTCGCCCCACGCCGCCGAGCGCCTCGTCGCCGCCGTCCTCCCGCGCGAGACCACCGCCATGCGCACCGCCCTCGTCCAGCGCGCCGGCGGCAACGCCCTCTTCCTCGAAGAGCTGGTGCGCAGCGCCGCCGAGGGCCGCGACGACGTCCCCCTCACCGTCCAGTCCCTCGTCCAGCTCCGCCTCGACCGCCTCTCCCCCGACGCCCGCGAGGTCCTCCGCGCCGCTTCCGTGTTCGGGCAGTGCTTCTGGACCGCCGGCGTCGCCACCCTCCTCGAACGCTCCGCCACCGCGGAGCTGACGGCGCTCGAAGCCAGCGAGATCATCACCCGCCAGCCCGAGTCCCGCATCGCGAACCACGTGGAGTGGATGTTCTGCCAGGCCCTGGTGCGCGACGTTGTCTACGCCTCCCTCCTCGACGAGGACCGCGCCGCGCTCCACCTCTCCGCCAGCGCCTGGCTCGAAGCGGTGGGCGACGTCGACGCCGCCCTCATCGCCCACCACGCCGACGCCGGCGGCGACCGCACCCGCGCCGCCGTCCTCTACGCCCACGCCACCCACCACGCCATCACCCGCGGCGCCCAGCTCGTCACCGCCCTAGAACTCGCCAGCCGCGGCCTCGCCTGCGGCGCCAGCGGCGAGCTCCGCGCCGGCCTCCTCCTCGACAAGGCCCACGCCCACGCCGGCATGGGCCAGCTCCACGAGGGCATCCAGGCCGCCCAGGAAGCCGCGAGCCTCGCCGCCCCCAGCTCCGACCTCTGGGGCGAGGCCCACCGCCTCGCCGCCGGCACCCTCATGGAAGCCGGCCTCAGCGCCGACGGCGACGCCCTCGCCGCCTGGGCTGCGCGCCCCGACGTCGCCCCTGGCCTCTCCCCGTCGCTGCGCGCCGCCCTCCTCGCCGTCCGCGTCCGCGGCCTCGTCGATCTCGATCGCCCCCGCGAGGCCCTCGACGTCGCCCGCCACGCCGTCGACACCGCCCGCGCCTCCGGCTCCCCCGTCGCCGTCACCCGCGCCCTCGACGCCCTCCTCTTCGCCATGCCCCCGGGCGAGATCTCCGACGCCATCACCACCGGCCTCTCCCTCGTCCAGGCCGCCGAGGATGCCGGCGACGCCCTCATCGCCACCCGCGCCCGCCTCAACACCGCCTCCCTCCTCAACCAGGTGGGCCTCTTTGAGGACGCCCAGACCCTGCTCACCCGCGCCCTCGGCGACGCCAGGAGCCGCCGCATGCGCATCCTCGAAGCCGCGGCCTTGCACAACCTCGGCATGACCCACGCCCGCCTCGGGGATCTCGACAGCGGCATCGAGCACGAGCGCCAGGCGGGCCTCATCGCCGACGAGTGCCAGGCTGCCCGCCTGCGCATCCAGACCCGCACCTACGAGGTCATCTTCCTCATCTGGCGCGGCGCCCCTGGAGACATGGCCACGGCCCTCTCCCTCGCCACCCGCCTCTGCGACGAGACCAGCCGCTACCCTGCCCTCCAGGTCACCGCCTGGTTCACCCTCGCCCGGGCCCAGCTCACCCGCCGCGCGTACGAAGGCGCCCTCGTTGCGGCCCGCGAGGCCTACCAGCGCCTCGCCGGGGGCCCCATCGAGGAGTGGGAGGAGTACACCCGCCTCACCCTGGTCGAGGCCCTCATCGCCACGGGCCACCTCACCGAGGCCGACGCCATCCTCGACGAGGCCTTCCACATCCTCCTTGAGCGTGCCAAGCGCATCCACAACCCCTACCAGCGCAGCGCCTTCCTGCGTCGCAACGACGAGATCGACAGGCTCCTGCACCTCGCCCGCGAGCGCCTCGGCAGAACCTTGCCCCCCCTCGACGCCACCGCCGACCAGCGCACCCCCACCATGGGGCCGAACTCCACCAGGTAAAGCCGCCGCGCCGAACGCGCCCCGTCCTTGACGTTGGATCGTGGGGTAGCTAAGGCGACGCGCATGCATCCTGCCCCGGCCCCCCGGTCCACCGCCCCCCTCGCCGCGCGCCTCCTCGGCCGGGGCCGCACTGCCGTCCTCGCCGTCGCCCTGGGCCTCGGCGCCGCCGCCCTCGCCGCACCCAGCGCGGCTGCGGCGCAGACCAAGACCGCGGTGATCGACGTCCGCCGCGCCATGCTGGAGACCGAGGAGGGCCTCCGGGTCCAGGCCAGCCTCCGCAAGCTCTTCGACAGCCGCCAGGTCGAGATCGACGCCAAGCAGCGCTCGCTCTCGGAGGAGCAGGACAAGATCGAGAAGGAGGACCGCGCCGGCAAGACCCCGAAGGACCAGCTCGCGCGTCGCCGCGAGAACCTCCAGCGCCAGGCCGCCGAGTTCCAGGGCGCCTACGTCGAGTACCAGCGCGAGATGCAGCGCAAGGAGAACGAGCTCACCACCCCCATCCTGCAGAAGGTCCTCGGCGCCGTGCGCCGCCTCGCCTCGCAGGAGGGCTACGAGATGGTGATGGAGAAGTCCGCGGTCCCCTACTTCCGCGCCGACCTCGAGGTCACCGACCGCGTGATCCAGATGTGCAACGCCGGCGCCACCCCCGAGGCTCCCGCAGCCAAGCCCGGCGCTGCCCCCGCCAAGCCCGGCGCCGCCGCCCCCAAGCCTGCCGCGCCCGCCGCCGCCCCGAAGAAGCCCTGACGCGCCCTCACGCGCCCTTGCCCGACGCGCCCCCGCCCAGCCTCACACCCGCAGCTTCACGAAGAGCGGCGCGTGGTCGCTCCGCCACCGCAGCTCCGGCGCCTCGGCGATGTCCGCCTCCACCACGTGCGGCACGAGATCCTCCGACACCAGCGCGTAGTCCACCCGCGCCGCGTCCAGCCTCCCCGGCGGCGCCTGGCGGTTGAACCAGGTGTACTTCCGCGCCTCCGGGTGCAGGTGCCGGAAGATGTCTACCGCGCCCAGCGTCGGCATGAACACCTCGTTGAGCTGCGCCCGCGCCAGCGCGTGCGGCTCCTCCGTGCGCAGCCGCGGGAAGGTGTCGTTCTTCGTCCGCGACACGTTCCAGTCCCCGGTCAGCACAAGCTCCACCCCGAGATCCAGAAGCTCCAGACACGCCTCCATCAACCGCGTGAGAAAGCGCCGCTTGAACGCGTGCCGGTCTCCTTCATGGCGCCCCAGTTCGTGATCCCAGTACGCCTTGCTGGTCCCGTTCACCGCGTACACGTTGACCACGGCCAGCCCGAGCGCCTCGATCGCCGTCACCACCGCGCGCCCCTCCCGGTCCCACGGAAACGTCGCTGCCTTCGCCTCCCCGAGGCTTCTCTTCACGTAGGTCGCGACCCCGTACATGCGCCCTCCCCGGAAGGTCACGTTCTTCGGATCGTCACACAGCGCGAAGTGGCACGCGTACCCGGGCAGCGCCTCCTGCATGCGCGCGACGAGCGCCTCGTCCCGGGGCCGCAGCCGGATCTCCTGCAAGCAGAGGATCTCGGGCCCCCCGAACGCCTCCAGCACCGCCGTGAGCGGCGTCTCCGCCTCCTCCGCGAGGTGGGACGCCAGGTTCTCGATGTTCCACGAGACCATCGTCACCTCCTTGCTCCACGCCCTGGCGCCCGCCTTCACCGGTCCCGCGTCTCCTGCTTGCCCTCTCCGCCCCTGTCCTGCAGCGCGCGTTCCAGCAGCGACGACGCTAGATCGAGCAGCTCCCGCTCGGTCACCATCCCCACCAGCCGATCCCCTTCGACGACGGGCAAGCACCCGATGCCGTGCTCCTTCATGCACCGCATCGCCTCCTGGGTGCTCATGTCCAGCGTCGCGCGCACCGGATCGGCGTGCATGATCGACGCCACCGTCACCTCACCACTGGCCGGCGCCCCCGCCGCTCCCGCGTCCTCACGCTTCTGCTCCCCCCGCGCCACGAGCCGCAAGAGGTCCCGGTACGACACGATCCCCACGAGCCTCCCCTCGTCCTCCACCGGGATGTGCCGCATTCGCCGCCAGTCCATCACGCTCGCCGCGAACGCCACGATGTCGTCGGGCCGCAGCGTCACCAGATCGGTCGTCATGATCTGCGCCACGGTCCGGTAGCCATCCACCAGCGCCACCGGATCGTCCGCGACCTCGGCCAGGGGCCACTCGTGCACGGGCCTTCCTTCCTGCTGGTGCGCGAGCATCGCCGCGCACAGCGCCTGGTCGCGGGTGTCCGCGGTCCCCTTGCCCGCCTGTTCCATCGCCGCCAGCGATGACAGCGTCCACTGGGCCCCCGTCTGGCCGCTGCGGACGCGCTCCTCGATCACCCCGAGGTACCGATCCACGTCCGCGCCATCCACCCCCTCCGCGCGCAGCCCCTCGCGCGCCCGCGGCAGCAGCTCCCCGAGGATCAGCGCCGGCGCCGCGAAGCTCCGCCCCCCGAACCAGGTGAGCTGCGCCTTCAGCCCGTACCGCGCCGCCGCGAAGAAGTTCGCCTTCGCGTCGGCGAACTCCATCACCTGGTCCACCCGCGGCACCTCCCGCGCGAGGCCCACCATCAGCCCCAGGAAGAACGCCGCGTTCGCCACCTCGTCGCGCCGCGTCGGCCCCGCGGGCAGCACCCGGTTCTCGATGCGCAGGTGCGGCACCCCCTCGCTCACCCCGTAACAGGGCCGGTTCCAGCGGTAGATGGTCCCGTTGTGCACCCTGAGCGCCCTGAGGTCCGGCACCTCTCCCCGCGCCAGCACCTCCCGCGGATCCTCCCCGGCCTCCGCCGTGATCATCACCCGGAAGCGCGCGATGTCCTCCCGGAAGATCTCCAGCGCGCTCTCCTCGATCCACCGCTCCCCGAACTGCACCCGCGACTGCTCGATCCGCTGCGCGTGCACCGCGGACGTCGCCGGCCGCAGCTCGATCGACCGCGCGAAGAGCGCGATCCGCGTCTCGTGCCACAGCCTCCGCCCGAGCAAGACCGGCGAGTTCACCGCCGCCGCCAGCACCGGCGCCGTCACCGCCTGCGCCAGGTTGTAGAGCGGCGCGAACTCCTGCGCCCCCACCTGCAGGTGCACCTGGAAGCTCGTGTTGCACGACTCGAACATCATGTTGTCGTGCGTGGTCTCCAGCTCGTCGAGCCCCTCGATGCGCAGGTGAAAATCCTCGCCCCGCAGGCTCCTGAGCGCCCGGTTCATCACCTCGTACCGCGGCCGGTGGGTGAGGTTCTCGATCCCCAGATCCGTGACCCGCAAGGTCGGCAAGATCCCCGCGAGGAGCACCTCCGCCCCCACCTCCCGCGCCGCCCGCGACGCGACGCCGGTCAGCTCCTCGATCTCCCCCTCCAGCTTCGCGAAGCAATCCCCCCCGAGCAGCAGCGGGCTGAGGTTCGCCTCCAGGTTGAACCGCCCGATCTCCGTGGTCAGCCGCTCTTCCCCGGCCTTCTCCAGCAGCGCCTCCGCGACCGGCGCCGGCCCGAACCCTTTGCCGACCAGGAACATCTCCTGCTCCGCCCCGATCCGCCGCACCCCCGCCTCGATCCGGCCCGCCTCGATCATCTGCTCCAGGGCCATCACGTCGGCGAGCAGCGCCTTGACGAACGCCTGACGCCCCTCTTCGTCGACCGCCTCGGAGATCCGCTGCTCACCCATGCTCACCCGCCTCCCGCGGTCCACGCGCCGCGAGGACCCGCCACACCAGGCCCTGCTGAGCCATGCGATGCCCCAGAGCCCCGGGCGGTCGCGATCCACCCGCGAGGTTTGCCCGCCCGGGCCGTGACCCTCGCGCGTGACGTCGTGAGCTCCTACCCCGGCAGCTTGCCCGCGGTCAGCGCCACCGGCTCGATGACGGGCGCCGCCGCCAGCAGCTCGGACGCCTTCGCCAGGAGCGCCGTCGCGATGGGGCCCGACAGGTGCGCCTTGCGCGCGGCCTCGTCGGGGAAGGTGTCGAAGATCCCGAACGTCGATGGGCCCACCCGGAACGCGAACCACACCGACGTGCCAGGCTCTCCCTCCGCCGCAGGCAGCGCGCCGGCGAGGAAGCGCGCCACGTCCTCTTCCTTGCCTGCCTTCGCCTCCAGGCGCGCCAGCAGGCCGAGACGGGCCACGCTCCGATCCGGGTAGGCGCGCGCGAGCTTCACCGCCAGCACCTCCACGGGCTCGATGGACGGGGGCGCATCGAGCAGCTCCGGCGCCTTTGCCATCAGGGCCTTCGCGATGGGGCCCGACAGGTGGGTCTGCCGCGCGGCATCGTCGGGGAACGCATCGAAGATTCCGAACGTCGAGGCGCCGAGGCGCAGCGCGAACCACACCGGGGTCCCCCGCTCGTCCTCGGCGAGGGGCAGGGCCCCCGCGAGGAAGCTCCCCAGCGCCTCTTCCTTGCCCGCCTTCGCCTGAAGCTTCACCACCAGCGCAACCTTCACCATGGCCTCGTCTCCTCTCGGCGCGGCCCTGGCCCTCTCGCCAGTGCCGCGTTCAGGAGACCCATCCTGCGCGCCCACGCCCGCACCCACCACGATCGGCTGTCTATCAATCCATAGGCAGAGGTTATGGATGCCTGATCCTCTTTCCTGGCTCATTTCGCGTGGCCGTCACCGCCGCGTTCCCCGGGGCCTCGCTGGACGCCATCGACAGCAGCGCTTCCCAGAACAGCTTCGCGGCTGGCCCGAGGGGGCGCTCCGAGGCGCGCACGAGGGAGATGGTCCGGCCCACCTCCGGCTCCACGAGGGGCCTGTTCACCGTCTCGCCGCCGCGGACCGAGTGCTCGGGCAGGAAGGCGAACCCGATGCCCGCTTGCACCAGGCTCTGCACCCACTCCTCGCGCTCGGTGCGGTACGTGGCGTAGAGATCCACCTGCCGGGTCGCGCAGAGCTTCTGGACCTCCTCGCGCAGCTCGCAGGCCAGGCGATCCACGTACGGCTCTCCGGAGAGGTCGGCGAGCCGCACAGCCTGCCGCGATGACAGCGCGTGCCCCGGCGGGAGGACCACCAGGTAGCGCTCTTCGTAGAGCCACTTCGGCACGCACCACGGCGGCGCTTCGTCGCGCAGGTTCGTGATCACCACGTCGAGCTCGCCCTCGCCGAGCTTCCCGAGCAGCGCCTGGCTCCGCTCCACGTAGAGCTCCAGCTCCACCCCGGGGGCGCGCGCGCGGAACGCGGCGAGGTAGGGCGCGAGGCGCGCAGGGCCGAGGGTGGAGAGCACCCCGAGGCGCAGCGGCACCTGGTGGAGGCGCTGGTGGCTCTCGGCCATGGCCACGATGCCCTCGCTCTCCTGGGAGAGCCGCTGGAAGCGCGGGTACACCACCTGGCCGAGCGTCGTCAGCTTGGCCCCGCTGCGCTCACGGTAAAACAGGGAGCCTCCCAGCTCCTGCTCCAGCTTCTTCAGGGCGGCGGTCAGCGCCGGCTGCGACACGTGGCACCGCTCCGCCGCGCGGGTGAAGCTCTGCGTCGCGCAGACGGCGAGGAAGTAGCGGACCTGGTGCATCTCCATCGGGGGCACATCTTCACCCGGCGACGAGGGCGGGGGCCACGCTCGGCCGCGCCGCCGTTTCACGGGGCAGGCCGGGCTCTGCGTGGAAAGGGTGCCGTCGGTCGCCGCCCCACCCCTTTCCACGGCGGGAACGCCTTCGTCGGTCGCCGACGCACCCGTTTCCACCGCGGGAATGCCTTCGTCGGTCGCCGACGCACCCGTTTCCACCGCGGGAGGGTGATCTGCGGCACGACCGACCGCCGTGTTTCCACCCACATTGCGGTGTCAACGGAAGGCCGACGCACCCGTTTCCACCGCGGGAATGGAGGGGGAGGACCTCCCCACCCGTTTCCACCGCGGGCATGGAGGGAGAGGCGACCGACGACGCCCTTGCCACGGTGGCACTCCGGGGGGGAGGTCGGCTCCCCCTGCGCTCCCGCCGTGGCAAAGGCGCCGTCGGAAACCGACTGCACCCTTTCCACGCCGGAGCGCTCCGAAGCGGCTGCGGCGCGACGCCGTTCACCGAGAGAAGAAGCGTCCGCGCGCGGCATGGCGGGTGCCTCGGATCGCCGCCAGCACACCGTGGGGCACCGCACGCAAGCGTCCCGCCGGGACCTCGGGGTGGTAGGGTGCGCGCATGAGGACCCTCACCGCCTGGATCAGCGCGCTCTCGACCGTGGCTCTCGTCGGCGTCCTGTCGTCGAGCTGCTCGGGTGACGATGAAGGCTCGACCGACACCGGCACTCCGGGCGGCACCGGCGGCGACAGCTCCAGCAGCGCCTCGCCCGCGGGAGGCACCGGCGGCAGCGGCGGCAGCGGCGGCGATGGAACCGGCGGCTCGGGGGCGGGCACCGGCTCGCGCGGACCGGCGTACGAGGCGGGCACGGCGGGGTGTCCCGACGACGACGGCACGCGGCACATCAAGATCGTCAACAACTGCACCTCGGACCGCTGGCTCAAGCTGGACGGGCGCACCACGCCCACCTGGGCGAGGCCCACCGACTGCCCCTGGAACGGCGCGGCGTGCACCGATCTGGAGGGCGTCGGGCAGTGCACGGCGATCGCGCAGGGCATGAGCGGCGGCGTCAATCCCGGCAACGTCTACTGCAAGGCCACGGGGCAAGGCACCCAGGGCGCGTGCGCGTGCAACCCGTACTTCGAGCTCGCGCCGGGCGAGGAGCACACCATCGACATGCCCGACACGGCCGGGTTCGCGAGCGGCACCGGCTGGCTGGCGACGGACTGCAACGCGCACGGGCACGGCTGCGCTCTCGGCAACGACGCGGCGAAGAACAGCCTCTTCGAGTTCACCTACGATCCGCCCGGGCAGGGCAGGCTCTATTACGACATCAGCGCGGTCAACGCCTGGACCACCGTGAGCCCCATCGGCATGAAGAGCTGCGGTGGCGGCAGTGAGAGCACGGAGAATCCGAACGACGTCTTCTGGTGCCGCGGCACCGGATGCCGCTTCGACGTGAACACCCAGTGCCCCGACGGGAGCGACGCCTTCGCCCCCGCGCCCGACGGCTGCAACACCTGCCCCACCATGGTGGTGAACGGCAAGCAGGTGATCGTGGGCTCCTGCGGCACCTGCCCCGACGGCGCCGACGCAAACCGCATCCCCACGAACACGGTGTTCAACGCCAACAACGTCGGCGGCCCCGAGTGGATCTGGACGGGGAGCCCGGACTTCGCCGCGGGCTTCGGCCACGACGAAGGCGTGCACGCGAACCGGCGCTACACCTGCGGCGATGGTGGCTGCACCGCGGCGGCGCCGGGAGAGGCGAACACCTGCCTCGGGGGCTGCGATCTCTGCACGACCACCCAGAACGCCGCAGCAGGGGACGATGCGTGCCTGAAGTACTGCTGCCCCGATCTGACCCGGACCTACGGGGGCGCGACGTACCGCTACGACAGCGCGGGCTGCACCGCGCTCGGCGTGCAGGCGGGCACCGACTACAGCCCCGCGGTGAAGGGCGAGTGCCCGTACGTGTACACCTTCGGGTACGAGGACCACTCGTCCACCTTCCTGTGCACGACGAGCGCGTCCCTGCTCATCCAGGCCTGCCCGGACGCGGCGGACTTCCCCTCCTCGT
Organism: Chondromyces apiculatus DSM 436; assembly: GCF_000601485.1. Lineage (GTDB taxonomy): Bacteria > Myxococcota_A > Polyangia > Polyangiales > Polyangiaceae > Chondromyces > Chondromyces apiculatus. The sequence continues at coordinate 93,808 of NZ_ASRX01000055.1, forward strand.
TCGAGGACTGAACCTGGGTTTCCCCGGACGGCGACCTCTGGAAGAGCGGCCAAGCGGCAGCTCCGCCGTGAGGAGACGACGTCGAAAAGCACCCGCCACCCGGCGACACTCCTTTCCCTGGAGCCGACGGGACCATGGCCACGGCAGAGCAGCTCAAGGCGCTGCTGAAGAGCTACAGCGAGAACGACGAGGAGCGCTTCTACGCGGTGGCGATGCAGGTCGCCGCGCACGCCGCTCGGCAGGGCCACGGCAAGCTCGCCCAGGAGATGAGGGAACTCATCGATGCCTCGAAGGCGAAGGGACCGAAGAGCCAGCGGGGAGAGCGGGCCCCGGTCCCCGTCGTGCAGCCGCGAGGGGAACTCGCCGGGCTGCTCTCGGTCAGCTATCCCAAAACGCGCCTCGCGGACATGGTCCTGGAGCCAACGCTCCGTGCGCGTCTCGAGCGCATCCTCCTTGAGCAGCGGCAGCGGGAGAAGCTCCTCACCCATGGCCTCGCGCCGCGGCGGAAGATCCTCCTCGTCGGTCCGCCCGGTACAGGGAAGACGCTCACGGCGCGGGCGCTCGCGGGTGAGCTGTCCCAGCCGCTCTTCGCGGTGCTCCTCGACGGTCTCATCACCAAGTTCATGGGGGAGACGGCCGCGAAGCTCCGCGTCGTCTTCGACGCGCTCCAGCGCACGCGGGGGGTCTACCTCTTCGACGAGTTCGACGCGCTCGGGAGCCAGCGGACGTCACCGAAAGACGTGGGCGAGATCCGGCGGGTGCTGAACTCGTTCCTGCAGTTCCTCGAACAGGACGAATCGGAGAGCCTGATCATCGCGGCGACGAGCCACGTCGAGCTGCTCGATCGGGCGCTCTTCCGGCGCTTCGACGACATCCTGGAGTACAGCCTGCCGGACGAGGCGCAGGCCGAACAGCTCCTCCGCGCGCGCCTGGCGATGCTGGACACGCGGCGGGTGACGTGGAAGCAGGTCCTCGAAGCCACCCGCGGGCTGAGCTACGCCGAGATCGTGCGCGCCTGCGAGGACGCGGCGAAGGACGTGGTGCTGAGCGACAGCGACGAGGTGACGACGCGGGGCGTGCTGGATGCGCTCGAAGCGCGGCGCGGCAGGCAGCCCTGAAGGCGCGGTATACACTGGTGGTGAGCATCCGGACCCCCGAAACCGGGGTGGATATCTACCAGCCAGTCGCGAACGAGGTGCAGTTCGCGACTCCCGTGCCCATCTGAGTGCACGGTCTCCCCGACGCTCGGCCGGTGGATTGCGCATGCGGCCGCGGTGTTCTCCGCTGCCGAGGTCATTGTGGAGCCCTCCTGAACGAGGCTGAAACGAGGCCAGGGGGTTTCGTTCGAAGGGGGAAGGGTGCGGTGCGGGGAGGTTGATGTACCACCTCGCCGCGCGTTACTCTGGCGGGGCCATCGGTCCTGCAATGCGCAGGTCTGGCCCGGGAGGTTCCCCGTGAGCTTGCTTCTTCGCAACCGACGCACCCATTTCGCGCTGTGGATGGGGCTCGGTGTTGCCGCGGCCGTGGCGGGGCCCGCGGGCTGTCTCTTTCCTTCGTACACGTTCGACGAGGCCGAGCCGAGTGGGTCGGGCGCGGGGACGTCCAGCGGCGGCGGCAGCATGACGGGCGGGGGCTCGGGGGCCAACACCGAGGACTGCACGAACGGCGTCGACGACGACAACGATGGGCTCGCCGACTGCGCGGATCCGAAGTGCACGGAGGTGAGCTGCGTGTCGGCGGTGCCCGAGGGGTGGACGGGCTACTTCGCGCTCTACAACGGGGCGCCGGCGGGGGATCCGGGGTGCCCGTCGACCTTCCCGGTGCCGAGCTACCAGGGGACCGACGGGATCACCGCGGCGCCCGCGACGTGCACGTGCTCGTGCAGCGCGCCGACGTGGACGCCGGGGTGCGCGCCGATCGAAAGCATCACGCTCTCCACCGGGGATGCGGCGTGCGCCGCCGACACCAACTGCACGGGCTCGTTCCAGATCCCGGCGGGGTGGGACGGGACCTGCTACGGGCAGGGTTACTTCCCGGGCGGGCAGCTCACCTGCGGGCCCAACGCCGAGATGTCGTGCAGCGTGAATACCGGGGATCCGTGCAGCGTCTCGGTGCGCGCCTCGCGGATCGCGGCCACGGGGACGGGTTCGTGCCAGCCCCAGCTCGCGCCGGTGCAGCGGCCGGATCCGAGCTGGGATCTGCTCGGCGTGGCGTGCGGCGGTGCGCCCACCACGGGCGTCGGGTGCAACGTCGGTCAGACGTGCATGCCGAAGACGGCCGATCCGTACGAGAGCGGGCTGTGCATCTCGAAGACGGGGAACAACGCCTGCCCTGCCGGTCCCTTCACCCAGAAGCACGTCTACTATGGCGGCGTGGACGATTCCCGGGACTGCCTGAACGACTGTAGCTGCGCACCCGCGGCGAACGGGAGCTGCCCGGCCACGGTCAGCCTCTACTCCGACCCGGGCGCGAACTCGTGCGTGACGCTGGTGACCAGCTTCCCCGCGGGGACCTGCATGAACATCGCGGGCAACCCGACGCTCGCCGGTCGCACCGTCTCCACGCCCGGCGCGCCCACCGGCGGCACGTGCCCCGCCAGCGGCGGCACCCCGAACGGCACCGCGACGCCCATCGAGCCCACGACGATCTGCTGCATTCCCTGAGCCACGTCCTCGACGCCCCGGCGGCGGTTCGCGCCGGGTGAGTCGGGGGCGCTCTACCCCACAGTCCTCCTGCGGCTGGGGACACTGTCCGCTTCCCGAGGCGACGGGTTCCCAAGGCGACGGGTTCCCGAGGCGACGGGCGTCAGGCCCGAAGCGACAGAACGCTCTGGAAACCTCGGGTGGATCGCGGGGAGTGGGGCCCCGCCGGGATTCACTCCCGGTGGGGCGAGGGGGCGCGAGCCCACCCGCCGGGAATCAAAAGCGGAGGCGGGCGCTCAGGCCGCCGATGTTGGCGCCGGCGGCGGAGGGGACGAGTTCGGGGGACCAGAGGGCGCGGGCGGTGGACTTCACAGGGCGACGGCGGGCCTCGGAGGAGGGTTCGCTGGAGGTCTCGCCTTCGGGGGCGGGATCGCTGCTGCCGCCGCTGGTCACGAGCATGACGATGCCGGCGGCGATGCCGACCACGCCGAGCGGGATGGTCACCTGGGCGAGGCCCGTGTAGAGGCGGCCGCTGTCGGCGGTGGACTCGGCGGAGGGGGGGCAGGTGGTGTCGCCGCCGCAGGCCGCGTCGAGATCGCTGAGGGCGCCGCCGCGGAGGCCGAGGAACACCGCGCCGACGGCGGCGCTGGCCACGCCGGCGCTGAGCACGATCACGCCGGGGAGCTTCGAACCCTTGGGGGGCGGCGGCGGCGGCGGAGGGGGCGGGGGCTTCTCTTCGGGAGGGGGCGGAGGCGCCTCGACCTCGATGGTCACGTCGACGGTCTTCGCGTCGCGCTCGGCGAGGGTGACGGTCTCCTTGAAGGGCTCCTTGTCGCCGACGCGCGCGGAGATGACGTGGGGGCCGGGATCGACGGGGACCTCGGAGGCCAGCTCGCTCGGGCCGATCTCCACGCCGTCGATGTAGATGGCGGCCGTCTCGGCGCCGGTGCCGCGGCGGACGTTGAGCTTGGGGATGCGCTCTTCGAGCGCGGTGACCCGCTCGCCGACGCGGTTCTGGACCTCCTGGGCCTTCTTGTCGCCCTCGGCGGCGGCAGCGGCGAGGCGGTAGTTGCCGAGGGCGGAGACCAGCTTGCCGAGGCGCTCCTCGCACTCGCCGATGTTGAAGAGCACCTGCGGGGTGCGCTTGACGCGGGCGACTTCCTGGAACTTGCCGAGAGCGGCGGCGCAGTTGTTCGCGGCCATCAGGGCCACGCCCTGCTGGAACTCGACGCGGGCGCGGTTCAGCTCATCGGGGGTCTGGGCGCTGGCAGGGGGCGCGATCAAGGCCAGCCCGAGCGCAGCCGCCGCGATGGCCACGATGCCACATGTCCTCGCCTTCGTCCGTCGCCCCCGTCGCAGCGCGTCGTGACCCATCGTGTTCCTGCTCTCCCCCGGGAAAACCGCCAGAAGCGGCGATGCTACCACGCAGGCTGAACCGATGGGGAAGCTCCCGACGACGCAGCTCGGTGGTGGGGGACGAGGTCGCACGCAGGTGGATCGCCGCGCTGGGTTTTGCGGGGCGCGACGCCGCGCAGATGTTGCGGCGCGAAGCCAGGGTGGCGCCCTTGTTGCTGCGCTTATCGATGGATCGACGCTGGCGTGCGCGGCCGAGGCACAGGTGTGCCGCGAGCGCGCAGAACGGATGCAGGGCAGGTCAGGCCTGGGCGGTTTGCGCACTCCGCGAGGCCGTCTGGGGCGCGCAGGGTTCTTGCAACGGAACGTTCCTGGAGCGTCCGGTATGCAGTTGCTTGCGACCCCCTACTGCGAGATCCAGCATGATCCAGAGCGTGCGCTGGTCCGCGTCACCCGGAACGAACGTCCCTACCAGTCACTCGACGATCTCGACGTGGAGATCTCGCAGGTCGGCGCAGCGCTCGCGGGTGTGAAGGGGCACTGGCGGCTGATGGTGGACCTGCGGGCCGTGGCGCCGCGGAACGATCCGGCCTTCGAGATGGCCGTGGCGCGGCTGCGGGACTGCATGTTCAGGCACCCCGAGCGCATCGCGCTGGTGGTGAAGACCGCGGTGGGGGCCCTGCAGGTGAAGCGCCACGTGCGCGAGGATCATGTGGACGCGGAGGTCTTCGAGGAAGAGACGCTGGCGCTGGGCTACCTGCTCACGCCCGGCAAGGCCGCGCGGATCTCGGACCGGCCCCGCGGCCACACCCCCGTGCCCCGCCACTACACCCCCGTGTCCCAGCAATACGAGCTGATCCAGGTCGGCCGCCGCTTCTAGAGACTTGATCAGCTAAGAGCCAGGCAA
>NZ_ASRX01000056.1 GCF_000601485.1 Chondromyces apiculatus DSM 436
ATGCTCCATCAGCCCGTCCCCCGCCCACGCCGCCGCCAGCGTCTCCCGCTCCTCCTCGCCGAGCCCCGCCACCTGCGGCGACGGCCCGTCGCTGCTCCACCCGCCCTTCGACCCGCCCCCCGCACGGCGCCCAGCCCCCGTCGCCGTCGCCGTCGCTGTCGCCGTCAGTGGTTGCCCATCCACCAGGAAGGGCCGCCCGATCCCCCCCATCCCGCACGAGCTTCGCTGCACCGTGTAGCAGCACTGCGCTGGTTCCTCGATGGGCCCATCCAGCACCGCCTCCGTGATCGTGTAGCCCGGAGGCACGCAATCGCTCTGCTGGAAGTACGGCAGCGCCTCGTTCACGGGCGGGCAGGCTTCATCCGCCAGCCACTCGAAGCACGCCTCCACCGTCGTCGCCCCCGAGCTGGTCGAGGTCGTCACGTCCGTGTTCGTCGTCGTCATCGACGTCGACGTCGACGTCGACGTCGACCCGGCCCCCCCAGCCCCGCCTTCCCCCTCCCCCGGTCCACCCACCGTATCCCCACCGCAGCTCGCCAGCGCAGCCGGTGCGGCGATCGCCGCCGCCCCCACGATCTGGAACAGCCGCGTGGCGAGCACCCGACGAAAGCGAAGCGAACGGTCCATGTGCAAGGCTCCCTGCTGCAAGAAGAGACGAAGCGCGCCCACCCCGGGGTAGCCCACCGAGACTACCCCAATCCCGACTGCCGAATCTTCCGTCCTGTCACCTCGCCAGCTCCCGCGCCATCACCGTCGCCGGCGCCCCGCGCAGCACGAACCGATGGACGTCCACCCAGCCTGACCGCCGGTAGAACCCCTCCTGTCCCTCGGTGAACAGGTAGAGCCGCGGCACCCCGAGCCCCCGCGCGTGCGCCACCACCGCCTCCACCAGCGCGCTCCCCACGCCCTGGCCCCGGAACTCCGGCAGCACCAGCACACTCGCCAGCCATGGCGTCACCGCCCCGAACCCCGGCAGATCCTCCTCCGGCAAGTCCCGCGCGATCAAGCTCGCCGACCCCAGGAGCCGCCCTGCCTCCACCGCCACCAGCGTCGTCGGGAACGTCGCCCGCTGCGCGTGGTCCTGGAACTCCGCGAGCGTCTCCTCGGGCGTCATCCACGGCAGCATCGGCTCCCACTCCTGCTGGTGCAGCTTCGCCAGCACCTCCACGAAGTGAGCGTGGTTCGCCAGCACCTCGATCATCCTGCCCGCTCCTCCGCGATGCGCTCCGCCGCGAGCATCGCCAGCGCCATGATCGAATGCTGCGGGTTCACCCCGGGCGTCGTCGCAAAGATCGACGCATCCACCACCCACACCCCTTTCACCCCGTGCACCCCGAAGTCGTGCCCCACCACCCCCCCGCGCGCGTCCCGGCTCATCCTGCACGTCCCGAAGACATGGCTGATGATCAAGCTCCACGCCCTCGGGTCCAGCGGCAGCTCCCCGAGCGCGCGCAGATCCGCCTCCGAGCGCACCACCTCCGGCCCCCCGTGCACCCCCGGGTAGACGTGCGTCGCCCCTGCCGCGAGGTGCATCTCGCACAGCACCCGCGCCCCCCGCCGGATCCGCTCCATGTCACGCGCCTCCGGCGTGTACGCGATCGACGTCCCCCCGAGCCCCCGGCGCACCTTCCCCTCCGCCTCCGCCCGCACCTGCACCCCCCATACCGCCGTCCGCTGGTAGTCGCCGATCTTCTCCTGGAAGACCTTCCCGAACCCTGCCATCCGCACCCCTGCCAGCTCCAGCGGCAGCGACGCCGTCTCCAGCTTGAACCCCTCCTGCCGGAAGTGATCCACCTCGTACGTCTGCGTCCCCCCCTGCCACAGCTTCACCTCGTCCCGGTACACCCCCGACACCGCAGCGGCCGGGTGCGCCATGAAGTGCGCCCCCACCTGCCCGCGCGGCCCCAGCCCCGACCGCTGGAGCAGGAGCGGCGATTGCACCGCGCTCGCCGCCACCACCACCCCTCGCCGCGCGGTCACCCGGAACGCCCGCCCCTCCGCGTCCCGCCCCTGCACCCCCACCGCGCGCCCCCCCTGCACCTCGATGTGCCGCACCTCGTGCCCCGCGTAGAGCCGCGCCCCCCGCGCCACCGCCCGCGGCACGTACGTCTGCTCCACGCTCTGCTTCCGCTTGCTCGGGCACGCCTCCAGGCACCGGCTCGACCCCTGACACGCCAGCACGTTCCGCCGGATCACATGCCCTTCGAGCCCCAGCTTCTCTGCCGCCCCCCGCATCAGGAGCCCGTTCCTCCCGAGCAGCCCTTCCGGCGTCACGGCCACCGCGTGGTCCCGCTCGATGCGGTCGAAGCACCGCTCCATCTCCCGCAGCGGAATCGCCTCTGCCGCCCCGATCGCCCCGAAGCACCGCGCGTGCACGTCCTCCGGCATGCGCCACACGATCGCCCCGTTCACCACCGTCGTCCCCCCCACGCACCGCCCTTGCAGCACCGGGATCACGCTCCGCCCCACCGCCACCTGCGTCCCCCCCGCCCTGAACAGCCGGAAGAACGCCTCGCTCGTCCCGAGCCCCCGGTCCTCGTCCCGCACCGCCGGCCCTTCCTCCAGCAGCACCACCTCCCGCCCCGCCTCGGCCAGGATCATCGCCGCCGTCGCCCCGCCCGCGCCGCTCCCCACCACCACGAAATCGCACGACCCCTCGGCGTGGCTCACGACCCCTCCGTCCCTTGCTGCGCCCCTGCGACCGCCCCCTCCGCCGTCCCGACGACCGCGCCTCCCGGCGCCCTGACCACCGCCACCCCCGGCATCCCGTACCGCGCCCGCACCGCCGGATGCGCCCCCCACCCCAGCAGCGCCACCATCTTCACCAGGAAGAACCCCTCGCGCACCAGGTAGCTCCGCGCCCCCGCCCATCGCCCCAGATACCGCGCCAGCACCTCCGGCCCCAGCGCGCTCGCCGGGAGCGGCCTCCCCACGAACACCACCGGCAGCCACTCCAGCGCCCACACCATCAGCCTCAGCCCCACCGCCGCCAGCAGCGGCGCCCTCCGCAGGTACTGCCCGAAGAACGCCGCCACATCCTCCGCGATCCCGGCGGGCTCCCCGAGCATCGCGCCCAGCACCACCGCGAGCCGCCGCTCCGCCCCCCTCCCGAGCCCCACGCTGCGGCCCACGCCCATGGCCCTCACCGCCCCACGATCGCCTCCAGGCACCGCTCCCGCGCCTCCCGCAGCTCCGCGAGCCCCACGTCCACCAGCAGCGCTCCCTGCCGCGCGATCGACAGCCGCCCCCCTCCCGTCGACCCCAGCAGCGTCACCCCCACGCCTCCTGCGCCCGCGATCCGCGCCACCTCCGCCTCGTCCCCGGGCCGCACCGTCACCACCACCCGGCCCGGCGCCTCCCCGAACAGCCCAGCCGCCAGCCCCTCGTCCTCCTCTGGCAAGGACACCATCGCCCCCACCATCCGCGCCGGATCATCCACCGCCGCGCAGCACTCGGCGAGCGCGATGGCCAGCCCGCCCTCCGACACATCGTGCGCGCTCAGCACGTGCCGCGGCCGCGCCCGCAAGAGCTCCAGCAGCACCGCCTGCAGCCGCACCTCCGCGGCGAGATCGATCCCCGGCGGCTCCCCCTGCACCTCCCCCGTGTGACGCACCACGTACTCCGACCCGCCCAGCGGCCCCCCGCGCCTCCCTCCGAGCAGCAGCACCGACAGCCCCGCCTCCGGGAACCCCGCCCGCGTCACGTCGCCCGCGTCGCGCACCAGCCCCACCGCGCCCACCGTCGGCGTCGGCAGGATCGCCCGCCCGTCCGTCTCGTTGTAGAGCGACACGTTCCCGCTCACGATCGGCACCCCGAGCGCCTTGCACGCCGCCGCCATCCCGTCGATCGCCTGCGCGAACTGCCGCATGATCTCCGGCCGCTCCGGGTTGCCGAAGTTCAGGCAGTCGGTGATCCCCACCGGCTCCGCCCCCCCGCACACCACGTTCCGGCACACCTCGGCGATCGCCATTGCCGCCCCCTGGAACGCATCCAGCTCGCAGAGCCGCCCGTTGCAGTCGACCGCGAACGCCAGCAGCTTCTCCACCCGCACCCCATCGCGCTCGCAGGGCACCCGCACCACCGCCGCGTCGCTCCCCGGCCGCACCTCCGTCCCGCCCCGCACGATGTGATCGTACTGCCGCCACACCCATTGCCGTGACCCCAGGTTCGGCGACCCTGCCATTGCGAGCAGCTCCGCGCTCCACGACTGCGGCGCCGCAATCGTCGCCGCGTCGAAGGCCCGCCGCCCCGGAAGCCCCGCGTCCTCCCGCTGCGGCCGGTCGTACTTCGGCGCCGCGTCCGTCAGGAAGTCCACCGGCAAGTCGCACACCGTCACCGGCGCCCGCGCGATTGGCGCATCGGCCAGCGGATCGTACCCCGGCGTCGCCTGGATCACCCACCGCCCCGTGTCCGTCACCTGCCCGATGATCGCCGCCTCCAGCTCCCACTTCCGGCAGATCTCCTCGACCCGCGCCTCGCACCCCGGCTTCGCCACCAGCAGCATCCGCTCCTGCGACTCGCTCAGCAGCATCTCGTACGGCGTCAGCCCCTTCGCCCGCCGCGGCACCCGATCGAGGTCCAGGAGCAGCCCGCTCCCCGACCGCCCCGCCATCTCCACCGACGACGACGTGAGCCCCGCCGCCCCCATGTCCTGGATGCCCACCAGGAGGTCCTCCGCGAAGATCTCCAGGCACGCCTCCAGCAGGAGCTTCTCCATGAACGGGTCTCCCACCTGCACCGTCGGCCTCTTGCTCGGCCCCTCCGCCGAGAACTCGTCCGACGCCATCGTCGCCCCGTGGATCCCGTCGCGCCCCGTCCGCGCCCCCACGTAGATCACCGGGTTCCCCACCCCACTCGCCCGCCCGTAGAAGATCCGGTCCGCGCGCACCACGCCGCACGTGAACGCATTCACCAGGATGTTCCCGTCGTACGCCTTGTCGAACGACAGCTCCCCGCCCACCGTCGGCACCCCGATGCAGTTGCCGTAACCCCCCACGCCGGCCACCACCCCGCGCAGCAGCGCCGCCGTGCGCGGGTGATCGGGCCTGCCGAACCTGAGCGAGTCCAGGTTCGCGATCGGCCTCGCCCCCATCGTGAACACGTCCCGCAGGATCCCGCCCACCCCCGTCGCCGCGCCCTGGTACGGCTCGATGAACGACGGGTGGTTGTGCGACTCCATCTTGAACACCGCCGCGAACCCGTCGCCGATGTCCACGACCCCCGCGTTCTCCCCTGGCCCCTGGATGACCCGCGGCCCCGTCGTCGGCAGCCTCCCGAGGTGCACCCGCGAGCTCTTGTACGAGCAGTGCTCGCTCCACATCACGCTGATCACCCCGAGCTCCGCGAACTGCGGCTCCCGCCCGAGGTGCGCGCACGCCCGCGCCCACTCCTCCGCGCTCAGCTTGTGCGACCGGGCCAGCGCCAGATCCACCGCAGGATCACCGGGGAACGGGGCAGGGGAGGGGACCGTGGCCTTGACGTCGGTGCTCATCGCGCCCCCGTGCTACCGCATGGCGCCTGCCGCGGGAAGCCGCTGCCGCTCGTCCATCGTGGCGTCGTGGCGCGCCTCCCTGCCTGTCAGCACGGACGATCCGGCTGGGGTGATATGCGCCCTGCTGGTATCTCTGAGCGAGCCAGTCCCGAGCGACCCCATGCTGAGCCACATCGACATCAAGCGTTTCCGAGGCTTCAAGTCCCTGGAGGCCGAGCTGCGGCCGGTAAGCGTCCTGCTCGGCCCGAACAGCTCCGGCAAGAGCTCCATCCTGCACGCGATCCGCCTCGGCTGCGCCGCGCTCTCCTCGGCTGCGCCGCGCTCTCGTGGGTCCTGGCCGCCGACGGCCTGCACCCGGTGCTGGACAAGGAAGGCTGGATCGTCCTCTGGTGGGACTACCCCATCCGCGACGACGAGGCGTTTCTCCCCACGACGCGCGCCGAGGAGCTGTTCACCGACAAGCTCACCGACGAAGGGATCGCCATCACGCTCACCTTCGATGCGGACTCCACCATCCAGCGCGCCTTCGTGAGCCTCTCCTACGGCCGGAACGAGGCTTTGAAGCTCACGGTGAAGGTGCAGAGCGCGGCGGCCATGCAGGCCATCGAGGGCGTCCCGCCAAAGTCGAAGCACCTCTCTCGCCTGCTGCACGACGCCTTGCGCGACAAGGAGCCCATTGCAGTCTTTGTTCCTTCCTTCTACGGCGCCACACGTCACGAGGCTTTCAGCTCTGGCGCCTGGATCGAGCGCCACCTGGAGAGTGGGGGTCAGGGCAGGATCGTGCGCAACCTCCTGGCTCGTCTCGACGGTGCTGCCCTCAAGGAGCTGAACGACGCGCTACGGATGAGCGTCAACGCCGAGATCATCAAGAGCACCTCGACCCAGGAGCTTGATGCCGTCCAGTACCTCCAGGCGCAGTTCCGCGACTCCAACGGCAACCTCGAGCTGGCCTCCGCCGGGACCGGGCTCATCGCCCTCGTCGCCCTGTTCTCCTCGCTCAAGTGGTATCAGAGCCGGAAGGCCCAGGGTCGCCCCCTGCTGTTCCTCCTCGACGAACCAGAGGCCCACCTCCACCCGCGGCTCCAGGGAGACACCGGCGCCCGCATCGCCGATCTGGTCACTGGCTTTGGCGCCCAGGTCGTCATGGCCACCCACTCCATCGAGATGATCAACCGGCTCGGGCAGCGTGACGATGCGGTGCTGCTCAGCGTCGATCGCAGCTCCCCCGTCGCCGCCACCGAGCTTGCTGGCGAGAGCGGGTGCATGGAGGCCCTCCGGACCTTCTGCGACCTGTCCCCTTTCGCGAGCCTGCAGCTCCTGAAGTCGCGGAAGATCTGCTTTCACGAGGGCAAGACGGACCGCGTGATCCTGGAGCGTTGCGCTGCCGTGTACTTCGCGAACGACAAGCTCAAGCACGACCGTTTCCGGAGCTGGACCTTCGCCGAGCTCACGGGCGTCGACAACGCCGAGGCCAAGGACGTCCTGAAGAAGGCCATCGCGCCACTCTTCAAGGACAGCCCGGGGAGCGGTCCGGTGCGCATCATCCGGATCCTCGACCGCGATTACCACCGCACCCCGACCATCGCCTCACCGCAGCTCGACAAAGCTGCCGGTATCGAGGAAGTCGGCCTCGTATGGTCGCGGCACAGCATCGAGTGCCTCTTCCTCGACAAAACCCACCTCACCGCCTGGATCCGCCAGTCGCTTCCAGCCAGCCCCGCGGCGCCCTCGGAGGCTCAGCTCCTGCAATGGGTGGAGGAGGCGATTGAAGCTGCCAATCGAGACGACATCCTGTGCCGCGACGCGGCCTTTCATCTGGCTCCTGTCTGGATTCGCCTCAAGCCAGCTTCCCAGGCCACGACGACAAAGGCTTTTTATGACGCCTGTCAGCAGGCGGAGCAGGAGGTCAGGAGCCACCCGGAGGTCTGGCAGCAGGGCCATGCGCGCGCCGACTTCATCCTGAAGCGCGTGAGAGAGAAGCTGCCGCTGCCCCTCCAGAACAAGGTGAAGAGCGACATCCCCAACGTCGTTCGCGCCAAGGTGAGCGCGGCTCCGCTCGTCGCCTCCACGCTCATCCCTGACGAAGTGCGCAAGCTGCTCGATTACATGGGTACATAGGCCCAGGGACCCCCCTCGAAGGCGCACCTCCGGGGTTGCCCCGAGGACCACCTGCAAGGGCATCCGTCGCAGGCCCTTCCTCGCGCTGCGCTACCGGGCGTGGCACGCCGCCATCTCGCGGCGGAAGTCGGCGGCCGCTGCATAGTGCTCGGCGGCGGAGTCGACCCGACCCACCACCGCCCCCTTGCAGGCCGTGCACGTCTTCCTCCCGCCCGGCAGGGGCGCGCGGCAGGTGGGGCCCGAGCAGTAGTCGACGCGGAGCATGCCGCCGATGAAGTACCCGAAGAGCGCGCCCACCAGCATGAGCAGCGCCGTGGGCTGATCGTCCAGCGCGACGCCCGCGAGGAACCCGGCGACGGCCCCGAGCATCAACCCGCGCCCCCGCGCTGCCCGGCTGATCCGGAACACGGGCTCGGGCTCCCCGGGCGCGAGGCGCGTGGGCTTCTTCGGCCCCTCCGCCGGGTCATCCCAGACGTGCTCGCACTTGCGGCAATGCCACCGCTTCGGCCCGAAGAGCATAAACGGCAGCGAGACCACGGCCACGAGCGGTGACAGGGCGCTCCCGAACCGCCGCGGTATCCCCACCCGCTCATGGAAGCAGTACTCCAGCTCGCAGCGGGGGCAGCGCACGGTCTGCCCTCCCTTCCGGGGCTCGGCGTCGTCCTCAGCGTCGCCGAGATCGATGTGCGTGGTGGCGACCTCCTGAAGCAGCTTCTCGGCCTGCTCGACCTGAAGCGAGAGGACCTCCAGCCGCACACCGCCCGCGGCGAGGTTCAGCATCGGGTTGAAGCCCGTCGGCTCCGAGACGCGCGCCTCGATCCCGTTGGCGTCGAGGTGTGCACGCGCCAGCTCGGCCTCGGTGGCATCGAGGTACTTCCTGACGGTGACGAACGCACGCATTCGGTACCTCCTGGCCTCAGGCTGTCACGGAACCCCGGGATCAGCCAGCGACCGCAGGGCCTGACCCGCTCCTGGTGCAGACCCTCAGGACTGGGCTCGGGCGCAGGACTGGAAGGACTAGACTCGCAGGATGACGATGGCCGGCATGAACCAGCGCCCCGGTGCGGGAAGCACAGCCAACCCGCGACCCCGGCGCGTTCCAGCCCTCCTCGCCGCGGCGACACCCGTCAGGACGTGGCCCCTGCTCCCAGCGCTGCTGCTCCTCTCCGCCGCCTGTCGCGACGCTCCTGCCCCCGGCCCGGCGCCCTCCTCCTCTGCCGCCTCTGCCGCCTCTGCCGCCTCCGCCGCCTCTGCCGCCTCCGCCGCCTCTGCCGCGTCCGCCGCCTCTCCCGCCTCCGCCACGCCAGCGCCCCCCGCCGGCGGCATCCTCGACCTCCACGTCCACCTCCCCGCCCGCGCCGCCGTCCCTGCGCTCCTCGAACGCATGCAGCGCCACGGCATCTCCCGCGCCGTCATCCTCTCCAGCTCCCCCCTCTTCCCCGGCGCCCGCGCCCGTGGCCCCTTCGCCGAGCTGGGCCCCGCCAACGACCTCGTGCTCGACGTCGCCGCCGCCCACCCCGGCACGCTCATCCCCTTCGTCGCCCTCGACCTCGCCGCCCAGCGCCCCGCGGACCTCGACGCCCTCGTCCAGCGCGGCGCCTGCGGCGTGAAGCTCTACCAGGGCAACCACGAGCTGCACGAGCGCCCCCTCGCCGACCCCTCCCACCGCCCCCTCTGGGAAGCCCTCGCCGCCCGCCGCATCCCTGTCCTCCTGCACGTGAACACCGTCCGCTACCGCGCGGAACTCGACAGCGTCCTCCGCGCCCACCCGGGCCTGAACCTGGTCTGCGCCCACTTCTGCGGCGCCCGCACCGCCCTCGATCGCCTGGAGGACCTCATGAAGGCCCACCCGAGCTTGCTCTTCGACACCAGCAACGGCTCCGCCGCCTTCGCCGCCGAGGGCTTCGCCAGCTTCGAGCGCGAGCACGACCGCGTCCGCAGCCTCATCGCCCGCGCCCCCGAGCGCTTCCTCTTCGGCTCGGACCTCGTCCCCACCCAGGCCGGCCCCGACTGGCCCAGCGCCTGGGACCTCCAGTGGGAGGCGAACCTCGGCGTGCTGCGCGCCGAGCGCTTCGCCTTCTGGCGCACCCAGCCCCCGCTGAAGGCGCTCACCCGGGGCGAGTACCGCGGCCTCGCCTTGCCACCCGAGGTGCTCACGCCCATTCTGCGCGGCAATGCCGAGAGGTGGCTGGGCGCCTGCCTGAGGCGCCTGAAGTAGCTCCCCGGTGTGGGCCCACGACGCCCACCTGTTCCCGAGGCTGCTGCCGCTCAGCGCGTGCGCGTGTCTCCGGAGCTACCGCTCAGCACTCGCACTCGTCCTCGAAGGCGTCGCTCCGGACGGTGGTGCGGAACTCGTACTCGTAGACGGCCTCGGGCGGCCCCGAGACCCGGAAGACCACGTCGTTCGCGAACGCCGCCCCGTAGCCCTCGATGCGGACCAGCCCCACGTCCGAGGTCTCCGTGCCGAGCAGCGCCATGGAGGTCGCGTCGTACACCTCCACGGTCACCGTGCTCTGCGGGCCCGCGGGAGGCACGACATCGTCACAGCTCGCGCCGCAGGACCCGGCGCCCGCGGCCTGCAGGACCAGCGTCCAGTAGCGGGTGTCGGGCGGGTCGTTGCCCATCACGCTGAACGAGGTCTTCACGAAGTACCAGTCGTCGTCGCTGCTGCACTTGTAGGCATCCACCGAGGCGTCGACGAACCAGTCCGGATTGCCGGGGTCCGGAGGCGGCACGGGCACCGGCGTCGCCGTCATGGCCACGTCGTTGTCCTCGTACATGTCGTCGTTCGCGCACGCCGACGCGCCCCCGCCCGCGCCACCTGCGCCTCCAGCACCAGGCGTCTCCCCTCCGGATCCACCGACGCCCGGCGTCTCTCCGCCGTTCCCGCCCGATCCGGGGCTCGCCCCGCCGCTGCCTCCGGTGCTCGACGTCGAGGCCCCCGCGCCGCCGTCGTCCCCGTCGTCACAGGCCATCGCAGTCAAGCAAGAGGCGCTGAAGAATCCCAGCACACCCAGCGCCCGCCACAGGTTGGGTTTCATTCACCCAGAATGAACCCAACCCCACCGGACTTTCAAGGCTTCGCCGGCGAATCCACGCAGCGACACGCTCGGGTGAGGATCCACCACCGAGGGCGCCGCGCCATGGCGAGCCTCCCCGGTGCCGTACCTCCTCACCCGACCACGTCGCTGCGGACCGCAGCAAGCTTGGCGAGATCCCGCGGGTCGGCGGGCCCGCGCCATCACGGCATCGGCACCGGATAGGCCGTGTTCAGGATCCACTTGCCGCCGTTGTTGATGAACGCGAAGGCGATGGTGTCTGAAGCGAACGAGTCGTACTCGGTGCACTTCCCCGCGCCATCCACCGCTCTGCAGGACAATGCATCCACGAGACCGCTGATCTTGAAGACCTGCTGAATGCTCGAATTGCCCGTGCACATCTTGGGGTTCGTGATGGACGTGTACTGGCCCCAGGCTCTCCCGAACTTCTCGCCGTCCTTGAAGAGCGTCTTCCCTTGCTGGGACATGCCTGGCGGCGGAGCCATCCCCAGGATGTGCTGGGTGACATGGCCACCCATCCCGGTATTCTTGTTCAGGTCAGCGCTCTCCTTGACGGTGTCGATGTCGCGGCAAGCCGTGGCCGCCGATGCGGGCTCCGACACGGTCCACGCCGCCAGGGCGCCGCCGATCGCCAGCAGCCCATAAGCGAAATACTTCACGGGTTTATCCGCTACCATCCTTTTCATGTTGCACCTCTGGCGATGCATGTAACGCCCCTCCAGGGGACGTCAAGCGCGCCGGCAATGGTCCTGGTGCGTGTATTCGCGCCGGATTGTGCGCGCATTCACTCGAAGTCCCGGAGGAAAGCAGGCGCGTATGCGCCGAGGAGGCCGCGCCTTCTGCGGAGGGACCCAGACCCCGGGCAGGGGCCCCGTCCTGCTCCATCCCGCCCCTCCCGCGCGAGATTTGTCCCCAGGCGAGCACTGTTCACTGCTCCCGCGTTCACGTTATCAATTCCCGACGACCTGCTTTCGAGGGCGACGCGGCAAAGCATCGGAGGCCAGGGCTCATTGCAATGCGTGGGCGCGGCTGCCTGGATTTTGGAAGGCCAGGGCTCATTGCAATGCGTGGGCGCGGCTGCCTGGACTTGTGCTCTCACGGCGTCGTGTCATTGCGTATTGACATTGGATTCATCGGTTCCTAGGGACTGGGAAAGGCGCACTCGACGCGCCTTCAAAGGAGATCGCAATGCGTAAGTTGCTCATTCCCAGCCTGCTCGGTGGCGTGCTCCTCATCGTCTCCCAGGCCTGGGCCGCAAACTGGGGGCCGTTGAAGGACGATGGCTGCAAGTCATCAGGGTTCCGCCAGTTCTCCTCGGTCCTCTGGAACATCCCCCACGGCTCGAACTGGGAGGCCACCTGCGCGGAGACCGGCCACCTGGACTGGGGTCCTCCAACCCGCTGCGTCAACCAGAACGGGATCAAGATGTGGGGCGAGTGGGATCGTCCGGATGCCACGTGCAAGTAGGCCCTCACGAACCCATCCGTGTGGTAGCCGGTTTTGCTCCTGCGTCGTCGCGATCGATGGTGCTTCCAGGGGTGAAACCGGCCACCACCCGAGGAAGCCCTGCGCCAGTAGCGCCTGCGCGCCATCGGACGATGGCACTCAGGTCTCGGGCCTGGCTTCTTCCGGAGCGACCGCCTTCAATCTCTCCCTACCGGCGCCCCGAGCGGGAACCCCGCGCGGTAAGGGCGCGCTTCGTCCAGAGCGCGGGCATAGCTGGGCCGTGCCAGCAGCCGCTGGCGATAGGCCCAGAGATGGCCGAAGCGCGACCCGATCGGATGGCTCCAGTCTGCATAAAGCAGGAAGGGGGCTGCCGCGCAATCGGCCATGCTGAACCGGTCCGCCGCCACCCACTCCTGGCCCTCCATGCGACGATCGAGCAGCGCATAGGCCGTGTCCAGCGCCGCTTTCCATTTCGCGCCGCCATCATCCGCCTCGCGCCCCAGCGCCGCGAAGACGAGGCGCCCTTGCGGATAGCTCACGTAATTGTCGAAGAACCGATCCCACATGCGCACCTCCGCCGCGGCAAGCGGGTCTTCGGGGATGAGGCGGTAGGTCTCGGGATAGAGGATGTCGAGGTACTCGATGATCGACGTGGCCTCGAAAACGAGCCGCTCCCCTGCGACGAGCAAGGGGAAGCGTTTGATCGGCCAGAGCGCCTGAAACTCGCTTTGCACGGGTTCGCTGCCATCGATGATCTTGGCCTCGAACTCCACGCCCTTTTCATAGAACGCGGTCTCGGCCTTCTGCGAATAGGATGAGAACGGATGGTAATAAAACGCAGGTTTCATCGAATCAGAAAACCATCGGCACCTCCGCCCCGTCAACCGCCTGCGCAGCTTGCTGGTTGAGGAGAGGAATCGGCGCATCACAGCCAGGACACGACCGGTGCCACAGTCAGTGACGATGCACACGGCGGCCCCGGGGCACGGTACCGAGAAGGGACAGCCATGCTGGGTGTTGCACTCGAACTTGGGTGACCGGCGTTCGAGGTCCCACCTGCCGCAACATCATCCTCTGGAAGGCTAGACTCAGCCTCCCTGACAGCCACCTCGAAGCGGCTCCGCAGCTCAGGAGCAGGTTGCATCGCGGGGTCGCTGACGAGCGCATCGTCGATGCGATCGGAAGAGGTAACGCGGGGACCTTCTTCGACGGCCTCGTTCCCCGGCGGTTCGCAGCCGAATGCCAGCAGCGTGAGCATGATGCCGGTAGCGAATGTCTCATCGAGGTCTCTCCGCTGCTCTTCTTGGCCCACCGAACGAGAATGCCCTCGCGCGTGGTGATAGAAGAGGAGTGCCTGCCGCGCACTCAAGCAGTGCCTCGCGTCCGAGATGACGACGTTCGCGTGCGCCATCGTCGCCACTCACCACACCAGCACCGCTCCCAGCCGCTTCAGCTCCTCCCGGCGCATCTCGTAGTCCGGCATCACCCGCCCCAGCGCCGCCCAGAACTCCCGCGTGTGCTCCGGGTGGGTCAGGTGCACCAGCTCGTGCACCACCACATAATCGACGAGCGGCAGCGGCGCCTGAATCACCCGCCAGTTGAGCCGCACCACCCCCCGCGCATCACAGCTCCCCCAGCGCTTCCGCTGCTCCCGGATCAGCACCTCCGGCGCCTCCACCCCCATCGCCGCCGCCCACCGCGCCACCCGCTCCTTCAGCCGCGCCCTCGCCCGCGCCCGGTACCACCGCACCAGCGCCTTCCGCACCCCCTCCGCGCGCGCGGCCCCCTCCAGCGCCTCGTCCACCTCCACCACCAGGTGCCCTGCCCGCAGCGCCGTCCGCGCCTTCCCCGCGCCCAGCGCCTTCCCGCGCGCCTCCTCGGTGGCCCCCACTGCCTCCACCCGCAGCCGCACCTGCCTGCCCAGGTACAGGAACGTCTCCCCGCTGCGCATCTCCCGCGCCGGCAGCGCCCGGGCCGTCCCTCGCCGCCCCCGCACCTTCTCCAGGATCCACGCCCCCTTGGCCCGCACCACCCCGTCGAGCCGCGACACCGCCGTATCTGCGGGGGCGCTCAGCACCACCTCCCCCCGCGCGTCCACCGCCACCGCCACCGTCCGCCGCCGCCCGCTCCGCCGGATGGCGTACCGGATCACGCTCCCCCCGAACGTGACCGCCGACGCTTCCTCTCCCCTCATCGCCCCTTCCGCACCCGCATCAGCTCCATCACCTTCAGCACCAGCGGCTCGATCCTCTCTGCCTCCAGCTTCGCGGCCTGCAGTTGCCGCTTCATCAGCCGGCGCATCTCGCGCTGCACGTCTTCCTTCTCCGTCCAGTCCACGATCTGCATCTGCGGCTCCAGCGTCAGCAGCAGGACCTCCGCCAGCGCCTTGTTCGCCTCGTTGTAGCGCCGGTCCCGCTTCTCCGCGACCTGGAGCGGCCGCACCTCTTCGAGCAGCCCGTACACCGCCACCCCCGCCGCGCTCAGCCCCAGCGCCTCCTCCGCGCCGCCTCTCCCCTCCATGTCCTCCCGCACCTGGACCATCAACGCGAGCTGCTTCGCGTCATCGATCCGCTTCGCCTTCCGGTCCTCGATGATCTTCTCCAGCCGCTCCTTCAGCGACGAGTAGAACACCGGGTCCTCCTCCAGCTTCACGTGGATCTCGTCGTTCAGCGCGTGCTCCATCTCGCTCGCGCGGGCCTCATCGCTCTGCAGGGCGGCGAGCCGCGCGTCGAACTCCTTCGAGAACAGCGCCACCGGCTCCATGAGGATCTTCACCCCGTCCACCGCGATGGCGTCGTCGATCAGCTTCCGCACCTTCGCCCCGCAGTCGCTGATGTCCAGCGTCGCGTCGCGGAACCGCACCCGGGCCGCCTGCCGCACCTTCCCGAGCCAGCGCAGGTCCGCCAGGAAGGGCAGCGCCCGCGGGTCTGGCAGCAGCATGTCCACGCTCTGGCTGAACCGCCGGAACTCCAGGTTGAACTCCGCCCGCACGGCTGCGTCGTCCAGCACCTTCAGGTACGCCTGGAGGTCGCTCTGGTCCTTCACCCCCGCGAAGAACCGCAGCACCGTCGCGTGCCGCGCCTGGAGGCGGGGCAGCTCGTCCGCGAGCGGCGTCATCGACCCGGCCACGTCCTGCGGCGCGAACACCTTCAGCGCCTCCTCCAGCGCCTGCGACACCCCCCAGTAATCCACCACGAGCCCGTGCGTCTTCCCCTCTGCGAGCCGGTTCACCCGGGCGATGGCCTGAAGCAGCGTGTGCTCCTTGAGCGGCGCGTCCAGGTACATCACCTGCTCCACCGGCGCGTCGAACCCGGTGAGCAGCATGTCGCACACGATGAGGATCGCCAGCGGGTCCTTCCGGTTCAGGAAGCGCTGGATGCAGTCCTGCCGCTCCGCCTCGCTGGTGTGGTGGTCCGCGAGCGCCTGCTCGTCCTTGTTGGTGCTCGACATGATCACCACCGCGCGCGGCCCTTGAAGCCGCTTCAGCGTTTCCGCGTAGGTGACCGCCGCCTCCCGGCTGGTGGTCACGATCTGCGCCTTGAACCCATTCGGCTGGATCTTGGTCTCGTAATGCTCGATGAGGTCCGCGCAGATCGCCTCCACCCGCCGCGGCGCCCGGGCGATGCTCTCCTCCGTCCCGTACTTCTTCTTGATCGCCTCCCGCTCCTCCAGGCTCCGGTCCTTGAACACCCGGTTGAACAGCGCGTCCAGCGATTGCCCGATCATCCGCAGCTCCGGCAGCCGCGCCTCGTACAGGATCGGCACCGTCGCCCCGTCCGCCACCGCCTGCTGTATCGGGTAGGTATCGATGTAATCGCCGAACGTCTGCAGCGTGCTCCGGTCCTCCTTGTCGATCGGCGTCCCCGTGAACCCGAAGAAGGCCGCATTCGGCAGCGCATTGCGCATCGTCGCCGCCATCCCCCCGTACTGGGTGCGGTGCGCCTCGTCGGCCAGCACGAACACGTTGCGCTCCGCCGAGAGCACCGCCTGCCCCACCCGCGGCGTCCGCAGGCCCTTGTTCCCCCGCACGGTCGGCGTGCCCGTGACCTCCTGGAACTTGTGCACGGTGGTGAGCACCGTCCTGCCGCCCCCTCCCGTGAGCAGCCGCCGCAGGTCCTTCACGCTCTCCGCCCGCTCCGGGTTGGTGTACCCGCAGCGCTGGAACGTCCCGCTGATCTGCGCGTCCAGGTCCACCCGGTCGGTGACCAGCACGATGGTCGGGTTCTCATGCTCCTTGTCGCGCCGCAGCTTCAGCGCCAGCCAGAGCATGGTCAGGCTCTTCCCCGACCCCTGGGTGTGCCACACCACGCCCCCGCGCCCGGTCACCTTCTTCGCCTCGCGCGCCCGCGCCAGCGCCCTGTTCACCGCCCGGAACTGCTGGTAGCGGCACACCTTCCGCACCAGCCGCTGCGTGTCCTGGTCCTGCTCGAAGACCACGAAGTTCCGCACGATGTCGAGCAAGTTGTCCGGGTGGAGCATGCCGTGAATCAGCACGTCCTGCGGCGTCGGCTCCCTCCCCGCGACCCGGGCGATCTCCTCCCGGCTGTACGGATACGGCTCCTTCCACGCCGCGTAGTACCGCTGCGGCGTGCCCACCGTGCCGTAGAACGCCTCCTGGTCGCAGGTCGCCACGAGGAGCTGCACCGTCCCGAAGAGCTGCGGCGCCCCGAGGTTGCGGTACGCTTCGTCGAGTTCCTGGTAGCGCAGGAGCTGGGTGTGGATGGCGTCCGTCTTCCACTTCTCGCCGATGGTGGGGCTCTTGCACTCGATGACCACCAGCGGGAGGCCATTCACGTAGAGCACGATGTCCGGGATCACCTCCCGCTGCGCCCCCTTCACCCGGAGCTGGCGGGTGACCACGAAATCGTTGTTCCTGGGCTGTTCGAAGTCGAAGAACCGGACCGTCTGCCCCTGCGTGCCCTTCCCCAGGTCCTGCTCCAGGCTGATGCCGGCGGTGAGGTGCCCGTGGAGGAGCTTGCTCAGCTCGATCAGGCTCGCGGCCTGGGCCCCGATGATGGCGCGGATGGCCTTGTGGACGTTGGCGTCGGAGAGCCAGGGGTTGAGCTTGCGGAGGGCGGCGCCGAGGCGGTCGGCGAGGACCACCTCGCGGAGGCTGCCGCCGCGACCAGCGTCGAGGGCGGCAGCGGGGAGGTAGAGGTAGCCGAGCTTCTGGAGGAGGGCGACGGCTGGGCGCTCGGAGAGCTTGTCCTCGTTCCAGCCTGCGCCGGCGGTGGTGGTCATGGGCAGGGCTCGGGGTCGAGGGTGACGCGGATCTCGCCGGTGAGGAGGAGCGAAAGAAGCGCAGTCTTGGTCCTCGCAAGTTCTCTTTGGTACGACACCTCGTGTTCCTCCTCCTTGAGAACAGAATGGATCGCATCAGCGATCATCGTCTGTTCCTGCAGCGATGGAACTGGAACAAGCACCTCCCGAAGAGCGGCTTGTGAGATGTTCCGCATCTGGCTGCCCCCTGTTCGATCCACCAACTGCTGTCGAATGTTTTCGAATTGGAGGCAAAAATGTATGTAGAGACTATTCGCTTTGCGCTCTTCAAAGCGCAAGCGCAATAGCTTATCCGATAGCATCAACTTCGGGCGGGTCGACGATACGTACGCAGTTCGACCAACAAGACTCAGTACGCCGTTTGCACGAGCCAACAGCACATCGCCTGCATGCACCTCGATTTCAATTCTTGGTACAAGGCCTTCCGGAAGTGCTTTGCTCTCTTGCGGTAGGAATACTCCCGAGGTCACAGCGCTGACTTTGAGAACACCCCATCGGCCTTCTTGAGGCGGCTCAGACTCGCATTGCGGGCTCCACCCAGCGTCAAGGCCTGAGAGTACTTCCCCCAATGGCACTACAGCCCATGTCTCAGGCACATGGCCGATGGGAGTCTGTTTGAAGCTGGTGTGCCGTCCCGGAATGCCCCGGGTCAGCAGTTCCTGCATCATGGCCTTCTTGACGGCCTGGAGTTCGTCGATGACGGCCTGGGTCTTCTCGATGGTGTCGTCCACCGAGGAGAGGATGGCGGCGATCTTGCGCTGCTCGGGGAGCGGCGGAACGGGAATGACGATCTGCCGAAGCTTCTCTTGCGAGATGTTCTTCATGGATCGGCTCGACCCGGTCGCCGCATCTTCGATCTGCATACGACACTGAGCAGACCCGAGAAGGATGTTCACGAAGTCTGCCACTGCCCGGTTTGGATCGACACGCAGTCGCAGGAGTTTGTCGCTCAGCAATAGCTGCGGTGGCGTGTACTTCACGAGGACGGCACGACCAACAAGCTCGGGTGTGTTCGCACGGCTAAGGATCAGGTCGCCGGGCTTTACTTCGATTTCAGGCCGAGGAAGGAGTCCTTCAACCAGCCGCTTGTTTTCTTCAGGATTGTATCTACCCCAGGTCACAGCACTGACTTTGAGTACACCCCACTCCCCTGACTTCGCGGGCTGTGGGTCACACCGCGGACTCCATCCAGCATCTATCTGACGCAAGATGCTTCCCAGTGCCTCCTCCGGCCAAGGCTGGCTACCCGCCATAGCCAAGCTCCTTCAGAAACCCGTTCATCTTCTCCATTGCTGCCTGCCGCGCCCGCTCCGCTTCCCGCAGTCTCCCGATTGCCGCCCCCAGGTCCGTCCGCCCCCCCTTCTCGGCCGTCTCCACGTAACGGCTGATGCTGAGGTTCCAGTCGTTTGCCCCGATCTCCTTCACCTCCACCACCCGCGCGTACCGCTCCACCGCTGCGAACTCCCGGAACGTCTGCACGATCTTCTCGACGTCGCTGTCCCGCAGGTAGTTCCGCGCCGACCCCTCCTGGAACTCCCGCGACGCATCCACGAACAGCACCTTCCCTTTGCGCGCTGCCGGCTTGGCCTTGCTCAGCACCAGGATCGCTGCCGGGATGCCCGTCCCGAAGAACAGGTTCGGCGGCAACCCAATCACCGCCTCGAACAGATCCTCCTCCAGCATCCGCTTGCGGATCTCGCCCTCCGCGCCGCCGCGGAACAGCACCCCGTGGGGCATCACCACCCCCGCCTTCCCCTTCTCGTTCAGCGTCGCCACCATGTGCTGCAGGAAGGCCAGGTCGCCCTTGGTCTTCGGCGCCAGGCCGTAGCCGAAGCGGCGGAAAGGATCCTTCTCCGCCATGTCGCGGCCCCACTCGTCGAGGGAAAAGGGCGGGTTCGCCAGCACCCGGTCGAACACCATCAGCTTGCCCTCGCCCTGCAGCAGCCGCGGAAGCCGGATGGTGTCGCCCTTCTCGATGCGGTCGCTGAGGCGGCCGTGCAGCAGCATGTTCATCTTGCAGATCGACCAGGTGCCGAGGTTCTTCTCCTGGCCGAACAGGCCGAGGTTCACCGGGTTGCCGCCGTGCGCCTTCACGTACTGCGCGCATCCCAGGAGCATGCCGCCCGAGCCGCAGGTAGGGTCACAGATACGCATGCCCTCGCGGGGTTCCAGGAGGGCCACGACCAGGTCGACCACCTTCTCCGGGGTGCGGAACTCGCCGCCCTTCTTGCCCGCGTCGTCGGCGAACTTCTCGATCAGGTACTCGTAGGCGTTGCCCAGCATGTCGGGCTCCGAGAGGTGGTCGTTGCGCAGGTTCACCCCGGAGAAGTGCTTCAGCAGGCGGTCCAGGACGCTTTCGCGGTTGTGCGCGTCGCCCAGGCGGCGCTCGTCATTGAAGTCGATGCCGGCGAGCACGCCCTGGAGGGAGCGGTTCTCGTCCTCCAGCGCGTGGCAGGCCTTGTTGAGCACCTCGCCCAGGTTCTCGGACTTCTTGCGGATCTCTGCCCAGCGGGCCTGCTTCGGGACATAGAAGGGGTGCTCATCGCGGTCCTCGGGGTCGACACCCTCCGCGCGCAGGACCTCGCACTCCTCCTCGAAGCGGTCCGAGAGGCGCTTCAGGAAGACCAGGCCGAAGATGTAGCTCTTGTAGTCGCTCGAATCGATGGAGCCGCGCAGGATGTCCGCCGCGGCCCAGAGCTTCTTCTGCAACTCGGCAGGGGTGAGCTTGCCGCCCACGGCCAGTTCGAGCTGCTCCACCGGGAGGCCGCCGCCGCTGGCGGGTGCGCTTCCTGCCGCCACACGCATGCGGCCCGCGCGAGACTCCGCGAGCACCTCCGTCGGTGTCGGACCTCGCCGTTCGAACGTGCCTGGCGCGGAGCCTCGCCGCTCGAACGTGCCTGGTGCGGAGCCGGAGACGACCGGCGCGGCGCGACCTCGCCCTCCACGGACGGGCGCCTCGTCCTCCTCGCCCTCCGCGGCTTCCGCCTGGGTCCCGTCGCCGCCGCCGAGGCGCCCGAGGAGGAGCGCCTTCTCCCGGCCGCCATCCTCCAGGCCCAGGGCGCGGCAGAGTTCCTTGAGGCGGTCGCGGGAGTAGCCTCCCAGCAACGCCGCGACGGCCGGCGCATGCGCCTCCAGGCCGTCCACCAGCGCGCCCCGAGAGCGGCGGTCGCGCACTGGCACATCGTGCCGCTCTGCCAGCTCTGCCAGCTCGTCCCGCGTCAACTTCTCCAGCACGTCTCGTTTCGTGATCATCGGCAAGGGATGAACGTAACGCGAGGGAACCGTCGTTTGGAACCTGGACAATCCTCCCTGGTGCCTGGCAAGCGTTGCCGGGATGCTGGAGGTGTCTCCTCGTGCGTCCTTGCCCCCTGCGCGAAGCTCTTGCCAGGATGAGCTTCATGACCATCCGCGACGTGCGTACCTTCCCCGTGGACACATAGGCACCTGCTCGTGCTCACAAGCGGTCCAACCCGTCGTTGGCGTCCAGGGCCGTGGCTCGGCGCAGCGACCTCGATTAGACTGGCGGGAGAGATGTCGGTCGACGCAGTTCAGCCGTTCCGGTTCCCCACCTGGCTGCAAGCGCTCTTCGAGCTGCTGTCCTTCACGCGGGTGGAGAAGCCTCTGACCGCGGTCCCGGCTGAAGTTCCACCCGAGCTTGCAGCGCTCCTTGCGATCGGTCGCCACGCGCTGGGCGCGCACGATTTGAAAGACCTGAATGCGCGCCTCGATGCGGCTGTGATGGAGCTGAGGACATTCAGCATTCCTGCCTCGGACACCGGAGCCGTGACGTTCGTCGTTCCTGACCTGAAGCTGACCGGGGAACCAGGTGAGAACTCTCGTGGTGTGCGCATGCTGGGGCGAAACGTCACCGGCAAGCTCCTGCAGGGGTTGCGGGAGGGCGTCGCTCTGCTTCACGCCCTCAAGAAAGCACTCGATGAGGTCGCGGCGCGTGGGAAGGACGGTGCTCCGCACGCTTCCTGGGTGTTCGCAGCGCTCAGCGTGCGACCGTGGTCGCTTCATGAGGGCGCAGTCGTGCCCCACACCCTCGTCGACATCGCCACCCAGCAGTGCCGTGGCTTCGTGGCGGTCGGAGCCATTCTCGCAGTCCTCGTGGATGGCCGCAGACCAGAGCCATGGCTGGCGAGCGCGCTCGCGGACGCATGGCTGAACGGTGTTCGTGAGACTGCGCGGATCGTCGCGAGCGGCGGCTACGACGTGGGGCCCAGGAAGCCGGAGGGCCTCCTGAACCTGGAAGCACTGTTCCGCGAGGCGGAGGAGGCGGACGCGGCGTTCCTCGCCGGGTTCGCGTCCGACGTCCGGGCAGGTCTCGTCGGGGTTCCCGAGGACGAGTGAGCGCCATCGTCATCTCGGCTGGCGCTGCCATCCGCGCTTACGGTGGAACCAAGGACAATCGGCCCGGTGTCGTCCTCCGCCGTCACCCGATCGACGGTGTCTGGTGGGTGTTCGTCGCGTTCGGGACTTCTCAACCTCCGCCGGTCGACGTGGAGCCTCCACCGGTCTTCGTGGACCGCAGCCATCACGCCTTCGCGTCCTTGGGGCTGGACAAGCCCACCTGGTTTACCCGGCGCGGGGCCGGCAGGTTGCGCGAGGATGATCCGAGCCTGCGGCACGTTGGCACCTGCCCTCCCGACGTGCTCGTCGCGCTTCGCCAGCTCTTCGGGTTCACATAGCCGGCGACCTATCCGCCTCGGCCCCGACACTCCGTCACGCCTCCAGGTCCCAGGACGTTACCCACCCCACCTGCGTAGCAATTCGGACGCGCCTCCGTGGTTGCCGAGACACGCTTGCCCCGCGGCGGCTCCAACCTGCCCTCAGACGCTCTCCGCTGCCCCCACGCGACACTGCCAACACCCTCCCGACCTGGTTCCCACCCGGGGCGCCGGCCCTTTCCACCGCTCAACCTCGCGGTATCCGGCCACCGTAAGGACCACCCCTACGCAACCCATTGCTCGGTACCACGCAACCCATTGCTCGGTACCGAGCAACCCGTTGCGTGGTCAATCCGCGCCCCACCCTCTCCAGCATTCCCGGCCCCCTCCACCATAGCGGACACCCTCCCCCCCTTCCGCCTCGCTCCCCGCCTCGTCCAGCCCTCTCCTCCCCCCTCTTCGTCGCTACCCCGCACCCTCCGCGCGCCCCTTTTCACCGCAAAACCGGCTGCCCCGAGCAGGAACTCGCAACTCCCGAGCACGTCGCGCGAACTCCCGAGCACGTCGCGTGAACTCCCGAGCACGTCGCGCGAACTCCCGAGCACGTCGCGCGAACTCCCGACCACGTTTCGCCAGCTCCCGACCACGTCCCCGCCAGCTCCCGACCACGTCGCCGGAACTCCCGACCACGTCGCCGGAACTCCCGACCACGTCGCCGGAACTCCCGACCACGTTTCGCCGGCTCCCGACCACGTCCCCGCCAGCTCCCGAGCACGTCGCGCGAACTCCCGACCACGTCGCCGGAACGCCCGACCACGTCCCGCCAGCTCCCGACCCCGCGGCGCTCTCCTCCACCATGGCGGACGTCGCTCCCGACCCCACGCCACCTTTCTACCGCTGGCGCACCCCTTGCAAATGCATCGGCGCGCTTCGCACCGGAGTGGCGATGGCAGCGCGTGCAGCACCGACGCCTTGCCCTCACTGCTCCCCGCTCACGACATGGATCCTCCACGTCGCGGCCGGAGAGCACCCACCCTGTGCGCAGCGTGTCCGAACATCACCAGCGACTCTGATCAACACCACCACGCGGCCTTCGGGACCGCAGGTCGGCATCCCGGCAGGGCGACGACACCGCGCCCCGTGCAACACCGTGATGCCGACGCAAGCAGCGCAGCAACACCACCACCCAGGGGCCCTGCCCCAGGGAAAGCAGACAAGGAACGACCGCAATGGCTCTCATCGATCTCGTCACCATTTCCGCCATCGCCCGTGAGCAGTACATCTCCATCGGCAAGCGATACAGCTCGATCACTGTCCTCAACCTCGCCTCCAGGCACCTCAAGGCCCTGCTGACGCACGGCCCCGATCTCGCGCTCCACGGCTTCGGCGCCCCCGACGCCACCCGCCTCGTCGACGCGCATGAGACGCTCCTTCAGGAGTCCGTCAACCGCACCGGCGCCCGGGGCGGCAACGCGGCCACGGTCAACGCCCACGAGCTGGCCCTCCGGCGCGCGCGCCGCGAGCGGCTGCGTGCGCGCGCCATCCTCGACAGCGTCACCCGGACGCTCCGGTACGAGGGGACCGACAGCGGCATCGCCGCCGCGCTCCAGGTGGAGGGCGGCCTCCGTGCCACGAAGAACGCCGGTCACGAGGGCGAGAAGCTCGCCGAGCAGCTCGACGTGCTCCTCAACGGCTTGACCGCACCCCCCGTGGTCACTGCCACGGCCGACCGCGGTGGGCCCGAGGCCGTCGCCGATCTCACGGCGGCCCTCACCACCCTGCGCGCTAGCAACCTGGCCACCACCGGCTCCAGCACGCGTCTGGAGACCGAGCGCATGGACCTGCTCGATGGCCTCATCATCACCCTGGCCCGCAGCGCGCGCAAAGCTGCCGTGGCGGCGTCGAAGCGCCTCGGCACCCCGGCGCTCGCCGACAAGTTCTCGCTCGATGCGCTGTACGCGCCTGCGTCGGCCGAGACGGACAGCGAGGAGCCCGAGGCGCCCCCCGCCCAGCCCACCACCCCTGCACCCGCGCAGCCGTCTGGTCAGGCGCTGGCGCAGCCGCTCGACCCGACCAAGAAGCCCGCCACGCCGCAGGTGGCGAGCCCGGGCACGGCGCTCTCGTTCGGCTGATGTGGCTGGAGGGGCGGACACGCCTTCACGCGCGGACGTGAGCCAGGCGTGAGCCTGGCCTGCGCCGGCGTGAATGCCTGACCTGAAGGCACCCGGATGCGGGGCCCTGGCGCGATGGCCGGGCCCCGCGGCGGGGGTCACGGCAGCGAGCAGAGCAGCGGGAACCGGAGCTTGCAGCTACTCGTGCAGGCCGGGAGCAGGATGTTGACCACCGTGCACACCAGGCTACCCGTGTCGTGGCCGTCGCACTGCTCACCGGCCTCCTTGATGCCGTTGCCGCACGTCGAGGCGGGCGGCGTCGGGGTGCACGCGCTGCAGCTCCCGCCGCAGTCGACGCCGGTCTCGCTGCCGTTCTTCACGCCATCGTGACAGGTGGCGCAAGCCGCGCTGCAGGTCCCACCGCAATCGACGCCGCCCTCGCCGCCGTTCTGCACGCCGTCATGGCAGGTGGGGCAGGCCGCGCTGCAGGTGCCGCCGCAGTCGACGCCACCCTCGCCGCCGTTCTGCACGCCGTCGGAGCAGGTGGGGCAGGCCGCGCTGCAAGGCCCGCCGCAATCGACACCACCCTCGCCGCCGTTCTGCACGCCGTCGGAGCAGGTGGGGCAGGCCGCGCTGCAAAGCCCGCCGCAGTCGACGCCGCCCTCGCCGCCGTTCTGCACGCCGTCGGAGCAGGTGGGGCAGGCCGCGCTGCAAGGCCCGCCGCAGTCGACGCCACCCTCGCCGCCGTTCTGCACGCCGTCGGAGCAGGTGGGGCAGGCGGCGCTACAGCTTCCGCCGCAGTCGACGCCGCCCTCGCCGCCGTTTTGCACGCCGTCGTCGCAGGTCGCGCAGGGGGCGCAGGCGCCGCCGCAGTCGACGCCGGTCTCCAGGCCGTTCTGCACGCCGTCATCGCAGGTCGCACACGGCGCACACCCGTCGCCGCCGCAGTCGACGGCGGTCTCGTTGCCGTTCTGGATGCCGTCGGTACACGTCACGTAACAGACGTCGAGCGTGGGGCGCTGGGTGGTCTTGGTGCTCTCGCGGCTCCGGAATGCGGTCTGGGTGAGGCCGGGCTCGGCGAGGAGCAGGCCGTTGTTGGGGGTGCCGTCGGCCCAGGACTGCACGAGGCTCGTGAGGGAGACCTGGCGGGGGACGATGTCGTTGTTCACGCCGAACGAGGTGGAGGGCGAGGAGGCGGCGCCAGCGCCGAAGCTGTTCCAGGTGACGCTGTTCTCGGCCCAGGAAACGTTGACCTCGTGGACGTTCACCGTGGCCGGGGTGCCGGTGCGGTAGAGCTGGTGGAGGGTCATGGTGGCGCTCACGATGGTGGCGCCGGCGGGGACGCCGGAGACGTCGAACTGGAGGAGGCTCTCCTGGAGGCCGCTGTTGCTGGAGAAGCCGACGCTGAGCTGTTCGCTGGCGCCGTTGTTCCAGCCAGGCTCGATCTCGTAAATGACCGCATCCTTCGTGGCCACGCTCGGGCCGAGGCACACCGCGCCCGCGGACGACAGCGCCTCTTCGGACGTGCCCACCTCGTCGGTGAGGGCGTCGTCGCCCGGAGCAGGGCCGGTCATGCAGGCGGGAATGGTGGCAACGGCAACAGCACAGAGCAGCGCGAAATGCTTGGTGGACGTCATGGCGTGTCTTCCTCCGGATCGAAATGGGTCCGATGACTCCGTGACTTCCTCCGGGTGCGCGCTACCAGGATGACCTTGATCGCGCAGGCACCCGAATGAGGTCGGGCCTGATAGAAAGTCGAGTGTCACTCAACGCGATAGTGATTGGTATGTCAAGCGCCAATGCGGCGCGCGCGCGATTGAGGCGCGGTGTTATGTCATGCAACGGATCTCAATCGTCCACCCTGGCAGACATGGGCGCAGATGTGTCCATCCGCGACCACGCGGACATGCGCCCATCTGCGGGTGATCAGGACCACCTCGGTGTTGCGCAGCCCTCATGTGCACATCGCCACATCGCCACATCGCCACATCGCCACATCGCCACATCGCCACATCGCCACATGGCGAACTCGGCCAGCAGGTCCATCGCTCCCCCTCCGGGCGCGGCGCCACTGCAATGCGTCGCCTTGGGCAGAACCCATTGCGGGAAAATCGGAGGGGAGCACCCCGACAGGGTAGGATCCGCGCGAACCACGCGTCGCACATTGCGACACGGTCGGGGCGGAGCGTCGCGATGACGCGGGGCTACAGCCAGCCTTGCTGAATCTTTCCCTCTTGGTTTGCCTGCCAGAGCTGGCCGCTGCCGACGTCGAGGCAGGTGAGCCAACCAGCGCCGCACGCCCACGTGTCGATACAGATGGCGTGACCCACGCTGCGGGGGCGACCGTCGCGCTGCGCGGTGTGGCCGCAGACCATCACCTTGCCGGAGCAATGGGGGCGGGGGTTGATGAAGGGCTCCCAGAGGAGCACGGAGGCGCGCTGGCGGGCCAGGGGCTCGTCGGGGGCGGCGCCGGCGTGCACGAAGAAGTGGGTGTCGGTCTCGTGGAAGGTCGCGCAGGTGCGTTCGAGGAAGGTCCAGTGCGCGGCGGGGATGTCGTCGAAGGTGCCGCGCCCGCCGGGAGGCGCGTAGGAGGCGAGGGTCTGCACGCCGCCGACGCGGAACCACATGGCCTTGAGGTCGGGGTTCGTGCGGGCGCGGAGCAACATCTGCTCGTGGTTGCCGCGCAGGGGCACGAGGTAGCCCTCGTCGGCGAGGCGGATCAGGCGGTCGAGGACGCCGCGGGAGTCGGGGCCGCGGTCCACGTAATCGCCGAGGGTGACGAGCTGGTCGCCAGGGCGGAGCGCGACGGCGTCGACGAGCGCGTCGAGCGCGCTGGAGCAGCCGTGGATGTCACCGATGGCGAGGACCCGCACCCGGAGAGCACTAGCACAGGCCTGCGCTCGCCGCGGTGAGGCCGCGCTGGAGGCGGGCCCGCATGGCGTTCGGGATGCGCTCGGCGAGGGAGAGGGCGCGGCCGAAGTGGCGGGCGGCGTCGGCGGTGAGGCCGCGGCGCAGGGCGGCGAGCGCGCGGGCCTCCAGCACCTCGATCCGCTCCTGGCCCACGGAGACCACCTGCGAGCGCGCCTCCAGGGCGTCCCAGGCCGCATCGTCGGTGCCGCCGGTGCCGCCGGTGCCGCCGGTGCCGCCGGTGGCGAGCGCGATCATGGTGCAGAGCACGTCCTCGGAGGGGGTGAGCGTGGCGTCGTCGGCGCCCCGGGCGCGGCAGAGGGTGTCGTGGGCGCGCACCTCGGCGGCGATCGTGGCGGCGGCCGCCTCGTCGCCCCGGTAAAGGCGTATGCGGGCGTCGAGGAGGGGGATGACGGCCGGAGGACGGCCGCTCCCGAACTGGCGCGCGGCGACCCTGGCGGCGGCGCGCAGGTGGGGCTCGGCGGCGGGCAGGTCGTCCATCTGGTAGAGCGCCTCGGCCAGGTTGAAGTGGCCGCCGAGCTCCAGGGTCGGCAGGCCGAGGTCCCAGCCGATGGCGATGGTGCGTTCGAGGTCGGAGACCAGGCCCTCGCGGTCGCCGGCGTAGCTGCGGAAGAGGCCACGGTTGCTCATGGCCGGGCCGAGGTGCATCCAGTCGCCGCGCGCTTCGCAGAGCTGGATCACCTCGTCGAGCGCGCGCGCGCCCTCGCCCAGGCGGTCCAGGCCCGGGAGGATGAAGCTTAGCATGAGGCGCGCGACCACCAGCGTCTCGTGACCCTCGTCGCCGAGCGCCGCGGCGGCCTGGGCGGCGCGCTCCAGGGTGGCCGCGGCCTCGGTTTCCAGGTCGTCCCGGTGCAGCGAGCGGCCCTCGCCGAGCAGGAGCTGCGCCTCGACGCGGAGGCGCGCCACGCTCGGCCGGAGCGCCGAGCCGGGGACGGAGGCGACCGCGCGCGCGGAGGCCGCGAAGGACGGCGGCTCCGTGGCCGCAGCGTGGAGCGCGGCGGCGGCGCGCACCCGGTCGCGGGCGCTGCGGTACTTGCCCATCCAGTCGAGCACCGTGGCCTCTTCGAGGAGGATCTCCATCTCGCCCACCCCGTCGCCGGCCTTCGCGGCCTCCGCGCGCGCGGTCTCCAGGTCCTCGAGCGCCTCGGCGTGGCGGCCCAGCCGGGAGCGCATCTGGCCCCGTCCCCGCGCGGCCCGGGTGGGCGGCGCGCCCAGGGCGAGGGCGTGGCTGAAGGCGATCTCGGCGTCGAGGTAGGCGTGCCTGTCGCGCGCGTGCTCGCCGAGGGACAGGTAGGCGGCGGCGGCGTCCTCCGTGAGGCCGGCGGCGGCGGCGTGGACCGCGAGCCGCGCGAGCCGCGCCAGCCCCGCCAGCCGCGAAAGCTCCGGGGCGCCGGTCCGGCGGTAATGCTTGGCCGCTGCGTGGTGGACGCGCAGCTTGAGGTCCGAGCGGGCCCCGCGGGCGATGGTGTCTTTGAGCAGCGGGTGCCTGAACGAGATCCGGCGCTCGTCGGCGCTGCGCGCGAGGAGGCCGACGTCGACGAGGCGCGCGATGCCGGCCTCGGCGTCGAGGGGCAGCTCGTCGGCGCCGTCTTGCCGCTCCATCTCGCGGAGGACGGCGCGCACGTCGGCCACCTCGATGTCGTCGCCGAGCAGCGCGACGAGGCGGGCGTGCGCCTGGAGCGCGGGCGGGAGTGCGTCGAGCTCGCGGTCGGCG
Organism: Chondromyces apiculatus DSM 436; assembly: GCF_000601485.1. Taxonomy (GTDB): domain Bacteria; phylum Myxococcota_A; class Polyangia; order Polyangiales; family Polyangiaceae; genus Chondromyces; species Chondromyces apiculatus. The sequence continues at coordinate 28,818 of NZ_ASRX01000056.1, forward strand.
AGCCACTCCAGGATGGGCAGCTCCGGGAGCCGCTCCAGCTCCTCGCTGGCGAGGTGGAGGACGCCGGTCTCCGGGTCGCGGTGCACGAGGCCCTCGCGCTTGAGGCCGCGGACCAGCTCCGTGAGCAGGAGGGGGATGGCGCAGGAGCGCTCGACGAGGCGCCGCACCGCGGCGGTGGGCACGTCGAGCACCGGCAAGAGGAGCTGGCGGCACAGGGCCTCGGCGCTCTCGGCGTCGAGCGGGCCGAGGGTGTGCTCCTCGTGCCGCGCGGCGCGGGCGCCCCAGCCAGGGTGCACCTGCGCGAGGGCCGGCCTGCCGAGGGCGCACACCCAGAGCCGCGCGCGCGCTCCCGAGCCGGCTCCCGAGCCATCGCGCGTGGCGTGCTCCAGCGCGGCCATGACCGCCTCGTCGCAGAGGTGGGCGTCGTCGAGGACCACCACGCAGCCTCCCTGGGACGAGCGCGCGCGCAGGGCCTCGCCCGCGACCCGGATGGGCGCCGCGCGCAGGGCGAAGGGCGCCGCGGAGAGGCCCGCGAGCTCGGGCGCGTCGGGCGGGAGCCACCCGAGGGCGAGCGCCACGGCCGGCCACACCTGGGGCGGGGGGAGCGCGCCGCCGAGGCGGGCGGAGAGCAGCTCTTCCCCGCCGTCGGGCGGCGCGAAGCGCGGCAGGTCGAGCGCCACCCGCAGGACGTCGCCGAGCGCCCCGCCTCCCTCGCCGGGCTCGCGGGGGCCGAGGCCCAGCACCAGCACCCCCGGCACCACGAGGGCGAGCTGGGTGCAGAGCGCGTGCGCGAGGCGGGTCTTGCCGGTGCCCACGTCGCCGGTGAGGGTGACGAGGGTCGGGGGACCCTTCTCCAGGGCCGCGCGGGCGCTGTCGAGCAGCGCCTGGAGGAGCTGCCGGCGCCCGATGAGGGGCAGGACCGAGGCGTGCATGGTGTCCGGCGTGTCCAGCGTGTCCAGCGTGTCCGGCGTGTCCGGCGTGTCCGGTAGGAGAGCCTGGGGCAGGGAAGGTGGAGGGGTCGCGCCGCGCGTCGGCAGGGGGCCTTTCGGCGACAGCGAGAGGTGAGCGGCGAGGACTGCCGCCGCCGCGGGGCTGAGGAGCACGCCGGCCGGATCCCGCGGCCCGGGGTAGTTGTCCTCGCGCCTGAAGACGGCGCTCAGGTAGCGGGCCGACCCGTCGCGCCGCCGCTGCACGTGCACCGGGGCGAGGTCGACCCGGACCCTGTCGCAGAGGCCCTCCTGCACCAGCGCCTGGGCCGCGCGCAGGGCCCGGCGCGCCGGGTTCTCGCCCACGTCGTGGCTGTAGAGCGCCACCGCGCGGCGCCCGGAGACGTGCGCGAGCTCGCCGCCGAGCTGGAGGAGGCGGCGCTGCAGCGCCAGCGGGCTCACCGTGACCTCCAGGTACACGAGGCCCACCCGGCGCCGTCCTCCCAGCGAAGGGGGTAGCCGTGAGGAGGGGGGCAGCCGTGACGAGGGGGGGGTCATCGAGAGGGGCGCGCGCCTCCAGAGCGCGCTGCTCGGCGGGCGTGCGTCGTCCAGGCCGAGGGCCACTTCGCGCAGGGCCTCGCGCAGCTCGGACGCGTGGCGGAACCTGTCCTCCGGGCGCTTCGCGAGGCAGCGGAGGACCAGCTCTTCGAGCGGCTCCGGCACCGCCCACACCACCGAGGGACGCGGGGGGCGGCGGCTCCGGTGGGCCTCCCGGACCGCGGCCGGTGGGCCCCAGAAGGGTGTCCTGCCGGTGAGCAGCTCGTAGAGCACCACCCCCATCGCATACACGTCACTCCGCGCATCGACGCGGGCGCTGCCGTCGCACTGCTCGGGCGTCATGTACTCCGGCGTGCCCACCGGGAAGCCGAGGATGGCCAGCTCCGTCGCGCCGTGATCGTCCGCGCCGTGATCGCCCGCGCCGTGATCGCCCGCGCCGTGATCGCCCGCGCCAGCCTGTAACGCAGCCATCCCGCTCGTCTTCCACGTGTCGTGGGAGTCGCGTCCGCCACACGTCTTCCGCGCCTCCCGCGCCTCCCGCGCCTCTCGCGCCTCTCGTACCCGAAGGCTCGACCCGAAGTCGATGAGCGTCGCGCGCTGGCCGCTGTGGACCAGGATGTTCTCGGGTTTCAGGTCGCCGTGGGCGATGCCCCGCGCGTGCACCGCCTCCAGCGCGACGAGCATGGCGTTCACCAGGGTGAGCACCGCGCGCAGCGGGACGGACCAGCCCGAGACGCCGATCAGCTCGGCGAGCGTGGGCGCCTCGATGCGCTCCATGAGCACGTAGGGCGCGTCGTCCGCGAGCACGCCCTCGCCATGCACGGCAGGCACGTAGGGCGGACCGACGGCGCGGAGCACCTCGGACTCACGGAGGAGGCGCGCCGCGGCCCCGGGGATGCTCCGACGCGCCAGCTTGAGCGCAAGGCGCGCTCCGTCTGCGTGGCGCTCCACGGCATAGACCACCCCGAATCCGCCCCAGCCGAGCACGCCGCTCGTGTGCAGTCCGGCGACGACGGGCGCCTCGGGGGCGACCTCCTCCGCGTCGTCCAGGGAAACGAGGCAGCGGTCGAGCCGGGGGAGGGGACCATGTTCGGGACAGCCCAGGGCCCGCGGCACGCGCCTGCCGCATTCCTGGCAGCGCGCCCCCGTGGCGCTCGCCGGGCGCCTCTCGCTCGCAATGTCGGTGGCGTTCATGCCTGATCTAGTCGAGGAACACCGTGATCACGTTGAAGCTATAGCTTGGCCTGGGCGCGCTCGACGTGCACCCTCCCCAGAAACCGAGCGAATCTCCGTTGGAAACGCAATGATGCTGGCAGGAGCCGACGATCTGGATCATCCCGCACGATTCAATGGCGCCCTGGTCGTTCACGTGGCCGGCGGCGCAGGCGCGTTGCCGTTGCCGCGCGTACGCCACGCCGTGCTGGTCGTAACAGGCGAAGGCCGTCGGCGGGTTGGTGAACAGGTTGCCCCAGAACGCCCCCTCCTGGTGGTTGAAGGTTCCGGCCTCCTCGCTCGACATTTGCCAGAGTTCCCTGTGCCACGAGCGGGACGAGAGCAGCACCGAGACCCCGTACAGGTTGACCCGGGAGATCAGGCACGATGACACCCACCGCGCCTCGTCCTCCATGATGGGGGCGTTCTGCCATTGCGGTGCGAGCGCCATCAGCCCCGGGTACGACTCGGCGTGCGCCACCCCGTCTTCGTCCGTCCACGAGAAGTCGAACGAGGCCGTGGAGGGCAGGGCGCAGCTCACCACGTAGCGCATCGCGTGCCGGGCCAGCTCGCCGTCGCTCCCGGTCGACTGGAGGCGCGCCCGCGCCTCCGGGAGCAGGCCATTCCAGTTGAGCGCGTTCCAGTTGATCGCATTCCAGTTGAGCGCGTTCCAGTTGATCGCATTCCAGTTGAGCGCGTTCTCGGCGAGCAGCGCGCTCTCCGCGGTGTCGACGTCCTCCTCCATGAGCGCGTCGTCGTCGGCGTCCTCCGACAGCGGAGGCGCGCAGCCCGCGACGGTGGTGATGAAAGCGGCGGCGAGCGCAATGGCTCCAGATGTTCGATGGCTGGTCAGCACGATCATTCCCCCCCGGGATCAGCGCGGCGAGACGGGGCGCGCCGCAGATGCTCGGCCCACCCGGTCAGGGCAGGCGCTGACGGCAAGGTTGCCGCCGCGGGGCATTCCCTCGCAGGGGCGGTGTGCCCGTTCGCAAGGATGGGACGGATTCCCCCGTGAACCCGTCGCCGTCGCTGCGCAGGACGACCATCGAACGATCTTGTACAGCAAGAACCGGCGCTCGTCCCGCGATGGAAAGCGCGGCTCGATCATCGATGCGAGCCGCTCGCCTCTCCACGCCTCTCCCCACCGCTCCCCTCCGATCGCCGCCGATCCTCGCCCATGTGCGTCTGCTGTCACGGCGCTGACCATTGCCATGGCCAAGGCGGAACCCACCCGTCGTGCGCATAGCGTCGGACGACGGGCAGGCGGTCGCGTGGCCTGTCCACGCATTCGCTGGTATATGCAGATCTCCCATGCCGTCGATGGACGACCTCACCCTGATCGCCGGCGCCATGCCCGAGGCCCTGCCGTTCACCGTGCGCCCCGGCGAGCATCCAGGCGATTCCGAGGCCGCGCTGCTCCCGGGCCACGTGCTCGGCGATTACCGGATCGACCACGTGATTGGCCAGGGCGGCTGCGGGGTGGTGTACGCGGCGCTCCGGCCGGACGGCGGGGGGCTCGCCGCGATCAAGGTGATGCACGCCTCCCTCTCCACCTCGCGCAACGCCGTCGAGCGCTTCGTGCGCGAGGTGAGCGTGGTGCGCCTCGTCCACCACCCGGCCATCGTCGACATCCACGACCTCGGCAAGCTCCCGGACGGGCGCCCCTACTACGTGATGGAGTACCTGCCCGGCGAGCCGCTCTCGGCGCTCCTCCACGGGCGCGGGCGGCTGCCGCTCGGCGAGGCGCTGGTGCTGCTCCAGCCGGTCTGCGCCGCGCTCTCCGCGGCGCACGAGGCAGGCATCGTCCACCGCGACGTGAAGGCGAGCAACGTGCTCGTGGGGCCCGACGGCCGGGTGAAGCTCCTCGACTTCGGCATCGCCAAGCTCTCCCGGGGGGAGGAGCCAGGCTCCGGCTTCACCACCGCCGGGCGGCACGTGGGCACGCTCGCCGCCATGGCGCCCGAGCAGATCCTGGGCGGCAAGGTCGACCCGCGCACCGACGTCTACGCGCTCGGGCTGCTCCTCTTCCAGATGCTCACCGGGCATCATCCCTTCTGGTCCGACGACCAGGTGGAGCTTGCGTGGCGCCACGTGGAGACCCCCGCGCCGCGCCCGAGCACGCAGGTGAGGGTGCCGCCGGCCGTGGACGCGGTGGTGCTGCGCTGCCTGGAGAAGGCGCCGGAGCGCCGGTTCGCCTCGGTCAGCGCGTTCTTCGCGGCGCTGTGCGAGGCCGCCGGCGGCCCCGCCCCCGCCGAGGTGGCCCTGCACGACGGCCTCGCCGCAGGCATCTGTGTGGAGCTTTGCGTCGACGCTGACGGCGAGCTGGACGTCGAGGCGATCGAGGACCTCGGCCGGGCCCTCGACCTGGCCGAGGACGCGCTGCAGGGGCTCGGCTACCGGGTGGTGCTCGCCGCGGGCACCCTGCTGCTCGCCGCGCGTCCGCTCCGACCGATACTCGCGCCGGGGAGCACGCCGGCCAGCGCGCCGAACGCCGCGCCAGGGAGCACGCCGGCCAGCGCGCCGAACGCCGCGCCGACCAGCGCGGAGGCGCGCCCGGAGACCGACACCGAAGACCCGCGCCTCGCCGCCGGGGAGGCCCGCGCCCTCGCGGACGCGCTCACGGCGCGCCCAGAAGCCGATCCGAGGGTGCAGGTACACGTGAGGAGCCACGTCGCCGCCGCGCTCCTCAGGCTCTCCGGAGCCCCCGAGCTGCTCGGAGGACCCCTCTCCGACCTGCCCACCTGGCCCCCACCTCCGGCCGTTCAGGCCTGAGCCCCGTGACGGGCCCCTCACCTCGTTCCGGGAGCGGCACATGTGCCGACCACGTGCCGTCTCCCGGCGTGACTGCGTATCGCCTGTACACCTCGACCGCCACGGTGCCCCTGGACCGTGTCTCCCCCTGCACACCCGGCGAGGCGCATCCCCTGACAGGTCCGTCCGTGAAGACTGTCTGGGCCTGGCCACAGGGTTGCACTCCGCTGAACTGTCGGCGTCGACCGCCTGACCTGAGCAGAGGAAACATGGGACAGATGGTATCGCATGAGATCATGGGCCGGAGCGCTGAGCGCCCGGATGGCACTGGCATGGAGTGGTTCCAGCCGCCGCCACACGTTCCGCACGCCATCCCGCGGGGCACGGCGCCGGCGCCGGGGCAGCTCGAGATCCGGGTCAACGGTCAGCCCGTCGCGCTGACCTGGCGCACCCCGGGGGCGGACGACAACCTCGCGCTCGGCTTCCTTTACTGCGAGGGCGTGCTCCGCTCTCTGGACGACATCAGCGGCATCAACCCCTGCTGGCACCCCTGCAAGGAGAGCTCGGGCGACGTGCTCGACGTCCAGTCTGCGCCCGGCGTGCACGTGGACATCCAGCACGCCCTCGACAGCCGCAGGTTCACCATCCTCAGCGCCGTCTGCGGCAGGAACCCGCCCGGCGCCCCGGCTGCGTCCTCCTGCGCCCTGCCCCTGGGCCCGAGGCTCTCCCCCCGGGCGGTCGCGGCGTGCGCCAGAGGCTTCGAGGTGCTCTCTCCGCCGGTCCTCCGCAAGAGCGGCTTCCACGCCGCCGCCGCCTTCAGCGCCGAGGGCGATCTGCTCGCCGCGCACGAGGACGTGTCGAGCCAGAACGCCGCCGACAAGGTGGTGGGCGACCTGCTCCGCCACCGCCGGCTCGGCGCCGGGATCCGGCTCGCCTCCGACGCCGAGCGCCCCACGGTGCTGGTGGTGACCGGGGCGTCGAGCTTCGAGATCGTGCAGAAGGCCGCCGCCGCCGGCATCCCGGTGATCGTCAGCACCACCGTGGGCAGGGGCCTCACCATGGATCTCGCGGTGGCGCTCGGGGTCACGCTCACGACGATGGGCCGCGGCGAGCTGCTCAACGTCTACTCCTGTCCCGAGCGCCTCGGCCTCGCCCCCTCCACGGAGACCATCCTGCGCGCCCCGGGCCTGCGCGACGCCCACCCCTGAAGCGGGCTCGCGGTCCTGCCCGGGTCATCCCGCGCTCAGGGTGACGCGCTCAGGGTGACGCGCTCAGGGTGACACACTCAGCGTGAGGCGAAGGTCGTGGAGAAGGCGGCGACGAGCTGACGGTTGCCGTTCGGAAGCGACATCTCCCGACGGGCGCTGCTGATCGCGTCGAGCGCCGCCACGACCTCGCGGAAGGGCGTGCCGTTCTCGGTGTGCAGGACGGCCTGGTCGACCTTGCGGTCGGACACGTCGCGGTGCGCGCCGGCGCGCTTCCACTCGCTCTGGATGGTCTCGGCGAGCCCCGGGTAGCGGATGGCGGTCATGCTGTCGCTCCCGACCTGCACTTCCTGCTTCTGGATCTTGACCTCGCTCACCACCGTGGGGCCCTGCTTCCAGGTGAGCCCGAAGCCATCCTCCTGCAGGTGCACGTGCAAGACGAGGGCGGTCTCCGCCGCGCACGCCTCGCCGCACCCCGCCTGGCCAGGCACCTGGGCATTGACCTCCAGGCGCGAGTTCGTCACCCACACCGCGGTGAGCAAGAGGAAGGTGATGGTCACCATGAGCAGGTCGATGAAGGGGACCATGTTGAGGTCCGCGTTCATGGCCCGCTTGTTCGAGGTCGTGCCCACGTCGACGCCGCCCATACATTCCTCCTCCGCGCGCTTGTCCGGTGCGGCGCGCAAAGGCGCGCGCTCTCGTCTGCTGCGGTGATCGAAGCGACGCCCGCCCGGCACCGAAGTTCCTGCGAAAGCGAGCGGGGCCCCACTTCGCCCCCGGCTGGACTTTTTCAGGGGCCGACTTCGCGCTATAGGTCCAGGACGCGACCTGAACCCACACCCGAGCCCCCGCGCTCCACGTACGCCGCGATGTCCGTCGGCGCGCACCGGCTGGCCCTGCTCCGCGACGGGGAGCAAGCCTTCCCGGTGATGCTGGACGCCATCGCGCGCGCCCGGGAGACGATCTGCCTGGAGACGTACATTCTCCGGAGCGACCGCACCGGGATGCGCTTCGCCGAGGCCCTGGCGGAGCGGGCCGCGGCCGGGGTCGAGGTCAACCTGCTCTACGACGCCTGGGGCTCGTCGGTGACCACGTCGTACCTCGCCGATCTGCGCGCGGCCGGGGTGCGCACGCTGGAGTTCCACCCGTTCGCCGTGAACACGCCGTTCGCGAAGTTCCTGCGGCGCGACCACCGGAAGATGCTGGTCGTCGACAGCCACGTGGGCGTCACCGGCGGGATGAACATCGCCGACGACTACGCGGCCGTGACCGAAGGCGGGGGCGGCTGGCGCGACACGCAGATGCTCCTCGAAGGCCCCGCGGTCGCGGAGCTGCAGTACCTCTTCCTGCGCACCTGGCGCAGGTCCGGCGGCGCCCCCCTCGACGAGCGCCGCTACGGCTACGACGGCCGGCGGCCCGACCCGAAGGTGCGCATCGTCGGCAACGGCCTGCCGCGGCGGAAGCGCTGGGTGCGCGACGAGTACCGCCACGCCTTCGACCGCGCGAAGCGCCGGATCTGGATCACCAACGCCTACTTCCTCCCGCCCCTGCGGATGATCCGCGCCCTCGGGGACGCCTCGCGCCGGGGCGTCGACGTGCGGATCATGGTCGCCGGCACCACCGACGTGCCCGCGGTGCTCTTCGCCTCGCGCGCCTTCTACGGCCACCTCCTCAAGGCAGGCGCGAAGCTCTACGAGTGGCGCGGCCGGGTGCTGCACGCGAAGACGGCGGTCATCGACGGCCGCTGGTCCACCGTGGGCTCGTCGAACCTCGACGCCCAGTCGCTGCGCAAGAACCTGGAGGTCAACTGCTTCGTGGAGGACGAGGGCTTCGCAGCCTCCATGGAGCGCATGTTCCAGGACGACATCACCCACTGCGCGCAGATCACCGAGCAGCTCTGGAAGCAGCGCTCGCTCGTCGAGCGCGCCGCCACCTGGGCCGCCTTCCTGGCGCGAGAGTGGCTATGAAGTGCTACAGTACGGCCTCATGACAGACTTCCGCCGCTTCCGCGGCACCGAGCGTTACCTCACCAACGAATCGCTGGAAGCCGCCGTGAACTGCGCCCTCGTCCTGGAGCGGCCGCTGCTCGTCAAGGGCGAGCCGGGCACCGGCAAGACGCTGCTCGCCGAGTCCATCGCCCAGGGCCTGGGGATGGAGCTCATCCCCTGGCACGTGAAGAGCACGACCCGCGCGCAGGACGGCCTCTACGTGTACGACACGGTGCAGCGCCTCTACGACTCGCGCTTCGGCGACGGCGACGTGCGCGACATCAAGCGCTACATCAAGCTCGGGCCGCTGGGGCGCGCCTTCGCCGCCCCGCAGCGGGTGGTGCTGCTCATCGACGAGGTGGACAAGGCCGACCTGGAGTTCCCGAACGATCTGCTCCACGAGCTGGACCGGATGCGCTTCCGGGTGCTGGAGACCAACGAGGAGATCGCCGCGAAGGAGCGCCCGGTGGTGATCATCACCAGCAACAACGAGAAGGAGCTGCCCGACGCCTTCCTGCGCCGCTGCGTGTTCCACTTCATCGACTTCCCGGAGCCCGAGTTCATGCGCCAGATCGTGCGGGTGCACCACCCCGACCTGGAGCAGTCGCTGGCCGATCAGACGATGCGCGTCTTCTACGAGATCCGGGCCAACACCAAGCTGCGCAAGCGCCCCTCCACCAGCGAGCTGATCGACTGGATCTCGGTGCTGCGCAAGGCAGGCATCACCGAGGTGAAGCTCGACAAGTCGCTGCCCTTCCTCGGGGCGCTGCTCAAGAAGGAGCAGGACCTCGTGGCCCTGGCCGATCAGCTCGCCGGCGGCCGGCGTTACCGGTCGTAGCCCCATGTTCCTCGAGCTGATCTACGAGCTGCGCGCCCGCAAGGTCCCGGTCGGCGCCCAGGAGGCCGTGGGCCTGGCGAAGGCGCTCGTGGCCGGGCTGCACGAGTCGTCGCTCGACGGCTTCTACCACGTGGCCCGGGCGATGCTGGTGCACTCCGAGGCCCACCTCGACGACTTCGACCTGGCCTTCGCGAAGACCTTCAAGGGCGTCGCCGTGGAGTCCAAGCAGCTCGTCGAGGAGCTGCTCTCGTGGCTCAAGGACCCCTACAAGCTGCGCGAGCTGACTGAGGAAGAGCGGGCCAGCATCGAGCGCCTCGATCTGGAGGAGGTGCTGCGTCGGTTCGAGGAGCGCCTGAAGGAGCAGAAGGAGCGCCACGACGGCGGCAACCGCTGGATCGGGACGGGCGGGACATCCCCCTTCGGTACCGGCGGCTACCACCCCGACGGGATCTCGGTGGGAGGGCAGGGGAGCGGGGCGCGGGGCGGGGCGATGCGCACGGCCGACGCGCGGAAGTACCGGCCCTACCGGAGCGATCTGGTGCTCGACGTGCGGCAGATCGAGGTGGCGCTGCGGAAGCTGCGGGCCTTCGTGCGGGAGGGCGCGCACCAGGAGCTGGACATCGAGGGCACCATCGACGCGACGGCCCGCAACGTGGGCGAGCTGGAGGTGGTGACCCGGCCTCCGCGCCGGCCGAACACGCGGGTGATCCTGATGATGGACGTGGGCGGTTCGATGGATCCGTACGCGGCGCTGATGAGCCAGGTGTTCAGCGCGGCGAAGCGGGCGACGCACTGGAAGGAGCTGCGCACGTACTACTTCCACAACTGCATCTACGGGAAGATCTACCGGACCGAGGGGCTGGTAGATCCGGTCTCGGTGCGGGACCTGCTCCGGGAGTGCGGACCTCACTACAAGCTGGTGATGGTGGGGGATGCGTCGATGGCGCCTTACGAGCTGCACGGAAGCTCGGGGTGGGGCGACGATGGGCGGATGCCGGGGCTCGCGTGGTTGATGATGCTGCGGGAGCACTTCGACCGGGCGGTGTGGCTGAACCCGGATGGGGTGGGGAGCGTGCCGCACCCGACGGTGGACGCGATCCGGGCGGTGTTTCCGATGTTCGCGATGACGCTGGAGGGCCTGGGGGAGGCGGTGGGGGAGCTGGTGCGGGGTGGGCGGAAGGCGTGAGGGCGTGAGCGGTGTGAGGGCGTGAGCGGTGTGTGCGGGGGCGAGGGCCTTGGTAGGCGTTGAGGTGGGCGAGGCGGTCGTGCAGGTCTGAGCGGCGGAGAGGGGGCGGGGCTCTCGGCGCCTGCGCGGCGGAGGGCGGTGCGGTGGCGCGAGGCGTCTCCTCCGGGGCCGACGTTGCGGCGGGCCCCAGAGCTGGCCCGCCTTCACTCTGGCCCCTGCAGAGACGCCTCGCGCCACCGCACTGCCCTCCTCTGCTTTCGGCACCGAGAGCCCCGCCCCCTCTCCGCCTGGGGTGGCTCAGGGGGAGCAGACTCTCGGGGAGGGGTGGTTGGCGTGGGAGTGGCGGCGTCGTGAGGAGGGGGTGAGGGCCATACGGACGCCCAGCGGTTGGCCGGATGAATCAGCGTGATCCCCTCAACGTGAAGGCTCTGCAGGCTCCCAGCGGTTGGCCGGATGAGCCGGTGTCCCAACTGGGACATGAGGCCTCCTCTGTTAGGACACGAGGAGCATGTCCTCGCTGCGCTTACGCATCAGCGCATCTTGTTCCTGCGGACGATGTAGGTCGTGCGCGGGCGCAGGTCGTGCCGTTCAGGGACCGTTGCGCGCCGCCCGTGCAGGCGCCGCGTGAGGTGTTCGTCGGCGGCACTGTATTCGCCCTCGCTGTCGGCCGCGTCATGGTGCTCGATGACGAAGTCGGTCGTGAGGGTGAGCCGATCGGCATCAAACAGCCGGTGATGCGTCGAGCACAGAAGCAGACCGTTCCTCGGGTCGAGCCGCTCGTGCGGAGCGCAGCTCCGCCACGGCACGATGTGCGCCCCCTCCAGCGCTTCAGGAAACGACAATCCGCAGAAAGCGCACGCGCCGCGGTATGCCCGCAGGAGCGCGGCGCGAAAAACACGCTGGGTGATGCCTCGTGCACGGACCAGCGTGTAGACTTCCTCGGAGCGCTCAGGGGTGTTGACGAGAGATGCGGCGAGCGCTTCCTGCGTCTTTCCAGCCTTGAAGGCATAGTCGAACGGATTCCCCATGCTGGCCCAGTCGAACTTGCAGACGCGCCGGAGACCCTCGTCGAAGTCGCCAACGTCCCAGGCAATGAAGCCGCCTCCAGGCCGTCCCGCGCCGGCCTGCACAACGAGGATCGTGAGAGGGGGAAGCTTCTCTTCGAGGCAATAATCCTGGATGGGGCCTAGTAGCCAGCTAACGGCTCGGTGATGCACGCCGATCGCGTTCGCCAGCTCGCCGTACGTTATCTCGCGGCCGCGTGCAGCCGCACTCACGAGAACAGGCCACGCTCGAGCGGCACGCTCCTCGTGGTTGACGTTGCTTCCCATCAGTCAGCCTCCACCGGACACCCCCCGCTTGCAGGCGACGCCAAGTTAGAGGTTCCGTCAACGCAACGTCGTAAACGAGAAGAATGTCCCGTTTGCGCGAACCCTTTGGGACATAGAGGGGTCAACTGGGTCGCTACCCCGCATCAACCACCGTGGGCCCTCTCGAAGACCCTCCGTCCCCCACCCGGTAGGCCGTGTGAACCACCGTAGGCCCCCCTCCAGAGGGCCGGCCAGACCGGCACACCCGCCGCCCCCCCAGCACAACCTCCCGAACGCGCAACTACTCCACCGAGAGGACGACCTTCCCGAACACCTGACGCGCCTCCAGCGCCTCGTGCGCCGCGCGCGCCTCCCAGAGCGGCATCACCCGGTCCACAGGTGCTCGCAGCCGCCCCGACAGCAGGAGCGGCAACGCCTCGGCGAGGTCTCCCTTGCTCCCCATCGTCGAGCCCAGGATCTCCACCTGCCGGAAGAAGATCTGCCGCATGTCGAGCTTCGCCTCGAACCCGGCAGTCGCCCCGCAGGTGACGATGCGCCCGCCCCACGCGGCCGCCACCACGGCCTGCTCCAGGAAGGTGCCCCCGAGGTGGTCGAAGATGACGTCGGCGCCCGCCTTGCCGGTCAGGCGCTTGACCTCGGGGACGTAGGCGTCCTTCGAGGTGTCGATCACCTCGTCGGCGCCGAGGGCGCGGGCTTTTTCCACCTTGGCCGGGGAGCTGGTGGTGGCGATCACCCGCGCGCCCACCAGCTTGCAGAGCTGGATGAGGATCGTCGAGACACCGCTCCCTGCGGCGTGCACCACCACGGTCTGCCCGGGCCGGACCTGGGCCTTGTGGAAGACCATCTGCCAGGCGGTGAGCGTCACCAGGGGCGCGGCGGCGGCCTCGGGGAAGCTCAGGGTGTCGCCGATGGGGAGGAGGTTCTGGTCGGGGACGTTGAGGTGGCGCGTGTAACCCCCCTGCGTGTTCTCGCCGAAGATGCGGTAGCTCCGGCACAGGTTGTCGCGGCCGGCGACGCAGGCCCGGCACACCCCGCAGGACAGACCGGGGGAGACCATCACCCGCTGGCCCACGGTCGCCCCGCGCGCGCCAGGGCCGAGGGCCTCGACGACGCCTGCGATGTCGCACCCGAGCCGGTGCGGATACTTGAGCTTGAAGGCAGGGCCGCCCCGCCGGACCCACAGGTCCATGTGGTTCATGGCCACGGCGTGGATGCGGATCCGGACCTCCCGGGGGCCGGGCTCCGGCAGCTCGATGGTCTGACGTTCCAGGACCTCGGGGCCGCCGTGGCGGCTCAACACCATCGCTTCGGTCTGCATGGGGGCGAGCCTAGACGGGCCGCGTCTCGCCCCCAAGGGCGCTGCCAGAAGCGTCCCCCCGACGCGGGTTCCCGAACCTGCCCCAGAATGCCCCGCAGGTTCGTACCGGGGCGGATACGGCCGCCAAGTTGCGGTTGGGGACAGCCGGGACTAGGCTCCCCGGGTGCCTGAAGGCCCGCTGATCCGCCTGGTGGAGCTCGTGCGACGTGAGCTGGGTGCGAAGAACGCCCGCGTCGAGCTGGGGGGCGATCCGCCCGACGATCCCTCCGTGCTCTGGAGAGAGCTGGGCGGCGGCTGGCGCATCGTGGCCATCTTCGAGGGGCCGCCGCCGGAGGTCGAGGAGCAGCGCGCCAGGCTGGAGACCCTCGTCGAGTCGTTCGCGGGCCTGGCTGCCGGGATGGCGCACGTGGATCAGCCGAGTGGCCGGATGCCGGTGGGCCAGGCGCTCACGGCGTCCCTGGCGGACCTGGCGGCCCGCGCGGGGGGGGCCGACGCGGTGGTGATCGACGCGACGTCGCCGGTGCTGTGGGCCAGCTCCGACACCCGCGGCCCCAGCGAGGACGTGGATGCCGCGTTGCGCGCCGCAGCGCTGGATGAACGGGCCCGCTCTGCGGGCGTGGCGCTCGCGCCGCTGCTCGCCGCTCCGGAAGGTACCCTCGGCGCTGCGCTGGGGAGGACCGGGGTGAGCGACGCCATGGCGGCGGAGTTTGGCCGCGAGATCCGGGCGATGCGCGCGCGGCTCGGGGGGCGGACCCGCGACGAAGCCGGCTGGCACCGCCACCTGCTCGTGGCCCGCGCCATCGCCGAGGGGCGGCGCTTCATGGGGGCGTCGTCGAGCCCGGGGCACGTGCGCGAGTCGGTGCATGAGGAGGGCTTCGGCCTGCTCGCGCGGGCCTTCGCGAACATCTACCTCCTGGTCATCGCCTTCGACGGACCGTTCTCCGAGCTGCATGCCGAGGCGGCAACGCTGCACGCCCTGTCGCGCATCGAGCGGCTTGTCCTCTCCCTCCCGCCGGCGCCTCCGCCAACGGGCGGCCCGGACGGCCGGCCTGCCCAGGTGGTCGCGCTCCGCCCCCGCATCCGACGCCGTCGCTGAGCTTGCCGAGCATGCCACGCGTCCCGCGCATGCCCGCGGCCGCAGCACGCGCTCTTCGGGCCGCGTACTGCCGATCGCGCCTCGCCATGCATCGCGCAAAGTTCACGGGACCCTGACAGGACTGACAGACCGATCGCGGGCTGCGACGCGTCGATCGCGGGAAGATTGCGGGGAGAACGCAGGGCAAACCCGTGCCCTCTTCGCTGGCAGGATCGATGCTATCTGCGAGAGTGAGGCACCATGAACCGACTTCACCGCTTTCCTCGTCTCCTGTTCCTTGGTCTGACGCTCTCCCTTGCGGCCGCAGCCTGTGGTGGCGATGACGGCGGCGACGGTTCGGACGGCAGTGGCGCGGGCAACACCACGTCCTACACGCCCACCGGCGACCCCGCGGACGCCCAGACCTTCGACCACACCCTCACCGGGCTCGACCAGATCTCCGAGAGCTGCATCAACCAGCTCAAGGCGTCGGAGTTCGTGGTGCACTACGTCCACCGCTCGCACGGCGCGCAGCTCACCGCGGGCGCCAACAGCCTGGAGGCGTCGAACCCGCTCTACGGCTTCGAGGCCGAGGGCATCGGCCTCCCTTCCGAGACCAACGTCCTCAAGATGTGGGACGGGATGCGGACCTATGACGACTCGCAGGAGGGCGACGGCTACTGGGCCACCGAGCAAGGCCTGGAGGGCGTGCGCGCCATCCTCAGCGCGAACCCCACCATCCGCTACTCGATGTGGGCCTGGTCGTACGAGATCTCGGCGCAGACCGAGCAGACCGTCGACCAGTATCTCACCGCGATGTCGATGCTCGAAGACGAGTTCCCGGACGTGACGTTCATCTACATGACCGGCACCGCCGAGGAGGAGTACGAGGGCGTGAACCGCGCCGCGCGCAACGAGCAGATCCGCGCTTACGCCAAGCAATACGGCAAGATCCTCTACGACTTCGAGGACCTCGACGCCCACTACAACGGCGAGCGGCACACGGCGACGGTGGACGGCGTGGAGATCCCCATGGAGCACCCGCATTACGTCGTCAACGACGGCTCGACCGGCTACGAGTACACCCACACCACGCAGGAGAGCTGCGAGAACAAGGCGCGCGCCTTCTGGGTGATGATGGCCTCCCTCGAAGGCTGCGCCGGCGGCTGAGCCGAGTTACAGCGCGCCCTCGCGCAGCCACTCCCCGAACCGCTCCCCGATCATCAGGGTCGTCACGTTGGTGTTCACGCTGGGGATGGTGGGCATGATGCTCGCGTCTGCCACGATGAGCCCCTCCACCCCGCGCACCCGGCCCCGGCCATCCACGGCGGCGGCCGGAGCGCCCTCGGGGCCCATGGGAACTGTCCCGCAGGGGTGATAGCCGGAGCCGCAGCTCTTGTAGATCCAGGCGCCGAGCCGCGCGCGGTCGGCGAGGGTGCCGTCGAGGGGCCAGAGTGGCCGCGCGAGGCGGCGGATGGGCTCCATCCTGCACAGCTCGCGGGCGAGCATCAGCGCCTCGACGGCGCGCCGGTGATCCTCGCGGTCGAGGAGGAAGTTCGAGTGGATCTCCGGCCCCACCCGCAGATCGGTGCTCGTGTACCGGATCTCGCCGAGCCCCTGGGGCTTGCCGATGCAGCACATGAGGCTGAAGAGCGGCAGCGTCAGCCGGGGGTGGAGCGGCACGAACGAGCCGGCTTGCACCTGCATGTCGAGCGGGTACGGGCTCTCGGCCGAGGTGTAGGTCAGCACCGTCTGGATCAAAGGATCGGTGAGCTGGCAGAGGCCCCTCCGGCGCGGCAGGAGGAAGATCGCAGCGCCCGGGTGATCGAGGAGGCGTGCGCCCACGGCCGGCACCTCGGAGACCAGCTCCACCCCGAGCCGCGCCACGTCCTCGCGTGGACCCACGCCGCTGCGGAGGAGGATGCCCGGCGTGGCGATCGCGCCGGCCGACAGCACCACCTTGCGCGTCGCGATCCGCTCCACCTGACCGCCGCGATCGATCTCGATGCCCTCCACCTTCCGGTTCCGGAAGAGGACGCGCCGCACCTGGGTGCCTGCGGAGAGGCGCAGGCCCGACCGGGCGCGGACCTCCGGCGTCAGGTAGCAGCGCGCGGCGCTCATGCGCACGCCGCCGATCTTGTTCATGGCGTGCGCGCCGATGCCGCCCTCGGTGGCCGGGTCGTTGGTGTCGGGGCAGTCCGGGTAGCCGAGTCCGCGGGCGGCCTCCACGAACGCGGCCTGGAAGAGCGCCAGTTCCTCCGGCGGGTGGCGGCGGACGGGCACGGGGCCCCCCTTGCCGTGCCAGGGAGCGTCGCTGTCGCGGTCGTCTTCGAGGCGCTTCAGGTAGGGCAGGCACGCCTCCCAGCCCCAGTCGGGGAGGCCGAGCGCCGCCCACTCTTCCAGGTCGTACGGGCGCGGGCGGATGGCGATGCAGGTGTTGACCGCGGAGCTGCCCCCCACGACCCGGCCGCGCGGGTACACGAACGGGATCTGGCTGGGGGTCGGCCGGTGGCGGTAGCCCCAGTCGTGGATGCGCCACGAGTTGCGGCTGCCGTTCACGAGGTCGGGAGGGAGCCGCCCGGCATCTGGGTAGTCGGGCCCGGCTTCGAGGAGCAGGACGTCGCGATCCTCGCGCTCCGTCACCCGTGACGCGATGACCGCGCCCGCGGAGCCCGCGCCAACGACGACCAGATCAGCGTGTTTCGCGGGGCTCGGCGGCGGCTGCACGGTGACCCGTGGTATACCGCTTGGTCGCGATCAGGGCGAGCAGCTCATCGCGGGTGACACCGAGGCGCGCGGCGGTCTTGTGGGCGAGCGAGCTTCGCGCCACGCCGGGGACGAAGCCGTAGGTGGGCTGCTCCCGCGCGTCGAGCTCCACCTGCAGGAAGCCGAGGCGCTCGATGGGGCGCTCGGAGGCGAGGTGCTCGGCGAGCTGGAGGAGGTGGGTGGTGATGAACACCTGCGTCTCCAGCTCGGGGAGGAGCGAGATCACCAGGCGCGCGATCTCCTCGCCCTCCGAGGGGTTCGTGCCGGAGCACAGCTCGTCGAGCAGCACCAGGGCGCCCACGGAGATCTCCTCGAACATGCGGCGGATGCGCATCAGCTCCATCCCGAGCTGCCCCTCCGGCTGGTCGGCGCGCGCCTCCTCGATGAGCGAGACGAACAGCCCGGAGACGACGGGCAGCCGCGCCGCCCGCGCCGGGACGAAGAGGCCCACCTGGCCGAGGAGCTGGGTGAGCGCGATGGATTGCAAGAGGCGCGTCTTGCCGCCCGAGTTGGGCCCCGTGACCACCACCACCGAGCCCCCCTCGGTGTGCAGCGTGCAGGGCACGGGCGTCGCCTTTCCGCCGAGGAGCAGGGGGTTGAAGAGGCCCTCGACGTCCATGCCTTCCTCGCTCCGCTCCACGAGCTCCGGCAGGCACACCGCGAGCCCTTTGGCGCGGGCGTTGTCGCGGAGCCCGAGCGCGCCGAGGTACACCTCCATGTCCCCGAGCGCCTGGAACAGGAGCGCGATCGGCTCCTCCAGGCCGGTGAACACGTCGTCGAGCAGGCGCTCCGCCACCTCGTCGCCGTTCATCCGGTAGCCGCGGAAGAACAGCATCACCCGCTTGAAGAAGCGCCCCACGGGCGAGGTGTAGAAGGGGTTCGAGGCGTTCTCGCGGATCGCCAGCACCTTGAAGCTGCGCAGCTCCCCGTCCGCGCCGACGCTCACCTGCACGTCCACGGTGCCGAGGTGCTGGTCGTGGTCGAGCAGCGCGTCGAGGCGCCGGTACGCAGCGCTCGCGCGCACTGCCTGGCCGAACGCGCGGAGCCGCCCGAGCCCCGACGTCGCTCCCTCGAAGGACCCCGCGAGCGCCTCGAAGGCCCCGTGGGCCGCCCTCAGGATCTCCAGGCGCCGCCCCCGCGCCGTCGCCAGCCTCCCCGCGCAGAGCATCTGGCGGAGGCGGAGGATGGCCACGTATGCCTTCTCCAGCTCCGCGCGCCGCGCCTCGCTCCCTGCCAGCTCGTCGAGGATGGCGCGGCGGAACGTCACCACCGCCCGATCCTCCGGGGGCGAGGTGATCACCCGCAGGAGGTAGGGCAGGCACGGCGCGTAACCGCGGCCCTCGGCGCGCACGGGCAGCGCGCGCTTCACCAGGTCCTCGAGGAACAGGTCACGGGCGAAGCAGGCGCGGTCCCAGCGCGACGCGGGGAGCCTCGCCTCCTCCAGCGCCCGCTCGAAGACGTCGGACGCGCCCCGGGTGGCGAAGGCGAACACCAGGTCCTGACGCAGCTCGTCGACCTTCACCCGCACCGCCGCCTTCAGCGAGAGCAGGTCCGGGATGGGCGGCGCGTCGGTCGGCGCGTCGGTCGGCGTGTCGGTCGGCGCGTCGGTCGGCGTGTCGGTCGGCGCGTCGGTCGGCGTGTCGGTCGGCGTGTCGAGGGAGAGCTCGGTCATGGAGTTCCGGGTGACGCCGGTCGGGGCCCGACCAGCGACGCTATCCCGACACCCGGTGGCCGGCAACGTTCCCCGCATCGCGCAGGTAGGCTGGGCCCCGGCGCAGTGTTCCCCCGGCCGCAGCGCCACCGGGCGCGCTTTCTGCCCTGTCGCCCGCGCTCGTGTAGGATGCGCCGGTGAGTCCCGTCGACCCCCATCTGAGCCGCCTGTTCCGCGGCACCCACCTGTTCGGGCTGGCCTGCGGCATCTCGATCGCCCTCACCTCGCTGCACCTCGACGCGCAGGGCTACTCGAAGCAGGACATCGGCACGCTGGCGATCTTCTTCGCCTCGGGCCTGGTGCTGTTCGCCATCCCGATCGGCTTTTTCATCCGGAAGTTCGGCGGGAAGCGGACCCTCACCACCGTCATGCTCGGGTACGCGGCGTGCGTCGCAGCCTTCCCGTTCATGCCGAGCTACGGGTCCATCGCCGGCCTGCGCTTCTTCGACGGCCTCTTCTCCGTGGGGGTGTGGGTCAGCTCCGAGACCATCCTGCTCCACCGCACGGACAAGGAGCACAAGGCGCACCTGACCTCGCTCTACGCCATCTGGCTCTCCAGCGGCTACGTCATCGGCCCCATCCTCGCGATGGGCATCACCAAGATCCTCCCGGTCCCCGCCGCCTTCGTCATCGCCGGCGTGTTCGCGCTGGTGTCCACGATCTACCTCGCCCTGCGCCTCCCTGCCGATGACGCGAAGCACGGTGAAGCGCCCGGCGATGACGCCACCACGACCGACGGGCCAGCCCTCGCCAGGACCGGCGAGGGAGGAGCGGCGCTCGCAGGCGTGGCGGGCGACGATCGCCCGAGCAGCCTCACCATCCTCTGGCGCATCAAGACCTCCTGCTTCGGCGCCTACGCCTACGGCTACTTCCAGGCCTCGCTGGTGCTGTTCCTCCCGCTCTTCCTCATCGAGTCGAAGGGCATCCCCCGCGGCGACACCATCATCCTGCCCGGCCTGTTCTGCCTGGGCATGCTGGTCTTCTCGAACGTCTTCGGCCGCATCGCCGACCGCGTCGGCCACCTGCGCGTCGTCCGCATCCTCTCCTTCGGCGGGATGTGCTGCGCGCTCGGCTTCGTGTTCCTCGACTCCTACTGGCTCATGTGCGCGGCGGTCATCGGCGCGGGCGCGACCCTGGCTTCCATGTCCCCCATCGCGCTGGCGCTGACGGGCGTGGTCACCCACCCCCGCGACTACAGCCGCGCGAACTCGATCTACAACGTGTTCTACGCCGGCGGCATGCTCATGGGCCCGCCCATCGTGGGCATGATCTTCAAGCGCTACGGCGGCGAGATGATGCTCTACCACCTCGGGGCGATGTGGGCGGTGTTCGTGGCCTTCACCATGGTCTTCTACCGCGACGATCCTGCCTCCCGCGGCCAGGGCCCGGCCGCCGTCGCGCCCCCCACCGAAGCCCCTGCAGGTTCCTGAGCCCGTGGAGGAGACCACCCCTGCGGCGACAGGCACCAGCACCGGCACCGGCACCGGCACCGGCACCGGCACCGGCACCGGCACCCGCAACGAGGTGCGCGCCTGGTCTCCCGCCGCGCGCGTCGCTGCCGGCGTGTGGCTGGGCGTCGCGGTGCTCAACGTCCTCTACCTCGCCTCCCACCTCGTCCACGACATCCTGGAGGGCACCAACACGGCCCCGCCCCGCGCCGTGGCGATGGGCCTCGCTCTGTTCTCCGCCATCCCGGTGGCCCTGTGCGTCCTCCTGCGCCGCCTGAACCGGGTCACCCTGGAGGTCCTCCCTGACCACCTGGTCCTCACCCGGGGCACCGTCCGGTTCGAGATCCCCGCCACGTCCATCACCGGGCTCACGCCCTGGCGCATCCCCATCCCCGGCGCCGGCATCGCCCTGCGCATGACCTCGGGCCGCGCGTTCCGCTACGACCTGGAGACCGACGATCCCACAACGCTCCTCGGCCTCCTCGTCCCGGCGCTCCCTGCCGTGTCTGCGGCGCTCCCCGCCGTGCCCGCGGCGCCCGCCGTGCCCACCCACGGAGCCCTCGCGTTCGCCGCTGCCCGCCACAAGCTCGGCCGCCGCGGCTGGGTGTACCTGGGCGTGAAGCACGTCGTCGCGCCGCTCGTCCTCACCGGCATCATCTTCCGCCTCGACCAGATGATCCGGTTCGGCTCTCCGACGGGCCAGTACAAGCTCTTCGGGCTCGCCTCGTACCTCCGGACCTTCTCGGAGTTCTGGATGGGCACCGCCGGGGGCCTCATCGTGTACGCGAGCTGCTGGCGCCTCGCCACGGAGGCCATCGGCATCCTGCTCACCTCCGCCATGCCGGCGCGCGCGGAGGGCATTCGACGGGCCATCGAGATCGTCTGCTTCGTGGCCTACTTCGTGGTCGTCCCCGGCTTTGTCCTCTTCTTCCTCTTGCGCTGAGCCGCCTCTGGCGGTGGCCTCGTCGGCGCCTCTGCTTGCGCCTGCGGCGTGGTCTGCGCCTGCGGCGCTGGCGCGCGCCGCGCACGGTGTCGCGACGCAAGGAGCAGCGCGAGCCCTCCCACGAGCGCCGCTGGCCCAAGCCACGGCCCCAGCACCATCGCCAGCGTCACGGGCCGTCCGGCCCCCGCGAGCGTGGCCGTGAGCGTCTCGCGCTGCTCCCAGCCCGCGGTGGCCACCATCTCTCCCGTCGGCGAGATCATCGCCGAGATGCCCGAGTTCGTCGCCCGCACCTGCGGCAAGCGCGTTTCCACGCTCCGGAACGCGGCCGAGATCAGGTGGAGACGCGGCGCCCGCACGTCCGGGAACCACGAGTCGTTGGAGATGGTGACGATGAGGTCTGCGCCCCCACGCGCGGCCTCCGCCACGAAGCCAGGGAACAGCACGTCGTAGCAGATGAGGGGCACCACCGAGAGCACGTCGCCCCGCCCGAGCGGGAGGTCGATCACCCGCGGCCCGGGTCCCCGTGCCCAGCGCCCGGCCCACGGCATCTCGCGGCGGAGCCAGTCCGAGTCGATCTCCGCCGGCACCCACTCCGTGAGCGGGAACAGCATCCGCTTCCGGTAGCTCGCGCCCGGGGCCTTGCCGCCCGAAGCCGCGCCCAGGAAGAAGGCCGCGTTGAACTCCCGCTCCCCGTCGGTGTCGTACGCCCCGAAGACGAGCGGCACCCCGGTCTCCGCGACGAGGGCCCGGATCTCGCCGTCGAACGCCGCGCCAGCCTCGCTCCGGGGGTGACCGAACGTCGTCGGGTAGACCGTCTCCGGCCACACGATCAGGTCCGGCTTGCTGCGGGCCCGGATCTCCGCCGACATGGCCAGGTGCGCGTCGAGGATGGTGCGCACCGTGTCGTAGGCACCCTTCTCGGCCCGCAGGCGGTCGTAGTTGGTGATGTTGGCCTGCACCGCCGCGACGACGAGCCCCCGGCCCTCCCCCGGCCCCCCGAGCTGCGCCACCCGCACCGCGCCGTATCCCAGCGCGACCCCCACGAGACCTGCCGCCCACGCGAGCGGTCTCCACGCAGGCTCCCGGGCGACGGCCTCCTCTCCGGGCCGCGCTCTGGGCTCACGTGCGCCGTCGCGGACCGTGCGTTGCAGCGCCGCGACCACGAGGTCGTTCACGGCCAGCACGAGCAGCGTCAGCCCGTGCACCCCGGCGAGGTCGGCGCCCTGCCGCAGGAAGGACGACGGGTACAGCGCGAGCCCCAGCGTGTCGAAGAAGAGCTTGGGGAGGAGCAGCTCCGTCCCCACGTACACCAGGAGGGGCGCGCCGCGCGCCAGGAGCCCCGCGCCCTGCCGCCGCGCGAGGTGCCGTGTCAGCGCGAAGGTGACGAACTGCGGTTCGAGCACCGGCGCTGCCACGAGGAAGAGCAGCCACACCACGCCTGTGCCCGCGCCCGCGCCCGCATACCGCTCCACCGTGGTCGGGAACCACGGGAACACCGCCCCCGCGAAGGCCACGCTGAGGAGCACCCCCGCCCCCACCGCCTCGGCCGCCGACGCTGCGCGATCGAGCGCCCAGACCCAGGGGACGAGGGCCACGAAGAGCAGCACGAACCAGGGCGCCTCCATGCGCCCGCACACCGCGAGGAACCCGGCGGTCAGCACCGCTCCGGCGACGAACCCCGTCCATCGCCCCCGCGCGAGGTGGCGCGGCATCCAGCGCTCCACGCGCTCCACGACCCAGGTCATGGAGCCGGGTCCGCCTCGCCGTCCCCGGAGTTTCCCTCGCCGCTCTCGGGGCCATTGCCAGGCTGCTGATCCTCGGGCCCCGCATACGCGCCCTCGGGCACCTCCAGCATCTCCACCTGGAGCCCCTCCGGCACCATCTCCGGCGGCACCACCCGGTCCTCGGGCAGCGGGATCGGGTTGCCCTGCGCGTCCACCGGCCGGTGGTCGGGATGAAACATCAGGATCGGTTCCAGCATCTGCCCCCTGTCCGTGGCCTGGTAATGGCGCACGTACCCCGGCGGCAGCGGGAAGTCCTCGGGCACCACGATGCCCTCCTTGATCCTCTTGGTCCCGTGCGGAGGAAAGGCGCGGAGGCCGGTCCGCTCCTCGGGGGCTCCCGAAGGCCCCTCGGCCTCCACCGCTCCCGGGTTCGCGGCAGCCGTGGCTTCGCCGTCCTCGTTCACGTCGCCTCTCTCCATCTGCCCGGATCCGTCTCCCGGCGCGCCCTTTCCACCGGGCGTTCCCCGTCCCGCGAGCGTCCCCGCGCGTCCACGTGGTGCAGCCTCACCCGCCTCTGCCCCGCTCCCCTTTGCGGTGCGCGTGTCCCCTCGTCCCGTGGCCCGCGCCTCGTGCCCGCGGCTCCCGCCCCCACGCCCGTTCCCGTCGGCCATGGCGCCAGCGCCGAGCCAGAGGCCCACGCCGACGACCGCCGCCGCGAACGTCGAGAGCGCCGCAGCCATCATCCAGCCCCGAAATGGACGAGCGCCCTGCCGCAGCTCGATCCGCACCACCCCGTCTTCGTCGACGGAGCGTCGCGGGCCGACGCTGTTTTTTCCGGCAGGGCGCTTCGTTCTCACGGGCGCTTCGTTCTTACGCGCGCTTCGTTCTCACGTATTCTCACGTATTCTCACGTAGAGCAGAGCGTCAGGGCGCCGACGGGTTGAGCAGCGCGTGCAGCCACCCGGCGCGCTCGTGCCCGAAGCGATTCCACTGCGGGTTCTTGCCGCCCGAGATCTGCGACCCCGAGTACTCCGCCGCCCCGGTGCCCGAGCCCGAGCCACCGATGAACCCGAGGTACACCGTCGCGTCGCTGTAGTAGGTGGGGTGGGTGTTGTCAGACTGGATGTAGTCGTAGCTCGTGCCGCTCGACCCGTAGTGGGTGTTCGCGTCGCGGATGGTGCCGCGCAGCGTGGTGCTGATGCGGGTCACGTAGGCGCTCTCCGTCTCGCCGCTGCGCCACCGGAGCGCCTCGGAGTCCACCAGGCCGTCGCCATTGGTGTCGTAATCGGCGCCCATGAAGTCGGCGAAGGCGTCGACGCAATCGAAGCCGTACTGCTTCGCGTAGTTGCAGGCGCGCCAGTTGCTCTTGGCGAGGCGCGGGATGAAGGCCTGCTGCTTGTTGATCTTCTGCCCCGACGAGTCCGTGCAGCTCGACAGGACGTTGTCCGCGTCGTAGCCGGGGTAGTAGATGTTCATGATCTGCTTCTTCTTCACGTTGGCGTGCGCGTTCGCGTTGATGAACTGCATCGCCTTCTCCTGGTACGTGGTGCACGCGGCCAGGGCGTTGTCGATCACCGCGAGGTTACACGTCCCGGTCTGGTCGGCGAACGCGCTGCGCGCCTGCAGGAAGTCATTGCCGCACATCTCGAAGGCGACGACGCGCGTGCTCGGGTCCTGCATGTAGGACTTCTCGGCGACGATCTTGTCGTTGTACACGGAGTCCGCCCGCGCGCCCGACTTGCAGCGCCGGACCACCTCGATGTCGGTGTTCCACGACTGGGACAGGTACTCGCCCTGCACGAGCGGGGCCGCGCGCTTCGCCGCGCGCGAAATGTTGCCGTAATAGCCGGCGAAGATGGAGTCGCCATAGGCGGCGACCCGGTACTTCGTCGTGGTCCCGCTCCGGTCGATGGTCCACGACGTATTCTGCGTCAGCGTATTGGCGAAAGCGTTGCCGCCCACCAGCATCAACCCCAGCATCAGCACGAGGCGCACGATGTGCCTCTGCAACGTTCGACTCGAGATGGACTTGTCGCGCATCTTCATCTCCTTGCTTCACTTGCGTCGCCAGCGGCGACGATGCTCAACGAGCCCCTCCCGGAAGTCGTTCAGGGGGCATGGGCCGGTGCATTTCGTGGCGGTGTGACCCTCAGCCGCGAATGCGTCATGCTCAGGGGACAGACCTGCCAGCGCACATGACCAAACGCCTATCGTGATGTCAAGCACCCGTAACCACAGGGTATCACATCGATCCTCCGATAACGCGGCGCGCTACGCCGTTGCGGCGTGCACGTCGGCGCGAGGCCGTCGCGCAGGGCCAGTACCGATAACATCATCCATCCATGGAGGAACTGGCCAGCAATGAAGGAATTGGCCAGCAATGGAGGAATTGGCCAGCGCGTGGGTCGCGGGTCGCGGGTTCAGGAGAGGATCACACGACGCGGTCGACGAGCGGCTCTCCGCGCTCGAACCGGCGCAGGTTGGCGAGGAAATGCTGCACGAGTGCAACCATCTCCCCGCGGTGACCGCCCGCAGTGTGCGGCGTGATCCAGCAGTCGGGAGCCGTCCAGAGAGGGTGATCGGGGGGGAGCGGCTCGGGATCGGTGACGTCGAGGTACGCGCCCCCGAGGCGGCGTGCCGCGAGCGCGTCGACCAGGGCTCCCTGGTCCACCGTCGTCCCGCGGCCCACGTTGACGAACCAGGCATCGGCCTGCATCCGGTCGAGCAGCGCGCGCGAGACGAGCCCGCGGGTCGCCTCGTTCTCGGGCAGGGTCGAGACCACCATCTCCGCCCAGGCGAAGGCCTCTCCGAGCGCCTCGGGTCCCACCACCCGCCCCGGCTCATCGCCCCGGGGGTGCGCCCGGAAGATGGCGAGGTCGACTCCGAAGGGTCCGAGCAGCTCCGAGAGGCGGCGGCCGATGGCCCCGAACCCGAGCAAGAGCACCCGTCGCCCCCGCAGGAGCGCGCTCCGGCCGCGCACCGCCTTCGATGGCCACGCCTTCCCGCCGAGCTGCAGCTCCACGCACTCCGGCAGCCGCCGCGACGCTGCGAGCAGGAGCGCGAGCGCGTGCTCCGCGCAGGGATCGTCGTACACCCCGCTGCTCGTCGTCAGCGCCACCCCCCGGGCCGCGAGCGCCGCGCGCACCTCGGGCACGTCGTACCGCGTGTATCCCGCGCTGTTCAGGTGCACCCAGCGGAGCCGCGGCGCCACGAGGAGGTCCTCGGGGCTCGGCTGGCCGAGCACCACCTCTGCGTCCAGCACTGCCGCGTTCTGGGCCGCGGGCGCGAGGTTCGTCGCCGCCCTGACCGCCGGCAGCGTCAGCGCGTGCGGCGCCACCCCCTCCACGAGCACCCGATCCGCTTCCTCACCGAACGTCGCCGTGCAGGCGATCACCAGTCCCGTCATGGCCCCGAGCCTAGCCGACCTCGCCCCCGGCCCTTGCCCCCGTCGGCCTTCGCCTCGCCGCGTCTGGCGTCCGTCCCCGCCTCCGTCTCCTCTCCCGCGACGGGCCGGGTGTGGGTGATGGCGCCGCTCGATCCCAGCCGCCTCTCGCTCCCCGCGTCGCCCGGGAACAGCGCCTGGTGGCCGAACCGCTTCCGCACCGCGGACATCACCTCCTGCAGCGACTCCTTGCGCGGGGCCTCACGGATCTCACGCATCTCACGCGGCGCATCGAACAGCCCGAGCTGCACGGGCGCGCTGCCCGCGTCGAAGTCGGCCACCCCCACCCCGGTGAGCCTGAAGCTCCGGCCCTCGGTTTCCACCGAGTCGAGCAGCCTGCACGCCGCCTCGTAGATTGCGCGGTGATCGTTCACGGGCCGGGGCAGCGTGCACTGCCGGCTCTCGGTGACGAAGTGGATGTCGCGGATCTTCAGGTGCACGCACCGCGCCTTGCGCCCCTCGGCCACGAGCCTGTCGGCCACGCGCGTCGCCTGCGAGAGGAGCCTCTGACGCAGCGCTTCCACGCCGACCACGTCGACCGCGTACGTGTCCTCGTTGCTGATCGACTTCGCCTCCCGATCGGGGATGACTGCCCGCTCGTCGAGGCCTGCGCTGAGCCGGTACAGGTGCTGCCCGTGTGCGCCGAGCCAGTCGGTCAGTGTCTTCTCGCCGAGCCGACGCAGGTCGCCCACCGTGCGGATGCCGCGCTGCTCCAGCCGCTGCTCGGTCCGCGGCCCCACCCCCCACAGCGCGCCCACCGGCAGCGGCGTCAGGAAGGCCAGCTCGGTCCCCGGCGGGATCTCGGTGATCCCGTCGGGCTTGTTCATCCCGCTCGCGATCTTCGCGAGGAACTTCACGCTGGCGATGCCCACCGAGCACGTCAGCGCCGTCGTCGCCTTCACCTCTGCCTTGAGCGCCTCGGCCACCTGGCGCGGGGTCCCGAGGAGGCGCTCGGTGCCGGAGATGTCGAGGAACGCCTCGTCGATCGAGAGCCCCTCCACGAGCGGCGAGAAGCGCGCGAAGACGTCGAACACCTGCTGCGACACCTCGACGTACACCCCGTGCCGGGGGGCGACCACCACGGCCTCCGGGCAGAGCTTCAGGGCCTGGGCCATGGGCTGCGCGGAGCGGCACCCGAAGCGGCGCGCCTCGTAGCTCGCCGTGGCGACCACCCCCCGCCGGCCACCGCCTCCGACCAGCACCGGCTTGCCCCGGAGGCGCGGGTCGTCGCGCACCTCGACCGACGCGAAGAAAGCGTCCATGTCGACGTGCAAGATCGCGCGCTGAACAGCCATCGCCGGGCGCCCGAAGATAGCGTGCATTGCGCCGACCGCACCTGTCTTGCCAGTCCTGCCGACGCTCTCGACGTTCTGGGACTCCCTGCTGCGCTCTCGACGCCCTCGCTTGACGCACGCCACCCAGGTCAGAACCCGGCAGGTGCGTCTCGCACGTCCGTGCGGAAATTCTCGACGCGGCGCGTTGTTGTGTTTACTTTCTGCAGTCCGGTCCGACGCCTGCGCGCGGTGATGTTGCCCCCGCCCAGGCCGACGCGCCCCAGCAGAGAACCACCATGCCGCTTCCCGTCCGCCAAGGTCTGTACGATCCGGCCTTCGAGCACGACGCCTGTGGCCTCGGGTTCGTCGCTTCCCTGAAGCGCACGCCGAGCCACGAGGTCGTCGCTCAGGGCCTGGAGATCTTGCGCAACCTGACGCATCGCGGCGCGGCAGGCTGCGACCCCTGCACCGGTGACGGCGCCGGGATCCTCCTCCAGATCCCCCACGCGCTCTACGCCGCGACCCCGCCTGCCCACGGCGCGCGCGGCGAGCTTCCCCCGCCCGGCGACTACGCCGTGGCGATGTGCTTCTTCCCCACCGATCCAGCCACGCGTCGTCGCTACGAGGCCATCCTCGAAGCGACGGTGATCCACCACGGCCAGCGCGTCCTCGGCTGGCGCGACGTCCCCACGGCGCCTCAGGCCCTCGGCGTCATCGCGCGCGACACGTGTCCCCACATCCGCCAGCTCTTCATCGGGCGCACCTGCGCCCCCGACCTCTTCGAGCGCACCCTGTACCTGATCCGTAAGCGCGCCGGAAAAGCCGCCTGGTCCGACGACTTCTACATCGTCTCCTGCTCGTCGCGCACCGTCGTCTACAAGGGCCTCATGCTCCCGGAGCAGATCGCGGACTTCTACCGGGATCTCTCCGACCCGCGCGCCGTCTCGCAGCTCGCCCTCGTGCACTCGCGCTTCTCCACCAACACCTTCCCCACCTGGGATCGCGCCCACCCGTTCCGCCTCATCGCGCACAACGGCGAGATCAACACCCTGCGCGGCAACCGCACCTGGATGAGCGCCCGCGAGTGGCTCCTCCGCAGCCAGTACTGGAAGGACCACATCGACGACTTCCGGCCCATCATGCGCCCCGGCGGCTCCGACTCCGCCGCCTTCGACAACGTCGCCGACTTCCTCGTCGCCTCCGGCAGGTCCCTGCCGCACGTGATGATGATGCTCATCCCCGAGGCCTGGGTCGACGACCCGGCGATGAGCGACTCCAAGAAGGCCTTCTACGCCTACCACGGCTGCCTCGTGGAGCCCTGGGACGGCCCCGCCGCCATCTGCTTCACCGACGGCCGCCTGATCGGCGCCACGCTCGACAGGAACGGCCTTCGCCCCGCCAAGTACGTGGTCACGGGCGACATGGTGGTGCTCGCGAGCGAGCTCGGGGTGCTCGACATCGACCCCACCCTGGTGAAGGAGAAGGGCCGCATCCAGCCCGGCAAGATGCTCCTCGTCGACGTCGAGGAGGGGCGCATCGTCTCCGACGAGGAGATCAAGACCCGCGTCGCCTCGCAGCGCCCCTACGGCCGCTGGCTCGAAGCGAACAAGATCGACCTCGACCACCTGCCTCCCGCCGAGGAGGTCCCCACCCTCGGGCGCGCCGACGCCGAACGGCTGCGCCTCGCCTTCGGCTACACCCAGGAGGACCTGCGCCTCCTCCTCGGGCCCATGGGCGCGCAGGGGGAGGAGCCCACGGGATCCATGGGCATCGACATCCCGCTCGCCGTCCTCTCCGACCAGCCCCAGCTCCTCTACCGCTACTTCAAGCAGCACTTCGCCCAGGTCACGAACCCCCCGATCGACCCGCTCCGCGAGGAGATCGTGATGTCGCTCGTGAGCTGCCTCGGGTGTGAAGGCAACCTGCTCGAAGAGACCCCCCGGCACTGCCGCCAGCTCGAGCTGCCCCACCCCTTCCTGAGCAACGAGGACCTCGCCAGGCTCCGTCAGAACCCGGTCGCCGACTTCAGCGCCGAGACCATCCCCCTCGGCTTCCCCATGGACGTCGAGCCCGAGCAGGCGCTGCGCGCGGCCCTCCGCCGCGTCGGCGTCCTGGCCGAGCGCGCCATCGCGGACGGCGCCAGCGTGATCATCCTCAGCGACCGCGTCGTGGACGAGCACCACGCGCCCATCCCCGCCCTCCTCGGGCTCGGCGCCGTGCACCACCACCTCATGCGCCAGGGCCTGCGGGCGCGCGCAGGGATCATCGTGGAGACCGGCGAGGCCCGCGAGGTCGCCCACATGGCCCTCCTCCTCGGCTACGGCGCGGGCGCGGTGAATCCCTACCTCGCGCTCTCCACCGTCGCCACGCTCGCCGAGGACGGCGCGCTCCCCGGCGGCCAGAGCGGCGTCCGGGTGAGCCCCGAGGACGCGACGCGCCGCTACATCAAGGCCCTCAAGAAGGGCGTGCTCAAGGTGATGTCCAAGATGGGCATCAGCACCCTGGCGAGCTACCAGGGCGCCCAGATCTTCGAGGCCGTCGGCATCGATCAGGTGGTCATCGACGAGCACTTCGCCGGCACCGCCTCCCGCATCCGCGGGGTGGGCCTGCGCGAGATCGCCGAGGACGTCCGCGCCCGCCACGCGGCGGCCTTTGCGCCCACGCGCCGCCGCCGCCTCGCCGAGGGAGGCCACCACGCCTACCGCGCGACCGGCGAGCACCACCTCTGGAGCCCCGAGAGCATCGCCGCTCTCCAGAAGGCGACGCGCCTCGACGACGCCACGACCTACGCAGAGTACGCG
This sequence comes from Chondromyces apiculatus DSM 436, assembly GCF_000601485.1. Classification (GTDB taxonomy): domain Bacteria; phylum Myxococcota_A; class Polyangia; order Polyangiales; family Polyangiaceae; genus Chondromyces; species Chondromyces apiculatus. The sequence continues at coordinate 59,315 of NZ_ASRX01000056.1, forward strand.
CGCCTCATCAACGACCAGCGCGAGCGCCCCAGCACCTTGCGCGGCCTCTGGGACCTCGTACCCGCAGGCCCCGCCGTCCCCCTCGACGAGGTCGAGCCCGCGAAGGAGATCGTCAAGCGCTTCGCCACGGGCGCCATGTCCTTCGGCAGCATCTCCCGCGAGGCCCACGAGACCCTCGCCGTCGCCATGAACCGCATCGGGGGACGCTCCAACACCGGCGAGGGCGGCGAGGACGCCGCGCGCTACACCCTCGACCCGAGCGGCGACTCCCGGCGGAGCGCCATCAAGCAGGTCGCCTCCGCGCGCTTCGGCGTCACCGCCCACTACCTGGTCAACGCTGACGAGATCCAGATCAAGATCGCCCAGGGCGCGAAGCCCGGCGAGGGCGGCCAGCTCCCCGGCCACAAGGTCGACGAGGTGATCGCCCGGGTGCGCCACTCGACGCCGGGAGTCACCCTCATCTCGCCGCCGCCCCACCACGACATCTACTCCATCGAGGATCTCGCCCAGCTCATCTTCGACCTCAAGAACGTCAACCCCGCCGCCCGGATCAGCGTCAAGCTCGTCGCCGAGGCCGGCGTGGGCACCGTCGCCGCGGGCGTCGCCAAGGCCTACGCCGACGTCATCCTCATCAGCGGCCACGACGGCGGCACCGGCGCCTCCCCGCTCACCTCCATCCACCACGCCGGCCTGCCCTGGGAGCTCGGCCTCGCCGAGGCCCAGCAGGTGCTCGTCATGAACCGCCTCCGCGGCCGGGTGCGCCTCCAGGCCGACGGCCAGCTCAAGACGGGCCGCGACGTGGTCATCGCCGCCCTGCTCGGCGCCGAGGAGTTCGGCTTCGCCACCGCGCCCCTCGTCGCCCTCGGCTGCGTGATGATGCGCAAGTGCCACCTCAACACCTGCCCCGTCGGCGTGGCCACCCAGGACCCCGAGCTGCGCCGCCGCTTCACCGGCACCCCCGAGCACGTCATCAACTTCCTGTTCTTCGTCGCCGAGGAGGCGCGGCAGCTCATGGCGGGCCTCGGCTTCCGCACCATCGAGGAGATGGTGGGCCGCGCCGACTGCATCACCCCCCGCCGCGACCTCCCCACGCCCCGCCTCCAGAACCTCGACTTCTCCGAGCTGCTCTACCTCCCGAAGGAGACCCAGACCGAGCCCACCCGCTGCGTCGGCGCGCAGGAGCACAACCTCCGCGACGTCCTCGACCACGGCCTCATCGCCGAGGCCGAGCCCGCGCTCGCCGCCCGCACCCCGATGCGCATCACCCGCCGCATCCGGAACCGTGACCGCGCCTTCGGGGCCATGCTGAGCGGCGTCCTCGCCCGCCGCCACGGCGACGCCGGCCTCCCCGACGACACCCTCTGCATCGACGCCCACGGCAGCGCCGGCCAGAGCCTGGGCGCCTTCCTCGCCCGCGGCATCACCATCACCCTCGACGGCGACGCCAACGACTACGTGGCCAAGGGCCTCTCCGGCGGCATCCTCGCGGTCCGTCCTCCCGCCGGCAGCACCTTCGCCCCCGAGGAGCAGGTCATTGTCGGCAACACCGTCCTCTACGGCGCCACGAGCGGCCGCGCTTTCTTCAACGGCCGCGCCGGGGAGCGCTTCGGCGTCAGGAACAGCGGCGCCCTCGCCGTCGTCGAGGGCGTCGGCGACCACGGCTGCGAGTACATGACCGGCGGCGTCGTCATCGTCCTCGGCCCCACCGGCCGCAACTTCGGCGCCGGCATGAGCGGCGGCGTGGCCGTGGTCCTCGACCACGACGGCACCTTCCGGGCCCGCTGTCACCCCGAGGCGAGCGACGCCATCGAGCCCCTCGCCCCTGGCGACGCCGACGCCATCGCCGCCGTCCTCCGCGAGCACGTGGCCCGCACCGGGAGCCCCAAGGCCGCGAGCCTCCTCGACCTCTGGAGCGATCTCCTCGACCTCCAGCACGCGCAGGGTCCCCGCCTCGTCAAGCTCGTCCCCCGCGAGTACCGCCGCGCCCTCGAAGCCCGCCGCCTTTCCGTAGACCTCCCCCTCGCCGAGCGCCTCGCCCGCAGCTACGCGTCCGATCCAGCCCTGACCTCACCGAGGCTCTCGGGCCCCAGCTCCCAGCGCTCCAAGGACATGGTGGCCATCCATGGGTGACCCGCGCGGCTTCCTCAAGATCCAGCGGCAGAAGCCCGCTCCCCGCGCCGTCGAGGAGCGCCTCCAGGACTACCGCGAGTTCGAGCCCGTCTTCGAGGAGCCCCCCCTCCGCGAGCAGGCCTCCCGCTGCATGGACTGCGGCGTCCCCTTCTGTCACCGCGGCTGTCCCCTCGGCAACCTCATCCCCGAGTGGAACGACCACGTGACCCACGGCCGCTGGGCCGACGCCGTGGAGGCTCTCGAGGCCACCAACAACTTCCCCGAGGTCACCGGCCGCGTCTGCCCCGCGCCCTGTGAGGCCTCCTGCGTCCTCAACCTCCAGGGCACTCCGGTCACCATCAAGGAGGTCGAGCGCTCCATCGCCGCGCGGCTCGTATCCAACGCGCCCGACGCGCCCAACGCGCCCGACGCGCCCAACGCGCCCCTCGTCGCCCACCCCGCTCCCGCCCGCCGCAGCACCCGGGTCGCCGTGGTCGGCTCGGGCCCTGCCGGCCTCGCCGCCGCCCAGCAGCTCGCGCGCAAGGGCCACGCCGTCACCGTCTTCGAGCGCGACGACCGCGTGGGTGGCCTGCTCCGCTACGGCATCCCCGACTTCAAGCTGGAGAAGCACCTCCTCGACCGCCGCGCCGACCAGCTCGCGCGCGAGGGCGTCACCTTCCGCACCGGCGTCGACGTCGGCGTCGACATCACCGCTGCGGCGCTCCGGGAGCAGTTCGACGCCATCGTCCTCTGCATCGGCGCCATGCAGGCCCGCGAGCTCACCACCCCCGGGCGCGAACTGCGCGGCGTCCACCGCGCCATGGAGCTGCTCACCCAGCAGAACCGCCGTGTCGCCGGCGACACCATCCCGGGCGACCAGGCCATCACCGCCACCGGCAAGCGCGTCATCATCCTCGGCGGCGGCGACACCGGCGCCGACTGCCTCGGCACCTCCCACCGCCAGGGCGCCGCGAACGTCGTTCAGATCGAGCTGATGCCCCGCCCCCCGAGCGAGCGCGCCTCCACCAACCCCTGGCCCGAGTGGCCCATGACCCTCCGCACCTCCTCCTCGCACCACGAGGGAGGCGAGCGCGCGTTCGCCGTGCTCACCAGGCGCCTCCTCGGCGACGACGCCGGCCACGTCCGCGCCCTCCACGCCGTCCGCATCCGCCTCGACGGCGGCCGCGTCGAGGAGATCCCCGGCAGCGATCTCGAGATCCCCTGCGACCTCGTCCTCCTCGCCATGGGCTTCGTCGGCCCCGAGCGCTCTCCGCTGCTCACCGACCTCGGCGTCGCCCTCGACGCCCGCGGCAACATCACCTCAAGCGGCGGCGCCACCAGCGTCCCCGGGGTTTTCGCCGCTGGCGATGCCTCCCGTGGCGCCTCCCTCGTGGTCTGGGCCATCGCCGAGGGCCGCCGCGCCGCCGAGGCCGTCGACGCGCACCTCGCGCGCCGCGCGCCGCAAGCGTCTCACGCGCCGCGCGCGCCCCACGCACCCCACGTCGAGAAAGCCCCTCTCGCCGCCGAGTGATCTGCGCCGCCTGATCTGCGCCGCTTGATCTGCGCCGTCCCCCGATCATCGCCGCCGCCCGCCCTGCGACACAGTGCCCCTCACGCGCCGCGTCACCCGAGCCCTCGGCCCATGCCATACTCGCGCGCATGTCCTCCCTGGCCAACCGCGTCGAGAGCGCCGAGCTGCTCTCCAGAGCCATGCCCGTCGAGGAAGCCGTGCGCTTCGTCGCGCCTGGCAACACCCTCGTCACCAGCGGCTTCACCAAGGCCGGGGAGCCCAAGCGCTTCCTCCCGGCCCTCGCCGCCCACCTCGCCGCCGAAGGCCGCGCCGCCGACCTCACCCTCCTGAGCGGCGCCTCCCTCTCCGAGGAGGTCGAGGGCCCCCTCGCCCCCTTCCTCCACCGGCGCGGCCCCTACATGTCCTCGCGCGCCTCCCGCAAGCTGATCCACGCCGGCAAGATGGACTATGCCGACGTCCACCTCTCGCAGTTCGCGCGCAACCTCATGGTCGGCCTCTACGGCCGCGTCGACGTCGCCGTCGTCGAGGTCTCCCGCGTGCGCCCCGACGGCAGCGTCATCCTCACCTCCTCCGTGGGCGTCTCCGCCGAGGGCCTCGCCAAGGCCGACCGCATCATCCTCGAAGTGAACACCGCCGCCCCCGACTACACGGGCTTCCACGACATCGCCCTTCCCCCGGTCCCGCCCCACGTCGGCTGGCCCGTGCCCATCACCAACGTCGCCGATCACGTCGGCACCCCCTACGTGCCCATCGACCGCGCCAAGGTCGTCGCCGTCGTCGAGTCGAACGTCCCCGACTACCCCGTCGACTTCAAGGACACCACCGAGACCGAGCGCCAGATCGCCCGCCACGTCGTCGCCTACCTCGCCCGCTGCCGCGAAGATCTCGGCTGGGGCAAGCGCATCCCGCCCCTCCAGTCGGGCGTCGGCAACATCGCCAACGCCGTCATCGGCGAGCTGTACGACTCCCCGTTCGAGCGCCTCCGCTTCTTCACCGAGGTCTTCCAGGACGGGATGATGCGCTTCATGGAGGACGACGCGAAGTTCGAGAGCGCCTCCTCCACCGCCATCTCCCTCTCCGCGGCCGGCCAGCGCGACCTCGCCCGCCTCTTCCACCGCACCCGCGAGCGCCTCGTCCTCCGCCCCATGTGGCTCTCGAACTCCGCCGAGCTGATCACCCGCCTCTTCGTCATCGCCATGAACACCCCCATCGAGGTGGACATCTACGGCCACGCCAACTCCACCACCCTCGAAGGCGGCCGCGTCGTGAACGGCCTCGGCGGCAGCGGCGACTTCCTCCGCAACGCCTACCTGAGCCTCCTCCACACCCCCTCGGTGCGGCGGCTCAAGGACGGCCGCACCGTCAGCACCATCCTCCCCGTGGTGCGCCACGTCGACCACACCGAGCACGACATCAAGTGCATCGTCACCGAGCAGGGCTACGCCCGGAACACGGAGATCCGCAGCCCCCATCACCGCGCCGCGGACATCATCGACTCCTGCGCCCACCCCCACTTCCGCCCCTTGCTCCACGACTACCTGCGCTCCGCCGCCGCCCCCCGCGAGGCACGTCCGGACGGCGTCGACCCCGCCTCCGGCTTCTGGGCCGAGTACGACGCCGCCTGCCGCAGCTTCCCCCGCTGACCCCACCGCCGCCCCACGGCGGCTTCCCCCGCTGACCCCCACCGCCCCACGGCGGCTCCCCGCCATCTCCGAGCCTCCGGAGACCGCCCGATCATTTTTCGTGATCAGAACGTCGACCCGCGGGAATTTACCTCTCGTGGTCCCCGATCCTGCACGAGCCTCCGGCGCACCCCTGGCGCCCGCGCTCCCGTGCCGCTCCCGCCGGCAGAGGACCATCCCATGAGCGTGCTCCCCTTTCCGCGCACGAACCTCGCCTTCGCGCTTGCCGACGACCACGGCGCCCCCGGAGGCGCCCAAGACCCCGACGACACCTGCGTCGCTGCCGATCCTGGTCCCGAGGTCGACGGCGCCTGGGCCGCCTCCACCACCTCCACCTCCGCCGCCTCCGCCGCCCGCCTGCGCGCCATGGTCGACCAGCACTTCGACGCCGTGTGGCGCTCCCTCCGCCGCCTCGGCGCCGCTCCGGCGGACCTCGACGACTGCGCCCAGCAGGTCTTCATGATCGCCTCCCGCCGCATCGACACCATCCAGGAAGGCAGCGAGCGCGCCTTCCTCCTGCGCACCGCCGTGAACGTCGCGGCCCACGCCGCCCGCACCCAGCGCCGGCGCCGCGAGGTCCCCTCCGAGGAGGAGCAAGGCCTCCCTCCCCGCACCGACCCGTCCCCCGCGCCCGACGAGATCGTCGAGCACAGGCGACAGCTCGCCCTCCTCGACGCGCTCCTCGCCACCCTCCCCGACGACCTCCGCGTCGTCCTCGTCCTCTTCGAGCTGGAGGAACTCTCCACCCAGGAAATCGCCGCCATGCTCGCCATCCCCATGGGCACCGTCGCCTCCCGCCTCCGGCGCGCGCGCGAAGCCTTCTCCCGCGCCGCCGCGCGCAAGGTCCAGAGGCCGCAGGGAGGCCAGTCATGAGCGAGCCCCGACGCTGGTCCGACGAGGCCGACCCCTCCTTCGAGGGCGCGCTCTTCCGCGCTGCTCGCGCCGCCCGCGCTTCCGGCGCCGACGTCCCCCCGCCCGCAGCCAGGGCCCGCGCCCTCGCCGCGCTCGGCCTCGACGACGTCGCCCCCGCCGCGTCCGCCGCGTCCAGCGCCCCTCCTCCCGTGGCTCCTGCCGTCGCGCCGTCCTCCCGCAGAGCGACACCCGCCGCCGCCGCCCACGCGCGCCGCAGCGACACCCTTCAGGCGGCTCCCCTCTTCAGCGGTGTCCTCAGCGCCGGCCTTCGCCCCCCGCGCGCCTTCGGCCTGCTCCAGACGGCCTCCGCCTGCCTCGCCGCCGCGGCGGTCGTCGTCCTCCTCGTCTCCGCCCTGCGCCAGCCCATCGCGCCCACCGCTGCCGTCGAGGTCGACCTCAGCCCCGTCAGCCCCGTCGCCCCGCGCTCCATCCTCGCCGACACCAAGCCGGTCCTCCTCTCCGGCGCCGACCCTGCGTACACCCCGCAAGCCATCGCCGCGCGGGTCGAGGGCTACGTCGTCGTGAAGTGCACCGTCACCGAGCAGGGCACGCTCACCGACTGCCAGGTGCAGCAGTCACTCCCGCTCATGGACCAGGCCGTGCTCGACACCCTGGCCACCTGGCGCTTCTCACCGGCCACCCACCACGGCGTCCCCACCGCCGTCGAGCAGGTCTTCACCGTGCGGCTCAAGCTGCCGCGCTGACACGTTCCGAGGTTCCCTGCGCGCGGCGCCCGCGGCCACGCGCTGACAGTCGTTGACGCTCTCGCCGCGCAGCGCCCGCCCCCGGGCCTGCAGCACGGCCGACGCACACCCTTTTCCCGCGCCGCACCGCTGCAGCGCGGCCCGACCTCTCTCGACGGCACCCCCGCGTGCCCGTACCGCGCGCGGCAAGGCCGAGATCCGTCCGCAGATCGCCTCGACCCCCGAGTTACGCGCACCACCCGTCACCAAGGAGCACGCACGCCCATGTTCGACGCCGTCCTGAACCGCGCAGCAGTCCCCCGAGGCCGCCTCGGCACCGGCACCGTCATCGCCGTCGCCACCCACGCCGCGCTCCTCGCCTTCGCGCTCCACGCCGCGCGCCGTGATCCCGAGCCCGAGACCGCGCCCCCCGAGGTCACCTTCTACGTGCCCCCGCCGCCGCCTCCGCCTCCTCTCGGCGGCGCCACCAGGACCGCCACGAAACCCCAGCCCCAGCGCCCCCGCGTTCGCCCGGACCGCGCCGTCATCCCGCCTCCGAACCTCCCGCCCACGCCCCCGGAGCCCCCGGCCGTGGACGAGCCAGCCGTCGACGAAGGCGACCCCCAGGGCGACCCTTACGGCGAGCCTGGCGGCGTCCCCGGCGGCATCCCTGGCGGCACCCCAGGCGGCACCGGCACCGCGCTCACCCCACGCCCCGCGCCCCCGCCGCCGCCCCCGAAGCCGAGCTACCAGGTCATCCCCTTCGGCAGCGGCATGGAGCGCCCCGTCCTGCTCTCCGGCGCGACCCCCGCCTACCCCCCTGAGGCCCGCGCCGCCCGCGTCGAGGGCTCCGTGCTCGTGCAGTGCACCATCACCACCAGCGGTGAAGCGCGCGACTGCCGCATCCTCAAGGGCCTGCCCTACCTCGACGATGCCGTCCTCCGGGCCGTCGCCACCCACCGCTACCGGCCGATGTACTTCAACGGCCGCCCGGAGAACGTGCGCTACGTCTTCACCTTCCGCTTCAGGCGCGAGTGAAGCCTCTCACCCCTTCTCCTTCGCCTCCTTCGCCTCCTTCGCCCTCGCCTTTGCCTTGTAGAGCCCCGGGATCGCGTAGCCCACCGCGTCTGGCCACGCCTTGTCGCCCAGCTTCTCTGGCGCGAGCGTCGCCCGTGCGTGCTGCGTCCAGTTCGGGTCGTCCAGCATCTCCCGCCCGAGCGCCACCAGATCGGCCTGGCCCGAGGTCAGGATCTCCTCGGCCTGGTGCGCGTCCACGATGAGCCCCACCGCCATCGTCTTCAGGTCCGCCTCGCGCCGCAGCGCCTCCGCGTACGGCACCTGGTAGCTCAGCGCCGGCCTGTTGATTGTGGCCATCGACGGCGTCGCCCCGCCCGACGAGCAATCCACCACGTCCACCCCGCGCGCCTTCAGCTCCTTCGCGAGCACCACGCTGTCCTCCAGCGTCCAGCCGCCCTCCGTCCCGTCAACGGCCGAGATCCTCACGAACAGCGGCCGGTCCTCGGGCCAGACGGCGCGCACGGCCTCCGTGACCTCCAGCAAGAAGCGCATCCGGTTCTCCCGGCTGCCCCCGTAGGCGTCCGTGCGCTTGTTCGCCACGGGCGACAGGAACTCGGTGAACAGGTAGCCGTGCGCCGCGTGGATCTCCACGATCTCGAAGCCCGCTGCCAGCGCCCGCTTCGTCGAGCTCACCCAGGCCTCCTTCAGCGCGGCGATCTCCTCCAGGCTGAGCGCCTCCGGCGTGTGCCACCCCTCCTTGAACGGGATCGCGCTCGGCGCCACCGTCGTCCACGGCGGCTCCCCGGGGAGCATGTTCTCCTTGGTGATCGCGTCCCCGCCCTGCCACGGCCGCTGGGTGCTCGCCTTGCGCCCTGCGTGGGCGAGCTGGATGCCCGGCGTCGCCCCCTGTGACTTCACGAACGCCGCGATGCGCGCCAGCGCCGCCTGCTGCTCGTCGTTGTAGAGCCCCATGTCCCCGTGGGTGATGCGCCCCCGTGCCTCCACCCCCGTGGCCTCCACGAACACCGTCCCGGCCCCGCCGACCGCGAAGCGCCCGAGGTGCACGAAGTGCCAGTCGGTCGGGGCGCCCTCCACGGCGGAGTACTGGCACATGGGGGACACCACCACGCGGTTCTTCAGCGTCAGTCCGCGCAGGGTCAGAGGCTCGAACAATGCAGGCTCGCTCATCTCGGCAGCTCCTTGGGAAAGCGCAACCATAAGAGCGAACCGAGCACAGGCAAGCCCTCACCGTGCACGCGGCGCGGGCTCACGTGGTGGTCGCGTGTGCGTCAGGGCGTGCCCCGGCCCCCGAACACCCACGAGAGGACCCACCCCACCAGCACGACGGGAATCGCCAGCGACGCCACCAGGAACACCACGGCTGCCATCACCACCACCCAGTCCGACGGCTGCGCTTGCTGCGCCTCGTACCGCGCCTCCAGCAGCGCCAGGTTCCGGGTGTTGGCCTTGTACGCGAAGTCGAACAGGTCTCCCAGGACCGGGACGGCCCCGATCAGCGCGTCGAACCCCAGGTTCAGCAGCATCCGCGCGATGATCACCGCGGGCAGCTTCCTCCGCACGGCCAGCACCACCAGGTAGAGCCCCGCCACCGACGTCAGGAGATCGCCGACCTCGGGCACCACCAGGCCGATGATCGGATCGAGGAAGCGCTGGTCCAGCCAGCGCACCAGCGTCGCTGCTCTCTCCATCTCCCGGTCTCGGGGCAGGGCGGACAGCTCATCGAGGCGGGCGCGCGTTCCTTCGGGGGTGAGATCGTCGCGCCGTGAAGGTGAGGGCATCGCCGCAACCCTAGCATCCGGAAGCACCGCACGCCCTCGGGCCAGCGCGCCTGACTTCACCGGGCCTCGCCGCGTCTCGCCTCGGGCTCCTACCGCGCTGGCGAGACCGGCGGCGGCAGGCACGTCCGGTACACCTCGCGCACCGCTCCCCGCAGCCAGCGATGGGCGGGATCGGCATCGACGCGCGGGTGCCAGGCTTGCGCGATGGTGATCTCCGGCGTGCTCACGGGCAGCGGGAAGGTGACGAGCCCCAGGAGCGCCGCCGGCTGCCCGAGGAAACGAGACGCCATCGCCCCCACCAGATCGGACCCGGCGATGGCGTGCAGCGCCGCGTACACGCTCGGCACCACCAGCGTCGTCACCCGGCTCAAGCGCTTCTTCGCGAGCGCCTCGTCGATGGGCCCCCATACCTTGCCTTGCCGCGATACCCCCACGTGGTCATGGCCCGCGAAGCGCTTCGCCGTCATCTTCCCCCGCAGCAGCGGATGACCCGCGCGCACCACGCCCACGAACCGATCCTTCAGCAGCGTCTGCACCCGCACTTCGGGCCCCATCCCCACGATCACGCCCACGTCGAGGTCGATTCTGCCCTCGCGCAGCGCCGCCACGTCCTCGTCGCCCTGCGGCACGAACCGGAGGGTGACCCCCGGCGCCTCCGCGCGGAGCGCCCCGAGCAGCTCCAGGCCCACCATCCCGAGCAGCGCGTCACCCGTGCGCACCACGAAGCTGCGCGTGAGCGTCGCCCGGTCGCGCGCCCCGTCCCCCTGCACCAGCCCCTCCGCCGCCGCCACGATCTCCCGCACCCGCGGCCCCAGCTCCAGGGCCCGCGCCGTGGGCACCAGCCCGCGCCCGGCGCGCACCAGCAGCGGATCGCCCAGCAGCTCCCGCAGCCGCGACAAGGTGCGGCTCATCGCGGGCGCGCTCAAGCCCATCCGCCGCGCGGCCCCGAGCACGCTCTCTTCCTGCAGGAGAACATCGAGCGCCGCGAGCAGACCGAGGTCCATGGAATGCATGCCGCGCAACTCTACCTTGCCCGCCTTGCACTGGAGCGGTGGCCTTGCCGGGCCTAGCTTCCAGGGCCAAGGAGCAACACCATGCGCGCCACCAGCACCCTCCAGAGCCCCGCCGTCAAGAACACCCTCGACCGCCTCTTCCAGGACGCCGCCGCCGGCGACCCTGCCATCATCGCCAGCCTCAGGGACCACCCTGCCCGCAACGGCGCGCCCACCGAGGCCGCGGCCATGTCCGAGCTGATGCGCAACGCCTACCTGCCCGTCCCGCGCGAGGTCGGCCAGCTCCTCTACATCCTCGCCTCGGGCGTCCGGGCGCGCACCATCGTCGAGTTCGGGACCTCGTTCGCCATCTCCACCACCTTCCTCGCCGCCGCCCTCCGCGACAACGGCGGCGGCAAGGTGATCGCCACCGAGCTGCACCCGGAGAAGGTGAAGCGCGCCCGCCAGAACCTCGCCGACGCCGGCCTCGCCGACCTCGTGGAGATCCGCGAGGGCGACGCCCGGGAGACCCTCCGCGACCTCGAAGGCCCCATCGACATGGTCCTCCTCGATGGCTGGAAGGACCTCTACCTCCCCGTCCTCCAGATGCTGGAGCCCCGCCTCCGCCCCGGCGCGCTCATCGCCGCCGACAACATGTCCAACAAGGACCTGCGCCCCTACGCCGACTACCTGAACGACCCGCAGAACGGCTACGTCAGCGTGCTGCTCCCCCTCGGCGACAAGGTCGAGGTCTCGTGCTGGGTGGGGCGCGGCGACGCGGGGTGAGGTCAGGCGGCGGGGACGCGCGTCGCCGCGCAGGTGAAGGCGCAGGCGACGCAGGCGCAGGTGATGCTGGCGCGGGTTACAGGAGCCCGTGGGGGTCGAGCACGTACTTCTTCGCCGCCCCCTTGTCGAACTCCTCGTAGCCGCGGGCCGCGTCGCTCAGGGGGATCACCGTCGCGTTCACCGCCTTCGCGATGGGCAGCCGGTCGTGCAGGATCGCCTGCATCAGCTTGCGGTTGTACTGCAAGACCGGCGTCTGGCCCGTGTAGAAGCGGTGCGACTTCGCCCAGCCGAGGCCGAGCCGCATCCGCAGGTTCCCGTGCTGCGCCGCCTCGTCCTTCGAGCCCGGGTCCTCGGTCACGTACAGGCCCGGGATGCCGATCCCGCCGCTCGCCCGGGTGATGGTCATCAGCGCGTTGAGCACCGTCGCCGGTGCCTCCGTGTCGGCCTGCGCCCCGTGCCCGCGCGCCTCGAAGCCCACCGCGTCCACCGAGGCGTCCACCTCCGGCACCCCCAGCACGGCCTCGATGAGGTCCTCCAGCCTGTCGCTCTTGGTGAGGTCGATGGGCTCGAAGCCCACCGCCTTCGCGTGTTTCAGCCGCTCCTGGTTCATGTCGCCCACGAGCACCACCGCGGCCCCCAGGATCTGCGCCGACGCCGCCGCCGCGAGCCCCACCGGCCCCGCGCCTGCCACGTACACCGTCGAGCCCACCCCCACCCCCGCGGTCACCGCCCCGTGGAAGCCCGTGGGCAGGATGTCCGAGAGCATGGTCAGGTCCCGGATTTTCTCCATCGCCCGCGCCTTGTCGGGGAACTTGATCAGGTTGAAGTCCGCGTAGGGCACCAGCACGTACTCGGCCTGCCCGCCGACCCAGCCGCCCATGTCCACGTAGCCGTAGGCGCCGCCCGCGCGCGCGTCGTTGACGTTCAGGCACACGCCGGTCTGCTGCTCCCGGCACGTCCGGCACCGCCCGCAGGCCACGTTGAAGGGCACCGTCACCAGGTCCCCGAGGTCGAGGTACTCGACGTCCTTGCCCTTCTCCACGATCTCGCCGGTGATCTCGTGCCCCAGCACCAGCCCCGCCGGCGCCGTGGTCCTGCCGCGCACCATGTGCTGGTCGGAGCCGCAGATGTTGGTGGAGACCACCTTGAGGATCACCCCGTGGTGGATCTCCTTCCCGCGCGGATCCACGAACTTCGGGTAGTCGATGGACTGCACCTCCACCTTGCCCGGTCCGAGATAAACCACCCCACGATTGCTCGCCATGGATGCCTCCTGCCTGTGTGTGTCACTGACGCAGCTCGGGGAAGTCCTCGTAGCGGAACTCCCCCTCGGGCCGCGCCTCCGGATCCTTCCGGGCTTCCGCCTCCTGCTTGCGCAGGTCCACGCGGCGGATCTTCCCCGAGATCGTCTTCGGCAGCGCCGCGAACGCGAGGCGCCGCACCCGCTTGTAGGGCGCCAGGTGGTCGCGCGCGTACTTCAGGATCGACAGCGCGGTCTCCGCCGTGGGTTCGTGGTCCTTCGCCAGCGCGATGAACGCCTTGGGGACCGCGAGGCGCAGCGGGTCCGGCGAGGGCACCACGGCCGCCTCGGCCACGGCAGGGTGCTCGATGAGCACACTCTCCAGCTCGAAGGGTGAGATGCGGTAATCGGAGGCCTTGAACACGTCGTCCGAGCGTCCGACGTAGGTGATGTACCCGTCCGCGTCGCGGCTCGCCACGTCCCCGGTGTGGTAGTACCCGCCCCGCTTCACCTCGTCGTCGAGCGCCTCGTCGTCGCGGTAGCCCACCATCAGCCCCAGCGGCGCGTCGGCGAGCGCGAGGCAGATCTCACCCTCGTCGCTCTCCGCGCCCGTCACCGGATCGAGGAGCTTCACCGCGTAGCCCGGCAGCGGCCTGCCCATGGAGCCGGGCTTCACCGGCTGCCCCGGCCCGTTGCCGATCTGCGCCGTGGTCTCCGTCTGCCCGTAGCCGTCGCGGATGGTCAGCCCCCAGGCGCGCCGCACCTGCTCGATCACCTCGGGGTTGAGCGGCTCGCCCGCGCCGCACACCTCCCGCAGCGACCCGCGCGACCCGCGCAACTCGCCGAGATCCGACTGGATCAGCATCCGCCACACCGTGGGCGGCGCGCAGAACGTGGTCACCCCGCACCGCGCCATCTGCGCGAGGAGCGCCGCCGCGTCGAAGCGGGCGTAGTTGTAGACAAGGATTGTCGCCTCCGCGTTCCACGGCGCGAAGACGCTGCTCCAGGCGTGCTTCGCCCACCCGGGCGAGGAGATGTTGAGGTGCACGTCTCCGGGCTGGATGCCGATCCAGTACATGGTCGAGAGGTGCCCGACCGGGTAGGACACGTGGGTGTGCTCCACGAGCTTCGGCTTCGCCGTGGTGCCCGAGGTGAAGTAGAGCAGCAGCGTGTCGCTGGCCTTCGTCGGGGCATCTGGCGTGAATTCAGACGTGAAGCCAGGCGTGACGTCAGGCGTGACGTCCGGCGAATGCTCACCCCCTCGCCGTGCGTCCTCGTACCTCCGCCACCCCTCCGGCGCCGCGCCCACGCAGATCCGGGTGACCTCGCCGCCCAGGTCGCCGAGCCTGGGCGCCACGTCCGGCGAGACCACCAGGTGCCGCGCGTTCCCGCGCTCCACCCGGTCGCGGATGTCGGCGGTCCCGAGCAGCGTCGTCGCCGGGATCACCACCGCGCCGAGCTTCATCGCCGCGAGCAGGATCTCCCAGAGCTCCACCCGATTGCCGAGCATGAGCACGATGCGGTCCCCCCGCCGCACGCCTTGCTCCCTCAGCCATCGCGCTGCCTGGTTCGAGCGGCGCGCCATCTCCGCGTACGAGAAGCGCTCCTCGGAGCCGTCCTCCTCCACGATCCAGAGCGCGGTCCGCTCGTTGCCGGCGGCGATGACGTCGAACCAGTCGAGCGCCCAGTTGAAGTGGTCGAGGGCTGGCCTCGGGAAGCCGGCGGTCGCCGCCTCCTGATCCGACCGGTGCTTCAGCAAGAAGTCGCGGGCTGCGCGGAAGGTGTCGGTCGCGTTCACCGGGTCGGCCATGCGTCTTCGAGGACCTCGTCGCGGCTGCGTGGGCTGTGCCGTACGGGTGGGATCGCCGGGGCCGACGATGCGCCACCGCGGTGCATCATGGTCGGCCTCCCGCTCGGGCCCTGTCAAGCGCGGCGGCCCTGTCGCTCTGTGGAGGTCGCGTGCCCCTGACAGACTGTCGCGCGCTGGTCGCAGGGAGCGCGTGTCGCGCTCCGGTGCTTCACGGTGTGCCGGTCTTCCCCCCATCAGCGCGCCACCGGGGGGGTGGGCGCGGCGAACGCGGGGTCCTGCATCGGCTGCTTGCTGGTGTTCTTCTTCATGGTGATTCCCTCCTTCATTCATCCAGCGTCTTCGCTGGTCACGGTCGTTTCACTCCTGGCGCGACGCCTCGGCTCAGACCGGCGCGGGCATGTAGAAGAGGATGAGGTTCCCGGAGGCGACGTCGGCGGCCACGATGTCTTCCAGGCTGATGTCGTTGTCGTTCAGGAAGTCCTCGATGTCGATCACGTCGTCCCCGGCCGCGATGACGATCAGGTCGGAGAGCACCGATTGCAGCGCGCCGATCTGCAGGTCGTTCAGCGCCGCGAGCCGCTCCACCGCGAGCAAGGTCACGATGTCGCCATTCAGCGATTCATTCACGTTCACCAGGCAGATGTTGCTGGCCTGGATACCGTCGAGGAGCATGACCTCCTCGGCTTGCCCGAGGACCCTGTTCATCGACTGGATAATGGTGCTCTCGTCACTGGAACCGCAGTTGTTATCGGCAAGGGCCGGTGCGCTGAGGGTCAGAGGGGCCGCTGCAATGGCGAGGATGGTGAGCTTCATCGAGATCTTCATGGTCATTCTCCTTGATTCAGCACGATTTCGCGCTGATAGGGGCGTCGTTTGCGTCGCGCCGTGTGGTGAATGGCTTTGCGAGCGCCGTGCCTGGCTCAGGCTGCTCTCGGGCTGCTCGCTGGGTTTCGTTATGGTCAATGGTGATTGCGTCGTGGCCGGGCCAACGCGTCGCATGGCGTTCTCGGAGAGCGTCACGAGGCGGGCGAGCGTGGCCCGGATGGAACTGCGGACCTTGGTAGGCGGGCACGCGTGCGGGTGAGTGACATCAAGTCCTGCGAGGTGCGCACACGCCTACCAGTGCGCCCTGCGGTTCTCCTGCTCCTCCTCGACCCTTGCGCGCTGGACATCGGCGGCGGCGCCCGCGAGGCGTCGGCCAACCTCGGGCGTCGCGGGCAAGCGACGTGTCGTTGCACACGATCATCCTGGAAGGAAACGGCCTCGACCTGGAGCCGCGAACCCTTGGGCGAGGCGAGGTCGAGCTCCGTTCGAGCACCCCCAGGGGTGGTTGTGGGGAGGTCGAACCCCGGTCCGGGCACCCCTCGGGGGTGGTTGTGGGGAGGTCGAACCTCGCGGGGGCACCCTGGAGGGGAGGCTGTCTGGAACTCGAACCTCGTTCAGAGACCCCCGAGGGGTGCCAGACTCGGGGTCCGAGTGCCGACGACGGTCGCCGAGGGGCGTGCCGGGAGGCTCGGGGAGGAGTTCGTGCAGCGCGTTCGCGTGACGCCGGAAATGCGGACGCCCGCCTGTCCCCTCTTTCCAGGAAGGGATAGGCGGGAGCCCATCACACCGCAGCTCGCAGCTCTCGAACCGCTGCGCGGCTGGCCTCAGTGGTCGTAGTACCAGATGATCTGGTTGTTCTCCTCGTCGATGAACACGGACACCAGGTCGTCGGCGTCGACGTCGTTGCCGCTGAGGATGGGCCCGATGTCGTTGCCGTTCGCGATGTTGCTGAGCAGATCGATGTTGGCGATGTTGCTGAGGATCAGGTTGTTCAGCACGCCCTGGAGGATGTTGGTGAGGATGCCGCCATCGAGGACATCACCGGTCTCCACGAAGAAGTGCTCGAAGGCGTCGAGCTGATCCACGCTGAGGACATTGAGGTCTTCCAGGGTGGTGTCGAGGTCCTCGATCGAATCGAAGAGATTGTCGCTACCACAGGCGCTGCAATCGTTCTCCCAGTCGTTGTCCCCGCCGCTCGCCATCGCAGGAGCGCTGATCATCATCGCCGCCGCCGCGCCCACCGCAATCATCGTCTGCTTCATTGCACGGTTCATGGTGAAAATCCTTTTCGTTCCGTCAGTTTCGCGTTCCGTATCCCTGTCGTCGACACCTGATGCGCAGGGGCCCGGGCAATCTGGGAGCACCGGGGGTCCTGCGGAGGGTGCCTCAGTGATCGTAGTACCAGACGATCTCGTGGTTCTCGTAATCGATGTCCACGGAGATCAGGTCGGAGAGGTCGACGTTGTTGCCGCTGAGGATCGGGCCGATGTCGTTGCCGTTCGCGATGTCGCTCAGCAGGTTGATGTTGGCGATGTTCTCGAGGATCAGGTTGTTCAGCACGCCCTGGAGGATGTTGGTGAGGATGCCGCCATCGAGGACATCACCGGTCTCCACGAAAAAGTGCTCGAAGGCCTCCATCTCGTCGATGCTGAGGACGTTGAGGTCCTCGAGGGTGGTGTCGAGGTTCTCGATCGAGTCGAAGAGGCTCGTGCTGTCGCAGGAGCTGCAATCGTTCTCCCAGTCGTTCTCGTAGCCGCCTCCGGTGGCCATGGCGGGGGCGCTGATCATCATCGCTGCTGCGCCCATCGCTGCCATCGCGCTCTTCATTGCGAAATTCATGTGGATATCCTCGTGTGATGCGCCGGGAGGCATCTTGATTGATGCGTCAATCGGCAGTGCTGACGGGTATTGCGATAGTCGTGCCTGTCCACGAACCCCCAGTTCGGCGCGATGATTCCGTTGCTTTTGGAAGAAGAAGCCGCGGGGAAGCCAGGAAACGTCAAGTGGGTGGGAGGATCTTCGCGGGAGAGGGGAAGACTGTTCCGTTCACTGGATCCAGAACCAGTTACGTCGAGAACGGCTCGTGACCGTCGGTAACACCGGACGTGCTCTCTGGGCACGGCGGGAACAAACGTCAGAGAGCGGAGAAGGCGTACGCACAGGAAGGACTAAACCATCGTGTTTCCTGAGTTTTCACGGTTGCAGCCTCCCTCCTTGGAGGCGCAGGTGCGCACGGGTGCGGTCCTGCAGGAGGGCAGGCGCACGGCGTCCCCGGCGGGTCGACGCGGGCGTGCCGGGCTCTGCCGTGTCCTGCCGCGCCTCGACGGGAGGAGCGGCATGCTCTAGAGGTGGTCGTCGCCGCGGCCGTCCCCGACGAGAGGGGCGCGCGGCGGCGGCTCGGGCACTCCGTGCGGGCCGCCCCGACGACCTGCGCGACCTGCGCGACTTCCCTTTGCGTGCATCCTCATGAGCGGCCCGATTGCCATTACCGAGAGCGTGTTCATCCCCGAGAGCGCGGTGCGCATGACCGCAGTGCGCGCGTCGGGGCCCGGGGGGCAGAACGTCAACAAGGTGTCCTCGAAGGTGGACCTGCGGGTGGACCTGGAAGCCATCGTGGGGCTCACCGACGACGCACGGGCGCGGCTGCGCAAGGCGGCGGAGACGCGGCTCGACGGGGAGGGGCTCCTCCAGATGACGAGCCAGAAGACCCGTGACCAGGTGCGCAACCTGGAAGACGCCCACGAGAAGGTGCGGGCGCTGGTGCGCGCGGCGATGGTGGCGCCCGTGCCGCGCAAGAAGGCGCGGGTGCCGCGGGGGGCCGTGGAGGCGCGGCTGTCGAACAAGAAGCACAACGCCGAGCGCAAGCAGCGCCGCAGCGGGCACGGGGACGAGGGGGCCTAGAGGGCCGAACAAACCCGGACCGAGATCCCACGCGGCTGTATCGCGAGGGAGGACTACGCCATGGCGGACCGCTCAAGCAGTGCGCCCAGGAAGCCCTTCCGACCCTCCGGGAGCACTACCTGATGGCGCACAAGCTCGCACGGAAGTTGGGCATCTGACGGCGGCGCACCTCCGTCCGGGCGCGCGACAGGCTATGGCTGCGATTCCAGGACGGGCTGGATGCCGGCCTGAGGGCCGAGCATGCCGACCAGGGTGTCCAGGTCCTTGCCGCTGCGGGCCACGACGTCCGTGCGGAGGATCGGCATGAGGATGGCGAGCGCGATCGCGACCGATCCCGACTCGTACATCGCGTTCGCGGCGGGGAGGGTGCTGGCGTCGGCCGCGGTGCCGCCGTTCACCGAGGCGATGTTCGCGGCGTATTGAACAGGGTTCCAGAGCCGGTCTCCGGACTCGATGTTGATGTAATCGCCCTCCAGGTAGCAGGTGGCGATCCCCTTCGTACCCAGATGGATCCTGGAGAGCGCGGCCGTGTTCACCACGGCATCGCCTTGCACCTTGATGCTCGGGGTGCTGTCGAGCTGCTTCATCATCGTGACCACATTGCCCACGACCGCTTTCGCGAAGGCGTCGCTGGTCACGAGCTCGAGGTCCTCGTTGATGTTGCTGCTCCGTTTCACCCGCTGCGCGCCGCGGATCGGCGATGTGGTCGAGAAGAGCCGTCGCTTGAAGCCCTCGGGCTGGTCTCGCGTCTGACCGACGACGCCGGGGGTGAGGTCCAGGTAGCCGGGCTCTTCCCAGGTCACCCGCTTCGTGAGGCCGTTGCGCGTGAACACCGACGGACTCCCCTCTCCGACCGAGTTGAAGTGGAGGATGACGAAGAAGTCGGCCTTGGCGTCCTTCGCGACCTTCGCCCGGTCTCTCCCTCTCAGGTTGAGGTTCTCGTCGGTCTTGGTGAGCAGCACCTCGATGTCGACGTAGGCGGCGAATTTGCCGGCCCAGTTGTCGAGGGTCTGCTTCACGATCGCCGCAAAGCGGTGGCTCATCGTCTTTTCGAGCACGTTGCTGACCACGCCGATGGCGTTGTTCCACGAGCTGTCGTCGTAGTTGTCGGTGTAGCTGGTGCCGCCATGACCCGGGTCGATGACGACGACATAGCGCGGCTTTTCGCACGGCGATTCGGTGGAGAGATCGCCGTCCGCCGCCGCGCAGTCCTTCTCGACCGCCTCGCCTTGCGTGGTCAACGTCTGCGTGTCGGCGTTGGCCGCAGCCGCCTGGGCCTCCACGTCGGCCCCGCAGCCGTTGACGCCGAACGTGCAGGGCTGGGCAGCGTTGGGCGTGAGCACCTTGTCCCCAGGGCCGAGGCTCGTGGGGTCGAAGCCGTTGCCCGTGGCACCCAGGTCGAACGTCTGGTCGCCGCGGACCACCTGGAGGTCGCGGATGTCGACGTTGTGCTGCCGCGCGATTCCATAGAGGGAATCGCCGGTCGTGACCTCATGTGTGAGTAGATCCACGGAGCCCCCTCATGATGGTGTCGGCGTCGTCGCGTCGCATCGCTGCGATCAGCCAGGCATAGGCCGGTGATTGCGGGTAATTCCACCCCAGGAGCACGCCCAGGAGGGCGCCGCGCAGGCGCCAGGCCTCGGGAACGCCGGAGGCCGAGAGCATCGGGAGGGTCCGCTCCAGGAAGGGCTCCAGCGCGTCGAGGTCGAGGTGCACGAGGCGGCGCGCGGGGATGTCTCGCAGCGCGCTCGCAAGGTTCGGCGGCGACGGTGGGGCCACGGGCCCGTCCGCGAGCTCGGGGATGTTCAGGAGGCAGCCTCGCGGCTCGCTGAAGGTGCCGTCCCAGGTCAGCATGTCGACATGCTGGAGGATGCGCGCCACGCGGAGACCCGGCGCCACCGGCGCCCGCCAGTAGCAGCGCTGCATCAGGTTCTCGTGCAAGGGATTGTCCGCGAAGCGGCTGCCGAAGAAGACGTAGCCGACCGAGTAGCGCAGGATGTCTCCCTTGCGCAGGTACTGCCACGACGCGGCTTCCTCGATCACCTGCAGGGCGGTCGCCTCCGCGTCGTCGTCGTCATGGAGAAGCTCGACGAACCACGGGAAGCGCGCGCTCCACCAGCGCTGCAGCTCCTGCGCGAAATCGCGGCGCGCTTCGTGCTCGAGTCTCGTGAGCATCTCGCGTGAGATCCTCAGCATTGGCGAGCATGATAGCCGTCACCTTCACGAGCGGGCATCACATTTCGTCGGTCCTCAAAAGTGCCCGACACCTCGGTGAATTTCAGCCGAGGATTCGACCAGGAACGCAGGCTGGCGCGAACGTAGGCGGGTGGAGGGGGCATGACGTCGGGACTGGCACGGCGGGGGCCCGGGGTTCATGGTTCGGGGCGATGACGCTCCACATGTCCAGCCAGACCCGCCCCTCCCGCCCGAGCCGCGCGAGCAGCACGAGCCGCGCCCGGAGGCACCTCGCCGTTGGTTCGCTCGTCCTCGCCTTCCTGGGGCTCGCCTCCGGGTGCGACAAGCCGCCTTCGGCGGGAGGGGCGCGCGAGACGCGGGAGACGGCAGGGGCGACGTCGGCTGCACCGTCTCCGTCAGCGGGGACGCCGGCGACGGGGGTGTCGTCCGTGGGCGCCTCGCCAGGGGCATCCCCGGCACCCCCGGGGAGCGGGAGTGTGGTGGCGACGGCTGGCAAGCCGGCGATCGAGTACCTGGAGATCCTGAGCGGTGGCGCGAAGGCGACCGATACGCTGCCGATGGTGGTCGCGCTCCACGGGCGCGGGGACAAGCCGGAGTCGTTCCAGGAGGTGCTGGCGGGGTTCGACAAGCCCGCGCGGTTCATCGTGCCGCGGGGACTGACGCCGCTCGGGAACGGGTACTCGTGGTTCGCGCTGGAGGGGGGGCTGATGGCGGAGATCACGGGGACGGGGATCCTGCAGGCGGCCGATGGGGTGGCGGCGCTGGTGAAGACGCTCGCGGCGGAGCGGCCGACGATGGGGAAGCCCATCGTGCTGGGGTTCTCGCAGGGCGGGGCGCTGTCGTTCGCGCTGGCGCTGTGGCACCCCGAGGTGATCTCCGCGGCGTTCCCGGTGGGAGGGTGGGCGCCGCCGGCGGTGCTCGCGGGGAAGGGGACGTCGGTGCCGATCCGGGCGATGCACGGGGAAGCCGACGAGCGGGTACCGATCGGGCCGACGCGCGAGGCGGTGGCGGCGCTGAAGGCGCGGGGTGTGCAGGCGGAGCTGAAGGGCTACCCGGGGATCGGGCACGCGGTGAGCCCGGAGATGCGGCTGGATCTGGCGCAGATGGTGCGTGACGCGCTGCCCGCGGCCGCGGCGCCGAAATAGGGGCGGATTGACGCGGCCGGGAGCCACACCTAGCGGTGGTACCGTGACCAAGACCTGTGCGGATCGTTCGGTGGTCGCCGCGGTGTTGCTGGCCCTCGGGGTGTGCAGCGCGGCTTGCTCGAAGTCGTCGGAAGATGCGGCGCCTCCGGCCGAGAGCGGGGCGCCGGTAGCCGCGACGGGGGCGCCGGGGTCGAGCGCCGCAACGACGGCTGCTGCACCGGCAGGGAAGGGGACATCGTCGGCGACAACGGGCGCGTCGGAGGAGGAACTGCTGCGCACGCCGGGGCCGTCGGTGAAGATCCCGGCGGGGAAGCTCGTGGCAGGGACGGCGTGCGGGGATCACCCGCGCGCGCCGGGGGAGGAGCTGGCCGGGGAGAGCGTCGAGCTCGGGGAGTTCGACATCGACGTGTACCCGTACCCGAACGATCCGACGAAGAAGCCGGCGACGGGCTTCAAGCGCGCGCGGGCGGCGGAGCTGTGCGAGATGCGTGGGCGGCGGCTGTGCACGGAGCTGGAGTGGGAGCGGGCGTGCAAGGGGCCGTCGAACACGCGCTACGAGTACGGGAACAAGTTCGAGGCGAAGAGCTGTCCGACGGGGCTGAAGAAGGACACGCCGCTCTCGGAGTTCGAGAAGTGCGCGAGCGGGTTCGGGGCGCGGGCGATGCACGGGTACGTGTGGGAGTGGACGGCGAGCCCGTGGAAGCGGGGGAAGGTGACGGAGGGGGAAGAGAAGGGCGTGCTGCGGGGCGGGTTCGGGGGGACGCCATACGCGAACATGCGGTGCACGTCGGTGAAGGCGGCAGATCCGGCGGTGGTCTCCTGGGAGGCAGGGTTCCGGTGCTGCGGGGGGACCGCGAACACGGCGGAGGTGGTGATCCCGGCGCCGGAGGAGGAGCCCGCGGCACTCGCGGAGGAGGCGTCGGTGGACGAGGCGCTCGCGGGGCGGCTGCAAAAGGCGCTGGCGCACGCGCAGGTGAAGACGGAGGGGACGTTCTCGAAGGTGTGGCGGTGGCGGCCGGCGTTCAACGAGGAGCTGATCGTGGCGCGCT
Source organism: Chondromyces apiculatus DSM 436 (assembly GCF_000601485.1). Lineage (GTDB taxonomy): Bacteria > Myxococcota_A > Polyangia > Polyangiales > Polyangiaceae > Chondromyces > Chondromyces apiculatus. The sequence goes on from NZ_ASRX01000056.1 coordinate 81,992, forward strand.
TCGAGAGCAAGGGGGAGGAGGGCGGGGCGGTGGTGCAGCCGGTGGTGATCCGGCTCTGCGACAACGCGGTGTCGGTGCTCGGTCGGATGGCGGGGCCGGTCGGGGAGATGGGCGAGCCGGTGGTGAAGTCGGACGCGCCAGGGGCGGCGTCGTTCCCGCTGAAGAGCGGCAGCGACGCGGGCGACGTGAAGTTCGTGTACCAGTTCGCGCAGGTGGCCACGCAGGCGCCTCCGTGGGTGAAGGCGGGCGGGCCGGCGTCGAGCGCGAGCGCGGGGGCGTCGGCGGCTCCGACGGCAGCGCCGAGCGCGGCGCCCGCGGCTCCGACGGGTGCGCCTGTGTCAGGGCCGTGAGGGGCGAACGCCACGGACGTCGAAGATGGCGGTGTGGGGGTCCGGGCCGAAGCTGAAGCCGCGGTAGCTCTCGACCGAGGTGTGGTCGCGGCGTTCGAGGAGGTGGAGGTCGAGCTGGCGCTCGATGGCGTCGCAGCCGGGGGCCCCCTCGGCGCTGCCGCAGAGGGCGACGCGCACGTAGCGGACGCAGCCCGGGGCGTCGCCGAGGACGTCGCCGAGGAGGTTAGGCCGGCGCGTGTCGAGGCGGATGGAGGCGCCCGGGGCGCGGTTCGGGACGACGAAGGTGGGGAGGAATTCGTTGCGGCGTCCGGCGATGCCGACGTAGAGGACGCGGCACTCGGGCGGGACGTGGGCGAGGGCCTGGCGCGTCCAGTGGTACTCCTGGGCGTCGGTGGTGCGCGGTTCGCGGAGGCGCCAGGTGACGGCGATGGCGAGGGCGGCGGCGGCGAGGGCGGCGGCGAGAGCGGTGGTGCGCGCGCCGATGCGCCAGAGGCGTCGGGCGCGCGCGGGGGAGAGGCGCTCGCGGAGGAGGCGCGCAGGGGAGAGGCGGGCAGGGAGGAGGCGCGCGAGGAGGGTGCGTGCGCTGTCGCGGTGGGCGGGCGAGAGGTGCGCGGCGGCGAGGCCGAGGAGGAGGGGCCAGAGGTAGAGGCGGTCGAAGCTCTGCTGCCAGAGGGCGCTCTGGCCGTAGACGCGGCGGAGCAGGATGTCGGCCGCCGTGTAGAGCCACAGCATGGGCACGAGGCGGCGCGGTCGGACGAGGAGAGAGAGCAGGAGCAGGAGCGCCCAGGTGGGCCAGCGGTGGTGCTGCCAGAGGGCGGCAGGGCCGAGGTCGACGCGGGAGAGGTGGCCCGCGTGGATGGCGTCGAGGGTGGCGACGATGGCGCGGCCGCTGGTGAGCCAGAGGGTGGCGGCGGTGAAGGCGCCGAGGAGGGCGATGAGGCCGAGGTGGTGGGCGATGCGGGGCGGGGGGCGTGTGGGGGGCGCGGAGGGCGCGGAGGGCGATGCGGAGGGTGGGGAGGGAGCGGGGGGCGCGGAGAGAGCGGAGAGAGCGGAGGGCGACGCGGGGTGGAGCCAGGAGAAGCCGAGGAGGAGCCAGGTGGTGCTGAGGGCGGTGGGGATCCACGCGGCAGGGTGGAGGCGGACGGCGGTGATGGCGGCCCCCGCGGCGGCGAGGGTCCAGAGAGCGATGTCGAGGGGGCGGCGGCGCTCGGCGGCGTGGGCGGCGGAGAGCCAGGACCAGGCGCCGAGGAGGGCGCAGGTGAGGATGGGCGGGAAGTAGGACTCGGTGGCGGCTGTGAGGACCGAGATGGGGTCGAAGGCCAGGAGGACGGCAGGGACGAGGGCGCGGCGCGGGGTGAGGCCGAGGCGGAGGGCGAGGGCCCAGAGGAGCACCGGGGAGAGGGCGCCGAGGGCGGTGTTGAGGGCGAAGAGGGTGAGGTCGCCGGAGGCGCCGAAGGCAGGGACGAGGGAGAAGAGCTCGACGTAGCCGGAGCCGTAGTGCTGGAGTTCGGAGGGGTCGACGGTGGCGGCGAGGACCCAGAGGCCTCCCTGGCCGTTGACGTGGAGCGGGCCCCAGAGGCCGAGGACACAGCGGAGGGCGAGGGCGAGGGCGAAGAGGGCCGCTGCCGTGCGCAGGGGGGCGCGGGGAGGCGCAGATGCCGGGGAGGGTGGGGAGGAGAGGGCAGGAGGGGAGGGGGCTGGCGAAGGGGCGAGAGAGGCGTCGGAAGAGGGGGAAGGACGTCGGGCGCGGAAGGCGAGGGCGAAGAGGGCGAGGAGGGCGAGGAGGGCGAGGAGGAGCGCCCAGGGGGCACGCCAGGCGTGGTGGGCGATGGGGGGAAGGGCGCTGCGCAGGAAGCTCGGGGTGGCGCGGGCGCCGGTGGTGATGTCGTCGGGGTGGGCGGCGACCCAGGTGCAGAAGGCGTCGAAGGCGTGCTGCCGGGGGAGAGGGGTGGTGCGGAAATCGCTGACCTCGAGGAGGGGCGAGAGGCCCCAGCGGCCCTCGGTGCGGAAGGCGCGGGGCGTGGCCGGGGCCATGTCGACGTCGAAGGGCGGGGCGCCGGTGGGGGTGAGGCGGATGCGCACGCGGTCGCCGGTGCAGGCGATGGCGGAGGCAGGGACGGCGATCTCGGTGCCCGCGCGGGCGACCCAGCCATGCACCGAGGCGGCGCAGAGCGAGGGGTCGACGGCCGCGGGGGAGGAAGGATCCGTAGGCGGAGGAGGAGCGGCGCCGGGCGCAGGCGAGGGGACGCCGAGGGCGAGGAGCAGGGCAGCGGCGAGGAAGGCGCGCTTCACGAGGCTCACGGGTGGGGGGGGCAGGGAGCCGTTGGTGCTGTCGGTGCAGGGTGTGAACGGGGTCATCCGGGGTCGCGAGGCGCTGCGGCGAAGGCGGCTTGGAGGCGGGCCCAGAGGCGGGGGTCGCCGAGGCCTGCGAGGGCCTGGGTGAAGGCTTCGGCTTCGCTGCGGTACATGCGCAGCTTGTCAGGGCGGGTGCGCGCGGCTTCGACGTTGGCGATGCGGTCGGCGAGCTTGAGGAGGGCTGCACCTTCGGTGTCGCGGATCTTGCCGTACATGGAGGCGTTGCGCTCCTTGCGGGTCGCACCGACGCCGGTCACGGCCCACACGAGGGCGGCGACGTGGGCGCCGAAGCGGTCGGCAATCTCGTCGCGGGTGGTGGGGGTGTCTTCGAGGATGTCGTGCAGCCAGGCAGCGACGCCGAGGGCGCCTCCGTAGCCGTGGTCGGCGAGGACGGCGCGGACCCGCTCGAGGTGGAAGGTGTAGGGGTGGTCGCCGTAGCGCTGGGCGCCGTGCCGCTCGGCGGCGAAGGTGCGCGCTGCCTGTTCGAGGTCGGAGAGGTCCAGCACGGGGATGCAGGATAGCGGGAGCGCGCGCGGTGGAGGGCGTGAACTCGGGCGCCGGGATGCGGGGCCGTGCGGGTATCGGCAGGGAGGACGGACGCGCGGGTTGTGGCTTGTGTTCGCTGGCAGCGCGCCGCATGCTGCCGCCGTGGGCAGCAAGGGACGACCCTACCGCACGGTGATGGTGGAGGGCTTCGAGGTCCTCATCGGGCGTGGGGACGAGGACAACGATCACCTCACGTTCGACGTGGCGAAGCCGAACGATCTGTGGCTGCACGTGGGGGGCGGGACGCCAGGGAGCCACGTGGTGGTGCGCAACCCCGAGCGCGTGGAGGTGCCCAAGCCCGTGGTCGAGGTCGCGGCGGCCGCGGCGGCCTGGTACTCGAAGGCGCGGGGCAGCGCGCGGGTGGAGGTGCACGTCTGCAAGGCGGCGGACGTGTCGAAGCCGCGTGGCGCTCCGGCGGGGCTGGTGTCGCTGGCGCGCTACAAGAGCATGCGGGTGCGGCCTGCTGCGCCAGACGCGGGCGCGGGCGACGATTGAGGTGCGAAGCACATGCGCAAGCAGGAGTGAGCGAGGGAGACCATGACCGCTATCGCAGAGATCCGTGAGCTCGTGGCGCGGTTCACCGGCGCCTTCGGTGCAGGGGACATGGAGACGCTGCGCGCGGTGTTCTCCCGGGACGAGACCCTGCTGTTCTATGGCACCCAGGTGAACCTGCACATTGTGGGGTGGCCCGGGCTCGAGAGGGCGTTCGCGCACCAGTTCGCGGCCATGCAGGACCTCCGGGTCAGTGTCGATCCGGATTCACTGGTGATCACCGTGCTCGCCGAGGGGCGCGCCGCGTGCGTGGGGACGCCGCGCCTGCGCTTCCAGGCGCGCATGGGCGAGCGTCCGTTCGACCTGCCGAGGATCCGGATGACGGCGGTGGCGGAGCGCCGCGGCGAGGGGTGGGTGTTCGTGCAGATGCACTGGTCGCTGACGGACCAGGAGGTCGTCATCGCGCAGGAAGGGGAAGCTGCGGGCGAAGGCGCGGGGTGAAGGGGGGGGCAGGACCGGGAACGAGGCCGCGCTGGGACCGTGCGGAGGCGGGGCGGGGCGGGGGGCCGCGGCCCTGGTCAGGGGGCGCGCGGGAGGCGCCGGGTCAGGGCCTGAGCACCGAGAGGAAGAGGTCCTTGCCGCTCGCGCTGGAGAGGGTGCCGCAGCCGAGGTCCAGGTGGCCATCGAAGACGCCGGTGAGGATCACCTTGCCTGCGCTGCCGGCAGCAATGGCGGATGCCCGCTGGTCGGCTGCGTCGCCGAGGTGCTGGCTCCAGGCAGGCGCGCCGTCGAGCTTGCGCAACCTGGCCGCGAAGGTGTCGGTGCCGCCCGCAGAGGCGTGGTGGGTGCCGCCGAGTTGAAGGGCACCCTGGAGAGAGCCCCCGAGCAGCACGTCGCCTGCGGAGTCGACGCTGAGCGTGTCGATGGAGGTGTTCTCCAGGGCGGTGCCCCACAGGGCTTCCCCCGCAGCGTTCAGCTTCAGCACGAAGCTGGCACCGCTCTCGGGATTCTCCGTGGTGAGCTGGACGGTGTCGACGTCGAGGGTTCCGGCGAAGAGACCGGTGAGGACCATGTTTCCGAGCGGGTCGACCGTCATGGCCTTCGTGAAGGTGTCGGAAGCGTCCGAGGGGCCCTCCTGCGGGCGCTCCCGGAAGATCCTTGCCCAGCGGAGGGTGCCCTCAGGGTCGAAGCTCGCCGCCAGCGTGTTGGCGAAGGCATCGCCCTGGAGGGTCACGCCATCGATGACGGAGCGCTTGGACTCTTCGGCGATGTAGATGTTGTTCTGGCTGTCCGTGGCAATGGCCACCGGCGTCTGGTCCACCGAGCCGCCGAATGACTTTCCCCACAGGGGATCGCCACGTTCGTCGAATTTGACGATCACCGGCCACAGGGCGCCATTGTCGAGTTCAAATCCTCCGTAATCGACGGTTCCTTCGAGATTGCCGAAAAGGAGGGCATCGCCCGTCGAATCGACGGTGACCGCGTGGGCCCAGGCGATGGCTTGTCCATCTCCCGCGAAGGAGCGGCTCCAGACGTGCCTCCCCTGGGAGTCCAGCCGCGCGAGGAAGATGGCCAGGTAGGCGGTCTCCATCGGGGTGCCGCCGAGATCCAGGGAGCCCTCGAACATGCCGGTGATGACGACGCCTCCGTCGGGCGTCGCGGCGAGGCCGGTCAACGACTGGTGCCCTCCGTCTCCGAAATGCTTGCTCCAGCGGATATCACCCTGCTCGCTGAGACTGGCGAGGAAGATATCGCTGCTCCCTGCCGTGCTGACGAAGCTGTCGTTGCCGAGGTCGAGGGGGCCCTGGAAATCGCCACCAATCAGGAGGTTTCCTGTGCTGTCGACCGCGAGCAAGGCGCCATGAGGAGCGTTCTGGCCTTCCCCGAAACCGGGGCCACCGAGGCCGACGCTGAACAGGCAAGACGAGCAAGGCGCCGTGTCCGGCTCGTTCGGTATCTCGGCATCCGGCTCGTTCGGTGTCTCGGCATCCGGCTCGTTCGGTGTCTCAGCACGTGGTGTGCTCTGGGGCTTCAAGGCCTCGCTCGAAGCATCGAGGCTACACCCCGTGGTCATTGCGGCGAGCAGCGCCCAGGCGCTGCCCCGTTTCCAAGCTCGTCCCATGGCCGGGCTCCTGTGGCGTGGTGCCGCGTGTGGGCGCGAGGGGCGCTCCATCAAGTCGGCGATAACGTGGATCCAAGCACAGGGTGGACCATGTATGGCGGACGACGGGAGGTCGCCGCCGAGTGAATGGGATGCACAGATCCCGCGGGACGAGAGCATCAGGGAGGTAGGGAGGGCGGCGAGAGGGCTGCTGCTACACGCTGCCGAAGCAGATGGTGTCGCTGACGATGGGCAACCATAGCCGGAACACGGCGCCGCCCCGCTTGCTCGTCATCACCGTGATCTCGCCGCGGTGGGCTTCGACGATCACCCGGCTGAGGGTGAGGCCGAGCCCGGTGCCCGCGACCTTGGTGGTGGCGAGGGGCTCGAAGATGCGCTCCATGACGGTCGCGGGCAGGCCAGGTCCGTTGTCTTCCACCTCGATCCAGGTGCGCTCGTCGGCGCGCCAGGCACGGGTCCAGATGGTGGCCTCCGGGCTGCTGGCGAGGGCATCGATGGCATTCAGGTAGAGGTTGGAGAACACCCGTTCGAGGAGGACGGGATCGCAGCAGACGGTCAGGTCCGCGGGCTCGACGGCGGTCTCGAAGCGGATGTGGCCAGGGGCGACGAGGCCGTGGCGCGCACCCTCGATGAACTGACGCAGAGGCGCTGGCTCGCACCGGAGAGGCTCCCCGCGGGCGAGACCGAGGACGCTGCCGATGACCTGCTGCGCTTTGCGGATCTCGGCAGAGACCTTGGTGAGGTGTCCCGAGACGAGGGCGCGGTCGTCGAGGTCGCGCTGGGCGAGGAACAGCGACGACTCGGCCACGGCGAGGGCGTTGCGAAGCTCGTGGGCCACGCTGGCGCCCACAGCACCCGCGGCAGCGAGGCGCGCGGCGCGACAGGCCAGGTCGGCGGTATCGACGTCCGACATGCCTGCAGAGGTTACTAAAAGGGAGCCAAGCGAAGAAGAAGCGAAGCAAGACGGCACACCGTCGGTGGCTTGAGTCGGCTTGCGGCTCCAGCCACCGGCGGCGCGCCGGTAGGCGGCGCGAAGGAAAGGCTCAAGGAAGAGGTGAAAGCGAAGGGGAAGAGAAGGGAAGAAACGAGTGGGACCGGCTGTTGACCTGTCCGACGCCCGCCTATAGGAGCAAGAGTGGTGCCGAGGGTGCGCCCGGGGCGAAGGACCGCAAAATCCTCGGGCAAACAGGGGGATCGATCCCCTGAGCGCGCTGCGACCCCTGACATTGCTGTCACGGGGGCAGGGGGCCACGGACCGGCGTGCTCCTCTGCTGGCACAGGGGGGGGCAGGGCCTCGGCTGCAGGCTCAGCCAGGTGTAGCGGTCGCGGTGTTCGCTGGGGGAGCGGGAGGCAGGAGCCGCAGGACTACTCGGCGTCGGCCGCCAGGGCAGGGGAGGGCGCGCGCTCCTTGGCCACGGGGGCAGGGCGCGGACGGCGGAGGGCAGGGAGGTCCAGCGGGGAGACGCGCTGGCCTGCCTCGTTGCGCCCGAAGAGTTCCAGCCTGATTGCGCGGTGGGGCGGTGCAGCGCCGTCCTCGCCGGCGATGACGGTGGCGACCTCGGAGGATTTGACGGAACCGGAGCCGAGGATGTCGACCTCGACATCGAGGGCGACGACGTCGCCGGTGAGGCCGGCCTGTGCGAGCGAGGCGAGCGCCTCGGCGGAGGCCACCTCGGCGCGCTTGAGGTAGGTGCGCACGTCCACCATCTTGCCGATGCCGCTGACCTCGCGGCGGAGGGTGAGCGAGGTGGCGTCCATGGCTGCGCGGCAGCGGGCGGCGAGGAGCTGCTCGGCGTCGGCCCCGCCTGCTGCAGCGCGCGCCATGACGAGGAGGTAACGGGCGCCTGCGATGACCCTGCCGAGCGGCGGATCCTCGGCGCCGAGGCGCGCTGCAGCGCGGAAATTGAGGCCGCGGGGGCTCGAGGCCGTCATGGCCTTGACGAGATCGGCAAGGGCGTCGGGCTCCAGCGCCTGTTCGAGCCGCACGTCGGCGTACTCGTCGAGGGTGATCACGCCGAGCGAGAGCGCGGGGCCGAAGGTCATGTCCGGCTTGGGGTGGAAGCCGATGGTGTAGGTCATTGGCACGCCCACGCGGCGCAGCACCCGGGGAAGCTCGCGCACGACGTCGAGGTGGCCGAGGAGGGCCATCGGTCCGGTCTTCTCGTAACGGAGCCGGTACGCGATGCCTCCTCGCCCCTGGGGCTGGGGAGGGCGCTTCTTCGCCTGGGCTGGCGCGCGGGGCGGCGGGGAGGCCGCACTGCGCTCCGGGTCATCGCTCGCCGCCGCTGAAGGAGCGTTCGTGTGCTGCGTGTGCTGCGCGTCCTGCGTGTGCTGCGCGCTCTGCGCGTCCTGCGTGTGCTGCGCGTCCTGCGTGTGCTGCGTCTCTTGCGCATCCTGCGCGGGCGACATCTCCTCCGCCCCGGGCTTGAGCACCGGCAGGGCGCGCCGTTCGGCGCCGAGCTTTTCGAGGAAGCTGAAGCGCTCCTCGCGCATCAGCGACAGGTCGCAGGCGACGCCGCAGTCGTAGCAGACCAGGCGCCGCTCGTCGGCGCGGGCATCTTCGAGGTTCGTGTGGTGCACGAACATGCCGGCCACCTTGCCGCAGGGAGGGCTGAGGCGGCTCTGGAGGGCCTTGCGGTACTCCTTGGCGAGGAAGCCCTCTTCCAGGCCGACGTCGATGTGATCCCAGGGCAGCCGCGCGGTGAGGGGGAACGTCCCGAGGTAGCGGGTCCGGTCGATGCCGAAGTGGGTGAAGGCCTCCTCCCACACCTCGAGCTTGAGCTGGTCGTCCCACGAGTCGAAGCGGGCGCCGTTGTGGAACGCGCGCTCCAGGACGTCGGCGAGGCGGCGGTCACCGCGCGCGAAGATGCCTTCGAGGACGCTGGCGTGGGGCTCGTGGGTCCGGAGGGTGACGGCGCGGTGAGGGCGCACGGTGTCCTTGAGGAGCTGCTGCTTGCGGGCGACCTCGGAGAGGGGGTCCATGGCCGCCCACTGGAAGGGCGTGTGGGGCTTGGGCACGTGCGTCGAGACGCTGACGGTGACGTCCGCGGGCTTGCCCTTGCCGGCGGCCCTGCGGCCGGTGGACGCCGTGCGCGCGCCCGTCTGGACGATGCCGCGCACGTCGTCGTCGGTCTCGGTGGGGAGGCCGATCATGAAGTAGAGCTTCATCTTGCCGAAGCCGCGGGAGAAGACGCGCTCGGCGGTCTCGAGGAGCTGCTCCTCGGTGACGTTCTTGTTCACCACGTCGCGCATGCGCTGGGAGCCAGCCTCGGGCGCGAAGGTCAGCCCTGCGGCGCGCACCCGCTTGAGCTCATCGAGGAGGTCGGGCTCCAGGCCGTAGGCGCGCAGAGAGGAGACGCCGAGGGTGACCCGCTCGGCGGCGAGGCGCGCGCCGATCTTCTTGATGAGGGGCGAGATGCAGGAGACGTCCGCCGTGGAGAGCGCGGTGAGCGAGACCTCGTCCTGGCCCGAGCGCTTGATGGCGCGGAGCACCGTCTCGACGACCTGCTCGGGGTCACGCTCGCGCACGGGGCGGTAGATCATCCCCGCCTGACAGAAGCGGCAGCCCTCGGTGCAACCGCGGGCGATCTCGATGGACATGCGGTCGAAGATGGCCTCGGGGCCGCCGGTCGGCGCGTCGTCGGGGAAGGGATACTTGTCGAGATCGACGAGCGCGCGGCCCACGGGGAGCGGCAGATCGGGCAGGAGCGCGCGGTCGACCACGCCGATACCGATGTCGGGATCGATGCGCGTCTCGTAGAGCGAGGGCACGTAGACGGCGCCGAGGCGCGCCAGCGCAACGAGGCGCTCGGCCCGCGGGACGCCGGCCTTCTTGAGCCGGGTCCAGGTGAGGGAGACCTCGGTGGCCTTCTCCTCGCCGTCACCGATGACCAGCAGATCCATGAACGGGGCGATCGGCTCGGGGTGAGTCGCCACGGGGCCACCAGCGATCACCAGGGGGTCGTCCTCGCCGCGATCCGCCGCGCGCAGGGGAATCCCGCCGAGCTTCAGCATGGTGAGGATGTTCGAGTAAGTGAGCTCGAACTGGAGCGAGAAGCCCACGACATCGAAGTCGCGGAGGGGCCTCGCCGACTCCAGCGACACGAGCGGCAGCCCCCGCCGGGTGAGCTGCGCCTCCATGTCGACCCACGGGGTGTAGCAGCGCTCGGCGAGGGTGCGGGGATCGTCGTTGAGGATCTTGTAGAGGATCTTGAAGCCGAGGTGGCTCATCCCGATGTCGTACACATCGGGAAAAGCCAGGCAGACGCGCGCCTCCACGCTCGACCAGTCCTTGACGACCGACCCCACCTCGCCGCCGGTGTAGCGGGCCGGCTTGTCGACCTGGTCGAGGAACGAGGCGTACGGATGGTCGGGGAGAAGGGGAAGGCTATCCATGGGTGGCCACCCGCACGTAGCACGGTGGGCTCCAGCGCGGCACAACCACTGCAGCTCAGCCACAATGCCCACCATGACTGCGCTCGCCACGCAGCGGCATGGAGGTGAGACGGACGGAGCATGACGAGGTCATGAGAGGCATGACGAGGCATGCCGAAGCACAACGAGCCACAACGAGACCGGAGAGCCGGGCAGCGTCGCGAGGAACCTGCCCTGCGGGCGGAATTCTGCGGGGTTGCGGGCGGGGCGAGCGACCATTAAGTTCCCGCTCTTCATGCCCACCCCCTTCGAGCTGGTCTCGGATTTCAAGCCCTGCGGCGACCAGCCGCGTGCCCTCCAGGAAATCTGCACCGCATTCGAGCGAGGTGATCGGTTCCAGGTGCTCCTCGGCGTCACCGGCAGCGGCAAGACCTTCACGGCCGCGAAGGTGATCGAGCACTTCCAGAAGCCGACCCTCATCCTGGCGCCGAACAAGACGCTGGCGGCCCAGCTCTATGGCGAGATGCGCGAGCTGTTCCCGAACAACGCCGTGCAGTACTTCGTCAGCTACTACGACTACTACCAGCCCGAGGCCTACGTCCCCGCGAGCGACACGTACATCGAGAAGGACGCGATCATCAACGACGCGATCGATCGGATGCGCCACGGGGCGACGCACGCGCTCCTCTCGCGACCCGACGTGATCATCGTCGCCTCGGTGAGCTGCATCTACGGCATCGGCTCTGCCGAGAGCTACCACGGGCTGCTCATCAAGCTGGAGAAGGGCGAGGAGTTCCGCCGCGACGAGCTCCTGCGCCGGCTGGTGGACATCCAGTACACGCGCAACGACATCGATTTCCACCGCGGCACGTTCCGGGTGCGCGGGGACGTGGTGGAGATCTTCCCGGCCTACGAGGAGTCGCTGGCGATCCGCGTGGAGTTCTTCGGGGACGAGATCGAGGCCATCAAGGAGGTCGATCCGGTGCGTGGCAAGGTGGTCGGGCAGCTCGATCGCTATGCCGTGTACCCGGGCTCCCATTACGTGACCGAGCAGCAGCAGCTCCGCCGATCCATCGCCGCCATCCGCGAGGAGCTGAGGGACCGCATCGACTACTACGACAAGGCTGGTCGCTTCCTGGAGAAGCAGCGCATCGAGCAGCGGACGATGTACGACCTCGAAATGCTGGAGCAGATGGGCTTCTGCAACGGCATCGAGAACTACTCACGCCACCTCTCGGGCCGGAACCCCGGCGACCCGCCCCCCACGCTGATCGACTACTTCCCCAAGGACTTCTTGCTCATCGTCGACGAGTCTCACCAGACCATCCCCCAGGTGGCGGCGATGTACCGGGGCGACCGCGCCCGCAAGGAGACGCTCGTCGAGCACGGCTTCCGCCTGCCCAGCGCGCTCGACAACCGCCCGCTCAAGTTCGACGAGTTCGAGGAGCACTACAACCGGGTGCTCTTCGTCAGCGCCACGCCGGGTGACTACGAGGTCGAGCGCTCCGGGGGCGTGGTGGTCGAGCAGATCATCCGGCCCACGGGCCTCACCGATCCGGAGATCACGGTGCGCCCGGTGGCCGGGCAGGTGGACGATCTGCTCGCGCGGGTCCGCGAGACCGTGAGCGCCGGAGAGCGCGTGCTCGTCACCACCCTGACCAAGCGCATGGCCGAGGACCTCACCGAGTACTACACGGAGCTCGGGGTACGGGTGCGCTACCTGCACTCCGACATCGACACCCTGGAGCGCGTCGAGATCCTCCGCGATCTGCGCCGCGGCGAGTTCGACGTGCTCGTCGGCATCAACCTGCTGCGCGAGGGCCTCGACTTGCCCGAGGTGTCGCTGGTCGCGATCCTCGACGCCGACAAGGAGGGCTTCCTGCGCAGCCTGCGGTCGCTCGTCCAGACCATTGGCCGCGCGGCGCGCAACGTGCGCGGACACGTCCTGATGTACGCAGACCGGATGACCGAGGCGATGAAGAACGCCATCGGCGAGACCGACCGCCGTCGCGCCATCCAGCAGGAGTACAACAAGCAGCACGGGATCACGCCGGCCACGGTGAAGAAGGCCATCCTCGACCTGTCGCCGACCTCGGGCGGGCGCGACTACTACGCCGTCTCCAAGGGCCCGGCGCGCGCCACGACAGCGCAGTCCGGCAAGGGTGCCGTCGACCTCGCCGACCAGATCGAGGCGCTGCGCCAGGAGATGTTCGCCGCCGCCGAGAACCTGGAGTTCGAGAAGGCAGCGCGTCTGCGGGACCAGCTCCGGGGCTTGAAGTCGCTGCAGGGCACGGAAGAGGTGGCCGAGATCAGCGCGGCTCCTGCCAAGCCGAAGCGGCGGGCTTCGGCGGCTGGCGGGGCGGGGCGGCGTGGGGGAGGCGCGAGCCCTCCTGGTACCGCGCGGGGGCGGGGCAGGACCGGCTCTCGCTGAGCCGCTCGCAGAGGGTGCAGGCTACCGGCGGTTGCAGCGGCAGCTCGCCGGTTGCTGCTGCGGCGCAGACTGGCGAACGCAGGCCGTGAGCCCGGTGAGGGCGAGCAGGGTGAGGGCGAGGAGGATGCTGGAGCGCCGCATGGTCTCTCCAGGTTCCTGCCGCCGGGTGCCGGCGTCAAACCGCTACAGGGTGGCGGTGGCCCGTCGTCCTGAGTGGAGCCCCAGCGCGCTCTCCAGGTAGGCCCGCTTGGGCCCCAGGGGGGCGGCGTGGTACGGCGAGCGGATCTCGCGACGGCCGCAGCCAGGCAGGTCCACGATGACGTGATCTCCGGGCAGGAGCTTGCCCTCGTCCGCGAGGAGCGCGTGCGCGAACATCTCCGCGAAGTCCTCGGTCGGGTAGCGCGCTGCGGTGGGCGTCACGAAACCGGCGCCCACGAGCGCGAGGCCGCCGGCGCACACGTCCCGCGCCAGTGTCGCCGGCGTGCGCCGTGGCCGCGCCAGCGCGTAACCGGGGACCAGGGGATCCGGATCTGCCCCGATGGTGTCGAGGAGCGAGCCCCAGGTCATCGGATCCAGGCTGCGCCGCGGGACCACCGCGCGTACCCGGGTCTTGCCGCGTGTACCCGGGAGGGTGCTCCCGTCCGTGGTCATCACCTTCCAGGAGAAGCCCGTGAACCCGTCCAAACCGTGCACCTGCATCCGCAGCGCGTCGTCGAGGACGAACTCCCCGGTGAGCAGAGAGAGCGCATGTCCCAGCTCGTGGAGGAGCAAGTAGCGCGCCGCGTGGTGGAGCGCGCCCACCTCTCCCGAGCCCCGCGGCCTGCGCAGCGGGTCGTTCTCCCCGAGCACTGCCGCCGGATCCGCCGCGAGCGCGCGCCAGTAGAGCCCTGGCACCTCGGCGTCTCGCAGCGGCCTGTCGAAGGGGAACTGCGCCTCGTCGAGCAGGATGAAGCCCCCCGTCGCGGCGACCTCATCGACCCCGCATGTCAGGAACACCGCCGCCGCGCTCTCGATGTTCCGCGCGTACCAGACCCCGTGCACCCGATCGAGGACCCGCTGGGCGATGGGGTGGAGCCCGCGCATCACATCCTCGGTCCTGGCCCGCAGCTCGGGCGAGAGTGTCGCCACCAGCGTACCGTGATCTGCCAGGTACTCCCTGGCGCGGTCTCGGCATTCCCCCGCGGGAGGCCTCAACTTGTCCCCGACCTCGGTGAGGGCCGCTCCTGGTTCCTGGCCAGATGCTCCGAGCACCTCGGCATAGCGCGGCCGCCCTGCCCGCGCACAGCCCGTGATGACCAGCAGCAGGGATGCGCAGAGCGCACACATTGCGAGCTGGACAGCGAATCTTCCCACCGTGCAGCCCCTAAATGGCACCCAATGTCAATAGCATTCTTGGCGAGATTGGCCACTGCATGCCCCTGCATTTCGGTGCCTCGGGCTGTCCTGCGGTAACGGAGCGCGCATAGGATGAGGTCATGCAACCCATGTTCCGGAGCGGTGTACCGCTGGCGCTTTCCTTCCTGCTCTTTGCCTGCAGCATGACGGCCTGCGGAGATGACGACGCTGACGGTAGTGATGGCGGAGGCGGTAGCGGCGCAGCAGGCGAAGGCGGCAGCGGCGCTGCCGGTGGGGGTGGCAGCGGCGCATCCGGTGGAGGCGGCGAAGGGGGAAGCGGGGGCAGCGGGGGCGGTAACGGTGGCAGCGGCGGCGTGCTGCAGCTTCAGCCAGGCGTCGACTGGCAATGGCAGCTCTCGGACCCGCCCATCGACACGTCGTTCGACGTGCCGGTATACGACATCGACCTATTCACCACCGAGGACGAAGAAATCGGAGCCCTGCACGCGGCTGGCCGCAGCGTGATCTGCTATTTCAGCGCAGGCAGCTTCGAGGATTACCGGCCCGACTCTGCGGACTTCCCGGATTCGGTGAAGGGCAGCCCCCTCGATCCGCCCTTCCAGGACGAGCTGTGGATCGACATCCGGACCCCGGAGGTCCGCGCGATCATGCAAGCCCGGATCGAATACGCTGTCCAGCGCGGATGCGACGGCGTCGAGCCCGATAACGTCGACGGCTACACGAATGACAATGGTCTCGGGTTGACGGCAGACGATCAGCTCGACTTCAACCGCTTCATCGCCACCACGGCGCACGAGCGCGGCCTGTCGGTGGGGCTCAAGAACGACCTCGAACAGCTCGCCGATCTCGTGGACGACTTCGACTGGGCCCTGAACGAGGAGTGCTTCACCTACGACGAATGCGATCTCTACGCGGACACCTTCATCGCGGCAGGCAAGGCCGTCCTCCACGCGGAGTACGTGGACGAAAGCGAACTCGATGCGGTGTGCGCGGTGACCCAGCCGCTCGGTCTGAGCACCCTCATCAAGCACATCGAGCTCGACGCTTACCGCGTCACCTGTCCCTAGTACTGCGTACGGCGAAGCAGGGACCTTCGGTCCCTACGCTCCCGATGGTCGGTACTGCGTACGGCGAAGCAGGGACCTTCGGTCCCTGCTCTGAAAAGGACTCCAAGGTCTCTG